>DGYK01000069.1:103911-160687 GCA_002398365.1 Flammeovirgaceae bacterium UBA5008
TTTTATTAAAACGATAACTAATAGAGAAACTTACTGAAATGCTGCAATTTAGAAACTTTCAAAAATCGTATTGATACCAAACCATCATTGAAATTGAGAGTCTGACGCTTCAACCCGGTATTTATTGGATACGTGGGGCTAATGGAACTGGAAAAAGTTCGTTGCTTAAATCAATGGCAGGAATCGTTCATTGTGAAGGTGACATTCTCTTAAATTCTAATATTAGCCTGAAAAAGAATCCCATAGATTATCGAAAGAAAATCAACTTTGGCGATGCCGAGCCCCTTTTTCCGCAGTTTCTAACAGCTTTTGAATTGATACAATTATTCATCGAAGCAAAAAGCGGCTCATACGGTCAGATTGAAGACATCGTTCAATCTTTTGGAATCCATAACTACCTCAATCAACCCATCGGTACGTTATCGAGTGGAGCATTAAAAAAACTCTCGTTAGTTCTCTCCTTTATTGGAAACCCTGAAATTATTTTGCTAGACGAGCCATTAATCACCTTAGATGCGGATGCGCAGGTAAATTTACTGAACTGGATAAAAGAAAAACACCTTATAAATCGAATCAGTTTTCTCATCACATCCCATCAAGATTTTGCCCTCGGTAGTTTGCCAACCACTGCGCAAATTGTGATTGAAAACAAAAAACTGAAGGTATCGCTCGTAGCATGAAAACAACAACTTCTATTTTATTTAAGCTTTTGGTTCGGGGCTTTTACTACGCACATGCAGGCTTGTTCTTTTCCTTCTTTATTCTGTTTGGCATGTCTTTGGTATTTGTTCAAGTATTAAACCAATCACATCTATCAGAAACAGAGATCGTCAAACATAACTTACTACTCGTCATAGAAGTGGCTAGTTCACCGGAAGTTGCTGGTTTGCTGATGATCTTATGGCTTCTGATTACAATCAAAAGCTGGACTTATATGTATAACCAACTTGGGCAAGTCGATCATCAATTTTTGCATCACAGTGTTAATTCACTCGATAAGAAAAAACAAATCACTGTTTGGCTTCTTATCAATCTCGTCATAGCTTCACCCATGTTGCTTTATTTATTCTTCGCCATGGTGATTGGTTTTCTTTACAATTTCTACCAGGTACCACTGATTGCGATCATTATCCTATTTTCATTCTGCGTTGTTGGAGCTTTTCTACTATTCAATTGTCTTCATAAACCAACTCATTCTTCTCACCTCTCTTGGCCGATAAAAAGTATCATGGGATGGAAAAAACCGCTATTCAGTTTATCATTGTATCATCTTGTCTACAATTTGAAAATCTCATTGGTCGTTACTAAATTAATTTCAATAATTCTTTTGGCAGGTGGTTTTCTACTTCTTCATAATGCCGATAACACGCTTCAGGCAGGCGGAATAATTGTACTGGCTACCTCAATTGCTCATAGCTTCTTGCTATTTGAATCTTTTCAATTTGAAAGGGTGTATTTAATTTTCACAAGAAATTTTCCGGCCCAGAAAGTAGTTTTGTATGCTAATGAGTTTATGGTTTACCTTTTAGTTACTCTTCCCGAAAGTTTGTGGATGATTTCAAAATTTGAACCAACAGTAGCTATTAGATTGCTACTTTTAAACTGGGGAACCGGAATGTTTTTGCGGAGCCTCTTATATCTTCAACCTAGAAATAGGGGAAACTATTTGACGTGGGTATTTTGCCTTTTCATCATTCTATTCGCTGTGATATTGTCAAAGTTATTTTGGACAGCCATTGCTGTAAATACCTTATTATCAATATTTATTTTTCAGCGATTTTATGACACTCTAGATTCCGCCACAACAAATTAGCAAACTATTCAGCTAGGACAGGTCTGCTTTCAATAGATTTGGCAGCGGCTTCCAAGATTTCAAAAGCACTTTCCGCCATTCGGTTTTCGGTGTCTAGCGTAGGGTTCACTTCTACAATCTCCCAAGCACATACGCGCGGATCTCTACATAACTCTACATTCAACAACTTCGCTTCTTCTACGGTCAATCCATTAGGCACAGGTGTGCCGGTACCGGTAGAAAAGCGACTGTCAATACTATCTACATCAAACGAAACATAGATTAAGTCGCAGTGGTCGAGCATTTGCAACACCCGCTGCGCCATTTTATCAGCTCCATTCTTTTTAATGTCTTCAACCTCGATGAAATTGATGTTGTTCTTATTGATCAGATAATTTTCAGGCTTCTCTAAATCTCGCACGGCTACATACACCAAATCTTCGGCATTGATTTTTGCGCCTTGAACGCCTACATTTTTGATTTGCTCCCAATAGTCGAGGGTTTCACCGCGGGGGTCATTGACTTTACATTCCAGATTGTCATAATCCAAAGCCATCGCCAAAGGCATGCCGTGCATATTTCCCGAAGGCGTAGTAAAAGGCGAATGAATATCCGCATGGGCATCAATCCACACCACACCTAGTTTCTTTTTCGGATACGCCTTTTTGATTCCGGCAATCGTGCCGTAGGCAGTTGAATGATCTCCCGCCATGATCAACGGAAAGTAATCATCAAAAAGCTGTTCGTACACCTCCAGGCAAACGCGCTCTTCCATAATCAGTACGCCATCAATGAATTTCGCATAAGCGTGTTCGGCCCCGTCAAAAAGCAATTCGTTTACATTTTCAACTTCAACCGAATCGTATTTTCTGAACAAATCCGACTTCAGATCAAGGCTGGCAATTTTCATGGCCTCCACACCCAAACTGGCTCCACGCGTTCCGGCACCGATTTCGGACTTCACTTCAATGATCTTTATTTCCTTCGACTTCACAAAAATTAGGCTTAATGGTAAATGATTAACTAACTACTTAAAACAAAAGAATTTCTTAGCTCAATCCCGTCAGAAATCGGGGAGTGCGTGTGCAATTGAAAAAACTAAGAAACTGTAGTTAACCATACGGTCTGAATTATTGCAAAGATGGCAAAATTATGTCAATATTGCACCTTATTTTTGGTTGCTGGTAGACCGTTAACGCGTTGTTCGACTCCATCAACCAACACCGAACAACCACTACCGAAATGAAGAGCTACCGTGAATTGATTGAACAGACGTTCGAATTCCCTCAAAAAGAGTTTAAAGTTCGCAGCCACGAACTACTTTTTAATGATGTGCCTTTGATGGACATCATCAAACAATACGGTACCCCGCTTAAGATTACCTATCTCCCTAGGATCAGCGAAAACATTCGCTATGCCAAGGCGGCCTTCAACAATGCTATGGAGCGATTCAAGTACAATGGCAAATACACCTACTGCTATTGCACTAAATCTTCGCATTATGATTTTGTATTGGAAGAGGCACTCAAGAACGATATTCACATAGAGACTTCCTCTTCATTCGATATCCCGATCGTGCGCACTTTATATGGTCGCGGTAAAATCACCAAAGACACATACATTTTGTGCAATGGCTTCAAGATGCCTCAGTACAGGAATTACATTACTGAGTTGATTAATGAGGGATTTAATTGCATGCCAATCCTCGATAATCTTAATGAAATTGATACTTACGAAAAGAATGCAAATAGACCATATAATGTAGGTATTCGGGTAGCTGCTGATGAAGAACCTAAATTTGAATTTTATACTTCTCGCCTAGGCATACGCTATGGCGACATCAACACGCTTTACAAAGAGAAGATTGCCACGAGTAGCAAGGCGAAATTGAAGTTGTTGCACTTTTTCATCAATACCGGAATCAAAGATACCGCCTATTACTGGAGTGAGTTAAGCCGATTCATTTTCAAGTATTGCGAAATGAAAAAAATCTGTGACTCGCTCGATTCGATTGACATCGGTGGAGGATTTCCGGTTAAAACTTCGTTGACATTTCAATACGATTACAAATACATGATCGAGCAGATCGTAGAGAACATCAAATGGATTTGCGAAAAGAATAACGTGCCGGTACCCAATATCTTTACAGAGTTTGGAAGTTTTACAGTGGCCGAAAGTGGAGCGGTGTTGTATTCCGTAGTTGATCAAAAACTACAAAACGACAAAGAGTTGTGGTATATGATTGACGGCTCGTTCATTACCCACCTTCCGGACGTGTGGGGTATGAATCAAAAATACATTTTGATGGCGCTGAATAAGTGGGATGATCCATATCACAAAATCAATATTGGTGGACTTACCTGCGACAGTCAGGATTATTATAATTCAGAGGCACACACCGGAGAAGTATTCTTGCCGATGATTAATGACGAAGAACCTCTTTACATTGGATTCTTCCATACAGGTGCTTATCAGGAATCATTGGGCGGGTATGGAGGCATTCAACATTGTTTGATTCCTGCCCCCAAACATGTGTTGATCGATCGCAACGAAGATGGAGAAATCTCTACCGAACTTTTCGCCAGCGAGCAAACCAGCGAGAGCATGATGAAAATATTAGGCTACGAAGAGGCACATGCGCCTAAGCGTCAAAAACCTACGAAACTGAAAGTGAGCGGATCGCTTTGATCTGATTGAATACAATAAAAAAAGCCTTCTGAAATAATCGGAAGGCTTTTTTGTTATAATCAGAAACCCATCAGAATATTCCCTTGGTTTGTTTGAAATCGGCAGGAAGAGAAAAATCAGATGCGTTGAGCGTTTCGCGTTTAATCTCGGTAACTTCCATGATCATCTTTGCTTCGGGCATCGTCATTTCAATTTTCAAAGGCACTCCTTCAATACCTTCATAAAACATGGGTTCACCGCGTCCCATGCGTTGTTTGGCGAGACTCTTTAAATCAAAATCTTTAATCTCTGTTGTTGTCCAATAGATTTGATTGATCGTTTTGTCTTTCTCCGTAATGGTGGCAATGTATTTGGTGCATTTGTATTTCAAAATAGTTGCTTGTTCATTCGTTTTAGTGATCTGCACTTGCGGCTTTGCTGGTTGGGTCACATTGGGCGGACCACCTGCACCTAATTCCGAGTAGGTCTTATTCTTGCGATCGATTCGATACGACTTATCCTTCAAGGTAAGAACCTCCATTGGCATCATTCCACCCTCTAAGATGGTGAGTGAATTGCCATCTTTCATTTTATATGTAAAACCGGTTGGCATCATCGAAGACATTCCGCCACCGGGAGCAGCTCCACCTTGTGCCATCTTCATCGCGTTTTCTATCTGTGCTTTCATTTGTGGATTGGCTTCCATCATGGCTTTCATTTGAGGGTCATTCATCTTTTCCTGCATCTCCTTCATCTTGGCCTGGGTGGCAGGATCGTTCAATTGTTGCATGCCTTGCTCCATTTGGGCCTTCATTTTAGGGTCTGTAATTTCTGCCTTCATTGAAAACTTTACAGTGCCTTCAAAGGTCTGGCTCATGCAGGCCAAACTCATTAGCATAAAAAGAAAAACAGTTAGTTTTTTCATACGAGGGGATTGTTTAGTGATTTATAGTAGTGTTTGTAATCAAATATGATGCCTCTTTTAAACTTTCACAAGTAAAGTCGGCCTTATTCTCTGGTTCAATCTCATCGCCAATTTGAATGGTTCGTATCCCTAATTGGCGGGCTGGAATGATATCTCTGCCTCTGTCCCCAACCATCCATGATTGAGCAAAATCTATGTCGAATTTTGCCCGAGCTTTTTCAAACATCAACGTCCCCGGTTTCCGCGTAAGCGAATGAGTAGATGATGGATGATAGGGGCTATAATAAAAATGATCGATTACACCACCGCATTGTTCCTGCATGTAGGAATGACAAGCAGCCACATCGGCATGAGTATAAATTCCTTGTGCTATTCCAGACTGATTCGTAACGACTATCAGTTTATAACCCTCTTGGTGCAACGCCCGCAGTGCTTGTATCACACCCGGTAATATTTGAAAGTCGGCAACCCGATAGGTATAATTGGGATTGTCTTTGTTCAATACTCCATCTCTATCCAAAAAAACTGCTTTGGTCATACTGGCTCATTACAATTGAAATCGAAAATTAGCATTTATTAGTCGAAGGCGTGCGATTTACGCATTACTTTGACAATACAAATTGTAATCGAACCGTTAAATTAATACTTTTAAAAAAAATACCTTTTGAGCAACGCACTCGTCATTATTCCCACCTACAATGAAATAGAAAACATTCATTCTATTATTAAGGAGGTGCTGGCTCAGCCGAAGGATTTTCACCTGCTGATTGTTGACGACAATTCACCAGATGGTACTGCAAACGAAGTAAAATCCTTACAAGAAAAATACAACACCCCTACCGAAACCAAATTGCACTTATTGCAACGTGAAGGAAAGCAAGGTTTGGGTACCGCCTACATTGCCGGATTCAAATTTGGTCTACAGAAAGGCTACAAATATCTACTCGAAATGGATGCCGACTTCTCGCACAACCCCAAAGATTTGGTGCGATTGTATCTGGCATGCGAAGAATCGGGAAATGATTTAGCGATTGGCTCGCGTTACTCTAATGGAGTAAATGTAGTCAACTGGCCCATGAGCCGTGTGCTCATGTCCTACTTTGCCAGCAAGTATGTACGCTTTATCACGGGCATCCCTATCCACGACACCACAGCCGGATTTGTTTGCTTTCGCCATACGGTGCTTGAAAAAATTCCGCTCGACCAAATCAAATTTGTTGGCTATGCATTTCAAATTGAAATGAAGTTTCTCACATGGAAATATGGCTTTCGACTCACGGAAGTGCCTATCATTTTCACCGATCGTACCTTAGGTCAATCCAAAATGTCTTCCAGCATTATCAAAGAAGCCATCATGGGCGTATTGATGATGAAAATTGGAAGTTGGTTTAAGAGTTTTAAGTAGCCTCAAACCCCTCATCCTTCGGCTCCCACAATTCAATCTTGTTTCCATCGGGATCCATAATCCAGCCGAATTTTCCGTAAGGATACTCCTGCATTTCACCTACAATTTCTACGCCCTCTTCTTTCAACACTTTCAGCAATTCTACCAAGTTCTCCACACGATAGTTAAACATGTAAGGCTTCTCGCTGGGCTGAAAGTATTTCGTGTCCGCAGCAAACGGACTCCATTGCGTCAAAGCCGGGGACTTCGCATCGGGTTTATCTACCTCCAGCCATTGAAAGCTGGCGCCATAATCATCTACCGGCAAGCCCAGATGCTTGCCATACCATTCTCTTGTTTTCTTGGGGTCGGCTGTCTTAAAAAATACTCCGCCTATTCCTGTTACTCGTTTCATGTTTCTTTGATTTTAATGTGAATGCTTTATTTCAATTATCGATGCTGGTCAATGAGAATGATATTTCCATCAGGATCGGTTACCATGCAACTAGCAGGCCCGGTAGTACTTTCATTTGCTTCTGTCAATAATTGTCGGCCATTGCTCTTTAGCGAACGTTGTATTTTTCGCACATCATCAAACGGTTCTACGTTCTTGGTATTTGCATCCCACCCCGGATTAAAAGTTAGCATATTACCTTTAAAAAATCCTTGAAACAATCCGATCAGCGTTGTCTCATTCTTCATGATAAGGTACCTCTTCTCCATCGCTCCTCCGGAAACGACAAACCCAAGTTCTTCATAAAATTCTTTCGAAGCTTTTAAATCTTTTACACTCAAGCTCATGGAGAAAGCTCCGAGTTTTAGTTTCTCTTCGGCTTGTTGTTTAGCCATCATGGGATTTGTGTACACCCCAATCGCAAATGAAAGGACAAGGCTCAAAGCCATCAAAAATCTTTTTTTCATATCTTATAAATTAAGTTTTTAGCATTTAATAGTTAGTAACTCCGATCACTTCGGCTTACTCTTTTCATATATCGCAATCCAATCTTGCGGTGTCATCTTTGCAGCCAGCTCACCAATCAAATCTAGTGGCACATCTTCCGGTTTCTTAAACCGAATACACGATTTACCCATGTCCAACTTCTTCTTCGAGTAAACCCGCCACTCATCGGTAAACCAGTCCAGTAATTTTTTATTGGCATACAAACCCATGTGATACAACGCAATAAAATTCTTTTGCGAAGCCACACTCATAAATGGCAGCGGCAACTCCGGTGTGCAATGGTAGCCATCCGAATAAAGTGAGTGCGGCACCACATACCCAATCATGCCGTAACTCATGCGCGCTTCAAATCCCTTCGGCAAATTTTTGGTAATCACCTTGTGCATGTCGCTAATAATCTTCTTCCGATCGTCTGGCAACTCGCTCAAATAATTGGCAATGGTCGTAGCTTTCGATTGCATCGCTAAGCGGATTTAGGGTTCACATTTTCCTGCGCGGGCAAAAAAACCTTTCTGCGCAGCAAACCAGCTGTAATCAATGAAATAATTAACCCCACCGGAAAAATTTCAATCAGCGTAACACCAAAGCGAATCGGAAAATTGGTTTTATAAACCTCATATTGCTCATCGATTTTCTTCAGCTCTGCTTCAGTAGCTCCTTTTTCTTTTAGCTTCGTCACATATTCCTGCGCCATCTTATTCACATAATCGGGCGACATCCGATGAAACGAAATCTCCCATGCCAGCGCATACATCACCGAGGCGACTAGCGTAATCAATATGCCCACCAAAAATCCTTTACCAAAACTTATTACGCCCTGCGCATGTTGGTCGCGAAACGACTTCACTCCAACAAAAATCAACGACAGCGCCACCACCATCGTGGTGTAGCCAACAAACTCGCCATTCTTAATATCCAGCGTGCCTTGTTCATACAGCGGCATCGTAATCAGCATCATGCCGCCCACAATGGCTCCGGCAATCAACCCATAAACCAGTACTATTTTTTTCATAAGCTTTTTGTTTTTTGCTCAAATCAAGCCCAATCGGGGGCCAAAGCCTTCACCCGAAAGGATGATTTCAAGAAATTTACGGGAAATAGTACGAAAGTGGGAGCCAATTTTGGCCAACACGCACCTTTAATTAAGGTATCAGGCTCAGCTCTTTCGCTTTTTGAATGGCCTGCGTTCTGCGGCTCACCTCCAGTTTCAGAAAAAGATTAGACGTATGGGTCTTCACGGTATTCAGCGACACAAACAACTTGTCGGCAATTTCCTGGTTCGACAGCCCCTTCGCCATCCATTCCAACACCTCGTGTTCGCGTTTGCTGATGCCCAAGCGATCGAGCTCGCGTTCGTTAAAAACAAAATCCGCGCTCATCTTTACCACCACCACTTTTTTACGCGTCAGGCGAAAGCCCGCCCAAATACCCAAGCCTGTGAACAGAATCGCAATCACGGCCAGATAAAATTCGAGCGCTAGGTCTTTGGCAAAAAATTGGTACTCCAGGTATTTCAACAAAAACACCAGCACCGCCAGCGAAGCCCCGTAAATCAGAATTATTTTCTTCACACGGCTAATCTACAAAAAAGAAAACCACCCAATTTTAAGTTGAGTGGTTGTATAAAATTTTCTTGGGGGCATGTCCACCGTCAGCGCAAGCAAGCTAAGCACTGGCGGTGGCCACCGGGCTTTTCGCTATATGCTCCCTCGTTCACGTGCACAGTAAATTACAAGCTCACAGTCTCGGGAAGCATGCCGCTTCAATCCCTTGCCCTCGCCCGCTTATCGTTCAGTGTCACACACAAGGTGTGCTTTTCAAAATAGTACAGCAACTAAATTAGTCGCGTCTTTGATTGCGACCGCTCCATTGTTTCTTCGGTGCACCTGAGCGTTGGCCCGAGCGTTGACCTCCATCGGGTCTTTTACCACGATTGAAAGAACCGCGCTCTTTGGGTTGTGGTGTAAATGTGGCATTCGGATCCAACGGATACGGATGATCCGTCACCACCGGCACCTGTTTGCCAATCAGCTTTTGAATGTCGCGTAAAAATTCTTTTTCCTCGGCATCACAAAACGACAATGATTGTCCCGATGCTCCTGCCCGGCCCGTGCGACCAATGCGATGCACGTACGTCTCCGGGATATTCGGCAATTCGTAGTTAATCACAGTCGACAAATCATCGACATCAATACCACGTGCTGCAATATCCGTTGCCACCAATACGCGAGTATGTTGTGCTTTGAAATTAGTGAGTGCACGCTGGCGCGCATTCTGTGATTTGTTTCCATGAATCGCCTCGGCTTTGATTCCTACTTTAGTCAGGTCTTTCACCACACGATCAGCTCCGTGCTTCGTGCGTGTGAAAACCAAAGCGGTTACAATCGACTTGTCTTTCAACAAATGCAACAACAGCGACTTCTTATCTTTCTTATCGACAAAATACATCGACTGCTTGATCGTATTCGCAGTAGACGAAACCGGAGTCACTTCTACGCGTGATGGATTCGTAAGAATCGAATTAGCCAGCGATGAAATTTCCTTCGGCATGGTAGCCGAAAAGAAAAGCGTTTGTCGTTTCGTGGGCAGCTTGGCAATCACTTTTTTCACATCGTGAATAAAACCCATGTCCAACATGCGGTCTGCTTCATCCAACACAAATATTTTGATCTGATCGAGTTTGATGTAACGTTGGTTCATCAAATCCAACAAGCGGCCGGGCGTAGCAATTAAAATATCGACACCGGCACGCAAAGCATCGGTTTGTGCTTTTTGTGAAACGCCACCAAAAACCACGGTGTGGCGCAAGCGTAAATGACGTCCATAGGCAGCAAAACTTTCATCGATCTGTATAGCCAACTCGCGCGTGGGCGTCAGGATCAATGCTTTGATTCCTTCCGGTGCTTTTTTAAACAACTCATCCTGATGGAGCAATTGCAAAATCGGTATAGCGAAGGCTGCGGTTTTTCCGGTGCCGGTTTGTGCGCAGCCGAGTAAATCTTTTCGTTCCAGTAAAATAGGGATGGCCTGCTCTTGAATAGGTGTGGGCTTGGTATAGCCTTCCGTTTTTAAAGCCCGCAGGATAGGCTCAATGAGACTTAATTTTTCAAATGACATAATTGATTTTTGTAATAAAGAGACTGAAGTTATTCTTGACGCCTCTTGGAATGATCGAACCGATGAACGGTTTTATACGTGAACTTTGAGGAGTGATACGCAAAGGTAGCGATAATAAATGACTATCTATCATGTTAAATTACCAGACATACGTAGCCACCTCGCCCGCTGCCAGCGAAGTATTCACATATCTACTGCCCCATTGCAAGGTAAACTCCTGTGCAGTGGTGTGATCATTTACGATAACAATCACTTTTTTCCCTTGCGGTGTTACAAAAGCCACGTGATGCAATGGATCGGTTTTCGATGACTCCACCCGCACCGAACCGGCCGGCACAAACTTCGAGGCATGAGCAATGATGTAATACGAAACATTTCGAGTAATCGTGCTATCCACAGTTATCGCACCTTGACACAGCGTACAACCTCCATCATCCGTATGCGGATTGAAATTTTTGTCAGCTGCTAAGTTCCATTCTAAAATTACTTTACACCCTTCGCGGGTTGCGCCAACAATAATGTTCTTTGTATGCCATTGCAAGTCTCCTGCAAACTCTCCCTTTCCAGACGTCCACTGCTCGGTGAAATAAAGATTTTTATCAGGATGTGCTTTTCGTACTTCACCCAACGCACTCACCTCTCCCAAATACAAATGAAACGCGCTGCCATCCACAAATTTTCGGGTAACCGAATCATTCAAAATTGAGATTGGATATTGTGGATGATCGGCATTGTGATCAAATAATACTATGCCGGAGCGGAGGCCCGCTGCTTGCAGGGCGGGTCCAAAATTCTCTTTTATGAATAGCGATTGCTCTTCTGCCGTCATCAACATGCTCGGTGTGTTGTTTGGGTTCTCCGGCTCATTTTGAATTGTTAATGTGTGTATTTCGATTCCCTCGGCTTTCATCGCTTGCAGATATTTCACGAAATAATTCGCGTAAGCAGGATAAAATTTCTTTAGCAAACTTCCGCCCTTCGCACGTTGGTTGTCTTTCATCCACACCGGTGCCGACCATGGGCTGGCCATGATCTTAACCGAAGGGTTGATTTTCAAAATCGCTTTCAGCACTGGAATTAAATTCTCTTGATCGGGTGCTATGCTAAATTTTTTCAATTCCGGATCTGCTTCGCGAGGAGCCAAATCATCATACGAAAAAACATGATCATCTAAATCAGATGCCCCCACGCTGATCCGCAAATAACTAATGCCGATTCCATTAATCGGATCAAACAACTCGCGCAATAAATTCTGTCGATCTTCTTCCTTCATCTTTTGCTGAATCAGGTACGCGCTTCCTCCCGTAAGGGCATATCCAAATCCATCCATCGTTTGAAACCGCTGAGTGGTATCAATGGAAATAATGGTTTTGGAAGAAGCGTTTGAAGCAAACGGCTCGGTAGAGGACTCCAATAGTTTCGCGCGATCTCCGGTGGTTCGCCAAACGGAAACAGATGAAGTGGTCGCATCTTTCTGATCGCAAGCAATGAAACAAACGGCCAGCAAAAAAAGTAGCAGTGATTTACCCATGATGATTTATTAAAAGATGAATTCTTAAAGTTCTCGTTCGTGGGCCAATGCTCCGGCCACAATCAGGTATTGCGCTAGGCAATAGGTAAACATTATCAACACACCGGCTCCACTAAATGGCTGCAAAAATTTATTAATCGCCAAGACCGAATCGGAAATTATAAAACAGATAGCGCCAGTAAATATCAGTGCAAAACTAGCTGTGTTAGTGCGACCAAAACGAAACAATGCATTTAGTGCCATCAGCGTTAACACCAAAGCATACACCATCACAGGCACGCGCAAATCACCCAGTGCAGGACTGAGAACAGCCACGAGCCCCGTACCTGCCAAAATAATTGGCACCGAATATCTAACCTTCTGTGTGCCCAATAATTCTTTGGACTTGTCCGCAATCATTAATTGACGATAACAAAGAATGTAAATCACATGCCCGATCAGAAAGGCGACCAGCCCGCCTATAAAAAACAAACCATTCTTCCCTTGAAAAATCAGCAGCACATCTCCGGCCCAACAAAAGAAGAGCGCACCTACAAATAACATCGATCGAACCGGTGAATGAACATAGTAGTGCGCAATCAAACTGAGCATGATCAACGGTTTTGCAAAAAGATGCACCGCTTCCCAAGCCATCAAGTTCGCCATTATCTCAACAGTTGATGCAGCGAAAAATAAAATAAGCCAACCTGTTTTTTTACTGGGCATAACGTGTACGGTGTTTGGTCATTAAATAAAAGGAAGCAACCGCACAGAGCGAAGCACACACTACGAATGTAATGAAAAATTGAGACGAATCATTTCCATAAATCCAGGCAGAAACAAAAGCACCCAGCCCAATACCCATTTCCATGAAAATGTAAAAGAAAGCAATGCCGCGGCCACGATGCTGGTCATCACACAAATCGGTGGTCCATGCCAATAACGTGGGCGAAGTGGATCCTTGCGCAAAGCCGTACAACACACAACCAATAATTAATTGTTCGGGGGTAGTAGAGGTACCAATGGTCACCATTGCAATAATCATCAACGGAACAGATAATTTTAAGACGGCAATACGTCCGTAACGGTCAGATGCTTTTCCGGCTATCAATCGAATGACCAGCGAAGCAATAGTTATGGAAGTGAACAATAAACCCTTGCTCATAATATTGACATGCTTTCCAAAGTCAGGCATGAGGGTAAACACTGCACCATAGGAGAAAGCAGTTAAGAGCATGACAAATGCAGGTGCCAGCACAAGCGGCTCATACACATCTGCTGGCTTGATTTTTAAAAAACGCCAGGTGAGTTCTTTCTTTTCGCGAAGTGTTTCGTTCACCTGCATCATAATGAGCACGGAAAGAAATGCAAAAGTCGCTGACAGATAAAACAGTGCATTGAAGCCAAAATTTGACACTACTAAATCACTAATGCCCGGACCTCCGGCCATGCCAAGTGCACCGGCTGTGCCTACCCATCCCATTGCTTCTCCACGTTTATTCGATGGAATTGTATCTGTAATGTAAGCGGCCACACCCGTGGGTGAGAATCCGGTAGAGAATCCATGCAACAATCGAAGCATCAAAAATCCGGCAACGGTGGTGAGAACAGGATACAACAAACTACAAATCAAACACACAATTCCTCCTACCATCATCACCGGCTTGCGACCGAGCATATCGGTAAGCTTGCCGCTAAATGGACGCGAAGCCATGGCGGTGAGTGTGAATAATGAAATGATCAATCCTTTAAATTCGCCTCCACCCATCTTAGTGAGAAAGTCGGGCAACTCAGGAATGAGCATATTGAAACTTGCGAAAAAAAGAATGGTGCTCAAGCAGAGCAACCAAAATCGCGATGAGTAAGCGTGTGAAGAATTTTGCTTAGTCATTCTTTGTAGACGCCTCTTGATCTTCCAGCAAATATGCTTTGATAAAAGCATCTAAGTCGCCATCCAAAACCGATTGCGCATCGTGGCTTTCCACTCCAGTGCGCGCATCTTTCACCAACTTATACGGATGCAACACATAGTTACGTATCTGCGAACCAAAATCGATTTTCATTTTTCCGGCTTCTACTTTATCACGGGCCGCGTTCCGCTTCTCCATTTCGCGCTGATATAATTTTGATTTCAGCATTTGCATGGCACGTTCCCGGTTGGCATGTTGGCTGCGTTCTACCTGACAAACAATCACAATTCCGGAAGGCTTGTGCGTCAACTGCACTTTCGTTTCCACTTTGTTTACGTTCTGTCCACCGGCACCACCGGAGCGAGATGTTTGAATTTCGATGTCAGCGGGATTCACTTCAATCTCGATGGTGTTATCTACTTTCGGATAAACAAAAACCGAAGCGAAAGAAGTATGTCTTCGTTGATTAGAATCAAACGGAGAAATGCGCACCAACCGATGCACTCCTATTTCTGATTTCAATTTGCCGTAGGCAAACGGGCCTTCAATTTCTAATGTAGCAGATTTTATTCCGGCCACCTCGCCTGCCTGATAGTCGATCTGCGAAACTTTGTAGCCATTTTTTTCGCCCCACATGATGTACATGCGGTTGATCATATCGGCCCAGTCATTGCTCTCGGTACCGCCTGCTCCCGGGTTGATCTCGAGCACCGCACTGAGTTGATCTTCTTCTTTACTCAGCATTTTTTTGAACTCCAAATCTTCAACCGCTTTAGCCACTTTGGGATACTCCAAATCGAGTTCTTCTTCAGATACATCTCCTGCTTCGTGGAATTCATTCAGCACTTCTAAATCATCCACCAGTTTGCTGACTTGCGCGTATGCATCGGTCCAGATTTTTTTGGATCGAATGTTTTTGAGGAGAAGTTCTGCTTCTTTGGGTTTGTTCCAGAAGTCGGCCTGGTGGGTAATACGTTCTTCGTCTTGTATTTCTACAATTTTACGGTCGTAGTCAAAGATACCGCCTGAGGGCGGCAACACGGATTTTGAGGTCCTTTAATTGTTCGGAGGTCATTTCAGAAATTATTAAGCTACAAAAGTAAGAAACCGGAAAGGTTTATGAAAGTTTTAGAGTAGATGAAACGTACGAATGAATCAATTGGAAGGTAAATAATAATGCGACTTGTAATCAATTGTACGAATGGTGATTCCACGACTTACTTTTCGATACTTTGGTTTGATCAATAAGGCTAACGTGCCAACTCCGGCAACTCCCAGCGCAATTTGATTGCTTTCATCAAATCCGCTCTTGTTGGATCCAAACAATACATTGGCCTGATCGATGGCAATGTAACCCAACCCACCAGCCAACATCAATGCGCCAAATTTCTTGAGAAATGTCGAATGGCGTTGTCCACGCAGGCTTACTTTTCTTATTTGAAGAAATGGAATAGTATCGAGTGCCGAGGTGACCAGCGAAAAATCACGCAGTTCTGTGATATATCCTTCTACCTTCTTTCCATTCGACAGCTTGAACAAAAAGCGATCGCCTTCGGTAAATCGTAATAGCACATGATCGCCACGCAAGAAAACGAGTTGCTTTTGCGCGTACCCAGCCATGCCTGAGAAAAGGATCGAAATGAAAATATAGACGGCTAAAAGTTTCATTCACATTCTGGGTTTCCAGGCCGTTTCTTCAATCTGAAGTTCGTGTGCCATGCTCCGGCATAAAACGAAAAGATAGTCTGACAGACGATTGAGGTATTGGATCACAAGCGGGTCCACCTTTTCATGTTGATTGAGCGCAATAGTCAACCGCTCGGCTCTTCGACAAACAGTGCGTGCCACATGGCCGAATGATACAGATGGATGCCCACCCGGCAGTACAAAAAATTTCATAGGCGGCAATTGCGTATCCATTGCATCAATTTCTTGTTCTAGTTGTGTTATGTCAGATGGAGCGAGTGCGGGAATTTTCACTTTGGTATTTCCCGGCTCAGTAGCCAGTATGGAACCAATCGTGAAGAGTCTGTCTTGCACTTCGATGAGAATCTCTTTGCGATTTTGATTAACGGGTTGATCGCGCACCAGACCGATGTATGAATTTAATTCATCGATCGTACCATAGGTATCGATGCGTAAATCGGCTTTTGAAACGCGCTTACCGCCAAATAGTGCGGTGGTACCTTCATCTCCTGTCTTCGTATAAATTTTCACCGGCTCAGCTATTTAATAAAACAAATGCGCTCACTGTATGTGGCGGAATAGTGTGTGGAATTGGATACAAAGTACTGGTTTAAAAATCAAAGTTCAAACTATTGGAAGCGGCATCTACGCGTGTGAAACGGGCAAGCGATTGTAGCGGAAAGACTGCCCTATGCGGTAGCGGCATGCAGGCTTGAAGCGAAAACCGCGGTGGCTTTGCGCAGCTTAGCCATGCCCCAAAATACAGTATCAGCGGTTGCTTAATTGTGACAAACAGTTGCTACTTTTGCCGACAAATTTATATACCATGGATATTCAATTCGTTCCACTCAATCATGTTCACGAAAAACTTGGCGCTAAGATGGTGCCGTTTGCTGGCTTCAACATGCCGGTCCGCTACTCATCGGATATCGAAGAGCACATGACGGTGCGCAATGGCGTGGGTGTATTTGATGTGTCGCACATGGGCGAGTTTACACTGAAGGGTGCGAATGCGTTGGACTTGATTCAACGGGTGACGAGCAATGACGCGAGCAAACTGATTGATGGGCAGGCGCAATATTCTTGTTTGCCTAACGAAACGGGTGGCATTGTAGATGACTTGATTGTTTACAAGATTACAGAAAACGACTACCTGCTGGTTGTCAATGCATCCAACATTGAGAAGGATTGGAATTGGATTAGCCGCTTTAATACGAAGGGTGTGGAAATGAAAAACATTTCGGATGACATCTGTTTGTTTGCGGTGCAAGGCCCGAAAGCAGTTACTGTACTACAAAAATTGACGGCTACTGATTTGAGTCCAATTAAGTACTATCACTTCGCAGTGGGTGAATTGGCAGGAGTTAAGAATGTGATTTTGAGTAATACCGGATATACAGGTGCAGGTGGTTTTGAAGTGTATGTGCACAAAGCGGATGCGGAAAAAGTATGGGATGCAATTTTTGAAGCAGGCAAAGATGAAAACATAAAACCGATTGGCTTGGGTGCACGCGACACGCTCCGTTTGGAGATGGGATTCTGTTTGTATGGCAATGATATTGATGATACTACTTCGCCCATTGAAGGTGGTTTGGGTTGGATAACAAAGTTTACGAAGGCTTTTACCAATTCAGCAGCGATCAAAAAGCAGAAGGAAGAAGGTGTGACGCGCAAGTTAGTAGGCTTTAAAATGATCGATAAAGGTATTCCTCGCCATGATTATCCGATTAAGGACGCAGCAGGAAATGTGATTGGTAAAGTTACTTCGGGCACTCAGTCACCGATGCTCAGCATTGGCATTGGCCTTGGATATGTTACCACTGCGAACAGTGGTGTAGGTTCTGAAATTTATATTGACGTGAGAGGAAGAGCTTTGAAGGCAGTGGTGAGTAAAATGCCGCTAATTAGCTAATTCGATTATTTGCCAATTCGTTAATGTTGTATTGACGAATTATCGAATCAACGAATTACCGAATTTCCAAATTATCAAATCTTCAAATTGAGTGATGAAAACAATCGATGTTTGCCTGAGTCCTGAACTGATGCATCTCTATCCTGTGCAAGATAAAACCGTAGTGGTGGTTGATATTCTTCGCGCTACTTCGTGTATGGTCACGGCCTTTGCACACGGTGCAGAAAGTATTACACCATTCGCCAATCTGGAAGAATGTCGGCAAATGCGCTTGCGCGGCTATGTGACTTCGGGTGAGCGTGATGGAAAAAAAGTAGATGGATTCGATAAAGGCAATTCGCCATTCGAATACATGGGCGAACAGGTGCGTGGATTAAAAATTGCATTCACCACAACCAATGGAACACAAGCGATCGAAAAATCAAAAGGTGCGAAGGAGGTTATCATTGGAGCATTTTTGAATTTGAATGCGGTGGCGAAATATTTGCTGTTCAATGAAAACAATGTGCTGGTGGTGTGTGCGGGATGGAAGGGTAAAGTGAATTTGGAAGACACCTTGTTTGCAGGTGCTTTGGTAGAAAGGCTCAAAGACTATCTCGGGCCGGATTGCGATGCGCCTTTGGCTGCCCAACATTTGTACAACATTGCGAAGAATGATATGGTTAGTTTTCTCAACACGTCATCGCACGTTAGACGTTTGAATAAACTCAATATTCATGACGATCTAAAATTCTGTGTAACGCCTGATCAGTATGAGGTACTGCCCCGATTGAAGAATGGGGTTCTTCAGTTACGATAACTTCGGATTGTTGATGTGTCGTTGACTGTCGCGGGTGGTTTTCTTTTCCAGATTTTTTTCGAGGGCTTTTGTAAGGTCGACTCCGGTTTGATTGGCCAGACAAATCAATACCCACAGCACATCGGCCAGTTCATCGGCCAACTCTTTATTTTTATCCGATTCTTTTTCGGATTGATCACCATAGCGCCTGGCGATGATGCGTGCCACCTCTCCCACTTCTTCGGTGAGAATGGCCATGTTGGTAAGTTCACTGAAGTAGCGAACTCCATATTGTTTGATCCATTCGTCAACTTTTTGCTGCGCTTGTTCGATGGTCATGGGTTTATAAATTATAGGTATAGACATGGTACCTATACTCAAACGAGTTCATTTTCCAGAATAAGCCAGACACGCAAGCAAATCGTCTTTTTTTAATAGAGGAAAGTCTGCAAGAATTTCATCGAAATCCATACCTGAAGCTAACCAACCTAACACATCAAAAACAGAAATTCGTGTGCCCTTGATACAAGGTTTACCAAACCGAGTATCCGCGCTTACTTCGATATATTCTCGATAGTCCATAATCAAATTTAGTAAATAACTCGCAATGGTGTTTCTTTTAACCTACTTGTAAATTTGATTCAACACACCTGCCAAACGAATACCAGCTTGCAGCAGACGCAATTTCACCAGATCCATATTTTTGTAAGAATACTTATAACTCAAGTTGCCATCGCCAACAGCATATACTTGTTTGCGGTGACTCATGGATTCGTTGGCCCAATCACGAACGGACGCTTTCTGCCACGCAGCTAATTCGGCTTTTGATGGTTCGCCCAACGCTTGCGCTACTTCAGTGTAGCTTAGCTTGGTGTCGTCAATCAAATTGCTATCCCATACAGTATGTAAATTCGTCTCATTGCGAAACCATTTTACTTTTACACTATTACCACCACGATCATCGCAGCAGCCCACATGCAATGGCTGGTGAATATCGCCCACCAAGTGCACAATCATCTTCAAATGTTCGACTTGTTTTTTCGCATCGAGTTTACCGGATTTTAATTCTGCAATCAATCGCTCTAAAGTCATGATCACATCGCCATTGGGATTCTTGGGTGATTCATCATAGGTTTTACCTGTTTCAATAGTAACCCAGTGCCAGTCGGCTGTATGGTTGTAGGTGGAGTCGGAACGAATTTCGTCCATCCATGTACTGACAATCGCCAGCGACTGTTGGCCTAACAACGCTTTTAATTTTTTCTTTGCTTTGTTCGATAAGTGCTGCTCTGCAACTAATCCAATGGCACGATGCCCGGTGACGCCCCAACCCAATGCCGGCAATGTGATGATACAAATAAGGGCAACTAGCAAGATTCTATTTTTCATGGCAGGATAATTTCATCACAAAAGTAACGCTTAAAGCAAAGAACTATAACAACTTTTTACAATATCATTCTGTTATCTATTTGTGCGGTAAGTTGGCATGGTATTTACCGCATTTCATGGTATCTTGAGGTATGGAAAAGACGATCAAGCTTTCTGCTTTGCTGGTAGCCAATCAGCTTGACATAAAGGGTATAAAAACATTTTTAGAAGTAAAAGCAGCATCCGAATCTTCTACGGAGCTGTTTTATAGTTTTGGAAATGGCAGGTACCAATATTACTTCAACTATGGAGTGATTGTTTTTGCCGGTCATTCGGAGGAAGAAATCAAAATTGCAGTCAAAGCTATTCTGCCCAACCTGAAAGATCCCAATAACAATTGGTTACGGGATGAACTTCAGGTGAGCAGCCAGGAAGGTGAAATGGAGTTTGACTTTAATGAATTGATTGTTGACCGACTCGATAACAAAGTAATTCGAATTGCCATGTTCAATCTTGCGCAATCTGTGGCGCTGGATTATTATCACAATGTAACTGAAAACCTGCTGACAGAAATCAAAGGCTTTGCGCGCGATCTGGAAAAAACCGGAAAACTCAGCATCAACCGAAAGGATATGATCAAGTTTATTGGTAAGGCGCTCACCACTCAAAACGATATTGCCGATAACATTTACATTTTCGATGCGCCCGAGCATGTGTGGGATGACGAATACCTTGATAAGTTACACAAGGGATTGATGAAACATTTCGATTTGCGCGTACGCTTTAGCGAAATCGAATACACGCTTCGGATCATTGAAGATAATCTAAGCGTGTTTCGGGAAATTTCGCACCAGCGAGAAAGCAGCTTGTTGGAATGGATCATCATTGCGTTGATTTTAGTGGAAGTATTTGACTTACTCATTTCCAAATTGTTCTAAGTATGTCTGCACGACAAGCATTGTTTTTGAATTTCGACATCAAAGCACAACCTGATGATGTAACCTGTGGACCTACCTGCCTGCATTCTATCTATCAATATTATCAAGATGAAATTTCGCTGAGAGAAGTGGTTAGCGAAGTGAAAAGCCTAAAGACAGGTGGCACCTTAGCGGTGATGCTAGGCAACCATGCCTTGCAGCGTGGTTACCAAGCCAGCATCTACACGTATAATTTGAATGTATTCGATCCCACGTGGTTTTCACTTTCGCAATCGAAGATGATCAGCAACCTGAAAAAGCAAATGCGCTACAAGTTTCGGAGCAAAAAGCTACAGGTGGCATCGAAAGCATACATCAAATTCATTGAGGCCGGTGGTATCGTGCAACAAAAAGAGTTAGATGAACATTTGATTAAAGATTATTTGAAAAAAGATATCCCCATACTCACGGGGCTCAGCGCTACCTACTTGTACGGTACCCAACGCGAAATCCCATCCAACAACAAATTTGATAGTATTAAAGGAGAACCGGTTGGGCACTTTGTGATTATCAATGGCTACGATGAAACTACCAACAAAGTGTATTTGGCCGACCCGATGAATCCGAATCCGTTGAAAAGTCAGTATTACAGCGTCACCTTTGATCGGCTGATCAACAGCATCATGTTGGGGATCGTAACCTATGATGCCAACTTGTTAATCATTGAACCTAAAAAGAAGCTAACACGTAACTAAACAATCACTAACTCACTTTCACCTCAATGCCCAAATTAATTGTAGTTGAAAAACCTGAAACCTGGAAATTCAATCTCGAGGATGTGGAGGTGATTACTCCTGATATGTATATCTCGATGGAGGCGTATCAGTCTGTGAAAAATTTGAAAGTTATTAATCTGTGTAAATCGTATCATTACCAAAGCGAGGGATATTATGTTTCTCTCTTGGCAGAAGCTCGCAGTCACAAAGTTTTGCCTGGAGTTTCTACCATTCAGGATTTACGCTTCCCTTCTATCTTACGTGATGACTCATTGGACTTTGATGAATTGATTCAGAGCACGTTCAAAAATGAGCCGTACGATCGCATTGACTTTAACATCTATTTTGGAAATACACTTTCCGAAAATTTAAACAAACTGGGTCGGCAACTATTTCAGTTGGTACAAGCGCCATCTATTCGCGCTTCGTTTTCTAAAAAACACAAGTGGGTATTGCACAGCATCAAACCCATCAGCATTAACGAAGTACCTGTTTCCGATAAACCGTTGTTGGTAAACGCGCTGGAAAAATATTTACATCGCAAACGCGATTACAAACCAGATCGCAAAAAATACGATCTCGCCATTCTGGTCAATCCTGAAGATAAAAATCCGCCTTCTGATGATCGCGCTTTAAAACGTTTTTACAAAGCCGCATTAGAAGCCGGATTCAATACCGAGTTCATCACCAAAAACGATTTTGATCAACTTATTCAATACGATGCGCTTTTCATCCGCGAAACAACCAATGTCAACCACCATACGTTTCGCTTTGCTAAAAAAGCAGCTTCGTTGGGGCTTATCGTAATCGATGACCCTCAATCTATTCTAAAGTGTACGAACAAAGTGTATCTGCACGAGTTGTTGAGCACCAACAAAATTCTGACTCCCAAATCTTTTGTAATTACCGAAGACAATTGCGATCAGTTGCCGGAACAAATGACTTTTCCATTCATTCTTAAACAACCGGATGGTGCTTTTTCAAAAGGAGTATTTAAAATCGAATCGCTGGAAGAGTTCAAACGCGTGCGCGAAAGCATGTTTGAAAAATCAGATTTGTTAATCGCTCAAGAATTTTTACCCACTCCGTTTGATTGGCGCGTAGGTATTATCGATGGGCAGATTTTGTTTGTATGCAAATATTTTATGGCCACCAAGCACTGGCAAATTATTAATTGGAATGCCCGTAAAGTCAGTTCACGAGGTGGCGAGGTAGAAACCATTGCTATTGACAAAGCTCCACCCGAATTACTCAAGACAGCTCTGAAAGCAACTGCTCTCATTGGAAAGGGACTGTATGGGGTAGACATGAAAGAAATCGGAGAGAAATTTTACGTCATTGAAATTAATGACAACCCCAACATCGACTCGGGCATTGAAGACAAAATTGTGAAAGACAAGTTGTATGACACCATAATGGAAGTATTTTTGACTAAACTCAAAGCACAAAAATGAATCAACCCTCACGCATTCATCTTTTTCAGGCATACGGCATCGAGCTGGAATATATGCTGGTAGATAAAGATACATTGGCTGTAAAACCCATCACCGATGAAGTGCTAAAACATGAATTGGGAATGTATGGCAGCGATTTTGAAAATGGAATCGTCACGTGGTCCAATGAATTAGTACTCCATGTGATTGAACTAAAATCAACCAAACCGGAAATTAATTTCAATGCATTGGAAAACGGTTTTGCGGATGATGTGCGAAGAATCAATGCGGTTCTGGAAAAGTGGAATGCGATGTTAGTACCCACGGCTGCCCATCCGTTTATGAACCCGCTGACAGATACAAAACTGTGGCCCCACGACAGCAACGAGGTGTATGAATTATATGATACCATCTTCAACACCAAAGGACATGGCTGGTCTAATTTGCAAAGCACGCATTTGAATTTACCTTTTTATGATGATGAAGAATTTGCCAAGCTGCATGCTGCTGTTCGACTGATCTTGCCATTGCTGCCTGCCTTATGTGCCAGCTCACCGATATTGGACGGAAAACTGACAGGCACCATCGATACCCGGTTGGACTTTTATAAATCCAATCAATCCAAAATTCCTTCGATCACCGGCAAGGTGGTGCCGGAGGCGATTTTTTCAAAGCGCAATTATCTCAACACGATCTATGAAAAGATAAAAGCGGATATCGCACCATACGACAAAGACAATATTCTTAATCCCATCTGGGTCAATTCACGAGGAGCAATCCCTCGTTTCGATCGAGGCTCTATTGAAATCCGGGTGATGGACATCCAAGAATGCCCTTCAGCTGACATGGCCATCATCACATTGGTTATTGAAACACTCAAATCATTAGTGAATGAGAAATTTATATCCTTGGATGCTCAGATGAAGTTTAAAACGGATGGCCTTGTTCAAATTTTTGATAAGACATCACGTATCGGGCAAAAAGCATCCATCGATCATTGGGAATACGTGCAGGCTTTTGGAAATAATGCCAATTGTAATGCCGGTGAACTCTGGAAAAAAATCATTGAAAAGCTCTCTGTCAACAACAGTGCGCTCGAAAAATGGAAGCCGGAATTAAATGTCATCCTGACCGAAGGCACCCTTTCCGACCGGATCATTAAATCGTTGCAGGGAGATACCTCACCAGAGGCGATCAAACGAGTTTACAAACAATTAGCAGGCTGTCTGGCTCAAAATAAAATGTTTGTACCCTGATATTTTTTCGTGATGTGCCTGTAACCAGTGTTAGAATGACTGCGTCAAAGGGGCAAATAAACTTAATACATTATGGACGTAGCAGTTGTTGGCACCACCATTCCAATCATTTTGGGTCTGGGCATTTTAGTAGTTATTGTATATATCCGCAAATTCAATAACATGGAGCGAATGGCCATTATTGAAAAAGGCCTGAGCCCAGATCTTTTCAAGAAAGATCGAAGTCCGTCAGATTCCTCTTTAAGGTCCGCCTTATTACTGGTTGGATCAGGTATCGGTTTGCTTTTTGGTTACTGGCTGGACAGAGCCTTCGATATGGAGGTTGTTGGGTATTTCTCCATGCTTTTCATTTTTGGTGGCGTTGGGCTGCTGCTGGCTTATTTGATTGAAGAAAAGAAGCAACGCAAAAATTCCTAACAATATTCGTTCATTCTAAAAGCATCTATGAAAGCATAGATGCTTTTTTTATAAACTCACCATATCTATGGTGTTCCATATACCCACTCGATAAGCGTGATCGAAGCGAGATAAATCAAAGCAATCGAAACAATGTTTAGTAATATTCCCGCCTTCATCATGTCCTTCACTTTCATGTGTCCGCTGGAAAATACAATGGCGTTGGGTGGAGTTGCCACCGGAAACATAAACGCCATGCTGGCACCGATCGTCACAGGCATAGCTAGAAGAATTGGATTGAGGCCTAAACTCGTAGCAATTCCAAACACAACTGGAATAAAAATCTGAACCAACGCTACATTGCTCATCAACTCAGTAATAAAAACCGAAGCCGTAATCAGTCCAAAAATCAACCATTGCGTGGATGAACTTTGTTCGGCAATCTTCGCTCCTACCAATTGAATAATGCCTGCATTGGAGAGGCCTTGTGCCAAACACAATCCTCCTCCAAACAAAAACAAAATACCCCACGCCATCTTTTCAGTATCACGCCATTCCAGGAGAAACTCGATTTTCTTCCAGTTAACTGGTACAATAAACATCATCAACCCACCCGACATGGCTACATTGGTGTCATTCAACATTTCCTTACCGAGCAAAATATTGATCGGTTGCTGAAAAGTCCACAACAAACAAGTGAGCAAGAAAATGGACATTACAAATTTTTCTTCTCTCCGAAGCGCACCTAATTCTCGTAGTTTATTCTTAATCAAATCATCTGATCCGGCTACTTTGCCAATACCATTCACAAATAAAATTTTGGTAATGATGATGTACGTTGCAATGAGCAACAAAACCATCAATGGGAAACCAACCAACATCCATTTTCCAAAATCCAGTTTCTGATGGTAAAATTGATCGAGCAAGCCCGCCAATACCACATTGGGTGGTGTGCCAATGATTGTAGCAATACCTCCGATGCTAGAAGTGTAGCCAACAGTAAGCAAAAGTCCGACCGCAAAATTGCGTTCTCCTTTGGGCAGCTCGTCATTTCGCTGTTGCGGATTGCTTTTTAGTAAATTGATAACCGAGAGCGCAATGGGCAACATCATCATGGCTGTAGCTGTATTGCTGATCCACATACTAATGAATGCAGAGGCCAGCATAAACCCGAAGATTATTCCATTGCCGGAAGTGCCCGTAATTTTTACGAGGTTGAGAGCAATGCGCTCGTGGAGTCGATGTTTCTCTAATGCCAAGGCTATTAAAAATCCACCCATGAACAAAAACACAATGGGGTTGGCGTAAGGGGCAGCAGCTTCGCTCATTTTCATCACGCCCATAAAAGGAAACAAAACCAATGGCATAAAGGCCGTGACGGAAATAGGTACAGCCTCAGTAATCCACCACACGATAATCCACACAGCCAGTGCAATTACCTTATTGGCATTGGGCGAAATAAAATCCTTATCAATCCAAAAAAGCAAAATAAAGAACAGGGCTGGTCCTAGTAGAAAACCAATCTTCTTAGCAGTATTATTTTCTTGTTCCATAGCAGGTAAAAAAAAGAGCGAAGGGTTTTCCTCCGCTCTTCGCAGTTTCTATTTTTATATCATGATTGCGGAGCACCGCCTTCTCCGGGTGCTTTGGGGTTAGCAGGCTTCACCACAATGGTGCGGCCATCTAACTCTGTTTCATTCAATGCCGCAATGGCCTTGTTCGCTTCTTCATCATTCGCCATCTCTACAAACCCAAAACCTTTAGAGCGGCCGGTGTCTCGATCCTTAACAATTTTAGCAGATGTTACCTGACCAAATTGCGCAAAAGCTGCTTCTAAGTCTTCGCGCCTTGTTTTAAAATTTAAACGGGCTACAAAAATGTTCATAGTACAGAAATATGAGTTAATAATTGATTCTGAAGATGAGCCAAATATTTTTAACACATCTTGCGATAACAAAATAGTAAATTATTCCCAATAAATTCAAGAGGATTTGAACAACGGTAATTGCTGTTGCCGAGCTCTTTAACCAGCCATTAGTTCGCGGGCATTTTCTATCGCTAGCGCGGAGGGTTTGGATCCGGCAATCATTTTGGCTATTTCATCTACACGTTCCGATGGAGTCAAAGACCGAATCATGCTGACTGTCTTCTTCGAGCTGTCATCTTTGTAAACGAAGTAATGGGTATCTCCCTTTGCAGCGATTTGTGGGAGATGTGTTATGGTAATCAACTGATGGCGTTGCGCCATCTCTTTCATCATCTTACCTAATTGAATGGCGATCTCACCGGAAATGCCACTATCTATTTCATCCAGTATTAACGTAGGAAGTGCCGTTTTTTCTGCCATCACATATTTAATGCTGAACATCAATCGCGAAAACTCGCCACCCGAAGCAACCTGTGCCAGCGGTCTGGGTTCTACTCCTTTGTTCGCAGTAAATAATAATTCAATGGCATCGGAACCATTCGCAGTCGGAGCAACACTCTGATGTTCCATCTTCAAAACCGCATTCGGAATACCCAAATCCCTCAGCAACTCCACGATCTGTTTACATAAAGGATTAAATACTTTTTGTCGTGTTTTACTTAATTCTTCCGCCTTCGATTTTAATTCAGTCTGTGCCTTTTCAAAAGCGGCTTTCGCTGCATGCAATGCTTCATCCAAGTTGCTGGTCTTATCAAATTTTACCTGCAACGATTCTTGTAATGCCAGCAATTCTTTCAACTCCTTTACGCGGTGTTTTTGCATCAACTGATAGATCGTACTCAAGCGATCTTTCACTTCTTCAATTCGCTCCGGGTCAAATTCAATTCGCGATTCTTCGCGTTCGGCTTCATCTGCGATATCATCCAACTCAATCCGTACGCTTTCAATACGCTCCAACAATTTTTGATAGTCTGCCGAATAGGAAGCGATGTTGTTGAGTTGATTGCGAACACTAGTCAACACGGAGTTTACAGCCAATTCAGATTGACTTAATTGCTGAACAACGGCTATTAATTGTGTCTTGATCTCCTCGGCATGTTCCATTACTTTCAGCTCAGCCTCCAGTCGCTCTTGTTCACCTTCTTCCAATCGGGCTTTTACTAATTCATACAACTGAAATTTTACATAGTCCGATTCCTGACGTAACTCATCCGATTCTTTCACTAAACTTTCATAGGCAGATTTGGCTTGTGTAAATGTTTTCCAAAGCAGACTATAGGATTCTCTGACCTTCTGATTACCTGCAAAAGCATCTATTAATTCTAACTGAAATAAATTATTCCCCAAGTCAAGGGTTTCGTGCTGCGAATGTACATCCATCAGCTTGTTGCCAATTTTGCGCATGATTTCCAAGGTGACCGGAGTGTCATTCACAAACGCACGGCTCTTTCCACCGGGAATGATCTCTCTACGAATAAATGTTTGATCCTGATAGTCGAGATCGTTGTTTTCGAATAGTGATTTCAGACGATACGCGGAAACATCAAAAACTCCTTCCACCACACACTTTTCATTTTCATCCCACAATACTTTGGCATCGGCACGATTTCCCAGCAAAAGGCCCACGGCACCAAGCATAATGGATTTACCAGCGCCTGTTTCGCCTGTAATTACATTCAACCGTGAAGATGGCTTGATCTCCAGTTGACGAATTAAAGCATAGTTCTTAATGGACAGTTGCAGTAACATGGTACGAAGAAAACAAAAATACGAATGGCAAGGGGAAAATCCTTGATGCCCTATCTAACAAAAATTAGAAACGAATGATTATTTAGATATAATGCTTTGGTAAATCGTGCGCTTGGGGTCGATTGCTGAAAGTATATCGTAGGCTTCTCTGCGGCTGTTCAAGTTACCTTCCGAAAGGATTTGTGTCAGCTCATTTGACTTCGTATCGAAGAATGAAATCAGTAAAATAGAATTGGGGTAAATAGTCCAGATGCGCTTTATGTTGCGCAATACTTCCACAATTTTGTCGCGGCTTTGATCGGGTGTTTTTTCAAATGTGTCGAGTGCCAATCGATGGTATGTGTAGCTATTCTTACGCAGATCAGCCATTTGTGGGTTATTCATGTTTTCTACCAGGGAATAGCGGCTGCGAGTGCTACTGAGCGGGTTCCATCCCGGCTTGTTAGAAGCCTGAGCATTGTTAGCCACAATCAATGCTTTTTGCACAAAAGGAGTTCCGCCCATCTCACTGAACGAGTCATAGTCCATAGCCAAAATGATGTAGGCATAAAAGGCCAGCATCGAGGTCAGGTTATTGATGTAGGTATTGTCGTTGTATTCCATCGGCTGCGATTCCAGGTATTCAAACTCCCAATCGCGATCGGCAAAGTTGAGCAGTACGGTTTCGTAATTGGAATTATAAACTGGCCGGGCTACCGTAACTTGTGCATTGGCAGTAAACGACCCAATGGAAGGCATTTTGGTGATGTTTAAGAAAATTGCGCAAGTGATTTTCTCGTGTACTTTAAAGTTGTCGTTTGTCCACTTACGGGTATTCAGGAAAGCCGCAAAAGCGCGCTCCATGTCTTTGAACACCGTGCGATCCGAAGTTTGGATCTGATCGGCATTAATCACCACTTTGCAATTCAATTCCTGCGCGAAAGCCGGCCGACTAAGCCATAGGGCTGCGAGAGTGATCAAAAAAACAAATGCGCGCATGATTGTCTAGTTTGGTAAGGAATCCACAATAGCATCAACGATATCCCTGGCTACTTCTTTCTTTGATTTCAAACTAAAATTTTTCTCCATTCCATTTTTGTGAATAATGGCCACTTTGTTAGTATCATGTCCAAATCCGGCACCTTGATCGTTCAGCGAGTTCAGTACAATCAGGTCGAAGTTTTTGGAGGCTATCTTTTTAAGCGCATTCGCCTTTTCATTTTCTGTTTCTAAGGCAAAGCCTACCATTAATTGATGTGATTTCTTTTGTTTACCCAACTCCGCAGCAATATCGTGCGTTTTGGTAAGCTCGATAATCAGATTATCATTCGTCTTTTTTATTTTTTGATCGGCTGTATGAATGGGCCTGTAATCCGCAACCGCTGCAGCCAATACCGCGATATCCATTTGGGCGAATCGTGCTGTGCAGGCTTCATACATTTGTTGCGCAGAGGTAACGCGTGTTACCTTAACATGCTGTGTGGTTGGTGTCAGGTGTGTTGGGCCGACCACTAATTCGACCTCTGCTCCTTCCTTTGCTAGTTGCTCGGCAATTGCAAAACCCATTTTGCCACTGGAATTATTTCCAATAAAGCGTACCGGGTCAATTGACTCATGTGTAGGGCCGGCTGTAACCAGCACCTTTTTTCCTTTTAACTTCTGGGTTGCCGAAAAATGATTTTCTAAAAATGAAACGATTTCTTCAGGCTCGGCCATTCTGCCTTTTCCTTCCAGTCCACTGGCTAACTCTCCAAAAGCTGGGTTGATTTGGTGATTGCCCCAACTTTCTAATTTTTGAATATTCTCTTTGGTGGATGGATGCTGCAACATATCCAGATCCATAGCCGGTGCAAAAAACACCGGGCAACGTGCCGATAAGTAAACTGCTAATAACAGATTATCACATTGACCGTGCGCCATCTTTGCAAGGGTATTGGCGCTGGCCGGGGCAATCACAAGTGCATCTGCCCAAATGCCAAGGTCTACATGATTATTCCATAATCCTTGGTCTCCGTTCGTAAATTCTGACAGAACGGGATTTTTAGATAAAGTCGAAAGGGTGAGTGGTGTGATAAAATCCTTTGATGCCGGGGTCATAATTACTTTTACCTCAGCACCGGATTTTACGAGCAGGCGCACGAGTAGTGCCGATTTGTAAGCCGCAATACTGCCGCTTACTCCGACAATAATCTTCTTACCTGCCAGCATAAAAATTACTCCGCTTTAGCAGCTTCTGCACCCGCTTCGCGCATACGGTAACGCAATTTGCCTTCCAAGAATTCTTCAGTAGCCGTGGTAGTCGACTTTGGCATGCGCTCATAGAATTTTGAAATTTCAATCTGCTCGCGGTTCTCGAAAACTTCTTCCAGGTTGTCCACTGTAGTAGCAAAGTCAGCCAACTTGTTGTTCAGCTCTTCCTTCAGGTTAATGGAAATCTGGCGTGCACGCTTTGAAATGATAACTACCGACTCATACAAATTTCCTGTAGGAGAATAGATCTTATCTACATCGCGTGTGATGATAGAAGGTTGATTTGCCATGGTTATGATTTTTTGGTTTTTAATTTATTTATTTCATTCAAGCTATCAGCATAATAACGCTGTGCATCTTTCAAATAGGCACTTTGCGGATAGTTGTCCACTAGTTCTTTGTAATATTCAATGGTGGCTGTATAGCGTTCCATTTGTTTGGTGTAAATGCTCTGTTGTGCCAACTTATATTGTGCCTGTACCTTCAGGTAAGTAAGTTCCTCCATGTATTGCGAATCGGGGAAACTCTTCTGAAAGTTTTCAAATGACACTACCGCTGCCTGATAATATTTCAATTTCAAATATTGCTTGGCTCCTTCAAAACCTTTCTTTTCCAGTTTCTTTTGAGATGCAGCAATTACTTCATTGGCTTGTTCGGCAAACTTACTGGTTGGATACTGGTTCACGTAAGTTTGCATGGCATTCATAGCCTCGATGCTACTTTTCTGATCCAAGTTTTCGGCCGGAGAAGCTACATAAAGAGAGTAGGCATACATGAAATAAGCCTCTTCAGCCAATGAACTTCTTCCATAGTTTTCAAAGAATGTTTTGAATTGATTGGAGGCCAACAAATAGGTTTTTTCGTAATACTGACAATAAGCGAGGTAAAATTCTACCTTTTCACCTTCCGGCAATCCCCGAACGATCGGTAAAATCTGTTCGAAAAGTATAGCTGTTCGGTAATAGTCCTTTTTGGCATAATAATCGAGCCCACCTTGGTACTTTTCACGCCAATCTTCACTTCTCTCCAACCGTCTGAATCGACTGCATGAAGAGCCCAAAACCAATAAAATGAGCAAAGCAGCCACCACATTGTGCCGTGGGCTTGCTGATGGAATTCGAAATTTGTTGAAAATCACGGTTTACCGTTAAAAATAGCCTGCAAATATAAGACACCTACCCAAATTTTCAATTTTCGGGCGTTCTGAACTAGGATGTTTTAAAACGGTAAAAAGTGCTAAACTATTTTCGAACCATCATTTTTCTGGTAAGGATACCATTGTTGTCCAGGTAAAGGGTATAAAAATAGACCCCCGGAAGCAAGTCATCTACTTCAATTTTGAGTCGGTTTTCGGCAGTATTCAATTCATACTCCCCCATATTTTTTCCCAGGATATTGTGAATGATGATCTTTGCTTTGACAGACTCACTGTGCAGTTTATAATCGATAAATGCCTGATATTGAATCGGATTGGGATAAATATCGTGCATGGTAATCTCTTTGGACTGGAATATATAGGTGCGGGTGGGACGCTCTTCCACCACTACGGTCACGTTTTTTTCCTGAACGGATTGTGTATTTCCCTTCGGGAAATATTCAAACTTCAAGGCAGTTTGAGTTGCCTGAATACCGCTTTCGAATGTATAGTAAAGTTCAAATAAAGTCTCGCCCGGTTCCAGTCGTTTTGAAAATTCTTCAATGGTGGGGTCAAGGCATTTGTTTCCTAAACAGAAATATCCTTTTTGAGTGTCACCCATTTCACCCTTCGTTTTTCGGATAACGTAAAATTGCGGCTTATCAGAAGTGTTTTTGATTCGGAGCGGAATTCGTAAGGTCTGATTAATGGTGGCTTGCAAGTTGTCGTGCAAATCAGATGCTTCTACCTGTGCACATATCTCACCACCCAAGAAAACGAAGAAACCAAGCAGAAGCAACTGTTTCAACATAGGGAGTGGTAATTAGGATTGAAACTACAAAAAAATTGCAGAAATGAATGAAAAAGTGTCAAAAAATTCACGCTACTATGCAATTTTCCTAATCGCAGTGTCGTTAAGTGGGTTTTCGCTTTACCACCGCATCTCGCAGCGGCTTTTCCTTCACCCGCCAGGTGAATCCCTTCAGCTGCCGGTCTTCTTTTTTTAATTCGTGGATAGGAATCAACTGCGCATCTGGTTTGATATAAAAGCTCACATTATTTACCCGCCCTTTTACAAAATTGATACGCATGTTGCTGCAAATCATTTTATTCATTCCCATGGTCACCATCAACTTCACCAGCAAGCTGTCGGTTTTAATAATATCTTTTTCCTCTAAGGCAAAATAGAGACTTTCGCCATTGCCCTGCACCAACACGTGATCAATGTTTCGTCCGTCAAAATAAGCGGTCATTTTACGGCCTTTGATTTGATTAAAGTTTTTCATCGAATCCTGAGAGGCTACAAAAGAATTGGTGATCATGTAAATCTTATCGATTTTCTTATTCTTCAAAGCCACCCGAATGGAGTCGGCTGTCATCTGATTGTCTTCGGTCCATAAAATCGGGTCATGGTAGAGATACAAAATCGAATCCGCAGAAACATACGCCAACGAGTCGGCAGAGCCACGCAAATTGGTCTTATAGATTTTGACATGATTATAGGCCAGTAATCGCTTTTTTTTCGGATTAGGGTTTTCGATTGAAATCAAGGTGTCGGCTGAAAGAAAAAGAGTATCGCCATCATCATCTATTTTAGCCATAAAAGCATTGCCATACACTTTCGAAATTCCGGCCTTGCGGTCGTAGTAACCATCATCACCATACACGGTCAATTTCTCTGTTTTAGAAGTCATAGCAACGCTTCCCTTCGAACGATAGAATTTTTTCACATCATCCAGAAAATTCTGATTGCCCCGCATGCGGTAGTTGGGCGTTTCAAAATCTCCACTTTCCAGCATAGAAAGCTTTTGAATGGTATTATAGCTACCCCCTTTGTAAATGGCTGTTTTGCCATCTTTTCCTTTTACACGGGTGGTATCCCTAAAATAAATAACACGTGTTTTCGAATTGTACTGAAGTGTGTCGGATAGCAACGTATAGTCAACATTCTCTCCTATTACATCTGTTTTGAACGAAGCCACATTAACGGGCACATCATAATAGCCTTTTTGGCTCACAAGGGTATTGGTGGTGTCTACCAACTTTCCGCCATTGAAATACCTCGCTTCATTTTTCACCCGGTCATAATCGAGAAAATCGGTATACAGGCGCGCCAACCCCAGCTTCACAAACACTACTTTTTTTCGGAGTTTGGCCACTTTTGTATTGCCATCGTAGATCAAACCCAAAGCCGTTATATCCACCGAATCACCTTCTGTAATATGGACTCGACCGTAGGCTTCTAATTGATTTTTTGATCTGAAAAAGTAGGCTGAATCGCAATAGATGGTGGTAGCATTTTGCTCAAAAACCACGTTTCCAATCAGGCGATCAAACCGCTCTCCGTCTTTCATTATTCCGTAGGCATTATCCGCTTTTTTAAGCTGCACACGCTTTTGCGCCCAGCCTGAGTTGGCTATTCCCGCAAGGAATAAAAAAAGAAGAATTGATTTTGAAGCAAAATTCATCTGCTGGTAGTTCATCTTTACATTTGTACGTGCTTCAAAAATTCCAATTGCATATTGCACAATGGTGCAAAACTACCGATAAAATTCTTTTGGCGGTAAGTGGTGGCCTGGATTCCATGGCCATGCTGCATTTGTTTGTGGAGTCTGGGTATAAGGTGGCAGTAGCGCATTGCAATTTTCAGCTTCGCGGTCTGGAGTCGGACGAAGATGAGCGCTGGCTGAGTGCCTATTGCGAGAAGCGAAAGATTCCATTTCATAGTAATCGCTTTCACACCAATAATTATGCCATCGCCCACGGTATTTCCGTTCAAATGGCCGCCCGTGAGTTGCGCTATCAATGGTTTGAACAATTGCGTGACGATCAGGGTATGGAGTGGATAGCTACGGCCCATCATCATAACGACTCCATCGAAACTATTCTTCTGAATTTGGCGAAGGGTACAAGCCTACAGGGACTTCAAGGTATAGCGGCTGTGAATGTGCACCTGCTTCGACCTTTGCTCTTTGCCACTCGCCATGAGTTGGAAAAGTGGGTAGCCGAAAAGGGAATTGCTTGGCGCGAAGATCAAAGCAATCAGACAGATGATTACCAACGCAATTTTATACGTCACCAAATTGTACCTCGCTTTTTAGAAGTGAATTCATCTTTTGAAACAAGCATGACTAAAACTGCTTCCAAACTTGCAGGCTCGCTGTTATTGGTTAATCAGGCGGTCAGTGATTGGAAGAAACGCTTTTGGCAAAACACGGGTAATATGGTTCATCTGGCCAAAGTAGGATTCAACGAAGAGAACACCGATGGTTACAACTTGGCCATTCTATGGGAAATTCTAAAAGACTACGGTTTTCATTACGATCAGTGTGTTCAAATTTTGGCGGCACGCCATGGCCAGCCCGGAAAGAAATTTTTAACAACTACCCACGGATTGACCATCGATCGGGAGGTGCTTGTACTGGCACCCATTCAAACTACGTTTACCAATGAAGCCGTGGTCATTACAAATGATCAAACAAAAGCATCTCACTTTGGACATACTTTGACCATCCAGCGAAGCGTTAAACCAGAAGATATTGATCGAAACAAACAGGTTGCTACGTTGAATGAAGAAATGATCCGGTTTCCGCTTACTTGGCGAAAATGGAGAGAGGGCGATTGGTTCGTTCCCTTCGGGATGAAAAACCGGAAGAAAATCAGCGATTTCCTCATTGACACGAAAGTTTCGCTGGCAGAGAAAGAATCGGTGACGGTGTTGGAATCAGAAGGCGAAATAATTTGGGTGGTAGGACACCGGATTGACGACCGTTATAAAGTCACAGAATCAACGGAACGCGCACTAATTTTTCAACTGGTGAAAGCTGATAAAAATCAGTAGCCTAATTTTTGTGATTCCCTTTTCTTTTGAAGGTTCGATTGATAACTTCGCGGCCTGATTTTACACCACTAAAAATAAAAATCCTTTATGAAAATCACTGTAGTAGGAGCCGGAAACGTAGGTGCTACCTGTGCCGATGTGCTGGCGTATAAAGAAATTGCCAACGAAATTGTATTAGTAGACATTCGTGAAGGTTTTGCCGAAGGCAAGGCGCTGGATATCTGGCAAAAAGCACCCATCGATTTGTACGATAGCCGTACCGTTGGTTCTACGAACGACTATACCAAAACTGCCAATTCAGATGTGGTGGTGATCACCTCTGGTTTGCCACGCAAGCCCGGAATGACCCGTGACGATTTGATCGGCACGAATGCGGGCATTGTAAAATCAGTGACTGAAAATGTGGTGAAGCACTCGCCTAACGCGATTATAATTGTCGTTTCCAATCCTTTGGATGTAATGACCTACCAGGCGCACATTACTTCAAAGCTACCCAGAACCCGCGTGATGGGTATGGCAGGTATCTTGGATACCGCCCGCTATCGTGCTTTCTTGGCAGAAGCATTAAATGTTTCTCCGAAAGATATTCAGGCGATGTTATTGGGTGGTCATGGCGATACAATGGTGCCACTTCCACGTTACACTACGGTAGGAGGAATTCCGGTAACAGAATTGATTGCCAAAGATAAATTGAACGCCATCATTGAGCGCACGAAAGTAGGTGGCGGTGAGTTGGTAAAATTGATGGGCACTTCAGCATGGTATGCACCCGGTTCGGCTGCTGCTCAAATGGTGGAAGCGATTGTGAAAGACCAACGCAGAGTATTGCCGGTATGTATGCAACTCGATGGGGAGTATGGCATTAAGAATTGCTACCTCGGTGTGCCGGTTATTTTAGGCAAGAATGGTATTGAAAAAGTAATTGAGCTCGAATTGAATAGCGAAGAAAGAGCATTACTCGAAACCAGCCGTCAGCATGTACAAGAGGTGATGGATGTGTTGGATAAGTTGGGTAAGTAAAATTAACTTTCAACGAAAATGAAATGCCGGGCGAGAGTCCGGCATTTTTGTTTGAAATGACTTTTAGAAATAAATGGAGGATTATCTAGAGATAGTCTTCAAAGACTTTACAAACTCTTTCTCATCCTCATCCATAGCCTCAATGACATTGACAGGCCATTTAGAGGTGATCCTATTGTAGATTATACGGTCCTGTGGATCATAACTATCCAACTCATCAAATCGCCTACCGGTTTGACGAATCGACTCTTCGCCCCTCAATTGATGAAATGCTGTTCGAATTTTGTCTTTCACCTCAAAGTAATATCCGTATGTCACCGAATCGTCTATCGTAACAGAAATCAAATTACCATTGCTATTTTTCGATTGGAAATTTTTTATTTCTGTGATCAAATTCTCCAACGGAATCTGTTGGCCATTTACTGTTACAAAATCAGGGGCTATATGAACTTGCATTAGCTCTCCTTTAAAATCCTCTGAGTGATCACGAGGAAGACATGGTTCAGCCATTGATGAATTACAAAGAGGCCATAATCTTTCTCTAATGCCTGTAGCAGCATGTTCATCAGATAGGTGTGTTCCCCACAAAATTTGGTGGACATAGTTCTTACGCAACTCCACCCGAAGGTTTCTTACATCCACCATCCGTACATTTTTGTCGACATAAAGAACCCATAGCAGCTGATCTCTTTCGTATTCTGATAATTGTTCTTTTTCAAACGCAATAAGGTCAGGAAACTCAGAGTAATTGATTTGTTGAAGTTGATTGTCTGCGTTTTTAGATAGCAGGCCAACTTGTGATGAATCTGAAACAAGCGCGCCTAAAAATAACTCTCGTGCCAATATTTTTCTCGGTGCTACATATGGATGTGTTGCTGTTGGCAAATTCAATTGTACATACGTTGAAGCCTGGAACTTACCTAATATGTTGTTGATGATCGCTCCATTGGCAAAGGAAAGTTGTGACAGCAAAAATGCCGTGGTAAAAATGATGATAGCGCTCATAGCCATCATCTTTAAAATAGAGTTTTTGAAAACCAAACGCAGCATTAACCAAGAATGCAAGTAAAGAACCACCAGCATGGCAATGAACAGAGATCGATACTCGTTTGTAAAGTTTATGAATAAAAAGACTGGGATAACAACATTGATAATCGCCCAAAAGGTGGCCATCTTGAAATACCAAAAAATGAAATACCCCTGATAACCGCTCAGATTATTTAAAATGGCTCGCTTGCGGTAACCTTTTACTCCTTTCAAGGCTGAAGGTCGCGCGATGATATGACTCACAACCAGACTGAATGAGAAAAAACACGCAAGACAAGCATAGAAAAAGCTGAAGAACCGGGCCTCGCTGTTACTTAAAGTAAATACCTCATCAACTACTGTATTGTAAGAAAAAAACCGAAAGGCCTCCTTGACAGAAATCAATAAGAAAAAAATGACAATCGAACCGGTCAACCAAATACCAGCATACATCCAAACCTGATATTTACTCAGGCTCAGGTTTTGGTAAGTAAACGGTTTTCGTAAAAATCCTTTTTGTAAAGTCATTGCTTACTTGCCACGTAAAGCACTTCATTATTTTGCACACCAAATCGTTCTGAAACGGTGGTGGCAAAATTGTTCTCTTCGGCTTTTAGGCCCGCACGCTCAATGCGTTTAGGATAATCTTTTCCGAACAAACGCACATGGTCGTCCTGACCAAACACACGCTCGCGCTCGCGCGGATCGGTGATGGAGTTATCCTCAAAGGTCACATCGGGAATGGGTGAAAAAAACGGCACTTGCAAAATGGCCCAACCACCCGGTTTGAGCACGCGTCTGATTTCACTCATGGCTTTGATATCGTCTTGCACGTGTTCGAGCACGTGGTTGCAGAGCACCACATCAAAATGATTTTCACCAAAGGGAATTTGATGGATGTCCATTTTCACTTTCGCCAAAGGCGACTCAATGTCGGCTGTAATGTAGCCTTCGCCATGTTGTGTTTCAAATGGCTTCATAAAGCAATGCTCGGGTGCTATGTGCAGCACCTTCAGTTTGGTTTCAAAGAAATTGGTTTTCTGTTGCAAGTAGAGCCAGATGAGTCGGTGGCGCTCTAAACTGAGGCAACTTGCACAAAGGGCATTAGGTCGTGGGTTGATGCGTCCGTACGGCAAAAACTGGCGGTAGTGGCTTTTGCAGATGGGGCACTCCACGCGGTTGCCGGCATAAAAAATGCCCAGAGCCTTCAGGCCTACTCCACTAAAAAGTTGAAGGTATTTACGAGGTACGTAGCGTATCAGGACAGAAATCAATTTTTTCATGGGCAGCAAAGATAAGTTTCCGCAGGCGGGTTTCAAGATGACGCGCTAAATTTGGAGCGGGGATCGGCCAGCGATTGTAGCGGAAATCCCGATAGCTATCGGGATTAAAGCGAAAAGCCTCCGATAGCTATCGGAGCTCGCCTCGAGTGGCAGGCCGCCAAAAAACCGGTAATTTTTTAGGTAGACTAAAACTATTTAGGGCAATCCGCCATCTTTATAGTACCAACCCGCAGGATGTGGCCGAAACTCTACTCGACATTGCTATGATGCACTCAGACTCCCTGATCGCAAGGGCCCGCGAAGGGGATAAAACTGCCCAAAGCAAGCTGGTGCAGCTATGGTATAAACGCATTTACAACTTCGGCTACAAGTTTTTCTACGACCACGATTTGGCCATGGAGGTGGCGCAGAAGACTTTCATTAGCATGCACAAAAACATTGCAGGCCTGCAAGAAGTGACTCGATTTAAGTCGTGGTTGTATACCATTGCGGTGAACTACTGCCGGGAAGAGGCACGCAAGCGAAAGACGAACCGTGCCATATCGCTCAACGACCTGAAACCGGGGGAAGGCGAAGAGAGCTATCGGTGGGAAGAGAGCCACCAGCGAAGAGAAAACCCGGAGCGGCAACTGCGACAATCAGAGTTGTCGGACTTGCTGCAGAGTTGCCTGATGGAATTGAGTGCGGAGCAACGCGAGGTGGTGATTATGAAGGAGTATGAGGGGTTGAAGTTTAGGGAGATTGCGGAGACGCTAGGCATCTCGGAAAACACGGTGAAATCCAGAATGTATTATGGGTTGGAGGGGCTGAAGAAAATTTTGGAGCAGAAGAAGATTACGAAAGAAACAATTGGTTATGAACTATAAACCAGACGAGGGCACGCTGATTTCTTACCTGTATGGTGAGCTGAGTGCCGATGAAGCCGCGAAAGTGCAAGTGTATTTACAAGCTAATCCGGAAGAGCTGAAGAAATGGCAAGCGCTGAGCAACACAAAAGATGTGATGGCGCACGTGCAAGACAAGGAAGTGATTGCGCCACCGATCTTTATGGACGATACGAAGGTGGTTTCGTTTTGGAATAACAACTATTTCAAAACGGTGATGAGTATTGCAGCTTCAATTCTGTTCTTGATGGTAGCTGGTAAACTTTTAGGAACGGAAATCAACTATCAGCAAGGCGAATTGAAAATTAGTTTTGGAGGAAAGAAAGAGCAGACAGAATTGCCTCCTTCTCAGCCGCTGTTGACAGAATCGAAAGTGCAGGAAATGATTCAATCTTCGTTAGCTAAAAATAACGAGGTGATAGCTGCGAATTGGACAGAAGATCAGAAACGGTTGAGTCAATCGATTCGCCAGAACTTAGCGCAAAACTCGCGGAAGATTGATGAATTGATGAAGACAGCTTCAGATGCTTCGCAAGAGCAAGTGCGTGGCTTTGTGGCAAGCTTGCAATCGGAAAACCTGAAGTTGATGAAAGATTACTTTCAGCTTTCGACTGCCGATCAGAAAAAATACACCGAAAGCTTATTGGTCGATTTTTCGGAATATCTGAAGGAGCAACGCAAACAAGATCTGATGATTTTGCAAACACGCGTGAACAGTATAGAGAAAAATACCGATCAATTTAAGCAAGAAACGGAGCAGATATTGGCCAACATTATCTCTACCCCGATGAATAAAAGCAATCGGAATAGTTATTAGTTAATCGTTAACAGAATTACGAATTAGGAACTTAAAAATTGATAATAGTATGAAAAGAAGATTGAGATTGATGGTAATGATGGCAGTGATGGCACTGGTATCATTCGAGGGCTTTAGCCAGAAAGTGGATGAGGAGCGCATGCAGCGCGATATTGAAGTAGCTGAAAATATCCTAAGCACATTGTTAAAACAACAATATGACAAGCGCTCATTTTTCCCGATTGAAGTGAGTGGAACCTACCGGGCAGGTTATGGTGTTACCTTTACCATGCCGGATATTCAGTCAAACTTTTACTTCAATACGTTTGAAGGTCCGGGATCTTTTGGTGGCTTCGATACAGATGGAATCACCATTATTGAAACAGGTCCAGAAAACGATGCTGCTCAAATTGCAGATGGCCAACGTAAAAATAATCGAGCCATTGTGCGTGGTGGTGCTGCACGGGCTCCATTAGCCAAAAAAGGGAACTCGAAGGTAGATCGTGATAGTGTGAAAGACGAATCCAGCCAACGCACCATTAAAGCAGCTAAGGATTTCATTGCCGATTATGGCGACCTCATCGGGCAACTGGCACCTACTGAACGAATCATCATCACCAACCGCCAAGAAGGCGAACGCATGTGGTTTGGAAATTTTGAAAACCAATCCAACAATTTTATCACTGTTGAAGGTTTGAAAAGCGACATTCTTCAATACAAGCAAGGAAAAATGACGCGCGAGCAATTGATAGCAAAAATAAAAGTGGTGAACAGTGAGCGCGATACGGAATTACAACCAGATTTAGAATTATTAACCAGCATCTTCAATCGCCTTTATCGCAGCGATTTGTCAAAAACTTACTTCACGCAAGAGAACACTTACTACGAGCGTCTGAAAGATTTTGGTGTAATTTATCACATGCAAGTGTATTCGAGCAACCAATTAGATGTAGACTCCTGGTCTATACCTACCCTTGGCTTGGATGAGATTGGCCAAACTGAGCGTGATAAAAAAGTAAAAGAATTGTATCCGTTGTTTACCAAGAGCATCAAAGAAGATATTTTAGAATACGGCCGCACGCTGCGCAGCCTAAAAGACGAAGAGAATCTGATCTTTGACATTCGGATGACACGCTGCCGCGGATGTGGTATTCCATCATCACTTGAATACACGATCAAGTACAGTGTATTAAAAGACTATGCTTCAGGCAAAATCACCAAAGAAGCTGCCCTGGCAAAAATCAGTGAGAAGAAGGGAGAGGAACAATAGGTTTAGGTGAAGGTGACTCTCACGGGCGTTCCTTACAGAAATGTGAGGAGCGCTTTTTTTTATGATAAAAATTTCTTCACCTCATTGAAGAACCGGTCGCAGTCAAGCCAGTAGTTTCGACTATACAATTGTATGAACGGCCATTTCTTTTTTTCCAACATCATCGGCATATAGGCGTGGCTCGCTTTCGCAGAAAGGCTTTGATGATAATTGGAATCATCTGTCAAAATAATCCCGGCAAAATCTTTCTCTTTGTGCACCATCAAATCGTGATGTGAAAAATCAGCCGGTTCTAAAACCATAGAACTTTCTCTGCCCCACTGCTGCACCGCTTGTGTTAAATATTTTGATTTCGAATTCACAACCTCGCGCACCGGTTGCGAGGCGCGATTCGAACAATCCAATACAAACTGTAGGTAAGCCTTCAGTAACTTGGGTCCGGCATTCTTCGTTTCCTCCACGGCCAGTTGATGCGGCCAAATGCTAGTCACCACGATAATTTTTTCGCGCGCGCGACTTACTGCCACATTCAATCGGTTTTCGCCACCTGCCACATTCAGACTTCCAAATTGCGCTGCTACCACTCCACGTTGGTTGGCGGCATATCCCACCGAGAAAATGATGATGTCGCGCTCATCGCCTTGTACATTCTCAATATTTTTCACGAATAACGAATCGGGAAGTCGGCCTTGACCCAATTGTTTCTCAAGTGTATCTAAAATCAATTCTTGCTGGGGGGCATTAAACGTGATTACACCAATTTGCTTTTGTGGATGTAAGGATCTTAACTGCGCTACTAACTCTGCTACTTTAATTGCTTCTTCTTCATTACAATTATTTTCCCATTGGCCTTCTACTTTTACGTAGTCAATTGCTGATTGGTGCTGATTTACCAAATCAAAATCCGGTAGCATTTGTAGCTGGCCCTTGTAAAAATGAATATTTGAAAATTGAATCAGTTCATGCGATTGACTACGGTAATGCCCTTGCAATTGAACCGATGCTAAATACCGGCTCGCCAATTCCAACAAGGAGTCAACTTCTGTTTCAGGTTCTTCACCTTCTTCCTGCCATCGTGTTTGATAAAAATCGCCCGGCTTTAATTGTTGTGAATCTCCGGCAATGACAACTTGCTTTCCGCGAAAGAGTGCGGGAATGCCACGCTCCGAATAGCACTGCGATGCTTCATCAAAAATAACTAAGTCGAACAGTTCACGCATTTGAAACAAAGCCGAAACCGACTCCGGTGATGCCAACCAACACGGAAGCAATCGAAAAATATCTTCGTCAAACTCAGCCACTACTTTGCGCAACGGCCACACCTGCCGTTTCTTGGTAACCTGATGCAGCAAGTCGCGGTAGGTTAAGCGGTTGTTCAAACGGTTAAATTCCAAATCTTCGGTGACACGCTCGCGTGCGCGTAGCAACAAAATTTCGTGACAACAATTTTCCTTGCGATGGATTAGCTCTTTCAATTCGCTTTCCAAAAGCTGAAGCTTGCCGGACGAAGTGATTTTTAATTGGGGATGTTTGGATTCCAAATACTCAATCCAAGCTAAAGAAATACTATTTCGAAATAAAGACGTTAACTGCTCCTCATCCCAACTTGGAGTGAGGCTTTCCAATCTACCAATCACCGTCTTTTCAATCTCCGAGCAATTATCTTTCAACAAGTCAAACTCTACTAGGGCATCAAAATCGCGTATAAGTGTTTGCTTGAGCAATTGTGCGAGTTCTTCACTTTTAGTCAACTCAGAAACCATGGATGGTAATAAGTACTTCAGCCAATTTTCCTTTCTGGCGGGAAGTGGTGCCACTAACTGAAACAGAATGTCCATTCGATGGATGAATTCGGCACGAGAAAACGAGGTCGGCAAAATCAGATTCTTGATTCCGCGTATCGAACTGAAAATAGCTTTGGCTTTGATGGCGCTTTGCTGATCGCCAAACCAGTTCACCAACGAGGCTTTGGAAAATCCTTCGGACGGCACTTGAAGCCATGCCTTTGAGCGCAGCTTTGATAAATTATGCTCGAGGTTCAATCGCCTGTCCAGCATGCGCTCCAGTTTCTTAAACCCTTCTTTGTTGCTGGGTAATTGATTTCCCACCAAAGCCCGTTTCACCACATACTTGTCTTTCGAAAATAATTCCCACCGAATCAAGCCAATCAAACTTCTGCGCGATTTCATACTGCGGCTCAAGGCTTGTTGCAACACGCCCAGTTGTACTAATGGAATGGATAACTCAATTCCGTCTTCATCAAAACATTCTAAAATCACACGCTCGCTATTCGCCAGCCAAAGTGAACTCGTCTCTTCATCCGATTCCGATGACATCTTTTGAAAAGCATTAAAGCGCTCTTCAGAAGAAATTAACTCTTTGATGGTAATCGCATCCAATCGTTTTTCGATCAGTGCTTCGCATTGTTCCCAATCTAATTCGGTATTGAAATGCGTAGAGAAATCTTTTTTTAGTTGATTAAAGTATGTTGGGATTTCATCCAGGCAGATCAACAACTCTTGGCGATCGCTGGTTTGCCAGGCTGCAAACGATTTGCGCACATGCCACGGGTATTCACTTACTTCAAACTGACGAGCATAAAAACAATGCACTTTTAACTTCCGAATAAATTCTTCGGCTTCATTCCATTTTAAATGAATCAATTCCTGCCGGAGATTAATAAATGGTTGCGATGGATTTGATTGAAGATAAAGTTCCTTACAACTGATGCCACATTCACTCGTATCAAAAAGAGCTGACTTAAATTCTTCTAACTCTTCAGAAATCTGATCGATGCGTTTTCCAATCTGAGCGAATTGGCGATCTAATGTAATGGCATCTAAACTGATGTTTTTGGATCTGTACTCATCTACCCGCTCAATCTGCCTCGCAATTAGTTTATAGATTTCGTTACGATCCGTTTTGTGATCATGGACAAGCGCTAAAAATTCAGAAAGACCTTTTTCTTTCAAGCGATCAAACACTACATCCAACGCGGCACGCTTCTGGCACACCACCAAAATGCGTTTTCCTTGCGCCATGGCATCGCTGATCAAATTACAAATCAACTGCGACTTACCTGTTCCAGGTGGCCCTTGAATGACCAACGAGTAGCCCAACTTTGTAAACTTCAATGCGCGCTCTTGCCAACTATCCATCGGGAAAATGGCATGCACCTTTTCTTCGCGCACACTTTGCAAAGTTGTTTTGTCCAGCGAAGCATCGATGGGAGAACGAGCTTTAAAAAATTCTTCCAGATCGCTGAAGGAATCTTCTTCCAGTAATTGGAGGTAATCCGGCACAATGAAAGATCCTGTTTGCGAAAATAGACCCAGCACCGCTTCCGGGAAAAGTTTCAAGGCACCATTCTCATGCGCTTCATCAAATTCTTCTTTTTTATAAGATGGAAATGAAATCAATTCATCCCGGTAGTTATCCGGATTGAAATGAATCGACATACTTGCCTTTTGCAGCATTTGATACAACTGCGTGCGAAAGAAGGTGCTGTCGGTATCGGCTGTATCAAATGTTTCATCCAGCAATTCTTCTGATACGCTCACCTGATTATAAAATGCATAAGCCAACAAAAAAGATTTGTTGAACATGATTTCTGAATCTTCGCGTAAGCGAATGACCCATTGTTCATTTTTAATAGCGAGCTCTACCGGAAAAAATAACAACGGGCACCGCACCAATGTGCCATCGATAAATTTTCCGCGCACAAAGGGCCAACCCACATGAAGTTCGCGTGAGCCGCGCTCTTCAAAAACAAAATGATCGAGTCGCTGTAATTTCTTTAGCCGATTGCTGGCTTCGTTGCCGGCACTCATGCGTGCATCCAGCACCGGACAAATCATCTTTTCTTTTCGCGCAATCAATGCTTCAATAATGGAAAACGCTTTTTGACCGTTGAATTGACTTAGTTGTTGTAAGTCCAAAAACTGATCACTGCTCAGGCGCGGCAAAAAGATCGCACGGTTTCTACCGGAAAGATTAGTCAGCTTTCGTAAGTAGTTGGTGAGAATTCGTTTGGTTTTATCCGTTGCCACACTAAGGATTTAGGGTAAGGTACGGTTTTAAGCGAGCTAAATCGTCTGAGGTTATCAATTGAATTTTTAACAGATCGTCAAGGCTTGTAAATGCGCCATGTTGGTAGCGATAAGTGACAATAGCTTGTGCTACATTCTTCTTCAAATAAGGATGTTTAGCCAACGCAAATGCGTCCGCTGTGTTCACATTTACTTGTCTGGGTACAAAACCTTCCACCACTTTGAATTTTTGAATTGCCTTTTTAACGACCGTTGAATCCAAGCCGTATACTTCATTCAACTGTTGTATGGACACAAATCCTCCCAATTTTTCGCGATAGTTAATAATACGTTGAGCCAACTTGGTACCAATGCCATAAACTGCTTTCAATTGAGTAGTGTCGGCTGTATTGATATCCGCAATGAGTTCTTTTCGCTCAGGCTGAACTGATTTTTCAGTCGATGATTGATTTGTTTGCGGTAGCTCGATAAATGGAAACAGGCGTTGATAGAATGAAGAATCCATTCCATACAATTTTAAAAGGTCAGGCTTCACGTAAAACTTTCCGCCTTTCGAGCGGTATTTCAGCAAACCAGTTATTTGAAATTTGGTGAAGCCCAATTCTTTTAATTGCTGTTCTGTAGCCGTATTTGGGTTGAAGGAAAATAAACTGGGTTTAACTTTTTCGGAAGAGTTCGCTGAGAATACCACCGGATCATCTTTCCAAGTGGCCAACAGTCGATTGAGTTGAACCGTATCCGCAACCGATGGAGACGACTGAACAAATTGATTGTAGATTGGTTGCGAAAAAATAATTAGAAATAAGAGCGGCAACAGAATGAGGAAGGCGTTTGTTTCCGTTCGGGAAAAACCCATCAATGCTCGTATCATTATCCGCAATCGCTGCATCATCGAACAAATGAAATTTCTTTAATCCCGAAATAATTAATTTGACCTTGGTCGCTCACGGCAAGCTTTCCAACTGCATCTACTCCTTCGATTGTTCCTTTGAACATTCTACCATTAGAAACAAACTGTTGCTCCTGATGAATCCAATACAAGTTACCTAAATATTCCTGTCGTAAATCGCTGGCATGACCGGAGCGTAGTTGCAAGTATCTTCTCTCCACACATTCTACCAAGTCGCTCAATTCTTTAGAAAGGTCATACTCGTTTCCTGTTTCCAAATACATGGAGGTTGCATGAGGAGTCGTGAATCGTTGTTGGTTTACGTTTAATCCGATACCGACTACACTTTGCTGAATGTTTTCGCCCGCCAGCGTATTCTCAATCAAAATTCCTGTGATCTTTCTTCCATTCACCAAAATATCGTTCGGCCATTTGATGGAAGGTTTATCTGTTAATCGAGATTTCAGGAAATCGGTTAATGCCAGCGAGATAGCAACCGTCAGGTTAAACTGTGCAAGAGCAGTTAAAAAATGCGGTTTCAATAAGATTGAAAAAGTGATGTTTTTACCAGGCTCAGCCTCCCAGCCATTTCCACGTTGCCCCCTGCCCTTCGTTTGCGCTCGGGTGATTACTATCGTGCCTTCCGCCTGCTGGGTCTTTTGCGCCAACTCCATCAACAGTGTGTTGGTAGAATGACATTCTGGCACAAAAACAACGTTTTTGCCCAAGAAGAGTGTATTGGCAAGGATTTTATACAAGGTATTTTCGTTAGCTTTGTTGCTTGACTTTTTCTCAAAAATCCGAATATAGTTGAATGGCCAAAAAAAAGACGAAAGCAGATTCAGAAAAACTTTGTAAAGCGGTAGTGAGCGGCATGCAAGAGCTTAAGGCCATGGACATTGTGGTGATGGATATGCGTGAAATAAAAAATGCAGTTGCCGATTTCTTTGTGATCTGCTCGGGTAACTCCGACAAGCAGTTGGACGCTATTGCAGGCTCCATTGATAAAGAGGTTTTCAAAAAAATGAAAGAAAACCCGTGGCAGGTGGAGGGCAAAAACAATAAAGAATGGGTCATTCTCGACTATATCTCTGTGGTCGCCCATGTTTTCAAAAAAGATCGCAGACAATTTTATGGTCTTGAGAAGTTGTGGGGCGATGCACAGATTACTGAAATTGAAGATTAAAGAACTTAAATGACAGCAGAACGTTATTAATTTGAATTTTTAGACACTAACTCGAATGGCAGAAAACGACAAAAAAATAGTTCCTCCTAAAATACCGAAAAGCAACTATCAAACCTGGATTATCATTGGGTTGGTAGCAGCCGTCTTTATACTGAGCAAGGTTGTTAACACTGGCGATTTGGTTCAAATTGAATCGAGTCGTTTTGAGGACATGGTACAATCGCGCGATATTAAAAAACTCGTGCTGATCAAAAATGAAGAAGTGGTTGAGATCACCTTGAAGCCGGAGGCTCTTCAAAATGCGAAGTATAAACAAGAAATCGAACGCACCTCTAGTCCGTTGGGCACCAACGCCAACGGCCCGCATTATAAACTAAAGATCGGATCGATCGATAAGTTTTTAGATAAATATGAGGAGCTCAAAAAGAACATCCCCCGCGAACAACAAATAGATCTAAGTGTAGAAGATCGGGTTGATTACACCAATACCATTTTAAACTTTGGATTATTGTTTTTATTGATTTTTGGTTTCTGGATGCTGATGCGCAGAATGACAGGTGGCGGTGGTCCCGGTGGTCAAATCTTCAATATCGGAAAATCAAAAGCAGCTCTTTTTGACGCTGAAAACAAAGTAAAAATTACGTTTGCCGATGTAGCCGGCCTCGAAGAAGCCAAAGAAGAAGTAAAAGAGATTGTCGACTTTTTAAAGACCCCTCAAAAGTTCACCAAGCTGGGTGGTAAAATCCCGAAAGGCGCGTTGTTGGTTGGCCCTCCCGGAACCGGTAAAACGCTCTTGGCGAAAGCCGTAGCAGGGGAAGCCGGTGTACCTTTCTTTTCCTTATCGGGATCTGACTTTGTGGAGATGTTTGTGGGCGTGGGTGCAGCTCGTGTACGCGATTTGTTTAAACAAGCAAAGGAAAAAGCTCCTTGCATTGTATTCATTGACGAGATCGATGCCATTGGTCGCTCTCGCGGCAGAGGCCAAATGCCTGGCTCTAATGATGAACGCGAAAACACGCTCAACTCATTGTTAGTAGAAATGGACGGTTTTGCTACCGACAGCGGTGTCATTATTTTAGCAGCTACTAACCGCCCCGATGTGTTGGATTCTGCGTTGATGCGCCCGGGTCGTTTTGACCGCCAGATCAGTATTGACAAACCAGATATCGCTGGTCGTGAGCACATATTCAAAGTACACTTGAAACCGATCAAGCTTTCTAAGAACGTAGATGTGAAGAAATTGGCGGCTCAAACTCCCGGTTTTGCCGGAGCCGAGATCGCCAACGTATGTAACGAAGCTGCTCTAATTGCTGCTCGCAGAGATAAGCAGGAAGTGGACATGCAGGATTTCCAAGATGCTATTGACCGCGTGATTGGTGGATTGGAAAAGAAAACCAAAATCATTTCTCCGGAAGAGAAGAAAATTGTGGCTTACCACGAAGCTGGCCATGCTGTAGCCGGTTGGTTCCTTGAACATGCCGACCCGCTCGTGAAAGTAAGCATTGTACCACGTGGTGTGGCAGCATTGGGTTATGCCCAGTATTTGCCCAAAGAGCAATTCCTGTATCAGACGGAGCAACTGACTGATGAAATGTGCATGACCTTTGGTGGACGTGCGGCCGAAGAAATCATCTTCGACAAAATTTCGACCGGTGCACTGAGCGATTTGGAGCGCATTACCAAAATGGCTTACAGTATGGTGACGGTTTATGGTATGAATAAAGCCATCGGCAATATGTCTTTCTACGACAGCAAGCAGAATGATTATGCGTTTAATAAACCGTACTCAGAGGCTACTTCTGAGCGCATTGATCAGGAGGTGAAGAAAATCATTGATCAGGCGTACGAGCGTACGAAGCAACTGTTGATTGAGCACCGAGAGCATCTGGAAATTATTGCCAAAGAATTGCTGGAGAAAGAGATTCTCTTCCAATCCGACCTCGAGCGATTAATTGGAAAACGTCCATTTGCTCACCAAACTACGTATGAGAAGTTTACCAACGGTAGTGCTGATACGGCTAAACCAGCCGAAACCGCTCAACCGGAGGCCCAAAAAGAAGCTGAAGAGACACCGAAAGTATAGGTAGATTGATTACCGTATAAAAAAGCCATCCCGATAATCTGGATGGCTTTTTCTATTTTTACAAACCTATGAAAATAGAACTACCCGCCCAGCGCAAGATTTACTTTGCTTCCGATTTTCATTTGGGAGTGCCTACCGCAGCTTCAAGCCTAGAACGTGAACGAAGATTGATTGGGTGGTTTGATCAGATAAAAGCTGATGCACACTCCATCTATTTATTGGGTGACATCTTCGACTTTTGGTTTGAATACAAACACGCGATCCCCAAAGGATTTATTCGTTTTCAGGGAAAGCTGGCCGAACTGGCCGATGCCGGAATACCTATTTACTTTTTCACCGGTAACCATGATATGTGGTTGTTCGACTATTTCAAAAATGAATTGGGCATCACCATCTACCGAGAACCACAAACTGTCCAAATCAATGATAAAAAATTTCTGATTGGGCATGGTGATGGATTAGGTCCTGGAGATACGCTTTACAAGTTTCAGAAACGCTTTTTCAACAGTCGCATTTGTCAATGGTTGTTTGCTCGCATCCATCCCAATCTTGGCATTGGTATTGCACAATACTGGAGTCGGCAAAGCCGCATCAGCAACACAAAGAAGGAAGAAAAATTTAATGGTGAGGAAAATGAGTACTTACTCACTTATTGTAAGGAAATGGAAAAACAATCGCACCACGACTTTTACATTTTTGGACATCGGCACTTGCCTCTGGATTTGACGGTGGGGCCATCCAGCAAGTACATCAACTTAGGTGAATGGGTACATTTCAATACGTATGCAGCGTTTGACGGAGAAACGGTTGCGCTAAAGAAATTTCATCATGCGGTGTAAATGGATATTCGTTTTGAGTTTTCTGCTCTTGTTCCATGCAGGGCAAGCGCAAACACTTGGAAAGAAAATTAAAGACATCAAATTAAAGGGAGTGTCACAAGTAAGTGTGGACCGTCTCGGTAACTTCTTTGTGATTTCGAAAAGCGGAGTTATCAAAAAATACGATCCGCAAGGCAAAGAATTGGCCTCTCTGAAAAACCCACATGGAACGTTATTGGAACCCTGGTTCCACCCGATCATTTTTATCTACAACAAAAACAAACAGACCATCTCCACCTACGGGCGCAACTTTGAAAACGCGAAGATCACACCGCTTGATCCAGCGTGGGCGATCGAACCACAATTGGTATGCCCTACAAACGACAACAAAATCTGGATTTATGATGGCAGCGATGCTTCACTAAAAAAAGTAAATCCACTGACTCAAGAGGTGATGGTTGAATTTTCTATTGATACCACGCAATTCAAAAATACTCCACACTTTACCCATCTTCGCGAATACCAAAGCATGTTGTTTTTACTTGATCCGGAATCAGGTATTTATATTTTTAATAACATCGGCAAACGAGTCCATCACATTCAGGCTTCGGGCTTGCTGCATTTTAATTTCTTTGGCGAAGAACTTTATTATCTGCACGAAAACAAAATCAACTTCTTTGATTTGTATTCGGAAGAAACCACAACTATTCCGGTCGATGCGGGCTTTCAGTTTGCGTTGGTAACTGATGAGCGTATTTTGGTCATCCAGCAGAAAAAAGGAAGTCTTTACGAGTTTAACCCGCAGCCTAAATGAAACAGAAAGTACTTGCCTTTTGCTGGCTGTTGTTGGTAGTTTGTTCGGCTACATTTGCTCAAACGTTTACCTCTTCCAACCTGCCCATCATCGTCATCAACACGAATGGTCAATTCATTATGGATGAACCGAAAATTATGGCGGACATGGGGATTATCAATAACGCAGCCGGAGTTCGTAATCAATTGACTGATCCGTTTAATGATTTTGTCGGAAAAATAGGAATTGAAATGCGTGGCTCTAGTTCACAATCATTTCCCAAAAAACAATTTGGCATTGAAACTCGGGATGCAAATGGCAATGGAATTGATGCCTCACTATTAGGGTTACCCCCGAAAGATGATTGGATATTGTTTGCACCCTACAATGATAAAAGTTTGGTTCGCGATGCCCTTGCCTATCGGCTCGGACGCACCATGGGGCGATATGCTTCACGGTTACGGTATTGCGAAGTGGTAATCAATGGTCAATACGAAGGGATCTATATTCTCCTTGAAAAAATTAAGCGCGACAAAAGCAGAGTCGACATTGCAAAACTGGATCCAATTGAAATTTCGGGTGATGATGTAACCGGTGGCTACATTGTTAAAATAGATAAATCGACCGGAAGCGGTGGAGACGGATGGAGTTCAGCGATACCTCCTGCTAACCGCAACGGAAACCAAACTATTTTCTTTCTGTATGAGTATCCGAAAAGTACGGACATCGTGCCTCAACAAAAGGCCTACATCAAAAACTACATCGACAATTTTGAATCGACTTTAAAGGGAACAAATTTTAAAGATCCTGTGAATGGGTATGCCAAATACATCGATGTGAATTCGTTTGTTGACTTTTTGATTATGAACGAAGTATCCAAAAATGCGGATGGGTATCGTTTAAGTACTTATCTCTATAAGAAAAAAGATTCTGATGGAGGGAAAATTCACATGGGCCCCATTTGGGATTTTAACCTTGGGTTTGGAAATGTAGATTATTGCACGCAAGGAAATCCGGAAGGCTTTGTGTATAAATTCAACGAGCTTTGTGGTAATGATTATTGGCTGATTCCTTTTTGGTGGGATCGTCTACTCCAAGATCCGGCATTTCAAAATAAGTTAGGCCAACGATGGCAATCGCTTCGCGCTACTACTCTAAAGACAAGTTATGTGCATAGCTACATTGACTCCGTTGCCACCGTTCTCAACACTGAATCACAGCAACGCAACTTTCAGCGTTGGCCAGTACTCGGGCAATACGTGTGGCCAAATTATTATGTCGGCCAAACTTTTCAAGACGAGGTTAATTGGTTAAAGACGTGGGTGAGTCAGCGAATGGACTGGTTGGACTTGAATATGCCTTACTACGACCCCACAACGGGCGTAGAGCCGTTTGAATCTGCCGTGGTTTACCCCAATCCAAATAAAGGAAACTTCATGATCGATTTAAATCTGAACGATGTAGGATTTGTTCAAATCGAAATTATCAATTCGCTAGGCGTTATCTGTTTGCAACGAAATGTCTCGGTGATGCGCGGGAAAAATAACTTCTCTCTTGATTTAGCTGATGCGGTTCAGGGTGTTTATTTCTGTCGAATTAACTATCAAAACCAATCACAAACGCATCGTTTTGTGATTGGTCGATAAGAACAATCAATGTCATTGAAGGAAAATACAAGTACGGTACCCAATCATTGATTTAAGAAAGCCTTCACTTCATCGGCATCAATGTTGATATCATCTTCACCCACTTCATCAAATGGATTTTCAAGGTGGTCTTGAATATTATCTAAGCTTACCAAAATAAAGCTGTACAATACCGGCATTACATATTCTAAACTGGCAGAATAATCATGAAAGGTGCTTGCAAAATAAGGACCGTAGATAATGGGAAAGATATAAATGAATACTTTGCTATAGGTTCGTAATGTAACCGGAGTGCGATAATTATGAATGATCTTCATATTATCAAAAGCAATGATCATCTTACTTACATACTGACTTACCCTGGAAATTTCTCCGCTTTGCACACCCAGCGCACGCATCTCCATCGTCATGCCGGAGAGTTTTGAAAACAGTCCATACATTTCTTTTTCGCTTTGCTTCCACTCGGCTTCGCTTTGCTTCAGCATTACTTTCACCTTTAAAATCAAGTCATGTACCAACTGCTGCATACGATTTGGTAAGTCACCCTCTTTGCTGGAAGTCCAATCGCGACTAGCGAAGTACAATGCCACAGCATGTCCTTTGAAATCAGAATAGCGTTGCAATGCATTTTCTCTTCGAGTATAAGCGGAGCCAATGGAAAACACCACCGGAAATACGATGGCAACACCCACGAGCATGTCGGGGAATTTGGCTGTAAGATTATAGTGAAAACAAACGTAGCTGGACAAAACCGACAACGCTGTTATAATGAATGTTTTATAATTAATAATAAGAGCAAAGCTCAGGAGCATTTTTTTCATAGTGCGGAGGTAAGCCGTGGCAATATTACTGATTTCCGAGAACTAAGCTGATGGGTCAATAAGCCTTAGTCCTGAAGTACCTCCACCTCTACACGCACGTTTCTACGGGCATGTTGACTGTTCTTATCATGTAGCATACGACCGCCACCCCAAGCCTTCACTTCGATGCGTGATGCATCGATCCCTTGTGAAATAAGCCATTCTTTAATTGTATTAGCTCGTGCACCAGAAAGTTCTTTCGCAGTACCTGATTCTTTCACCACATCATCTTTAGTGATATTAAAAAAATCTTTAGCAGGGCCAACATAAATAATCTTGCCCCGTCCATTTCCATTGGTATGTCCATGCAACATTATGCGGTACTTCGGATTCTCTTGCATCATTTGCAACAGCTTATTCAGCTCATATTTAGATTCCGGCAACATGACAGCCGCATCATTATAGAAATATACATTATACAATGTTGCAATATCGCCCTTCGTCATGCGGGTAAGATCGAACTTCACCATGTAGTAATTACCAATCAAATCAATTTCTTCTTTGGTGGTATCGCTCTCCGTATTTTTATAATTCATTTGATGCTGCACCTTGCGATAGCCAAAGGCACTTCCGATCAACGTAATGTTACCCGACTTACTATTGGGATCGGGCAAACTGATATAGGAATTGGCTTTCATTTTAGACAGCAACCGGCTTCGATCTGTATCAATCACCTCTACTTCACCATCTAAAATGGTGCCATTGGTGGCGTTGTACATACTAAAAAAAGCTTGTGTATTTTTTAATGTTTGAGGAACATAAACAGGTGCTGCCGGAGGATTTGGAATTACAACTTTGGATGTATCGATGGCTTGATCTGCGGCAGCTGGTGTTGCTGGAGCAATTGGCTTGACCGCTTCCGCTTGAGGTGCAGGTTGAGTAGCTACAACAGGTGTTGCGGCAGGAGTCGGTTGAGATGGTGCTGGTGTTGCGGGTATTGGCTTAGAAGGTGCCGGTTCTTTTTTTGGTTCGGGTTGAGTAACCGCTACAACCTCTGCAGGAGCCGAATCGTCTTTAATTATACGAACCCACGCCTCGCCAAATCCGGTTTCCTTCCGCACTTGCACCATTTGGGCAATGGACTCATCGAAACCAGCATAATAGTCGAGATACACATAATAGAATTTTCGGGCTGCATCCAGGCCGTAACTGGCATGTTTTCCTTGTGCATTCAATTCATCTGCATATTTCTTAGCAAAGCTTTCTTGATTATCAAGATAAGCAGCCACCACTACGTAGTACCCTTTTTTGAGGGACTCAGCGGAAGATTGAGCAGATGCGGAAGATGCGAATAAGAGAAGCGCTGCTATAAGCGCAGATGAAGTGGGGACTCGTAGCATGTAAGGTTTATGTCTTTGGTTACTGCAATATTGCTGAAATATTGCAAATCTTCAAGAATTATAGGGACAATTTGAAATGGGACACTTATCGGATATGTAAGGTTTTGAGTTTTTGTGCTAAAAAACCGAGCCCGTAGCCTGTTAATTGAATAATGGCTGAGGGCACGCTCAAGCATGCAACCCAGAAAGACCGGGTAACTCTGAGTGCATCTAAAAATAAAACCATCATATAAGCGAAGCCACATGCATACAAGTAATATCCAATCGGTGTAAGCAGTGGGCTCAGAAGTATCAATGCAAAGCCGATAGTAAAGAAAGCAGGAAACCAATGCACCCACTTAACTTCACCAGGGTGTTTGGCACCTACTAAAATTCTCCCTCTTCCAAAGTTGGACACTTGAAAAAAAAATTGCTTGAAAGATGTTCTGCGTTTATGATAAACAAATGCATCGGGAATCAGCTCTACCCGCAAGCCGAGTTGGCGCATGCGCACACTCAACTCAATATCTTCGGCTAACCTATCAAATTGAAATCCGCCTGTTTTAGTCCATGCATGTCTGCTCAGGCCCATATTAAAACTTCGTGCCTGATAGAATCCGATCTTTCGCTTGCCGCCACGAATACCTCCGGTGGTGAGAAACGATGACATGGTATAGGCCATCGCCTGTTGTAAAGGTGTAAAACTTGTGTGCCCTTGATCGGGACCACCCCACCCGTCAATCGCATGATCTCTTAAAAAATTTTCAACTGCCTGAAAGTAAGTTTCAGGTATGACACAGTCGCTGTCAAAAACGACAAAGTAATCGCCCCGCGCTTTTTCAAAACCGGCATTGCGGCTGGGGCCTGGTCCTGAATTGGATTTGAAAAAATACGTAATCGACAATTGATGTATGTATTTGTCTACTATTTCACGGCAGGGAATGGTGGAACCATCTTCTACAATGATCACTTCAAAATGAGTGTATTGCTGGTGGCACAAACTACTCAACAATTCGTCTACTTCCTGTGGCCGATTGTATACGGGCACGATCACTGAATACTTTGGAGTAGCTGGAGACATGATGCAAAATAACTATTTCTTCAAGTGCAAGAGCCAATGATCATCATAAAATAGTTGATTGCTGTCAACCATCTCGCGCACCGCTTCTAAAAACAACTCTTCAT
>DGYK01000007.1:0-22497 GCA_002398365.1 Flammeovirgaceae bacterium UBA5008
AGTTGTGTTCTAAAGCGATGCCTGCAATTAAAACATCCTGATTGTCTAAGACACTTCCTTTTCGTTTCAAGTGCGCGGCTATTTTTGCTGAAAGAGTTACCGATGCTTCAGAAATATTTATCACATTGTTAGACGCGCAAAAAGCTTCAAACTTTCGAAGTTGCGCGCGGGCGTCATTCATGAACAGTCCGCTTAAAACTTCAAAATAGGTGATCATGGAAATATTAAAACTATCGTAATAATCTAAGTATAGAGAGAATCGGTTGATGACCGTTTTATCTCCTCTAAAGTAGTAAGATAAAATATCCGTATCGATCAAAACCTCCCTCATGAAAGCACATTGCGTCTACTGGCTCTTCGTTTAGGGAGATTGATTGTTAAATCGGCAAAAATATCTTTTGGTAAATCCTTCCACTGCCCTGCAAAAGCCAGTAATTCTTTTTTTCGCTTTTCTTTCGCCTGAAGATTGTCTATATAATTGCTGATTCGATCCAATTCAGAGTCGTTGGCCTTCTCTACCTTTTTGATAATCTTCTTCCGTATGGTCTCGGTTCTCATCATACTACAAAAATAATCATTTCTGACCACCAAATACTTTCTTCAACAAATCGGTGGTGCGGGCGGCCGGATCTTGACGGATACTCTTTTCTTCTTTGGCAATCATAGTAAATAATCCTTGAATGGCCATGTCGGTAGCATATTCGTTGAGATTCGGATTTACCTTGGTGATAAACGGAATGCGATTGTAATTATTGACTAGATCGCCATAGTATTTGGTGGCTTGTACTTTATCTAATGATGCTTGTACAATGGGTTTAAATTTTTCTTTCAATTGTGCAGTGGTTGTCTTTTTAAGATACTGCGTAGCAGCATCGGGCTGGCCTTTTAGAATGGCAAACGCATCATCGATCGTCATTTGTTTGATAGCGGCCACAAAGATAGGCTTCGCTTCTTTCGCGGCTTCTTCTGCTCCGCGATTTAAGGCTACTACGAATTTATCGACTTCTTTTCCCATACCCAACGCACGCAACTTTGTTTCAACCATTTTCACATCTTGCGGAAAAGGAATTTTGATCTCCGGATTTTTATAATAGCCGTCTAATTTAGAAATCAGATCGGTGCCTTTGCTCACACCATTGACCAACGCTTCTTTTAGTCCGTTCGTAACTTCGGCTGTGGTGAGTGGCTTGGAAGGATCCAATACTTTTTTTGCATCGTTCAGAATTTTGTCTAGCTGGGCAAAAGAGCTGCTGCCCACGAGCATGAGGGAGAAGAAAATGTATTTTTTCATAAGTAATAATATTCGATTACGAAGGTACGGAATCAAAACTTAAACGCGATTAAATAGTTGTTCATATAAAGCTATGCAAAATTTGATATGAAATGATGTATCCAGAAGATCGCAGTCATTCGGTGCGAGCATCGGCTAGGGATAGCAGTGGAAAGCCACGCTGGCACAAAATTTAAATGTTTACTGACGCGTGTTGCGTGGCTTGGAGCGAATAGCCCGGTGCCCCTTGCGCCTCGCGGGGCAAGCCGCAAAAAAATTAAACCAACGTTTCACGGGTAATCTCGCTCGTGTTTTTGCACCCTGCCAATCCCATCGTTAAATCAAAGTCGGCCAAGAAATTGCGAAGCACTTCTTTCACGCCTTCTTCGCCTGCGAGCGTGAGGCCATACACGTAGGGGCGGCCAATGCACACGGCAGTAGCACCCAGCGCCAGCGCTTTGAACGCATCGGCTCCACCGCGCACTCCACTGTCAATCAAAATCGGAATTTGACCAGCTACAGCTTCTGCAATTTTTGGAAGCGCTTCGAAGGTGCTGATCGAACCATCGACCTGTCGCCCACCATGATTGGAAATAATGATACCATCCATGCCATGATCGGTGGCGAGTCGCGCATCATCGGGATGCAAAATTCCTTTCAACAAAATGGGCAGCTTGGTATGTTGACGTAAAAATTTCAGATCGTCCCACGTGAGAGCAGGATTGGAATAAATGCTGACAAACTTTTGCACGGCCTTAATGGGTCGTTTCGATTTTAGCTTTGAAAAAAATCCGTTGCCGGGATAATTTTTTGTCATCGTGATAAGTCCACTGAGCAATTGATAGGTGAGTTGTTGTTTGGCAGCGGGCTCGGCTTCGTCCATTAATTTTTGAAACACGGGGTCGGAAGTGTATTGTGCAATGCCACGGCCTTCCATGAAAGGCAGATAAGCCATGTCGAGATCGCGCGTGCGCCAGCCAAGCATGGTGGTATCGAGTGTGACGGCAATGGCGGAACAGCCGCAACGCTGGGCACGTTGGACAAAGCTTGCAACGAGGTCGCGCGACTTGCTCCAATACAATTGAAACCAGCGCGGGCTGTTGCCCATGGCTTCGGCAACTTGCTCCATCGGGCGCGATGATTGATTGGAAAAGATGTAGGGAATATTTAATGAGGCTGCCGCTTTGCCTACGGCCACATCAGCTTGCGGGTGAACCATTTCTAACACGCCTATAGGCGAAAGAAAAAAGGGCGATGGATATTTTTGTCCGAGTAGGTGAATGCTGGTGTCGCGCTCGCTCACGTTTCGCAACATGCGCGGAATGATTTTATATTTTTCAAATGAGGCGCGATTGGCACGAATGGTAGACTCTAACCCGGCACCGCCCACGATGTACGCTTTTGCCTGCGTGCTCATTTTCGCAGCGGCAGCTTCTTCTAACTTGATCGGATCAATCGGCACGATGGGCAAGCGACCGGCAAACCCGTTGGTATAAATTTCTCGCTGACGATTGGCTCCGGAAGTTGAAGAGGCGATCATGGTAAGGTAGATTTAAGATCTGAGATTTGAGAATTGAGAATTGAGATTTATGATTTGTGATTTATGATTTGTGATTTGTGATTTGGTTATACTCTATTTTTCGTGTCTATGAGAATGGTGACAGGGCCATTGTTAACCAGCGCTATTTTCATGTCGGCACCGAATTCACCCGTCTGCACGCTTTTGCCTAACTCTTTACCGAGAGCTGCAATCATTTTTTCGTAGAGCGGAATGGCCACAGGCGGTTTGGCTGCTTTGATATAGCTGGGGCGCATTCCTTTTTTGGTGCTGGCATGCAGGGTAAACTGACTGACTAGCAAAATATCTCCGCCATCGTCTTTCACACTAATGTTCATCACGCCTTCAGCATCGTCAAAAATGCGTAAGCCCACGAGTTTCGAACTTAGCCATTCAATGTCTTCATCGTTGTCAGCATCTTCAATGCCAATCAATATGAGAAGTCCTTTGCCAATTTGCGATTTGATCGCGCCATGGATAGTGACGCTGGCTTCGGTAACACGTTGAACGACTGCGATCATATTTTAATAAGCTTGCATTTCGATGGAGGAATGAATGTGTTGACCTGAATCAGGTTGTTGCGCGTAGGCTACTAAGGCACGCGCTACTTTAATGGATTCGATGGACGCATATTTTTTCGGAATCAAGAATCCAAAAATCTTGTAGAAGGTTTGCGCGGCTTCTTCTCCGGTGCGTTGTTCTTGTCGCGGACCTGTGAGCAAAGAGGGTTGTAAAATATGATAGCTGTCGAAACCAATTTTACTGATGGCTTCTTCGACTTCGCCTTTCACCTGATTGTAAAAAATGGACGAGTTTTTGTTGGCGCCCAAAGCGGAGACCAATAAATATTTTGCTGCTCCGTTTTGTTTGGCCACCTGTGCCAATGCGAGTGGTGCATCGTAGTCTACCGCACGAAAAGCTTCTTTGGTTTTGGCTTTGCGCATGGTAGTGCCCAGGCAACAGAAAACATCATCGGCTTTCACGGTTTGTAATGCAGTGGGTATTGCAGCCAACTCGCATACAATATTATTTAGTTTGGGATGTGTGGTGGTTAATGGCTTGCGGCTGATGGCCACTACGGATGAATAGGCATCGTGTTTCAACAACAATTCTAAGAGTTGACTTCCAATCAATCCGGTGGTGCCAGCGAGTAAAGCTACTTTGCCCATGTTAAAATATCTGTTGAATTTCTTTCTTCAACTCCGACAACGAGTGATTGATCAGATCTACTTTCCGATCCATCGACATTTGAAAAACTTGCTTGGCCAGATCGATGCTGGATGCATTGGCAGGCATCTGACCGGCCGCTTCGTTGATCAAAATGATAAGATCTTCTTTTGCATTTTTGATTTGATTCCACACCTCTTCACTCATGTACACTTGCTGCGATACGTTGTGGTTGTATTCGTTGCGCACTTCGTCCAACAATATTTTTTGAAAGTCGCGGGCCGAAAGTCCGGGGTTGTTGAGGCGGATGAGCAAATTTTGTGGCGAGATGCGTTCTAAAAACAAAACCATTCGCTCGTAGGCTTGCATACGGACTGGCAAAATTGTTTCAATGCTGCGTCCGCGTACTTCCAGTTTCTTCAAGTCAATTTCGCGCTGAATGAACGACCGCACCATCAGGTAAACGGCATAGAGCACGATCGCTGCCGGAATGAGTATTTTTCCAAATTCTAATAAGGCATTCATAGGAATTTTTTAATGGTCTATTATGTTCGAAATTTAGGTAATTTTATAGGAACAAATTGTGTTGTTATGAATACGGAAAAATTAAAGGAATATCTGCACCAAATAGCCGATAGTGTGAATAAGGATACACGCCTGAATGATATTTATGATCAACTGGCTCTGCTGGAAGATATTGACGAATCAGAAGAAGAGGAAAAAGCAGGAAAGGTAATCGCACAAGAAGAAGTGATTTTGCGGGCTAAAGATTGGTTAACATGTTTGACAACGTAAAACCCATTGGTATTAGTGCCCGCGCAGCAGCCGAGGTAAAAAAAATCATGCAAACCAAAAACATTCCGGCCGACTATGGCTTGCGACTTGGAATCAAAGGTGGTGGATGCGGAGGCGTGGCGCTGATGATTGGCTTCGACAAACAAAAGCCCACAGACTTAGCTTATGAAGTAGACGGCATTCCGGTATACGTAGAAAAAAAACATACCATGTACCTGATCGGAAAAGAAGTCGACTTTTATGAAGGTGCCGATGCGAAAGGATTTTTATTTGCAGAGGCTAAGTAAACTAGAAGCTCGATACCTGGAACTGGGAACCAGAAACCAGCAACAAGTTACTTCACTTTAACCACCACAACACTCGCTTTCTTGCACACGCCACCGATTGGCGGATTGAACTTGGATATTTTTACCTCCACTGCTTTCGCGGAAGGAAATTTTTGCAGCGACTCTTCAGCTATCAAATGACCTACCGTTTCCAACAGCTTTGCCGGACGCTCCATCGCTTCTTTCACAATGGCATATACATCTTCATAATTGATAGTGCCGGTCAGTTCATCGCGAAAAGCGGATTCCGAAAAAACGGTGTCGATGGAAACATCCACTTCAAACTTATTTCCCGATGACCGCTCGTGCGGATACACTCCATGGTAGGCGTGGAACTCAAGGCCTTCAAGCACTACTTTGCCTGTCATTGGATGTCGTCAAAAAAAGATTTTTGCACTTTGGTCTCGCTTGCCATCACCGGCTGCGGCACTTCTTTCACAACAGGCTGCGCGGGCAAAGCCATGGCATTTTTGATTTCGCGTTCTACCTCAGCGTTGGGGAACAAGGCTTTCTTTGTTTCGCGTTTGGCAAGTGCTAAATGTTGATCCGGATCAAAATCACGAGCTGCGGTCTTGGCGCGATCCACACGGTCAATTGTTTCTGCTGCCAGACGTTTCATGTCTGAAAGCAAATTATCTTTATGTAATTCTAACGTCTTGTAATGCTGTCCTAATGTCTTGAGGCGTTCTTCCATTTCCACCAACATCTGCTTCGAAATAAACTCCGACTCTTCGATCGCATTTTTCGCTTTGTTCTTCGCCTCATTTAGCATTGAATCAGCTTTCATTTGGGCCTCGCGTAAAATCAACTCTGCCGTTTTATTGGCCTGATCGATCACATTGGCACCCGTATCTTCAGCCGTTTTGAGTGTTTTATAAAGAGAGCTTTCTACCTCGCGTAATTTGGCTACTTCGCGTTCCGTAGCCTCGTACTTAATTTTAATTTCTTTGGCATCGTCCAGCATCCGCTCCCATTCCTGTGAAAGTGACTGGAGGTAGGCGTTGACTTCATCTTTATCGTAGCCGCGCAATACACGCTCAAAAGCTTTCTGGCGAATTTCTAACGGAGTGATTCTCATGATGTGGTAGTTTAAATGACAGTTTAAAAAATGAAAGATTAAAAAATGAAAAAATCCACTAACAAATATAGCAATTAGTTCTGAATATGCTTAGCATCAGGCATTTAATACATCAAAACGCTGAAAATTTACAATTGTTGCCATCGACTCAGCTAGCGGCTGGTTTCACTTAGGCAGGGGTTCAGTTTAGCCAATTCAAGAAATAAGTAGATTTGACGAAAGTTACCTGTACTTGCCTATGAAACGTTTCTCCATTGATTATGTAGTAAAGACCATTTGTATTTTGCTTTTAACCAGCTGCGAATCAAATTCATTCAAACTTGTCGTAGCCATTCCAGACGCTACTAATTTACAAACTCCGTGTACAGTGTATTTGAATGGTGTAGATGTTGGTGTTCTTAACCATTTACGTGTCGGAAATCAGGGGCAATTATATGCTGATTTAGAGCTCCAACAAGTAAATAATCTACCTTCAGACAGTGAGTTTTTGATAAGCAATGAATTGCTTGGAGGCAAATCCTTTCAAATAAAGAGTGGCGCTAGTTTACTTGTACTGGTTCAAGGTGATACTGTCAACTGCCGGGAGATAAATCCGGATCCTGTTAAAAACGAGGGGGCGAATCCCTTTGAAAGTTTTATGAAAATTCCTCAAAAGCAAGACTCGATTCTGAAGGAGTTGCAGCGACTCAATCAAAACATTGAAAAAGTACTGAAAGAAAAGAAATAGCAATAAGGTTCGAATAAATTCAACATGAAACCGAAACGTATCTCTTTGCCTGAGCACGAACTCGTTACCCAACACATCCAAAAACTGGAGCCGGGTTTGCATGAGGTGGTAGGGTACATTCGTGATTTCATTTTAAAAATTGATGCGTCCATCGGAGAGCAAATCAAGTGGAACAATCCGTGCTTTTATTATACCGGAGAAATGAAAGCTTTCGACCCGAAAGAGTACAAACGTGAAATTGTGGTGATGAATCTTTTCAAAGGCCGCATCATGCTGGTGTTGCCCAGTGGAGCTAAAGTAAAAGACACCTCTGGCTTATTACAAGGTGATTACAAAGACGGTCGGAGAACCATCACGTTTGCTGATCTGAACGATGTGAAATCAAAAGAGAACCACCTAAAAAAGATCATACAAAATTGGCTTGAACAAGTCGAATAGCTATTGATCATCGGGTTTGCGTGCCGGTTGAACTTTAATCTCGCGCAGGTTAAGATTATATTGATCAAACAGCTTGCGCGAATCATCCACAAAAGTTTTGAAAAGTGTTTTGGAAGCTTCATCTTTTATAAAACCCGTGGTGTCCTTTTCAAAATCATTCACCGGAAGGGAATAAAAATGTTGCTTCGAACCTGCCGTGCGGTATACCCACTCCAACAAATAACCGGCTGAGTCAATTTGCGTTGTAGAGAGACTGTCTTTGGTAATCTTGCTCAATTCCACCCACAACATTGCACCTCCATTTCGGTAACGAGGCCGTTGCCCGGAGATAAAATTGCCCAGTGAATACGCCACCAGTTGCTGCTGTTCTTTTCGCCATTGCATCGGCTGCAACACATGCGGATGCGATCCAATCACTAACTGCACACCCCATCGGAAAAATAATTCAGTTAACATTTTCTGCTCTGCAGAGGGCTGCGACTGATACTCCAAACCCCAATGGGTGAATACGACAATCATGTCGGGCTTCATTTGCTTTGCCTTCAGGATGTCTTTGAGTATTTGAGTCGTGTCAATCAGGTTCACAATATTGGGCTTCGTCACACGAATTCCGTTGGTGCCATAGGTATAATTAAGTAATGCCAGTCGAAAGCCCTTTCGTTCAATAATCAGCGGATACAACTGGGCTCGCTCGGCACTATCACGAAATGTTCCGGTGTGAATAAATCCAAGGCTGTCCAGCATTTTGATCGTTCGCTCCACTCCTTTCTTCCCCCGATCTAAACTGTGGTTGTTAGCCGTCACCAACACGTCCATTCCGGCATTTTTTAATGTAAGTGCTAATTCATCTGGCGCACAAAATTGGGGGTATCCTTTGAATGGCGCTCCTGCCAATGTCAATTCCAAATTGCCAATCGCCAAATCAACTGATTCGAAGTAAGGTTTCACAAACTGAAAGCAGGAGTCATATTCATATTTATTAGTGATTGGATTATAAGCACTTTGTATCTGCGAATCGTGCTGCATGATATCACCCAAAAACAATAACGACAAGCGGGTAGTATCTTGCGCGAATGCGCTCACACTTGCCCACAGTAGCAACAAAATCAATTTACTTTTTCTCATTCGGTTTCGCTTAGCACGCTAAAATCAATTTCCCACACAGAAACACTCCGATCGTCACTGGCGCTGATCAGTTGATTCTGATACGATGTCCACAACAATTTATTGACCGAAGTACCATGCCCTGCATGACGTCCTTTGTCAATTACCTTCAATAACTTCAACGCCTGTGTGTCCCACACTTTCACCGATTTATCCATGCTGGCCGTAGCAAAATACTTTCCATCCGGACTAAACACCAGATGATTGATGGCAAATAGATGAGCCGCGATCTCTTCAACGAGTTGATATCCATTCGCAACATCCCATACTCTTAACTTTGCATCCCGTCCTCCGCTAATTAAGTAATGGGAATTCGGCATGTAACTCAAGGTAAATACAGAATTGGTATGCGCCACAAACTCGTGTTTCAACGAATAGTCTTCCGTGGAAAAAATACGAATTGAAAAATCACTGAAGCCAATAGCTACTTCACTTCCATTTGGATGTACGGTCATCGCTCGAACACTCTTCTCGCTGATGGCCCATCTTTTTTTGATGCGCCACGCATTCCCGTCCACAATCGTTAAAAAACCATCGCCACCGGCAATCCACAAATCTTTCCCGATCGATTGAATATCAAAAATGGCTGCGTTTGAAATTCGTAGTGAGGCCAACTCGTTTTTATTCTTCCAATCCAACAGATGAATACCGGAATAATTCTGAGCTGCTATCAACTGATCGGTTTCTTTCAAATAATGCAATGCATAAACCGAGTTCGGCAGTTTGGCGATCAGTTCACCTTCGTCCGGCTGTGCCAAATCCCACCGCGCCACCATGCCTTTGCCATCGGCTGAAAAAAAATGCTGAGCATCTCCACTCGCCTGAAGTGTATAAACACAATCCGCGTGACCGGTGAGGGTATGGATTTTTTTAACGAGTGGCGTTGGCATTGGCTGCCCGAATTAGAGAATTGAAAATATTTTCACAAAATTGGGCTATAAACTCATAGCAACCAATGCCTTTTCACAAAATAGAACAATACAATCAGGGTGGATGGGGCATTTGGCACATTGAAGAGACTGAAGAAGAGTTGGCGTTTGATGCCTTCGAACAAGCGCCAGCGGAATTGGTCAGCGCGACCAAACGGCTGGAGTGGCTCGCAGCGCGTGTATTGATCCGACAACTTATCGAACAAAACAACTTTACCTATAATGGGTTGATCAAAGATGAATTTGGCAAACCTTTTTTACGAGATCTGCAGCTGCAAATCTCGCTCACTCATTCATTCCCCTACGTGGCTGCGCAGTGGCATACTTCAATGCCTGTTGGGATTGACTTAGAAGAACCCAAAGGCAAGCTGTTGAAAGTAGGTCCGAGGGTTTTGTCACCCGATGAGTTGAAAGATGCCAATTCAGATTTGACCAAACTGTGTATCTATTGGTGTGCCAAAGAGGCATTGTATAAAAATTATGGCCAACGAGGGCTTCATTTTGCACAGCAATTGCTGGTGGAGCCTTTTGAGATGAAGTTGGCCGGGTTTTTGAAGGGTAGTATACATGCCAACGACCAAAAACAAAATGTACCTTTGGAGTATCGAGTGGAAAACGATTTTGTAGTGGTTTTGACTAAATATTCATGATATGCAAAAATTAATTTTTATTCTTTTGTTCGGTGTTATCTCAGCACATGCCCAGCAAGTTCAAAATTTTAGTCTGACTAATGTAAATGACGGCAGCACTGTGGAGTTGAACCAATTCACGTCTTCATCTGCTATTGTGGTGGTATTTACGAGCAATGAATGTCCGTACGATAATTATTACAAAGACCGTTTGAAGAAACTGATCGATCAGTACAAAGGAAAAGTTCAGTTTCTGTTGATCAACTCGAATGTAGATCCACAAGAGTCGGCTGAAAAAATGGCCATTCATTATACTGACTTAGGTGTTCCGTATTTGGCGGACAAAGAGCAGAAAGCGATGGAGAACTTTGGCGCGCGCAAAAGCCCAGAAGTATTTTTAATTAGCCCGCAACTGAATATAATTTACAGCGGAGCCATTGACGACAACCCACAAGTTGCTACCGACACCAAACAAAACTATTTGAAAGATGCCATCGACAAATTCTTGGCAGGGCAAAAAATAGAAGCGGCTAATAACAGAGTGCTGGGTTGTACGATTAAGAAGAAATAAGTTACTGGCTTGTTCAAAAAATGGACATATAATGGCTACATGTCCAGTTTTTTGCCAAAAGCTGGACATATCATAGAAATATGTCCAAAAAACTGTTAATCCGGAAAAGAGCAGGTTAGCTTTTCAAACTCCCAAATCTCCACCATCCGAAATTTCGATTAGCAAGAGTTTTACCTCTTCGGCTTTGGCATGTTCGCCAATTTTTTCAAATGACATCACCAGGTTGCGCAAGGCGCGTCTCACGATTTCCAGACTATTACAAGGCTCGTAAAAGGAGGTTTGTGGAACTAAATGCAATTCGTTGATATAGTTTTCAATGTCTTGCTTCGAAAAAATCAACCCACGATTGAACGCATTGATATAAAACTGATGCTTATCGTCTTTGTACGTGAGAATAAACAAATTCGGAAGGTTCACGCCACTCACCGGTAACTTGAGTTTCTGGGCCACGAGCATGTAAATCACGCAAAGCGTAATCGGATTGCCCTTCCGCGACTCCAACACAATATTAATCATCGAGTTGCCAGGCGAATGAAAATTCTTCGTATTCGCTCCGAATTTCAGTTTATTAAACAACACGCTGTTAATCACCTTCACCTGATCGTAGGGATACAAGTCCGGGCGAAACTCCAGCCATGTGTCGTAGTAAATTTGTTCTAACTCCTGACGGAGTTTCTCCAACTCCAAATCCGGATATTGATAGGTGGCTAATATCCACATGCCCGTGAGCAGATCCTGGTCGGGCGACAGGTACCATTCTTTTAATCGTTCTTTGAGCAACTCGTATTGAAGGGTATGAATGAGTTCTTCGATGCGTCCTTGCACATGAGGGTTCAGATTACTCTCCCACTCCTGCTCCAAAAAAGGAATTGCCTGCTTTCCCAGCGACAGAATCTTCTCCTCTACGTGCGAACTAATTTGCTTGTCCTCATCGTCCAGTAAAGAAACCAATGCCTTTAATTCACTTTCTTGCATCAACCTGTTAATTCGTTTATTTGCTAATTCGGCAATTCGATAATTCTTACTCCACTTTCATCAACGAATCACCGAATTAATGAATTAGCTAATTAGTTATGTTTGAATCACCCCCACATTAAACTTCTCTACCGGTGCGTGGTTAGCGGCTGCGATGCCCATCGAAATCATCTTACGTGTTTCGAGCGGGTCGATCACACCATCTACCCACAAGCGCGAAGCCGCATAATACGGACTCAACTGCTCGTTGTAGCGATCGGTAATTTCTTTCAGCAATAAATCTTCTTCTTCCTTCGAAATGGTTTTGCCTTGCGCTTTCAATGTACTCACCCGAATTTGCAACAAGGTTTTCGCAGCCGAGTTTCCACTCATCACGGCAATCTGCGCGGTAGGCCACGCAAAAATCAATCGCGGGTCGTAGGCTTTGCCACACATCGCATAGTTTCCGGCACCGTACGAGTTTCCGATAATCACCGTAAACTTAGGTACAGTAGAGTTCGCCATGGCGTTCACCATCTTGGCACCATCTTTAATGATTCCGCCATGTTCTGCTTTGCTGCCCACCATAAAGCCACTGACATCTTGCAAAAACAAGAGCGGCACTTTGCGCTGGTTGCAATTCATAATGAAGCGTGCAGCTTTATCGGCAGCATCTGAGTAGATCACACCGCCCATCTGCATCTCACCTTTTTTATTTTTCACCACCTTGCGCTGGTTGGCCACAATGCCCACAGCCCATCCGTCTATTCTGGCAAAACCACACACAATCGTTTTGCCATACAAGGCTTTGTACTCATCAAAAGCCGAATCATCCACCATGCGCTTGATGATCTCCACCATATCATATGGCTTCGTGCGATCCGATGGAATCATTCCATAAATCTCTTCTTGCTTTTCTTTCGGAGGCAATGCCGCCACCCGATCAAAACCTGCCACCGAAGGCGATCCGATTTTATCAAACAATCCACGGATGTAATCGAGGCATGCCTGATCGTTCGGGAATTTATTATCTGTAACCCCTGAAATCTCGCAATGGGTGGTAGCACCCCCCAGGGTTTCATTATCAATATCTTCACCAATCGCAGCCTTCACCAGATACGATCCTGCCAAAAAGATGGATCCGGTCTTATCGACAATCATCGCCTCGTCTGACATAATGGGCAAATAGGCACCACCCGCCACGCAGCTCCCCATGATCGCTGCAATCTGCACAATGCCCATGGCAGACATTTTTGCATTGTTCCTAAACTGTCTACCAAAATGTTCTTTGTCCGGAAAAATCTCATCCTGCATCGGTAGAAAAACGCCTGCACTATCCACCAAATAAATAATGGGCAGATGATTTTCCATCGCGATCTCTTGTGCGCGCAAATTTTTCTTCGCGGTAATGGGAAACCACGCTCCGGCCTTCACAGTCGCATCGTTGGCCACAATCACACATTGTCTGCCTTTCACAAAACCAATACCGGCAACCACCCCACCCGATGGACAACCTCCCTGCTCTTTGTACATGCCCTCTCCGGCAAACAGGGCAATCTCCAAAAAATAAGAACCTTTGTCGGTTAGGTATTCAATCCGTTCACGTGCAGTCAGTTTGCCTTTTTGGTGCTGGTCTTCAATTTTCTTTTCACCACCTCCCAGCATGGTCTTCTTTGCCTTCGACTTCAGTTGAAAACAAAGTTGCTTCAGTTGATCTTCGTTCTTATTAAATTCTAAGTCCATTCAGTGGTGTGGGTTACAGCAGCCCGGCTATTTCTTTTTTGCGGCTGCTTTTTTCTGTTCTTCCTCTTTGCGCTTGTCGCGCTCAATCTTCTCTTTGCTTTTTCCCAGCGGGGCCAAAAAGTGTTTGGGGTTGCTGTTGAAATGTACTACCAGTGTATCGAGGTTTTTCACCAGACGGTTGATGTTCACATACAAGGTATCTTCCGTCAGCAACTTGCTCATCGTATTATCTCCTTTGTTGAGGCGGGCAAGCGTCTGATTCAAATTGGAAATGGCCTGCTGTGTTTTTTGCAAGGTCTGGTTCAGCTTCATCATCTTCAACGAGTCCGAAATCGTTTTGAAATTGTTCAGAGTAGGGCGCAATTCCGTGAGTGTAGTGTTTAAATTATCTGCTACACCTTTTACGGAGCCCGATAATTCAACAATTTTAGAATCGGCTGTGACCAATGTTTTATTCAGCAAATCAGGTGTTGATTGCAACTTGGCAAAAATCACTTCCAATTGCTGCGAGTTCTTCGAAAGATTGTCAATAATGCCGTTGAATTTGCGCAGCGTAGTTTGCAAATCCGAAGCCACCGGTGTAGCCGTTTCCGAAAGCACATCAAACATGCCCTTCGCAACTTCTGAGCGAATGGTGTCGCCCGGCTTTATTTTGGTTCTCGACTGACCGATACGAAGTAAAACCGATTTACTCCCCAACAGTGAACTATTCAAAATAGCCGTAGTTGAATCTGATAATGGAATATTAGAATCAATCTCCAACTCCACCAGTACATGGTTATTTCTGATTTGAAGCAGACTAATGGCACTCACTCGGCCCACCGGCATACCATTTACCAACACCGGGTTCGACACCGCCAGTTGATCAATATTATCGTACACAGCATAATATTTTACGGAGCGTGAGAAAAAATCAATCCCTTTCAGGTAATTGAATCCAAAATAAAGCATCGCAATGGCAATGGCGATGAAGAGACCTACCTTAAATTCTTTAGTTTTCACGCAGTTAGTTAATTGATTCTATTTCCGTCTTATACTCCTTAAATGCCCGATAAATTCCCGAGGCAATCAAATCCTGCCCCTCATCTGATAATAAAAAACTTTCCTCCTTGCCTTGTGACAAAAAACCGGTTTCAATCAACACACTGGGCATCGATGTTTTCCATAAAACCAAAAAACCTGCTTGTTTTACGCCTCTGCTAAATCGTCCCGCCTTCGTTTTAAATTGATTCTCTACCTTTTGTGCAAACCGCAAGCTGCTTTCTTGATACGCACTTTGGCTCAAGGTAAATAAAATGTATGATTCCGGACTCTTGGGGTCAAAACCTTCATAGCGCTCCTGATAGTTTTCGTCCATTAAAATCACAGAGTTTTCTCGCTTAGCCACTTCAAAGTTTCCTTTGTCTTTGTGCAAACCCATCACAAACGTCTCAGTGCCATGCGCAGGTGCACCAGGCAGCGAGTTGGCATGAATACAAATAAATAATTGCGCTTTGTTTCGGTTGGCTATCTCCGCCCGTTCGTCCAGCGCCACATACTTATCGTCTTTGCGGGTGTAAATCACCTTCACATCCGGAAAATTCTTTTCAATGTAAGCTCCCAACTTCAGCGAAATCTTCAGGGCTACATCCTTTTCTTTCGATTTTTTACCCATCGTACCAGGGTCTTTGCCCCCATGGCCGGGGTCAATCACAATGGTTTGCAACTTAAATTCAACCGGTCGAAACGTAACCGAAGAGTTTAGCAAGGTTATTGCTACTAAAAGAAGATTAAAAGGGAATTTGCCCACAGCGATTATTGAAGGTTGCGTAATTGCAATAAGTTTGTGTAAAGTTGTGAATTTTTCATTAAAAGGTAAACTGTTGAAGACCAAAGGAGGGCTATGGCACCAAATGCATAGCTGTTTTGTGATTTGTGGGGGCGTGGCCAAGCTGGTCGCAGTGGCCACCGGGCTTTTCGCTACAAGCCCTTCTTCGTTCCGGTCTTACTTACAAGGCCGTGTTGATAGGGCTTTTCGCTTCAATCCCTTGCCCGCTTCGCACGCCTATCCCGCCTCCCGCCAATTCGAAGTTCGATTCACCATTTCTTTTCTACTACTAGCCGCATCTGTATTATCAGTGCACGCCCAGCAGCAACGCCCACGCCCCGCATCACCAGCCATCGGCAGTCAACCGCCACCTTCCATCAAAGCCGACACCGCTTCGCTTAAAAAAGATTCGCTAGCCACCACTAAAAAAGGCGACATCGAAACAACGATAGTTTACTCCGCGACCGATTCCATCAATTTTAGCCTGGACAGAAAAATTGTAAAGCTCTATGGCGATGCCAAAGTGCAATACGGCTCCATCCAACTGGATGCAGAAATCATCGTCATTGACTATGAAAAATCAACTATCACCGCAGATGGTAAACCCGACTCCTTGGGGCGCCTCGTCAACTTTCCAATTTTTAAGGATGGCAATGAAGAATACGAAACCAAATCGATGGTCTACAACTTCAAAACCAAAAAAGCTAAAATCTCCGAAGTAGTTACCAAACAAGGCGAAGGTTTTATGGCCGGGCAGGAAGTATACAAAAATGACAAGAACGAGTTGTTCACAATCAACAACACCTACACCACCTGCGATTTGAAAGATCCTCACTTCCGTATCATCTCTAAAAAAGCGAAAGCCATACCGGGAGATAAAATTGTGACAGGTCCTTTTTATATGGAGTTCAACCACGTACCGACTCCGCTCGGCTTCGCGTTTGGTATGTTTCCATCACCCCGTCAAAGTTCTTCCGGCATCATCGTTCCCGAATATGGCGAAGAGCAACGCAGAGGTTTCTTCCTGCGCAATGGCGGCTATTTCTTTGACATCAGCGATTACATCAAGCTTACGCTTACGGCAGATATTTATTCAAAAGGGTCGAATGCGGTGAAAATCAATACCGTTTACAACAATCGCTACAAATACTCCGGCTCATTTAATTTTGCCTATACCAGCAACTTGGTTACCGATAAATTTGAAGATCAAAGTCGCCTAAAAGATTTTCAACTTTCGTGGTCGCACAGCCCCAAGTCGCGTGGCTCCAGTCGTTTTTCCGCCTCGGTCAACGCAGCCTCTTCTTCCTTTACGGCCAACAATTACTTAGGTGTAAACGCAAATCCCAATCAGCAACGTCCTGACAACGTATCGCGTAAGCTTACCTCCAACATATCGTATTCAAAAACATTTACAGGCACGCCATTTACCTTAGGTGTAAACATGCGCCACAGTCAAGATCTTTCCACCGGACAAGTTGATTTACCGTTGCCGGATGTTACGTTCAACGTAAACAACATCTACCCATTTAAAAATAAAGGATTAGGCGAAGTGTTTGAAAACTTCAACATGCGCTATAGTATGGCGGGAACCAACCAGATCACCAATAACATTGGCAGAATTGGCAACTCCACCAAAGACAGCATTGCCAGCTTCAGTGGCGAAAACTTTGGTCTATTTTTAAGAAATGCAAAAAACGGAATCAAACACAACATACCCCTTACTACTACCGTCAAGTTCATGAAATTTTTTGCGGTAAGCCCCAATATTTCTATTGACGAAACCTGGTACTTTCAAAAACTGAATTGGGGGGTAGATGCCACCGGCACCAAAGCAGTGGTCAAAGACACTTCGCGTGTATTTAACCGCATCACCAACTACACCTTTGCCGTAAGTGTCAACACACGCATCTACGGAACTTACTTATCCAAAAATCCAAACAGCAAAATCAGAGGTATCCGGCACGTAATTACTCCCAATATCTCATACGGTTATACTCCTGATTTTGGAGACCCGAGTTACGATTACTACCAACGCATTAACTTAAAAGACGCGGCAGGAAAAAATGTAACGGTTTTAAAATCCCGCCACGAAGGTTTTGTGTATGGCGGCTCGCGAAGCGGTGTAAGCAACGCCATCAGCTTTGGCATTGGAAATACGGTAGAAATGAAAGTGCAAGGCAAGAAAGATTCCGTGGCCCGCAAAGTTTCTATTTTCAATAATTTATCTATCAACTCAAGTTACAATTTCGCTGCCGACTCATTCAAGTTAGCACCCATCGCCATGAGCGCCAACACCAATGTGCTCAACAATAAAATCAATATTAATATCAATGCCACTCTGGAACCTTACGTGATCGAAAAGGGTTGGAACACACTCACCATCCCGCGCGATGGAACAACGATCGTAGAGCGTAGAAGAGATCGGTTGGCTTGGGCAAACGGAAGTCTCGGCCGAATTACTTCAGCTGGTTTGGCGTTTAGCACCAACTTAAATCCCAAAGGACAAAAAAGTGATTCGGAGATGCGCGATAAGGTTGCCAAGTCAAACGCCACAGAGGCAGACAAAAATTACCTTCTTCAAAATCCGAATGTCTATGTAGACTTTACGGTTCCCTGGAACTTGCGAATCAACTATAATATCAACTATACAAATGCCGTCAACTCGGTTTCACAAATCACCCAAGCGCTGAATTTTTCCGGAGACTTATCGCTCACGCAAAAATGGAAAATGACATTCAATTCCGGTTACGATTTTGTTTCTAACCAAATCACCCAAACCAATTTCGGTATTAACCGCGACATTCACTGTTGGCAGCTTTCATTGAATTGGGTTCCCTTCGGCCCATTCCAAAACTATACCTTCAACATTGGTGTGAAGTCAACTTTGCTCCGCGATCTTAAACTGAACCGTACGCGCTCCTTCTTCGATGTACGTTAAGCGTTTTAGAATTACAGTTCTGTATTCACCTGATGTAATTCAGATCGCTTCAGATGAGTAGCGCGCAATGCGTTAAAACCACCCAAAACATTCGTTAAACGATGATAGCCTCGCGATTTTAAAATGGAGCAAAAGATCACCGAACGGTAGCCACCGGCACAATGGATGTAATAGTGTTTATCCGGATCAATAGCAGCGATATTTTTATTCACAAAGTCCAACGGAAAATTTTCCGCACCCACCAAATGTTCGGTTTCATACTCACTCTGTCTACGTACATCTAATACATGCAAGTCAGGCTTTCTGGTGAATTTCTCAGCAAATTCTTCAGCAGTTATCACATCCAATGTATCTACCTCATTACCCGCGTTCTTCCATGCTTCGATACCTCCCTCCAAATAACCAATGGTATTGTCGTAGCCTACGCGCGCCAAGCGGGTAATGGCCTCCTCTTCGCGACCCGGTTCGATTACTAGTAATATGGGTTGCTGCAGATCGGGGACGAGTGTGCCCACCCAAGGTGCAAATGAATCATCAATACCAATAAAAATGGAGCCAGGAATAAAACCCTGAATGAAATCTTCTTTCTTGCGTGCATCAATAATCAATGCATGATTTTCTTCCCACGCTATTTCAAATGCATTGGCGGAGAGCGGTTGATTCCCCTTGATCATGATGGTATCAATACTTTCCACTTTTCCCGTAAGGTTCATAATCACATTCGCAGGAAAATATTGTGGAGGTTCTACCAGTCCATCGGTAACAGCCGCGATAAACTCTTCCTTGCTCATGTCCGCACGCAGCGCATAGTTGAATCGCTTTTGTTTGCCAATAGTTGAGACCGTTTCCTTATCCATCTTTTTGCCGCATGCACTACCCGCTCCGTGTCCGGGGTAGACGATCACCTCATCATTCAAAGTCATGAGTTGGTTGCGCAGTGAATCGTAGAGTAAACCAGCTAAATAGTTGGGTGTAATTTCGGCTTTCACTTTCTGCACCAAATCCGGCCGACCGACATCCCCTATAAATAATGTATCGCCTGTAAACACCGCATAGTCTTTTCCATTTTCGTCTATGAGCAAATAGCTGGTCGATTCGAGTGTGTGACCCGGTGTGTGCAACACTTTTATTTTTACATTTCCTAGCATAAGGATTTCACCATCCTTCGCCACATGGGCTTCGTAGCCGGGCGAGGCGGTTGGTCCGAACACAATTTGGGCTTTCGTCTTCTTTGCCAGATCAATATGCCCGCTCACGAAGTCGGCATGAAAGTGCGTTTCTAAAACATATTTGATTTTAGCGCCATCTTTCGCAGCACGCTCCGTGTAGGGAGCTGTTTCGCGGAGCGGATCGATGATCGCTGCTTCTCCGTTACTTTCGATGTAGTAGGCGGCTTCCGCCAAACAACCGGTATAAATCTGCTCGACTTTCATAAATGATGTGTTAGGTTAGAAATAAAACCTGCTTCTTTTACCGAAGCCTCCACAAATATCCAATATTCGTATGCGAATGTCGGTGACAGAGGTTACACAATCCTATGACTTTTGTCAGGTTGGGAGAATAAGTGGGCAAACCTTTACTTGTTAATGAGCACAAGCGTGACGCCTGACAAAGAGTTATCTAAAACCAAATACATCTTTAGGTTTTTCAATTTTACTCAGTCCTTGTACTTCTGTATTAAAATCAATCAAGCTCTTCGATGGATCCTTTTTAGAATACGCAACCCGAAACCTCTTCTTCTTACACAGTTCACTTAAATCCTCACATTCGATAAAAAATTTCTCAGTAACAGCTTTCCTTGAATATAAAATACCACCAACCGAATAACTATACCCTATTATCCTATTATGTCCGTTATCAGAAAATCTTCGATCGTTATAGCTGGTGATCCATCCTTCTGTAACCTCAAATTCCACGTTTATCTCAGAAAAATATTTCTTCCTATTATGTAAGCCTACCGCTACAATTATTGCAAGGGCAATTGCAAATAGTAATAATTGAACAAAAGTTTTTTTCTCTTCTTTATCCACTTGGCAATTCTTGTCTTTTAGAATTATTAGAATTTGTGAAATCCCTATCTCCCAGATAACAAATTGGTACCTTTAGCTAGGTAATGCATGCAAATCTTTCCAAGATCAAACGGACAGTACCTTAAGAACAGCCTGAAAAGGGCAGGTTTATCTAAATAAGTGACCCCGGCAGGAATCGAACCTGCATCTTCAGAATCGGAATCTGAAATACTATCCATTGTACTACGGAGCCGAGAAATTCAATCGCAAAAGTAAGGAATTGAAATGATTCTTAAATGATTGTCCCGTTGGGCCAAATTTTAAATATGCTCTTTCTTGTTCTTCACCAAGTCATACATCAACTCGCGGGCACGGTGCAACTGGGCTTTCACTGTTCCAAGGGGCGCTTCAATCTCTGCCGCAATCTCCTCATAACTCAACTCATGGAAATAGCGCAACCGCACTAACTTCTGGTACTTCGGAGGAAGCATATTTACAAAAACCTGCATAATCTCTTCCTTCTGCATGCGGATGGTTTCTTCCTGCGGATCTAAGTTGCCTTTGTCTTCAATATCAATGGATACCGATGCACCATCGTCATCGGTATAGGTATTTTCGATGCTTAGCGTATTCAATTTTTTCTTCCGGATGTAATCGATCGTATTGTTGGTGGCAATGCGAAACAACCACGTACTGAATGTAAAATCTTTCTTGAACCGGTGCAGACTGCGAAAAGCCTTCGAAAACGACTCCATCATCAAATCCTCGGCATCGTCTACATTGCGCACCATTTTTAAGATCACATGATACACCGGACGCTTGTAGCGCTGCAATAACTTCGCATAGGCTTTGTCATCGCCCGCCACAGCCATGTCGATCAGCCGAAAATCTTCCAGCGCCTTTGATGAAAACCTGCCTTCGTCTAGTTCCTCTTCCATGATATTCGTTTGGCCGATAATGCCGCAGCTCCGGCAACAAGATAATAAAAGGCATATACAAAATCTAAAAATGGCACTACCCATGCCTCAAAGGGTGCGCCTAACTTACGTGATGCACGATAAAAAAGATACGTTAATAAGCCCGAACGCAGCACAAAAAGCCCTAAAATCCAATAAAAAAGAGGGCTCAGCACTGAAATGGGTATCACCAAAAAGCAACTGGCTATCCACGTAAGTGTAAATAACCCAAGCACCAGTTTATCCGAAAATTGGTAGTACTTGCCGACCGATAAGTGTCTTCGCTTTTGATGGTAAAATTCTTTCCAGATTGTTTTTGGCTTCGAAAAAGTAAGCGCAGACTGGCCAATCGCTACACGTGTGTTTTTGCTGGTAGCATGCTGATTCACAAACAGATCGTCATCACCACCGGTGATTCCCAAGTGGGCATTGAATCCTTTATTTTCTAGAAAAAGCGACTTGTGATATAGAAGATTGCGGCCCACTCCCATGTAGGGTTTACCCAACAATGCAAAACCAATCATTTGTATTCCCGTAAGGAATGACTCGAACCGAATAAACGTGTTTAAAAATCCGGCTATCTTGAAATAAGGCGAAAAACCAACCACAATTTTGGTTGCAGGCTGAATCGAGCTGGTCATCTGCTGAATCCAATCCGCACTCTCCGGCCTACAATCCGCATCCGTTAAAAGCACCCATTCGTATTTTGCAGCTTTGATGCCCAGTGTCAATCCAAACTTTTTTCCGTTCACATGTTCTGGCTTGTTCACTACCCGCACCATCTTCAACAAAGGATAATCTTTCGTTGCCTGTAACAAATAATCGTATGTGCCATCATTACATCGATCTTCTACAACGATGATCTCAAACTGAGGATAGTTTTGCTGCAACAACATCGGCACCAATTCTCTCAGATTTTCTTCCTCATCGTGCGCGCAAACAATGATGGAAACCGCATGCATTTCGGTGGACTTGGCAGCTTGCTTCTTACCAAAGGCTACAAGAAACAAAATCAGATAAATCAATTGAACAGCCAGAATAGAAAAGCAGATAATAGAGAGTGCAGACAAGGCGAAGTATTAAAAGTGTAAAAACGGTCAAAGATAAGGATTTACCAAGTATGAGATAGAATTTTCAGGTTTCCTTCTGCTATGGTTTGCCCTGATTAATTCAAGCGATGTCATTACATTTGCGGGCCATGAAATTTACGCTCACGCATCAAGATCCCCAATCCAAAGCACGAAGTGGCGTGATCACTACCGATCACGGAGAAATTCCCACCCCGATTTTTATGCCCGTGGGCACTGCCGGTTCTGTGAAGGCCGTGCACCAACGCGAACTCAAAGAAGATATTGATGCGAAGATCATTTTAGGTAACACGTATCATTTATATCTGCGTCCGGGCTTGTCGCTACTCGAAACAGCGGGAGGCTTACAT
>DGYK01000007.1:22654-69626 GCA_002398365.1 Flammeovirgaceae bacterium UBA5008
TTACATCGCTTCAATGGTTGGGATCGTCCGATCCTTACCGACAGCGGTGGCTATCAGGTATATTCGCTTGGCGCGAACAGAAAGATCACCGAAGAAGGCGTGATTTTCAAATCACACATTGATGGTTCCAAGCATACGTTTACACCCGAAGGGGTAATGGATATTGAACGCACGATTGGTGCCGATATCATTATGGCTTTTGATGAATGTACACCCTACCCGTGCGAATACGACTATGCTAAAAAATCGATGGGCCTCACCCACCGTTGGCTGACCCGATGCATTAATCGCGTAAATAGTACAGAACCTAAATACGGTTATCAGCAAACCCTTTTTCCCATTGTACAGGGTAGTGTATATGCCGACTTACGCAAACAATCGGCTGAGTTTGTGGCCAACCAACAGCAAGATGGCAATGCGATTGGCGGACTTTCTGTAGGCGAGCCGCATGAGATGATGTACGAAATGACGGATTTGGTCTGCGGTATTTTGCCGGCCGACCGACCTCGTTATCTGATGGGTGTAGGTACTCCCGAAAATATTTTAGAATGCATCGCTTTAGGAATCGATATGTTTGATTGTGTGATGCCTACCCGCAATGCGCGCAACGGCATGCTTTTCACCACCCAAGGCATTATCAATATCCGCAACGAAAAGTGGAAAGACGACCTTAGCCCGATCGATGCGGAACTGGGCGGCCACGTGAGTACTTTCTATTCCAAAGCCTATTTGCGCCATTTAATTATCGCCAAAGAAATTTTAGGCGCGCAAATTGCTTCTATACACAATCTGACCTTCTATTTGTGGCTGGTGCGCCAAGCGCGCCAGAAAATTCAGGAGGGCACTTTTGCCGAATGGAAAAATAAAATGATAAAAACCGTTTCGGCACGGTTATAGATTGAATGAAAGATTTTTAAATGAAACTGCTGGACAAATACATCTTTAAGAAAATCATCTCCACTTTCATTTTCGTGGTGCTGATTTTAGAGGCGATCATCTGCATCATCGACCTCACTGAAAAGATGGACAAGTTTGTTCAGTTTAAGCTGAGCAAAATGGTGATTCTTAGCTATTACATGGACTTCATTCCTTGGATAGCCGGGTTCCTGTCGCCCATCACCATATTCATCGCCATCATTTATGTTACATCCCGGATGGCGGCACATACCGAAATCGTGGCCATCTTGGGCAGTGGCATCAGTTTCCGCAGATTTTTGTATCCTTACTTTCTCGCAGCAACCGTGATAGCCATCATGAGTTTCATTTTGAATGGCTGGGTGATTCCAAAATCAAACTATGATCGCCTTCTTTTCGAAATGCAATATTTCCAAAACAAGTACTACTTCGAAGAGCGCAATGTTCACATGCAAGTGGCACCTAACGTGAACCTGTTCATTCAGAACTACAACAACCAAGGAAACACCGGCTATCAATTTTCACTGGAACGCTTTGATCAGAATCGGCTGGTCGAAAAACTATCTGCTGATAATATTGTGTGGGATACGGTTAAAATGAAGTGGACCCTAAAAATGTGGAAGCGAAAAAAAATTGATAGCATATTTCGGGTCCAGAAAACGAGCGATATTCCGTTGGTTGAAAAAGGAGAATCGCTCGACACCACTTTGGCCATTACGCCCAAAGATTTTGAAAACAATAAAAAGATGTATGGCGGCATGACCATTCCCGAACTGACCGAGAAGATTGAAACTTTACGCTTTCGGGGCTCAACGGGCGTAGAGGCGTACGAAACAGAACGACACATTCGCTATTCATCGCCTTTCTACATTTATGTATTGGTATTTATGGGTGCGATTGTTTCCGCCCGCAAAAGCCGTGGAGGGACAGGATTTCAAATTGCCCTTGGATTCTTGCTTGCCTTCATCTTTATTCTCTTCTTTACTATTGCCAGTACGTTTGCCCAAACGGGTGCACTTTCTCCGTGGTTAGCAGCCTGGCTGCCCAATATTGTGTTTGGGTTGATTACTTTGCTGATGTATAAATACGTACCGCGTTGATTGCTACAACCAAAGATTATTTCAAGCTGCACTTCATCGTGCTACTTTTTGGATTTACCGCCATTTTAGGAAAGCTCGTTTCCATACCTGCCGTTGAAATGGTTTTCTACCGCACGTTAATGGCGGCCGCTGGAATGACTGTTTTGCTTTTAATTGTGAAAGGATCATTCAAGGTTTCTCAATCCAACTTTATCAAAATTTTTCTGACAGGTTCAATTGTCGCCATTCACTGGATCACCTTTTTTGTGTCCGGTAGAATTTCAAACCCATCCACAAGCTTAGTCGGTTTTGCCACCTGCTCGTTTTGGGCTGCCCTCATCGAACCGATCGCTAAGCGCAAAAAAATTCAGGCGCTCGAAGTAGGTTTGGGTATTGTGGTGCTCGTTGGCTTGATTCTGATTTTTTCATTCAACTTCGATTATGCGTTTGGTTTGTTTTTAGGCATTATCTCCGGATTGACCGCAGCTATTTTCAGTGTGATCAATTCAAAAATTGCAGCGCGGGTTAGTGCTTATACCATCACCTTGTACGAAATGTTGGGAGCTTGCGCAACCGTCATTTTGTTCTTCCCGATTTACAAAATGTATATAGCCGAAGATCACCAGCTTCACCTGATACCCGCAACAATGGATTGGGTTTACATTGGCACGATGGCTATTGCATGCTCGGTCTACGCCTATTCTGTGATGATCAATCTTAGTAAAAAGCTCTCCGTATTTTTTATTCAGCTAGCACTGAACCTTGAACCTGTTTACGGAATTCTCATTGCGCTCTTCGTATTCGGGCAGCAAGAGGTAATGGGCTGGAATTTTTATGTGGGCACGCTGATCATTCTCAGTGCCGTGGCGATCTTCCCGCTTATTAAAAGCAGGCAGGGTTTTCAAAGTTAAAACCGGATTCTGTTATTGAGCTAATCGTAATACAATTCCATCAATCTCCTCCGTAATTCGAATCTGGCAGCCCAAGCGGCTATTATCCTTTACATGAAAAGCTTGGTCTAACATCGCGAGTTCTGAATCACTTTGTTCGGGCAATGCCGTATCCGATTCCAAATACACCTGGCACGAAGCGCACAGTGCCATTCCACCACAGGTTCCCTCTACCGGCAATTCGTAGGATTTACAAATTTCCATGATGTTCATATTCATGTCCGTGGGTGCATCCAGTTCGTGCTTCTTACCCTCACGGTCGATGATATGTACTTTGATCATGTTTTCCATAGCGCGACTTTAAAATCCGGTTACCCCATTGACGGTGGTATACTTCAAAACATTTTTCTTGTTGGGATGAATTCGCGCGAAAGCGCTTTGCACCGCCAGTGTTCCTTCATGAAACCCGCACAAAATCAATTTCAATTTTCCGGGATAGGTGTTGATGTCTCCGATGGCGTACACACCTTTCCGGTTCGTTGAATAATCAAACGTGTCCACCTTCACTGCATTCTTTTCAATCTCTAAACCCCAGTTGGCGATTGGTCCGAGACTGGGTGTTAATCCAAACAAAGGCACGAAATGGTCGGTAGGTTTTTCAATGCTTCCCATGGTGGCGTGATTGATCGTCACTGCCTCCACTTTTCCGTTTCCGGAAATGCCTGTCACCTCAGCATCGGTGATCAAATTGATTTTTCCGGCTGCTGCCATATCCATCACTTTCTGCACGGAATCCAAGTGTCCGCGGAAAGAAGTTCTGCGATGCACCAATGATAGTTCACTCGCAATGTTTTTTTCAACGAGATAGATCGACCAATCCAACGCAGAGTCGCCTCCACCGGAAACCACTACGCGTTTGCCTTTATAAAATTCAGGATCGCGAATGATGTACTCTACTCCTTTATCTTCATAGTTGGCCAATTCGGCAATCGGTGGCTTGCGCGGTTCAAACACGCCCAGTCCTCCGGCTATCATCACAATTGGGGCTTTGTGTTGGGTTCCTTTGTTCGTGGTTACGATGAATTTCCCGTCTTCGGTTTCCGTCAATTCAGTGGCCGATTCGCCCAGCGTAAATCCGGGTTTAAAAACGCCACACTGTTCCATCAGCTTCTCCACCAATTCTCCTGCATTCACGGTTGGATATCCTGGAATATCGTAAATCGGTTTTTTAGGATAAATCTCAATGAGTTGACCTCCGGCTGCCGGCAACGAATCAATCAGGTGGCAGCGCAGTTTCAACAGACCCGCTTCAAACACCGTAAACAATCCAACAGGTCCAGCACCTATTATAATAATGTCAGTTTCAATCATGGCTAAAAAATAGAGTCGCAAAAATACTTAATAATTGGGCATCGACCATGTACAAAATGGGCTCTACTGCTTCCATTTTAGCACTGCCAATGGTTTTATCTAAACATCAAAATCTGGAAGGTGTTTTAATTTGTTTCGAAGATGATGAGATCGCTCACTTTTTCTCGTTCGATTAAACTATAAAACCTAACTTTGTGTTTTCAACCCTATGAGCGATACTATCCTTCACGAGTGCGGCATTGCCCTCATCCGATTGCGCAAGCCATTATCCTACTACATCGAAAAATATGGCTCCACTTTCGCCATGAACAAGATGTACATTTTGATGGAAAAACAGCACAATCGTGGGCAAGATGGTGCCGGTATTGCCAACATTAAAATAGACCAGAAGCCCGGTTTTCGCTTTTTTAGCCGTTACCGTTCCATAAAGCCCCAACCGGTGGCGCACCTCTTCAAAAAAATAGGTAAAAAGTACAAGAAGGCTCAAAAGGAAGGCAAAGAGAAGTTCAAAAACGAAGCGTGGCTGAAAGAGAATCTGGCATTCTCAGGCGAACTGTGGCTCGGTCATCTACGCTATGGCACCCACGGCCTCAACAGCATCGAAAATGTGCATCCATTTCTACGTCAAAATAACTGGCGCAGCCGCAATCTGGTGATGGCCGGAAACTTTAACATGACCAACGTAGATGAGCTTTTTAATGTGTTGGTGGATCTCGGCCAGCATCCAAAAGATAAGGTGGACACCGTTACCGTGATGGAGAAGATTGGCCACTTTCTGGATGAAGAAGTGCAGAGTCTTTTTGAAAAATATAAAGATCAATTCACCAATAAAGAAGTCAGCGACATTATTGAAAATGAGTTGAACCTTCAAAACGTACTTCGCAGAGCGTGCAAAGATTTTGACGGTGGCTATACCATGGCTGGAATGACAGGCTCAGGCTCGGCTTTTGTAGTGCGCGACCCCAGCGGTATTCGTCCCGCTTATTATTATGCCGATGAAGAAATTGTAGTGGTTGCTTCGGAAAAGCCGGCTATCAAAACAGCTTTCAACATCAACTACGAACAAATACAGGAAGTGAAGCCGGGGCATGCGCTCATCATCAACAAAGACGCAAGCTACTCGCAGCAACAAATCATCGCTCCGTTTGAAAAAACATCTTGCAGCTTTGAGCGAATTTATTTCTCACGCGGCACCGATCCGGAAATCTATCAGGAACGCAAACAACTCGGAAAACTGCTCGTTCCGCAGATTTTAAAATCCATCAACTTCGATTTAAAAAATACCATCTTCTCCTACATCCCTAACACTGCTGAAACGGCTTTTCTGGGAATGATGGCGGGTATTGAAGATTACCTGATCAGCAAACAAAAAGATTTTATTCTCGATGGCAAGCCTACGGTTGATTCGTTGGAAGACATCCTGTCGTTCCGTCCACGCATCGAGAAAATCGTTATCAAAGATGTGAAACTTCGCACTTTTATTACTGATGACGATCATCGCGATGAAATGGTAGCACACGTGTACGACACTACCTACGAAGTGGTGAACAAAGGAAAAGATACGTTGGTGGTGATTGATGACTCGATCGTGCGTGGCACTACGCTTGAAAAAAGTATTTTAAAAATGCTCGATCGCCTCGGACCTAAAAAGATTGTGGTCGTATCCTCCGCTCCTCAAATCCGCTTCCCCGATTGCTATGGCATTGACATGAGCAAGATGGGAGATTTCGTGGCTTTCCGTGCCGTGATTAAGCTGCTCAAGGAACAGGGTAAAGATTATTTACTGGGCGAAGTATACGAGCAATGCCAACAAGCCCGCTTGCAAGAGCGACCCGTAAATTATGTGAAGCGTTTGTACGAAGAATTTACTCCCGAAGAAATCTCTGCAAAAATTGCCGACATCGTACGTCCGGAAGGCATGAAAGCCGAATTGGAAGTGGTCTACCAAACAGTCGAAAATCTGCATAAAGCTATTCCTAACCACAGTGGCGATTGGTACTTCACCGGAAATTTCCCTACACCGGGTGGTATGAAGGTGGCTAACAAGTCGTATCTCAACTATATGGATGGAAAATTGGTGAGGGCCTATTAAAGAAGGCTTTCAAACCACCTAAAGAGATTATCTAATCTGTTCATTTTTGAACATCTTTGTACGTTCAAGAACAAAAGAAAGTGTATAAACTGCATTTTCGGACAGTTCCTGCATTGGCACAATTTTTTCATGTTGTATGTCACTTAACCCAAACCTCTTGTGAACGAAGGCGGCAAAATTTTAATGGTAGATGATGATGAAGACGTTCTTCTCGCTGCCAAAATGCTTTTAAAAAAATCCAATCACCAAGTCATTATTGAAAAGAATCCGAATAAGATTCCCTTTCTGCTCAACAACGATTCGTATGATGTGATTTTGTTGGATATGAATTTCAGCAAAGACACTACCAGCGGCAAAGAAGGCTTTGAGTGGCTGAAAGTGATCAAAGAACGCGAGCCCGATGCTGTGGTAATCATGATCACTGCCTTTGGCGATGTGGAAATGGCCGTGCGCGCACTGAAAGAAGGTGCCACCGATTTCGTCTTAAAGCCTTGGCAAAACGAAAAGCTAATTGCCACAATCTCAACTGCTATCAAACTCAAAAAATCGTACAACGAAGTAGATAAGCTGCGCAAGGCAAAAGAAATGCTCGAAGAGCAAATCAGTCAGCCATTCCGTGATATTATTGGCAACAGCCCTGCCATCAACGAAGTTTTTGCTTTGATCGATAAAGTAGCCAAAACGGATGCAAATATTTTGATCTTAGGTGAAAATGGAACGGGAAAGGAATTAGTAGCACGCGCCATTCATCAAAAGTCGTTGCGCAAAGACAATTCATTTGTAGCTGTGGATATGGGTGCGGTGACAGAAACGCTTTTTGAAAGTGAATTATTCGGTCACAAAAAAGGTGCCTTTACCGATGCACGTGAAGATCGTCCCGGTAGATTTGAATTGGCGAATGGCGGAACATTGTTTCTCGATGAAATTGGAAATCTGAGCATGAGCTTACAAAGCAAATTGCTCAGCGCTCTTCAGTCGCGACAGGTTACGCGAGTAGGCTCTAACCAACCGATCGAAGTAGATATCCGTTTGGTGTGCGCTACAAACATGCCTTTACACCAAATGGTGAAAGAAGGTAGATTTAGACAAGACTTGTTGTATCGGATCAACACCGTGGAAATCAACATCCCGCCTCTCGGTGAGCGCATTGATGATATTCCAATGTTGGCTAATCACTTTTTAAATTATTACTCTAAAAAATACCGCAAAGATGTGCTCTCCATCTCACCTGAGGCCATGAACAAATTGAAGAAGTACCCTTGGCCGGGCAACGTGCGTGAGTTACAACATTCCATCGAACGTGCATTAATTATGGCCGACTCGCCCACGCTGCAGGAAAGTGATTTCCTTTTCAGTCGTAAAGGCAACGATACCATGGCCAGTGACACACTCAATTTAGATGAAGTGGAAAAGTCAGCTGTGATGAAAGCCATTCAATTGCACAATGGCAATATTTCAAAAGCAGCCGATGAACTTGGCTTGACTCGTGCTTCGCTCTACCGCAGGATGGAAAAATATGGAATTTAACTGGCGCTCGCCATTAACAACACGCATCGCGATTTTGGTATTCACCAGTATCGCCTTTGCGTTTGTGCTTGATGGGAAAGATACCAGTATCGTATTATCCATCGGATTAATCGCTGCCATTGCTTTTCAGGCATCGCAGTTGATTAAGATTGCAGAGCATGGGAATGTAACCAATCCATCACCGCTGGCCGATATTCGCTATGATGAAGCGACCGCTTCCTTCAAAGCACAAAGTACCAATCCGACAGCTCAACAGTTGCAGCGCGACATGAATGAGGCGCTCAACAAGCAACGTCAAACGAAACGGGAAAAAGATTCAGAATATCAGTTCTTCAAAAATATTGTTCAGCACGTTGGCATTGGCATTCTCACCTTCAAGCGTGATGGTGCCATTCAAATTATCAATAATGCCGCCAAGCGACTGATGCGCATTGAGCGAGCCGATCGGCTGGACGACTTGCGCGATGTGAGCGAGGCATTGGTGGAAGCTTTCTTAAAATTAAAAACCGGTGGCCGTGAATTGATTCGTGTAAAGAATGGCGATGAAACCGTGCAGCTTTCGATTTATGCGATCGAACTCACTTTACGTGGCGAAGAAGTGAAACTCATTTCGATGAGCAACATTCAAAGCGAATTGGAAGAGAAAGAAATGGAAGCCTGGCAAAACCTCGTGCGCGTACTCACACATGAGATCATGAATTCGGTAACGCCAATTTCTTCGCTGGCAGGCGTAGTGGAGGAAGAACTTGGAAGAAAACTGGGTTCAAATGAACTCAGCATGAAACGTGATGAAGCGGAAGACATGCATCTATCCGTTCAGACTATCAGTAAACGCAGCGAAGGTCTGATCAAATTTGTGAAAGAATTCCGGAGTCTTACACACATTCCTAAACCTAAACTTTCGGAAGTGGCCGTGAAGCCATTGCTGGAAGAATTAGCCATGCTGCACAAGAAAGAATTGGCGGATAAAAACATTTCGATTTCCATTTCGGTAGAACCGCCCAACAGTACCGTGCATGTAGACAAAACCTTGATTGAACAAGTATTGATTAATCTAATCAAAAATGCTATTCAGGCTTTTGATGATCGGGTGAACCCAACTATTTCACTGGCCAGCTATGTCAACGAAAAAGGAAGCGTGATCATTTCGGTAAAAGACAATGGCACTGGCATCGAGCCGGAGGCGTTGGAGAAAATATTCATTCCATTCTTTTCAACTAAAAAAACAGGCTCAGGTATTGGGCTTAGTTTGTCTAAACAGATTATGCGCCAGCATGAGGGCAACATCACCGTCAAATCGGTATTGGGCGAAGGAACTGAGTTTTTACTCCGATTTTAAGACCAATTCTGACGAAAAGGCCTCAAATCAAAAAGATTTTTTAGCTTTGAACCTTCTAAATCAGACCCATGCAAGACGTTGAAAAGAAAGTCACCTCTATTCTTATTGAGAAATTAGGTGTTCCCGACTCTCAAATTACTCCGGATGCCAGCTTCGTAAAAGACCTCGGTATCGATTCGCTTGATTACGCTGAATTAGTCATGGAGTTTGAGCAAAACTTCGATATCAAAATTCCAGATGATGATGCCGAGAAAATGCAAACCATCGGTGAGGCTGTGACCTACATTCAATCCAAACTGAAAAAATAATCAGCGAAACTTCTTGTCGTCTGTGGGCGTATTCAATTCAAAATAATTGCTGAATCGCTTCATACTTGCAGCTTCTTTTGCCAAAAAAGGCGCATGTGTATTTCGGTTTTTAAGAGGAGAATAATGCCACCCGTTATGTGTTTCGCTCCAAAACACTATGTATTTATCCAGCGAAATCATCAATATATCCTGATCGTAAATTTCTTCTCCGTCTTTGTCTAGCAATCCGGTGAATTGCAGGAGCACATGATGCTTCTTCACCAACTCACCCTTGTTGCAATCAATGCTATTCAAGCGCATTAGCAACCGATGCTCGCTATCCCACGCTTTAAATTTTATCTTCCGGGGTTTGAATTCCTCCATGGTGGTGAGTCAATTTTTTAAGTGCTTCATTCAACAGTCCGGTGGCAATCACTACCTTTGAAACGTTGTATGAGCGAAAATAAGAAGGTATTATTTATTATCAATAAGTTTTCAGGCGGAGGATTCAGCTCTTCCTTGGAAGGACGCATTATTGATGCTTGCGCTCAGGCAAAAATCGAATGTTCGATTGAATTTACACAGGCACGCGGGCATGCTACCGAGCTCGCTCGCCAGGCATCGGCTGAAAAACAATTTCAAGTGGTTTTTGCCGTAGGTGGCGATGGCACCGTGAACGAAGTAGCACAAGGACTTGTACACACCTCTACGGTAATGGGCATATTGCCCAAAGGGTCGGGCAATGGACTAGCACGGCATTTGGGTATTCCGATGGATTTCAAAAAATCGTTGGCGCTAATTCAATCCAATCGCACCATTGCCATGGATACTTTTTTAGTGAATGGGATGCTTTCGGTGAATGTTTCCGGTGTTGGTTTTGACGGACACATTGCTGGTTTGTTTGGCAAAGATGGCAAGCGCGGCTTCATCGGTTATTCAAAACTGGTGATGAAAGAATTCTCCAGTTTTCCTGAGTTTGCGATAGAAGTGGAATTGGATGGCAAAAAAATAAATCGCGAGTCGTTTATTGTAGCGTTGGCTAATTCCTCGCAGTTTGGTAACAATGCGCGTGTGGCTCCACAGGCATCTGTTACCGATCAATTGATCGATGTGAGTTTCATTCGGAAGATTCCCATTCATCAGGCATTGGGTTTTGGCTACAGCATGTTTACCGGAGGTCTTCACAAGTCGCGTTTGGTAGACATTGTGCAAGCCAAGCACGTACGCCTTCAATTTCAAAAGCCCATGGCATTTCATATTGATGGGGAAGCGTATGCTGCAGCTCAAAGCTATGAAGTGAAAATACAACCGGCCTCTCTACAAATGGCGGTGATGGACGGAAAAGAAAAATCGATCTAAATTCATTCTACTACTTTTTCTCTACTTCATGTCCGCCAAACTCATTGCGGAGTGATGCCACAATTTTTCCAGCAAACGTATCTTCCGTCTGCGACCGATAACGCATTAAAAGAGACATCGTGATCACCGGTGTGGGCACACCCATTTCCAACGCTGTTTCCACGGTCCATTTGCCTTCACCGGAAGAATGCATAATTCCTTTAATAGATTCCAGATTTTTATCTTTCTCTAAGGCTGATTGTGTCAACTCCATCAACCAGCTGCGCACCACCGATCCATGATTCCAAACTTTTGCTACCGCAGCTACATCCAATTCACTATCGTAGCGATGCAACACATCAAAACCCTCTGCAATTGCTTGCATCATGCCATACTCAATACCGTTGTGAATCATTTTAGTAAAATGGCCACTGCCGGTTTTGCCACAATACAAATAACCTTCAGGCACGGAAATAGCTTTGAAGAGCGATTCACACGCTTGAAAGATTTCACGCTTACCTCCAATCATAGTACATACACCATGCAAAGCGCCATTGACACCTCCGCTTGTTCCACAATCCAATAAGTGCACACCTATTTTTTCCAAATCACGCGCACGTGCGATTGTATCTTTGAAGTGTGAATTGCCGCCATCAATGATGATATCATCCGCATTCAAATAATTTTTAAGGTTGTTCAACACTACATCCACCACATGGCCGGCAGGTACCATCAGCCAAATGATTTTTCTTCCATTCAAAGCCAACGCCATATCGCTCAATGCGGGGGCTGTCGTAATACCTTGCTTCGAAATTCGTTCGGTAGCGGACTTATTTACATCAAAGGCAACTACATCAAAACCTTTGCTTTTGAAATTGAGCGCCAGATTGAAGCCCATCTTTCCTAAACCAACCAAACCAATTTGCATGATGCCGGTGTTAAATAATTGTATCTAAGATTAAAACTCCCAAAAGACCCGAAATCGACACGATTGTTTCCATCATCGTCCACGACAAAAAGGTCTGTTTCAGCGACAAATTAAAATATTCTTTAAACATCCAGAAACCCGTGTCATTGACATGTGAAAACATAAGGCTTCCGGCACCCACCGCAAGCACCATTAATTCCGGATGCGATGATGAAACAAAAGGCAAAACAATGCCCGCTGCCGTCAGACCGGCTACCGTGGCAGATCCTAACGATACCCGCAACAAAGCTGCCACACTCCAGGCGAGCAGCAACGGTGAAAATCGAAAACCTTCTGAAAGATCCTTGATATAAGCCCCGACACCACTATCTACCAAAACCTGCTTAAAGCCACCTCCGGCCGCAATCACCAATACAATGAGAAAAATATCATTCACCGAAGAATAGAGTAGACGATAAATCTCTTTGGGCTGCTTTTGCTTTTTTATTCCGAAAATAGAAATGGCCAGCAGGAGCGAAATTCCCAACGCAATAGAAGGTGTTCCTAAAAACACAAATAGCTTTTTAATAAAACCTTCGCTCAACTGAGATTGAAGGAGTGTAGAAACTGCCATCAGCAAAACGGGAAAAAGCGCTATAGCAAAACTAGTGGATGGCTTGGGCAAGTCTACGGAAGTTGTAGTCGCAGTGGAAGGTGGCATTGCAGTAGACAGGTTGCGGAGCGTGTTGGCAAACAACGGCCCCGCGAGTATCACCGTAGGTATAGTAATGATTAGACCATACCATAAAGTCAAACCAATATCCGCATGAAAAATGCCAGCTATGGCTGTGGGGCCGGGATGTGGTGGAAGAAACCCATGCGTAACAGAAAGTGATGCTGCCATGGGGATGCCCACCCATAACAGGGGAACGCGCGCCACACTAGCCGTGGCGAAAACCAATGGAATAAGAATAACAAAACCGGCATTGTAAAAAAGAGGAATGCCCACAATCAATCCGGTGAGCATGATTGCCCAGTGAATATTTTTTTCTCCAAACCATTGAATTAATGTAGTGGTAATGGTGGTAGCGGCCCGGCTCGTTTCGATCATCTTGCCAAACATCGCACCCAAAAAAAGAACAAGCGCAATGTTTCTGAGTGTATCGAAAATTCCCCAACCTATGGATTGTAGAGTAGCCATCACTCCAAGGCCCTCTGAAATCCCTACTACAGCTGATACGATCAACAACGCATATAAGGGTTTTACTTTCAGCAGGATCAAAGCCAGCAGTAACAAAATCCCAAAGCCAACAATAATCAACGGCATGAATTCAACAATTGATGATGTGTATGAAATGTACTTTTCAAAGACTCATACAGTGTTTTATAAACAGCGTACGATTTCTTATAAATCAATGCCCTATCACTATTCGGAAGCACGCATGAAGTAGTTTGCTTACTTTGCTGAAACTTGATTCCTTCCGCTCGAAATGCAATCATAGCAGCTCCTATTGTCGATGCATCGTGATCGGTAGCCACGTGTAGTTCTTTATTTAAAACATCACTTAACATTTGCAGCCACTCCGGTGAATACGTGATGCCCCCGCTGATAATCAACCGGCAAGGGTTTGAAGATTCGTGGATCGTTTCCAAAATTGATTTCAGCGCAAAGCAAATTCCTTCTGCCACCGCTTTTTGAAAATGCAAAAGCGTGTGTTGCACAGTCACTCCCAAAAAAACTCCACTGGCAGCTGCGTCATAGACCGGGGCACGTTCACCAAAAACGTAAGGTAAAAACAACAAACCCTCTGAGCCAGCTTGGATTAATTTTGTCTGATCGATAAACTCTGTTAGTGTGGTAGATGGCTTTTGTAAAAACTGTTTAGCAAACCAATGGATGACAGCGGTCGCGTTGTTGGTAGCACCTCCGCTTACAAAATTATGCTGATCAAGGATGTAGTTGAAAACGCGGCCTTGTGGATCCATCACACGAGTTTTGCTCATTTTACGAACTGCACCACTCGTGCCCACGGTAATTGCAATGTCGTTTTCTTGTGTCGCTCCACTTCCCAACTGTGCACAACATCCATCGCTCGCTCCGATGATCAATTTTGCCGAGTTCTTTAATTCCAGGAAAGCCGATTGCTCGGTAGTCAGTTCAACCGAAAAATCGGTTGGTACCAGGTCTGAAAATTTATTAGACGGAATTCCAAGCTGATTAAGTGCAGTAACAGACCAACCAAGCGTACTTAAATTGAAAATACCTGTAGCAGACGCTATCGAATAATCAATTAAAAATTGGTCTGTCAGGCGAAAAATGACAAACTCTTTAATCGAAACAAATTTGTGTGCTCGTTTCAGCAATTCCGGCTGATGCTCTTTCCACCAAAGCAACTTACACAAAGGCGACATGGGATGTACCGGAGTACCTGTTTCCTCAAATAAAATTTGTCGCAAGCCTTTATCTTCCAGTTCTTGGCTTTGAATAATGCTGCGTGTATCTGCCCAAATAATCAATGAGCTTATCGGTGTTCCCTCCTCGTTAACCGCCATGATGCCATGCATAGCAGCACTAAAAGAGATAACTGTTATATCATTACGCGCTGCGATGGCATGAATGACAGAAACGACTGCGTCAAAAATTTCCTCCGGATTTTGTTCGGCAAAATGGGGCTGTGGATAATGGGTAGGATAAGCAACTTGATGCGAGGCCAGAACAACCCCTTGGCTTGTGATTAGCAAACCTTTTGTGCTCGTGGTGCCAATATCAATAGCTAATACGGAATTCAAATCTGACGATTAAGTCAGAAAGTAAGCAAATAAGAAGAGCAATTGAAAGACTACCGTTTCAGGAACTTGTGGGTACTCTTTTGAGCAGTGGCTCCGTTTTGCACGGATAAGAAATAATAACCTTCGTGAAGGTCTTTTACCTTGATTTTAACTTCAAATTCATCAATTACCTCAGATTCTACCTCAATTTCACTTCCGATGATGTTGTGAACTATAAACTTCACTTTTCGGGCTACTGGTGCCTCAAAAGTAATGGTCAAAAATTCAGTAGCTGGATTTGGATATACCTGAACGGACTTAACGGGATCTCCAGTAGAAGAAAAAACCTCTTCACGGCCTTGCGCAAAAGTCATTTGACTTAACGCCAAGCTGCAAACAATAAAACAGGTTTTCCAAACGTTCATATCTGTTACTTACGGATTCTATACGCATTAGATGCAAATTGTAAGCCAAAAGTTTAAAGGCTGTCAAAATTCTTTTCTGATCTGCAAAAATGCTTTGGGTACAAAATTAATGATATCGTTGGCAATAAGCGAAATCATCCCTAATTCTCGGGCGGCTAAATCACCAGCTAGTCCATGTATGTAGACAGAAATCAGCGATGCATCCACACTTGTGTAGCCTTGCGCCAACATAGCTGTTAAAATCCCGGTCAGCACATCCCCGCTGCCACCGGTAGCCATTCCTGGATTACCGGTTGGATTAAAAAATATTTTTCCATCCGGTGCAGCAATTGTGGAAAACGCGCCTTTCAGAATAACCACGGATTTCAGTTGAGCACTTAACTTCCTGAGCTTTTCTAATCGCTCGAAATCATCCTTCCAAGTACCCACCAATCGTTCAAATTCTTTGGGATGCGGGGTTAGGATGCTTCCAGAAGGGATCAAATGCAATAAATGTGAGTTCTCGGCTAATAGATTCAGTGCATCGGCATCCAACACCATCGGCTTGCGGTAGATTTCCAGCAACTGAGTCAATCCCTGCAGTGCTTCCTTCTGTTTGCCAAGCCCGGGGCCAATGCCAACGGCCGAATATTTTTCCGGTGAAGAAACCCCTGAAAAACAGGTTTCATGATCATCATATTCTGTCAATGCTTCCGGCACGGCTATCGGCAGAATGTTCTTTTCCGATTTTGGAATGTGGGCTGTAAGCAAACCTACTCCTGCCCTAAGAGCCGCTTTAGATGACAAAACACAAGCACCCATCATTCCGGAAGATCCGGCAATTAAAAGCGCATGGCCAAAATTTCCTTTATGTGAAAATCGCTTTCGCGGAATGAAGAGCTTCGATATATCGCTTTCTGTAACAAGAAAATGTTGGCAGGATTGGTTCGATAAAAAAGTAGCACTCAAGCCAATATCTACTAAACTCCACTCACCCACATAAGGAGCATTGTAAGGCATTAAAAAAGCCAGCTTAGGCAATTGGAAAGAAACGGTGCGATGAGCTTTAAAAATGACTCCTTCACTGGGGCGATCCATCAGCAACCCGCTCGGAATATCGACTGCAATTTTGATCGCATCTGTCTCATTCATGATCGAAACTACACACGCCAAAGTTCCTTCCAGTGGCCGCGATAGCCCGGAACCCAGCAGGGCGTCTATTATTATATCTACTCCTGAAAACAACGATTCAGGATTTGATTCATTCCAATCAGTACAAGGAATTTGGGAAGGAAGTCGATTACGATTGATTTCGAAATCGGAAGTGGGTTTTCCTGCCTGCGTCACCACTATGACTTGCACTTGGTATCCTTCCATGGAAAGCAAACGTGCAATGCCCAACCCATCTCCACCATTATTGCCGGTGCCACACACCACGCCTATTTTCTTTCCAGGGCGATAGCGCACGGTGAACCAAGCTGTAAATGCCTTACAGGCACGCTCCATCAGATCAATAGAAGGGATACCTTCTTCTTCAATCGTATGTCGATCTAATTCATGAATTTCTTTGGATGAAAGGATCTTCAGCATATGAAATCATTACCCTAAATTAAGGTATGCGGTAGCTTCCGATTGAATGTAGTTGGGATAGATGTGCAAGTGCTTTTTACGCACCGCATCAAAAATAACTTGCTTAAATGTTTGGATATTCTCCTTCGAAATAGCTGAAATGAAAACCACTTCATCAAAGCCCAATTCGCGGTAGCGACCTTTGATGCTTTCAAAATCAAGTTGATCTTGTTGGAGCAAATCAATTTTATTCAGCACTAAGATGGTGGTAATATTTCCAGCACCAATTTCAGCCAGCGTTTGCTTCACCACCTGAATATGGTTGTCATGAAATGGGTGCGCCATGTCGGCTACGTGTAAAAGCAAGTCAGCCTCGCGCACTTCATCCAGCGTTGATTTAAAAGATTCGATGAGGTGATGTGGCAGTTTGCGAATGAATCCAACCGTATCGGATAATAGAAAAGGAATGTCGCCAATTACCATTTTCCGCACCGTAGCATCGACTGTTGCAAATAATTTATTTTCCGCTTTTACATCGGCCTTTGCCAGCAAGTTCATAATCGTAGACTTCCCTACGTTGGTATAACCAACCAGAGAGACGCGCACAATATTATTTCTGGATTTGCGCTGTGTGATGCGTTGCTTGTCAATTTTTTTGAGTTCCTCTTTCAACACCGAAATCTGATTTTTGATCATCCTTCGGTCCGTTTCAATTTCTTTTTCACCGGCACCACCCCGTGAGCCGGTTCCACCGCGCTGTCGTTCCAAGTGCGTCCACATGCGGGTAAGCCGTGGCAGTAAATATTGATTCATTGCCAATTCTACCTGCGTACGTGCCTGGGCGGTTTGCGCGCGCATCAAAAAAATGTCGAGAATTAGTAAGCTACGGTCGTATACTCTTATCTTCTGTTCTCTGTCACCCGGATTCAATTCTTTCTCCAGATTACGCAATTGAGAAGGGCTTAGGTCATCATCGAAGAGTATGGTTTGAATGTCTTTACTAAAGGCAAATTGTTTGATCTCTTCCAGTTTTCCTTTACCAACAAACGTGCGCACGTCTGGGTGAGGGAGGCGTTGCACATAACGATTGATCGCAATGATGCCCGCAGTTTCTGCCAAAAAAGCCAATTCGTCCAAATGCTCGTTGATTTCCTCATTCTTTACCTTAGAATCGGCCAATGCTACCAATACTGCTTTTTTCACAACTTGATCCATCATGCTGCAAACATACTTTTATTAAGAATGAGGTGCTAAGAAGGGTTACTTTTTTGTAGTTTTGCAAGATTTACAAAACGGAAATTGGCCACAATCGAAAGATTTGGCTAAGTCCGCAACTAAACACCCTAAACCTTACCCCTTTTCTCTGTCAAAGAAGGGGGGCAGTTGGCTTTTATGAAAGTAGCGATCGTATTAAATTCTGCCTGGAACATCTACAATTTTAGGATGAGCTTGGTAAAAGCCCTTCAGGCAGAGGGGCATGAAGTTCACACTGTAGCCCCTTTTGATCAATTTTCTGCTATTCTGGCACGAGAAGGTTGCATTAACCATGATGTAAAAATGGACAGCCGCGGAGCCAATCCACTGAAAGATTTCGGGCTGTTTTTCGAGCTTTTCTTTATTTATAAGAAAATTAAGCCGGATGTAGTATTGCACTACACCATCAAGCCTAACATTTACGGCACTTTGGCTGCGGCCGCTTTGCGCATCCCTACCATTAATAATGTGTGCGGACTTGGCACTATTTTTCTGAAGGACAACTTTGTTTCATCAGTAGCTATTAAGATGTACAAGTTTGCTTTCCGTTTCCCGAAAAAGGTATTTTTTCAAAATCCGGATGACCGCACGCTTTTTATCGACCGCAAGTTGATTCGATCAGAAGTGACGGATCTTGTACCTGGATCGGGTATTGACCTCAAGAAATTTGCAGCGGTAGATTTCAACCGAAACAAACCATTCACCTTTTTATTGATTTCGCGCCTCATCACCGACAAAGGAGTGATGGAATTTGTGGATGCGGTAAAGAAGTTAAAATCAAGCGGCTTAAATGCTCATTTTCAGATACTTGGAGCTAAAGACCCAGCTCATCAAAGAGGCATTCCTATTGCCACAATCAACGAATGGGTAGAATCTAAAACGATAGAGTATTTAGGCACCACCAAAGACGTTCGTACGTTTATCTCTAAAGCTGATTGTATTGTCCTTCCCTCCTATCGCGAAGGGACACCTCGCACTCTATTAGAGGCGGCCAGTTCTGCTAAGCCAATCATTACAACCGATGTACCGGGTTGTCATCATGTAGTAGACCACAACCATAACGGACTTTTGTGCAAGCTCAAAGACGCGGATGATCTTGCATCAAAAATGAGTCAAATGGCAAATTTTGATGATGACGAACTGAAGACGTTGGGGCTAAATGGCAGACGAAAAATGGAAGAAGAATTCGATGAAAAAATCGTCATCTCTAAATATTTGAACGCCCTTGAGTCGCTTAAAGTGACCGCTTAAAGCCAAGCTTTGTAGTTTCTATCAAAAGAAAGTCTTTACTTTGAAGGAGAATTAACTTCTCTTAATGGTGCGGAAATTCCTTCTTTTAATTCTTTGGTCTTGCATGATGGTTTCGTGCGCTTCCTACAAGCAAAACATCATGTTTCGTTCTACACCAGAGGCTCAACCTGAGCAGTTTAAACGAGAAGCTGCCTCTGTAGACAAAAATTATCAGATTCAACCGAACGACCTTCTTCAGTTGGATGTGTTCACCAATAAAGGTGAGCGTATCGTTGATCCGAATCCGGAGCTTACGCAGAATGCAGTAGCCGCAACTACACCTACGAATGTTTTCAACTATCTGGTTGAATCTAATGGGCTTGTCAAGTTTCCGATGATTGGCCAACTACAAGTAAATGGGCTAACTATTCGACAAGCGGAAGAAATTGCACAAAAAGAATATGCCAAATTTTTCTCTGATCCATTCGTACAGCTCTCCTTTGTGAATAAGCGTGTGATTGTGTTAGGAGCCTTGGGAGGTCAAGTGATTCCGCTCACCAACCAAAATGTAACGTTGATAGAAGTATTGGCATTGGCTAAAGGTTTGAATAACGAGGCAAAGGCCAACAACATAAAACTCATTCGAAATGAACGGGTTTTTCAAATAGATTTTAGTACCATTCAAGGGTTTAAGGAAGGCAATATGGTTATTGAACCCGGTGATGTAGTGTATGTGGAACCCATTCGTAGACCCTTTACGGAAGCTTTACGAGATAACTTTACAGTCATTAGTTTGATTGTTAGTTTATCCACATTAGTAGTTGTGATTAGAAGTATAAACTAAGCTCGTGACATCCCCAGATAAAAATCAAATCTCACAGCAACCTCTTTCATTTGAGGGAATAGATATTGATAAACTAGTTGCTGTTGCAATGAAGGCCAAGTGGTGGATTGTTCTTATTTTTTTAATATGCAATGTTGCTGCCTATCTAGCTACCCGGTGGACAAAAGATGTTTTTGAATCCGCATCTGAATTAAAATTAGATATCAAACAAGATGCCACTGAGCTTGGCATTAAAACCATTGTTGAGGATCGCAATATCAATGTAGTAGCCGGTGAGATTGAACAAATCAAATCCAAAGTATTTCTAAGCCGTGTAATTGATTCACTCGACTTTGGTGTTAGCTATTACAGCATCGGGAATGTGTTGAAAGATGAAATGTATAAGCGATCACCATTTAAAGTGGAACATGACTTGGTGAACAGCAATCTTAACAATCTGCCAGTAGTTTTCAACTTCCTTGACTCTTCTTCCTTTCAGATACGCTTGTATGGTAGTCAGGAATTTATAGCCGGTAAATTCGGGCAACCCCTAATGGTGAAAGGCAACCGATTAATTATTTATAAAACTCCCTGCAAACCCGCTGCTAATTCGAATGATTTTGAATTCGTGATCAACAGTAAGCTTTTCCTCATTGATTATTTATCCAAAAATCTCAAAGTAGATCCACTTAGCTTCAATGCAAACACTATTCGCGTTGCCTTTCAAGATTATAATCCCCTGAAGGCGTTTGACATTGTGAACACCATTGATTCGCTTTATATCTTTTACAGTAATGAGCAAAAAAATCTCGCTAATCGTCAAAAGATTAACTGGCTGAACAATGAATTGTTGCAGGTTGAAAAACGTATGCAAGACTACGAGAACTATTTTGAGAATTTCACTCTTCAAAATAAAAGCAGCGACTTAAATGAAGACTTAAAGAAAACCATTTTGGCCATTAACCAAGTAGACTCACAGCGATTTGCGTTAACTAAACGTTTGGCACTTCTCAGTGAGATCACAGACGAGATCATAAGCGATAAAATCAAAATCAGTGTGCATCAAAAGAATTTTTTACCTGAGTACATCAACCAAAAATTAGAAACACTACAGCAACTGAAGCAAGACCGCGACCGACTGAGTCTTGCCTATAACGAAAATACATTTGCCTTCCGACAAAAAGAAAAAGAATTGACTACTGCACGTGACTTGGTTTATGAACAATTGGCGCAGCTTAAAAAGGAATGGCAGAAAACAGCCATGGAACTGAACACCCGAAAAAGTAAACTCGAAAAAGATTTTGTTTCCATGCCGGACAAAAATACGGAGTTCACTAAAAATCAGCGATTCTATAAATTATACGAGGAGTTTTATCTGCTGATGATGCAATCCAAAGCACAATTTGAAATTGCACAAGCCGGAAATACTCCTGACTTTAAAATTCTTTCGACAGCTACTATACCGGTAGCTCCTATTTCTCCAAAGAAAACATTGATGCTCGCTATTGGATTTGTTGCCGGCCTTGCTATCAACTTTTTCTTTATCGGTTTCATTTATTTATTGAATAACAAAGTGACCAACACAGGAGAAATTGAACGCTATACCAATGTACCTTTACTTGGCGTCATTCCTGCTTACAAGCGATCCATGTCTTCTGACTTTCAGGTTTTTCATAATCCAAAGTCGATGGTGAGTGAAGCCATCCGAACGCTGCGAACCAATCTGGACTTCTTTACGGCTGGTGGCACTAAAAAAATTATCACCATTACCTCTACTATTTCTGGTGAAGGGAAATCATTTCTCGCTTCGAATTTGGGAGGCGTTATTGCGATGTCAAAAAAGAAAACAGTGCTGTTGGACTTAGACATGCGCAAGCAAAAAAGCGCCAGTCATTTTGCCACTTTCGATCATTCGAAAGGAATCAGCACTGTATTGATCAAGAAAAACACGTGGCAAGAATGCATACAGCCAACGGAACTGGAGAATCTATATTTTCTTCCATCAGGTCCGCATCCGCCTAACCCCTCTGAGTTATTGCTCAATGGTGAGTTTACCGATCTGCTGGAAGAACTGAAATTAGAATTTGATTACATCGTCATCGACACGCCTCCGGTCGGTTTGGTGACGGATGGTATTATGGCTATGCGAAAATCAGATTTATCAATTTATGTAGTACGTGCCAACTATTCGAAACGCGAGTTTTTGAATAACATCAATCGTATTCAGACTATTCATAAAGTTTCCGGTTTAGCCGTAGTATTGAATGCACTCGTTACGAGCAGCAAGGCGTATGGTTATGGATACTATGAAGACCGAACTGCACCCAAAGGTTGGCGAAGTTTGCTCAACTTATTTTAAGGGCCATGTTTTCCATTTTCAAACGCAGTCAGCCAAGTTCATTCCCTCCACTGCGCTGCGATATGCATTCGCATTTGCTGGCCGGAATTGATGATGGTGCCAAAGATTGGGAAGATTCAATTTCTCTTATTGGGGAACTAAAAAAGTGCGGTTTTTCAAAAATAATTACCACACCACACATCATGAACGATGTGTACCGCAACACGCCAGAAATTATCCAAGCCAAGCTGCAAGAACTCCACCTTCAATTAGCTGCTGAAAAGATAGAAATAGAAGTGGAGGCTGCGGCAGAGTACTACCTTGATGAAATGCTGTATAAACAAGTTCAAGCCAATGCACATTTGCTCACATTTGGAAAAAAATATTTGTTGTTTGAAACCAATTTTTATAGCGAACCTTACTTTTTGAAGGACTTTATCTTTCATGCTACCACACAGGGATATCAATTGATTTTGGCACATCCTGAACGATACGGGTATATGACATTAAGTAAAGCTGAAGATTTAAAAAATCGAGGCGTTCTATTGCAACTCAATTCGTTGTCATTGGGTACCTATTACTCTATGCCCATTCAGAAGATGGCACAACAACTGGTCGACAAAGGGTGGATTGATTTTTTAGGAAGCGATTGCCATAATTTGTTGCAAGCTACTGAACTGGCAAAGACGATGAAACAAAAGTATTATCGAAAAGCCTTAGAGCTTCCATTACTAAACAACACACTATAAATGGTTGTCGTAACAGGTGCTACCGGATTAGTTGGGAGTTTTCTCATCCAAAAGTTGACAACGGCTGGCGAGCAAGTGATTGCATTGCATCGTAAAAAATTAATTCCACATCATCTTCAGGCACCAAACGTTCAATGGGTGGAGTGCGATATTCTGGACATCGATAAACTCACCGAAAGTATTCCGGAATCAGCAACGGTTATCCACTGCGCTGCGAACGTGTCGTTTGATCCGCGTAAGCGCGATGAGCTCTTTAAAGTGAATGTAGAAGGAACGGCCAATGTGGTAAATGTTTGTTTGATGAAGCACGCTCGGTTGATTCATATAAGTTCTGTAGCAGCACTTGGAAGACAAAAGGGATTACAAGAGTTGGATGAATCGGCTCAATGGGTAGATGGTCCACTCAATTCTTCCTATGGAGAATCAAAACATTTGGCTGAGTTGGAAGTATTTCGAGGAGTAGAAGAAGGATTAAGAGCCACTATGGTATGTCCTTCCTTTATACTTGCTCCTTCTGATTGGGATCAGAGTAGCTCACAACTATTTAAATACATTTGGCAAGAACGACTTTTCTACAGCGGTGGATTTGCGAATTACGTGGACGTGCGAGATGTAGTTGAAATTATTTTTCGCTTACATCAACAAACGGAACTACACCAAGGCGAGCGCTTGATTGCATCTGCCGGTTTTATATCGTATCAGGAGTTATTTGTAAAAATCGCTGAAAAACTTGATAAGCGCGCACCTCGCATCAAAATCAATGACGCGTTTCTTCACACGATTGCGCGACTGGAAGAAATTCGTTGTTTCTTTACGCACAGCACTCCGCTGGTGACGCGAGAATCGGTGAAATCTGCAGGCGAAAAATTTATTTATTCTAACAAAAAGTCAGTAAACTCACTAAAAATGCAGTACCATTCAATGGAAGAAACCCTTCAATTCTGCTGTGAACACTACTTGCGTACTTATAGCACAAAGAAATAAGAATCACAAACTTGCCCTGCATTTTTTATTCTCAGAACTTTGCCAAAAAAGGGAGCGTTCGTTTTTTCTACGCTATTTTTTTTCTACATTAGAAAAACCTTTCAAGCAATGAGCCACGAATTCAGAAAGAGGGAGGAAGAGGAGGAGTTGATCAAACGCTATGAAGAAAATCTTCGGGCCAATTCACTCGGTTTTTTTGACATTGATACCTATGAGGTGATTATCGATCACTACATGGAAAAACTGAAGTTTAAAAAAGCGCTCACGGCTGTGAATCATGCTATGGAGCAATATCCCTTCAGCACTGGTTTAATTTCTATTAAAGCTCAGGTACTTTCTAACTTGGAACAATACGAAGAAGCACTTGAACTGTTAGAGAAAGCGCGCAATCTTCACCCGATGGATATCGAAATCTACTTATCCATTGGATCCATCTTATCGTTGCAGGCAAAATATGAAGAAGCCATTACGCTTTACGAAGAGATTTTGAGTTTTGCCAACGATGAGAAAGACGATATCTACTACAACATCGGCCTTGCTTACCAAAGCATGGAGAATTATGACAAAGCAATTGAGGCTTACAAAAAATCAATTGAAGAGAATATTAATCATGAAGGTTCGCTCTACGAACTGGCATTTTGTTTAGATGTAGTAGGCCAACTGGAAAACAGTTTAGCGTACTACAAAAAATTTATTGATGAAGATCCGTACTCATCCGCTGCGTGGTATAACCTCGGCATTGTTTGCAACAAGCTGGAAAAATTTGAAGAGGCTATCGATGCTTACGGCTATGCGCTAGCTATAGATGAAAATTTTGCATCTGCTCATTTTAATATGGGCAATTCGCTCATGAATTTAGAGCGTTACAAAGAAGCACTGGAGTCGTTCAATAAAACCATTGAGATTGAAGGACCAAGCCCGGAAGTATATTGTTGCATTGGCGCAGCCTACGAAAACATGGAGCAATATGACTTGGGCTTAAAGTATTTTCAGAAATCTTCGAAGCTTGACACACTTTACGATGAAGCCTGGTTTGGGGCCGGCAGTTGTCTGGAAAAGCAAGAGAAGTGGTATCAGGCACTGCACTTTTTCAACAAGGCCATCAAAATCAATCACCTTAATCCGGACTATTGGAAAGCTGCCGCCCATGCTGAATTTAAAATTGGTAACACCATTTCGAGCATCAGCGCCTACGAGGAAGCAGCCAATCTGGCACCCGATGATAAAGAAATATGGCTGAATTGGTCATTTATATACTACGAACAAGGCGAACCGATGAAAGCGGTGGATGTTTTATCCCAAGGAATGGCCGATTCACCCAAAGATCCCGATTTTCTGTACCGGATGGTGGTTTATCTGATCGAAGCCGGACAGTTTAAAGAAGCCTTTACATATTTGGAAAATGCATTAATTTTGGACTTTGAAGGGCACAAAATACTGTTTGACTTTTTTCCAAAACTAGAAACACAAAAAGCCCTCTATAAAATCATAGATCAGTTTAGAAACGAAAATTCCTGATGAATTACAATCTTAAAAATTTACCTGAGCGCACACAGAAGCCCAGGCAAATGGGTTTTACCATGGCAATGGACAAAGGCTTGAGTGTACGCGAAGCCGAAGACTTTATGAGCATTGCCTCCGATCACGTAGATATTGTTAAACTGGGCTGGGCTACCTCCTTTGTTACGCCCCACTTAAAAGACAAATTGAAGGTTTATAAGGATGCCGGAGTACCTTGCTACTTTGGTGGTACACTTTTCGAAGCTTTTATTATCCGTGATCAGTTTGACGACTATCGCAAAGTTCTTGACAAATTCAACATGTCATTTGCCGAAGTATCGGATGGATCGATTGATTTAGATCACGATAAAAAATTGGACTACATTTCTAAACTATCTTCTCAAGTAACAGTTCTATCTGAAGTAGGATCGAAAGATGCTGACAAGATTATTCCTCCATATCAATGGATTGATTTGATGCAAAAAGAACTGGATGCGGGTGCATGGAAAGTAATTGGTGAAGCACGTGAAGGTGGTAACGTAGGTTTGTTCCGCTCCAGTGGTGAAGTTCGCTCGGGATTAGTACAAGAAATCTTGACTAAGATTCCTTTTGAAAAAATTATTTGGGAAGCGCCTCAGAAAGCGCAGCAAGTTTGGTTTATCAAACTATTAGGTGCTAATGTAAATCTTGGAAACATTGCACCGAACGAAGTGATTCCACTCGAAACGATTCGTCTGGGATTACGCGGAGATACATTTTTGCACTTTTTGGGATTAGAACGAAAAAAAGACAACTCGACACCTGCTTTTGAAGCAGACTAAGAACGAATGGAATTCTTAATAGATTTTATTCTTCATCTCGATCAGCATTTAATCTCTCTCGTAAACGAATATGGCACGCTTACGTATGTGATTCTCTTTTTGATCGTCTTTACCGAAACTGGCTTGATTGTAATGCCTTTCCTTCCCGGAGATTCATTGTTATTTGCAGCCGGAGCTTTATCCGCATTACCGAATTCTGCATTGAACATTGCTGTGCTGATTCCGCTATTGATTGTGGCTGCACTCTTAGGCGATAATGTGAATTATTTTGTAGGACGATTTGCCGGCACATACATTAAAAGCAAAGAACGTATTTTATTCTTCAAGAGAGAATACATTGAGCAAACAGAAGCCTTCTACGAAAAACACGGAGCCAAAACCATCATCATGGCACGCTTTGTTCCAATCGTTCGCACCATTGCTCCTTTTGTTGCCGGTGCCGGTAGTATGAAATACCGAAACTACATTTTGAATTGCATTTTGGGAGGCGTACTCTGGGTATTTGGCTTATCCATGCTCGGTTATCTCTTCGGCAATATCCCGATCATTAAAGACAATTTTGAAAAAGTTATTATCGCAATTATCCTGATCTCTGTGCTACCGATGGTAGTAGGGTATTTTACCCGAACGAAGGATAAAAAAATAAATTCTCTCAATTTATAATCAACACGTATGGAAAAGAAATTTGGCTTAATCGGCTCAACTGTCTCTCATTCATTTTCAAAATCGTATTTCGATGAGAAGTTTTTTAGAGAAGGACTGCGCGACTATCATTACGATCTTTATCCGTTGAGTAAAGTGGATGAACTAAAGAAGTTGCTCGAAGAAAATCCAGAATTATCAGGCTTGAATGTAACAGTTCCTTACAAAGAGCAGGTGCTGAAGTTTCTTTCTGAAATTGACAGCGAAGCAAAAAAGATTGGTGCAGTGAACGTGATCAAAATTCAAAATGGAAAACTGAAAGGATTTAATACGGATAGTGACGCTTTTTATGAAACACTAGAACGTTGGTTTCCAAAAGTTGAAAATGCGCAAGCATTAGTATTGGGCACTGGTGGATCTTCCAAAGCCGTGCAACAAGCCTTGCGCAAGTTGGCAATTCCTTTTAAAACGGTATCACGCGAAAAAGGAAAAGGTGATTATACATACGAAGAATTAGAAAAAAATAGTAAAGTATTCGCAGAGTCTTTGCTGATTATTAACACTACTCCTCTGGGGATGTCGCCTGAAACGAATGCGGTACCTCCTATTAATTTTGAGTTTTTGACATCCAGTCATTATGTATATGATTTGATCTATAATCCGGCACGCACGTTGTTTTTGCAAAAAGCAGAAATGCGTGGAGCTACCATTAAGAATGGATTGGAGATGCTGCACATTCAGGCTGAAAAAGCATGGGCGATTTGGAATAATTAATCATTATTAAAGTGAGGACGACTCAAGTCCTCACTCCTACAAAATATGGATTTTCAATTAACCAGTGAATACGTTCCTACGGGCGATCAACCCAGGGCCATCGAACAACTGGTGAAGGGAATTAATGAAGGTGATCAACATCAAACCTTGTTGGGTGTAACTGGATCAGGTAAAACCTTTACCATCGCCAATGTTATTGCCAAAACCAACAAGCCTACATTAATTCTAAGCCATAACAAAACGCTGGCTGCTCAACTATACGGAGAGTTCAAACAGTTTTTTCCGAATAATGCCGTAGAGTATTTTATCTCTTACTACGATTATTACCAACCGGAGGCTTTCATTCCTTCTTCTAATCTATATATCGAAAAGGATCTTTCTATCAATCAGGAAATTGAAAAGTTGAGACTAAGTGCTACCTCCTCGCTCCTTTCCGGACGCAGAGATGTGATTGTGGTTGCTTCTGTGTCGTGTATTTATGGTATCGGTAATCCGGAAGAGTTTGGAAAAAACAGAATTCAATTAAAAGTTGGCGAAATGATTCCGCGCAATCGCCTGTTGTTTGCGTTGGTTGACATTTTGTACAATCGAACCGAAGCTGAATTTAAACGCGGAACTTTCCGCGTGAAAGGCGATACAGTAGATATTTTTCTCGCTTACGCGGATTATGCGTTGCGCATTTATTTCTTCGGAGATGAAATTGAAAATATTCAGTTGATTGATCCAGCTACCGGAAAAAAAATAACAGACGAGAAGCAAGCGGTGATCTTTCCTGCCAACTTGTTTGTAACCGGAAAAGAATTGCTGAACACCGCCATTCGCGAAATTCAGGATGACATGGTACTGCAAGTACAAATGTTTGAAGGTGAGCGAAAACATCTCGAAGCGAAACGTTTGAAAGAGCGTACGGAGTTTGATTTAGAGATGATGCGCGAACTCGGTTATTGCAGCGGCATTGAAAATTACTCACGCTACTTTGACAGACGTAATGTGGGGGCTCGTCCTTTCTGTTTGATCGACTATTTTCCGGATGATTTCTTAATGGTGATTGATGAAAGTCACGTGACCGTGCCACAAGTGAGAGCCATGTGGGGTGGCGATCGATCACGCAAAGTAAATCTGGTTGATTATGGGTTTCGTTTGCCATCAGCTTTGGATAACCGCCCGCTTACATTCAATGAATTTGAAGCTTTATTGCCTCAAGTAGTTTTTGTCAGTGCTACGCCTTCTGAATATGAATTGCGCAAGTCGGATGGTGTGGTAGTAGAACAAATTATCAGACCTACCGGATTGTTAGATCCAATTATTGACGTGCGGCCTAGCAAGAATCAAATTGATGACTTGCTGGAAGAGATTGATGAGCGTGTGAAGAAGAAAGAGCGTGTGCTCGTTACCACGCTCACCAAACGAATGGCCGAAGAGCTGACAAAGTTTTTGGAACGTGCTTCTGTGAAGTGTCGCTATATTCATAGTGAAGTGCAAACGCTGGATCGTGTGGAAATTTTGCGTGAACTACGACTCGGCATCTTTGATGTGTTGGTAGGTGTTAACTTATTACGGGAAGGATTGGATTTACCGGAAGTTTCGCTGGTAGCCATCTTGGACGCTGATAAAGAAGGATTCTTACGCAATCAACGATCGTTGGTACAAACCATTGGTCGTGCGGCCCGAAATGAAAACGGGCGTGTGATCATGTATGCCGATACGATTACAGAATCTATGCAATTGGCGATTGACGAAACCAATCGCAGAAGAAAAATCCAACAGGATTACAACAAAGCCAACGGCATTACTCCTAAAACTGTTCTCAAATCCATTGACTCCATTCTAGGTCAAACCAAAGTAGCGGATTCGAAGAAAACGATGAAGCGCTACTACATCGAAGAAGAAGAGAAGTCGCTGGCCGCTGATCCGGTAACGGCTTACTTATCGAAAGATGAATTAGTGAAGATGGCCGATCGCACGCGCAAAGCCATGGAGAAAGCTGCGAAGGAATTGGAGTTCATGGAAGCAGCTCGCTTGCGTGATGAATACATGGCCATTCAAAAACTGATTGAATCGAAATAAACCACGGCTGAAGTCTTAGCTGTTTTCTTTCATGAAGGGTTTTATTTTCGGTTATTATTTTCGATTATATTTTCGGTCTGTGAAGACACAGACCGATGGTGGGGGGTGGGTATTTTCGTTCTGTGAGGACACAGACCGAGGGGTAGAGTGCCTTAAAAAAGATTCAACAAAAAAAGGGAATGGCTACACACCATTCCCTTTTCATTTTATTCAAGATTTCGAATCAATCTATACCCGGTTGTTTCAATTTAAATCCGGATTTAGCTTTCTCCTCGTCTACAATCTTTTTTGCATCCTGCAATAGCTTCTTGGCATCGTACACAATACCGTCTTTGATCGTGTATTTGATTCCTCCTACACGTTTCACCGAATTATCATCCATCAACTTGATCGCGCCAACGCCATACAGCACTTGTAAATTCTCTAATGGGTTCTGATCCACAATCGCGAAGTCGGCTAGCTTACCAATTTCCACGGAGCCAATTTCTTTCTCCATGCCTAACGCTTGCGCTCCGTACAATGTGGCCGAACGAATCACTTCCAACGGATGGAAACCGGCCTCGCGCAGCAATTCTAATTCGCGGATGTAACCGAAGCCATACAATTGAAATATAAAAGCATTGTCCGAGCCTGCCGTTACTCTTCCTCCTCTGTTTTTATATTCGTTTACAAAAGTCATCCACAACCGGAAGTTTTCGCGCCAAGCAACTTCTTGCTCTGTTCCCCAGGAGAACCAAAACGAACCGTGTGCCACGCGACTCGGTTGGTAGAAAGCCCACAGTTGTGGCAACGTGTAGGTTTCATGCCACTCTTGTCTGCGTGCTTTATGCAAATCGCGAGCTGCCTCATACGTGTCGAAGGTTGGATCGAGGGTAAAGTCTAATTTCAAAAGCGTGTCCATCACCGCATTCCACTTGGGTGTGTAGGGAGCTGCGGCCTGCTTCCACAGTCTGCCCGCTTCTTCAAATCGGTTTTGCTCGTTGGAGTAGTTGTAGTTGAGCGGATAGTTTTGAATGCTGGAGTTCGGCAACATCGCTTCGGGCAAACCATACCAATGTTCCATGGTAGTAAGTCCGGCATTGGCTGAGTTCACCACATTCCAGCGTGCCACACCCAACTGTGCGTGATGGCAGGCTGAACGTAAACCGATGCGCTTGTTTTCGCGTAAAGCGGCATCCATAATTTCAGGTGCCGCACCAAAAAATTTAATACCATCAGCGCCTTTCAACTTATTATCATTTACCCAAGCGCGTGCCTGCTCAGGAGTACGGATAGGCTCTTTACTTCCCGAGCCAAATGTAACATACGCTTTGATGCGCGGAGCAGTAATGAGGTTCTGCGCACTTTTGTTTTTCTGATCGAGTACCCACTCCAATCCATTGCCGGATCCCGGATCGCGAATGGTGGTGACACCGTGCGCCATCCACAACTTAAAAACATATTCTGCAATGGGTGCCTGCCCTCCGCCAATGTGGCCGTGCATGTCCACGAAGCCCGGCATTAAATACATGCCTTCGCAATTCAATTCTTTTCCTCCCGGTTCCAACTGTGGGCGGTTTCCTTGGCTGGCCATGCCCGGAGTAGGCAAGCCGATGCTCACGATATTGACGATGCGGTTTTGTTTGACCACGATATCGACCGGACCTACCGGAGGTGCGCCCGTTCCATCAATGAGCGTAACGCCACGAATGATGAGTTGTGGATAAGGCCCCTCTCCTTCTTTTACTTCGGGGGCTTTTTTGATGCCGCTTTGCGCGAACAGACTGGTTGCCGCAAAAAGGATGCTGGCAATGGATAAATAAATTCGATGCATAGATTTAGGTATAGGTAACTAAATCTATGAAATAAACTCAGTACTTAAAATGCCGATGTGCCAATCGGTGAAAATGTAGTGTGACTGCGTTTTAGGCTACGGTAATAAAATCTTCCAGCGAGAAGGCATCGGTTTTCCGTATGAAGAGCGGCTTTACTTGCCGCCAGACCGTGATAAAGAGCTCCGAGTCGCGGTAGTTTTCTAAGCTTTGTGGCCGATCCCACCGACTGACCGTGCAATAACAATTGGGCACGTCCATTTCTTTCACCAATTGCAAGTGTGAGCAACCCGGAAAGTTTCGAATCGCCACTTTGTGCTTTTCAAATATTTCTAAGAAGAGCGGAGCGGTTTCTTCGCTAAAGTACATTTTGACAATTCGGGTAATCATGCCGCGGCCTTTATCAGGTTTATTCTTCAAATGTAATATTGACGGGGCTGTCGTGTTTTAATCCGAGCAACTCACTGGCGTTGCCTTTGTACATGCCTATTTCCATCAGTCCGAGACTGTTAAAAATTAAAAAGCAATCACCCGGATCGGCTTCATAATAGTTCTTGTGAATGCGCCTGAATTTCTCGCCTCCAAACTGAATGGTAAATGTTTTTCCGGCACTTAAAATCTCGAATGCATCTTTGGGGATGTTCGTAATCAGGTTGCCATATCCATCCACACGAATCACGTTTCCGGCAATCAATCGCTTGTTGGCTTTGACAAACCGGTCTGTCATTTTCTTAAACGTAGGCATTGGTTTACCCAATGTAGTAATGCCCACCCCGCTTGCCAGCTTGGCGGCTGCGGCTGCAAAAATATCCCTTTCGGGGAAGGTGGTGCGGATGATGGGATTAATGGAGTTCAGTTGTACTACTTGTTGGTGATTCTTCTCGCTGATCAAACCCAGCAATCCGTTATCCACACCCACAAAAAAATGATCTTCTAGTTGCAGGGCGATGTAGGCATCGTCTTTGGCTCCGGCAGAATCTACCGCTACGAGATGGACTGTTCCGGCCGGGAAATCGCGGAATACCACTTTTAAGACAAAAGCCCCGTGCGCAATGTCGCAGGCGGCAATCCGATGGCTGATGTCGACCAGGGTGAGCCCCGGGTTCACGCTGAGTACCTTCGCCTTGATGGCGGCCACATAATGATCCGTTTCACCACTATCAGTAAGAAGAGTAACGATTGCCATCTGTGAACTTTCTAAGGATACCTGCGTTGTAGCAAGGCGGGATTTATTTAATTTACGCCATAAAATTACTTCATTTCAACCATTATTTCATTTGATCGAAAAAATCATCACCCTGGAAAACATTCCGTTGCTCGAGTTCCTCGGCATCGAGAATAAAAATATCAACGAGCTTTCGCAAGCCTTTCCGAAAAGCAAAATCATTTCGCGTGGCAACGAAATTTTAGTGAAGGGCGAAACCCCCGATCTGCTGCAGATTACCGAAGTGCTCAATTCGCTGCAAGAACATTTTCACCAGTTCGGCAAGATTACCGAAGAAAATGTGAAGGCCTACATCGCGCAAGAAAAACCGGAAGGCGTGGCAGACGAAGCTGATGGCGTGATATTGTACGGAACGAAAGGTGCGCCTATCAAACCCAAGACAGTCAATCAACAGAAGCTCGTGCAGTCTGTCAAAGAAAATGATTTAGTATTTGCATTGGGCCCTGCGGGAACGGGTAAGACATTTATTTCCGTGGCACTGGCCGTGCGTGCACTCAAAAATAAAGTAGTTAAAAAAATCATCATCACTCGTCCGGCTGTAGAAGCGGGTGAGAACTTAGGTTTCTTGCCGGGCGATTTAAAAGAAAAGATTGATCCATATTTGCGGCCTATTTACGATGCGCTGAACGACATGGTGCCTTTTGAAAAACTGAAGTACTACATGGAGCGCGAGATTGTAGAGATTGCTCCACTCGCTTACATGCGTGGACGCACATTAAACAATGCCTTTATCCTGTTAGATGAAGCGCAGAACACCACACCCATGCAAATGAAAATGTTTTTGACCCGCATGGGGCCCGAATCTAAAATGATTGTAACGGGCGACACTTCGCAAATCGACTTACCTAAAAATCAAAACTCCGGATTGAAAGAGGCGGTGCGCATTTTAAATAAAGTAAAAGGCATTGGCTTTGTGGAATTGAGTGGGCGCGATGTGGTGCGGCACAAACTTGTGCGCGATATCATTGAAGCGTACGGCACGAATGAATAAGTGTTTTTGGGGATCTACATTGTCGGATTGATCTAAACAACTGATGAGGTTACATACCAACGATCTGACACCAATTGTTGAACTGAGCGACTGAAGGACGATCTTGCACGATTCGCGAAATCAAGTGCACACTTTCAGTATGTGAGTGCTTACCTTCTGCTTGCCAGTGCACACTTTCCGACTGCGAGTGATAGCAATCTGTATCCTGGTGCACGCTTTGCGAATGCGGCTGCACACTTTCTGTATGCGAGTGAACACTTTCTGCACGCGAGTGAACGCATTCTGTATGCGAGTGAACGCTTTCTGCATACAAGTGAACGTTTTCTGCATGTGAGTGCACACTTTCTGTATGCGAGTGAATGCTTTCTGCATGCGAGTGAACGCTTTCTGCATACGAGTGAACGCTTTCTGCATGCGAGTGAACGTTTGGCGAATGCGAGTGGCAACTTTATGTATGACAGTGTTTCCATTCCACCTGCCAGTATTTCAGTTGAGTTTGCTCCTTCTTTCTCACTGTTTTCTAAAAAACAGTTGAGTGTTTTTATATCGTTAGTGGTTTTGGTGGAGTGGAAGAAAGTTTAGTACGCTTTTGCCGCGCAGAACAACTGATGTATTCCAAAAAAAGTGTGTTATGCAACTGCCAAACTCAGCATTATAATTATCAGCAAGTAAAAAAATGCTCCAGACGCTAATAGAAATACGACTCTTTTTCTCTCCTGGTCGGTTGGGTCTCCTTGATAAAATATCCCGAAGCCTGTAAATCTTACGACATGTATTAAAGCTAATGGTCCAAAAAGAAATATGATGAGGTCATGTCCAAGTCCTTTTCTAGAAGGGTCAGTTGATTGCCCTTTTTCTTTCATTTTATTCTTCTGCCGGACAGGCCTACCGTTTTTATGTTTGCGCATGATTGTATTGACTCTACCAATTTCACCAATTCCCATCACTCCTCCAAAAAAGTGATGTACTGTGATTCCACGCCAGATTGGAGCCAGTGTTAGCAGAAGTTATTCTTGTCATTTCAGTTGACCATTTATGTCGCTTGGTAATTTTGTTCCTGTCAGTCTGGAGTTTTCAAAATAGTTCTTACTAGGGTCAAGTCCAAAAACTTTAAAAAGCTCATTTTTTATCTCTTTGTTATTAGGATTGCGCAAGTCCCATCTCGCTGCATAATTCTCTGATCTGTCAAAATTGAAAACTCCATTGTTCTCAACTGAATTTATAATATCACGTGTATCATAATGTGGTGTGAAACCAATTCTATAGTAACCATAAGGGTTTTGGCCTGATTGAATTTCGTCTGTATAAGTGTATTTATTAAATAAATCTTGTGGAAGTTCTTTATGAATTAAACCCCATTGTAAAAAGACAACTCGTCTTTGGTCAATACTTCGACCATATGAAATTGGGAAGTCAAATTCTTCATCTCTTATTTCTCTGTGCCCAATTATTTCATACTCTCCATACAAAAGCAAATTGTCCATCATTACATCTGTCGGCAATTTATTTTGTTTATCAAGAGTGTCTATTTCAACATTTTTTACTTTAGATTTGAAGGCAAACAACTCCACCATTACTGGCGGACCCATTAATAAACCTAATCCGTGAAAGCCATTTATTAATTTCTTTTTGCGGATTTTGTTCACGTCAAGAAGTATTCTCCCAAAGCCATAATTTACTCTGTCAAGTTTGAAGCAGAAATAGTCGCCTGACTTGAACTTTATATTAAGTCGCTTTAGATTCTTGTATCTCTCCATTTCTACGAAGTGATTCTCAGTAGAACTTTCAATAAAGTCTTCTATGAATTTAAAAATACTTTTATCCGATTGTTGCTGATTGTCCCAGCAGCTTGAATAAAAAGTAGTTTGAGAATTGTAATTACCAATCGCCAAATGTCCGCAACTTATACTTAGGTATACACCTGTCGGTTGCCTTTGTTCTAAAACAGAAGCGGTCAATTTTTTTTCCTTCCCTTTATCGGTTTTAGGTAAAAGAATGCTCCTATCTTTTGTAAGTTCGTCATATTGCTTTTCAACATACTCGTTTTCAGTTGAAACAATATGTCTTTTAATTGTGTCCTTGTCGAAATACAAAATACTTTTTGGGCGATAAGTGTCACCGTTAAAAACAACTTTGTCCCAATGATTTAAAATCGGGTCAAGTCCGAAATATTCTCTTTGTTCGTTTGTCAATTCGTATATTGTCATATAAATGGCTGCTGATAACTGGAGTATGCGCACGTTTAGCCTAAAACTTGCACCTACTTTCCAATATCTGATTTGTCTTGATTCTACTAATTTCAACCATTCCACTCATTCTTCCAAAAAGGCATGTTCTTTGATGAGTATTATTTTATGAATGACGGAGTTAATATCTCGCTGCTCTGTTTGCGCAGAATAACGCGACCACTCGATACTAGGGATTTTATAGTTCTGTAGATTTCTGTGCAGGATGCAAACCTGATTTATTTTTCGTTCAACATGCCCTAGAGAAATAGGTCGATCAGCTGGTTGGAGTTGCGTATTCAAGTAATCCACAAAATTCTTCGTCAAACATTATTCTTGGTCGTCATTTTTTTGACGCTTCCCAACAACGTTTGTGTCCGTATTGTAATGTAGGGTCAATATTCTCTCGATCTCCGCTGTTATTTGTTGATCGTTAAAGTAGTCCGCTGTTTGAATGGCTAAACTTGGTATGTAATACCCGGAGTCACTGTCAAACGGAGCTGGTTGTCCCGAGAGATTGTAGGTTATTTTGGCTACTTTCTCCGCTAAGAACAAATATGTCTGAGGTTGGAAATTCGTATGACTTAAAAGGAATTGACGGATTTTTCCAAATTGTCCATGGGACTCTTTCCATCTTATCTCATCGTCAACGATGTTATAAAGTTCTATTATCTCTGTCGGAATATTCTTTATCCCGGTCTCAAATGTCATCAGTAACGATGTCCCCCACCCTGGTCGAAACTGTCTTGGAACAGATTCGTAAATTCTCTTTCCCAGTTTTAAGTCGGTCTTAATTCTTTCTCTTTCCATATTACAATTGAACTCTCTAATGATAGGGTATGTTGTTCTTTAGTTTAAAACTTACTCCTCTTGTCTTATGTCCTCTTCGTATTAATCTTTCCATTTCACTAATTCCTAACAATCCTACAAAAAAGTGTTGTGCTGTGATGGGTATGAGTTTTATGATTGCAGAGACATCCCGTTTTACTCTCTGGTTAATATTAATACTCTATTGTTGTCTTTGATAGCTAATCTTTTTCTCTCACGATCAAACGATATCTGAGGTTGTTTATTGATGTCAAAGAGAATAGCGGATTTTTGTTCGCCCGAATATACATCTTCTGCCTTGTCCACAATTTGTCCTGTTACGAGATTAATAATTTTTGGGAATTTGTATAAGTCCCAAGCGAAAGTCTTGTCAATGGAGAATAAATTTCCAAATTCAAAAGATGGTTTCCATTGGTTAAAGAATTTATTGTCCTTTAAATCCCAAATGGCAATTGACTGAGCGGGAACATTGGTGCTATTATCGTCATTAATAACTTCCTCGGATGAACCAACTAAGATTTTAGAATCATCTATAAAACTTGCCGTGGATAGTTCGCTGCCAATATTTTGGAAATTATAGTCCAACTTATCGAGAAGCATTGGATTCGAGAAACAGTCTTCAACCTTATAAACCTGAACGACATCGATCGGATGCCATACCCATCCCTTGCTGAGCAGATACTTTCCATTTGGACTTACCTCCAATCTTGAATGAAATATATCAGCTGGTTTCCGCTGCTTAACTTTCGTAACGATCTCGCCCGTCTCAACTTCTTCGAAGTCTAATTGGCAATAGTTTGTGGGGCAATGAACTAAAAACGTCTTCTTGTCGTACTCCAAGAATGTTGCCGGGTACTCATATATATCTGCTTGATAATATGAACGATTTATTTCTCTTAGAATTTCTCCTTCCTTGATCAAAAGCCCCTTAGTGCCGAGCTTCTGATATATAAAAACATATTTCCCGTCTGTCGAATTGATTGCGCAGTCAAAGTTAAAACCAAAACTATATTTACGAAGCTGACTTTTTTGTCCGGTGGTTTTATAAAGAGTACCAGCATTCGCCCAGTCGACTATTCCGTCCTGAAACCAATTTATTGTCTGCAATTGAAAATCCAGAATCTGTTTATTCATTCCTCGAGTTTAGTTTAGAGTTGTCGGATAACAGTAGCGTATGTACCTGTTTATTCTAAAGCTTGCGCCTATCTTCCTACTATCCGCTTCGCATTAATCTTTCCAATTTCACTAATTCCCCTCACTCCTACAAAATAAAGTGTTGGGCTATGATTGGTATGATCTTTAAAATTGACGGGGTTAATCTCACAGCTATGTTTGTACAGCGTATGGCGACTACTCGATAATAGGGATTTTATAGTGCTTTTGATTTCTATTCAGGGCAAGCCTGATTTATCGTTCGTTCAACATGCCTTACGGAATAGGTCGAACAGCTGGTGTTGTTGGCAGTTTATACGATACCGTACTTTTTACCATATTCTTTAACTGTTCCGAGAAAGCTTGGATTCCTTGTTTCGCTTACAAGTCGTAGAAATTCTTTTTTTGTTTTTTCTATTTCCCCCAATTCACCGAATACGATTAATTTTTCCAAAGGCTGTAGCCATGTTGTTTGTCTGTCTAAAAAGCCAACTAACATGTCTTTTGAAAGAACTTGTGCGAAGTGAGGAAGAATATGTTCGCTTAAGTTATTTTTCATTTCATCAATTAATTGACTCTCGTCTGAGTCCTCAGTTATGTTGTACCATAAATCATTTTCATTTCTCAATTGCCCAATTCGTCTTCTCAGAATACATTCTGCTTCTGTCGGATAGTCTGGAATCGGTTTGTTAGAGTAATTGTAAACCGTGAACCAGAATTCGGGCAGAAATACTCCCGTATTTATAGTAAAGTGAATTTTGTTTTTCGAAGACATGTAACTCTTTTGTAGGTTAATGATATGTCCGATACCGTTCTTGTATTGATAGAAGTTGCTTGCCTTCTTTTTGAATCCCATTGGTTTCAACGTATCATGAAATCCATGTTTTACTATCCTGTCGAACTTTAATTCAGCTATACTCTTCATCTGTAAAAAATTGTCTACAACATTGGAGCATACGCATGTTTAGCATAAAACTTGCGTTTATTCTCTTATATCTACTTTGTATTAATCTTTCCAATTTCACTAATTCCTAACAATCCTACAAAAAAGTGTTGTGCTTTGATGGATGTGATTTTTAGGATTAACAGGATTATTTAGCTCGGTGTGAAGAGAGATGTGGGATTGGCTGGAGTTGATAAAAGTAAAAAGGCATGGGCTAATTTCTGATACAGAATGGGCTTTAGTCTGTCCAATTTTCTAGTTTTCCATTGTCTTCTACCCAAATCTCTATATAAATATCCTCGGCAATAGGTACTCCCTTATCCTTAATAATATCAAACTTTAAGGTCTTCAGTGAATTGTACATTTTACCAATACAAAAATCATATTCTTCCGGGTCGTAATATCTCTGTATTTCTGCGTCTGAATCTAGTATTCGTACTTTTGAGACAATCCCATACTCATTTATAGTCACCAAATACTTTGTCGAACAATCATATTCTTCCGAATTTTTCCATCTGGCTCTCTTTAGTTTTTTAAAAAGTATTTTTGAAATCTTGTCTTTGTCCCTTCTGTCTATTCCGCCTGGTACATCTTCGTAATTCGTAACATTTCTCATTTCAGTCACGCGCCCCAAGTCGATACGTACAATAGTTTCTCTTTCATAGATTCTATAGAAAACTCCATCCCACCTCAAAATTGAATTATCGATCGGATAGTTGATTATGCCTGAAAACCAATTAAGGAATACTCTATTTTGACGAACTCCAGCTCCAAAAATTGTTTTCATCCTCTTCAAAGATTCTGTTTTATCTATGCTCTTGTTTCGAAATGCTCCACAATTGATGATGTTGATAAGAAATAGACTGTCCCCTTGAAGCAAGTAAATAGCTTGATAACCTCTCCAGCAATTAGTCGAGGCTCCACTGCGAAACGCCAAGCCAAAAAGGCGCTGTGATTCGACTGTGTCCAATTGCTGCAGATAAGATTCGAGAAGCAAGTTATATGTCGGGATTGTGTCTCCTTTGATAATAATGTAATCTGGCGTCTGCGGACTAGCAAATAGTTCGGACGAACTAAAATTTAAACATAGTAATAGAAAAACCTTTAAGAATCTTTTCATGAAATCTGCCGTAACTATTTGTATCTGTTTTGCTTGTCCCACAATCTATTGGTTACATCTTATGAAAGAGTCCAAAACTTTCTCCGATTGTTCAAACGCAGGGTCAATAGGTAATCCTGTTAAAAGTCGGTGACAGTCCTCTTTTTTTGTTGCATACTTTTCTAATTCACTTAATCCATTATCGATTAACTCACGCCATTTTTCGAATGCGCCTTCCTTTTTCTCAACGAACACTTCATACGTGTAATCATCGAACATTTTTCTAAATTCAGAGCAGTAGTAGTCTTTAATGCTTGAATACATTATCCAGATTGTGCCGTAAGCCTTCGTGGAGTCTTGAATATGTTGAATGTCTTTTCTCATCCTCCTTGCGTGAAATTCACCCATGTCGAAATAGAGTCGTTGTTTATCCAGTTCTCTTTCGTCCTTAGTCATCGTCACTGAGGTAGTCTTTATAAAAAAGGGAGCAACATAAACTTTCTCTAAGAGTCGTCCTCTGTCTCTTTTCTTTTTAGGAATATCTAGAATTGATTTAAGTCCAACTTGTGCCGATGCTTGAAGTCCAGCTTCTTTATTTAGTCTTTTTAACCGGTCTGTTGGTTTACCTTGGAAGTCGGCATAAACAATTTTTGCCTCTTTATTCCAGCCCTTTAAATTTTGGTCTTCGGTTTTATAATTCTGACCTAAAGCTGTTATAGAAACAACTATCAGTAGTGAAAGTAGTAGATTCTTTATCATCGCATTTTTATGACATGATTCATTGTCGCACATAATTCCATAAATAAAAGGGGCTTTTTTTGCAAATGGAACACAAAATTAGCGCCTGTGCATATTAAGTCTAAAACTTGCGCTTCTTCTCTTATATCAGCTTTGTAATGATCCTACCAACTTCACCAATTCCTATTACTGACACAAAAAAGTGTTATACTTTGATTGGTACGAATATTATAATGGAAAATGTTGGCCGGGTTATGTGTTAAGTGCAGGGGTATCTTCAATTTATCCTTTTCCACTTGTCTTTAGCAAAGTCCGTGAGGTTTTGATAGTCAATTCTGGTTAATAATGGGTCGACACGATAATATGCCATTCTCGTCATATGGCCTTTGGTAGGAAATTGGTAATGCCCAACTAAATAGTATGGAAATTTATTTGTTGGTCGTTTATCAATTCTCGTCAGCGTTAGAACACCTTTGTGTCGAAGCCCCGTATTTATTTCACTAACTTGCTTCAGTGACCAAATTAGTTTTGTGACTTTTATATCTGTTTCAGTTATCGAGTCGTCATAGAAACTATACTTCTTAAAAAAACTCAAGTCAGTCAGTCGCTTTAAATCTATTGAAACAGAATCGAGCTCTTGTCCAGATGCAATCCAGCTTATCAATACAAGTGAGGATAGGATAATTATTCGTTTAGGCATTTGAACGTTGAGGTATTACTGCTAATATCAGAATCGAAATATTTTATCGTAAATCCTTTATATATTATTTTATTGATATTAATCTTTCCAATTTCACTAATTCCTAACACTCCTACAAAATAGTGTTGTACTGAAATTGGTATCAAATGCTTCATCATCCAATACAAATTCCCTTAGTCACACTGAATTCTTTGACCAAATCTGATAACGTGATCTTCTGGATCTTCAACCAACATCTCTCGCATGTTCCATTCCTTGTCTGCTGGGTGAGAAATGATTTTTGCTCCCTTCGCCTTAATAACTTTGTAATCGCTTAACTGCTTGCTCTTCAAATTCCTTGAAGTTGAAGTCGCCTTTTTCTTCTTCCTTATACTGTATCAATTTAGTGTTTTTCTATTTTGACACAGTTTGCTGAATAGACTCATTATTTAGAATCGTTCCATCTTATCGGATGGTCGACTACAACTTCCCCGCCCTCGACTACAACTTCCCCGTGCTCGACTACAACTTCCCCGCGCTCGAACACAAATTCCCCGCCCTCGAACACAACTTCCCCGTGCTCGACTACAAATTCCCCGCCCTCGACAACAAATTCCCCGCCCTCCACTACAACTTCCCCGCCCTCGACTACAACTTCCCCGCGCTCGAACACAACTTCCCCGTGCTCGACTACAACTTCCCCGCCCTCCAAAACAAATACTCGGGAGGCAAATACAAATACTCCATGGTCGATTCCAACTTACCGGCTGGCCAATCCCGGTTGCGGGTGGCTGATTGTTGATATATCGTTAGTGATTTTAACGAAATAAAACGAAAAAAGAAGTGGTTGGAGAAGTCTCCGTAGCAGTGCGCGAAATTTAGTTTATGTACCTGTTGGTGAAGAACACCAACAAAGGCAGGCCAAAACTAGTTTATGTATCTGTTGGTGAAGAACACCAACAGAGGCGACCAACAAAGGCGAGAGGCGAATGATAATATCTGACTGGATGAAATAGTTATTACCGGCCAATCATGACAAATGCTCCCCAGTATACCGGGTATATTAGTTTCTCCTTCAATTCTAGTTGGGTTTTGCGAAGGGCGACCTCCTTATTAATATACTTTACCAGATTGGTGTAGAATGAAATCATAAAACTCCTGGTAGATGCATCATCAACTTTCCATAAACTCATCATCACTGACTTAGCCCCTGCCATTTGAATAGATCGTTGGAGTCCTATAACTCCCTCTCCGTTAACTAATGAACCCAGACCTGTATCGCAAGCAGAAAGCGTAACTAACTCTGTGTTTTCCAACGAAAGATCAACAGCTTCATAAGCAGTTAAAACACCATCATCACCTAACTCTTTTCCTATTCCATTCAACGAAAGTTTAGCTCCTGAAAGTAATACACCCGATCTTAATAGCTGATTTTCTTTTAAAGATTTCAAATTGATATTAGCAAAGCCTTTTTCATCAAAATCTTTATAAGAAAGAAAAAAGCCATGTGTGGCAATGTGCAAGATATCCGGGCTTTTTATCTTTTTAATATTTTCCTCCGATGCATCGATACCTTGAAATACATGAGTTCTGATCTTATTTAGTTGAAACCATGCTGACAAACTATCTATTTCTATTCGGGTGTTGGGAATAGTAGGAACATCAATTCTTAAGGTGTCTGACAACCTATTTTCTTTTCTTCGTGTATCTTCTGAGAAACGAGAAAAATCAGGGGCTCCAATCAATGTGGATGTTTTTAATTGATGTGCAATGCGATCACTTCCCATATCTTTAGGATTACTAACCAGCTCAAAATCATACTCGTCTAGCAAATATTTCTTTGATGTAGGATTAAACAATGTATTCAGATTAATAAAATGATATACACCATCTGCACAAAAGAAAACCTTAGTTATATTTTGCTTACGCAAAAAAGTATCTATTGGCTTCCAGAAATTATCAAATGATATTACATCTTCAAGCTTATGATTAATGGCGTTTCTATAATAGCCTAGATAGCGGCTTTCCATTTCATTACCATTCGGAAGAAAAATGGCTTTTGGGTAAGGATCATCTTTTGTAACCACTAAGGCGACATATCGTACTGTTCTATCATCTGAATCATACGCCCGAACCATTTCAATTAGCGCGTCATTCTTATTCAAATGACTTATGATGTCACCCCAAGAAAACTTTTCAAAATAGGTAGTTCGATCTCCAAAACGCCCCAAATCTTTCTCAATGATTTCAATTGAATCTTTTAGCAATTCAATACGCTTGTCCATGGCACCATTAGCGTTATGGGTGTACATTTCGGTTAAATGCTTGCGCTTGGTCATCCAAGTCCTGTAAAGTTTTTGAACACTTACTTCCTTTGAAGTAGCCACGCTATATCTGATTTTCTTTCCAATCTGAAAAATCAACGCTTTGGTCTGGAGCCGTAGATTAAGCACGTCTTTTAAGATACCCGGGTTTTCAGCTGCGCGTTTAAAAGCAAAAACATTAAACCTTGTTATTTTATCTTGAATCGTTTCCATAAACCGAAATTTCTCCTCTTCTGACATAATTGGAAAAAAGTTTTCAATTTGGTTTTTGATGTTATTAACTATTTCAAGGTATTTCTTCTCTGCTCTTTCATTCTTACCCAAGTTTTTATAAATACTGGCAAGATTACCACAGCTAATTATATATAATGGATGCATCGGCCCCAATTGAAGTGAATCAATATGCACGGCATCTTGAAGAAAAGACTCTGCCTTACCTAAATCACCTAATTTATAATATAACAATCCTAAATTATTAAGCGATTCACTGTAATCGCTGTCCGTTACACCAAACAGATTTTTTCTTTTTCCGATTATTTTTTTATGTAAGGCGATTGCCTTGTTGTAGTCGCCACAACGGGCATACGCAGACGCCAAATTATCAAGTTCAATCAAAAAGTCGCGACTATCCCAATCAATCAATAGCGAATCAAGCCTAACTGCCTGTTCGAAAAATGATTTTGCCTTTTCATATTCATTCTTACGATCATACAAGAAGCCTATATTATTCAGTGCTGTTGCATAATCAGCGCTGTCTAAGTAAGGTTGATTTTTAATTATATCAAGTTCCTCCAGTTGATATTTTTCTGCCTTTGAGTAATCACCCAAGACCAAGTACACCGCGGAAAGGGTTCTGGTGGCTAATGAATATTCCCGACTCTTTTTACCGTACACGATAGCGTAAATTCTTCTTCCTCTTATTATTTCCTGCTCTGCCTTCTGGTAATGGCCCAAGCGGTAATTTATTCTTCCTAATAGTATCAAAGATTGTCCTGTTCGTAAACTGTCTTTTTGTTCTTGCGCAAGTTGATATGTCTTTTCGGCAAACGACAAGGCTCGGGTATATTGCCGGCCAATGCGAAACAATTCACCCAAAAAACAATTCATTTCAAAATAATCTTCCTTTCCATAGGGGTCATAAAAATGTAGAGGCTTGTTAACATCTACTTCATCTTCGGGATTATCGTTTAACAAAACCCCTTCCCACCTTACGGTATGATCGGGGTAGAAATATCTTATTACACCTATCGGTTTATCGTTCAAGTAGGTTGCTATTTTATAGGCTATTAAGGTATCGCGGTCGAAGAAGGATTTATAAGAACTAATGTCATCTGTTTTCCATACCCCTTGTCGTTTACCCATACTATCGACTCGATTAGAGTCTGTTGGGTTGGCTTGATTTTGAGCTTGGAGTGAAGAGGCTACGAACACTGACGCAGATGCGATAAATAAAAACATTCGCTTTATCCTGTCTTTATTTAAATTAAGGCAGATTGGTACTATCTGATTTAGAATTGAAACGCTTTTTGGCATTAGCATATTCCAATAATGATGCTACAAGTTATAGCTGTTATCTTATAAAATACCCGAAGTATTATTAGTAACAGTTCATCTTCAACCATGGAAGTTACTTCCGAGATCTCTAAAATAAAAATGGGTACTGCAATTTTTGTGATTAAGATGATTATTATGGTAGTTTACTATTTGCCACGGTAGGCAGATGTGAATGAAGTGATTCACAAGACTTTCAATTACGCAAGCCTTTGATAGCAATATAGACTTGTGCGTCCCTAATCCTTCCTTCTCCGCAGAGTCTCCGGCACGGGACTCTGCGGGATGTAAAGGAGAAATAAAAGCATAGCTTGATATCTTATTCGATCCATCCTCCCTTACACCAATTTTTTACTTTTCCCGTTTCGTCCATTTCAATGTGGTAAGTAATTCCTCCGTGTTCATAAATTTCAACGACTGTCACAATATGTTGGTCGGGTTTAGTACTAAATGAAACAGTCAGATAAACTCTGGGATAAGTGCCGGTGCCAAGTTTTTTCGTTTTAAATCTTTTGTCCGATTGGCATTCAATGGTAGTACGACCCGAAGAATTGGTCTTAACTTTATCCTCCGCTTTTAATCTGAATTCAGTCAAGCAGCTTGGTGCCCAAAAGAGATAGTCCTTGGCCTCTAAATCGGTCCACAAAGTCAATGTTTTCTTCGGTGGATTATCTTTTAATATTTTATCCTTATAGAAGTCAAACGCAATCTGTTCGTACAGAATGTTGTCTTGCCCCATTAGGAAGAACGTGATTGTTAAGAACGTTATGGCTAGTACGAATTTCATTTGATGCCTTGCTGAGTAGTTCATGTTTAGTTCACTTCTATTGGTTCGTTTTTATACCCAAACAATTTCTTGCTGAGAAGTCGGCTACCGTCTTTATGAATATCGTTAACCATTTCTTGATCTTATTCCGACCTTCTCCGCAAAGTCTCCGGCACGGGACTCTGCTAATATCAAACTTACTTTCCTTATAAACCAATTCCAGCAACAAAGAGTTTGCCGCAGAGTCCGAGGCGAGACGCTGCGGGAAATAATAAGGTGATAACATCTGACTCAGTGAAAACTAGTTTAAATATCTGTTGGTGAAGAACACCAACAGAGGCGAGAGGCGAGACGCTGAGGGGAATACTGGCGGTAGTTACTCATACCTGCTCAAGTCCATTTCAAAAATATTCTCTCCATACAACACAATTGGGAGTCCGTCCTTTTTTGCTTGATCTATTTGCTCATCTGTCCCACACAAATACCAAACCGCTTGTCCTGTTAACTGAGAATTGATTGAACAAAACATTCTTCGTAGCCCAAGTTTCTTAGGAATTGAATCAAATAGCTCCCAGAAATCTTCCGGCAACCAGTCTGTATCTTTATCAGCATATATTTCAGTTATAAACTTTCCATTATGAACGATGGTCGCCACATACCTATCATTTTTGAGTTGTTCTTCAATTTCAAGCTCAATATCAGGGAGAAGTTTTTTTAAGGAACTATTTAACAATTCAGAGAGGTCTCCTAATTGATAAATGCACTCAATGTCGAATCCACAGTCCGTAAGATTATATTTCTCTTTTAGTCTTTGAACCTCTTTTGATAAATCCTCCTTCATTGTCTTCTAATCGATTCTACCAATTTCACCAATTCCTCCCACTCGTCCAAAAAAAGTGTTGTTGTTAAAATCAGGTCTTACGGGATTCTCTTAAACGCTCTTCTCATCGCAGAGTCTCCGGTACGGGACT
>DGYK01000027.1:0-695 GCA_002398365.1 Flammeovirgaceae bacterium UBA5008
CAGCAGATTACCAAAGCCATGAAGATGGTGGCGGCAGCGAAGTTGCGTAAGTCGCAGGATAAAATCCAGCAGATGCGCCCGTTTGCTCAGAAGATGAACGCATTGTTGCAAAACTTATCTTCAGCAGGAACAGATGGCCAGGCGTGGTATAGCCAAATTCGCGAAGAGAAAAAAGTGTTGATCATTGCGGTGACTTCGGATCGTGGATTGTGCGGCTCGTTTAACAGCTCTGTTTTCAAAGCTGTAGTGCGATTGGTAGAAGAGAAATATTCGAAGCAAGCCAAGCAAGGAAATGTAACCTACTTGCCCATCGGAAAGAAGGCCCTTGAGTTTTTTGAGAAGCGCAATCTTCCCATGAAAGCAGACTTCTCTACTTTATTGCAAACCATCACATTTGATTCAGTAGCAAAGGCAGCCGAATTTGCAATGACATCTTTCCAAAAAGGAGATTTCGACAAAGTAGAGATTGTATACAATGAGTTTAAGAACGTGGCTACCCAAATTTTGCGTGTAGAGCAGTTCTTACCCATCCTGCCATTGCCGGTTACTGCAGCTTCTACTACACAGACGGATTATATCTACCAGCCAAATCAGGAAGAGATTTTAGTAGGTTTGATTCCAAAGTCGTTAAAAGTTCAGTTGTACAAAGCAGTGTTAGATTCGAATGCTTCTGAAAACGGAGCGCGTATGACTGC
>DGYK01000027.1:903-1798 GCA_002398365.1 Flammeovirgaceae bacterium UBA5008
GAAAACGGAGCGCGTATGACTGCGATGGATAAAGCTACTGACAATGCCGGTGAATTGTTGAAAGAATTAAAGTTGACCTACAACCGCACACGTCAGGCTGCGATTACAAAAGAGATTTTGGAAATTGTGGCTGGAGCCGAAGCGTTGAAGTCTGCGTAAAAAAATAAGAGTTATAAAAGAAAGCCGCTGGTGAAATCACTAGCGGCTTTTTTGTTGGTCTCTTCTAAGCACAAAAAAAGCTGCCTGTGAGGCAGCTTAATCTTTTATCATTGAATAGAACCTTAAGCCACTGAAAGCAAAGGATTCACAGCTTCTTTGGGTTTCTCGCCCAGCATCTTCAGTTGACGAGCGTGAGCTGCCACGGCTTCGAAGAATGTTTCTTTTGATTTATACGGTAAGCCAAACTCTTTGGTCGTTTGCTCTACGATTTTGGCAATCTCACGATAGTGAACATGGCAGATGTTTGGGAACAAGTGATGTTCTACTTGATAATTCAAACCACCCACATACCAAGAGAATAACTTTTCTTTGTGACCAAAGTTGGTGGTGGTGTGCAATTGATGAATGGCCCAGTTGTTTTCCAAATTTCCTTCGCCATCGGGCATGGGGTATTCAGTGCCTTCAATTACATGAGCGGGTTGAAAAATAATGGCAAGAATAAATCCAGCTACATAGTGCATTACCAAAAATCCAATTAGAATTTGCCACCAGGCAAACGGTAAAATAAGCATGGGAAGGACAAATACATATCCGTAATAAATCACCTTGGTGGTCATCATAATAATCCACTCCATCGTTACAGAGGCTTTTTGTTTTTTCACCAATCCTTCATTATGATATTTAGTAAGACGGTAATAATCTTTAATCACAATCCAAACGAAAGTCATTAAGCCGT
>DGYK01000027.1:2072-2433 GCA_002398365.1 Flammeovirgaceae bacterium UBA5008
TGGTGCAAAACATTGTGTTGAATGCGCCAATTGAATGCATGCCCCCCGATAATATTGAGTGATAATCCTAATGCCGTGTTGACCCACGCTTTGTTTGAATAAGCACCATGATTCGCATCGTGCATGATCGATAAACCGATGCCTGCTTTTCCAAAGCCCATGATTACACAAAGCGCCAGCATAATCCAGCCGGATGTAAATCCTCCGAGCATGATGAATGCATATGGAGTAAAATAAAGCGAAAACATGAAGAAGGTTTTAATAACCATTTCACTATTCGCAGTACGATCAATGTTGTTTGTTTTGAAATACGAGTTCACGCGCTGATTGAGCGTAGCAAAGAAATCTTGTTGCTTGGCCA
>DGYK01000027.1:2620-3781 GCA_002398365.1 Flammeovirgaceae bacterium UBA5008
AGAAATCTTGTTGCTTGGCCGCAAACTTTAAATTTAAGTTTAATGTCATTTTTTTTGAATACTAATTTTTTGTGAAAACACTGATCAAGTCTTAGGAGCAGGTTTTCGGGGAATTACTTTTCTAAAGGTACGCAATGCGTGCTTTAATAACGCCCGTTTGGGTTACAAAATATGAGAAAGGCCGTTTTTCCTTTTAATTGGCTATAGTTCGGCAATGACTGTTTTGCCCCCTTTCGTAATATCGCCCGGTTTGACTAGGATTTTGGCGTTAAGAGGTAAGAAAATATCAACACGCGATCCGAACTTGATAAAACCAAATTCATCGCCTTGTTGTAAGGTCTGACCTTCTTGTACGTACCATTTGATACGTCTCGCTAATGCACCGGCAATTTGACGGAATAAAATCTCCGTGCCATTTTTCATTTTTGCGACAACGGTCGTTCGTTCATTTTCTGTGCTTGACTTGGGATGCCATGCTACTAAATATTTGCCTGGATGATATTTAAAATAAGAAATAGAGCCCGCCACCGGCATGCGATTGACATGCACATTGATAGGAGACATGAAAATGGATACTTGCTTCCGTTTGGATTTTAGGTATTCCGTCTCTTCGGTTTCTTCAATCACCACTACTTTGCCATCGGCAGGCGCAATCACATGTGCGTCATTTTTTTGAATTTCAAAAATGGGCAGACGGAAGAACTGTAAAATCAGTAGATAAAAAATAATGCTCACCACAATCAACGTGTTTTGCACGATAGGCATTGGAATGAAATACGATACGGCCCAATTGAGTCCGAAAAGAACTATCAATAAAACAAAGAGAATGGTTTTGCCTTCGCGGTGAATGGTCATGAGATGAGCTGTTAAAAATTTTGGCACAAAGGTAAGCATTCATGTGCATTGCCCTTCAATTTCTTACTACATTTGTGCAGTTATAAGGGGTGCCTAAAAAACACGGGCTGAGATTATACCCATAGAACCTGATGCCGGTAATGCGGACGAAGGGAAGGTAAATTCGATTTGAAATGATCGGATTCTGGTTTATGCAGATATGCCCCAATGGTCTGCAGAAGTTTAACCAACAAAATTTTTTAAAACATGTTAAAAAAATGTTTAACAATGGCATTCGTGCTGTTTACGGTCTGTGTTTACCCACAG
>DGYK01000005.1 GCA_002398365.1 Flammeovirgaceae bacterium UBA5008
CTTGAATTTATCAAACCCCTATTTGATTGGCTTTGGTGTTTCCAATCGCGAAACGTATCAAACAGTTTGTGAATACGGCCATGGTGCGATTATTGGCAGCGCATTTATTAATCAAATGAAAAATTCCACTAATTTAAAGCTTGATAGTACTCATTTTTTACAGTCGATTTTAAATTGATGCGTTGTTTAATCTGCTTAATTCTGACCTTTTGTACAGTTGACGGGCTTACGCAAAGCGGTGTTTTTACCGGTTCGCCTATCACCGATACTATTCCGGCAGAGATTCTTTCGGGCATTCGTTCGCGTCTATCTGCACAAAAGAAAAAGATTGCTGAAGGCAAAATCTATAAGGCTTCATTTGTTGCCAATTTGTATGAAAAACAAACAGAGGAATTGATTAAGTTCTATAATGATGATTACTTTATAACAGAGGGGCCACTTTTTCATTACCTAGATGATATACTTCAAACAATTCTCAAGAATAATCCCCAATTACCTAACGAGGTAAGAATATTTCCATTTCGAAGTTCTGCACCCAACGCACTGACATTTTGGGACGGTACAATTGGTTTTACCTTGGGTTTGTTAGCTAAGATGGAGAATGAAGATCAGATTGCATTTGTTATCTGTCACGAGATGGCGCACTATTACGCCAACCACCATTTCAAAGGAATTCAAGAATATACTCGGACTAACTTTGATCCAGTGCTGGAAAAGCAGTTAAAAACGATTAAGCAAGGGCAATACGAAACTTATACCAAATACAAAGAATTAATGAAGCAATTGGGATTTAGCTTTAGCCGACACAGCCGCAAACATGAAATTGAGGCAGATTCACTCGGGCTTACATACCTCATGCGTACTTCCTTTGGCTATGCAGGTTCTTATCAGGTTATGTCTATTTTAGATAGTGTAGAAGAAAAAAGCTTCCAAACAAAAATAGATATAGAAAAGTATTTTCAGTTTGAGAAATATCCCTTCAAAAAAGCATGGCTAAAGTACGAGAAGTCATCGTTTGCACATAAATCACCAGATGATGAATTTGGTAATTCGGACACGATGCGCACCCATCCGGATTGCAAAAAGCGTCTTACTCGACTAAGGCAACAAGTGGCATCTAGCTATTCCTATGTACGTGAGGCACCTGCTACTAATTCAACTATAGCGTTGTCAGTGGCAAAGCGGAGCGCGTTTGAAATGATTGAATCGGAATATCATTTTAAAAACTATGGAAAGGCCCTCTATTTTTCGTTAGAAACCTTAGAGCAATATCCGAAGAGTAAGTTTATTAGTGCAATGGTAGGTATGAACATGTTTCGGATTTACCAAAGCCAGAAAAATCACATGATGAGCAAAAGTGTGCCATTGCCGAATACTCATTATTCGGAACCCTATAATCGCTTTTTGTCTTTTTTGCATAACCTCCGATTGACAGAAATGGGTTCGCTGGCTTATTATTATGTTACTGCTCAGCCGGAAGATTATTTTGAAAACGAAGATTTCCTTTACGCATTTTGGCTGGTTAGTCATTTTCAATTGTCTGAAACTTCTCACCGACTAATCAATGATTCGTATCTGGAAAAATACCCTCAAGGAAAATACAAAACTAAACTAAACGAAAAACTAGAATGATTATGAAATTAAGAATGGGATTGGTGTTGCTGCTTTTTAGTCAGTTGGTACTAGCGCAGAATCTTACTCGCACCGATGTGTTGAAGGTAAAGATTCGTAGTACTGGAGTGATTGAGCAACGTGGAGAAGTTAAAGGCTATTTCTACTTTTATAGTTTAGAGAAGAAAAAGAATTACATGAGCAACTACCTGCTCAGTGTGGTTGATGAAAATCTACAGGAAATTAATTCTGTCAATATTGTCCGTCCTGATTCGTACGATTTAATTGAATCTTCCTACAACGGAGAAGCTTTTGTATTTATGTTTTTTGACCCACGATCCAAGGTGATTGAACTTATTGCTTATGACAATGCGTTAAAACAAATTGGGTCTAAATTGGAGCAAGTGCAGGGAAAAAAATCGCTAGCTGTTTTTCAAGCAATAGCATTAGGAGGCGCGGCCGAACAGCGTTATTTAGTTCCTGTCAACAAAATCGGCTTTGTTTATTATTCGCAGTCAAATGCAGACAAAGAAAACTACACCATTAATTATCTTAGCAATTCATTAACGGTGAATTGGAAAGATCAATCGCTTATAAAAAAACGCACCCCTCGCGAAACGGCCACAGAGGGATTCCTAAGTACTGATTACATCGGGTCTCTTATTTTTAAACCTACTTCTTCAAAAGCTAAAAGCTTTACGTATGATTTACTAGTAAATGACTTGGCAACTGGAAAGAATGTATTTCAAACGAATCTTTCAACTGGACTATTTAATATTACTCCCAATGATTTAAATTATGATTCACTCAACAAACAAGTAGTTGTTTTTGGTGAGTATTTTGCCAAAGATGATCAACAGGCAAAATCACAAAGTTTAGGTTTTTGTTATGTAGCTTACGACCTTAGTGGAAAGATTCTTTTTTCGAAAACAATCTCTTGGGCCGACATTAGTCAGCAAGCTCCTGTTTCTAGCTCCGGTAAATTTGACGGTTTAAACACGAATGTTCTTTTTCATGAGTTCGTTCGGACAGCGGATGGTAAAATATTTGCAATTGGCGAACAATACAAAAAAGTATTGAGTGGAGCTGGCGTTGGTTTGCAAATTTTAAGTGTTGCAGCCGCGGCTGCTACTGGTTACTATTCATCAAATGCCAGTTCAGTACAGATGAATGTATATAATATGGTCGTATTTCAGTTTTCTTCAGATTACAAGCTGGAGAAGGTTCATATTTTTGAAAAGAATAAAAATCAGATACTGCTTCCGGCCGGAGCTACCTACATGTCTACCAAGTTGCTTTCTTACTACGTAAAAGCCACTGGAGGTTTCGATTATAGCTACACACAGAAATTACCAGATGATGCGTTTACATTTGTCTATTTGGATTCTGATCGTAAAACATACAAAGGAATTTTAGGGGCGGTAGTGTACACCCCGGAGAAGACATTTACGGTCGATAAAGTCATGATGACTAAAAAGTCTGGTGAGTATGCGATTGTACGAGCTAAGTCCGGATATTTTCTAATTATGGAGTATTTCAAAAAGGAGAAGAAATTAGAGATGAGATTAGAAAAATTCAATTATTGATATGATCATACAATTAGAAGAAAGTGTTGGCCACGCTCAGAAAGAGACAGTTGTAAAGCGAGTTGGTGATTTGGGTTATAAAGTCAACGAAGTAAAGACACAAGCTGCCACTTATCTAATCGGTATCGGCAAAAAGGAGTTTGATATTCGCTTCCTTGGGAGCTTGCCAGGCATTGCTGATATCCATAGAGTATCAGACGATTACAAATTAGTCTCACGCAAGTGGAAAGTCGATCGCTCGAAAGTGGATTTGGGTGATCAGGTTTTTATTGGAGAGGGTTCACTTGCAATTATGGCCGGACCTTGTTCAATTGAGTCGGAGAAACAAGTAGATTTAACCATTGCCCACTTGCTCGAGAATGGTGTACGCATCATGCGAGGTGGTGTATTTAAGCCACGCAGTTCGCCTTATGCTTTCCGCGGTCTTGGTATTGATGGTTTGAAAATGTGGTATACGAAAGTACGTGCTGCAGGTATTAAAATCATTACCGAAGTAATGCAGGTAAGTCAGATTGCTGAAATGCATGATTACATCGATGTATTTCAAGTGGGTGCCCGCAATACGCAGAACTTCAATTTGCTGGATGAGTTGGGTAAAGTGGATAAACCGGTGATGATCAAACGCGGTATTTCTGGAACGATTGAAGAACTTCTTTATTCTGCTGAATATGTTTTTGCGGCTGGCAATGAAAAAATCATTCTTTGCGAAAGAGGGATACGCACTTATGAAAAGGCAAGCCGCAATACAATGGACGTAAACGCAATACCTATCTTAAAAGAGAAGAGTCATTTGCCCGTAGTGGCCGATCCTTCCCATGGAATTGGTGTGCGCGATTTCGTAGAGCCGGTTGCATTAGCAGCTGTGATGGCCGGTGCCGATGGAATTATCTATGAAACACATCAGAAACCGGATGAAGCATTGAGTGACGGTCAGCAAACACTGGACTTCAATGAATCGAAGAGATTGATTACACGCCTCAATCAGGCGTATGCTCTACGCGAATCATTTTAAAAGGGAAAGTTCGGTCGCTTTTTCTTTCGCTGATTCGGTTAAAATCCATTGAAGAGCATCTTCGATTGTTTTAAAGAATTTGATCCGGCCTTGATAAAATTCGATCAGTTGTTTTTGATACAATTCAAAATCGGCTGGCTCATTTTCTTTGCTGATCACATACGCCAATCGCTTCAGTGCGGTACGTTTCATTTCATTGGCAAATGCAAGGCGTGCGAGGTTGTATTCTTCGTTGTCATCATCCGCTTTGGTCCCTTTTTTGATTTCGGCAATCCAATTGGGACAATGATGTGAATTATTGAACTCTACGCATCGCTGAAAAAACTCTTTGAATTCACTGACATGTAACGCGCGTTTCCAAATGACGAACGTGGTGTTGACAAATGCATCATAATATAATTTCCCCCACTCTTTATCCATGATGATCTGATGATCAGGATTGGTCGCATTGGGAATGATGATACTGATCTTCGAGCCAACTCCAGGTGTACTTTCAATATCTACTTTTCCACCCAAAGATTCTGTCTGAAGTTTCACCAGAAAAAGTCCAAGACCTTTACCATCTACATGTGTGTGAAATCGTTTGTACAAGCCAAATATCTTCTCTTTGTATTTTATCAAATCAATACCAATGCCATTGTCCTGAATTTGAAAACAGATGCCTGCACTCGTTCGAAAGGAACGAATTTGGATTAATGGCTTTCTTTCCTCTGACCGGTATTTAATGGCATTGCTAATCAGATTGTAAAGAATGCTATTGATCATCGGCCGAACGGAGTACAAGTCTGTTTCCTGTAGAGAAATTTCAAACTCTACCCGGTTGTCGTCAATATTCTTTTGAAGTAGCAATAGAATCTGGTCTAACTCTTCTTTTACCTTCACACGTTGCTTGATTTTTGAAATCGCATTGCGAATGTCAATGATATTGCTCAAGTCTTTGATGGTGGTGTCTAAAGTAGCGACTGATTTCTGCAGGTGTTCAAACAAGGTTTTGTTTTGTTCAGTCAACGTTGATTTATCGGCTAAGATCATCAGGCCCAACAAGCTGGCCACGGGGCCGCGCAGATTGTGCGAAACCGTATAAGAGAATTGTTGCAGATCGTTATTATGTTGAATCAGTTCTTCATTGGTTTGTACCAGTTGATTATTTTTTGCTACCAGTTCGTTGTTCAAATTAAAATTCTCTTTTTCCAGTAGTTCACGTTGCTGATTGATCAATGCATTTGCCTTTAATACCTCATTTTGTTGCAGCGACAATGCTTTAATTAAATCTTGGTTTTTGTTTTCTGAATTCTCAAAGCTGATCTTTAAGAAATAAGTGCTTCCATTCAAGATGGCGAAGCTGGCGATGAAGATTACATTGAGAAAGTAATAGTTCGGTCCAGTAAATCCAAGTTGGTAGTATCCGACTTGAAAGTAATTGTGAATTGGATCAAATAAAATAAGAGCGGTAAGGTTAACGATGACTGCGGAAATCCAGAAGCGTTTTTCTTCCAGCCGAAAGACAATAAACGGAAGTACAGAAGAGCATAAGAGAGTGACCCGAAAGATGACGTATTGTAATTCTTCCAGACGTGTGAACTCAAACTTATCGAATACCGATGTGATAACCGATGATACGCTAATGATGATTGCCACCATCCAACGACTCGCATTGTAGTGACCGCCCTGATTAAGTGCCAAGGGTACCAAGAAGAAGATGGCGAAACAAAGGGATAGCTTAACGGATAACAAAGGGCCGAAAAAAGCCAATCCCCCTAAAAACATAATCAGCGTAAACCCCGATATCAGTATGCTTAACTTATTGGTAATGACGATATACCGGTGTATTTCATTATCTAAAACATAGGGAACTCCCAGTTGGGATGCTTTATTGAGAAACTTCATTGCTGCTAAAATAGCATTTACTTGCTAATAATGGCCAATTTTTTTGCACCCCTTACGGGTTGATGTATCTTTGAATTTTTGCTATTTAAATCGATTGAGATACTATGCCATCCCCTGATTTTGCACTGGATAAAAACACACTTCTGAGGGCTTTTGAACTGATGTGTACGGCACGTACCATGGCGCAGTGGTATGACGATTATAAAGAGGTATGTGCCAAATATGTCCATAGCACTTCACGTGGGCACGAGGCCATTCAGTTGGCGGTAGCCTTTCATTTAACACCTCACGATTTTGTTTCTCCCTACTACCGCGATGAGTCTATTCTTTTAGGGCTTGGCTTGCAGCCCTTCGAACTCATGCTCCAGTTGATGGCCAAGAAAGATGATCCTTTTTCAGGCGGGCGCACCTACTATGGTCACCCATCTTTACGAAGAGAAGGGTTTCCAATCATTCCACATCAAAGTTCAGCTACTGGCATGCAGACTATCCCGGCTACCGGAATGGCGCATGGCGTTGCCTATCTTGAATCACAGGGATTATTGAATTCAGAGACGAAGCCGGTAGTTGTCTGCTCGTTGGGCGATGGATCGGTTACCGAGGGCGAAGTGGCTGAAGCATTTCAAATGGCGGTGCTGAAAAAACTTCCGATCATTTATCTGGTACAAGACAATGATTGGGGTATATCAGCTACTGGAAAAGAGATGCGCGCTATGGATGCGTATGAGTATGCGTCCGGCTTTAAAGGGTTGCATCGTATGCAGGTAGATGGTGCCGACTTTGAACCGAGTTATGCGGTCATGCAAGAGGCATTTCGATATGTTAGAACGAACCGATCCCCGGTTCTCGTTCATGCAACCTGTCCGCTGCTGGGTCACCATACTTCCGGTGTGCGGAAAGAATGGTATCGGGGAGAGAACTTAACGTTGCAATCCAAAGATGATCCAATCGCAAAGTTAAAGAACCGCTTGCTAGAATTAGGTGAAAAAATTGAGTCGCTGATTGAGTTGGAGACAAAGGCCCATCAACTAGTACAGACTGATTATCACAAAGCAGTTGCCGCACCAGATCCGGATTTGTCGGATTTTGATTCGCATGAGTTTGCGCCTACCCAAATAACCGAAGAGCAAGGGAACCGAGCAGGGAGTGGCGAAAAGGTAACGATGGTGGATGCCGCGCTTCATGCCGTTGATGAGATTCTAAAACGTTACCCGGAGGCTATTTTCTACGGGCAAGATGTAGGTGCGCGACTGGGTGGTGTATTCCGAGAGGCGGCAACGCTGGCGCAAAAATATGGCGATGCGCGTGTGTTCAACACACCTATTCAAGAGGCTTACATTGTGGGTTCCACAGCTGGCATGTCAGCGGTAGGAGTGAAGCCAATTGTTGAAATTCAATTTGCCGATTACATCTGGCCCGCATTAAATCAATTAGTCGAAGAGCTTTCCAAAAGTTGCTATTTGTCGAAGGGCAAGTTTCCAGTGCAGGCATTAATCCGTGTGCCGATTGGTGCGTATGGCGGTGGCGGTCCTTATCATTCAGGAAGTGTGGAGTCTACTCTCCTCACGATTCGTGGAATCAAAATCGTGTATCCTTCCAATGCAGCCGATATGAAGGGTTTGATGAAAGCTGCTTTTCACGATCCTAACCCGGTAGTGATGCTCGAGCACAAAGGACTCTATTGGAGTAAAGTCCCCGGAACGCTGGAAGCAAAAACGACTGAGCCGGATGATGACTATATGATTCCGCTGGGCAAAGCCAGACAGGCACAACAAGCCAATGATGCGTTTGTAGCAACAGGAGAGAGTGCCGTCATTATTACTTATGGGATGGGTGTGTATTGGGCGAAAGAAGCCAGCAAATCCTTTGAAGGAAGAATAGAGATAATAGATTTACGCACAATTAATCCAATTGATTGGGAAATGATCAGTGATTCCGTAAAGAAACATGGACGTATTTTTGTGTTGACTGAAGAACCATTGCTGAATTCTTTCGCTGAGTCGTTAGCGGGTAGAATCTCTAAAGAATTTTTTAATTATCTCGATGCACCCGTGTGGACCTATGGTGCCGCCAACTTGCCCGCTATTCCGCTGAATGTGGAGTTGGAAAGAATGATGCTACCAAATGCAGAGAAAGTGAAAGCTGAATTGAGCAAATTGATGAGCTACTAATGAGTTGCGGAATCCCCAAAAGTATTCTACTATTCTACTAAGTCCCTTGTGTTTTAGTTGCAAAAATTAGAAAGGATACCCAATGCCAATATTGTAAATCACCGGTTCACGGTCGATACCATAAGGGCCACTAAAGCGTGCATTGCCCAACACAAAGCGACTGCCTTCTGGTTTAGCCGGATCCCATGCTTTGATACCTACATCCAATCGTAAAATCAGGAAAGAGAAATCAAATCGTAAGCCAAAGCCGGTTCCGATTCCAAACTCTTTATAAAAACGATCTAAGCTAAATTGCGTGGGCGCAGAGGTCTCTGAGCGCACCGCCCACACGTTACCCGCATCGATAAACAAAGCGTAGTTCACAAAGCCGAATATCTTCTGACGCCACTCCACGCTGCCTTCAATCAGCAATTCGCCCGGCTTCTCAAAACTGTAATCATAGTAGCCGCTTTGTGATGGGTTTGCACTCAGTGGTGGTGTATCAGATCCTACACCCAATCTGCGAGGCCGCCACGCGCGCACGCTGTTACTTCCACCCGCAAAAAAGTTTTTCTCGTAGGGAAGAACTCTATTTTTGCTATATGCATAGCCAAAGCCGGTGTTAATTCGATACGCCAATGAAGTGGTGCGATTGATAATGCGGTTCTTACGGAAATCAATATTGAAACGAATATACTGGTAGGGTTCCAGTCCTTGGTTGATGATGATTTGTGGTGTGTAGAGATTTAGTAACGTTCCCCCGCTTTCGATGGAACCCCTCAACAGAGTTGAGTGCTTCTGGTTGCTGCCATAGTTGTTGTTCCAGGTAGCAGAAAAAATCATACTCCCTACAAATGAAGGATTAAAAGCATTAATCAGGTTGTTGCCTTTGGTTTGCAGATCCTTTAACAATACCTCAAATTCAGTACTTTTCGTGGATTGGATAATATTTAAGTTCGTTGGCGTAAAAGAGAATTGCCACTTCTGATTGATATCCCAATTGAAAGAGGCAGAAAGTGTTGTGATTTGTCGCTGGTACTCCGGCCGATCGGTATAGGTGTAACTGGCAAGCAGACGTGTGCGCGGATTATATTTGGCATAGTTAAATGAAGCTTTGTGGCTCAGCGGAAACAAGAATTGTGGAAAGGTGATACCCACACTTGCGCTGGCTTCCGTGCTTTTATAAAAGTTGCCGGTTTCGGTGGCAGAGGCGACCCCCTCAAAGCCAAAGCGTCCATTTAGTTCTAAAATTTCTAAACCACCCAAGAAGTTTCTCTTTTTAAAATTGGTGCTCACATAAGGTCCCGGAAACCCTTGCGTTACTGTAACACCGGCCTCATTGGACCATGCATATTTTTCAAGAGGGCTCGCAAAGATATTCGCGATGAAGTGACCATTCGATGTGTCATAGTTTACGTTCACAAATTTGAACATATCCAGGTTGGCCATTTGCCGCTGCGTGCTGAATGTCTTTGTGCGGTTATAGAGGCTATCCCGCTTAATGAACGTGCGCTGTGCTAATATCTTTTTGCTGTATTCTGGTTGGTAGTAGTTGAAAGTAATGTTCTCATACGGAACGGCCACCCGCTTACTCTTTTCCAGCGGCTTCACATTTACATCGGGTGTAAAAATAACGGAGTCAATTCGAAACTGGCGATGGTGATCGTGTTTAGCAGGATTCCGGATTTCCATTTTTAAAATGACTTTCTGATTTTTTCGGGTAGCCGTATCTACCTGAAAATCGATGTACTGGCGACTGAAATCGAAGTAGCCATTGTCTTTCAATAAATAATCTATGCGCTCACGCTCTTTGGTGATTTTCTCCTGATCAAATTGATCGCCTTTGCGAATTAAACTGGCCTCCGGTTTTTCTAAAATGGTTTTCAGAACAAGTGCGTCTGGCACTTCGAAAAGTAGGGTGTCCAACAAATACGGTGGTCCCGGCTTTACTTCATAGGTAACATATATCTTACGCCTTAGTTCGCGGTAGGTGGCAGTTACGCTGGCACGGAAGAATCCTTTGATCACCAAGGCATTGGTCAGCTTTTCAACTGATAACATCATCTTCGTGCTATCAAATACAGCCACAGCTTCGCCCCATTGCATAAAGTGATTACCGTTTTCGATTTTGTAATCCAATGCATCTAACTTTTTCTTTTTACGGAACAGCAGATTGTCTTTGCGTTTGGCGCTGCTCGCACGCTTGATCTTTTTGTTGAAACTACTATCGATCTTTGTTTTTCTGTCGATGAACTTTTGTTTTGAAAAATGTTTCTGGCCCGTGTAATACATCCAGGCCTGGCTGTTAAAGAGTCCAAACAATTTTTTGTTGGGCTTTTGCACAAACAGATCATTCAGTGTGTTTTTATTCACCGTCTTTGGTGCCACAATGGTTTGGCGGTGTAGCAACTTTTGATTTTCTTGAAGGTACTTTGTGCCATAACAGCCATTTAAGGCGATCATGGCACATCCGGCCAGCAGATAGCATGTAACGCGTTTAAAAAAAGTAGTTCGTATGATCTCCAAAGCAAAAGCCAAATTCATCAAATCATTGCAATTAAAGAAATACCGAAAAGAGGAGCAATGTTTTGTAGTGGAAGGAGCCAAAGGAGTAGCAGAATTAATGAGCTCTGATCTGGAGGTGCTGTGGCTGGCAGGCACCGAGGCTTTTTTGCGCCAGCACCACCCGCTCGTCAGCCGCCAGAAGGCAGAGGTAGTAGCGGCCGGTGAGAAGGAGTTGACGGAATTGGGCACCTTTGCTACCAACAATGCGGCACTGGCCATCGTGCGCATGCGCCCCCATGTAGCCCCCAATTTAAAGAGCGAGTTTGTGCTCGTCTTAGATGATATTCGCGACCCCGGCAACTTAGGCACCATAATTCGCACGGCTGATTGGTATGGCATTAAACACATCATTGCCTCGGAGGAGACTGCAGACTGCTACAACCCGAAAGTGATTAGCGCCACGATGGGTTCGTTTTGCCGCGTGCATGTCTATTATACTGCTTTAACGGATTATTTGTATGGCACCGACCGGCCGCTCTACGGTGCATCGCTCACAGGCGAAACCATTTATGATGTAAACTTCGGCAAGGAGGGTTTTATTGTGATTGGCAACGAAGCGCAGGGCATCTCCGCGGCTGTGCATAGTATGATTCAAAAGCACATTACTATTCCCCGAATTGGTGCGGCCGAGTCGCTGAATGCATCCATTGCTACGGCTATTATTCTCGATAATGTTTTTCGCTCACAGAAATGAGCCGCTCTTGCTGGCAGCTTCATCGGCTAAGCGATCGGCTTCTGCCTTTCCTAAATAGCGGTCAATCACGCTGTGGCCGAGGTAGATAAGAGGAGTTAGTAAGATCGCCACCGAAAATTTATAGATGTAATTGGTGATACCAATCGCAACGATTTGCTGATGAGAAAAGGTGCCAGCGAAGGCAATGTATAGCACCACAAAACTATCAACCAACTGTGAGATGAGCGTGGAGCCCGTAGCGCGCAGCCACAACATCTTCGGTCCGGTGAGTTGGCGCAACCGTTGAAACACGTACACATCAATTAATTGTCCGATCAGGAAAGCGGCCAACGAGCCAATGATAATGCGTTGCCCTTGCCCCAAAATTTTGTTGAAAGCAAAATCCATGTTAAAGTAATTCCCGGCCGGATCTTGATTGTTGGCATCGAGCCACCACTGCGCGGGTGGAAGTTTAATCGTTACAAAGATGACGATGAACGAATACGCGATGAAGAAGGCCGCCAAGTAGCTGATGCGCTTGATGCCGGGCTTGCCGAAGTATTCATTGATCAAATCAGAAGTAATAAACACGATGGGCCAGATCACCGCACCGGCTGTTAAGTTGAAGTCCATAGTGAAACCGAGGATATTCAAATGCGCGGGGTTGAGTCCCAATGCCGTTTCGCCCGAAAAGATTTTGACGCCTATTAATTCTGCAATGATCGCGTTGGTTAAAAAGAGCGCTGCCAATACAATGAAGAGGTGATTCTTTTTTTCTTCCGTGGTTTGATTCATTCGTTGATGTTGATGGTTTCTCCCTCTACCGCGAGTGATGTAGTGGGAAAGATAACGGAGGCTTCGGCAAGTAGCAAATCCAAATCGCGGTAGCGGGCCGAAAAGTGTCCGAGCACCAATTGTTCTGCGTTGCAGGCCTGGGCAATCAGCGCGGCTTGTTTAGCAGTGCTGTGTTTGGTTTCGACAGCTTTATCGCCATCGGCTTCCATAAAGGTAGCTTCGTGATAAAGCAAATTCACCCCGCTCAATTGCCCGATCATACTTTCATTGTACGCAGTGTCGGAGCAATACGCATAGCTGAGCGAGCGATGCGGAGGAAGTGTATATTCATCATTTCTGAAGAGCAGTTCCCCGGCATCATTCAACACGTCCTTACCTGCCTTTAGTTGAACGATGTGTTGCAAAAGCACCTCTTTACTTAAACGCGATTTGTCAATTCTACGAGGTTTTGGTTTCTCTTTCAACAGAAATCCCGCACACGGCAGTTTATGAATCAGTGGAATGGTTTCAACCGAAATAGCGTCATCTTCTATAATGACTTTTCGTTCAGCAGGATCGATCGCATGAAAGTGCAACGGGTAGTTGAGCACCGATTTGGAGTATTTCAACTGCAGTAAGATGATTTCGTTGAGGCCGGGAGGGCCAAACAGATGCAACTCGGCCTGCCGCTTTTGCAGATGCATGGAAAACAGTAAGCCCATTAAGCCGAGATAGTGATCGCCATGCAAATGACTGATGAGTATGTAGTTGATCTTGTGAACGGGGATGTTAAAACGTGTTAACTGCATCTGCGCTCCCTCACCACAATCGATCAGAAAATGCCTGTTGTGAATGACCACGTAGTGCGATGACGGAAACCGCCCGTTGGCAGGTACAGCCGCACTGGAACCAAGTATCGTAAGGCTTAGGCTACTCAAACTAATTCATTGATTTGTTAATTCGTTGATTTGCTAATTTGTTAATTCGGTGATTGGCTAATTCGTTGATTTAATCATTCAGTGATCGCAAATCAGCACATTAAAGAATCATCGAATTACCGAATAAATGAATTATCGAATCAGCGCATTACCGAATTATCGAATTAATCTTCTTCCTTCATATCCTTTTCGATCTCGTGCATGAACACTGCATCGACACCTTCTTCTACAGTAGGCAGGATGTGGAGTACGCTATCGAGTTGGGATATCTTGATCAACTTGGTGGTGTGATCGGATAAGCATGCCAGAATGAAAATACCACCATCTTCCTGTAAGATGCGATTGCCCACCAACAACGCGCTGAGGCCGGATGAATCCGTATATTTTACTTCACTCAAGTCGAGTATGATGTTGTGCACACCTTCTGCGTGAAGCGTAACCATTTCAGATTTCAGTTGTGGTGCCGCGTTGGAATCTAACTTTTCTTCGTGCAGACGGATGAGGGTGTATTTCTCTTGCTTGTCGATCGTGTACTTCATTTCTTGCGTGGAGTTAAAGAGCCTAAAAATAAATCAATTTATCGAATTAACGATGCTTCGCTTAATTCGTTCAGCGATATCGGCATAATTCACCGGTGCGAGGCTTTCGCCCGTCATTTGGCGGTACAGTTCCTGGTAGCGCTCGCTGATGGACTTCACAATGGCATCGGTCATTTCGGGCACCTGCTGCCCTTCCTTACCCTGAAAGCCATTTTCAATCAGCCATTGACGCACAAATTCTTTGCTGAGCTGCTTTTGGGCTTCGCCTTTCAACTGGCGGTCTTCGTAGCCTTCCTTATAGAAATAACGACTGGAGTCGGGCGTGTGCACTTCGTCAATCAAATAGATCGTGCCGTTGTGTTTGCCGAATTCGTATTTGGTATCCACCAGAATGAGGCCCCGCTTGGCAGCCAGTTCGTTGCCCCGCTTGTAAAGTTTCAGGGTATAGTCTTCCAACACCTGATAATCGGCAGCCGAAACGATGCCGTGCTTGAGGATGTCTTCTTTCGAAATGTCTTCGTCATGCCCCACCTTGGCTTTGGTAGTAGGCGTAATGATGGGCGATGGGAGCGGGTCGTTTTCTCTCAATCCATCGGGGAGGGGCACACCGCACACCGCACGCTTGCCAGCCCGGTATTCGCGCCAAGCGTGACCTGCCAGGTAGCCTCGCACCACCATTTCTACGGCAATAGGTTCACATTTAAAGCCAATCGTCACGTTGGGGTCGGGGGTAGCCTCTACCCAATTCGGCACAATATCTTTGGTGGCTGTGAGGTTGATAGCCGCTATCTGGTTGAGAATGCGGCCCTTATCGGGAATGCCCTTGGGCAACACCACGTCAAAAGCCGAGATGCGGTCGGTAGCCACCATGGCCATGCGATCGCCAAAATAATAGACATCGCGCACTTTGCCTTTGTAAAATCCCGTTTGGCCGGGAAAGTTGAATTGAGTCTCTTTAATGGCTTGCATGGGTCGGAATCGTGAAGGCGCAAATTAAAGCAATAACTGCCAATAATAGTGGCGAAAAAGGGCTTTTTGAGAAATTCGATGGGTTTTCGTGCCTAGCTGGCAGGTTGGATAGAGACTACCCCTCAGATTGGAGGGTGCTGCTATTCATGTAAAAACCCTCCGCTCAATGGAGGGAACCATTTCACTCTTGTAAATGCTTCCCGCTTATGGCAGTGACCCATTTCAAAGTTGTAAATGCTCCCCGCCTAAGGCAGCGACCTTTTGCAAGCTTGCAAAAGCTTCCTCCTGTGAGCGGGGGCGTTGCGCCAGCATAAAATGGCTTGCCGCCAAGGAGCGAGAGCTTTTACAACCTTGGGACGGCTTCCTCCAAAATGGCAGGGCCGTGTGCAAGGTATCACCGGCTGATGGCTGATGATAATAGATTTTAGTACGCAACGTTCTCCTATTAATATGAATAGAAACGAATCAGCGATGACATTTGCCACTGCTATTGATTGTAAGAAAGTGTTTGGAAAAAGTAATAAGAGATCTATTCGGAATGTAATAACGGTAAAAACGAACAACACTGATTGTTAAATAAATTGAAAGTCCTTATCTAAGATAGGTGGTGCTTTGTAATGATTAGGAATAGTGATTGGGTTTTATCGATAAATAGATTTGCAGGTTTGTTTTGGCCTTCCGCAAACTTGCGCAGGCATCATACAAAGCGGTATAGGCAGACTATCAGGGAGAGTTGTTTGTTGGAAGTTGTGAAAAGGGTATTTTGTGATGGTTTGAGGAACTTGAATGATTTATAAGATTGAAGCAACTATAAGCTAGGGTTCAAGGCTTGTTTGGAATAACGGAAAAACTTGAAGTAATTTCATGAGATTGTTTAATGCATTTGTAATTCATGCGCTACTAGTTCTAGTTTTTAAGTGTTGCAGCAGTGAGGAAGGCAAAATCGAATTGACACTACAAGTCAATGATTCAATTAACAAACTGCCTTTAGCTGAGGATGAATGGTTCGCAGTAAACTTCATCTGTACTATCAATAACAATACTAACCGGACTATTTATTTTGTTGACCCCGAAGCCTATAATATATTTCCTCAACCATGGATTATAGCTATCAATGACGTTGATGCAAATTTTTGGCCCGGTAGCTACGGCTGCGCCCCATCATTTGAAGAGGAGAATATCATTAAGCTTGAACCAATGGAGAAAATAGAAAAACGATTTGATTGGCATTATTTTGTTGAAAACTTTTCTGATACGCCTGGAGACTATACGGCAAAGATTAGATATTTTTTCATTAAAGATAGCACATGGACAGAGGGGGCAGAGATGAAAAATTTAAGTGATTTAGAGATAGGCTATTCAAATTCTGTGAAATTTAAAATAGTGAATTCGTTGCGATAGTCATTTATCACAAAGTGATTTAAATTTCTTAAAGGTAATTTTACTTTAGCGGCTAGCGATAGTATAAGTAATTGTTATTTGGAGGATATTTAAGTATAAACGCGAACGCAATTCATATTAATCGACCTAATTGAAATCAAAACATATTCTGAATGAAACATACCACGCTAATCATATTGCTATTCGTCTTGGTGCACCTAACTTTTGGCCAGAGCGCGCAGTACTCTTCTTATGTTCGCGTTGCCGACTCACTCTATAATGTCAATGACTTTAAAGGAGCCGCTAACGCCTACTCACGAGCCTTTCAGGCAAATGGGTGGAAAGGCTTCGCTACTGATCGCTACAATGCCGCATGTTCATGGGCGCTGGCTTCTGTACCAGATAGTGCTTTTTTTCAGCTGTACAGAATAGCCACCAAAGCCGACTACAAAAACTATAGCCATATTATTGCCGATGCCGATCTGAACTCGTTGCACAACGATAAAAGATGGAAGCCATTGTTAGAGATCATCCAACGCAACAAGGATAAGGCCGAAGCAAATCTGAATAAGCCTCTCGCCAATAAGCTGGATAGCATTTACACAGAAGATCAAATGTACCGCCAACAAATGGATGGCATCGAAAAGAGGCACGGGTGGGAATCAAAAGAAATGCGCAACTTGTGGAGGATCATTCACGAAAAGGACTCAGTCAATTTAGTAAAAGTGAAGGCCATTCTTGATAAGTATGGTTGGTTGGGCGCTGATGTGGTAGGCGAAACAGGTAACGCCACTTTGTTTCTTGTGATTCAGCATTCAGATCAGGCAACGCAAGAAAAATACTTGCCCATGATGCGCGAAGCAGTAAAAAACGGAAAAGCACAAGGCAGCAGTTTGGCGCTCTTGGAAGATCGAGTGGCGCTGGGTCAGGGCAAACTACAAATCTATGGTAGTCAGATTGGGCGCGATCCCGATACACAACAGTATTATATCTCGCCTTTGCTCGACCCTGACAATGTCGATAAGCGCAGAGCCGAAGTCGGTCTGGGGCCGCTATCCGAATACGTTAGTCATTGGCAAATCAAGTGGAATGTAGCGCAATACAAAAAAGACTTGCCCGCCTTGATAGAAAAAAGGAAGACGAAGTGATGTGTTGTAAATAGCGATTGCTAAGATTACTTTTACAACTTGAAATGATCTGTTATTTATGCGCGCTAGGTTAATTTTGTTGTTGCTGCTTATTCTATTTAATCCGTTTCGTATCCATGCTCAAAACCCAAATACGAAAGATGGTTATATTATTCTTTTGAGTGGTCAGTTTCAATACGGATTTGTTCAGTTAGATCCATCGCTGAATGTATACACCGAGTGCTTATTTTCCGTTACTATTGATAAGCCATTTGTAAAGTATACTACCGATAAAATTCAGGGATATGGTGTTATTGATGGTATTCAATATGTTATGAAAGAAATTCCTGAAGGAACAACTACCCAAAAGTACTTTCTGAAAAAAGAAATTGATGATAATCTGGCACGCCTGTATACCTATCAGAACAACCGCTTCTTTGTTGAAAACAACGGATTTGAAGAATTGAAGCAAAGCAATTACAGGGCTTTACTTTTAGAAACGATGAAGAATTGCAAGCGAGTAGCCTCAACTATTAATAAAATGGACTTTAGTCCGGCTGACATGCGAAAGCTCATCGATAAGTATCTGGATTGTTCTAATTTGTCAACATCAACAACTACGCCTTTCAAACGCTTCCATTTTGATGTACTGGTTGGAGGCGAATTGAATAGTTCAACATTTCAACTAAAATCATATTTGCTAAACTCGACAGTAATTCCGTTGATTGACAAAACAAAGGTAGGTGCCGGTGCCAATATGCATATAATGTCTCGCGAACTAAGAAGAATAGCCATGGTTATTGGTGTCTATTACTACCAGCAGAGCTTCTACGCAGTAGCTAATTCTACCGCCATTGATCACACCACGATCGATAAGATCAATCTTGATTATAAAGAGATATTGGTACCGGTAGGGTTGCAATACGCATTCTTTAAAAATGAGCGAATGTTAATGCCCTACTTGCGGGCAAGCATCGCTATTCCTGTTACGCTTGGCACGACTGTTAGCTGGGAGAGCGAAAAGGAATATAGCACTACCGTTTATTTTGAACAATACGAACTGCCACAAAACTTAAAGCAGTCGCTTCAGCCAACTGTTACGGCTGGTGCAGTTGTTAACTTGATTGATAAAGTTCGCAGTATCGTTGAGCTTAGTTATATCTCGGGTAGCGGAGAATTGTTAGATACTTCCAAAACACTAAGCGTGAATAGCAGTCGATGGGTTTTTATGTTGGGAATTAGATTTTAACTATGAGGAGGATTGTGTTTTTTTTGATTGGAAGCATTTTGCTTTCGCAAGTTTCTTGTTTGAAAGAAGAGAGTGCTGAGTTTAAGTTCCCCAAACTTGTTATAGATCCCGTTAGCTCAATTACGCCTGATGGTGCACGCTTCTCTGCTAAAATTGATTACGCTAACATTAAAGAGATTACAGAGTATGGTTTTGAATGGAGTAAAAATTCTAATCTGGCAGGTTCCGTTACTGTGATTTCTCCTGATGTTATCAATAGTAATGACTTCTATGTTGATATTCGTTCTAATTTAGTCAGTCAAACCTCTTACTATGTGCGAGCATATGTAAAGAAATCAGGAAAGATAGTCTATTCTAGTATTGTTGGCTTCAAAAGTTTAGGTAGTGAAGGCCCCAAGATAACAGATATAGTGCCTCAACTCGCAGCCTTTGGTGATACAGTACGCGTGATTGGAAAGAATTTTACATCAAATGCAAGACTATCTTACGGAACACAAGATATTACCAAGTCTATTCTCGAAATTGAAAAGTCGAAGATCACATTTGTGCTACCCAGCTATGTAAATGATAGTCCGCCCCAAAATACATTGACTGTTTCAATTGAGGGAAACGGAGGAATCTCACCCATACCATTAAAATTGGACATGGATCGTATTCGTCCTAAAATAACATCCATATCACCAATGAGCTTGAAGGCGTGTGACACAGTTATTATACGAGGTAATAATCTTGTATATGAGAATGCCCCTATTTATTTAACAGATAGCGAGAATCAACTTACAGTTCTGGAAGCTACAAAGGAAAAAGTTGTTGCTGTTTTAAGAATAATTCCAAAGAATGGTCTTTTGTTTTACCTATATAACGGTAGGTATTCGGCTTTCTCGACCAATATTGATTTAACAGAACTGCGTCCCGAGGTTGTATCAGTTTCGCCACTCATTTATAAACCGAATGAAATTATCACTGTGAAGGTGAAGAATTTCCCTTATTGCGATAACTCAATTTATGCAAGCTTCGATGGTAATTTTCAGAATATACCTATTCTTTCCAAAACGAAAGATCAAGTTGTACTTCAATTGCCAGATGGATGCTTTGGTGATTTTCGTATTCTATTCACTCTTCCGATTTATTCTAGTACGACTTATCAGACGGTAGTTACACCAGTTTTAACACCGGAGGCACCAATTATTGCCTCAATTGAGCCATCTCATGGTTCATTTGGTGATATGATAGTTATCAAGGGAAGTAACTTAATGGGTGCAGCAACCGAATTATTGGATGTAATTAGCACTAGCCCAACAGAAATACAAGGGCGATTAACTCAATCTGGAGTAGTAAAGGAAAATGGCCTCACCGATGTAGTTGTTTACAATTGCGGTGTTACCACCAAGGTAGATGCTTTCACTTACGACCCCGTAGAAATTTTGGATTTTAATCCGAAGATAATTACTTCACGGTCGCAGAAGATCACTATTACAGGCAACAACTTTAGCTCAGAAGGATATACAAACACAGTTACTGTCGGTTCATATCAAACAACGGTTTCATCTACCGATAATCACACGCTTATTGTCCCGATTAGTGATTTGATTCCCGACTTTACCGTATCTGTAAATGAATTGGTATCTATAACTGTTAAGAATAATGTAGGCAAAGAAGCTACCAGCTTAGTTCCATTGGAATTCAATTGTGATGCTTCGTGGGTGCGAATGAGCGATTTTCCATTCGAATTGCTTTATTTTGGAACGAGTTTTAGCTTGAATGGAAAAGGATATATGTGCCAATCGAATGGTAATTTGTTGCAGTACGATCCTTCAATCGATGTATGGGTGCCGAAAGCTTTAAACCCAGGACATCCTGATTCTTATAAAAAGAGTGCAGTCGCAAATGGAAAGGCTTACGTGGGGCTCGGAGCGAATTTTAATAAAGAGTGGTGGGAGTATGATCCCCTTAACGATGTGTGGACTCAGAAAAAGGATTTTCCCGGAACCTATTCAATTGCAGGATTTGCCTTTGAAATAAATGGTAAAATTTATGTAGGGGGTGGAAGTGGAACCGCATGGGTTAATGAATTCTGGGAATATAATCCGGCTACGGATGTGTGGACAAGAAAAGTAAATGTGCCTACCTTTAATACGAGCGGACAATATGCGTTTAGTTTCAAAGGAAAGGGATATTTCTATGCTACGTTGCTAAACGGTATTCAATATGAGTGCGTTTATGATCCGGTAACCAACAATTGGAAAAACAGACCTATCAATACATTTGAAAGAGGAGGTAATACCATTTATTTTGTATTTAATGATTATGTGATTGTAGGTGGGGAATCAATTGATCAATTTAATAAAAATGTATTTTTAAAAATAGTGCCCGGTAGTGGAAATTTTGAATCGGTGGAATTTGCCGGGGGCTATAGAAGAGGCCAGATCGGTTTTGCTATTGGTAACTATGGATATTGGGGACTTGGGGTAATGGCGGGTGGTTCAAGCATCTTATTTGATATCTGGCGATTTGATCCGTCTAAATTCATGCAATAGATGTTTCTACTGGGATTGTTAATTACTTAGCGGTCTTGATGTAGATGAAAAAGCTCCTATTTATTCTTGCGATTATATCTATTACCAGCTGTACATTGTTGGTTTTACTTCTTCACAATGGCACCATCCGATTCAACTATCCGGATAGAGAGGAGTTTCATTTTCTTGGAATTGATATATCGCATCATCAGGGCGATATCCGATGGAATGAATTGCGCACGGAAGGAATTTCGTTTGTGATTATCAAAGCAACAGAAGGAGGGGATTTTAAAGATAATCGCTTCAAAACTAATTGGAAGAAAAGTAAAGAAGAAGGCTACCGCACCGGTGCCTATCACTTTTACCGTTTTTGTAAGAGTGGAAAAGAACAGGCTCTAAACTTTATCGAGACAGTTCCTAATAAACCCGATAACTTGCCGACCGCAATTGACCTAGAGTTTGGGGCAATTGTAAGACGGATAAATCCAAGAATCAAATTGTAACGGAGATTCGGGAATATATTCAGATGGTAGAAGATCATTATAGAAAGCGTGTGATCATTTATGCCACAGGTGATTTCTATGACGAATTCCTAATGCATCAATTTGTTCAAAATCCCGTATGGATCAGAGATGTCTATCGGAGACCTGTGTTGAACGACCAACGATCGTGGGCAATCTGGCAATTTGCCAATAGAGCACACATAAGCGGCATTGATGGCTATGTTGATTTGAATGTGTTAAATGGAAGATTCTTTAGTTTTTTTGAATTAGAGAGATACTAATTTAAAGAATTGGACTTCCATCTACACAAACCACGCAGGCACCACATTCGCAATGAAGTCGATTAGAAAATGAGCGAGTATGTTCGCCTTCAAATCGCGTTTCCAGAAATAAAAAGCAGTTAGCACCGCTCCGGCATTAAATGATACCAACACTCCAGCCCAACCTTGTCCAGGATAATGCAATAATGCAAATGGTAATAAAGAAAGGGCGATAGCAAACCATTTGTTTCCGAATAGGGTAGTTAGTCGCTCGAGCAAATAGCCACGCATAAAAACTTCTTCGGCCACTCCGGCACGTATCGTTACAAGAGTCACCGTCCACAGCGATAACGCATCAAATGCTTTTGATTCTCCAAATGACCAGCCCATCCATTGCGAAATAACAACACCTATAATAATGGCCACCACAGTGCTGGCCATGATTGCTAATGTTAAAAGCAGCGATTTGCCCCATCCTTCGAACTTTAAACCGATGGAATCGAGTCCTAGTTTTTCGCCCTTGACAACCAAGATGAGTAATACACCTACCAAAGCTAAAATGATGAACTCTTTAGCCACCACCTGTGCGTTGTTGAGTTGTTCGCCATTGTATGTTTTAAAAATCCAGTTGACACCGCTAATCGTAAGGTAAGAAAGCAGAATGCCGAGGTAGGTGATGGGTTTGATTTTCATAAGTCAATGCGTTTAAATCGTTGATGGAATCCAATAACTAATATTCAATTTCGTAAACGGACAGGGATAATCTTCAGTTATAGCTTAAAATATTAAATTGAGTGAAATGCATCCGCGTTGAGTATTTGGTTATTATTTTCTAGTACTGACCATGGTGAGAGGAGGCTGTTCTATACCTTGGTTACAGGCAAGTTTTGGTTCCACAGCGTGTATCGCTTATTTAGCTGCGAACTAAACCATTTAACTTTTGGAAGAATTTCGAACCCATATTTTTGAGAAGTCAAAAGCAAAGAGTTTTAAGCGCTTACTGTATAACATCGGAATGTTCGGAGCGATTATTGGGATTTGGATCTTATTTTTTATAGGATTTGTAGTTGGATTAACCATGGCTGTAGGCTTTACGATAATCACCATCAGTATAAAGCTGTATGAGGATCGGTATATGGGCATCAGTGCTTACGGAGACCGTAAAGAAGATTTACTAATAACAGAAGAATATCTCGAAATAGCGGGCGAAAAAATTCCGTATGCAGAAATGAAAAACTTTGTAGTCTATATCGAGGAGTATCTTGGAATGCCAAAGGATGTTATTGGAATCCATCATGGCGGTAATAACCTGATCGAGTATGAATACCAGGGCAAAAAGATGTCTTTTAACTATATCATTAAAAGCAGACATGACTACCACCGGCTAAGTGTTCTGGTAGATGGTATTGAGAAAAACCCAAAGTTTAAATCGAACCTCCGGAGCCTTTAGTTTATATTTCGCCAACGACCGTTGCTACGTTCTAAAGAGAACAGTGGTTGTAAAAGCCATTAATGTCGATAGTAACTTCCCCTTGGTAATTTCGATTAAACCGCCTACTTTGGTTCAATTTCCTAACCTGAGCGGATGAACTATCGACAACGTGCAGTAGCACTGGTACATGGGTTTGCACCCACGTTTTGGATTGCCAATACATTAGAGTTATTTGAACGCTTGGCCTATTATGGTGCCAAAGCCGTCCTCACCGTTTATCTCGCAGAAAAAGTTGGTCTCAAGGACGAAGCAGGAACATTAGCTGGTATGTTTAATGCAGTTCTCTACGCGCTTCCAATTGTTGCCGGTGTGTTTGTCGATAAGTATGGTTTCAAACGCACACTCATGGCGTGCTTCGCCATTTTCTGTATTGGCTATGCGCTGATTGGCTTTGCCGGCATGGCTTACGGACAAGAGATAGTGCAGTGGGTAGGGAAGAAGCCCTATGTGATTGCTGTGTTACTCTTTACAGCGATTGGTGGCTCACTTATCAAACCATGTATTGTCGGAACCGTAGCGAAAACCACTAAGCCGGATACACGCGCATTGGGATTTTCTATTTACTATACCCTCGTTAACCTGGGCGGAGCCATTGGCCCCATCATCGCTTACCATGTGCGCACCGATTTAGGGATAGAGTATGTGCTGGTGATGTCTGCCATGACTTCCTTCATGTTGTTCTTAGGTGCCTGGTTTTTCTTTCGCGAGCCGGAAGGCGAGCCCTCCGAACAAAAGACATTTAGCAAAGTATTCAGCGATATGGTATTGGTGTTTACCAATGTCAAGTTCATCAGCTTCCTCTTGATCTTCTCCGGCTTCTGGATGATGTTCTGGCAGATTTATTACCTACTTCCATTTTACGCTACCGAAATTTTGAAATACGAAGCGTATGAATTTCTGGAGACCGTAGATGCGTGGACGATCATTCTCATTACCATTCCGGTTACAGCCTTGGTGAGCAAATGGAAATCCATTTCTGCGATTACTGTGGGACTCGGACTTGCCAGCGTTTCGTGGATCATCATTGGCGCAGGCGGATCGCTGACGGCCACCATCATTGGTATCATGTTCTTTGCGTTGGGGGAAGCCATTCAGGCACCACGCTTCTATGAGTATGTAAGTGCCATCGCACCCAAAGATCAGATCGGCACATTCATGGGCTTTGCATTTTTACCGATTGCGATAGGATCCTTTTCAGCAGGAGTATTGTCCGATTGGTTGAGAAGTGAATATTTAGATTCTAATCCATCGATAATGTGGTATACCCTTTCCGGGATTGGTCTTACCTCAACCGTTTTGTTAGTGTTGTTTAATTTTCTCACAGTTAAAAAATAATTGTTCTTATGGAAGTACCCAAAATATTTAAGCCATACATCGCACCCGAACAGAATGTGGCTGAGTTTACCGTAAAGTCGATTGGCTTCGGTATCTTGTTTGGTATTCTCTTCGGTTGCTCAACTGTTTACCTGGCACTGAAAGCAGGCCTCACGGTTTCGGCATCTATTCCTATTGCGGTAATCGCCATTACGCTAGGGCGTAAATTCCTGAAGACAACTATTCTTGAAAACAATATTATTCAGACGACCGGTTCGGCAGGTGAGTCCATTGCCGCAGGGGTGGTGTTTACCTTGCCGGGATTTTTGTTTCTCTCACCCGGTGCCGATGGTGTAAGCGTGGGCGAAGGATATTTCAACTACCTCACCATTTTAATCTTAGCAGCCTTTGGTGGTATGCTCGGCACGCTCATGATGATTCCGCTGCGCAGATCACTCATTGTAAAAGAACATGGCACGTTGCCTTATCCGGAAGGAACCGCTTGCGCTTCGGTATTGCAGGCAGGGGAGAAGGGCGGTGACTTTGCCAAGACGGCCTTCATCGGAATGGGCGTGGCATTTGGTTATGCCATCCTGCAAAAGGTATTGCACATCATTGCCGAGACGCCTTCGTTCGTAACAAGTCAGGTAAATAAGTTCTGGCCTTCGGCTGCTACGCGTGGTGAGATCACGCCTGAATATTTGGGTGTTGGTTATATTATTGGATTCCGCATTTCCGGTGTGTTAGTAGCCGGTTCGGTACTAGCCTGGTGGGCGATGACTCCGTTATTGGCAACGTTAGTTCCAGCAGATACCATTGCCACGCAGTTGGTGAAGCTGGGATACCTTGCAGACATTGCAAAACCGGGTGGCCCCGGAAGTTGGGACCCCGCCACCCATACTTTTGGTAGTTATGCCGATGCGATCTATCGCGCCTACATTCGTCAGATTGGCGCGGGTGCTGTGGCAGCGGGCGGATTCATCACCTTGATGAAAACCATTCCTACGATCATCAGTTCCTTCCGCGAAAGCGTAGGTTCACTGAAAGAAAAAGGAGAGGCGGGTGTGTCGCGCACTGAGCGTGATTTGTCTTTTAAAGTGGTGATTGTGGGCAGTCTGATACTCATTGCCGTGCTTACCATCATGCCCAATATTCCGGGCGAAAGCATTCTGCAAAAGTTATTCATTGGTGTGCTGATCATCATCTTTGGATTTTTCTTTGTTACAGTGGCGAGTCGCATTGTAGGTTTAGTGGGTTCGAGTAACAGCCCCATTTCAGGGATGACGATCGCAACATTGATGGGCACCTGTTTAATTTTCACAGCCGTGGGATGGAGCGGTAAATTGTTTGAGCCATTGGCGCTGGTAGTAGGTGGAATGATTTGTATCGCTGCCGCGAATGCGGGGGGCACATCACAAGATTTGAAAACAGGTTATATCATTGGAGCAACACCTCGCTATCAACAGTTAGCGCTATTCATTGGCGCGATAGTTTCTTCGATTGCGATCGGATTAGTCGTGATGATTTTAGATACGCCCACCGAAGCGATGAAAGCGCAAGGCATCATGCACGCCATCGGTAGTGATTTGTATTCGGCCCCGCAAGCTACGCTTATGGCAACACTCGCACGCGGTATCCTCTCCTTCAACCTCGATTGGCAATTCGTGATGGTCGGTGTGTTTATTGCGGTGATGATTGAGTTGTGCGGTATTAAGGCGCTGGCATTTGCTATTGGTTTGTACTTGCCATTGGCTACTACACTCCCTATTTTCATTGGTGGAGCCATCAAGGGCTATGTAGATTATAGAAGTGAGCAGAAAAATGAAAAGAAAGAAGAAGATGATTTAGGTAAAGGAAGTTTGTTTGCTACCGGATTGATCGCTGGTGGCGCATTAACCGGAGTGTTCGTGGCCATATTAACGGTCTTTCAGCCCGAATTGATGGGCGCAGCGAATCTGGAGCATTCTATTTCAGGGGCATTGGGGCAATCGCTTTATTACCTGATGGGTGTTTTATTCTTTGGTGCGATGAGTGCTTGGTTATATATGACTGCCATTAAAAAAGATAGCTAGTCTCGAAGGCAGTTAACTAATTATAGCTTGACATGAAAAAGAAAACTCTCCCAACAAATGGGAGAGTTTTCTTTTTATAAGGAAAAAGTAATGCTTACGCTTTCTTTGACTCCGCGTTTAGATCAATAATTGCTTTCAGGCTTTCCAACGCATGCTTTTCTGACTCTTCGATCTTGCCATCTGCATTGACGATGTCGTACATGTCGGTGTAGATCTTATACTTCTGCGCAAACTTCACCTGATCAAAATGCTTGAAGGTATCTTTGATAATTTCCATCACCGATTGACGGTCTAACTTCTTATAAGCGGCTGCGGCTTCATCAAATTTCTTTTTAAGATCCGCTTCTCCAGGATACAGTTTGGTCATCTTCGCAAGAATCACTTCTTCTTCAGATCCATGCATGGATTCATCAGCAAAAGCCATGTGAACATACAAAAACAAAACGAAGTCGGGGAAGTTAGAATGGATTACCATAGGGATGTTAGTTCAAGACGCAAGTTAATTAACTGACAAGGCAAAAAAAAGCCCCCATCCCAAAAGGAATGAGGGCTTTTTAATGAAAGCCGGATGCGATTACATCATGCCGCCCATGCCGCCTCCGGGAGGCATAGCAGGAACTTCTTTTTCTTCTGGAATTTCAGATACCACCGCTTCGGTTGTCAACAACAAACCTGCGATAGAAGCTGCATTCTCTAATGCAAGACGAGATACTTTCGTAGGGTCGATGATACCCGCTGCGAAGAAGTCTTCGAACTTGTTCTCACCGGCATTGTATCCGAAGTCTTTCTTGCCTTCTTTTACTTTGTTCACAATCACTGATCCTTCCTGACCTGCATTTTCAGAGATAGTTCTTAAAGGTGCTTCCAAAGCCAAACGGATGATGTTCACACCGGTAGCTTGGTCTTCGTTATCAGTAACTACATTTTTCAATGTTTCAATAGCGCGGATGTAAGCTACACCACCACCAGGGATGATACCTTCCTGCACCGCAGCGCGAGTAGCATGCAATGCATCGTCTACGCGGTCTTTCTTCTCTTTCATTTCTACTTCAGTAGCTGCACCAATGTAGAGAATGGCAACGCCTCCGGAAAGTTTCGCTAAGCGCTCTTGCAATTTTTCTTTATCGTAATCAGATGTAGTGATTTCGATTTGCGCTTTGATTTGGTTGATACGGCCAGTGATTTCGGCTTTCTTGCCGGCACCGTTTACGACTGTCGTATTGTCTTTGTCGATATTTACTTTTTCGGCACGACCTAAGTATTCCAACTTAGCGTCTTCCAGCTTCATGCCGGTTTCTTCGCTGATCACTTTACCTCCGGTAAGGATAGCGATATCTTCCAACATCGCTTTTCTGCGATCTCCGAAACCAGGAGCTTTTACAGCGGCCACACGGAGTGCACCACGGATTTTATTCACTACCAACGTAGCCAATGCTTCACCTTCTACTTCTTCTGCAATGATCAACAAAGGCTTTCCGGTTTGTGCGGTAGCTTCCAGGATAGGAAGTAATTCCTTCATGGAAGAGATTTTCTTGTCGTAAATCAAGATGTAAGGATGATCTAAGTCAGCCTCCATTTTCTCCGTATTGGTTACGAAATAAGGTGACAAATAGCCACGGTCGAATTGCATACCTTCTACCGTTTTTACTTCGGTTTCAGTACCTTTTGCTTCTTCCACAGTAATGACTCCGTCTTTACCTACTTTCTCCATCGCAGTAGCGATCATCTTACCGATTTCCGCATCGCTATTAGATGAAATAGTTGCTACCTGAGTAATTTCTTGTGATCCTTTGATTTGCTTGGATTGCTTTTTCAAGCTTTCGATTACGGCCTCCACAGCCTTATCAATACCTCGCTTTAAATCCATTGGGTTAGCACCCGATGCTACGTTCTTAATTCCATGACCGTAGATAGCTTGCGCTAATACAGTAGCAGTAGTAGTTCCGTCACCGGCTGCATCAGCAGTTTTAGAAGCAACTTCTTTCACCAACTGTGCACCCATATTTTCGATCGGGTCTTTCAATTCAATTTCTTTGGCTACAGATACACCGTCTTTCGTTACGGTAGGGGCGCCAAATTTCTTATCAAGAATTACATTTCTTCCTTTTGGGCCGAGCGTTACTTTTACAGCATTGGCCAACTTATCTACACCCTTTTTAATTCGGTCGCGGGCGGTGGTATCAAATGTGATTTCTTTTGCCATGATCAGTATAATATTTAAATGTTAACGATAATTAATTGTGAAGTTTAGGGTATTACATGGTTCCGAAGATATCGGAATTGCGCATGATCAAATATTCTTTTCCATCGATGGTGATCTCTGTACCGGAGTACTTTCCGTACAATACAGTGTCTCCAACTTTTACAGTTACGGGCTTATCTTTTAATCCATCGCCAATAGCAATCACCTTGCCTTGTTGGGGTTTTTCTTTTGCTGTGTCAGGAATATAAAGTCCTGATGCAGTCTTTACTTCTGCTGCTGAGGCTTCTACCAACACACGGTCTTCGTTGGGTTTGAAATTGATTTTTGCCATATCGATCTGAATTGTTTAGTTGTTAAAATTATTGACGTTTAGTCGCACCGCTTAACTGCTAGAATTGTGCCAATCATTGTTTTTAGCTGATTTTGGCACATTTTGGCCTTTGGGCTGGCAAAGATGTACAATTTTGTCAGCAGTGCAACCCCTCATTTGACACAAATGGCAGGAATTAAAAAGTGACTGGCTCATCATCTTGCCATTAGCCAATAAAAAAGCCGGATCATGTTATGAGCCGGCCTTCTGTAGGTCTAAAAACTTTTAACTATTTCTTCGTGCTGTCTGTTCCCGTTGAGGATGGGGTAGAAGGAACTGCGATTGCAGGAGCAGTTTGTTGCTGCTTCGCACGCTCCAGAATTTCATCGTTGGTTACTCCGGGTGTTGGAGCTGTGAAATTGGTTGCCAATGAGAAAACCATAATTGCAATGGCAAAACCCCAAGTAAGGCGCTCTAAAACATCACCGGTTTTCTTTACACCAATCAAATTGCTGGCTCCAGAGCCACCAAACTGGCTGGATAGTCCGCCACCTTTCGAATTTTGGGCTAATACCACTAAAACTAATAATACAGAGCTAACGATAGCCAGAATAATGAACAGGTTATACCACATAAACTTATTTTTTCAGCGCTTCAATTTGGGCTGCAAAGTAAGCCTTTTTTTGTGGAAACTTCCAAATCAGTTTTTTGAGCATTTCTACCGCCTTTTCCTTTTTGCCTTGTTTGAGAAGTATTTCTACCAGAGTTTCTGATACGATATTATCTCCGTACATGTCATATTTCTCTGACAGGTCTTCGACTTTAGGTGTAACGGAACGAGCCGGGCTGATACTGGGCTGGGTTTTGATAAACTCGTCTATGATTTCAATCTGTTCTTTTTGCTTGGGGCCTTCTAGTTGAACGGTCTCCTTCGAATTCTTGATTTCTTCGATCAGAATTTCATTTTGGACGGGAGGGTCAATCGCCACTTTGGGTGTTGCCGTTGTTGTAAGTGGTTGATGAGGTGTGTTTTCCAACGCTTCAACTACCTGTTCAAAACGAAGCTTGGATTGAGCAAGCTTTTTCATGTCATCCTCTACTTCCGCATAAAAGTCATCGCCACTCAGTTGTGAAACGAGGTTAACTGTTTTTTCTATTTCAATCGGTGAGGTGAATGCAGGTTCTGCTTCAATAGCAGGAACAGGTTCAATATACTTGCGCGGTATCCGCGGTGCGGTCATCACTTGCCGCAAAATAGATCGGTCAGTACTATAAACAGCGCTTTGGTGGAGGTAATGATCGTGATTGGGAAGAAAATAATCCTGTGATGCGCGGGCAGCCAAATGATGGATCAATTGACTGTAAGGATATTGTTGTACCAACTCAATCACACTTTCGGCTTCCCCTCTTTCAAGGGAGGTGTAGTTACTAACAATAAGTTGGAAGGTGTTCGTGTTCACAGATGCTAGGCGCAGGTAATGGTACATGTAAATCTAAATGAAAAAGATTCGTTACGCAACCCTCCATTACTAGCTTTTTAAAGATAAGAAGAAATGATTACCAGTTTGCCAGAGTGGCATTGAAGATGTCGATAAAGATCTGATCAAATATTTTCTTTTCCAGACTTTCTTGCACGGTGATTAAGTTTTGTTCGTTCGGAAAATCAGCATAGAAGCTGAAAGTCTTGTCTTTGAAGCTATTCTTCGGTTCAATGGTATCTACATAGTTGGCACGAATACCGATGGTAAGTCGGGTTAATGCAGCCTGTGTGGGCCGATTTGGATCAGCGCTGGAAACAGGTGCTACAGGCGCGACTGCGTATTGTACGATGGTGCCCTCCAATTGAAGTTCTCCATTGGAAGAGACGACCCGTAAACTGGAGTTTTGTTGAAAATAGTCTTTCAGTTTATTGGTAAAGTTTTGCCCCAGATTGGCTGGCCCCAGATCTGTGTTGTTGAAGAAGGGCTCAATCTGAATTGTCTTTGCAGTAGTTGCTGCTCCTGAAAGTGAATACATACCGCAGCCGGAAAACACAAATGGCAGTGCTACAATCAGGAATGAGGCGGTAAGGTTGGAAGCAGATCGTAAAATAGACATAGGGCTATTCTTCAAGTTCGTATTCTTTTATTTTGCGATACAAGGTTCTCTCAGAAATCCCCAAATCGCGTGCCGCATATTTACGTTTGTTGTTATTTTTCCGTAACGCGCGCATGATCAGCTCTTTTTCTTTTTTAACGATGGATAATGAATCATCTTCGGCCACATGGCTTACATCCTGCACTTCTTCTTGCTCAGCAGGTGTCTCTTGTGTGCGTACCGGATTGATGTTCAAAACCATTTCATTGGATGGCCTTGGATCCTCGTTTCGAAGGCTTTCAAACAACGAGGCATTATCTTTCAAAATCTGGGCAGCTTCGGCAGGGTTGCCCAGGCTTTCAAGCACTAACTTTTTAAGGTCGTTTACATCTTTGCGCATGTCAAACAACACTTTGTATAATATCTCCCGCTCAGAAATATTTTCGTGCGCTCCCGGTCCGCTGTAAAGCGCTGGAAGGGTCGATTCTTTTGGAAGATACATGGCAAGAGCAGGTGCATTGATCTCCTTTTGGTCGGGAGATAATACAGAAATCTGTTCTACAATATTTTTAAGCTGACGGATGTTACCGGGAAACCGGTATTTCAACAAGAGTTCCTTAGCATCGTCTGTTAACGCAATTGGTTTGACCTTGTATTTCTCTGAAAAATCGGTGGCAAATTTTCGGAATAGCAATTCGATATCCCGACCCCGTTCCCGCAAAGGAGGAACGAAGATGGGCACCGTGCTGAGACGATAATATAAGTCTTCTCTGAATTTGCCCTGTTCTACTTTGTTCAGCAAGTTAACATTCGTTGCACCGACTACGCGCACATCAGTTTTTAATACTTTGGAGGAGCCAACTTTTATAAACTCTCCATTCTCAAGCACACGCAGCAATCTTGCTTGCGTAGCCAATGGCATTTCGCCAATCTCATCCAGAAAAATGGTTCCTCCATTCGTTACTTCAAAATATCCTTTTCGTGCCTCATGTGCTCCGGTAAACGATCCTTTTTCATGCCCAAAAAGTTCAGAGTCAATGGTTCCTTCCGGAATGGATCCACAGTTGATCGCAATGAATTGTCCGTGTTTACGAGGACTTAACTGATGGATTATTTTAGAGAAAGATTCCTTACCGGAACCGCTCTCTCCTGTAATTAACACCGTCATGTCAGTAGGAGCAACCTGCATGGCCACCCGCACGGCATGATCGAGTAATTGGGCATTTCCAATAATGCCAAATCGGTTTTTAATACTTTGAACTTCTGAGTCTAACGCAGCCATTTTTCGTTTTCTATTGGTTTACAATCTTACCAATAAGTGTGCCACCTGTGCAGCTTTCTATCAACACATGGACGTATTGACCTTTCATTTTATTTTCTTTTGGGAAGATCACCACTTTGTTGGCAGAATTTCTTCCTTGTAAATGCTCAGCCGATCGCTTGGATGTTCCTTCAATCAACACTTTTTGAACCTTGCCCACTTCAGTCTGGTTTCGCTTTAGCGATAACTCGTTTTGTTTTTTAATGATCTCGTCCAGCCTTCGCTTCTTTACATCCAACGAGATGTCATCTGCCCATTTCTTCGCAGCTAAGGTTCCAGGGCGCTCAGAATAGAAGAACATATACGAATAATCATATTCTACCAAGTCCATCAGCGTAAGCGTATCCTGGTGTTCTTCTTCGGTTTCGGTACAGAAACCAGTAATCATGTCGGAAGAGATGCCACATTCGGTTCCTAAAATTTCCCGAATCTTCGCTACGCGCTCCAAGTACCACTCGCGGCTGTACCCACGGTTCATCAACTCCAAAATCCGGCTATTGCCACTCTGCACGGGAAGGTGAATGTATTTGCAAATGTTCTCATAGCGAGCCATCGTGTGGAGTACCTCGTCTGTAATGTCTTTGGGATGAGAAGTAGAGAATCGTACGCGTAAATCAGGGTGCACCTTCGCTACCATTTCTAATAAGTGGGCGAAGTTGACGATTTCTGTAATTTGATTTTTCTCGAGACGTGCTTTGTTGTTTTCAACTTCACTCCATTTATACGAGTCAACATTTTGGCCTAGTAAAGTCACTTCGCGATAACCTTTTTCAAATAGGTCTTTGGCTTCGGCTACGATAGAATGCGGATCGCGGCTGCGTTCGCGTCCACGCGTAAATGGCACTACGCAAAACGAGCACATATTGTCGCACCCGCGCATGATGGAGATGAAAGCCGTAATGCCATTGGAATTTAGTCGCACCGGACTGATATCCGCATACGTTTCCTCGCGCGAGAGGAACGTATTCACCGCTTTGTCGCCTTCATCTACTTGTAGTATAAGCTGCGGCAGATCGCGGTAAGCGTCAGGACCTGCTACCAAGTCTACAATTTTTTCTTCCTCTAATAATTTGGTTTTCAGTCGCTCGGCCATACAGCCCAGCACGCCCACCATCATTTCGGGCTTCTTTTTTTTAAGGCCGTTAATATGGTTGAGACGATTGCGTACCGTTTGCTCTGCCTTTTCGCGGATAGAGCAGGTATTCAGAAATACTAAGTCGGCTTCTTCAATTTCTGAGGTGGTATCGAAACCTTCTTTTTGAAGAATGGAAGCCACAATTTCGCTGTCCGAAAAATTCATCTGGCAACCATAGCTCTCGATATATAATTTGCGGGCCTTACCCGTATTTTGAGTGGCTGTTACCTTCATGGCTTCGCTGCCTTCACCTTCCGTTCCGGTCAAAACCCCAATGTCGTCAATCAGATTATCCATGTTCGTTTGAATTCGAACCGCAAATTTAGCACATATTCACGAATCGTGACATCTTGTCAGGAGGATTTTGTGATCTTATGTGTTTACGCTAATCTTGGGCTTTAATTGTCAACAATATGGCATTGATCAAGTCGGTAAGAGGGTTTACCCCTCAGTTTGGAGAAAACTGTTTTATAGCTGAAACAGCCGTAGTGGTGGGCGAAGTGAAGATGGGCAACAATTGCACGGTTTGGTTTCATGCCGTGGTTCGTGGGGATGTCCATTCTATCACGATTGGGGATAATACTAATATTCAAGATGGTGCGGTGATTCATTGCACTTACCAAAAAGCGAAGACTGTAATCGGATCAAATGTATCAATTGCTCACAAAGCCATTATACATGGTTGTACGATAGAAGACAACGTATTAATTGGGATGGGGGCAATTGTGATGGACGATGCCGTGATCGGCTCCGGTTCGGTAATTGCAGCAGGGGCGATTATTCTTCCTAAAACAATTGTAGAACCAGGCAGCGTATGGGCCGGTGTGCCGGCTAAAAAAGTGAAAGAAGTAGGGGAAGAAATGAAGCAGGTGATTCAGCGCACGGCAAAGAACTATCCCATGTATGCGGAGTGGTTCAAAGAATCAAATGAGAAGGGTGCTCAATAGTGTTTTCAAAAAAATAATCAATAAATCATAACTTATATGAACCCCGGCTTTGACCCCGCTATTATTGCTGAACACCGCGCCCGCATGCAAGGCAAAAGCTACCTGTTAATTGAAGATGATGATGCCTCTGAGGAGTATCAGCATTTTTACTTTGTTGGGAAAAAAGATGGGAAAGAGGTACTGGTTGACACCGTTCTGTGTACGCTGCGGTTAGAACATGAACGGCAACTGTTCGAATTGGCTGAAGAGAAAGCATTTGAGCAATTTCCGACCTATCAACAATGGATTGAATCGGATCAACCGGTTGAGGATGAAGCCTCACGGCAAATGGAAGAAGAAGTAGGTCTTTTTATTGCCGATGTGGTAATGGAATTACAAGAAGAGGGGAGCATTAAAGTGCAAGAGTATACAGAAGTAGTGGAAGACGCTGAGTTTGGAATTGGCTTAGACGTAGCCCTTCACAGAGACCGAATTACACCACAGGTAATTGAGAAGTTTGTGGCAGACTATAACAACGAAGCGTTGGTATTGGATGATACACTTTACTCTTTTCAAACCGAAGAGGAGGAAGAAATGTGAATTTTGTGCTGAACCCTTTCTGTTTATATTTGCACCCTCAAAACTAAATCTATCAAAATGAAAAATGTTCCGGTTGCCCTTAGTGGGTTATCTCTTGTAGGTGTGGCAGTATTGTTTTACCTGCATTTCTCAAAGTCACCAGCTACCACCACAGCAAGTAGTGCGGTGTTATCAGGAGATATAAAGATTGCCTACATCAATGCCGATACCGTGTTGAAGTATTATGATTATTACAAAGAAGTAAGAGCAATCTTTGAGGCAAAAGGAAAAAAAATGGATCAGGATCTTCAGAACCGTGCACAAGCTTTGCAGAACGAAATTGGAGCCTACCAACGTAATGTAAGCACGATGACCATCGGCCAGGCAAAAGCGGTGGAAGAAGATTTGGGCAAAAAGCAACAAAACCTTCAAATGCATCAGCAACGTGTAGAGCAAGAATTAATGAATGACCAAGCAAAAGTAACGAACGAGTTATATACCAATCTGACTACTTTTTTGAAAACTTATGGTGCCGAAAAAGGATTTCAAGTGGTATTGAAGTTCGACCGTTCTAGCGATGTGTTGTACGGAAACGCAGGTATTGACATTAGTCAGGATGTGATTAAAGGATTGAACGCTGCTTATCAGGAGAAGAAAGCGGGAACTACGAAAGTTGATAGCACAGCTACTAAAAAGTAGTTGAACGAAGTTAACAAACATTTGAAAGCCGGTGACTCAATGGAGTCTCCGGCTTTTTTGTTTTTTGAATTAATAGTACTTTGCGTGTAATTGACAAATTCTACGGCTCTAAATCCCCATGAAGATTAATGCCTTTCGGTTCTTAAATGTGAAAGCAGACGAGCAAAAGAAGGTAGCTCTTATGCTCGGCATGGGTTTTTTCATTGGTATTTTCGTGGCAACCTATCAGGTAACGGCTGAATCCCTTTTCCTGAATAAGATGAGTGATCAACTCAACAAAGCCTTTTTGATCTCAGGCGGGTTGGGTATTGCTTCTACGTTGGTGTTTTCGTTTTTCCAAAACCGCATTCGCTTTAGCATACTGGCATCTGCCAGCTTGGTGTTGGTTTTTTTCACCACGGCCGCACTTCACTTTTTTTATCATTTTGGATCCACTGAATTGCATAACAATACACTATTGTTGATGTATTGCCTCACAGGCCCTACCACTGCCATTTTGTTGCTTTGCTACTGGGGTATGTTTGGTCGTATTTTCGACTTTAAGCAATCCAAACGAATCATTGGATGGATCGACACGGGACAGTTGATTGCCATTATCCTAGCCAATTTCTTGATACCCCTCACATCAGCTCTTTTTCCAGACACATCCGATTATCTGCTGGTTTGCGATGCAAGTATTGTGGGAGCATTGATTTGTCTATTATTGATTAACACCTCATTTGGTCTTACCAGTAAACTTATTGCAGACGCATCTGTGCGGAAACAAACACAGTTTAATCAGATATTCAAAGATAAGTACGTAGTGCTTTTGAGTTTGTTCCTAGTTGCATCTGTTGTGACATTCAACTTTAATCAATTCATTTTTCAAGACCTCCTCAACGAACAATACCCTAATCAGCGTGACCTGACTGACTTTGTAGCATACTTCAATGGTACGATCTATATGCTTAGTTTGGTGATGCAGGCATTCGTGAACGATAAAATTATCAGCTCGTACGGCTTGCGCACTTCCCTTTTTATACTGCCCCTGTTGACTGGTTTTCTGGCACTCGCTTCCTTTGTGGCTGCCTTCTTTTTTGGTTACGATTTAACCACCCATCCGGAGACATTTATCTTCTTCTTCCTGTTCATTGCACTTACGCGACTTTTCAATTCCACCTTGCGGGAATCGCTGGAGAACCCGGTATATAAACTCATGTTTGTGCCCATCGACAGCAAGATTCGTTTTGGCATCCAAGCAAAAGTAGAAGGTGTGGTCAGTGAGTCTGGAAGGCTCATTGCCGGTATATGCATTTTTGCTTTTTCATTGATACCTATCTTTAAAATCATTTGGATTCCGGTCATCATTTTAGCCTTATGCGGGCTGTACATATTATTGATTCAGCGATTGTATGGTGGCTATAAAAATAAGATCCGCGCTAAGCTGGAGAACAGCGATTACAGTCAGGAAAAACTCGACTTAGGTTTGAAACAAGTAGTGTCTCGTCTAGAGCAGCAACTGATCGACCGGCACACTTCCAAAGCGGTCTTTTCTTTTCGATTGTTGGAAAAACTGGAGCCTGCTCAGATTGGTGTGTGGGTGAACAGCCTGATGAAAAACGGGCATGATGAGGCGCGCGATTATGCGCAGCGAAGAATGAATGAGTTGAAAGGACTTTCGGTTTCTGATCAATACATTATTCGTGCTGATAAAGGTGTAAATGAAAGCGGGGAGAAGAAGATGTTGAGCAAAAGCGACCTCGAAGCAATCTTAAATAATGGAGGAGATATTCACAAGCAACGCATTCAACGATTGGCAAGATCGGCTGAACCGAATGACCGTCAATATGCCGCTGAACTTATTCTGCACTCTTCTACGGATGAGAACTCATCTTATTTGATTGAATTACTTTCTGACCTCGAACCTAAAGTAAGAAAGACGGCCATCTCTACCTCCATCAAAGTAAATAGCCCCGAAATTATATTTGCATTGATCGACAACCTCTCGAATCCGATCTACAGCAACCAAACGATGAACGCATTGGTGCTTATAGGAGGGAAAGCACTGAATCATTTAGAAAGCGCATTTTACAGAACGGGTCAGAGCACGCAAACCATTATCCGCATTATTCAGGTAATTGGTCGGATAGGTGGGCAGCGAGCCAAAGATCTATTGTGGAGCAAAATCGATTATCCCGATAAGGTGGTAGTTTCTCAGGTACTGCTGTCGCTGGGCGAGTGCGGCTTTAAAGCAGGCATTTCGCAGATTACCCGCATTAAATATGCCATTGAAAATGACGTAGCGGATATTGCCTGGAATATTAATGCGCGTCAGGAATTGGAAGAAGGGGAGAGCCGGTTGAAGCAAGCCTTGGTAGAGGAAGACAGTCATGATATTGATCACATTTACATGCTGCTTGCCATGTTGTATGACACGCGTTCCATTCAGTTGGTAAAAGAAAACATTGAGAGTGGTACATCTGAAGGAACTTCGTATGCGGTAGAATTGCTGGATGTGTTTTTGTCAGAGCAATTGAAACAACGAGTTATTCCTGTGCTGGATGATCTTACCAACACAGAAAAAGTAAATCGATTAGAGGTATTCTACCCACGCTTACGGCTAGATAACAAATTGACTCTCAAGTTCTTGATAAATCGAGATTTTACTCAATCTAACCGTTGGACTAAAGCTTGTGCTTTGGAACAAATTGGATTGCTCCAGATAGCCGATTTTAAATTAGACTTAATTGCACAACTCTTTAATCCCGATCGCTTGCTTCGAGAGATGGCAGCCTGGGCACTTTATCAGGTGGATAAAGAAGAATATGAGATTAACACCAGAAGACTATCAAGTGATTCAAAAAGATGGTTGGACAGAGCTGTTATACCCTCTAAACAAACCAAAGTAAAGCTTTTTGATAAGATCGTGTTTTTTCAGCAACTGCCTATATTTCAAGATATTCCAGGTATCGCATTATCATTTTTGGCTGATATATCGAGGGAAGTCAGACTAGCGCCAGATGAGTTCATTTCAGTAGATGAAAAGCTGAACAATGATTTTTACATGGTTTTGAAGGGTTCTGTTCAATACTATGAAAAGAGCAGGTACATTATGGATTATACCACAGGCCAGTTTGTAGGCGAAATGATTTCTCCTTCTGGGTTTGCCAATTCAAACCTTTTGGTCACGAAAGAAGAGACCGTTTTATTGAAAATTAATAAAGATCAGTTCTATGAACTGCTTGCCGATAACATTAAGTTGGCAGACCGGGTTTTGGAATATATTTGATTTTGTGCTAGATTTTGGACTTTTTATATCATATTTGGTAACCAAAGATGATTTTGTAAACTATTGAAAGTATTTTTTAAGCTTATTTTTCTCTAATATAGACAGTTTATTTTTGGTGATTTAATGTTAAACTACTCTGTCCAAGTTGGTGCCCCCGATCAACAGGATTCGGATCTAAATTATTCTTCAGAGAAGATTAATTTCAATCCATTCCCTGGATTACGACCATTTTCCTTGGACGAGTGCCACTTATTTTTTGGGCGTGAAGGGCAGGCAGACGAAATTCTACTCAAATTATCTCAAAATAGATCTGTAACTGTATTAGGTTATTCCGGCAGCGGTAAGTCCAGTTTAATGTATTGCGGGCTTATACCGATGCTTTACGGTGGATTTATGACCCAAACGGGTCCCAATTGGAAAGTGATTATCACTCGTCCGGGTACTTCACCTATTCAAAATCTGACTGAAAGCATTGTTGATTTTTTATTGACTGAAGGCCGCATCGAAGAAGGGGACAAGCAAATTCACCGCTCTGTAATCAGTTCGGTTTTACATAGTGGACCGAATGGTCTTATTGAAATTACCCGTTACATTCAATCCGGTAATCAGGAAAATGTTTTTTTCTTAATTGATCAGTTTGAAGAACTATTCCGATACAAAGACTCCACTGCGGAAGGCGCAATAGACGAATCTACAGAATTTGTAAGCCTGATTTTGGCTACTGTAGATCAAACAGACGTTCCTGCTTATCTAGCATTAAGTATGCGTGCCGATTTCATGGGTGATTGTGCTTCATTTCCCGGACTTACCAATCTGGTCAATAAAAGCAATTATCTGGTGCCTCAAATGACACGCGAACAAAAGCGAATGGTTATTGAAGGCCCTGTAGCAGTTGGAGGGGGGCGGATTTCGCAGCGATTAGTTAAACGATTATTGAGTGATATTGGCAATAATCAAGACCAATTGCCCATTTTGCAGCATGCCCTCATGCGCACGTGGGATTACTGGTTAGTCAACCGTGAACCGGGCGAGCCGATGGATCTTCGGCATTACAATTCGGTGGGGCAAATTTCTCAAGCCTTGTCGCTTCACGCGAACGAGGCTTATGAAGAACTTAATTCTCAGGATAAAGAAATCGCAGAGATACTTTTCAAAGCTATCACGGAAAAAAATCAAGAAAGTCAGGGTACTCGAAGACCCACTAAAATTCGTACGGTAGCCGAGTTAGCAGCAGTCCCTGAAAGTAAAGTGATTCAGGTTGTAGATAAATTTAGACAACAAGGAAGATCATTCCTAATGCCCAGCTACCAAGTGCCACTGGCATCTGAATCGTTGATCGAAATTTCTCACGAAAGTTTGATGCGTATTTGGACTCGACTTTCTACTTGGGTAGATGAAGAGTTCGAATCGGCACGGATGTATAAACGTGTGTCGGATGCATCAGCCATGTATCAGGTGGGTAAGACCAGCTTGTGGAGGCCTCCCGATTTGCAATTAGCTTTGAACTGGCAAAAGAAACAGAACCCTACTCGAACTTGGGCACAACGCTACGATGTGGCGTTTGAAAGGGCGATCGTTTTTTTGGATACTAGCCGGATCACTTTTGAGGCTGAGTTGAAAAATCAAGAAATGCTGCAACGCAGAATGTTGCGGAGAGCACGTATCACTAACATCGTATTGGGTATTGCCTTATTGGTTTCCATCGGATTCTTCTTCTATGGTTTGATCAACCAAATCCAGATGAAGAAAGAGCGCCAATTGGCATTAGATGCAAAGGCTTTAGCAGAACAACAAACACAAATCGCTATTAAACAAAAGAACTTGGCCGATGAAGCAACGAAAGTAGCTGAGCAAAAAACAAAAGAGTTGCTTGAAAAAGAAAAGCAATTGTTAAGTGCTTTGGAGGAAACACGAGCAGCGAAAAATTTTGCCCTAGCCCAAGCGCAAGAAGCAAAGCGACAGGAGCAAATTGCGAAAGAGTCTAGCTTAAAAGAGCGTGATGCAAAAGAAATAGCTGTATTAAAAACAAACGAAGCAGAAAAGAACTTGGTAAGAGCCAATAGCCTTTACTACTTAACTGTTGCACAGTCTTTAGAAGCAAAATCAGAAAATATTGACGATAAAGATTTAGCGGGTCTCACAGCTATGCAAGGTTATTTATTCCACAACAAGTATGGTGGAAAAAAATACGACCCTTATGTATTCAGAGGGCTGTATTACGGATTGGCAAAGCTTACCGGATACAACTACAATGCAGTTCGCGTTCCTGGAGGTTTGAAAAACAAAATGTTTGCCTTAGCAGTCTCACAAAACTCTGAACGCTTTTTTGCAACCGGAAATGACGGAAGAATTGTAGAGGGTAACTACATCACCCAAAAAGCGAGTGCTCCATTTTATGAAAATAAAGGGCAGGCCAATCGCGTGCTGGCTCTCAGTAAGGATGAAAAGTATTTGGTGAATGGAAACGACTCAAGTGATTTGCAGATTTTTACGGTTGATGCCTTAGCCAGCGATCCTAAAGTAATTACAGGCCACAAGGGTCTTATCACTGATATTAAATTCTTGCCGGATAACTCAGGCTTTATTTCCGCTTCATCCGATCGTACCCTCCGATTAAATCAGGTAACAGGACAGAGTAAGGTGATCGTCACGTTACCCTATGCATTAAAGTCACTTGATATTAGTGCGGATGGTAATTGGATTGCCGGAGCGTCTGCCTCAGGAAAGCTCATTTTAATTGATGCTAAAGATTATTCTTTTACTGAAATTGCCACCGAAGCATCCGCACGAATCCTATCTGTTGCCTTTCATCCTACTGAAAAAATAATTGCGTATGGTATGGAGGTGTTTGGAGATAATAAATCAGTTACAAAAGGTTTGGTAAAAATTCTGGATTTGAACACCAAGAAAGTAAAAGAGTTGAGTGGCCATAAAGCGGGTGTCACCGACTTGGAATTTAGCCCTGATGGTAAATTGTTGGCCAGCGCTGGTTTGGATAGAAAGCTTCAAATGTGGGTGGTTGATCATGAAGAAGATTTACCGGTAGTAATGGATAATAATAATGGTAATGTTTGGAAACTCGGATTTGCGAAAGGTTCAGATTATCTGGTTGCTTCTTGCAATGATGGACAAATACGAGTGTATCCCACAGATACAAAAGTATTGGCAGAACGAGTTTGTCCGAATCTATCGAGAAACATGACCAAGGAAGAGTGGAGAGTATATGTGGGTTCTGATATTGAATATGAATCAACTTGCACAAGTTTGTTAATTAAGGATTACTAACAGAACCATGTACTTTAAAAGATTCGTTATCTTCTTTACTCTCATCGTCTCTGTGCAGCAACTCCGTGCACAAGAAAATTGCCAGCAAACACTCGATTTAGCAAATGGCGAATTTGAGGCGGGCCGATTTTATGGCCTCCCTTCGTTGTTGAAAAGCTGTCTTGAATCCGGGTTCACAAAAGAACAGCGATTCAGGGCGTATTACATATTGGCGCAAGCTTATTTGGTTTTAGATGACCCAATCGGAGCGGAAACAAGCTATTTGAATTTATTGAAGGAGGACCCGGAATTTAAACCAAATGAAAAAGATGACCCGATTGATATTGTCTATCTAAGCCGGAAATTCACCTCACGCCCACGTTTCACGCCTCATTATCATTTGGGAGCCAATGTTACTTTTCCTGGTATCATTCAAGGTATTTCTACTTCAGCATCCAATGTTTCCATGGCGAACACGCTACGTGTGGGAATACAGGCGGGAGTTGGAATTGATTGGAACATCAATGATAATTGGAGTCTTTGTTCAGGTATTTCCTTTTCAACGAAATCATTTGGTGTTACCACCACAAACATTGCCAAGGCAGATGTAAGCAACCTAATAGATCGCTCTAGTTGGTTGGATATTCCGATTTATTTGAAATACTCTTACGATTCAGGAAAAATTAGACCTTTCGGTTACGTGGGGTTGGCAGCCAATCTTTTGGTTTCTAGTTCTGCTTCGCTCATTTTTAATGATAACAGCACGATCTCAGCGCAAACTCGCATTGCTCAGGGACCCGACATTGATTTAAGTTTTAAACGGAACTTCTTCAATCGCTCTCTTATATTTGGAGGTGGTGTTAAATACAAGATCGGCAAGAACTTTTTGTATGCCGATGCACGGTATATGGTTGGCCTTAATAACATCACAATTCCAGATAAGAACTTTTACAACTCAGATGGCACTTTATCAACCACACTGACTCAGTATCAATATGTAAGCGACTTTTTGCGTCTTGATAACCTGTCGATTTCTTTTGGTTACATACGACCACTCTACGATCCGCGAAAGCTCAAGAAGGTGTCTGGTAAGAATCTTTTCCGAAATCTGTTTAAGTCAAAGAAAAAGGCATGAAGGCTTTCATCTCCATTTTTTTAACGGCATTCTTAATTGGCTTCATCTCCTGTGAGTCATCTGAACCTGCGCCCAATAAAGATTACTTTTTGAAATTTTTAGGTAACGATGGCGACCAAAGCGGAGTTGACTTTGTTGTTAACTCGGATGGATCGGTGGTCATATTAGGTAATTCGAGGGCTTCTGTAAATGAAGACCAAGATTTGTATGTTGCTAAATTGGATGCTCAAGCTAAACTGGTTTGGGAAATTGTAATTGGCGAATCGCTTGATGATGATGCGAAAGACATCGAGTTGCTTCCGGATGGAAATTTGATTGTGCTGGCCAATTCCCAGATTTCTGACAGTAACAACGATGTGTTGTTAATCAAACTGGATCAAAATGGAACGGAGATTGCTCGCGTCCGTCAAGGGTTAACGGAGTCGAATGGAACAACTCCTAAAAATGAGAATGCGAAATCGATCACTGTAATAAGTGATGGCTATATTGTTGCCGGAAGCACGAGTTCCATCCCCGAGCCAGCTGTCGATAAATCAGACTATATGTATATGCGCTTTCTCACAGACCTTTCTTGGGTAAGCGATGCAAGTGGTAATTGGAAGAACTCCAGTGGTTTCGGTAGTTCGTATCAGGGAGAAGATGCAGCTATAAAGGTCATTGAGAAGGATGCGAATACATACTATGTTTTTGGGTACTCCAATTTGGATGATCTCGGCATTAACCCAACGGCAGACTTTAATTTTACAGTTTTTGGATTATCCGGTACTGGAAATCAATTTAGCCAGACTTTGTTTGCAGGTACTACCAATTACGATGAAAAAATGACGGGTTTTTCAGATGCATCGGCCCAATCATTGGTTGGCTATTTAATGACGGGTACTTCACAAAATTTAGTGGATGGAGATATATACTTGATCAAGTTACCGCGAAATTTAACATTTCAGAACTCCGACTTTATTGTTTCAAAACAAATCGGCTTAAATGTTGGTAAATCAACCCTTCAACGCTCATTTAATGATTCGCCTGCCAGCGATAACTTTTTTGTGGCTACAGAGAAATTGAATGGCACCTCGCTGGACATTTTGTTAGCCAAATTAGATAACCTTGGGAACCGTCTTTTTGAAGTCTCTTTCGGTAGTAAAGAGGGCGATGATTTTGCCGCCAAAGTATTGGAATTAGGCAATGGACGAATCCTGCTGCTTGGCACTATGACCATGGGTGGAGTGGTAGATGGCCAAAAGAAGATTGCCTTCATGAAATTGAATTCCGAGGGTAAACTTGCGCCTTAAAAAAGGCGTGTTTTTCTCATAAATTGGTTACTTTTAAGGTCGAATGGTAATTATAATTATTGTTCGTTGGCTTAACCTTTAATCTAAGTAACTTGAACTTCATTTTACGCCTACAACCTAAAAAAGAGACACTGCGCACAACAATCATACTTATTGCGTTTGTTTTAGGTTTTTTTAGCCTTAGTTATTCTCAAGGCACTTTCAACTCAGCTGCCACAGGTAACTGGGGAGTAGCTGGCACTTGGACTTTAACAAGTGGTACTGATGCTGATGGTATCCCAGATTCAGATGATGTGGTTTTTATCCTAAATACACATACAGTATCTGTAAGCGATGGAACCGGGACTCCTTCTACCCATGCTTGCAGTTCAATCACGATTAATTCGGGTGGGATATTGAGAACGAATTCTGGCACAGTTATCAGAACTTTGAATGTCATTAATTCTTTAACGATTCTGGCGGGGGGTACTTACACTGTTAATGACGTAGGAACTACGAACACTCACTTTTTGAATATTGGAGGAGACTTTACTAATAACGGTGGAACATTCACTCCTCTTGTCGGTAACACTAATCTTCAAGTAACTTTTAATGGAACGGGCGCTCAATCAATCAATGGTACGGTAGTATCACAAAACTTCAATTCAGTTATCGTAAACAAATCCTCCAATACTTTATCAGTTGGTGGTAGTACAACCTCATTAACAACTTCTGACTTTACGCTTAGTCTTGGAAATTTTAATGCACCAAACACTTTTACTACTACGGGTAGCTTAACCCTGTCTTCAGGCGTATATACTGCAGGTGCAAATACTAATATTGGATTAAACTTCACTAATAACGGTGGCTCATTTGTTCCAAGTGGAGGGATTGTCACTTTTAATGGAACAGGTGCCCAATCTATTAATGGTACGCTAGCCACTCAATCATTTGCCAACTTGGTCGTTAACAAGTCGGTGGGAACCCTACTTAGCGTAGGAGGAAGTACTAACACGCTGAATGTTACAAATTTTACTCAAACTCAAGGTGATTTTACAGCGCCTGCCACATTATCCTCATCGGGTGGTTTTACACTTACAGCGGGCACATACACGGCAGGAACTAACTTGAATGTAACCGGGAATTTCACACACAATGGGGGTACATTTACTGCAGGTACAGGTACAGTCACATTGAATGGTGCAGGCCAGACGCTGGGAGGAACTGTCAGCACTACATTCAATAACCTCACCATCAACAATGGGCTTGTCACATTGGGACGAAATACAGCCAGTAATGGCACACTATCAATCGTTATTCCAGGTGCACTCGCTTTGAGCACATTCAATTATGCGAGTAATGGTCCACTCAGTATGAATGGGGCTACCATTTCGGGCACCGGAACACTGACTTTGGCGGGCAACGCAGCAACGAGTGCAAGTGCAACTACTTCAACAATCAGTGCTCCGGTTAGCTTATCCTCAACACAGACGTTTACAGTGGCAAATGGTGCTTCCTCACCCGACCTATCAATAACCTCAATAATAGCTGGGGCCTCTGGTTTGATAAAGTCGGGAACAGGTGAGTTAACTTTATCTGGGGCAAATACTTTTACCGGAGGAACAACATTAGCTGATGGAATCCTCAATATCAATAATAGCTCTGCCCTCGGTACAGTGGCTGGTACATTTACAATTTCCGGAGGAACAATCAACAACACTTCTGCAGGAGCAATCACTACCCTCAATTATCCGCAAGCCTGGAATGGAGACTTTACCTTTGCAGGTACACAAAACCTAAATCTTGGAACAGGGGCAATAACACCAAATGCGAATCGATTAGTTACTATTAATGCAGCAACCCTTACCGTAAATGGCGTGATTGGCGGAGGAGGAGTTTCCATTACAAAAGACGGTGCGGGAACATTAGTGATTGGTGGATCGAATACCTTTACAGGTGGAGTAAATATAAATGCAGGAACCCTTCGCTTAGGGAATGCAGGCGCACTCAATTCAACAACTCCCAATGCTGTTACATTCGGAGCCGGGAGCACAGGAATACTTCAACTCAATGGAAATAGCGTTACAATTTCGGCTTTAAATACCAATGCAACTCTGGGTTCACCTATTGTTGAAGACGGTGTTGCTGGAACTCATACTCTTACTGTTGATACCCCAGGTGCCAACATCTTTGCCGGCTTACTTAGAAATGGGGGTGCAGGAGGAACTTTGGCAATTGTCAAAGCCGGGGCCGGATCATTAACTCTTAGTGGAAACAATACGTATACAGGGTCAACAACTCTATCTAACGGTACGCTGAATATTAATAGTGCCACAGCGATAGGCACGGGTACATTAGTGATTACAGGTGGTGCCATCGATAATACGAGCGGAGGAGCCTTAACCCTTACCTCAAATAATCCACAATCTTGGAACAGTGACTTCACTTTCATAGGAACTCAAAGTTTGAATCTGGGTTCTGGTGCCGTTACGCCAAACGCAAATAGATTATTAACGATTAATGGAAACACCTTAACCATAGGTGGAATTATTGGTGGAGGCGCAATCGGAATATCAAAATCAGGAAATGGTCAACTGACACTATCAGGTGCAAATACCTTTAGTGGAGGCTTTACATTAAATGCAGGAACATTAAATATCAACAATGCATCTGCCTTAGGAACTGTTGCTGGAACATTTACCATTAATGGCGGTACGATTGATAACACCACTGGAGGTGCTATTTCTACTTTGAATTATCCTCAATCATGGAATAGCAATTTTACTTTCGTAGGAACTCAAAGTTTAAATCTGGGTTCGGGTAACGTGTCTTTTGCTGCCAACCGAACAATAACCGTTTCCGCCAATACCTTAACCGTTGGTGGCATAATTTCCGCATCAACTCTGAACTTAACAAAACTAGGAAATGGTACTCTCAATTTTGGAAGCAATCCAGTTTCAATAAACACATTAGCGCTTAGTGCCGGAACACTCACTTCCACCTCGGGCACACTAACCATTTCAGGTGATTTCACTAATTCAGGAACATTCAATAATAATGGCGGTACTGTAACCTATAACGGAGTTGTACCCCAGTCAATAGCCTCAGTTACCTATAACAATCTTACACTTTCTGGAGCAGGTCAGAAAAACGCATCGGGCAATTGTACGGTTGCAGGAAACCTAACCAACTCGTCTGTTTTTGATGTAGGAAATAATACGCTTTCCGTTTCTGGTACAATTAACAATACAGGTGGAACGATTCGTTTTTCGGGTCCTTCGAATGGAATTTCTATAAATACTGGAACAGTAGAATATTACGGGCCATCTCAATTGGTAGCCACAGGCATTTATAATAACCTAACAATCAATCAATCGAGCGGTGAAGCTCTTTTAGCAGGAGATGTAACCGTAAATGGTGTGCTTACTCTTGCATCTGGAAGGCTAAATATTGGCTCATTCAATTTAATTTTAGGGCCTACAGCTTCAATCTCAGTCGCAGGTCCAACCGCGTCAAAAATGATTGTGGCCACCGGTGGGGGTGGCGAGGTTAGAAAAATATTTACGGCCAACGGTACATTTACATTTCCTATCGGGGATAATACGGGATTATCAGAATATTCTCCAATTACGGTAGCAGTTTCTGGTACTGGATACAGCTCTGCATATGTAGGTGTTTCGGTGGTAGATGCCAAGCATCCTTCCAATGCAAGTGCAGTAAACTTCTTGAGTCGCTATTGGAATGTAACGCAGTCTGGAATTACGGCAGGAGCTGCGGTAGTAACAGCCACTTACGTGAATGCAGATATAAGTGGGTCAGAGGCTGCCATGACAACAGCTGTGCTGAATGGAATATTTAATCAAACCTCTAATCCTTGGGTAAGATATTTAACGACTGTTTTGGGTGGAAACTCATTGACTACAACAACAGCGGCTCCCATAACTTCAGGCCAAACCTCTGTAGTAACAGCCATTACAAGGGCGAATCCTACGGTAAATATTGTGGGAGGTGGAGTTTCATCTTGTAGCGGATCACCCGTTTCTTTGACAGCAAATGGCGTTGGAGATCCTGGTTTTATTTATTCTTGGCTGCCTGTAGCTGGATTGAGTTCTGCTGTGATTGCCAACCCTATCGCTTCTCCGACAACTACAACCGTTTACACTGTTACAGCTACTGACGGAAATGGAATTCAAGCATCCAACAACACGACAATAACGGTAAACCCATTACCAACATTAACAGCAGTATCGCAATCAGCAACAGTTTGTGCTGGTTCAGGTGCGCTGATTAACTTAACAGGTTTATTACCAGGAAGTACTTCAACCATTTCATATTCTATTAACGGTGTAGCACAAACACCAGTTGCTGGAGTTGTTGCCAATGGCGCTGGTGCGGGAAGTTTTACGACAAGTAATCTGTCCGCGGTCAATAACGGACAGAATTTACAGGTAACCGGAATTACGGTAACAAGCGCTACCCCAAATTGCTCCTCATCTTTTGCCCAAAACGCATTACTTTCAGTTAATTCCCCCGCTTTAATTACGGTTCAGCCAATTGTTAGCACAACCTTATGTGTTGGAAGTCCTTTCAATTTAAGTGTCACGGCAACAGGCACAGGCTTAACGTATCAATGGTTAAAGGGATCATCCAATATTACAGGAGCTACTGGAAGTACGTTTACGATTCCTTCAGTTGTTTCTACTGATGCAGGTTTATATTCAGTGGTAGTTACAAGTGCAGGTGTATGCGTACCAACTACTGCGACCAG
>DGYK01000057.1:0-33620 GCA_002398365.1 Flammeovirgaceae bacterium UBA5008
GAACAGGATTCGAACCTGTGAAGACATAAGTCAACAGATTTACAGTCTGTCCTCGTTGGCCGCTTGAGTATCTCCCCTACTTTTTTTAAATATTTCACAGAACGCCTTGAATCGCGTAAAAACCGCTTTTCAGCCCATTTTCCTATCCACTAAAAAAACGGGAACGCAAAATTATACGGTTTTTTGGTTTAGACAAACGTTGAATCAGGTTTTCGTCTATTAAATAATTTCGCTAGCCAGCTTTTTGGATGGTTTCGGGCTCTGATTACATCAAGACGATTTCGGAGATCACTTCAGAGCCAAACTCTTTTTGCAGGATTTCAATAATCTGCCGTTTGTGAAGGTTCAGATCGTTTTTCATGGAGGGAGACTCCAACTCTACAAACAAAACCTTACCTCGGATGTATAACTTTTTAGTGCGTTTTGCGATGGGTTTCCCTGTCAGTCGCTCCCAGGAAGCGATTAGATTAGCCTCGTCAAATTTGCTTTTGATATGAAAACTGGAGAGTAAGTGCTGAATGGCATCTCCAATATGCTGCGTATTGCCGTCCGGGTTATTCTTCTTGGCCATCTGAACTACATTCTCAGCTCAGATAAAATCAGTTCAAATCCGGGAAGTATAGGTGAGCCGGACAATGGTGTATTAAAATCGTTATGTGTACGGCTTTCCTTACCTGGTTCATATATATAAACCACTTCCTCGTCCGCGTCAATGAGCCATCCCAACTGGCAGCCATTGTCGATCCATTCTTGCATTTTTTTCTTGAGGTCCAATAAAGAGTCCGACTTAGATCTTAACTCAATAATAAATTCGGGGCAAAGATGTGGAAAGGAGTCAAGCTCGGCTTTGGGCACCGTGGCCAGTCTTTCTTTGCTGATCCATGCGGCATCGGGATTGCGCATAGAACCATTGGCGAGATAAAACCCGGTGTCAGAATCTACAGTATCACCCAATTTGTACTTTTCATTCCAAAGGTTGAGTTGAAACAAAATGCGATTGTTTCTTTTTCCTGTGAGATAAGTAGTAGGAGACATAATAATGATTTGACCTGTTGACGTGCGCTCAAACTTGACATCACGGTTATCCTGGCAGAAGCGAAAAAACTCTTCGTCTGTCATGCTTTCGATGTAGCTGCCTTTAACCAGTGTAGGGAAAATCATAATCAAATTTAGGCAAAAAAATCAACCCTTTGTAAAAATGCCGTTTTGCACCGTAAACACTTGAGCGCTTACATTGGCGGCTTTAATGATTTCTAAACTCCGGCCTTCACGTGCATCGGTAATAAAAATCTGACCGAAAGTGCCCTGCGAAATCAACCGCATGAGTTGGTGAATACGGTAGTCGTCTAACTTGTCGAAAATATCATCTAATAATAAGAGTGGTTTTATGGACTTTGACTGAGCAATGGCGTGAAACTCCGCCAACTTAAGTGCAATCAAAAAAGACTTTTGCTGTCCTTGTGATCCGAACTTTTTCAATTCTCGACCATTGATCAGAAATTCAAAATCATCTCGGTGAACTCCTGTAGTGGTTCTTTGGAGAGCTATATCCTTCGAAAGGTTTTTTACTAGCAAAACAGCAAAATCAGCGTTCTGTAAATCTGAGTTATAATCTACTTTTACTTCCTCCTTGGCCCCATCAATCAAAAAAAGGTATTGCTCCTGCAGATGAGGTAAAAACTCATTCACCCATGCGGCACGCTTTTTGGAAATGACCTGGCCTGCCGGAATCAGTTTTTGATCGTAACTGGCAAGCAGATCATGATCGACCGCTCCAGTTTCTGAAAAAGTCCGCAAAAGGCTATTTCGTTGCTTGAGGTGATTGGTATAAATGATCAGGTTTTCGAGATAGGACTTATCCAATTGCGAAAGCAGTGTATCAAAAAATTTCCTGCGTACTTCTCCCCCATCCCAAATTAGCTCAATATCCTGCGGGGCGATAAGCACCACGGGGAATCGGCCGATATGCTCGGAAAATTTAGTACAGTCTTGCCCATCTTCCCGAAGGATTTTTTTTTGACCGGTTTGAAAGGAGCACATGACCTCCTTGGTCCTCATTTTTTCCTGCGAATTCAGCATTCCCATTTCAAATTGGCCTTTTATCATAAACTGATTCAGGCCTATTTTCACATTCTGGGCATCGGAAGTATTGATAGCGCTTCGTGTAAACGATAGATAATGAATAGCATCAAGCAAGCTGGTTTTGCCGCTTCCGTTTTTGCCAAGCAGACAAACAATGTCGTTTTCAAACTCTAATTGAGCTTCTTCAATGTTTTTAAAACAGAACAGGTTGAGCTTGCGAAGGTGCACAGTAAAAATTTGCGAGTCGCAATTTCACCCAAAGTAGGCAAGCAGCCAAAGAATAGTTCGACTACATTAACAAATGCCCGTTTGGCAGTTGTTTGGCTGTAATGTATTTTCGCAACTCTTAAAAGAATCAAAATCTATGGCAACAGCAGCTAAAGGCAAGGCAAAATCAGAGTACTCAAAAGAAACCTATTTATTTTGGTTCGAATCGATGCTTTTGATGCGCAAGTTTGAAGAAAAGGCGGGTCAATTGTATGGCATGCAGAAAATCAGAGGATTCTGTCATTTATATATAGGTCAGGAGGCATGCGCTGCCGGAGCTGTTTCGGCTTTGCGCAGAGGCGACAAATACATTACTGCTTACCGTGATCACGCCCATCCTCTAGCGCTGGGTACTAGCCCAAACAAAATTATGGCCGAACTTTACGGCAAGGAAACAGGAGTTTCCAAGGGAAAAGGCGGATCGATGCACATTTTCGATAAAGAAAACCACTTTTTTGGCGGGCATGGAATTGTAGGCGGACAAGTGCCGCTGGGTGCAGGTATCGCTTTCGCGGAAATGTATAATAAGACGGGCAATTTGTGCATTTGCTACATGGGTGATGGAGCTGTGCGCCAAGGTGCCTTTCATGAAGCCTTGAATTTGGCCATGCTGTGGAAGATTCCAGTAATTTTTGTGATAGAAAATAATGGCTATGCCATGGGTACGTCCGTGAAAAGAACTTCGAATGTAACTGAGCTTTACACTTTGGGCGAATCGTATGATATGCCATCTGAGCCTGTGGATGCGATGAATGTAGAAGCGGTACACGATGCGGTGGCACGTGCAGCCGAGCGCGCCCGTGCCGGTGAAGGCCCCACTTTGTTGGAATTCCGTACCTATCGTTATAAAGGACACTCCATGAGCGATCCGCAAAAGTATCGCACAAAAGAAGAGGTAGAAGAATACAAACACAGAGACCCTATTGAGTCAGTTCGTCAAACCATTCTGACAAAGAAAATAGCCACTGAAGCTGATTTAGCTGCTATTGAAGAAAAGGTGAATGGTCAAGTGGAGGAAAGCGTGAAGTTTGCGGAAGAATCGAATTTCCCTGACGCTTCCGAAGCGTTGAAAGACATTTATGAACAGACTGACTATCCGTTTGTATTGGATTAATAGTCTTTTGATTACCAAGTAGATTTCTTAGTTTTGCGTCCCTATTTTTAAGAATATCAGAAATAGGTAGACCTTATTTTTATACACCATGGCGAAGAAAAAAGAAGAAAGCAAAGATTTACTAGAGAACCCGGAGGTCTTACAGGAAAAGCTGGAAGGACTTGAAAGCTGGGCAGAAAAAAATCTAAAACTATTGGGCATTGTTGTAGGTATCGCAATTCTGGCAGTTGGTGGCTATTTCGGATTCCGTTATTATGTTGATCAACAAGATGGAGTAGCCCAAAAAGAGATGTTTCAGGCGATCCGTTATTTCGAAGCCGACAGCTTAAACTTGGCTTTAAATGGCGATGGAAACAACTTGGGTTTTCTTCAAATCATTGAAGACTACAGCCTGACAAAAGCTGGCAATCTGGCGAATTTCTATACTGGTGTTATCTACCTAAAGCAAGGTAAATTCCCATTGGCAATTTACCACTTGGAGGATTTCAGTGCAGATGACTTGTTGGTTCAGGCACGTGCTTACAGCCTGATTGGAGATGCCTACATGGAACAAAAGAAATATGATGAAGCGGCTCGTTATTATGATAAGGCCAGCAATTATAAACCCAATAAGGAATTCACTCCTACCTATTTGATGAAAGCGGCTTTGGCTTACGAAAAGTTAAATGACGTAGAAAAAGCAAAAGCTGCTTACCAAACTATTATTGATACTTACTTCGATTCAAGCGAAGTACAAAACGCAAAAAAATATAAAGCCAAATTAGAGGTCAACTCCTAATCACGCTTACCAAAAAATAAAAGGGGTAGATTTTTCTATCCCTTTTTTATTATTCAAAGTATGACTTTAGAACAAGAAATAGCCAAGCGGAGAACTTTCGGAATCATTTCTCACCCCGATGCCGGTAAAACTACACTTACGGAAAAGTTACTTTTATTCGGAGGTGCTATTCAAAAAGCGGGAGCAGTAAAATCCTCCAAAATTAAAGATCATGCGCGCAGCGACTGGATGGAAATTGAAAAGCAGCGAGGTATTTCGGTTGCTACTTCGGTAATGGGCTTTGAATACAAAGATGTAAAAATCAATTTGCTCGATACACCCGGTCACCAGGACTTTGCAGAAGACACCTACCGCACGCTTACGGCTGTGGACAGTGTGATCATGGTAATTGATTGCGTGAAGGGTGTCGAAATCCAAACTGAAAAATTGATGGAGGTGTGTCGCATGCGCAATACGCCCGTGATCTGCTTCATCAATAAATTAGATCGCGAAGGTCAGGATCCTTTTGACCTGTTGGATGAGGTAGAGGAAAAGTTGGGCATTAAAGTGCGCCCGCTGAGCTGGCCCATTAGTATGGGTAAAACATTCAAAGGTGTATATAACCTGTATGAAAAAAGTTTGCAGCTATTTACACCTAGTAAAGTAACCGTTCAAGAAAGCATCGAGATTTCAGATATCTACTCTGAAGAAATGGATAAGCTGGTGGGTGAAAATTATGCTAAACAACTGCGCGCAGATGTTGAATTGATCGAAGGCGTATACCCGGAATTTGACGAAAAAGATTACTTGAGCGGAAAAGTTGCGCCCGTATTTTTTGGGAGTGCGGTTAATAATTTCGGAGTGAAAGAATTGCTCGATGCCTTCATTCGCATTGCGCCTCCGCCTATTCCAAGAGAAACGACTGTGCGTGTAGTAAAACCGGAAGAAGAAAAATTCTCCGGTTTCATTTTCAAGATTCACGCCAACATGGACCCGAAACATCGTAACCGCATCGCGTTTATCCGCGTGTGCTCTGGTCTATTTGAAAGAGGAAGTAATTATCTTCATGTACGTCAGGATAAAAATATCCGTTTTTCGAATGTTACCGCATTCATGGCACAAGACCGCGAAACGGTAGATCAGGCTTGGCCCGGAGATATTGTGGGTTTGTACGATACCGGCAATTTAAAAATTGGCGACACGCTTACGGAAGGCGAGAAAATGGTTTACACCGGCATTCCTAGTTTTTCACCTGAGATTTTCAAAGAGGTGATTAATAAAGATGCCATGAAAACCAAGCAACTCGAAAAAGGACTTTTGCAGTTGATGGAAGAAGGCGTGGCTCAATTGTTTACCTATGAATTGGGGAAAAAGAAAGTAGTTGGTGTGGTAGGTGCACTTCAGTTTGAAGTAATTCAGTTTCGCTTGAAAAACGAATACAGTGCTTCAGTTGAGTTTGCACCTCAAAACATTTACAAGGCGTGTTGGATCAGCAGCAAAAATCCCAAGAAGCTGGCGGAATTTATTGAATCGAAGCAGCGGCACATTGCCCGTGATAAAGACGATAAGCTGGTGTTTATGGCAGAGTCCCGTGCGTGGCTACAAATGGTGCAGGATAACTTTCCTGAAATCAACTTCCACTTTACCTCGGAATTTAAGGATTAGAGAAAATTGACCGAGTTCTGCATTCTACCGAATGAATAAATCTTGAAATTTGAACGAGAGGCCGGGTAGCAGTTTCGATACAACCTCACCTTCTTCAACTAGATAAAGAATAGGCGTATCCACATCTTCGACACGGAAATCATAAATCTCAAGTGTATTATTTCCCGGATCGATGATCCAATACTCCTTCACTCCAAATTTCTGATAAAGTTTTCTCTTTTGATTTCGGTCTTTAAAACTATTGGAGGGTGAAAGAACTTCTACAGCCAAATCGGGCGCTGCATTTAGCCCGCGCTCAGAAATAATACCCAGGTTTTCTTTAGCTACGTATAACAAATCTGGTTGAAAAACATTTCTTCTATCCAAAATGACATCAACTGGTGAAAACATTACAATTCCACCGTTTTTGCGAGAAAATGCTTTCAAGAGGTCATACAAATTTCCACAAATGATTTGATGCGTAAAACTGGGCGCTGGACTCATAAAAACTTCACCATTGATTAATTCGCAAGGCAGGTTTGATTCTTCCAGTTTCATGAATTCATCCACCGTCCATTCCTTCGTTCTGTCAATCGTTGCTGTTTGCATGGTTATAAAGTTACAAAAAATTAGCAAGTTTGGCTTATGTTAGAAATCCTATATGAAGACAACCATTTACTGGTGATAAACAAATCGGCTGGTGTATTAGTACAAGGAGATGCCACCGGAGATAAACCTTTAGTTGAACTTTGTAAGGAATACATCAAAGAAAAATATCAAAAGCCGGGAGAAGTTTTTTTAGGTGTTGTTCATCGGCTTGATCGCCCGGTCAGTGGGGTTGTGGTTTTTGCGCGCACCTCAAAGGCGCTGGAACGGATGAATGAGCTGTTTCGAAATAAGGAAACAAAAAAAACCTATTGGGCATTAGTTGGGAACAAACCTAATCAGGCGGAAGGAACCCTGATTCACTGGCTTGTAAAGGACGAAAAGAAAAACAAAACAACGGCCTTCAAAAAAGAGCATCCGCAAGGACAACGATCAGAACTAAGCTACCGACACCTGTCAACCAAATCAGGCTTGCACCTGCTGGAGGTTCAACCTGTTACCGGAAGGCCGCATCAAATCCGTGTTCAGTTATCTTCAATGGGCTGCTCAATTGTGGGCGATGTCAAATATGGTTTTGAAGTCGGCAATGCAGATAATAGCATTTGCCTTCATGCTCGACAGCTTCAATTTATTCATCCGGTTAAAAAAGAGCCTTTGACCATTCAGGCTGATTTACCCAAAAATCAGTTTTGGAAACTATTTACCTGATTACGTTCTTTACAGGAAAAGGAATCTGGATGAGTTGGTTGCAGAAATTAAAGGCGAGGTGGAAAGTGGATAACCTGCTTCAGGTTGTTCTGATATTAGTAGTCTTTGCCTGTACCGGATTTACCGTTTTATTTCTGAAACGCCCCCTTTTCAATTACTGGTTTGGCGAAGGCAGTATGCCGGTATGGGCCAGTACCATCTATTATATTTTGATACTGCCTATTTATAATGTGTTATTGTTGTTGTATGGTTTTATTTTCGGTCAATTCACATTTTTCTGGGATTTTGAGAAGCGCTTCTTCGCCCGAATAATGGCTATCTTTACAAAGAAAAAATAGCGTCAATGCTTTTATTATGTATCGGCATTAAAATTTTCAAACCAATCTTTAAACTAATCTTCCCATGAAAAAAAATCTATTTCTTGTCCCCTTCGTTCTCTTCTTTTCATGTTCAGCGCCAAAGTTTGCTGCTAACCAAACCACACAAGATGCTAGTATTGCCGGAGCTTCCAACGCCAGCTCAAAGCAGGCCACAGATGGAGAAAGTGTATTAACTGCCAGCACAAAAGCTACACCTAGCTTAGTCGTTGAAGAAGCCCGTGCCGAATTCAAAAAGAACTATCTGAAGTTATCCAAAGAGGAGCAGAAAGAAGTGCGTCAGTTGTTAAAGAAAGAGATCAAAAAAATGGTAAAAGTTCAAAAATCACAGAAGAAAGAAATGTCTGTATCTTCTACACAAGCCAGAGGATTGGATCATGACTTGAAATTAGCTGCTATTTTCGGTGCGGTTGGGGTTGTTGGTTTGTTGTTAGGATCAGCCGGTCAGTTCTTCACCATCATTGGAGCGATCTCATTGATCATCGGCACCGTATTTTTTGTGAAGTGGTTGTTGGAACAATAGTTTGAAAATGAAGACATAAAAAAAGCCCGGTCTTACGATCGGGCTTTTTTTATCGTCTTTACTTGACTATTCAACTACTCCGTCCGCAAGTAGTATTACTTTGTTTTTCAAAACTTCTACTACACCTCCGGTAATTTTTACCTGATTCAATGAATCTTTGGATTTGTATTCCACCACTCCGTCTTTCAATAAGCTGATCAGAGGAGCGTGGTCGTTCAAAACCTGAAAAGATCCATCTGTTCCAGGAAAAGAAGCAGACACAACTTCTCCTTCGAATACTTTTTTATCAGGTGTGATTATTTCTAAGTTCATAAAATCAATTTGAAAATTAACCAATTTGAAAATTTGAAGATATGTTGCTGAGAAATTTGATCATGATCAAATTTTCAAATCAACCAATTTTCAAATTTTACTTTGCGTCTGCCATCATCTTCTCTCCTTTTGCGATAGCTTCTTCGATGCTACCTACCAAGTTGAAGGCCATTTCAGGCAAGTGATCCAACTGACCATCCATAATCATATTGAAACCTTTGATGGTATCTTTAATATCCACCAATGCACCTTTCAAACCGGTGAAGGCTTCAGCTACGTGGAATGGTTGAGACAAGAAACGTTGCACACGTCTTGCGCGTGATACCGTCAACTTATCTTCGTCCGACAATTCGTCCATACCCAAGATTGCGATGATGTCTTGCAATTCTTTGTAGCGTTGCAAAATCAATTTCACACGTTGAGCGCAATTGTAGTGCTCATCGCCTACGATGTCCGCACGCAAAATACGTGATGTAGAATCCAACGGGTCTACCGCAGGGTAGATACCTAACTCGGCAATTTTACGAGACAATACGGTAGTCGCATCCAAGTGAGCAAACGTAGTTGCCGGAGCAGGGTCAGTCAAGTCATCGGCAGGAACGTAAACAGCCTGTACTGAAGTGATGGAACCATTTTTCGTGGATGTGATACGCTCTTGCATGGCACCCATTTCAGTAGCCAACGTAGGTTGATAACCTACCGCTGATGGCATACGACCCAACAAAGCGGATACCTCTGAACCTGCTTGTGTAAAGCGGAAGATATTATCAATAAAGAACAAAATGTCTTTTCCTTTTCCTTGGCCATCGCCATCACGGAAATATTCCGCTACGGTCAACCCAGACAACGCCACACGTGCACGGGCACCTGGGGGCTCATTCATCTGACCAAACACGAAGGTCGCTTTGGAATCTTTTAATTTTCCTTGATCTACTTTTGAAAGATCCCAACCACCCGCATGCAACGACTTCATGAACTCCGGACCGTAATCCACGATACCGGCTTCAATCATCTCGCGCAACAAGTCGTTACCTTCGCGGGTACGCTCTCCTACACCGGCAAATACAGAAAGACCGGAATACGCTTTCGCGATGTTGTTGATCAATTCCTGAATCAATACGGTTTTACCTACACCGGCACCACCAAACAATCCGATCTTACCCCCTTTTGCGTAAGGCTCAATCAAGTCGATTACTTTGATACCGGTATAAAGAACTTCAGATGAAGTTGATAAATTTTCATACGATGGAGCAGAACGGTGAATTGGTAGTGACTGCTTTCCTTCCGGTTGTTTAATACCGTCAATAGCCTCTCCAATTACGTTGAAAAGACGGCCTTTAATATCTTCGCCAATTGGCATTTGAATAGGCGAGCCGGTATCTGTTACTTTCATACCACGCACCAATCCTTCAGTACCTTCCATTGAAATGGTTCGTACCCTGTCTTCGCCCAAATGTTGTTGACACTCGAGTACCACACGCGTGCCGTCACGCTTGGTAACTTCAAGAGCATCAAGGATATTCGGTAGCTTTGAACCTGGTTCGTCAAAGGCCACGTCTACTACCGGACCGATTACTTGGGTGATTTTGCCGCTATTCGCCATGTGTTGAGTATTTATTTGCTTTTTTAATTTATTGGTTATCAGCATTTTGTGAATTAGTGGTATTCATAAAATACGAACCGCAAAAGTAGTTTTTTAGCACGTTTATGCAAACATCAATCGAGGGAAGAATGAGATATTTTCAATAAAAATTTGAGTTCACTAAAAAATGGTTCTTGTACCCTCAAAATGACCACTTTGGCTGAGCCCAAATCAGGTATAAAATAGAGTGGTTTTGTATTGGTTGTACCCGCATCACAACTAATTTGCCGAACAACCGGATCGAAAGTAGAGTTAAATAGCTCCACTACTATCCCCAGATTGGTTCCGTTTATGTACCTCAATTGTCATACAGGTTTTAGCTTCAAATACGGCACTTTGCCTATTAAAACTCTATTTGAAGAAGCCAGACGATGTGGTGTTCACCGCCTTGCGCTCACCGAAATCAATAATGTATCCTCTTACCTGGAAATGTTGCGCTTATGTGATGAAAACAAAACCCGCGAAAACGGTCGGACAAAGTATGGGGAAGTGCCTCACGACTTAACGATTGCTGTGGGGGTGGAATTTCGAAACAAAGAAACCGCTGGTGTGATGCAATACATCGCGCTAGCCAAAAACAATCAAGGCTTTGAGGCAATCAACCGGTTTTTGTCGTATCACAATCGTGAGGATAAGTCATTTCCTACGCGCGCTCCGGAAATGGAAGATGCGCTGATTATTTATCCGTTCGGAAAATTTGAGCCTGAACAATTGAAGGCACACGAATATATTGGCGTAACCGCGTTTGATTTACACGCCTTCAGTATACATGCCGCGCGGGAAGATTATGGCTTTAAGTTTGTCGCGCTCCATCCGGTCACCTTTCTGCCGCCAGAGATCGTGCGCCACGGAAAAACAAAAAAAGAAAAGGCAATCTACCGCGACCATAACACACATCGATTGCTACGATGCATTGCACACAATACGCTGCTGAGCAAATTGCCTGTTCATTTAGAAGCCCGTAAAGAAGAATACATGTTGCCCGAAGAGGAGCTCGTGAAACTGTTTGAACAATTTCCCGAACTGATACTCCATGCACAAACCCTTTTGCAGCAATGCTCCATCGAATGCATACTAGGCGAAGACAAAAACAAAAAATACTTCACCAACAGCGCAAAAGAAGATTTAAAATATTTGCGAGAGCAAACCAAAAAAGGTTTTGCTAAACGTTATAGTAATCCATCGGTGTGGGAGACTCACATTGAAAAAGAACTGGACATTATCGCTAAAAAAGGTTTTACGGCTTATTATTTGATCGCCTTCGATCTCATCCATTTTGCTCAGCTAAATAACTATGATTTCGTAGGTCGTGGTAGTGGAGCTAACAGTACAGTGGCATATTGTTTGGGTATTACAAATGTAGATCCGATTGATTTGGATTTATATTTCGAGCGCTTTCTAAATGAAGAGCGTGTTTCTCCTCCTGATTTTGATATTGACTTTTCGTGGGACAACCGCGATGCGGTCTACGAATATATTTTTCATAAGTATGGATACGACCATGTTTGTCTGTTGGGCACGCATGTTACGTATCAGAGCAAATCCATCATTCGTGAGTTAGGTAAAGTATTTGGTTTACCGAAAGAAGAAATCGATAACTTGGTTGAAGGAAGAAACATTAAAATCGAACGCGATCACATTGCCAAAAAAGTGATGGGCTTTGCTGATTATGTCATCAGCAAAGAATTGCCAGCCAACATTTCCATTCATGCGGGTGGTGTGCTGATTACCGAAAAACCGATTTATCAATATACGGCCACTGAGTTTCCTCCGAAGAGTTTGCCTGTATCTCAATTTGAGATGCATGCTGCGGAAGATTTTGGACTTTATAAATTTGATATTCTTAGCCAGCGGGGGCTTGGCCACATTAAAGACACGGTGCGGCAAGTGAAGAAGAATAGAGGCATTGATGTGGATGTATATCAGTTCAAAAAATTTAAAGACGATGAAAAAATAAAAGGTCTGATGCGCAACAGCAAAGCGATGGGCTGTTTTTATGTAGAGTCGCCTGCCATGCGCATGTTGTTGGGCAAGCTGCGCTGCTCTGATTATCTGACCTTGGTGGCAGCAAGCTCCATCATTCGTCCGGGTGTATCAAGCTCCGGAATGATGAAGGCGTATATCGAGCGATTTCATATTAAACAAAACAACGGCAACTATGAATCAATTCACCCCATCATGGATGAGTTGATGAGTGAGACGTACGGGGTGATGGTATATCAGGAAGATGTGATTCGTGTGGCGCATTATTTTGCCGGACTCTCTCTTACCGAAGCAGATGTGCTGCGCAGAGGTATGTCGGGTAAGTATCGCTCGAGGGCTGAATTTCAGCGGGTGAAAGACCGTTTCTTTGAAGGTTGCCGTGAAAAAAATTACGATCCGAAAGTAACTGATCGCGTATGGTTTGAGATTGAAAGTTTTGCCGGCTACTCATTTGCCAAGGGCCACTCGGCCAGTTACGCAGTAGAAAGCTATCAAAGTCTGTACCTGAAGGCATATTACCCATTGGAGTTTATGGTGGGTGTAATTAACAACTTTGGAGGTTTCTATCGCACCGAGTTTTATTTTCATGAGGCAAGAATGAACGGGGGAAAGATTCTGGCTCCCTGTATCAACCACAGCGAGTACCTCACGACCATTGAAGGAGATGAAATTTACATTGGGCTTATTCACATCAAAAGTTTGGATGCAAAACTGGGGCAAGCCATTCCGCAGGAGCGGCAAAAAAAAGGAGACTATAAAAGCATTGAGAATTTTTTGCAGCGCAATCCGGCCGTTGGTTTGGAGCAACTTCGAATTTTAATTCGGCTGGGATGTTTTCGCTTCACCAGAAAAACAAAACAGCAATTGCTATGGGAGAGCATGTTGTACTTTGGGAATTTAAAAGCGAAACCCACGACTACCATTGACTTGTTTGATACAGAACCAAAGGAATATCCGCTTCCTCCTTTGCAACGTAATTCATTTGAAGATGCCTTTGATGAAATCGAGTTACTGGGCTTTCCATTGTGCAATCCTTTTGACTTATTAGCAGGCAAAGAGTATGGCAACGTGCGCGCAACCGAACTGCATCAGCATAAAGGAAAAAATGTTCATATCGTTGGGTATATCATTACTACTAAAGATGCCCGAACGATGCGTAACAAAGAGCACATGGCTTTCGGAACTTTTTATGATGTATATGGCGATGTCTTTGACACGGTACACTTTCCGCAATCTGCCCGACAGTTTCCTTTTCGCGGCCGCGGCTTTTACAGCCTGAAAGGAAAAGTTATAGAAGAGTTTGGTGTGTATGTGATTGACGTGAATTGGATGGACAAGTTACCGATGATTAACAAGCGAGGCGATAAAGCGATGTCAGAACCTGTGGGAGATCGGGTAGAGGGATTGGCACCATAACTAATGTTAGTATGATACAATAGATGATTTAACTCTTTGCTATCTAGTCAACTAAATTCTACTTTCGAAGATTATTATTAATTACGAAAGCGAATGCGTCAACAATTATTGAGTGAAGGAGCGAACGAACTGAGCTACGAAATCCGAGAGATCGTTAAAAAGGCCGAGCAAATTAAAAACCTGGGTTTACCCATTCATTGGGAAAATATCGGTGACCCAATTCAAAAGAACCATCAGATTCCCGCGTGGATCAAACAGATCATTGCGGATCTGTCTTTACAAAACGATACCTACAGCTATTGTCCTTCGAAGGGTATTCTGGAAACGCGACAGTTCCTGGCTACACAAAACAATTCCCGCCAAGGGGCACAAATTACACCGGACGATATTTGTTTCTTCAACGGCTTGGGCGATGCCATTGCCAAAGTTTATCAATACATCGCACCTACTTCGCGTATCATCGGCCCTTCGCCTGCGTACTCCACACACTCTAGTGCGGAGGCAGCACATGCTAGTCACGAGCCACTTACGTATACGCTTGATCCCAACAACAAGTGGTATCCTGACTTGGATGATCTTTATAATAAGGTAAAATACAATCCGAATGTAGTCGGTATATTGATCATCAATCCCGATAATCCTACGGGCATGGTGTATCCGTTGGAAACACTCAAGCGCATTGTTGCCATCGCACGCGAGTTCAATTTGTTTTTGATCTGTGATGAAATTTATTTGAATATCACTTACAATGGTGCACGCGCTTATTCGCTGGCCGAGGTAATTGAAGATGTGCCCGGCATAGCTATGAAAGGCATATCGAAAGAGTTGCCCTGGCCAGGTGCGCGATGTGGCTGGATGGAATATTACAACCGCAGCAAAGATGCCGACTTCAATCGCTTGTGTCAGGCAATTGATAACGCAAAAATGATAGAAGTATGTTCTACCAAGCTGCCGCAATTGGCGATTCCAAAAATTTTAGGTGATGCGCGCTTTAAAGCCTATCGCGAAGAAACCAATCAGCGCATTGGCAAACGCAGCAAACTCATTTCCGATATTTTTAAGACCGTACCTCAACTCACGTTCAATGAAACATTCGGAGCCTTTTACAACACCATTATTTTCAGAGAAGGCACTTTAAAGCCCCATCAGAAAATGAAAATTGGCGATGCACGAATCAGCGCGTTAGTAGAAGAGTGGACGGCACAAGAGATGCCTCACGACAAACGCTTTGTGTATTATTTGCTTGGCGCGAAAGGCGTATGCGTTGTACCGATCTCTTCGTTTTGTTCGGAGCTGCAAGGCTTTCGCGTTACGCTGCTGGAAGAGAATGAAGAATCGCTGATTAAAACTTTTACAGCTATACGTGATGGAATTGTGGAGTACCTTTCATTCAATTAGAGCCTTACCTAACATTCGTTATTCAGAAAACCTAAAACTTTTTTGGGCAGTTTGGTTGATTGACATCATAAAATTTCGCCATCTTGCACAAGCACAAGAAAAACAAATGAAGAATACCACTTTTTTATCTGTTGAAAATCTGACTCAGGGAAGCCTGCTTCAGAATTTGATTGTACTCATTATTGTCAGCATTCTCCGAAAACCGGGGCTGTGACGATTTTGTAAAAGAAATTTGAAACCGTCCCGCCCACAAGCGGGACGGTTTTATTTTATAGCTACTACAACAAACTAACGATTGTTCTAATATGATCGAATATTTTAATGATGACACGGTGCTTTTCCTCGATGGACACTTTGTGAAAGCCAGCGAAGCGAAAATGAATTTGTTTGGCCAAACATTGCACTATGGCTATGGCGTGTTTGAAGGCATTCGCTCGTACGAAACGGTGAATGGTGTAAAAATCTTCAAGCCGCGTGCGCACTATGAACGCCTGCAGCGAAGCTGCCAATTGATGGGCATTCCTTTTCACTACACAGTGGATGAATTGATTCAATTGACCTATCAATTGCTGGAGAAAAATAATCTCTCCAACGCTTACATCCGTCCGTTGGTTTTTTGTGGACCGAATATGGAGCTGACTTCACCTACCGATGTATCGCTGATGATCACGGCTTGGGAGTGTGAGCAACATCCGAACTTAAAACCAAAACGTATTTGCATTTCTGCTTACCAACGTCCGAACCCGAAGGCAGTAACTGTAGAGGCGAAAGTATGCGGACTTTATGTGAATTCGATTTTGGCAACCACCGAGGCGAAGAGACGTAGTTTTGATGATGGACTGCTCCTCGATTTAAGTGGTTATGTGGCTGAAGGACCCGGAGCTAATTTCTTTTACGAAAAAGAAGGTGTGATCTATACACCTCCGGCAACCAGCATTCTTCCGGGCATCACCCGCAAGACGGTTCTCGAAATTTGTCGTGAGTTGGAGTTGCCGGTGGAAGAAAAATATTTCAGACCCGAAGAATTATTCGAAGCCGATAGCGCGTTCTTCTGCAGTACCATGCAAGAGATCGTGGCCATCGAATCATTCGAGCGTCAGCCAGTGGCTAAAGCCTGGAAAGATTCTATGGGCGCATTGATTCAAGAGACCTACCGGAATATTGTGTTGGATAAGAGTTACTCGTACGTCATTGTATAGAGGTTTGAGGTGGCCATTGACTAGAAACTAGCAACCGGTAACGAGTTTAGAAATTATAAAATTTTCAAGTAAGTGAATTCAGAGTTAAACAAATACAGCCGCACCATCACCCAAGATCCGACCTTGCCCGCATCGCAGGCCATGTTGTATGGAATTGGATTGACGGAGCAAGATTTAAAGAAAGGACAAGTAGGTATTGTGAGCACAGGCTACGATGGCAACACTTGCAACATGCATTTGAATGCCTTGGCGCAAGAAGTAAAAACTGCCGTATGGGTGCAGGATCTGGTGGGCTTAATCTTTCATACCATTGGCGTAAGTGACGGAATTGCAAACGGTACCGAGGGCATGCGCTATTCTTTAGTGAGCCGGGAAGTAATCGCAGATTCTATTGAGACCGTTTGTGGGGCACAACATTACGATGGAGTGATAGCAGTTGTGGGTTGCGATAAAAATATGCCGGGTTCAGTCATGGCCATGGGTAGATTAAATCGCCCTTCTATCATGGTGTATGGTGGTACGATTGCCGGTGGGCACTATAAGGGGAAAGAATTAAATATCATTTCTTCATTTGAAGCGCTTGGCGAAAAAATGCAAGGCAAACTTTCAGAGGAAGATTACAAAGGCATCATACAAAATTCTTGTCCCGGTGCAGGAGCGTGTGGTGGTATGTACACTGCCAATACGATGGCTTCTGCTATTGAGGCGTTGGGAATGGCATTGCCCTACTCGTCTTCTAATCCTGCATTGAGCAAAGAAAAGTCTGCCGAATGTATTGAAGCAGGCAAGGCCATCCGAATTCTTCTTGAAAAAGATTTGAAGCCACGCGACATCATGACGTTTAAAGCGTTTGAAAATGCAATCACCATTGTAATGGCGTTAGGCGGATCAACCAATGCAGTTTTGCATTTAATCGCGATGGCAAAATGTGTCGGCATTAAAATTACGCAAGAGGATTTCCAACGTATTTCTGATAAAACTCCGCTGATTGCAGATTTAAAACCGAGCGGAAAATATTTAATGGAAGCAGTGCACAAAATCGGTGGTGTCCCTTCGGTGATAAAATACTTGATTCAAAAAGGAATCATGCATGGTGACTGCATCACCGTAACCGGAAAGACTCTCGCTGAAAATGTTGATAACGCAAAGGATATCGATTTCGAAAGGCAAGATGTGATTGCTCCGCTGGAAAAGCCTTTGAAAGCAACCGGTCACATTCAAATTCTGTATGGCAATCTGGCCGAAAAAGGATCTGTAGCAAAAATCACCGGCAAGGAAGGAGAAAGATTTAAAGGAACTGCACGTGTATTTAATGGAGAGTTTGATGTGGTGGACGGAGTGAGGTCGGGCAAAATAAAAGAAGGTGATGTAGTGGTAATTCGTAACGTGGGCCCCAAAGGCGCACCGGGCATGCCCGAAATGTTGAAGCCAACGAGTTTGATTATGGGCTCAGGCTTAGGCAAATCAGTGGCGCTTATTACAGATGGGCGTTTTTCGGGAGGCTCGCACGGTTTTGTTATTGGACATATCACTCCCGAAGCATTTGAAGGAGGTCTGATTGGTTTAGTTGAAGATGGCGATTGGATTGAGATTGATGTAAAGAAACATCAAATCAATTTGTTGGTCGATGAAAAGACGTTGGCTATCCGCAGATCACTGTACAAAGCACCAGCTCCGCTCGCTACAAGTGGTGTGTTATTTAAATATGCAAAGCAAGTAAAGACTGCAGCAGAAGGTTGTGTAACGGATGAAAATTAGCTCTGAGTGCCTCTTACTATCAAAACGGTGAAAACAAACTGTAAGATCGCTGAGCAGCACAAAGAATTTAAAATAAAGAATGACAATGGTAGCAAGTGAGATTGAAAAACGAGAAGAAGTGACGGTGAAGACTCCAGTAAAAATTACAGGATCGGAAGTATTGTTGCGTTGCTTGGTAGAAGAAAAAGTGCAGCACATATTTGGTTATCCCGGTGGCGCAATCATGCCCGTGTATGACGCACTCTATAGCTACGCAGATAAGCTCACGCACTTGCTTGTCCGCCACGAGCAAGGTGCCATTCATGCAGCTCAAGGCTACGCGCGTGTGTCCGGAAAAACCGGGGTCGTGTTTGCTACTTCAGGCCCGGGTGCAACCAATTTAGTAACAGGTCTTGCCGATGCGTTGATTGATTCAACTCCCGTTGTGTGTATCACCGGACAAGTGTTTGCGCATTTGTTAGGCACCGATGCTTTTCAGGAAATCGATGTGATTAACACCACTTTGCCGGTAACGAAATGGAATGTGCAAGTAACGGAAGCGAAAGACATTGCTCCGGCTATAGCAAAAGCATTTTACATTGCATCGAGCGGAAGACCGGGCCCTGTGTTGGTAGACATTACCAAGAATGCACAAAATGAGTTGATAGAAGAATCAAGCTATGAGCCTTGCACGAGTGTAAGAACGTATAAACCAAAACCCGTATTACAGCCTGAACAAATTACGGCCGCTGCCGGATTGATCAACTCCGCGAAGCGACCCTACTTATTGGTCGGTCAGGGAATATTGTTATCTGGTGCTACGAAAGAGTTAATTGCCTTTGCAGAGAAGACCGGAATTCCGGTGGCGAGTACGCTGTTAGGCTTGGGCGGATTTCCTACTGACCACCCAAATTATGTAGGTTATTTAGGGATGCATGGAAACTATGGTCCTAATATCAACACCAATCAATGCGATGTACTTATCGCGATTGGTATGCGCTTCGATGATCGTGTGACGGGTAACGTTAGCAAGTATGCCAAGCAAGCCAAGATTGTTCATATTGACATTGACAAAGCCGAAATCAATAAGATCATTAAAACGGATGTATCGGTTCATGCTGATGCAAAAGAAGCATTGATTGAATTGACGAAAAAATGTTTGCCGAGTAAATTTCCTGATTGGACAGAAAGCTTCCGTAAACTCAATCAAGAAGAGTTTGAGAAAGTGGTGGAGAAAGAAATCAAAGACACGAAGAGCCTGAAGATGGCGGAAGTGGTGTATATGCTTTCGCAACTGACCAAGGGCGAAGCTGTGGTGGTGACGGATGTAGGTCAACATCAAATGGTAACTTCAAGGTATTATCAATACAAAAATCCGCGCACGAATATTACTTCCGGTGGTGCGGGTACGATGGGTTTTGCTTTGCCGGCTGCGATGGGCGCCAAAGTAGCCGCTCCGCATCAACAAGTGGTGGCCATTATTGGGGATGGTGGTTATCAGATGACCATCCAAGAGTTGGGTACAATCATGCAGTATAAAATTCCGGTAAAGATTTTAGTGTTGAATAACAACTTCCTGGGGATGGTGCGCCAATGGCAACAGCTATTTCATGGCAAGCGCTATTCGTTTACGGAAATGGATAACCCAGACTTTGTGAAGATTGCGGACGCGTACAAAATTCCGGGCGCAAAAGTAACGGAGCAAAAAGATTTGGAAGAGGCATTGAAAAAAATGTTGGCGGCTGAGACTTCGTACTTTTTGGAAGTTGTGGTAGAGAAAGAAGACAACGTATTCCCGATGGTGCCTGCCGGTGCAGGTGTAGCGGAGGTGATACTAGAAATACCGAATAAATAGTTGCTTGTTACTGGTTGCCAGTTACCGGCAACTAGAAACTAGAAACTTGTAACAAGTTAAGAGATGAAACAAGAATTTACATTGGATTTGCTGGCGGACAATAATTTTTCTGTACTGAACAGAATTATTAATGTGCTGAATCGCAGACGTGTGCGCATCAAAAAAATGATGGCATACGAAAGTGAAAATGATTTTCGAAAAGGGGGTGCCATTTTGTTGGTGTTCACCACACCTGAAATTATTGAAAAAGTATTGACACAACTGGAGAAGTTGATTGAAGTGGAAAGTGTGCGTGCCAAAGAAGGTAGCGATTTGTATTTTGAACTAAGTGAACGTATTGTAGATGTAGATTAACTAAAAAGTTTGTACGCACGCTGGCGGCAGGGATAGTAGCGGAAAGCCCACAGGGGTGCGCCTCGCACCACGAGGACTTGGAGCGGATGCCCGGGTGCCGCCCAAAGAAAAATGAAATGTGTAAGTGAATAGAAAAGTAAATAATTGAACAGAAATAAATTTTGAATTCATTTTAATAAACATAATAAACTAAAACTATGGCTAAAATTAATTTCGGTGGGACTGTTGAAGAAGTAGTAACCCGCGAGGAGTTTCCGATGGAGAAGGCAGTGGAGGTATTGAAGAATGAAACAATTGCAATTGTAGGATATGGTGTGCAAGGCCCTGCACAAGCATTGAACTTACGTGATAACGGATTCAATGTAATTGTGGGTCAACGGAAAGGTTCGAAGACATGGGACAAAGCGATTGCGCATGGCTGGGTGCCGGGCGAAACTTTGTTTGAAGTAGAAGAAGCTGCCAAGCGCGGAACGATCATTCAGTTTTTAATGAGCGATGCAGGACAAATTGCTACGTGGCCTACCATCAAACCACACTTGACTAAAGGTAAGGCGTTGTATTTTTCGCATGGCTTTGGCATTACATTCAAAGAGCAAACAGGAATTATTCCTCCTGCAGATGTTGACGTAATCTTAGCTGCACCAAAAGGATCGGGCACATCTGTGCGCAGATTATTTTTGCAAGGCAAAGGTATCAACAGTAGCTACGCAGTGTTTCAAGATGCTACCGGCAATGGAAAAACCAGAGCTATTGCATTGGGAATTGGCGTAGGATCAGGCTACTTGTTTGAAACAGATTTCAAAAAAGAAGTGTATTCAGATTTAACCGGTGAGCGTGGCACATTGATGGGCGCGATTGCCGGAATTTTTGAAGCTCAATATGAAGTGCTTCGCTCGAAAGGCCACTCGCCTTCAGAAGCCTTCAACGAAACGGTAGAAGAGTTGACACAAAGTTTGATGCCGTTGGTAGCTGAGAATGGCATGGACTGGATGTATGCCAACTGTTCAACAACTGCTCAACGTGGTGCATTGGATTGGAAGAAGAAATTCAAAGCGGCAACATTGCCTGTATTCAAAGAATTGTATGAGAGCGTAGCAAGCGGAGCGGAAGCAAAGCGCACAATCGATACGTGCAGCAAACCTGACTATCGCGAGAAGTTGGCAGAAGAATTGAAAGAACTACGTGAGAGCGAATTGTGGCAGGCTGGTGCAGCTGTGCGTTCACTGCGCCCGGAGAAAAATAAGGTAGAGGCAAGTATGATCAATTAATAATCAATTGACAATTGACAATGAAAACGGTTGACAAAGTTGCCAACCTATATTTTGTTACTCGCTCATTGTCAATTGTCAACTTTTCAGAATGGCAGAAGTATTGAATTTACATATCGACATCAACCGGGCACATCTCGTTCTAAAAAACGTGGTGCTTAAAACGCCTTTGCAGTATCATCGCAAGTTGTCAGAGAAATTTGGCTGCGAGGTGTACCTCAAGCGCGAAGACCTGCAAGTAGTGCGCTCGTATAAAATCAGAGGCGCCTACAATTTAATTCAGAGTTTGTCGGAAGAACAACGCCAGCGCGGAGTGGTGTGCGCTAGCGCAGGCAACCACGCACAAGGTGTTGCATTTTCATGCAAGCTGTTGAACATAAAAGGCGTGATTTACATGCCTGCCATTACACCGAAACAGAAAATCAATCAGGTGAAAATGTTTGGCAATGGCTTGGTGGAGATTGTGTTGATTGGTGATACGTTTGATGAATGCCAGGCGCATGCCTTAGAATATACTAGGCAAAACAACAGTGTTTTTATTCCACCGTTCGATCACGAAAAAGTGATTGAAGGCCAAGGCACGGTAGCCAAAGAAATTTTAGAAGAGCAATCGAATATTGATTATGTGTTTGTTCCTGTTGGCGGTGGCGGATTATCGGCTGGCATGGGAAGTTACTTTGCTACCTATGCTCCACAAATCAAAATGATTGGTGTGGAGCCTCAGGGCGCCCCTTCGATGAAAGAAGCGTTGAAGGCAGGCAAGCCGGTGATATTGGATTCGATTCAACGATTTGTAGATGGTGCCTCCGTAAAAAAAGTGGGCGACCGCACATTTGAAATCTGTAAGGATGCACTGTCTGATATGCTACTGGTGCCCGAAGGAAAAGTAAGTTCAACAATTCTGCAACTGTACAACGAAGATGCGATCGTAGCTGAACCTGCGGGTGCACTATCGATTGCTGCATTGGAACAATATGCAGAACAGATCAAAGGAAAGAAAGTGGTGTGCGTATTGAGCGGTGGCAATAATGACATCGATCGGATGCAGGAGATCAAAGAAAGATCTCTTTTATATGAAGGATTGAAACATTATTTTATAGTTCGCTTTGCACAACGTCCGGGTGCGTTGAAAGAGTTTGTCAATCACATCCTCGGCCCGAATGATGACATCGTGCGCTTTGAGTTCATTCAAAAGCATAATAAAGAAACTGGTCCTGCTTTGATTGGAATTGAAGTAAAATCCAAAGATGATTTCAACTTTTTGATTGAACGCATGAATTCACACAAATTGAATTACACGTTGGTGAATCAGAATGAAAACTTATTCGAGTACTTAGTGTAAAATTTAAAGTAGTTAGAAGAAAAAGCTGGCAATCGGTAACGAAGCCAGCTTTTTTTATTTGAAGTGGTTAAGCGAGTCGCTCATCGATTGAGAGTTTTCCGCTTCCTTGAACCAGCGTGGCGAGTGAGAGGCCAATTAGCAATAGGTGATACTCATACCCTTCTCCTGCCTGATTGCCAAACCAATTCATAAAGAATCCATTGTTCAGATGTGAAGTAAAAATGATGCCCAGCATCAGTACAATGATAGAGATGCTCCAAACTCTGCTGGCAAATCCCACGATAAGTGAAAGTGACCCTACAAACTCAATAACGATCACTAAAAAACCAACGGTCCATGGTAAGTGCATAGTATCAGTAAAGAAGCCCATCGTTCCCAAAAATCCATAACCTCCGAAGAGCCCCAGCATTTTTTGGGCACCATGTGGAAACAATACGATACCTGTGGTCAGCCGGAGGATTAATCCCGTCCAGTCATTATTTGTTTTAAATAAAAGTGATTTCATAAATGAGATAGTTTTAGTTTCCATAGAAAAATTGTTCGTGAATGATCTGGCCATCCTGCCAGCGTTGCACCGATACTTGCGTATAATTTCGCACGCCCCATTGGCGGTGTGTGTAGTCGTATTTCCACACCACAAAACTGACATTTTGATTTACTGCCATGGCGATGACTGCGGCACTTCTGAATTCGGTGACGTTGTTGAAAAATTCTTCCTCACGCGTGCGGTTTGCAACTTTGCCGATGGTAGGCGCTAGTTCATTCTCTTGCATGGCCACCTGCGGATGGTAGAATTTGTCAAAAGCTTCGAGCGCACGGCCCTGCAATACCAATTGATTGAGTTCTTCTAATTTTTGTTGAATCGTTTCCATTTGCTGTTTTTGTTTAACAGCACAAAGAAGAGGAGCCGATTACCGGAAAAAATTAAAGTAGTTTAACAAATCACTTTCCGGCCAGCTTTCTGCGGAGCATGCTGAGGAAAACGGGTGTCATGCCTAAGTAAGCAGCTACTTGTTTTTGAGGAATGCGTTGCTCGAAGTGCGGGTACTTTTTGACAAACTCCAAGTACCGTTGCTCAGCAGTGAATGATAGATTTTGATTAATTCGATTTTGCTGCGCGATAAAAGCATTTTGAATAATCAGCCGGAAGAACCGCTCAAACTTTGGCACGCGCTCATACAGCAGATCCAGATTTTGCTTGTTGATTTGCAAGACAAGTGTGTCTTCCAGTGCATCGATATAATATTGAGCTGGCGTGGCCATCAGAAAACTATAGAGGTCACCCACCCACCAGTCTTCAATGCCAAACATCACAATATGTTCAACGCCATCTTGGTCGACTGAATAAGTTCGTAAGCATCCCTTTACGATAAAGTTTTCTGTTTTACAGATTTCTCCCGGCTGCAATAAATAATCTTTCCTTCGAATCAGTTTCGATTCTAACAAAGAAATGAAGAATTCAACTTCTGTGGGATCAAGTGTAATGTGCTTGCCAATGTTTTGGAGTATCAGATCAAAGGGAGTATTCGAAGTAAGCATTTATATTGATCTTGATTGATTTCTAATCTTATTCACTATGGGCGATCAAGTTTTGTAATTCCTGCACGAATATAATTAGAAATCAAATTCTCCATTTGGTGATTTTTTTACCAGAATAGCTTCCAATTATTTCCTATCTTGAGCTATTAATTTTTCATTTATATGAAGCTCATGCGAAAAATTGCTCTTGGGTTAGGCGTAGTGATTGCCATCATTGCATTGACCATCGTATTATTCTTCCGGCAGGAAGCCTACCAACTTTATAAAGTTGTGACTTTCTTTGATGCCGGAGCTATCTCCGAAAACTTTCGAGGTGTGAAGGATATCTTTCCAACTACAACGGTGCCGAAGCCGAAGCAGTCGCAGCCTTTCCCTGTGAGTTCACAACCCTATTCATTAATTGAAAACTTTCAAGCACACGATTCTGTTGTGGTGACGAAAGCATTTCTGGATCAAACGCTGACCGATGCATTGATTGTTATTCAACACGACACTATTCTATATGAATATTATGGCAACGGATTTACAGCAAGCGATCATCACATTGCTTGGTCCATGTCCAAGTCGGTGATCTCCGCGCTTTTTGGTATCGCCATTGCCGAAGGAAAAATTAAAAGCATCGACCAAACAGTTACGGATTACTTGCCCGATTTTGCCGGCACCGGTTATGATAAAGTACGCATCAAAGATGTATTGCAAATGTCGTCCGGTGTGGGCTTCAATGAAGACTATGGCGATTTCAATTCCGACATTAATATTATGGGCCGCTACTTTGCACTCGGCATGCCTATGGCCGACTTCTCAAAAAAGCTAAGACGGGAGCGTGAACCCGGAACCTACAATCACTATGTGAGCATCGACACGCAAGTATTGGGCATGATTCTCACCAAAGCCACCGGAAAATCGATTACAGATTACATGAATGAAAAATTGTGGTCGCAGATCGGTGCCGAGTCAGAAGCCTATTGGATTAAAGACAAATCCGGAATGGAGTTCGCGCTCGGAGGATTGAATGCCACCGCACGTGATTATGCAAAAATGGGTCAGCTCTTCTTAGATACTGGTAAGTGGCAAGGCCGCCAAGTGGTGCCACGCGAGTGGGTGCTTGCCTCCATCACACCCGATGCACCACACGTCATGCCCGGCAAGCGCGACAATGCAGTGCTGGCAGACGGCTATGGATTTCAATGGTGGATTCCGGAAGGAAGCAAGGGAGAGTTTGATGCGCAAGGAATCTACGATCAATTTATTTATGTTGATCCACACAAAGACATGGTCATTATAAAGCTTTCTTCCAATTACCATTATAAAAAAGATCGCAAGCGGGTTTTTCATGATCTGGAAATTGCACTCTTCCGAAAAATTGTAGAACAAGCTAAATAGTAAAAATAAAAAAATGGCGCACGGACTATTGATCGATATGGATGGGGTGATTTACAGCGGTGATGCGCTCATCCCCGGAGCAGATAAATTTATTGCACGACTCCTCGAAGAGAAAATTCCTTTTTGTTTTATGACGAACAATAGCCAACGATCTCGGTTAGATGCTGTTCGCAAATTGGAGAAGCTAGGTATAAAAGTAAGTGAGGACCACGTGTATACGAGCGCCATGGCTACTGGTAAATTTTTGGCGAGCCAGATTCCTGGCGGAACCGCTTATGTTTTGGGCGAGGGAGGTTTGCTCTCCAGTTTACACGAGAATGGAATCTCGCTGGTAAATTCTGATCCTGATTTTGTAGTGCTGGGCGAAGGAAGAAATTTTACTTTAGAAATGGTGCAGAAAGCGGTGGACATGATTTTGGCAGGCGCCAAATTTGTGATCACTAATCGCGACCCATTGCCTAAAAAGAAAGGATGGGATAACCTCGGCATTGCAGCTACCAGCGCGATGATAGAAGAAGCCACTGGAGTGAAAGCGTTTGTAGTCGGAAAGCCAAGCCCGGTGATGATGCGCTCAGCACGAAAAGCCTTGGGTCTTGAAACTGCCGAGACAACTATCATTGGTGATACGATGGATACCGACATTCGTGGTGGTGTGCAGATGGGTTACAAAACCATTTTGGTATTGAGCGGAATCACTAAACGTGAATCGCTTTCGCGGTATGCCTTCAAACCCGATTTAGTCATTGACTCGGTCAACGACCTGAAGTTGCCGTTGGCTTGGTGGTGAGTTTTTTAGTCATCAATTGTTCACACGTATGCGCATCTTAAAAATTACAAGCTTCTTGTTGTGCTTGTTGGGTATTGCAGCCCATGCACAAGACTTTACTATTCAGTCGCCTTCCCGCTCTATTCAATTACAAATTCGAAATGGCGAGCAAATCACATATCAGCTATTCTGCAAAAAGAAAGTAGTCATTCAACCTTCCACGCTAGGAATTGAATTCGCGAAGCCGCGCATTTTGCTCAACTCTTTTTCCGTAATCAAAGTAGATACATCCAGCGTAGCTCAGCAATGGTCTCCGGTGTGGGGAGAAGTGAGCAGCATCCGAAATCAGTATCGTGAAATTGCTTTGACATTACAGGACAAAAAAGGAACAAGCACGATTGTCAAAATTGTCTTCCGTGTGTTTAATGATGGCATTGGCTTTCGCTACGAATTTCCAAATCAGCCATCATTGCAACATTTTATTGTTAAGGAAGAACATTCACAATTTGTCGTGGCAGGAAATCATAAAACCTTTTGGATTCCGGGCGACTTTGATTCGAATGAATATCCGTACAACACCACACGTCTTTCAGAAATAGATGCGCTCACTGCTGCTACCAAAGAGCCGGACATTGCCGTTAAATCGCTCATCGGAATTAATGCCGTTCAAACTCCTTTGCTGATGAAGAGTGACGATGGATTGTACATAAATTTACACGAAGCGGCATTGATTAACTACCCTGCTATGCATTTGTTGCTCGATAAGGAGCGCTATACTTTCACCTCACAACTCACACCCGATGCCGTAGGCAACAAAGCTTATTTACAAACACCTTGCAAAACGCCATGGCGAACCATTGTGGTGAGCGACAGAGCGGCCGACTTATTAAACTCAAAACTCATTTTGAATTTGAATGAACCCACTGCAATGAAGACGACCGATTGGATCAAGCCTCAAAAGTTTGTTGGCATGTGGTGGGAGATGCATGTGGGCAAAGCCAATTGGGACTTGGCTAGCGGAAAGCATGGAGCTAACACAGCCAACGTAAAAAAGTATATCGACTTTGCTGCGCGCTATCACTTTGATGGCGTGTTAGTGGAAGGCTGGAACCAGGGTTGGGAAGATTGGTTCGGCAATTGGAAAGAAAATGTGTTTGACTTCATCACGCCCTATCCCGACTACGATGTGAATGCACTTACCGCTTACGCGAAAGAAAAAGGCGTACGATTAATCATGCACCATGAAACTTCCGGTTCAGCTACCAACTATGAACGATGGATGGATCCTGCTTTTCAATTTATGGTGTTGCATAACATGAATAGCGTAAAGACTGGTTATGTGGGAAGAATTATTCCTCGCGGAGAACATCACGATGGACAATGGATGGTGAACCATTACCAACGAGTAGTTGAAAAAGCCGCCTCGTACAAAATCATGATTGATGCACACGAGCCGGTACACTCCACCGGATTACATCGCACATACCCTAATTGGTTAGCTTCAGAAGCGGCTCGCGGCAGTGAATTTAACAATGCTCCTGCTTTAGGAATTACACCCGAGCATACAACGATCTTGCCTTTCACACGGTTGATGGGTGGTCCAATGGATTTTACACCCGGGTTGTTTCACTTTAAACTCAATCAATTTGAACCTTCACGAAAAACAGAAGTGCGCACGACACTCGCGAAGCAATTGGCATTGTATGTAACCATGTACAGTCCATTGCAAATGGCAGCAGACTTGCCGGAGAATTATGAAAAACATTTGGATGCCTTTCAATTTATTGTAGACGTGCCGGTAGATTGGAGCGACACTAAAATTCTAGAGGCAGAGCCGGGCGATTACATTACCATCGCGCGGAAAGCAAAACAAACAGGCGATTGGTTTTTGGGAGCTATCACAGATGAAAACAGTCGCGTGGCAGAATGGTCACTCGATTTTCTATCAGCCGGCAAAAAATACGAAGCAATCATTTATCGCGATGCCGATAACAGCGATTGGCAAACCAATCCGGAAGCCTATCTAATCGAAAAGAAAATCGTTACCGGCAAATCAAAACTAAAAATTAAACTGGCGAAGAGTGGCGGTTGTGCCATTCAGATTAAGCAAGTTAATTGATGGGGCACTCAATACGATACAATATTAACTTCGTGAAATCTTTGTGACTTAGTGTCTTAGTGGCGAAACTCTCTACTGTTATTCTTAGATAAACAGCTATTACCGAACTTTTCCTCAAGCTATTTGTTAAACAAGTCAACACTAAAAACATACAACTATGAAACGAACCGCATCCGCACATTGGGAAGGAGATTTGAAAACTGGAAAAGGGCACATCTCTTCACAAAGCACCGTTCTCAACAACACCCAGTTTTCATTCAAAACACGATTTGAAGATGGAATTGGCACTAATCCCGAAGAGTTATTGGCTGCCGCGCATGCTGGCTGTTTTACCATGGCTGTTGGTGCAGCACTGACTCAAGCCGGCACTCCTGCTACTTCACTCGATACCGTAGCAACTCTTAATCTGGAAGGATTAGACATTACCGGTATTCATCTTTCTATCCAAGGAAAAGTACCCGGCATCAGCGCGGAGCAATTTGCGGAATACACCAAAGGCGCGGAGAAAAATTGCATTATCTCTAAAGCATTGAAAGTCAACATAACTTCTGAATCTCAGTTGCTCTAATCATCAACTAACACTCGTAAGCGAATAATTTTTTCTGCGAAAAGCAATCGCAAGTCGTAGAAAAATTATCATCTTCGTAACGATAATTTAATATCAAATCAGTCGCCCCGTCAATCACAAAATGATGACGGGGCGATTGCATTTTAAAGGCATAGCGCCAAACTAACAGTTGTTGAATAGACTCATGAGCCAACAAAAACCACGTACAATTTTTGAAAAAATATGGGATGCCCACGTAGTGAAGCGTGCTGATGGTTATCCGGATGCTTTATTTATCGATCGGCACTTTATTCATGAAGTGACCAGCCCGCAGGCATTTGATGGATTGCGTAAAAGAAACATTCCGGTTTTCAATACCAATCGCACCACGGCTACGGCCGATCATAATGTACCGACTAAAGATCAACATCTTCCTATCAAAGAAGTGTTGAGCCGCCATCAGGTAGAAACATTGAGAAAAAATTGTCAGGAGTTTGGTGTAGAGTTATATGACTTAGGTCATCCTTATCAAGGTATCGTTCACATCATTGGTCCGGAGTTAGGTTTAACACAACCGGGCATGACGATTGTGTGTGGCGATAGTCATACCAGCACGCACGGTGCATTCGGCAATATTGCATTTGGTATTGGCACAAGTGAGGTGGAACAAGTATTGGCTACGCAGTGCATTTTGCAATACCGACCCAAAACCATGAAGATTGAAATCAATGGTGCATTAGCAAAGGGTGTGGTCAGCAAAGACATTATTCTTTATATCATTTCGAAAATTTCAGCCAGTGGAGCCACTGGCTTTTTTGTGGAATACGCTGGCGATACCATTCGCAATCTTTCGATGGAAGCGCGTATGACGATCTGCAACATGAGTATTGAAATGGGTGCACGCGGTGGTTTGATTGCTCCCGATGAAACTACATTCAATTACATGCGTGGAAGAAAGTTTGCACCACAAGGCGAAGCGTTCGAACAAAAAGTAGCGGAATGGAAAAAATTAGCTACGGATGAGGGCGCCATATACGATGTGGTGTTGCAATACGATGCAGCTGACATCGCACCCATGATTACCTACGGCACCAATCCGGGCATGGGCATGAAAGTCACTGATCGAATTCCAACCGTAGAAGAGTTAAAAGAAATTTCGGAGCACGCTTCATTCAAAAAATCATTGGAGTACATGGGGCTCGAACAAGGTGCTTCATTGTTAGGCAAAGCTGTTGATTACGTCTTCATCGGTAGTTGTACCAACGCACGCATCGAAGATTTGCGCCTGGTTGCCGACATGGTGAAAGGAAAAAAGAAAGCGGAGAATGTAGAAGTGTGGGTGATACCCGGCTCGAAACAAGTAGAGGCACAAGCCATCAGTGAAGGCCTGAATAAAATTTTTGAAGCGGCAGGGTTCGAATTACGAAGCCCGGGTTGTTCAGCATGTTTAGGAATGAACGAAGACAAAGTGCCTGCAGGAAAATATTGCATCAGTACATCCAACCGCAACTTTGAAGGCAGACAAGGTCCGAAGTCGCGTACTTTTTTGGCGAGCCCATTGAGCGCAGCGGCAGCTGCCATCACCGGACGAGTAACGGATGTGAGAGAATTAATCAATTAGAAAGAATGAAGGAAAAATTCACTACGCTAAAAACCACGGCAGTTCCTCTGCCGAATGAAAATATTGATACCGATCAGATTATTCCTGCTCGCTTTCTGAAGGCTACCACGCGTGAAGGCTTTGGCGATAATTTGTTTCGTGACTGGCGCTACGATGCGGACAACAATCCGATTGCCAGTTTTGTATTGAACGACAAAAAATACAGTGGCAAAATTTTAGTAGCCGGAAAAAATTTCGGTTGTGGTAGCAGCCGCGAACATGCTGCCTGGGCAATTTACGACTTCGGATTTCGCGTAGTAGTGTCCAGTTTTTTTGCCGACATCTTTAAAAACAATGCACTCAACAATGGCTTGTTGCCCATTGTAGTGTCCGATGGATTTTTAAAACAAATGTTGGAAGCCATTGAGCTAAATCCTAAAACAGAAGTTGTCGTGGATCTGGTGAACCAGATCATGCAAGTAGGTGCAGTAAAAGAATCGTTTGAAATCAATGCCTACAAAAAAACATGTCTGATGAATGGCTATGACGACATTGATTACCTACTCAGTTTAAATCAGGAGATCAAAGCATTTGATGTAGCACATAGTTAGTAAGCGATGAAAAAGAAAATAATAATCCTTCCCGGAGACGGCATCGGCAAAGAAGTAACAGCCGAAGGAAAAAAAGTATTGATAAAAATTGCGGAGTTGTTCGACCATCAATTTGAATTTGGCGAAGCTGCCATCGGCCACGATGCAATTGAGGCTACCGGCAATCCGCTGCCCGATGAAACATTGGCCAAACTAAAAAACTGCGATGCGATTTTATTCGGAGCCGTTGGTCATCCAAAATACGATAACGACCCGACTTTAAAAGTAAGACCAGAACAAGGCTTATTAAAAATGCGCAAAGAGTTGGGATTGTATGCCAACCTGCGCCCGATCAAATTATTTGATGAGTTGTTGGAAGCTTCCAGCATCAAACCGGAAATATTGAAAGGCTCCGACATACTTTTCTTTCGCGAGTTGACAGGCGATGTGTACTTCGGAGAGAAAGGCCGCAAAGACGATGGCAACACCGCCTACGATTTGATGATCTATCAAAAGTATGAAGTCGAGCGCATCGCACACAAAGCATTTCAGGCTGCCCGCACACGTAGAAAGAAGGTGACATCTGTCGATAAAGCCAATGTGTTGGAAAGCTCACGCTTGTGGAGACAGGTAGTCACTGAAATAGCCAAGGCATATCCCGATGTAGACTTGGAACATCAGTTTGTGGATTCATCTGCGATGAAGCTGATTCAAAATCCACGCAGCTTCGATGTTGTCCTCACCGGAAATTTATTTGGCGATATCCTCACCGATGAGGCCTCACAAATCGCTGGCTCCATGGGTATGTTAGCTTCTGCCTCTGTGGGCGACACAGTAGGATTGTACGAACCCATTCACGGAAGTGCGCACGACATCACCGGCAAAGGAATTGCCAATCCACTGGCATCGATTCTGTCAGTAGCATTAATGCTCGATATTTCTTTTGGCTTGAAGGAAGAATCCGACACAGTCATCAAAGCCGTTGAAGAAACACTGAAGCAAGGGCTGCGCACAGCAGACATAGCTGATGCTAAAACGAACAAAGAAAAAATATTGAACACCCAAAAAATGGGCGATCAGGTAATTAAGCAAATGGAAAAAGTAGGTAGTAGACAAGTAGCATAGGCAACTATTCTAAGTTCTACATTCTGAATTCTAACTTCTAATTTTATGAGCAACAAAATTCAAATCTTCGACACCACCCTCCGCGATGGAGAACAAGTGCCCGGCTGTCAATTGCGCACAGACGAAAAAGTAATCATCGCCAAAGAACTCGAAGCGTTGGGCGTAGATGTAATCGAAGCAGGCTTCCCGATTTCAAGTCCCGGAGATTTTTTGTCGGTGGTAGAAATTTCGAAAGCAGTAAAACATGTTACTGTCTGCGGCTTAACGCGATCGAAGAAAGATGATATCGATGTTGCTGCCGAGGCGTTGCATCATGCTAAGCACGGACGCATTCACACGGGCATTGGCTCAAGCGATGTTCACATCAAACATAAATTTAAATCCACGCGCGAGCAAGTGTTAGAGCAAGGCGTGTGGGCAGTTAAGTATGCCAAAGACAAAGGATACGAAGTAGAATTTTTTGCCGAAGACGCAGGCCGTGCCGACTTAGCTTTTTTAGCGCAGCTTACCGAAGCGGTGATTGCTGCCGGTGCTGATGTGGTAAACATTCCCGACACTACGGGTTATTGCTTGCCGCATTTGTATGGCAAGCGCATTCAATATTTGTTTGAGAATGTAAAGAACATCGACAAGGCCATCATATCCGTGCATTGCCACAACGATTTAGGATTGGCCACCGCCAACACCATCGCAGGCTTAACGAATGGTGCGCGACAAGCCGAAGTAACCATCAACGGAATAGGCGAACGTGCCGGCAACACTTCGCTCGAAGAAGTAGCCATGATTTTACAAGTGCACAAAGATTTGAATTTGCATACCAACATCAAGTCCGAGCGCATTTTTGAAATCAGCCAGATGGTGCGTGAGATGATGCATATGCCCGTGCAACCCAACAAAGCCATCGTAGGTCGTAATGCGTTTTCACATTCTTCCGGCATTCATCAAGATGGATTTTTGAAACATGCCGAAAACTATGAGATCATCAATCCTGCCGATGTAGGCGTGCCCAACTCATCCATCGTACTCACCGCTCGCAGCGGTCGCGCGGCATTGAAACATCGCATGGAATTGCTCGGTCACAAATTTGAAGGCGAAGAGTTGAACACACTCTATGAGAACTTTTTGATTGTAGCCGATGAAAAGAAAGAAGTGAAAGACAACGACTTGTTAGTGCTGGCCGCCAACATGCCGGTGCTGGCACGATAACCAAACAAGTTTCATTAGATATTTTTTTGTCTTGGGCGTGTCCCTCGTTGCCTGCCAGCGCTACCGCTCCGGCAGGCAAACTCGGGTCAGGCTTTCCACTCCAATTATTTTGCATCAGCTCACTTTCCTTATGCAAAATGATTTCCGTTGCAATCCTTCAC
>DGYK01000057.1:33729-34208 GCA_002398365.1 Flammeovirgaceae bacterium UBA5008
TGATTTCCGTTGCAATCCTTCACGCACGGGTTTCAAAACACACGCTAGTCAATAAAATAATTCTAGGTTAGCCGCGAATACTCAAGAAGTTGGTGAGACAAATTATTACTGAGTGCTAACAGTTGGCTTTCGTTCGATCAGTTCATAACCCAGCTTTGAGCCGTTGTCATATTCAACCAATTGATAGATTTCATTGAAATTTGTTTTATGAATTTCATCCATCACTTGATTTACAAATGAACGCGGAACACGTTGATCAATAATCAACGCAACGTTGACCGGTTCTTGAGCGGTTTGCTCCCATTCATTTATATATCTCTTCACGTCTACCAACTCAACGAAGATGTCTCCTGCAAGAATTTTTGGTTTACTGCCAAATTGAGTAGTATCATCAGCGTATGCAATCAGTAATGATGTCGTCAGATACTGTCGAGTGATTTTATTTAGTGTATTGGCGACTTTCTTTCTTTCAGGAAAGT
>DGYK01000057.1:34408-34930 GCA_002398365.1 Flammeovirgaceae bacterium UBA5008
TCCAATTCAAGATATTCTAAATACCCCACGAAGGCGTGATCACGTTTACAGGTTTTCAAATCGCCACGAACAAATTTTATTGGAGAGGGATGATAACAACTAACCAATGCCTCATCGGTACAAATCAATGAATCACCCTTAATTTGAAATTCTTTCACAACGGGCAAAATGGCAGATCCACAACCACAAAGAAAAGGCAGAACCGGTACTTTACTTGAATCATACAAATCGAACTTTTCAGGTGGCGCGGAAGAAACGAGTGAGTATTTATTGAAAATCACTACCGAATCTTCAATGTCAAGGGACACATTATAGTGATCATTTGATACATGCCAATGTCCTTGCAGTTTTTCATGGACACTCAATTGTTTTTTGCAACTAGTCAGCCCAACTAATAAAACTCCATAAATCAATAATCGAAATGAACTTGGCATCAACGCTATTTTACTTTTTGTATAAATGATCTCCCATTAAACACCGTCATTGAAATCGTAGTTCCACCCCTCGGTCTGTGTCCTCACA
>DGYK01000057.1:35091-43279 GCA_002398365.1 Flammeovirgaceae bacterium UBA5008
CCTCGGTCTGTGTCCTCACAGACCGAAACCAACACAAACTAAAATTTAACAACCCATCTCTCAGTCTGTGTCCCCACAGACCGAAATGAACACAAACTAAAACCTAAGCAAATCCTCGGTTTGTCGACAACCAGACCAAAATCAACATAATGTAAATCAAAAGCTCACTCGGTAATCCGTTAAGAAATTAAACTCATCAAAACCAGTTTCATAAAAACGGGCGGAAGACCATCTGTAATCTTCAGACTTAGTCGTTAAATTCCAATGTTCTTGCAATGGATTTAAATGAATATACTCCAACTTCTGTTCTACCTTCTCCCGTGAGTCCATCTTTACAGCTAATGGATCGCGCTGCCAAAACCGATGATGACGATCCGTATCGTCTATCACCTCATAATTGGCTAGTGAAAAAAGATTTTGATTGCGGATACTCTCTAAAAAACGATGGCTGGTAAATTTGTTAAAGCTAGCGTGCGGCATTTCTTTTCCATTCATGCCGGACATTTCCCATATCACATGGATATGGTTTGGCATAATCACAAATCCGTATATGATAATTTTCTTTCGTTCAACTAATGTTTTCCAACTATCAATGATTATCCGTTTGAAATGATCATCTGTCAATAATTTATTCCAGTCTTTTATTGTGTCTGTCCAGAAATAAACTTCGTTGAGAAACATTCGTGATTTGCGGATGCCTTCTTTCATCTCTTTGTCAGGTAAATCCATATTTATTTATCTGTTTTATTTCGTGTTTACGTTTCGGTTTGTGAGGACATAGATCGTGGGGGGAAGAGAAAGAAAAAAATTGCTTGAATGTTTCGGTCTGTGAGGACACAGACCGAGGAAGAGAGGAGAAAAGAGTGTTGTTTCGTGTTTACGTTTCGGTCTGTGAGGACACAGACCGTGGGGCAGACACAGACCGAGGGTTTGGGGTTTGTTGTGACCTGTGAACGCATACCACGATGATTGGTAATTTAATTCAACAAATTCTTTGACACTTTGCCTTTGAACAGGTTCATCTCCATGCGCACACGCTTGTTCACATCCAGCGTAGTAGCACGAATCAGTTTGTCGGTGCCGTGTTTGTGTTTGATAAAGTCCATGGCCTCGTACAGGTTGATATCCTCCTCGGTGTCGTCAAACAAACTGATTTGTTGGTTGCCGTGCACGAGGTTGCTGAGGCGCACGCCTACGAGGCGAATCAACATTCTGCGGTTGTACAACTTATCGAACAGCTCTTGCACCACGCGCAAAATGATGTGGTCGGAAGATGTATAGGGAATATGAATCTGCTTGGTTTCGGTATCGAAATTGGAATACCTGATTTTGACGGCCACGCAAGAAGTTAATTTTTTTTGTTCGCGCAGTTGAAACGCTACTTTTTCAACCATGGCAATCAAAATAGATTTTAATCTTTTCACATCGATGGTGTCGGTGTCGAAGGTGGACTCGGTGGAAATAGATTTCTGTTCGGTGTACGACACCACGGGCGAATCGTCTATGCCGTGGGCTTTGTTCCACAGGCTGATGCCGTTTTTGCCGAAGGCGCTGGTTAAAAACTTCACCGGCATGTCGCGCAGCGTGGCTACGGTGCGCACGCCCATGTCGTATAAAAAGGAAGCGGTTTGTTTGCCCACCATCGGAATTTTTTCAATCGACAGCGGGCCAAGAAAATCCTTTTCTTCGCCTGCCGGGATTTGCTTTTCGGCATTGGGCTTAAACTCGGCCGTGGCCACTTTGGAAACCAGCTTATTTACCGACAGCGCCATGGAGATGGGCAAGCCGCTTTCTTTGATGATTTTTTTCTTTAATTCTAAGGACCACTTGAAGGTGCCGAAAAAGCGATCCATGCCGGTGGCATCGATATAAAATTCATCGATGGACGATTTTTCAAACACAGGTGCGCGGTCGGCAATAATTTCGGTGACGAGGTGCGAGTTTTGGCTGTAGGCTTCCATATCGCCCGAAATCACTTTGGCATCGGGGCATAGTTGCAGGGCCAGGTACATAGGCATGGCGGAGTGAACGCCAAACTTGCGTGCCTCGTAGCTGCAGGCGGCCACTACCCCTCTCCGGCTACTGCCACCTACAATCAGGGGCAGGCCTTTTAGCTCGGGTTTCTTTTTACACTCGACCGCCACAAAAAAGGCATCTAAATCCATGTGAATGATACTTCGCTCGCTCATTAGCGCAATAATACTAAATATTTTAGTATTTTAATTGAGAAGGTTAGCCTTGAATTAGGAAAAATTCTTGCAGAGGTTATTTGGCAAAATAGGTGACCCCTACGGAGTCGAATAACAGATTATTTTTTTCTAGAAACAGGTGGCCCCTACGGGGCCGTAGTTTTCCGAGCTTATTTAGCATAGGCGATAAGGTAAAAAATTGCCAAATAATTTAGTGAACCTCGGGACGAAAGTGATGACTTTGAATTTGGCAGGCACGTGGTGCTGGCGCGCGTGAGGGATAGAAGTGAAAAGCCCGCATCCCGCCCTTAAGCGAAGTAAACATGGCGGGAGAGGACTTGGAACGGATAGCCCGACCACGCGCCTCGCGTGGGCACGCCCAAAAAAAAATTTTATTACCGTTCGGGAATTATTTAATACAAAATAGTATTGCTATAATAAAGTTACCGATCAGTAACTTTATATTGAAATTTAATAATTTTAAGCGTATTATTACCGATCGGGAATATGAAAACACTCTATACACCCAAAAGCATTGGTGAAGTAATTCGCAAAACGCGAAAGCTTCAGAAAGTAACCCAAAAAGATTTGGCTCTTACCTCGGGCACGGGTTTACGTTTCATTATTGATCTTGAAAAAGGAAAGCCTACTTGCCAAATCGGAAAAACGATTACTGTTTTAAACACACTGGGTATTCAACTCGATTTAACGCATCGGCTGTTTCAAAACGAAATAAAGTAAGATGAAACTGCTTGACGTCTATTTACATGAATACGTAGTGGGACATTTGATTCAAGATGACCATGGGCAGATGCTTTTTGAATATGCTGAAAGCTGGGTGACCAACCCCGATGCGGTGGCCCTGTCGTGCAGCTTACCCTTGCGTAAAGAAAAATTTAAGCAACACGAGTGCCGCGGATTTTTTGGTGGCATTCTTCCGGAAGAAGGTAAACGCCAAATAGTGGCGGGTAACCTGGGCATTAGTGCTAAAAATGATTTTGCCATGCTGGAACGAATAGGTGGCGAATGTGCCGGAGCGGTTACATTTATTCCTTCCGGTATGCCTCTTCCGAGTCAGGCGCAGAATTTATATCGACCCATAAGCCAGGCACAGCTAGCTGAAATTCTCAGAGATTTGCCGCACAAACCAATGCTGGCTGGCGAGGATGGTGTGCGGCTTTCATTGGCAGGCGCACAAGATAAAATAGCGCTATACGCAGAGGGTGATCAATTATTTTTGCCGCTTGGCAATGCCCCGAGTTCGCACATCTTTAAACCAGATCATCCACGTTTCAAAGGGCTTGTGTACAACGAAGCATTTTGCATGAAGTTGGCCAAACAAATTGGTTTAGCGGTGGCTTCTGTTGAAACCCGAAAAGCAGAGAATGTGGAATATCTGATGGTAGAGCGCTTTGACAGAATACCAATGGAAGGCACAGAGCATCGAATGCGAATTCATCAGGAAGACTTTTGTCAGGCGCTTGGCATTGCAGCTGAGATGAAATATCAAAACGAAGGTGGGCCTTCATTAAAATCATGTTTTGATCTGGTTCGCCAAGTATCCGGTTCACCTGTAAATGATTTGCGCGAATTGCTGAATGCGGTCATTTTTAATTTTATCATTGGCAATCATGATGCGCACGCCAAAAATTTCTCCTTCATTCACCATCATCTCACTTACAATCCGGAAAAAAGGTTACTGGGCGAACGTGCCGAAATTCGTTTAGCGCCTCTTTATGATTTGGTATGCACTGCCTATTACCCCGACTTGAGTAAAAAAATGGCTATGAAAATTGGACGCGAGTATAAATCGGCTGATGTTTCAGCGAAAGATTTTGACCGGCTGGCGGATGAAATCGGTTTCGCGAAACCTCTTATTAAAACGAGGATAAAAGAATTGGCAAGCAAGGTATTGGCAGAATCGGATAAAGTCGATGTTGATCATCCGATTGCAGCTGCTATTTCGAAACATGTAAAAGCCACCTGCCAAACACTCCTTACCATTTTTTAACATACCTCATTTTCGAAGGTCTAAACGTACAACGTTTTCCACATGTACGGTGTGGGGAAACATATCTACCGGCTGGATGGCAGTGACGATATATTTTTCGGAGAGCATTTGCAAATCGCGGGCTTGTGTGGCGGGGTTGCAGCTTACGTACACAATACGGGCCGGTGCGGCCTTGAGGAGCATTTGGCACACATCTTCGTGCATGCCCGCGCGGGGCGGATCGGTGATGACTACATCGGGGTGGCCGTGTTGTGCGAGGAAAGAATCGTTGAGCAAATCTTTCATGTCGCCTGCGTAAAAATCGGTGTTGGTGATGTGGTTGATTTGTGCGTTGACTTTAGCATCGGCAATGGCTGCCTCCACATATTCGAGGCCAATTACTTTTTTGGCGCGGCCTGCCACAAAGTTAGCGATGGTGCCGGTGCCGGTATATAAATCGTACACGAGTTCGTGACCTTGCAAGTCGGCCATCTGCCAAGCTACTTTATATAATTCAAATGCCTGCTTGGAATTGGTTTGGTAAAATGACTTGGGGCCTACGCGAAACTGAAGTGTGCCGGAGCCATCGGGCTTGGGCATGTGCTCGGTGATGTAGGGTTTTCCTTTCCAACAGATGACATCGAGATCAGCAAAGGTGTCGTTGCGCTTTTCGTTGACGATGTAGTTGAGGGAGGTGACTTGCGGAAAATGATCGGCAATGGCGATAAGGATTTTTTCTATCCACTCGAGTTGATGTTGTGCTACTTGTAAAATGACCATCAACTCCCCTATTCCGCTACTTCGTATAGTGAGTGTGCGCACGAAGCCGGTTTGGGTTCGAAGGTTGAAGAAGGGAATGTTTTCCTTTTCGGCTACGGATTTTACAAGCAGGCGAATGGCGTTGGAGGGATCGGGCTGCAGATAGCAGGTGGCCACATCAAACACACGATCGTACATTTTAGGAATATGATAGCCCAAGCCATTTTCGAATCGCTTTTGTTCCATGGCGGTGGTGAGTTCTTCTTTGGTGAGCCAGCGATTGGCCGTAAATGTAAAATCGAGTTTGTTGCGGTAGTACTGTGTTTTAGCCGAAGCAAGAATGGGTTTTATAGGAGGTAGTTCGAGTCCGCCTATGCGCTCGAGGTTATCGACTACTTGTTGTTGTTTGTAATTTAATTGTTCGGTGTATTGAATGTGTTGCCACGAGCAGCCTCCGCATGTGCCGAAGTGCGCGCAGAAAGGCGTGGCACGCATGGGCGACAGTTGTAAAATAGAGGTGACACGACCTTCTAAGAAGCTGCTTTTTATTTTAGTGAGTTCAATTTCTACTACATCGCCCGGGGCACCGCCTGTAATAAAAACCACCAGGCCGTTGTATTTGGCCAGACATTTGCCTTCAGCAGCCATTTTTTCGATGGTGATTGGATTGATTTTGTCGCCTCTTTTTAGCTGCATGTCTCTTTTTTTAGTGCGGGGCGAATTTACAGAAATGAGGGGGTTTTAGTAGTGTGCAGATTTTGGTATCTTTCAAATCCGATATAGACCTATGAAGAAGCTGTTGTTTACTTTACTGCTGTTGGTGGCCTTTCCGGTGATGGCATCGCACATTGTGGGTGGCGAGTTTGAGTTGCTGCATATTAGCGGAAGTAGATATCGGCTTAATTTGATTTACTATTTCGATGTAAATAACAACACCTTTAATGCGCCCCCGGAATTAGTGGACCGCTCGATGACGGTGGGGATATTCCAAAAGTCCAACAATCAGCTCATCCGCTCGGTAGTGCTTCCGTTTTTGATTAAATCAAACGTTTCGTATACGCAACCTACTTGTTCGAATGGCGAGGTGGTAACTGACAAGCTCATCTATTCTGCGGAGATCGAATTAGAACCAACTGTTTTTAATGATCCGGCCGGCTACTACATCTCGTGGCAACGTTGCTGTAGAAATTATAACATCTCGAATATTTTCAGTCCCGTTCCTCCAACGGGCACCACCACCGATCCTACCCGATATGCCGGGCAAACTTTTTATCTGGAGTTTCCTCCTGTCGTAAAAAATGGAGAGCCCTTTATCGACTCATCACCCAAGTTGTTTCCTCCTCTGAATGATTATGCTTGCCCTTTTAAACCGTATTATACTGATTTTGCAGGCGAGGACGATGATGGGGACTCACTTGTTTATTCGTTGGTAACGCCACTCAACACCAGTTCCAGTTCTGCACTTCCAAGTGTATCGCCACAGCCCTACCCAGATGTGATCTGGAGACCACCATTCTCACTTAATAATATTATTAACGGGTTGCCCGACTTGCGCATCAGCACGGACGGTTTGCTTACCTGCACACCACGCACACAGGGTTTGTATGTGTTTGCTGTGAAAGTGGAAGAGTTTAGAAATAAAGAAAAAATTGGTGAGAGTAGGCGTGATTTTCAAATGCTGGTAGTTGACCGCTGCCCGGTGGCTGTTCCGCCTGTCATTGCAGGCAAAAAGTTAACGGATGCCGCTTACACTCATTTAAATAACATGACTGTCAGCTTCGACAATACCGTGACAGATGGCGATCGATGCATACAGGTGAGAGTATCTGATTTAGATGCGACCAAGCCCGATGAAAACTTCACCGAAAAGATTGGAATTCGTGTGGTGGGTTTGAATTTCAAAAGCTCCAAGTTGAATCAAATTCTTCCCCGTGTTACTACGGCTGTTCTACAAAATGGAAGCACGGCCGATTTTCAAATTTGTTTTCCACAGTGCCCTTATTTTGACGGACCCTACCAAGTGGGCATTATTGCGTTTGATGATGCCTGTAGCTTACCGCTGACCGATACACTTCGCGTTACAGTAAATACGCAGCCACCGCCCAACGCCCGTGCAAAGTTCACCACTCCTGACCTGACCATTGCACAAATTACCGAAGGCGATACACCCGCACCCTGGGTGTTTCAAGCAACCGATGCTGACCTAGACGATCTCGTAGTTTCATTCACTACCGATGGATTTAATTTGCAAGACTATGGGATGGCCTTGAATTTTACACAACAAAAAGGATTGGTAAACGGACAGATCACATGGGATCCTCGATGCAATATTTATGACTTCACTAAGCGAACTGCTTTTACTATAAAGATTCTGGTAGATGATAAAGATCTTTGTGGCTTTGGAATACCCGATACGGCCGTTTACAAACTAAGCATCAAACTTCCCGGCAATGCCGACCCAACTATTGATACAGACCTTACTTCCGACCCGCAAGAAACACGGGTAACGGTGCAGCGAAAAATTTTAGAAACGGTACAATTTAAAGTGACAGGAAAAGATGTAGTAGATAATGATCAATTGATTTTGAGCGTCAAAGGCATTGGTTTCAATTTAGCTGATTACAATGTGTCTTTTCCTGGCGTTACCGCGAATGGAACGGTTGCATCCGATTTCCTATGGAATATTGGTTGCTATAAAATGGATTTGAAAAAGAAAAGCACCTATACGTTTCAATTTACGGTGGTAGATAATGCCAATAAGTGCCGCTTCTACAAAGCTGATACAGTTACCGTAGATGTAAAACTTTCACTGCCGGATAATGAGAAGCCACAATTAGTAGCGCTCAATCCCTTAAATGCAAACATCACTAACTCAACTTTAGATTATACACTCGGTCAGCCGATTGAATTCTCCGTGCTTGGCACCGATAGCGATGTGATTGGCGGACAAGATAATTTATCGCTTTCGCTTATTTCTGCCACCGGCAATGTTCCTCCGGCAGGATATTCATTTGTTGGAAAACAAGGGAAATCTCCGCTCACTTCTTTATTTACGTGGGCTCCGGATTGCAGTATTTTCAAAGACGGCCTCTATCAAAACAACTATGAATTCAAGTTTCGATTAGGCGATGAACGCTGCCTCAATGCCAAAGCAGACACCATTACTGTTACCTTGAATGTAAAAGACATCGAAGGCACCGCAGGTAAGTTTGATATGCCGAATATTTTTACTCCCAATATGGATGATAAG
>DGYK01000057.1:43493-154566 GCA_002398365.1 Flammeovirgaceae bacterium UBA5008
ACTCCCAATATGGATGATAAGTTCAATAAATATTTCTTGTTGGAAGGAATTGACTCTTCCGGTGAAGTAATTGACCTGTTGCCGAAAGATAATTGTGTCGATCAGTTTGAATCCATCCAAGTCCTTAACCGCTGGGGAGATCTGGTTTTTGAAAGTAAGGATCGAAACTTTATTTGGGATGCTAAAGGATTAGCAGCGGGGGTTTATTTCTATCGGCTGAAGTTTACCAATAAGGAATACAAAAGCTCGCTGACAGTCTATTATTAATCCTACAAAGCTGCCGTAATGGTATTGCTTTTTTTGACAAAGGCTTCCTTTTCACGCCACGTTACGCGCAACCACACATCTTTTTCACCGCTTACAGTCAGGCGGTGACCTTCTTCGAGAATATCCACTACCGAAGCGCCTGCAGAAGGTCCGCTCATCAGGTAAACACCCGCCCGCGCTACCATAATTTGCGGTTTGGGTTCACCCAAATTGATAAACCAAGCCATGGCAAACGCTGTAATCACCAAAAAAAACGCAGGCACAAGTACAGACTCATGTCTTTTTTTCTGGAAAACCAGCCACGCAAAAAAGAAAAATAAAACAGTGGCTATCACCCAGTTAATTAAATCAGCATTTTTAGTGAGCCACCCAAGCAATTGTGATTGGGCGGTAGGTTTATAACCTTCCAGATGGTATTTATCGGCCAGCTCTTCCATTTTCACCAGCGTTTGTTCGTCATCGGTAGCCTGATGGTAAAGATTAAGATAATAGAGTGCACTAGGTTGATCGAGGCCTTCTTTAATATAGGCCATTTTGAGTAGCATAGCAGGTGAATATTTTTTGTCACGCAGCAACGAATCGTAGAGGCGGAAGGACTGAGTGTATTGCTTAGCGCTAAAAAGGGAGTCGGCTTTTTGCAGAATGGCGTTATTTTGTCCCCTCATTGCCAAGGGAATAACAATAAGTACAAGAATTTTTAAAATCTGGGTTTGCATTATTTTCTTATTCGATTACCTTTGCGTCCTCAATTACGGAAATGCCTTTTAAACGGGCAAATTTGAAGATTGGGAATCACCTTCGCCCAAAGCTACGGTGGTAGGAAGATCTCGTAGCTCAGTCGGTAGAGCATTACACTTTTAATGTAAGGGTCCTGGGTTCGAATCCCAGCGGGATCACTAAGGGGCGAACATCCGCCCCTTTTTCATTTCACACCTTATGTTTTCGCTCAATTTCGAAGGTGGCGAATCCATAAAACAACAAACAAAACCATCTGATTTGTGACCAATCCTGTGACCAATGCACATGAGGTATATTGGTCACAGAATCTTACGTAAGGTCTTTCGATTGATTTACTGCTCCGCTAAGGAACGAGGTAACCTTAACTCATACTGTTATGAACCTCAATCAAAAATTCACCATTCGCTTCTGGCTGAACAAAAGAAAAGCAAACAGCCAAGGGCTTGTACCTATCTGGGCGCGGATCACCATTGATGGAAAGATTGCAGAGTGTTCTACGATGAAGCAAGTGATGTTTGTGCACTGGGATGCTGAGAACAATTGTGTTGCAAGGGAATGCCCAAGTGCCAAAGAGATCAACAAGCATCTTGTGTTGGTGGAAGCAGAAATCACGAAGCACTATAATATATTGGCTGCTACCCAAGAGTATGTTACCCCTGAAGAGGTAAAAAAATCTTACAAAGGAATCAAACCTGAACAAAAGACTTTTCTTCAGGTGTTTGACCAATTCATGGAACACATGGCTGACAAAGTGGAAGTAGGCGATATTAAGACCACACGCTATAATCGATTCGAAATATTAAAAAGCAAATGCAGTTCATTTTTGAAGCTTAAAATAAAAAAGTCGGACATCGAAATCAGCGAAGCAAAGCTTAACTTCATCACTGAGTTTCAGCAATATCTAAGAACGGTCGAAAAAATCGGCCATAACACCGCGATGAAGTATGCAAAGGACTTAAAGCAAGTAATGGAGTATGCTGTGACCCTGGAGTATGTGCCATCCAATAAGTTTACAAACTTTAAATGCACGTACAAACGCACTAAGAGAGAATTTCTTGACGAACAGGAGTTGGGCTTGATGTACGAAAAATCAATGCCCGTGACTCGGTTGGAAGAGGTGCGTGACTGTTACATATTTGTTTGCTATACCGGTTACTCTTACTCCGATGCCGAAGCCTTGGGACCTGATCATATAGCTGTTGGAATTGATGGCCGCAAATGGATCATCCGGGATAGACAAAAAACGGATACGACAGAGAATATTCCATTGTTGCCCATTCCTCTTGAGATTATTGATAAATATAAAAATCATCCTTACTGTAAAGCCAATCGCAAACTGTTACCACTGAACAGCAATCAGCGCTACAATGGCTATCTAAAAGAAGTGGCAGATATATGTGGCATCAAAAAGAATCTTACCAGCCACACCGCTCGCCACACATTTGCTACCACTGTGCTGCTTACGAATGATGTGCCCATGGAGACTACGATGGAACTGTTAGGTCATACGGACATTCGAACTACTCAGATTTATGGAAAGATTGTTCAGAAGAAAATCAGCAAGGATATGGAACTTCTCAGGGCGAAAATGGCTCAAGGCGGCTCGCAATTACAACAAATTTCAACTTCACCATAGTTTGTATCTTTGATAAATTATTTTCACTTCGTATTGAGTTGATTAGCGCATGACCCTCTACATTAAAAATATGGTTTGCAACCGCTGCATTATGGTGGTTCGGCAGGAATTGGAGAAGCAAGGGTTTCATCCACAAAAGGTATCATTGGGAGAGGTTATCCTGGAAGAAAATCAACTTAATGAAGCGCAGTTAAGCCGCTTGGATACTTCCCTGGTTGCTTTGGGTTTCGAACGGATTGACGACCGCAAGGCGAGGCTGATTGAATCAGTCAAAAACCGGGTGATTCAAAAAATTCATCACGCAGACGCTGTCAACTTAAAATTCAATTGGTCGACAGTACTTGCCGAAGAATTGAAAGTGGACTATAATGCACTCAGCAGTCTCTTTTCTTCGGTAGAAGGCATCACGTTAGAACAATTCATTATCCGCCAGAAAATTGAACGCGTAAAGGAGTTGATATTCTATGATGAACTAAACTTCAGCGAAATTGCCAACCGTTTGGGCTATAGCAGCGTAGCTCATCTCTCAGCACAGTTTAAAAAAGTGACAGGTTTTACGCCTTCAGAGTTAAAGAAATCAAGAGATATTGACCAGAAGCGAAAACCTTTGGACAATATCAATTAACCCTGCCCCTAATTCTCTGCGATTTCATCAATGATGCTCTCGATCATAAGTTTGACATCGAACGTGTTTTCAATCCCTTTCAAGTATTCCTCTGGATTAGCCATAAGGCGGTGTTTGAAGTCAGCTATCAAGTCAACAAATTCCTTGTGAGACATTTTTGCTTTGGTTATTTTAAGATTCTCCAAGTGAGGACTTAAGGCTTCCCTAAGTGATCTCTTCCTATCAATAGTATTCATATTGATAAATACTTAGACGAACATCAAAAAGCATAAAATTCCACCTAAAAAGTTCAGAAATTCTATAACTCTTTTTGGGTATAGTATAATACTTTTCAATGTGATGTAACCGATTTTTGTCATTCTAAAGTTTAGAATCATTGACCAGTTCCAAAAACAGCCGTCCAACAGTTAAACGCGAAACTTTTCCGGTTTTGGAAATGACGTGCGCGGCCTGTGCCGTAAGTGTGGAGTCCATTCTTAAGCAAGCTACTGGTGTGAAAGACGCAGGTGTGAATTTCGCTAATCAATCAGCGTGGGTGGAGTATGATAGCTCCGTTGCCCAACCAAGTGACCTCCAGAATACCGTTCGCTCCATCGGTTATGATTTAGTAGTGAATGTGGAAGACCCGCAAGCTGTTCAGGAAGAAGCACAACGCAAGCACTATACAGAACTCAAGAATCGCACACTGTGGTCTTCTATCTTATCGGTGCCAGTTGTAGTTATCGGAATGTTCTTTATGGATATGCCCTATGGCAATTACATCTCTATGATGTTTACGGCACCGGTGGTTTTCTGGTTTGGCAGGAACTTTTATGTGAATGCTTGGAAGCAGGCCAGACACGGTAAAGCGAATATGGATACGCTGGTAGCACTTTCAACAGGTATCGCTTTTATCTTCAGCACATTCAATACGTTCTTTCCTGAATTCTGGCACCAGCGTGGTTTGCACGCGCACGTTTACTTCGAAGCGGCAGCCGTGGTGATTGCCTTTATTTTAGTAGGGAAATTGTTGGAAGAGCGGGCTAAATCCAGCACCTCATCGGCCATCAAAAAACTAATGGGCCTGCAGCCCAAAATGGTGCGTGTGATGGTTGATGGAGTGGAACAGGAGATACCAATCGCATCCGTAAAGGTGGGTAACGTTATCTTGATAAAGCCCGGGGAGAAAATCCCGGTGGATGGCATGGTGAAAAATGGTTCATCGTATGTAGATGAAAGCATGATTTCAGGGGAGCCGGTTCCAGTGGAAAAAACAGCCGGTGAAAAAGTGTTTGCGGGTACAGTAAACCAAAAAGGCACCTTTCAGTTTGAAGCCGAAAAAGTAGGTGGCGATACGATCCTTGCACAAATAATTAAAATGGTTCAGCAGGCGCAGGGCAGCAAAGCGCCTGTTCAAAAGTTGGTAGATAAAATCGCAGGTGTTTTCGTGCCTGTTGTAATTGGTATTGCCATCCTCACATTTGCCGTATGGATGTTGTTTGGCGGTGATAAAGCGTTTACTCATGCCCTACTTACTTCTGTCACGGTACTTGTGATTGCTTGTCCGTGTGCGCTTGGACTTGCAACTCCAACCGCCATCATGGTAGGTGTTGGTAAAGGTGCTGAAAATAACATTTTGATTAAGGACGCAGAAAGTCTTGAACTGGCGCATAAGGTAAATGCAATAGTCCTCGATAAAACTGGTACCATCACCGAAGGCAAACCTGTGGTAACGAATCTAAGCTGGCAGGTTGAAAATGCTTTGCCTGAAATGAAGAACATTCTTTATGCATTGGAATCAAAATCGGAGCATCCCTTAGCGGAGGCTGTTGTGAATGACTTGAAGAAGGAATTCATCAACAACGTAGCGATGACCGATTTTGAAAGCCTTACAGGTCGTGGTGTTCGGGCCATAGTTAATCATACTATGTATTTTATTGGCAACAAAAAGCTGCTTCATGAAAATCAAATCAATTTGACAGATGCTACCGAGCAACTGGCAACAAGTTGGCAGAGTGAAGCAAAAACAGTTGTCTTCTTCGCTAATGACAAAACAGTGCTGGCTGTTATCGCTATTGCGGATAAAATAAAAGCTACATCAAAAGCTGCTATTGCTGCGCTTCAAGACAAAGGCATTGAAGTGTATATGCTCACGGGCGATAATGAACAAACGGCTAAGGCGGTTGCATCACAAGTCAACCTGAAGCACTATCAGGCAGACGTACTACCCGGTGACAAGGCTTCGTTCGTGAAAGAATTGCAAGAGCAAGGCAAAGTAGTGGCCATGGTGGGCGATGGCATCAACGACTCCCATGCGTTGGCGCAAGCCGATGTTAGCGTGGCAATGGGTAAGGGTTCGGACATAGCGATGGACGTAGCTAAAATAACCTTAATTACTTCCGATCTTCAGCTGCTGCCCAAAGCATTTAATCTTTCCAGAAAAACGGTCAGAGGTATCAGACAGAACTTGTTCTGGGCGTTTATATATAATGTGATTGGCATTCCGTTGGCCGCAGGTGTACTCTATCCCGTAAATGGTTTTTTGCTCGACCCGATGATTGCCGGTGCAGCCATGGCGTTGAGTTCGGTGAGTGTTGTCGGGAATAGCTTAAGGCTTAGGGCCTCAAAAATATAGACCGGAAATCATATAAAACTTTGTGGCTATTGTGTAATCATCTTCCCCGTGTAACCACGTTAATTTGTATATCACTCCAGTATAGAAACTTCAAACTAAAATTGTATGGAAGCAGTAAAATTCAATACCAACATTAAGTGTGCCGGCTGTATCGCCAAAGTAACCCCTTTCTTAAACGAAGCTGTGGGCGAAGACAATTGGGAAGTGGACATCAACAGTCCTTCCAAAGTGCTAACGGTTGTCAATGAGGTAAGCGAAGAGAAGATTGTTGAAGCGGTAAAGAAGGCCGGATATAAAGCAGAAAAAGCCTAGTGTAATATATGGGTGGTCACGTTATTCTACCCAAATCCTTTCCGCCACTTGATGCGTCAGCAGTATTTCTTTTTTCGACTTGTGCTGCAGGGTAACGGAACCATCGAACGGTTCTCTTTTCTTAAGAGTCACAGCATCTCCAATTTGCAATCCCTTTGCGTTCAGGTGGTCGAGGAATGATTTTTCGTCCTCACCAACTGCTGCAATGATAGCGGTTAGTCCTTCTACGAGTTCGCTGAGCGAAGTTCGCTTTTGTGTGTGAATTTTTCCGTTGCTATCTGGGATAGGTTCTCCATGGGGGTCAAACTTGGGAAAGTTGAGCATCTCGTCCATGCGGCTATAGAAACGTTTGGAATCCACATGCTCCAGTTGCTCGGCTATGTCGTGCACCTCTTCCCAGCCCAGTTCCATTACTTTCACCAAGAACAACTCAGCCAACCGATGCCTTCTAATGATTGACAATGCTTCCTTCTTTCCCTTTTCCGTCAAGCGAATACCTTTATAAGGCGCATAGGAAACTACTTTCTTAGAGGCCAATCGTTTCATCATGCTGTTAACGGAAGGCTGCTTTACATTCAGTTTCTTAGCCAATTCCGAAACAAAAACCTCCCCCGTAGCCTGCGACAACGCATAAATGGATTTAATGTAGTTTTCTTCCGTAAGTGAGTCCATATCCTTCCGTTTTAGTTCAAAAATAACAATTGCGAAGTATATTCATCAAATTAATTTGTTAGAACAGTCTAACTTTTTAATTTTGGCAATCTTAAATTTGAATGAAGAAGATTCGCCCCATACTATTTCTATCCATAGTGGCTTTGTTTTGCCTACAAGCCTGTGAAACATTTGAACCCGTTGCCTTAGATGACTCCGCACTATTGGATGGCCCCGTTGCTGGCTTGTCGGCAGCGGAACACATTCAATTCTTAAAAGGCGATGCCTCGTTCAACAATCAAATATTTATTTCTTCCAATGGTCTCGGGCCATTGTTTGTAGCCACTTCTTGCGGGAGTTGCCATGCCGGTGACGGAAAGGGACATCCGTTTACTACACTAACGCGGTTCGGTCAAACCAACGAATCAGGAAATCAGTTTTTGAAGTTAGGTGGCCCTCAATTGCAGCATCGCTCCGTTCCAGGGTTTACTCCCGAACAAATTCCGGCCGGTGCAACCTTCTCTAAATTCACACCGCCCGCCAACACAGGGCTGGGCTTTTTAGATGCCGTAAGCGACAGTGATATTTTATTGTTCTCTGACCCCAATGATTTGAATGGCGATGGCATTAGCGGTGTACCTAATTGGGTTGAGTTAAAAGCGTATGTAATGCCGCGCGATGGAAGCGTTGTGCAAAACGGAAAGTACATAGGCAGGTTTGGCAAAAAGGCAGCTACCTACAACCTCTTGCAACAGACGGCACAAGCATACAACCAAGACATCGGTATCACATCCACCTTTGAGCCAACCGATACTTATACAGGAGTCGAAATTGACCCGGAGATTTCCAACCAAGAAATTCAAGACGTGGTTTTTTATTTGAAAACACTTAAAGCCCCTATTCCGCGCCAAGCGAATACTGATGTTCTTGCTGGTAAACAGTTATTCTTAAATGTTGGCTGTGGAAATTGTCATCGCCAAGAAATGAAGACGACCAACACGTCAATTCAATCACTCAGCAATAAGGTATTCTATCCATATACGGATTTATTGCTGCATGACATGGGCAGTGGTTTGGACGATGGTTATACGGAAGGTTCAGCAAAAACATCTGAATGGAGAACCCCGCCACTGTGGGGCTTGGGGCTTTCTAAAAATTCGCAAGGCGGTAAGTATTTTCTATTGCATGACGGTCGTGCAAAGAGTATTGAAGAGGCCATTCGCCTGCACGGTGGAGAAGGAACGAAAAGCAAGGAGTCATTTGAATCGTTGCCAGCGGGCGAAAAGAAAAAGCTAATCAGCTTTCTTGACAGTTTGTGATACGATGAATAGAAGAAAATTTTTACGACAAGGTTGCATTTTTTGCGTAGGTGCTACCGTCATGCCAATGATGCTTGAAAGTTGCCAAGCTACGCACTACGTTGACGGAACAACCGCCACCAATGGATTAGAAGTGGCAACGGCAGAATTCACATTTGTGAAGAAGGGAAAAACAGAAATGCGCCAATACATAATCGTACAGAACGACAAACTTGAATTCCCCATTTATCTCTACCGCATTTCAGAAAATGAATATAGCGCGCTTTGGATGAAGTGTTCGCACCAAGGTGCAGAACTCCAAGCCGTGGGCGACCACTTGCAATGTCCCAGTCATGGTAGCGAATTCACCAATAAAGGAATCGTTAATCACGGGCCAGCCGAAAAAAATCTTCGCTCATTTCCTACTTCCATTTTGGGCGATAAAATAATGATTGATTTACGACTGTCATGAAAGGATTTTTACTATCAGCACTTGTTTTAATTACTACATCGCTATGGTCGCAGGTTGATTCAACGTTGTTTAGGAGGGCGAACAAAGATACTTCAAAACTGCTGTTGAACATGGATGCCGTTTACAACCGCCCATTTCTTTCGGTGGGTAAAACACCCGTTGCCTTGGGTGGGTATGTAGAGGCCAACTGGCAGCACTTGGGCACTGATGGTTTGACAGAAGGCCATCAATTCCAGATGAAGCGACTTACATTGTTTGTCGCTTCGGGCATATCGAGAAGGATAAAATTCTTGTCGGAGATTGAGTTTGAAGGTGGCACCAAAGAAATCAATATCGAATTTGCTTCCATTGATTTTGAATTTCATCCCTTGGTAAACTTCAGAGGCGGAATAATGATGAACCCCATCGGAGCGTTCAATCAAAATCACGATGGCCCCAAGTGGGAATTTATAGACCGCCCCACATCGGCCACACAACTGTTGCCCGCCACGTGGAGCAACGTTGGCTTTGGCATCTATGGAAAAAAGTATAGCAACAATTGGGCGTATGCCTACGAACTTTATCTCACCAATGGCTTTGACGATCAAATCATTTCCAACGCACAAAACAAAACGTATTTGCCAGCCACCAAACTGAACCGCGACCGCTTTGAGGAAAGTTTTAATGGCGAGCCACTCATCACTGCCAAAATTGCTTTACGCAATAAGAAGGTGGGTGAACTGGGTGTTTCGTATATGGGCGGAGTGTATAATAAATTTCAAATGGACGGCTTGACATTGGATAAAAAAAGAAGAGTGGATGTGTGGGCGCTGGATTTTAACACGGTGCTGCCATTCTTAAAAACATACCTTGTTGGCGAGTGGGCTTTTGTAAATGTAGATGTGCCCGATACCTACACACAACAATACGGAAATAAACAATCGGGTGGATTCCTCGATGTGGTTCAGCCTGTTATCAGAAGAAATATTTTTAATTTCAATAAGTCGGTGGTCAATGTGGTCTGCCGATTGGAGTATGTAGATTGGAACGTAGGCAAATTCAAAGAAACAGGCGGGAACATCAGTGAAGATTTTGTTTCCATGGTGCCAGGCATTAGCTGGAGGCCGACTCCCCTCACGGTACTAAGGCTTAACTATCGGTACAATTGGACAACTGATATCCTTGGCAACCCACCATCAAAAACGGCTGGCTTTCAGTTCGGGTTTTCGAGTTACTTTTAGATTCATTGTTTAGGGCGGCTACACCAAACTTGGTGAATCTGAGAGCGATGCCGCGTTACTGCCAAAAAAATTGGGCATGTTGTTCCAAGAACAGAATTCCTCCAGAATTACCATGTTTATTCGAAGCATGGACTTGTCAGAGTTTAGTTGACAAATTTTAACGAGGACACCTTTTTGCGAACTGAAACAAATTCTTTTGCAAGGAGAACTTCGCAAAAATAGAGGCTGCCCGACAATATTTGCATACTTTTGCTTAAATGAAATCGCTTGGCTATTTTTTGCTAGTAATTTATTTTTTGAGTTTACTTATGCCACCCGTCATTATCAAAGATAATGGTGGTCTTGAGGCGACTGATTCGTGTGATGTGAGTAAAAAATGTGACAATCAACCAAATTCAATTCCTGATCATGAGGAATCAGACGGCAATTGTATAAGCTGCTCAGGTCAATGCTGTACTAATTATGATATACTGGCCTTTAATTTTCACCCATGTGATTTTAGAAAAGTTCAGCAGATTCAACTAACAAATGATTCGGTTCAATCAAACTCTCCTACCGAATTTTGGCGCCCGCCAGAGATTTCCTGAATTCATTTCAAAATTTATCCTTAGTTAAGCCTGCCCTGTTCCCTTTATTTTCTGACGAAAGGGAAATAGTATTTGGCATGCAAATTTTTAAAACTAAAATATCTTTATCATGAGTAAAATAACAGCATTATCATTCTTTATATCAATTGTAGTTGTCTCCTTTTGTCAAGGTCAACAAACATTGACCGGAACAATAGCAAGTAAGGACGACCAAATTGTTTGTAAGCCTATTACCGTTGAACAAATGAAGCGGATGGAAATCCTTGAGCCCATAGTATTCAAACAATACGAGAAAGTAATTGAGTTGCCAGATGCAATGGAGTATGTATTTGCGGACTCAAAGAAATACGCTTCCATATTACTTGAATTTATGACTATTGAGCGGGATTGCTGTCCATCGACTACTATGAGTTTAAAATTTGAACCGAGCAGCAGCAAGGTTTCACTTATTTTAGGTGGCTCTCAAAAGCTTAAGGAGCGATATAAACCATAGCATAATAAGTAGTAAAATTGAATTGATAAATGACAGCCGTATTTGGCTGTCATTTTTTTAAAGGAACCCTTAGTAGAGTGAAGTTTGTAGTATTTGCAAAGCAAGGGACAACGGAACTTGTCAGGTCCGCCATAAAAATCAATCATTTCAAGATATAGCCCAGTGTAATAAAGAGGGTTCTTCCGTCAGCTGGCAATACACCGGGTCCCGGGTAACCACCCGCTCTTCGAGTAAAATATCGCTCGTTTGCCAGATTATTTACACCTGCTTTCAGAGAGACACCTGATTTGTGTTTATATCCAATGGTGGCATCCAAAATTGAGTAGGAAGGCACCACGCCATTTTGCGCATTTGTTGTTGATCCAACTGTATTGTTTGCATCAGTAAACACCTTGTCAGTATAGCTCTGCTGGATGGTTGCTGAAATATTCTTAATGGAATAAGTAACTCCCATGCGGAAAATATTCTCCGGAGCGTATTCAACCTTGTTATCCTTGTAGTTAGTTTCACTCAAGGCATTATTCACCACTGTCACCACTTTTAAGTTCTGATAGCGCGCATCGTTGTAGGCATACGATGCAAAAACGCTTAACCCTAAATTCTTAGCAGAATGTCTTAAAGCCTTTGTAATATTTAACTCACCAAAGACTTCTGCACCTTTGGCATTGCTGCTTCCCACATTGGTGCGGTAATTGTAAAAAGAACCGTCCGTCCGTTGCTGCTTAATGGTACCTATCCGGTTGTCATAGTCAAGATTGAATAAACTTACATCGAAGAGAAGGAAATCCTTTATGTTACCCCTATATCCAAAATCAATATTCAATCCCTTTGCATCGGTAAGATTGGGATCAATGATATCCGTTGTTGGTGGTGTGGTGAGATCAGCAAATTGTACGGGGCGATAAGACTGTGTAGCATTGGCATACAACTTCGTTGTGCTGGTAAGCAAATACTCCACACCAATTCCACCAATTACAAATCCGCGGGCGCGTTCCTGATTTTGTAAATAAACCGGGCTTCCATTGGTAATGCTGTTGTAGCCCGTTGCTTCAGCCTGCAGGTATTCATAACGAACACCTGGAATAATCAATAACTTTTCTGTGATGCTGAAAAGATTTTCGACAAAAAGTGCTGCATTTCTGCTCCTGTAATCAATGTCTCCTGTCCACGTACCGCCAACCAAACTAATATCATAGCCGGTGCCGGTGGTTCCCTGACCACCACGATAGCGGAAAGTGCTTCCCGAATAAAGTCTCATGCCTGCACTAAGGTTGTGCCCCTGCCGTCCTGCCTTATAGCTGAGGAGGTATCTGGCCTCCAATCCATAATTGCGATAATTATCGATGTCTACGGTTCGATTACTGTACTCACCGGTAGATGGATTGATTGCATCCGGCACGGTAATCCCACTTGACGGGAAATACCCAACACTGCTTCTATCACCAAGAATATTAAATAGCTTCATGTTGAACCGTTGATTGGTGCTGATCTTGTAATCGGTACTGAGGGCAACCGTCTGCCACGTAAGATCAAACCAATTTCTGCTTCTTACACTTTGCTGTGGATTGCTATCGAATTGTGCATCTGTAAGACCACCGGGCTGCTGGCTGTTTGAATGCCAACGGGTAAACTCTGTGGTGACTGAAAACTTATCGTTAAAATGGTAAGTGAAAGTTCCTGAACCCGTGTTACTCCTGTATTGATTATTGTCGCGCCATCCATCGGCATTGCGGTGATCAAAGAATGCATAGTAGTTCAACTTTTTTGTCTTGCCCCCAATGGCATTATAGGTGTTGAACAATCCGAAACTTCCTCCGGTCTGAAAAGTTTCGAATTGAAATGGTTTTGTAAACTCACTTCCGTTCTTCAGGATATAATTAACCATACCCCCGATTTGTGGTCCATATTGTAAGGCACCATGGCCGCGCACGACTTCTATTCTTTGAACGGATTGTAACTGTGGATTATAGTATGCCTCGGGATAACCGTATGGATCAGCGGCAATGTCATATCCGTTTTGTCTTACGTTGAATTCCCATGAGCGATTGGGGCTCAAACCGCGGGTTGCAATGTTGATCTGCAAGCCGCTGCTTTCATTTTCCCAAATAAAAATGCCCGGCACCTTGGCCATCACCTGGCGCATGGTATTCGTCACAACATTACCCTGCACATTTTCCAAAACGATAAGCGAACTTTTCTTTCCGGCATATATGTTCGTGCCTACAATTTCGGGCAGTTGGTGAATATCCGACTTGCTGCCACGCCCCACCACTGTGATTTCGGGTAGAATCTTGGTTTTCAATGTATCTGCCTCCTGGGAGTCTTGAGCGTGGACGAACGTTACGAGCGTAACGAAAAAGATCAAAATGGCTGAATATTTCATGGCTTATTTAGAATTATTATAAACAAATGTATATAATTTAGAATGATTCTAAATAAATAAGGAATATTTTTTTGTCTTAAACCAAAGAGGTATTAAGGAAATATCGACCTACTTGGCGCGTAAATACTTATAAAGTGTAATTCCAATTTTAAGGACCAGAAAGAGCGCGAATAAGGCCACTATACCCCAAACAAAACTTAACTCATGTTTCACAACTACCAGAAATACAATGGCAAACAAAAAGATGGTAGCCACTTCATTCCACAGCCGAAGCTGCATGGAGGTGTAGTTAAAGACATTGGCTAGTTGTTTCTGGTATATCCAGTGAATGGAAAGATGATACACCAATAACCCAGCCACGAAGCCGATTTTGACCACTAACCAACTCGGGAGACTTCCATACAGTACCGTCAGCCATGTTCCAAAGATCATGGTAAGAATGCAGGACGGCCAGGTGATTCCAAACCATAACCTCCTGATCATAACCTTAAAGTGACTTTGCAGTATTGCACGTTCCTGTTCAGGTTTATCCTGTGCCTCTCGGTTATAGACAAAAAGCCTGACGATGTAAAACAATCCTGCAAACCAGGTAACAACAAAGATGATGTGAAGCGCCTTAACGTAATAGTAAGTCATAAATGTGTTGAGGTACTCATCTGCTAAGCTGTAACGGGTTCATTAAATTCTGTGTTCACCAGCTTTACCAGTGTGTTGATCCAATCTGTCCGTTCATTCAAACAAGGAATCACAGAAAACTCCTCTCCGCCTGCTTTCATGAAATCTTCCCTTCCTTCCACTTGAATTTCTTCCAGCGTTTCCAGACAATCACTCACAAAAGCCGGGCAAACCACCATTAATTTTTTGATTCCTTGTTGCGGGAATTTTTTGAATTGTTCTACTGAATAAGGCTGCAGCCATGCATCGGCCCCGAGGCGCGACTGAAACGAAAAACTGAATTTCTCTTTCTGCAAGCCGAGCTTGTTCGCTACGAGGTTGGTGGTTTCAATAATTTGATGCCGGTAGCATACCTCGTGTGCCTTCGAAGCCACGGAGCAACAATTGTCCCTGGAAAAGCAATGCGATTTTGTGCAGTCTGTTTTCAACACATGCCGTTTGGGAATACCGTGATAGCTAAACAGCAAGTGATCAAATTCCTGATTTAGATGTGGCATGATGCTGTTTGCCAACGAATCTATGTACAGAGGATGATTGAAGAAGGGGGAAACCACTTTTAACCGAAATGGATAATTACCTTGCCGATACGTTTTCTTCACATGCTCTACTGCGGTCTCATAACTGCTCATCGCATACTGCGGATAAAGTGGCACCAGCACTACTTCCTTTAAATCGGGATTTTCGCTTACCAACTTATCAAGGGCAAAGGCTGTTGTAGGGTTGGCATAGCGCATACACAACTCAACCGGCAACCGAATAGCGTCTTTTAATTTTTGCTGCACTTGTTTTGAGATATGGATTAAGGGCGAGCCTTTTTCAGTCCAGATGGTTTTGTATTTGGCTGCACTCTTTGGCGCACGAAACGGAACGATGATGCCTTTCACCAGCGCCAACCGAACCAGGTAAGGAATGTCGATCACGCGTTCATCCATCAGAAACTCATTGAGATAAGTTCGTACATCCTTTACCTCCGTTGAATTGGGTGAGCCCAGGTTGGCCAATAATATTGCTTTCGTTGCCATCGTTTTATGTCTTTAGTTTCTAAACCGGGCATCTGTGTTGATCCCTTTATTTTACAATCAGGAAAATTTACTGACTGCTTCAATAGTTGCTTCTACCTCGGCATCGCCAATAGATGAACTGATGAACCAGCTTTCATACGCAGAGGGTGGCAGGTACACTCCGTTTTTCAACAGGTGATGGAAGAAGCGGTTGAACAAGGGAATGTCGCACCGTTTGGCCGTCTCAAAATCAATTACGGGATGCGATCCAAAGTGAACGCTCATCATACTCCCCAAACGATTGATGGTATGCCCGATTCCGCTCTTAGTCAATTCTTTCCCGATGCCATTGGCTAACTGTTTGGTTGTTGCTTCGAGATTGGAATAGATTTTTGGATTGTTCTTCAATTCCTTCAATAAAGTATAGCCCGCAATCATGGCGATGGGGTTGCCGCTCAACGTTCCGGCCTGGTACACACTGCCCAGTGGGGCAATGTGTTGCATGATTTCCTTTCGTCCGCCAAAGGCACCAACAGGCAATCCGCCTCCGATAATTTTTCCGTACGTAACCAGATCGGCTTTGATGTTGTATAGTTCTTGTACACCGCCTTTTGCCAAACGAAAGCCAGTCATCACTTCATCAAAGATTAAAACGATGCCATGCTGATCACACAACTGTCGCAGGCCTTCGAGGTAGCCTGTGGCTGGCAAGATGCAACCCATGTTACCGGCAACGGGCTCAACTATGATGGCAGCAATTTCGTTGGGATGTTGCCGGATTAATTTCTTCACAGCATCCAGATCGTTGTAAGCAGCCGTGAGTGTGTCCTGCGCCACAGCAACCGATACACCAGGTACGGACTGAATGTTTAACGTAGCCATTCCACTTCCGGCCTTGACGAGAAATGAATCAGCATGGCCGTGATAACAACCTTCAAACTTGATAAACTTGTTTCTTCCGGTATAACCGCGGGCCAGCCTGATTGCACTCATGCAAGCCTCTGTGCCGCTGCTCACCATGCGAATGAGATCTACATTGGGAACCATTGATTTGATGAGTTCTGCCATTTCAATTTCTAATTCCGTAGGTGCTCCGAAAGCAGTAGAGTCGGCCGCGCGTTCGCGAATGGCATCCACCACGGGTTCATACGCATGACCCAAAATCATCGGACCCCAGGAATTGATGTAATCGATGTAGCGATTGCTATCTTCATCAAACAAATAAGCACCCTTGGCTCGCTTGATAAATACCGGAGTTCCCCCTACACTTTTAAACGCCCGCACGGGAGAGTTTACTCCACCGGGAATGTGTTGCTGCGCACGTTCAAATAAACTTTCACTATGTGATCGATTCATGCCAACTTATTTACTTCTTTGAATCAGTTCAATAGCCTGTTTGGCGAAATAAGTCGCAATTAAATCCGCCCCGGCTCGCTTGATTCCTGTTAACACTTCGATGATGGCTTGCTCCTCATTCAGATATCCGGCTTTGGCCGCGGCTTTGATCATCGCATACTCACCACTGACGTGATACGCGCTTACGGGAAGTTGAATTTGATTTTTCACTTCGCGAATAATATCGAGATAAGCATGTGCCGGTTTCACCATAATAATGTCAGCGCCTTCTTCCACATCCATCATCACCTCTTTAATTGCCTCTAGGCGATTAGCGGGATTCATCTGATAAGTCTTCTTGTCACCAAAACCCGGAGCACTATCCAGTGCATCGCGGAAGGGGCCATAAAAGCAGGAAGCATATTTAGCGGCATAACTCATGATGCCTGTGTTATGAAAACCAGCTGCTTCCAGAGCATGACGAATAGCACTAATGCGGCCATCCATCATATCGCTGGGGGCAACAAAATCGGCACCGGCACGGGCATGGCTTACACTCATTTGCGCCAGCACCTCAACGGTTTTATCATTCACTACTTGCTGATTCTCTACAATGCCATCGTGCCCAAACGATGAGTATGGGTCAAGCGCTACATCGGTCATCACCACCATCTCAGGCAATGCAGCCTTTATCACCTGCACACTGCGCTGCATCAGACCATTTTCATTAAGAGCCTCTTTGCCCGTGTTGTCTTTTAGCTCGTCAGGCACTTTTATAAACAACAAGGCGCAGCGCAAGCCCATCGCATAACACGACTTTAATTCGTCAACTGCCAGATCAAGCGAGTAGCGGTAATAACCTGGCATGCTGGCAATTTCATCACGAACGTTTTTGCCTTCCGTGATAAACATGGGCAAAATAAAATCAGAAGGCTGCAAAGAGGTTTCCTGAATCAGGCTTCGCACGGCAGGCGATTTTCTTAAAATCCTATTTCGCCTGTTCATAATACAACCGGATTAGACTTCAACCAATCTTTTGGATTCATTAAAACTTCTGTTAGGCGAGCCTCCTCACTCCCTGGGGCTGGCTGATAATTATACTCAAAGCGAACCGTTGGGGGTAAACTCATTAATATACTCTCTGAGCGGCCATTCGTCTTAAGACCGAACAAAGTGCCGCGATCATGCAATAAGTTGAACTCCACGTATCTTCCTCTTCTTATCTCTTGCCAGAACTTGTGCTCGCTGGTAAATGTTTTATCCTTTCTTTTTTCAACGATGGGTAAGTAAGCTTTCAGGAAATTTTTTCCGTTCGTTTCCGCGAATGACTTCCAGAATTCAATGGAACGCCCGGCTATGCCTCTGCAGTGATCAAAGAAAATGCCGCCCACGCCTCTGCGCTCGCCATCGCGATGATGATTACTGAAATACTGATCGCACTGTTTTTTGAATGTCGGGTAAAGGGATTGATCGAACGCATCACAAGAATTTTTTTGTATGGAATGAAAGTAAATCACATCATTATCAAATAAGTAATAAGGCGTAAGGTCAGTGCCACCGCCAAACCAGGCATCCATAACTTCATCGTCTTCATTGTACAATTCAAAGTAGCGCCAGTTAGCGTGAACCGTTGGCACAAACGGATTGGATGGATGAAGGACCAATGATAATCCACATGCGAAAAAGGAATCACCCTCTACTTTTAGTTGCTGTGCAACAATTGCCGGAAGCTTACCATGAACCACCGAAACGTTTACTCCACCCTTTTCAAAAACATTTCCATCGCTGATGATGCGGCTTTCGCCACCGCCACCGCCCGGGCGCTCCCACACATCGGTTACGAAACGAGCCTTGCCATCTGCCTTCTCAAGTGCCTGGCATATTTCATTTTGTAACACGCGAAGGTGTGCGGTGAACTGATCTTTAATGGACTGCGACATGGGTATATTCTTTTACTGCCTGCACAAAAGCTTTGGCATTCTCTACTGGCACATTTGGGGTAATGCCATGACCCAGGTTAGCGATGTAGCCCTGTACACCAAATGCATCAATCATGCTATGCACCTCCCTAACAATTTCATCAGGAGTCATGAGCAGTTTGCCAGGATCGAAATTACCCTGAAGGGTTACGCGGTTTTGAGTTTCCCTCCGTGCATCAGCCGGACGAATTGTCCAATCTAAACTGATACCAGAAACACATGCATGATTGGAGAGTTCCCGTAATGCGTAGTTGCTTCCTTTCGGGAAAAGTATGACAGGCACATGAGGTGCCAATGCTTCAGCAATTTGTAATAAATAGGGAGCCGCGAAGCGATTAAAATCATCCGGGCTTAATAGCCCGCTCCAGCTGTCAAATACCTGAACTACATCCGCCCCAGCTTTTGCCTGTCCTTTTAAATACTGGATGGTGGCATCGGTTATCTTCTGCAATAACTCGGATGCCAGTACAGGCTGAGTAAAACAAAATGCCCTTGCTCTCTCAAAGGTTTTGCTTCCCTTACCTTCTACCATATAACAAAGCAACGTAAAGGGAGCTCCCGCAAAACCGATCAACGGAACGCGGTCATTCAGTTCTTTCTTCGTCAATGCGAGTGCATCAAAAACATATTGCAACTGGTCATTGACAGTCACATTCAGTTTATCAACATCGCTTGCAGATTTTATCGTGTTTGGCAACACGGGGCCCTTGCTCTCTTCCATCAACACTTCTAGACCCATCGCCTGAGGTATCACCAGAATATCCGAGAAGATAATGGCTGCATCTACACCAACGATATCCACTGGCTGCAGCGTGATGGCGCAGGCCAACTCAGGTGTCTGCACACGAGTGAAGAAATCATACTGTTTCCTGAGCGCAATGTATTCAGGTAAATACCGGCCCGCCTGGCGCATCATCCACACGGGTGGGCGGGGCACTTCTTCCTGCCGGAGTGCTTTCAACAACAAATTGTTCTTAAGCATATACTATTTGATTTTTACAATGATCAATTACAGATTTAACCAACGCTGCGGGGGTGTGAGCGTCAGCCATACGAATAGTTTTAAACCCCATTTCTTGCGCATGTTTAGCGGTAGTCTTGCCCAGGCAAAACGCCACGGCCAGTTCAACGCTGTTCTTAGAAAGGAAACTATCTACACCGCTTGGACTAAAGAACAGAACACCATCAATCGGTGATGTAATAGCGAGCGGAGTAAGTTCCGTTTTGTAGGCAACAATCTCATTTATAGTAACTCCACCTGCCTTTAATTTAGTAGTCAATTCATCGCGCCTGCGATTACCGCATACGAATGTTACGCTGGTAATATTTTTATCCTTCAGAATTTGATCGGCAAGCAAAGCACTGTTTGTCGCCATACCGGCAACTGTAAAACCACTGCTCAATACCAACTCTTGCGTTCCCTCTGATAAACAGTATACCCGGTATTGTTTTCTGTTCAGTTGCAACAAATCCACGAGTTGCACCCAGGCTTCAACAGCGGTTTTACTAGTGAGAACAACTACATCCTGAATGGTTTCTCTTAAAAGGTTTTCAGGCAACTGAATGCATGTATTAATAAAATCATGCTGTGTTACTGATACGCCAATGGCCTTGAATTGCTGAACCAATTCCTGAGACAATACTTTTGTTGAAACGATATGATAGGGTGCCTTCATGCCGGACGAAACGTTTTGATGATTGATTCGGCCCCTTTCGTCAGCATTTCCTTAGCGGCCAGAACGCCAGCTTCTGGTGCTTGCCCCATCGGGAAATTCATTTCCACCTCTACTTTATCTTTTGCATCCAGGCTGAAAACATTTCCCCGAAAGAATAATTGCTCTTTTTCTATTAATGCATACGCTGCAATGGGCACCGCGCAGCCACCGTGCAAGCCAGCAAGAAAATCGCGCTCTGCACTTACACAGACATTGGTTGCGGTATGATTAATTGAACGGCAAATCGATAAAATCTCAGCATCCTCTTGCCGACACACGACTCCAATTGCTCCCTGTGAAGGCGATGGCAGCATCCAATCGAGGGTGATGTAATGATTGGATGTAATCTTTAATCTCTCCAACGCAGCCTGAGCGAAAATGGCACCGCTCCATGCTGAATTATCTAACTTCGTTAAACGCGTTTGGATATTTCCCCGAAGATTTTCGGTTGTGTGTTGAGGATAACGATGTAGCCACTGTGTCTTTCTGCGAAGGCTGCTCGTGGCAATAATGTGCCTCCCTGAAAAATCATTTGTTGCTTTTCCTTTGGGGAATACCAGACAATCAAATGGGGTTGCCCGCTCCAGCATGGCACTCAGCACCAATCCCTTCGCGAGCTTGGTAGGTATGTCTTTCGTGGAATGAACGGCCATATCAATCCGGTTTTGCAGCAATGCGGTATCCAACGACTTGGTGAAAATTCCCTGGATGCCCATCTCATACAAGGGCGTGACTAAGTCCGTATCTCCGTCCGAAGTTATTTCCACAATCTCGGTGGCAATACCTTGTCGGTTCAACATGCACTGTACTTCGTGTGCCTGAAAAATGGCCAATGCACTTTCGCGGGTGCCAATACGAATCATACGGGCGGCCTTCATTTTTCGACCAAGACTAATTTGTTCATGGTTTCTATCATACGGCAACCAGCATAGCCGTGCTCGCGGATTTCCTGGATCAGTGATGAAAAGGCTTTGTCAAGCTTCTTATTATGATCAAGCGCTTTGCCCACGATAGGTCTGGTGGGGTGATCAAAGATCAAATTCTTAACTTTCTCTTTGTAGCTGAGTACAATGCGACTATGGTTGTAAACGTGTTGCCACTCCATCAACTGGTTCATGTACAAGTCAATGATCTTTTCGGCACGTGGTATTTCGAACTTGCGTTGTTGCAGCAATTCATTGTGAAATGCCGAAACCTCATCTACAGAAAAGAGACACACTCCATTTATGTTTCTAACATCTGGATGAACTGCCTGCGGAACGCTAAGATCCAGGAAAAGCTGTTTATTCAAACCCTGAACATCTTCCGGCTGTATCAGGTAGTGTTCCAACGCCACGGTGGTAATCACTACATCGAAGTGGTTGATGTGATTCTTAAAATCATCAAATGCAATGACCTCGGCTTGTATTTGTGCCGCCACTTCTGCTGCTTTCTCCTGCGTGCGATTGGTTATGGCCACTGGAATAGAGTGAAAATAATGTCGCAGGTTGCGCGCCACAGCGGCCCCAAAATCTCCAGTGCCCACAATCAAAATATTTCTGAATGATTGCGACTGACTTTCATGAAAGATCAATTCGGCAGCCGCGTAGCTAACTGAATACTTGCCACTACTCAGGTTGGTATGTGCCTTTACTTTCTTTTGCGCCTGATAAGCAAAGTTTGTGACCCGGTCGGTTATAGTACCTACAAGATTGTGTTTACGGGCTTCATCCAGTGATGCCTTCACCTGGCAAACAATTTCATAGTCGCCAAGAATTTGGGAGTCGAGACCGGAAACTACGTGGAAGAAATGACGTACCGCATCCGTACCGGTGAGTAAGTAGAAGTAGTGATTAAAATCAGATTCCGAAACACCCAGTTGGGCAGATACCAATTGTTTTAATACAGCTAAAGGTGCACAGGCATAAAACTCGGTGCGGTTGCAGGTAGAAAGCAGAAAAAAATCCGGAAAGCCTGATTGAATGGCTTTTTGATACGCACCAGCTTCTGTTGCATGGGTAATCGCAAAGCGGCTCCTCGTTTTGATATCGGCTTTGGTAAAGTTCGTACCGATGAAAACGAAATGCTCTATGTTGCTCTGGTACTTTAACGATGGATGAACCACACTATATGTTTAGTGGTTCAAAGTTGATACTTGATTTACTTGAAAAATACCCAAATGTGAATAATGAATAGTCGAAAAGGAATTAAAAATGCCACTAATGCTGTAAAAATACCCGTATCTGTATTTTCCATGATGTATATTACCAAAGGCCACTTTTAGCTAGACCTTGTAGGATACCATAACGATAGCAGTAGTTTTTTTAAGGTTAAAAAGAAGGCTATTCACCGATCTAAAACAGATGGCTTTCAGTTCGGGTTTTCATCTCATTTTTAAAATTACTTGAAGTGATATCAAAACTTGAGGTTCACAACTTCGTTCCTGGAAATAGATATCCTCTTTTGAGATTCAAGCTTTTTGAGCAGACGCGAAATGACTTCGCGTGATGAATTTAAATCTTCTGCTATTTCACCATGAGTTATCGTAATCTTATTCCCCAACGATTCGAACTGACGCTTAAGATAAAATTCCAGCTTTTCGTCTAAGGAATGAAACACAACATGATCGATAACCTCCAGTAGTTCGCTAAAACGCCCTCGATACGTTTCCAAAACAAAGTAATACCACTGTCTATGGTCTTTCATCAACCTATCCATGTGTTGGATAGGTATTGCCAAAGCTTTCACTGAGGTCATCGCCTTTGCCTTGATAGCACTCGTTTCGTTTTTTGTAGCACATATCATAGATAGCGCACAAGCATTTCCTTTTTCAAGGTAGTACAAAAAAAATTCCTCTCCGTCATCTCCTTCTCTATACAGTTTTACCCGACCTTCAAGAATAAGTAGCGAATTTTTAAAATATTGACCAGGGCGCATAATGATATCGCCCTCTTTAAACCAAACCACTTGTCCAATATCCTCCAGATAGGTAACCAAAGTCAGGTCGAATTGGGGAAAGATTTGATGTAGCTGCATGAATAGATCGTAATTCAAAAATAGACAATATATTTCAGTCTATTTCACAAACAAATCGATCTCTATTGTGACGCAAATGGCTAACTTAGGTTTAAAAGTTCCCGGCAGTTGACTTTTCCAACAATCTTTAGCCCATTTCTAACTTCATCGGCAATTTCAATCAAATTTGGACTACATACTTCATTGCGCCTACTTTATCTTGTGCGTATTGATTCGTCTTTTGAAACTTTCTCTAACTATAAACACCCCTCAATTTTTTGGTTTTGGTTTTGCTACATCTATTATTTTCTCAAGTGGGCAAAATTTTGTGTAGGACGATTGCAGTAAATTAACTCCTACAAATAGCGCTAAAGCAATCCAGTACGCATTTACAAAGTACGCAAGCGCGATGCTAGCCAATACCAGGGTTCCTGCTACGGCCCTGACAATTCTCTCTTTCATATTGTTTTTAGTTTAATTTTTTACCTGGTCGATTTTAAAACTTTCTTTCTCCACTGTATCGTCAATCTATATACTCTCGTCAAGACTGGATTTGGTCACTGGCAGTATAAATGCATGAATTGGGAATCCAGTATCATGGCCAGTATTATATTTCTTTACCAGATCTAAGGCTTTTTTGGCTCTGGCATCTTGCGTGAAACTAAACAAGAAGATTGAATCGAATTTTTCATTGCCGGTACTAAACCATTCATCCAACAAGTTGGGCGTGTGATGATCCTTAAACCCGATCGTTTCGGTTACACTGAAGACCGCAATTCCCGCCTTGTTAAAAATATGGGCTACTGCTTTCTGATATTCTTTTAAACTTGTTACCATTAAGAGTTTCATCGTGTTCAATGTTTAGGAATTCTGTTTACCATATTTGCTACGCATCATCTTGAAATAAATCAACGGCACTACCAGCAGCGTAAGGAAAGTGGAGGTGATTGTTCCGCCCATCAGCGAAATTGCAAGCCCCTGAAAAATTGGATCGAATAAAATAATCACAGCTCCCAACACCACCGCACCCGCTGTTAATAGAATCGGAGTTGTGCGCACAGCCCCCGCTTCAATGATAGCCTGCTTCAATGGGATGCCTTCCTCTAATCGTATGTTAATAAAGTCAATCAACAAAACGGAGTTCCGTACCATCACACCTGCCAGTGCAATAAAACCTATCATCGAAGTGGCCGTGAAGTATGCGCCCATTATCCAGTGACCAATCACGATACCGATAAGTGAAAGCGGTATGGCGGCCAGCATCACTACGGGTACTTTGAAATCCTGAAACCAGCCCACAATCAACATGTAGATCATAATGAGCACTACTCCGAAGGCAATTCCAAGATCTCTGAATACCTCGAATGTAATCTGCCATTCACCATCCCATTTCAATGTATAGTCATCTTCAAACTCGGGCTGATGATTATAGGATTCCTTCAACTCATATCCTTTTGGCATTTTTACCTCTTTCAACTTATCAGAGATGTCCATCATTGCGTACGAAGGGCTTTCCAATTCGCCAGCCAAATCAGCTAACACAAACACTACACGCTTTTGATTTTTGCGATAGATGCTCTTCTCTTTTATTCTTTTAGAGATATGCACCAGGTCGCCTAAAGGAATAGCCATGCCCCGCTGGTTGATAATCTTCAAGCCTTTGATTTCGTCAAGGTTCGATTTATCAGCATCGCTTAGTTGAAGAACAATATTTACAGGTTCAAAGGAAACAGGATTGTGCAGAATACCCACTGGCATGTTGCTGAGTGCTGCATTCATTGTAGCTGTTACTTGCGCAGGAGCTACCCCCATGCGCATCGCTTTTTCCTTATCAACTTCAAATGAATATTCTGTCTGATCATCTTCCGTCATCCAATCCAAGTCTACAATACCTTCGCTTTGACCGATGATCTGCTTTACTTGTTGCGCTACTTTAATCTGTTCATCATAATCAGGACCGTAAATTTCGGCAACAATTGTAGAAAGCACTGGAGGCCCTGGTGGTACTTCAATCAGCTTTACGTTGGCATTGTATTTTTTTGCGATTGCCTGCACTTCAGGTCTCAGTTGTTTTACAATGGCGTGACTTTGAATACTTCTATCTTTCTTATCGACCAAGTTCACCTGAACATCCGCCACGTTGTTGCCCCTGCGCAAATCATAATGTCTTACCAATCCATTAAAACTGATTGGGCCAGCTGTGCCGATGTAGCCTTGATAATTCTTAACTAATTTTTGATTAGATAAATATTGACCAATCTCTTGTGCCACTACGGCTGTTCGCTCGAGTGTTGTGCCTTCAGGCATATCAATCACTGCCTGGAATTCATTCTTATTATCGAATGGCAACATTTTTACTGCTACCCACTTGGTATAGAAAAACGACATCGAGAAAAGTAAAATCACTCCCGTGCCCATGATAAAAGCCCAACGCTTCCAGCGTGTTTCCAGCATCGGGTGAATTGATGCTTTGTAGAGTTTATAAATTTTAGATTCCTCTAAAGTAGAATGTGGCTTATCATCATGCCCTTCTTTTTCTCGTAAGAAACGATATCCGAGATAAGGTGTAAGTGTTAACGCCACAACAAGGGAAAGCATCATCGCGATGGAAGCACCGATTGGCATAGGGCTCATGTACGGCCCCATCATTCCTGATACAAATGCCATTGGCAATACTGCGGCAATTACTGTGAACGTTGCAAGGATTGTTGGGTTACCTACTTCGTTGATTGCAAAAATAGCTGCTTGCAAAAAGGGTAACCTTTTCATTTTGAAATGACGGTGCATGTTCTCCGCAATGATGATCGAGTCGTCAACCACAATACCAGTGATGAACACCAACGCAAAGAGTGTGATGCGGTTGAGCGTGTAGTCCATCATGTAATAGCTAAACAATGTCAACGCGAATGTTACGGGCACAGATAAGAATACCACGAGACCACCACGCCAGCCCATTGCCAACATCACGAACAGCGTAACGGAGATAACAGCTACAAAAAGGTGCAACAAAAGTTCGGATACTTTTTCAGAAGCAGTCTCACCGTAGTTCCTGGTTTCGGTTACGTTTACATCGGAAGGAATCAAATCTTTTTTCAGGTGTTCTACTTTCGTAAGAATTCGTTCTGAAAGATTCATCGCATCGACTCCTTTTTTCTTGGCGATAGAAAGAGTGACTGCAGGATATTCTGTTTTAAACTTTTCCGCAAGAGTTGGATCGTGCTGACCATAACCGAAGAAAACATATTGCGAAGGGCTTTCGGCTCCATCTTCTACTTTGGCAACTTGCTTCAGATAAACAGGTTGATCCTGATTTGAACCCACTACTAAGTTTCCCACTTCTTCTGCTGACGAGAGAAAGTTTCCGGCATCTACAGAAAACACGGTGTCACGATTGATCATGTTGCCGCTTTGCATTTGTGCATTGCTGGCGCCTATTTGTCTGCTGAGCGAAAGGAAATCTACATGATGCTGTGCTAACTTATCTTTATCCAACATCACAGTCACCTGACGACTTCTTCCTCCAATGATATTGACCGCTGCAACATCCGGAATTTTCTTGAGTTCGCTTGTTAATGCCTGACCGAGTTGCTTGAGTTCATAATCGTTGTATTTTTCGCTCCACAGGGTAAGGCCTAGTACAGGCACATCATCAATCGCCCGGGTTTTTACCAATGGCATGATCACACCTTGCGGCATCTGATCCATGTTTTTCATCAGCTCGTTGTAAAGTTTTACGAGCGAGCGTTCCACATCTTCACCTACATAAAACTGCACGATGATCAGGGCTTGTCCACTCATTGAATTGGAATAGACGTACTCCACACCTTTTACATTGGAAATTATTTTCTCCAGTGGCTTGGATACACGTGCTTCAACTTCTTTTGGTGAAGCGCCCGGATACCGAAGGAAAATATCGGCCATGGGAACATCGATCTGCGGTTCCTCTTCGCGAGGCGTAAGCATAGTGCTGTAGCCACCGATCAACAGGAAGCCGATCATTAACAGAATTGTAAGCTTCGATTGGATAAATGCTTTTGCAATACTACCCGATAAACCTTCTTTCATTATTTAAATATTTATAGAGTAAGATTACTTCACACTTACCGGCACACCGTTGTAGAGTTTTCCTTCGCTTTGAAGAATAAACCTTTCATCTGCACTCAAGCCTGAGAGAATTTCTACCTGATCACCATACGTCTTTCCAGTTTTCACCCAGTGTAACAACGCAGTGCTGCTCTGACTGATTGTGTAAATTCCTGTCAGTTGATCTTTAAAAACCAAGGCAGCAGCAGGAACAAGAATATTGTTTGTGACAGCTTTTACCTTAGCTACCGGAATGGAAACATTTACATACATGCCAGAAAATAATTCAGCCTCATTTGGGATAGAAATTTTGATGAGGTACTGACCACCGCTGTATTGTGAGGAGGTACTAACTTCCAAAACCTTCCCGCTCAATTTCTTTCTAATAGATTGAATAGTCAACTCTGCAGTCATGCCTGCTTTCACACGCGCGATGTCGGACTCTGAAACAGAGGCTCTCACTTCATAAAGTCCACCTTGCTCCACCATTAGAATTGGCATCCCTGGATTGGTCATGCTTCCTTCATCAAGATTTCGCTGTGTAACGGTACCAGAAAAAGGAGCTGTCAGATTTGTATAAGTAAGCATTGCATCAGCTTCGTTCTTCATTTGGCGCGCAGCTTCTGCTTTTGCTTTGATCGAATTATAATGAAGTGTGGTGTTTTCAAACTCTTTGGTTGACGCACTTTTTTGTTTGTACAATTCTTCAAACCGTTCGTAGTCTTTCTGTGCATCTTTTAAAGCTGCTTCTGCTTCCGTCATCATCGCTTGTGCTTGTGCACGCTTCGCCAAAATATCTCCATTGCTAATGGTAACTAACAGTTGACCCTTCTGTACTTTATCTCCTACTTTTACTTTGAAGCCGGTAACAAAGCCCATCACACGTGTGCTGATAACGGCAGTTTCTTTTGATGTTACTTGTCCGCTCGCTGTTACGTGGTCAGCTGACTGAACAGAAGCTGAGCCGAGTGTTACTGGAACAGCATTTTCTTTTATCGTTTTGTCTTCTTCTTTTGCCGAACACGCAAGTAAAAAAGCGCCAAAGGCTAACAACGCGATTTGATTTATTTTAAAATTCATATAATTCATTTTTATTTTTCTGAAGTAGATGTTAAGAATTGGAGGTATGATACAGTAGTATTGTATTGAAAGATCGCTTGCGCTTTCATTAACTTTTGCTGCGACAGGATAGATTGCGCTTGCAATAAATCGTTGGTGGTAACCAAGCCTTGTTCAAATCGATTTTTGAGAATGCGCAAAGCTTCTTCTGCATGATCTACTGACGTTTCGCTTTGCGTAATTGCAAAGGAAGCATCTTTTAGCTGGCGATTCGTTTTATTGAGTTCCAATTGGCTTTGCTCTTTCTGGTAGGCGAGTTGCTCCTCTATCTTTGTTCGCTCTACCTTGTATTCAGAAACTTTATTTCTTGTAGCGGTTCCGGCAAACATATTCCAGGAAAACTGTGCACCTAGCAAATAGGATTGTGAGTTAAATCCAAAAGCAGACTTATCGTTGATCTGAAAATTTCCAAACGCATTTAACTTGGGCAGGTATGCCATTCTTCCTGAATTGAGCATCTGGTCCTGTGCTTTCAATGCAGATTGCATGGCCTTGAAATCTGCGCGGTCATCGGGCACTTGCGTTTCTATTACTTCGACAGTATTGTTCTTGCGGATACTGTCAACAGAGTAGATTTTTCCAGTTTTAGCACCCATCATCAAACTCAGGTAATCAGAAGCATTTTGTACGTTGCTTTTTGCCTCGGCAAGCTTGCTTTCCATTGCATTCACCTGCACTTGTACTTGCAATACGTCCGACTTTTGCAGAAAGCCTTTTTCAAATCGTTGGTTTGTAGAAGTGTAAATGGAGTTCACCGTTTGCAAAGCTTCTGTTAAAACTTGCACAGCATCGTGAGCGAGTTGCAGTTGCCCGTATGCTTTTTGTACTTCAAATGTGACATACTCCTTTGTTCGTTTGGTTTTGTAGGAGTATACATCAATTTGCTCATGCGCAGCTTTACGTGCAAAGATCATGTCCATATTGATCAATGGCTGGTTTACTTCTGCCTTGGCCATGAAATTCTGAGTGGCCGAGGGATTGTTTAGCAAGCGCGGATCAAAGTCAGTTTGGGTAATGGACTGCTGCTGCAGTTTAAAACCAAAAGCATTCAATGGATTGTTAGTAGTGAATGCCGTGTAACTAAGGTCAACCTGTGGCAAAAAAACTGCGTTGGTCTGGTGAAATTTGGCAACCGAGCTTTCTTGCTCTAACGAGGCCAAAATTACCTGTTTGTTTTGATTCATAGCTAACCCAAGGGCGTCTTGCAGTTTTAGGTGAGTCATCTCCTGAGCTAAAATTCTGCTTGACAGCCCGAATGCCAGAAGCAATGGCATTACTGTAAAATATTTTCGCATGTTTAAAAAATTTGCCTGCAATACTACGCACGTCCTTGAAGGCTAAGTGTGACCTAAGTCACGCTCGACAAAATTTAATCATTTTATATTTGAGCGAATGCTCAACTACCCAACCAATTAGGCAGCGATTTTGTTTTATCTTTTGGGTTAAGGTCTGCTCTTAAAAAGTAAGGGAACTAACACAAGAAAACCACAGTTTTACTACCGAAGACAAAAATTGAGTAATTACCTCTATAACTATTAAAACTCTACAGAATTATGGAATACTATTTCAGCAAATCAATTAAGTCCCGTTCTTTTGACGAGGCCGTACAAAGAACCGTTGAGGCATTGAAAGGTGAGGGTTTTGGAGTAATCTCTGAAATCAACATAGATGAAAAACTAAAAGAGAAACTTGGAGTAGATTTTAAGCACTATAAAATACTGGGTGCCTGCAACCCACCTTATGCATATAAGGCTCTCCAACTAGAAGATAAAATCGGCACGATGCTCCCGTGCAATGTTTTAGTAATAGAGCAATCACAGAACAAATTCGAGGTAGCTGCGGTAAACCCAATTGCTTCCATGATGGCAATTGAAAATCATGCCTTGGCAGATGTTGCCCAGGAAATAACCACAAGGCTTAAATCAGTAATAGAGTCCTTATAAAGTAGATTTCTTTTTTTGGAAGGAAAATAGGGCTTATGCAACCCAATTGCATCATTTTTTCGTTTATCTTTGCATCGTGAGAATTGGTCATATTTTGTTTGCTTTCTATTTGTTCTTTCTGGCAATATATCCTTGCAATGATGCCAGATCTATGAGCGGGCAAAAAAGCGAGATTGTCACAATAGCCGTGTATGACCACGTCAATTCAACTCAAGATCAAGACCATTGCACTCCTTTTTGTATATGTGCGTGTTGCGCTGCACATATAAAATTATGCCCTTTAGCTGATATAGACTTTGCCGGTGTTATCCATAACACCAAAGAAACAATACCCTACATTGAAAAACGGGTATTGTCTGATTATAGCCATATCTGGCAACCGCCCAAGATTTAAGCTCCTAAATTATCCTTCGCCTCTATGGCGAAAAAATTTCTTTCTGAGGCAACGGTAGCCTCGGCTAAGACGGTTAGGGCTTACCATGAAAAATCAGAGAAAAGAGAAGAAGCAACCCAAGAAAAAGAAAAGTGCACTCACTGCGGTTATCTATTATTCGCTATGGATACTCTTGGGCTCTCTTCTTTTGCTCTTATTTCTCGTGGCGACAGTCCTGCCAAATCTAAATTTTAATCATTGACTTCTATGTTAGATAAAATCATTCATTATTCCATACATAACAAACTAATCATCGGCTTATTCACTATCGCGCTGATGGTTTGGGGAGGATACTCCCTGACCCGGCTTCCCATTGATGCGGTGCCTGACATAACGAATAACCAGGTACAAGTTCTGACCGTAGCCCCCTCACAAGCGGCACTCGATATTGAAAGACAAGTCACTTTCCCCGTTGAGCAGACGATGGCCTCCATTCCCAATATCAAGGAAATAAGAAGTTTTTCTCGCTTTGGTCTTTCCGTGGTCACCATCGTGTTTCATGATAATGTAGACGTGTATTGGGCAAGGCAGCAGGTGAGCGAGCGCTTAACCTTAGCGGCAGGGCAAATCCCGCCTGGGGTCGGCATCCCCGAACTGGGGCCTATCACCACCGGCCTGGGTGAAATTTACCAATACATTGTGCGGCCTGAAAAGGGATTTGAGGACAAATTCGATGCGATGGCCTTGCGCACCATACAAGATTGGATTGTGCGCAGGCAACTGCTTGGCACACCAGGCGTAGCTGATGTCGCCAGCTTCGGAGGATTTTTGAAACAATACGAAATCGCGCTCAACCCTGACAAACTTCGCAGCTACAACCTTAGCATTGCTGACATTTTCACCGCCCTCGAAAAGAACAATCAGAATACTGGAGGCGCATACATCGATAAGAAACCCAACGCATGGTTTATCCGCAGCGAGGGCTTGATAAAATCCGTTGATGACATCGGAAAAATTGTTGTTAAAAATACGGACAACGGCATACCCGTTCTTATCCGTAACGTGGCCGATGTGCGGTTTGGTTTTGCTAACCGCTACGGGGCCATGACTTACAACACCGATGGTGAGGTGGTAGGCGCTATTGTGCTGATGCTGAAAGGCGAAAACTCTAACGCGGTAGTGAACCGTGTGAAACAACGCATGGAGCAAATCAAAAAGAACCTTCCTGAAGGCGTTACGGTGGAGGCTTTTCTGGACCGCAGTTCATTAGTCTCAAGGGCAGTTGGTACGGTTGAGAAAAACCTAATTGAGGGCGCGCTGATCGTAATTATAGTGCTCGTACTTTTTTTAGGCAATCTCCGGGCCGGCCTCATCGTGGCTTCTGTTATTCCTCTTGCTATGCTGTTCGCTATTTCCCTCATGCATGTGTTTGGCGTTTCCGGAAATTTGATGAGTCTAGGGGCTATCGATTTTGGTTTGATCGTGGATGGTGCAGTGATCATTGTAGAGGCCACCATGCACCACCTGGGACTTCGAACTATTTCGGGTAAACTAACCCAAAAAGAAATGGACGCTGAGGTGTATGAATCAGCCTCCAAAATCAGGAACTCAGCCGCTTTTGGCGAGATCATTATTTTAATTGTTTACCTTCCTATCCTTGCATTGGTGGGCATCGAGGGCAAGATGTTTAAGCCGATGGCGCAAACCGTCAGTTTCGCCATTTTGGGCGCGTTTATATTATCGCTGACTTATGTGCCGATGATGTCAGCGCTGTTTCTTAGTAAGAACATAGTCCACAAAAAGAATTACTCTGATCGGATGATGGACTTCTTCCATCGCTTGTATGAGCCCATACTACGCAAAGCACTCAACCGAAGATTTGTAGTTGTTGCCACGGCAATTGTTTTGTTTGCTGTTAGTCTTGTATTTTTTCTTCGGATGGGTGGAGAATTTCTGCCCACGTTGGAAGAAGGCGACTTTGCTGTTGAAACACGCGCACTTACCGGCAGCAGCCTCAACTATACCATCGATATAGGCAAGGAAGCGGCAAAGATTTTGACGCGAGAATTTCCAGATGAAGTGCGAGAGGTGGTGGGTAAAATTGGTTCATCAGAAATCCCAACAGATCCAATGCCCATTGAAGCCTGCGACCTGATGGTGCTCTTGAAACCAAAAGCGGAGTGGAAAAAAGCCCACAGCCGCGAAGAACTAGCTGAAAAAATGGCCGTGGCGCTCAGCGACATACCGGGAGTAACTTTTGGATTCCAGCAGCCCATACAGATGCGATTTAATGAACTGATGACGGGTGTACGGCAAGATGTGGCGGTGAAAATTTTTGGCGAAGACTTAGAGGTCTTGGCAGACCTGTCAGACCAAGTAGCAAGAATTGCCTCTACGGTAAAGGGGGCCCGTGATTTGTATGTAGAGCAGGTAACGGGACTGCCTCAAATTGTGGCTACCATCAATCGCGATGAGACGGCCAAATACGGACTTAATATTTCAGACATCAACCAAGCTATCAATACTGCCTTTGCCGGGCAGTCTGCGGGGCTCGTTTATGAAGGAGAGAAGCGGTTCGATCTTGTTGTAAGGCTCGGCATGCAAAGTCGGCAAAACATTGAAGACGTGCGCAATTTGTTTATCACATCACCATCGGGCAACCAAATTCCTTTGAAACAACTTGCCGATGTAGAATTCAGGGTAGGGCCCAACCAAATTCAGCGCGAAGACGCAAAGCGAAGAATTATAGTTGGCTTCAATGTGCGTGGCCGTGATGTGGCCAGTATTGTAACCGAACTTCAGCAGAGAATTGAAAAAGAAATAAAATTTCCTCCGGGATATTATCCTACGTACGGGGGGCAATTTGAAAACCTGAAAGAAGCGCAGGCAAGGTTGTCAGTGGCGGTGCCCGTTGCATTGCTGCTGATATTTTTGTTGCTCTTCTTCACCTTTCACTCCTTGAAGGAGGCCGCTCTCATTTTTACTGCCATTCCTATGGCCGCGATTGGTGGCGTGTTCGCCTTGTTGCTGCGGGGTATGCCATTCAGCATTTCGGCAGGCGTTGGCTTCATTGCTTTGTTTGGCGTTGCCGTGCTCAACGGCATTGTGCTTATTGCTGAGTTCAACCGCCTTAAAAAACAGGGCATAACTGACTTAAAGGAGATTGTTTTGAAAGGCACATCAGTTCGCCTTCGCCCTGTGCTCATGACTGCGGCCGTTGCCTCACTGGGTTTTTTGCCGATGGCACTGGCCACCAGTGCAGGAGCGGAAGTGCAAAAGCCTTTGGCAACTGTGGTGATTGGAGGACTGGTGACTTCCACCTTACTAACGCTGGTTGTGCTGCCTTGCCTCTTTATTTATTTTGAAAATTTTGGACACAAACAAAAAAACAGCTTGTCAATATGAGAGTCTTCATTTCAGTATTCCTGGTTCTGGTATCGTACACAGTTTGGGCTCAGTCCGAAAAACTCAGCCTTGAGCAAGCCTTGGAAAGCGCCCTCAAGAACAACTCGGGCATCAAAGCGGCAGCTTTTGATATTGAACTTCAAAGACAATTGAAAAAAACATCGTTCGATTTGCCGAAGACAAACGTTTCCCTTCTGTATGGCCAATACAACAGCTATGCAAAAAATGACAACAACCTGACCATAACACAGGCCATACCCTTCACCTCGTTGGGCAGCCAAGGTGCATTGAACCGAGCATTGCTGGCTTCAAGTGAAAGGCGAAAGGCGGTATCGGAAAATGAATTGATTTTTCAGGTAAAGCAGGTCTATTATCAAATTGCTTTTGAACAGGCAAGGCAGAAGTTGCTTTTGCTTCAAGACAGTATCTACGAGGGTTTTTTCAAGGCCTCTGCCCTGCGCTTCAAGACAGGTGAGGCAAACCTTTTAGAAAAAACCACAGCCGAAGCGCAGCGAAACGATGTGAAGAACCGGCTACGCCAAAATGAGAGCACAATTTTGGGTTGGAGAACTCAACTTAAGACTCTTTTAAATAGCAACGGCCTGCCCGAGATTTCGAAGGCTGCGCTCGATGAACTAGTGGTGCAACTTCCTTTTGATACAGCAGTTGTTGCAACAAATCCATCGTTCGCCCTAGCCCGACAACAGGTGGAAGTGGCCAAAGCAGATAAAAGGGTTCAATCTGCAAAGTTTGCTCCCGATTTGCTGATCGGGTATTTTAATCAGACGCTAATTGATGTGGTTAACACCGAGAATGGAGCCATTGCTACCGGTGCCAATCGGTTCACTGGCTTTCAAGTTGGTTTATCCATTCCGTTGTGGTTTGTTCCACATCAGGGGCGGGCTAAGGCTGCAGATTTTGGCTTGCGAGCCGCACAAAGCAACTTAAAAAATTACCACATCGGACTAACGGGTTTATGGCAGCAGGCTGAACAGCAATACATCAAAAACAAGAACAGTTTGGAATACTATAAAACCTCAGCACTTCCCAACGCCAATCTAATATTACAACAATCACAAATTGCATTTAATCAAGGTGAAGTGGGCTATGTGGAATACCTGCTGGGTGTGCGAAACGCACTCACGCTTCAAGAAGCCTATCTGCAAACTTTGAACGACTACAATCAAACAGTTATTTATATTGAATTTTTGTCAGGCACCAAATAAAAAATACTTATGAAGTTACTATTTAAATACCTTTCCATATCCATTGCTTTGATTTGTTTGTCACTCTTGGTTTCCTGCGGTGGCAAGACACCAACTGACGAACCTGCCACTTCACATTCCGAGAAGGAAAACACGACAGAATTTACCAAAGCACAATATGAAACAGCCCGTATCGAGCTTGGCAAAGTACAAAGAAAACAAATCAGCGGAACCACTAAAGTGAATGGAATGCTCGATGTTCCACCCCAACAGAAGGTAAGCATCTCTGTGCCGTTAGGTGGTTTTTTGAAAAGCTCTTCCCTGTTGCAAGGCTCGCGCGTTACTAAAGGGCAGGTAATTGCAACCATCGAGAACCTGGAATTTATTAAGCTTCAACAAGACTATGTTGAAGCCAAGAATCAGTTTGAGTTTGCTCAAACGGATTATCAAAGGCAGCAACAACTGGCTGTGGAAAGTGTAAATGCCATGAAGGCATTGCAGCAGTCAAAGACTACTTTTATAAGTTGGCAGGTGAAGGTGAGCAGTTTGGGCGAACAACTCAAAGTTCTTGGAATGAACCCTTCTACCGTTTCGCCTACTACGATCTCAAGTTTAATCCAATTGTATGCCCCAATCAATGGTTACGTCACCAAGGTAAACGTCAACATTGGAAAGTATGTAAACCCTACCGACATCTTATTTGAAATCGTGGATACGGAACACCTTCATGCCGAGCTTACGGTTTTTGAAAAAGATGTGCCCAAACTTCGCATTGGCCAGAAAGTGCGGTTCACGTTAGCCAACGAGACAGTAGCACGCACGGCTACGGTATATTTATTGGGCAGAGAAATCAGTGCTGACAGAACCATACGAATCCACTGCCACATTGACAAAGAAGACACCAATTTATTGCCCGGTATGTACCTTCAGGCCATCGTTGAAACGGGCGGAGCATCCGTGAATGCCTTACCTAATGATGCCATTATTGACTATCAAGGGAAAAAATATATTTTTTATCAAGTAAAGGAGCAGCCCCACAGCGCATTAAAAGACGAAAGCAAAGAGCAACACGCCAGCGAATTTCATTTTGCAATGGTGGAAGTGCAAATAGGCAATAGCGAAATGGGCTACACCGAAGTAACCCTGCCGCTTGATTTTAACGCGGACACCAACGAAGTAGTAATAAAGAATGCGTATGCCATTCTTTCTAAAATGAAAAACAGCGAAGAAGAAGAGTAACTAATTGAAGAAATGGAAAATCATAGCCCAGACGTAAAAAAGGTCAGGCTGCATATTGCGCGGCTTCAGGGAACGGCCATCATGCTGATTCTTGTGGCTTTTTCGCTTTCAATTGGTATGGCTGGATTTCATTGGATAGCGGCTCTGGACTGGACTGACTCGTTCCTGAATGCATCCATGCTGCTAACGGGTATGGGGCCTGTAGATGAACCGGCAGATAAGGCTGGAAAAATTTTTGCCGGCATTTATGCACTGTACAGCGGTATCGTTTTCTTATCGGCTATTGCAATTTTTATTTATCCATTTATTGAGCATGCCGGAAAGCATTTGGTGGGTGAAATGAATAACAAAAAACCCGATGATTGCGACTAATGGATAGTTCAACCCTTATCGATTTCAACAAAAAGTTCACTGCCTTGATTGCCAAAAATACCGGGGTAGCAGAAGAAAGCATTGAACCGATTTTACGGTTCACCCAAGATATGGGTATGGATTCGCTTGATATGGTAAATTTGGTTGTAGAATTTGAAAACGAGTTTCATGTAGAGTTTACCGATGATGAAGCTGAGAAAATAATAACCGTAAAAGACGCGAGGGAGCTACTGATGAAAAAATTGAAACCTGTACTATAAGAAATGCAAGATCAACCCAGAGAACCATAATCATATTGAGCTCGCAGGTGACGTACAAAATTTTGAAATACTAGTTGTTACACTGAATAATCTATAATTAAATATAATATGCTGAATACAAATCACCAACATACCTGCGATGAACACGGCCACATGACCTGCTGTTCACTGGAGGTGGAAAAGATTTATGCCAAGACCAAGGCTGGCGATTTGCTAAAGCCCAACGAGAAAATGCGCGAACATGCTTCTAGATAAAAGAATATCCATCGCAGATTTTATCAAAATCATCAGGTTTGACATTGGGCTCATTTCAGCCTATGCCATCATTGTGGGTTTTTTAGATCAGTATGAATTTCTGAACAAAGTCAACGTGCCACTATCCGTAACGGGTGTGTTTGGCACCGCGGTGGCATTGTTGCTGGGCTTTCGCACCAGTCAATCGTATGAGCGCTGGTGGGAAGCCCGCATTATTTGGGGCTCTATCGTTAACGATTCGCGTACACTGGTACGGCAGGCGTTGGCTTTCTACAACATCTCTGAAGATCAACAACGACAAGAGGTGAGCGCTATGGCCGAGCGCCAGATCATCTGGTGTTACGCATTGGGCGAAGCGTTGCGCAAGCTGCCTTTTTCGCAACGTGTGCAAACTTACCTGCGGGAGCGCAAGATTGAAGACCGCAACTTACCCAATGCTATCCTTTCGGTACATTCGCAGGCAGTGGCCAAAGCGCACCGCGATGGATGGATAAATGACCTGCAACAGGTGCAGATAGACAGTACCCTTGCCAGGCTGTGCGAAGCGATGGGCAGGTGCGAACGGATAAAAAATACCGTCTTTCCAAAAGCCCATAGTCTGTTGATCCATTTCATTATTTACGTTTTTGCTACGATGCTACCCTTTGGCCTGTCGGACGAGTTCTTACTGGTAGAAATAACTTTGACAATTGGTGTTCCCGTTATTTTTATCGCCATTGAGAAGACGGCAATTTTGATGGAAAACCCATTTGAAAACAAACCAATGGATACACCGATGACCGACCTTGCGCAAACCATTGAAATTAATTTGAAGGAAATGACAAGTGCTACAGACGTACCCGTAAAAAAACAGGCGGATAGCTATTTCATACTTTGACCAATTATTTACTAATTAAAAAAACCAATACAATGGCTACAACTTACCAAAAACTCTTTGAAAACAACAAGCGGTGGGTGGAGAACCAGCTTCAAACCAATCCCGCCTATTTCGACAAGTTGGCAATAGGGCAAACACCCGAGTACTTATTCATCGGATGTTCGGACAGCAGAGCCCCTGCCAGCATCATTACGGGAACGCAGCCTGGGGAAATTTTTGAACATCGTAACGTGGCAAACCTGGTGGTTTCTACGGATATGAATTTAATGGCTGTGCTTCAATATTCCGTGGAGATTCTTAAAGTAAAACACATAATTGTTTGTGGCCATTACGGTTGTGGTGGCGTGGCAGCATCGCAGAAAAAAAACCACAACGGCCTTATTGATAATTGGCTTCGTACTATACGTGACACGTATCGATCAAACCGCAAAGAGCTGGATAGCATTGCAAATGAAGAATTAAGATTGAGGAGACTTGCAGAGCTGAACGTAAAGGAACAGGTCTTCCATTTGGCGATGACATCCATCGTACAAGAGGCCTTTGACCGCCATCAATTTCTTCAACTGCATGGATGGGTTTATGATTTAGAAACAGGAATGATCAGAGACCTGGATATCTCCATTGAAAGAGATTTTAAAGACTTTGACTTGTATAACTGCAACCACGGTGAACATGCCCATCCACAGGATTAAATTTTGCAGAATTGAATAAACAACCAACTTATGACTAATCACGCAGACCCCAACCACCAACATACGTACGATGAACAAGGCCGCATGACCTGCTGTTCACTGGAAGAAAAGATTAACGCCAAAACTTCGGGTAAAGCCGATACGCATACCGAATCGGATGGCCACGACCATTCTCCAAATGCGCAAAGCACATTTCAAATGTTTACGCCATCATTAGTAAGTTTGGCGTTGCTGCTCATCGCGATTGCTTTTGATAACTATTGGCAACCTGCTTTTTTTAAAGATTGGGTTCGATTGGCTTGGTATCTGCTCGCTTATCTGCCTGTGGGCTTTCCTGTCATAAAGGAAGCCTGCAAGGCAATTGTCAAAAAAGAATTTTTCACTGAATTTTTATTGATGAGCATTGCTACCATCGGTGCATTTTCCATAGGCGAGTACCCCGAGGGTGTGGCCGTGATGTTGTTCTATGCCATCGGAGAAGTCTTTCAAACACTGGCTGTAAAAAGAGCAAAGGGAAACATCAAAGCATTGCTCGACCAGCGACCTGATGAAGTTACCATTGTAGAAGAAGGCAACGTTCGCACCGTGAAAGCAGAATCTGTTTCTATCGGAAACATCATTCAATTAAAGCCAGGCGAAAAATTAGCATTGGATGGTGTGTTGCTTTCCGATGCGGCTTCTTTCAATACAGCTGCACTCACAGGCGAAAGTAAACCTGATACAAAACAAAAAGATGAAACCGTATTGGCAGGAATGATTAACCTCAACACCGTTTCGTTGGTGAAAGTCACAACAGCCTATACCGATAGCAAGCTTTCAAAAATTTTAGATTTGGTTCAGAATGCCACAGCGCAAAAAGCAAAGACGGAATTGTTTATACGCACTTTTGCCAAGTACTATACACCTGTGGTGGTGCTGCTTGCGTTGCTGATTTGTGTGTTGCCCTATTTCTTTGTTGCCGATTATCAGTTCCGCGATTGGCTCTATCGCGCGCTCGTGTTCTTAGTTATTTCTTGTCCCTGCGCATTGGTGATTTCGATACCACTCGGCTACTTTGGCGGCATCGGTGCATCTTCGCGCAACGGCATCCTCTTCAAAGGCAGTAATTATTTGGACATCGTGGCATCCATCAAAAATGTGGTGATGGACAAAACAGGCACACTCACCGAGGGAGTTTTTAAAGTGCAACAAGTAAATATTCAGTCTGGCTTTGATGAAAAGGAAATATTGGAATTGGTCAACGCATTGGAAAGCAAAAGCACACACCCCGTGGCCACCGCTATCCATCAATATGTGGGCGATGTAAATTCCAAAATCGAATTGATAGGTGTAGAAGAAATAGCAGGACATGGATTGAAAGCAACCGTCAACGGAAAAGAATTATTGGTGGGCAATTTCAAACTCATGAGCAAGTTTGATATTAAATACGATGTGGATGTAAGCAGTATCGTTTACACAGTCATTGCGATTTCATACGATAAAAAATTTGCAGGCTACATCACCATTGCCGACCAGATAAAAGAAGATGCAAAAACAGCCATCGAACAACTCCACCGCTTGGGCATAAAGACAACCATGCTCAGTGGCGATAAAAGTTCGGTAGTGAATTTTGTTGCAAAAGAACTGAACATTGACAATGCCTTTGGCGACCTCTTGCCCGAAGACAAAGTGAACAAGGTAAAAGAAATAAAAGCACGAGGCGAAAGCGTTGCCTTTGTGGGCGATGGCGTAAACGATGCGCCTGTAGTGGCATTGAGCGATGCAGGCATAGCGATGGGCGGGCTTGGCAGCGATGCCACCATTGAAACGGCTGATATAGTAATCCAAGATGATAGGCCATCAAAGATTCCGATGGCCATCAACATAGGCAAAACCACCAAGCGCATTGTTTGGCAAAACATTACACTTGCCTTTGTTGTAAAAGCAGCAGTCTTAATACTCGGTGCTGGTGGCCTGGCCACCATGTGGGAGGCGGTGTTTGCCGATGTGGGCGTAGCTCTGTTGGCGATATTGAATGCAGTGAGGATTCAGAGGATGAAATTTTAAAATCAAGCTCATGAAAATAAGCATAGGCACTACGTCAAATCTTCGTTTATGTATCTTCTTACTGATTACGAGTTTTGGTTTCATAAAGCAATCATTTGCAGGCCTTAAATGGATTGATGTCGGCATCAACGGGCTCACCTGTTCGTTATGTACGCGAAGCGTGGACAGGAGCATAAGCCGGTTAGAATTTGTTGACAGCGTGAACATGAGTCTGGAGAACACCGAGGGAAGAATTTACGTGAAAGATGTTGAGGTTATAGATTTGAAAAGGATAACAAAAGCAATTACCGATGCTGGTTTTTCGGTTCGGTTTGTGCGCCTCCAATTTGACTTAAGAGATACACGAATCGACAAGAACGGTGTTTTTAATTTTAAGGGACAGCAATACCAATGGCTTCAATTTAAGGGCAACGAGTTGCCAAATAACGTTACGCTGATATTGATTGATGAAGGGTTTCTTCCCAGGAAAGAAAGCATTCAATGGAAAAAGAAATGGGGGATATCACCTGATAAAAACATTTTACATTTGATAAATGAAAGGTAAGCCCGTCTTGATTTATTTGTTTTTAATAATTGGCGTAAAGCCATGCGTTTCGCAGGAATTATTTCCTTTGAATGAATCGGCCAGTTCGGTACCAAAGAATGTATTTGGCCTTAGGGTGCTCAATCAAAATTATAAAGAAGTCAATCTTACCCGTTCTATGTATGCTATCCGGGCGATGTATGGGGTTACTTCAAAACTATCTGTATTGCTGACCGGTTCAATATCCAATCACCATGACAGGAAATTGCCACGTGACCTGATTAACCACACACATGTTGGAAACCAAACCAACTATTATACACAAAGCCCTAAGCGGGGAGTGGTCTATCCGTATTTATTCAGCGGAGTTCACTTCTTTGCAAAATATCGCTTCGTGTCGATTGATAAAAAGAATGGTCACTTCAGGATAGCGGGTTATGGCGAATGGTCGAAACTGGCAGTAGCTCATGATGAAGCCGAGCCTAACTTAATGGATGATACCGGAGGCTTTGGATATGGAGTTATCACCACGTTTCTTAAGAATCGTTTTGCAGTATCGCTCACCGGTGGATTGATTAAGCCTGACTCATACTCCGAAACACAACCTGATATTACGGGCGGCCCCGATTTACCGACTACTATTTATTTTGGTGATGCAATCCGATATGACCTGTCATTTGGGTACCGCCTTGCGCCTAAACACTACACTGACTATGACCAGCCCAATTGGAATATTTATTTGGAATTTCGGGGCCGGAAATACGATGCTGCAAAAGTTATTCAAAATGGCGTAGAGCTGGCTTCAAATTCAATTCCCTTGGCGGCAGGTTCATACATAGAAGTCCACCCCGGCATTCAGCGCATTGTAAAATCTAATCTCAGAATTGATTTTTCGGTAGGTTTAAGTTTAGTTGGTAATTCGTATGTTCGCTTCACACCAATATGGGAATTAGGAATTCAAAGATATTTTTATCGCAAGTAAATTTATGGTCTGGAATTTAATCTTGAACGCTTGGTGCGTTTTAACGTTGCAGGTGGCTTGGCCACCATGTGGGAAGCCGTGTTTGCAGATGTGGGCGTGGCTCTGTTGGCAATATTGAATGCAGTGAGGATTCAGAAAATGAAGTTTTAAAAAAAATATATCGAACCAAAAAATGAAGTCTATGGCCACAAAATACTCCCAAAGACTAAAATTTTTTAAGTGCAGAGCCGTTTGCCAAAATTCGCCCAAATAATTCAAAATCATAGCTGGCATAGAACTATGAAATGGCCTGTGGAGAAACTTAAACCCAAAAATGCCGTTCATCAACCAGTGAACAAGTTAATTTGTCATTTCCTTATCGGGTTTTATTCACTCGGCACGTTGCTCTTGCCTTTAGGGGATTTTTCTTTCTTGACCGAAATTCCGCAGATGTATCGAAATTGCCAATCTAACGAGCATGCAGATATGAATGCGTTTGACTTCATCACTGACCACCTTATAAACATTGACGGCCTATTTGACAAACATCAGAACGGGGATGACCAACGGCCGCATAAAAACCATCCGGCTCAACATCGCTCTGTTTCATTTGTCTCATTTTCCACTTGCCTTACATTTTCAATAGCCAAACCCTACATAACCGAAATCAAAGAGTCGGCAAATGGGGTTAGCTTTATTAGAGATGGCTATCTATCCGAAGTTTTTAAACCACCGTCACCTATCAGTTCAGCTTACGGCCTTCCATCCATGTAGGCGTCAATTTCTTTTTTCAACTATTTTAAAATTATAATCACAATGAAAAAAATATTTTCTATTGTGGCGGCTGCTTTGGTGGCCATCACAGGCTTTGCCCAATCAACGGCACCGCAGTCTGTTACAGATGCATTTCATGCCAAGTTTCCAGATGCCGTAAACGTTAAGTGGGACAAAGAAGGAAAGCATGAATACGAAGCTGGGTTTGAATGGAACGGCAAAAAGTGTTCGGCTAATTTCTCAGATACAGATGAGTGGCTCGAAACCGAGAGCCCTTTATCGTTTACTGATTTGCCCGAACGGGTCAGGGAGGTTTTTAACTCAACTCACAAAAAGGCTACCATCGTAGCAGTGGCCAAGATTGACACTTCAAAAGGCCAAATCAAATATGAGATTGAATTTAAAAACGGAATCAAGACAGATGAAGTTTTTTACTCAGCCAACGGCACAGAAGTAAAATAGTCATGTAGTCAAGCGGAAGGAACTCAGTTCCTTCCGCTATTTCATTTTATTTACACGAGTAATATGTCCACACTATTTTTAATATTTATTTGTAGCTACATAGCCTTTTCATTAAGTACGATTTGTGGTGGCGGTGCCGGGCTTATTCTGATGCCTATCCTAGGCAATCTTTTACCCACCAATCAAGTCCCATCGGCTTTATCCATTGGTACTTTTACGAGTTCATCATCACGGTTTGTAGCATTCTATAAAAACATCGATTGGTCAATTGTCAAATACTTTGTTCCCGCTGCTTTGCCCGCTGTGTGGCTGGGCGCATGGTTGTTGCGGTTTATCAATCCAATCTACTTAGAGATTGCAATGGGTGTTTTTTTAGTTGCCAACCTTCCGTTTGCATTAAGAAAAAGAAAAATTGAACAACAGGGCAAGAAGTTATCTCATTCTCAATTTATTCTCATTGGCTTTTTTGCTGGGTTCTTATCTGGGATTACAGGTGTTGTAGGTTTACTTTTTAATAGCTTCTACTTACGGCATGGTTTGACGAAGGAAGAAATTGTGGCTACACGGGCGGCAAATGAAGTGACCCTGCATTTGATTAAGATTGTTCTTTATGCACTCTTCGGTTTGATAAACGCTAATGTTATTACAATCGGTTTAGTGGTTGCAGCATCGGCCATCTTATCAACCGTTTCAATGAGATGGATATTACCCAAGCTAAGCGAGTTCGTTTTCAAAAAAATTGGATATTGGGCAATGGTTGTTTCGGGTGTGGTTCTGCTCGCCCAATCGGGCAATAGCTTGTTGGATGCAAATAAGGGTTCAATAACGTATGGTTTTCTGTCAAAAGGCGTAGAGTCAAAACTGCAATGGCAAAACGCCAACTATGCACTTGAATTTACGTATGATGAAGGCTTTGAATTTGAACAAGTAATTCCGTTTTCTGAACTGACCCATCAACAGCAGCAAATGGTAATCGCAGGGCAGGGCGATGCAGATAAAATCATTATCGAAACTGTTTACACTTTTGATGAAAACTACTACGAAGCCTACTATTTTAAAGGAGACAATCTATTAAGGAAGATTGAGTTTAAATAGACGAGACAAAAAAGAAGAGCTTTTGAAAGTTTAGTTGGAGATATTGTATTCATGGGTTACGGTTGATACCGCTGCACCTTGTTAGTAATCCGCTGAATTGAAATCCTTTACAACTTTGTGTATATTTAATCAAACGTAATCTGATTTCATGACTTTAATCATCTTTTAATAAAACGACCGTCATAATTTAGTTTGGTTTAACATCGTTCTTTTGTTCTAAGAATTGGAAATGATAAGCCTCAAAACCATACGGAAGTTTAGGTGTTCCTTGGCAGGGATTGTTATCTTGTCCATTGCATCGGTTTTGAGTTGTGACTTTCTCTGCGATGTAGGGTTAATTTCTTTTCAAACGGTTCGGCCTTCACCCGTATCAAAATCCACAGCCCATAGTCATTCTGATAAAAAACATAGCAATCATCATCAGAATAAGGCCGAGAGCCACCCATCGCACGATCACAGTACCAGCAAGCATGAACACAATGCAACCGACAAAGACGGAGGCTGCTGTGATGATCTGACTCGGGCGTTCTATTCTACTCTAGCCAATGCTCCTTCTACATTAAATAATTTGGGTCACTCATTGGAATTGCGGCTCATCAAGATATTCATGCTGCCATGTGTTTTGAATGAGAACTTACTTGATAACCTTACAATACTTTCTCCGAACAATAATCATGCAAATGGCCCTCTTGGACTTTTGCACACCGGCCAACGTATTTGTATTCTTTTCTGCACTTTCCTTATTTAAGTCATTCGACTCATTGCCTCTACTTGCTACGAGTTAATAGCAAGCATTGCATGTTTGTTTCCTATTCTCAAGTTCTGAGAGGATAACAAAAATTTCCGTTCATTTTTTTAGTACCTAAAACCCATCGGGGTTGCATTATGAAAATATTCAAGTTGCATATTAAAAACATGCTTTGCGATCGCTGCATTTATGTAGTGCGGCAGATTTTAAATCAGTTCAATGTCTTACGGGTAAAAATCGAACTCGGCCAAGTTTCATTCTTATCAGCAAACGAGCATATCCTCCCGTTGCTGGAAAAAAGACTTAACGAATTCAACCTGCAAATTATTCATTCAAAGGATGAACAGATTATTGAATCCATCAAACTGGAGGTAAAGCGATACCTCGATGATATCGAACAGCATGACAAGGCTGGCAAGTTTTCAGACTTTGTAGAGAAGCGATTGTCGAAGAATTACTATAACCTGAGCAAACTATTCAGTCGTACAGAAAAAATTACAATTGAGGCCTATTTGATTAGACAACGAATTGAACGGGTGAAGAGACTGCTCCGGGAAGACCAACTCACGCTAAATGAAATAGCAGATCGCCTGCACTACACCAACGTGCAGCATCTTTCATCGCAATTTAGGAAGGTCACAGGCTTTTCGGTACGCGAGTATAAAAAGTTGCAACGCACGGAACACTCTCACAAATCACTGATGGAGGTCCTTGCTGAAATTCACACCAAGGGATTTGTCAATGCCTTTGACATACACAAGAATAAAATAATTGTAGCAGGCAATTCAAAGCGCGTAAAAGATGTGACGATAAAAGAGGTTTATCGCTTTGACGAAACACCAAATTCGCTGGGAGACAATGCCCTTTACACCATTGAGGATGACCGGGGTAATAAGGGCTATTTGATTTGTCAACACTAACGGAAAGTATCAGGTGGCAATTAAGTATAAAAAATAGCCAGAATAATTTGACACAAGACACGAGGACAAAACGATTTTTAACGTACAGCAATTTATGGTAGAAAAAATAATCAGTTGGGCCATTCACAATCGATTCATGGTTTTGATCGGCATCGTGATGATCACTATCGGAGGAATTTATTCTATCAGGGAAACTCCTGTTGATGCAATTCCCGATCTGTCCGAAAACCAGGTCATCGTGTTCACAGAATGGATGGGTCGGAATCCGCAGATCATCGAAGACCAAATCACCTATCCGCTGGTAACAAACCTTCAGGGTATTCCCAAAATAAAAACCATTCGTGCGGCATCCATGTTTGGCATGAGTTTCATCTTCGTGATCTTCGAAGATGATGCAGAAATCTATTGGTCGCGCACCCGCGTTTTAGAGCGATTGAACTACGCGCAGAAATTTCTGCCACCTGGTATTACGCCCACCCTTGGCCCGGATGGCACCGGCATCGGACACGTTTTCTGGTACACGTTAAAGGGAGATGGTTACAATCTCGGAGAACTACGCGCCTTACAGGATTGGTACGTAAAATTTGCTCTCCAAAATGTGGCGGGGGTAAGTGAAGTGGCTTCCTATGGAGGATTTCAAAAACAATACCAGGTAGCCATTGATCCGCATAAACTCATCTATTATGGTGTACCCTTGATGGATGTAGCGAAGGCGGTTGTCAACAATAACCGTGATGTCGGAGGCAGTCTCTTTGAAATGAACGACATGGGGTACATGATCCGTGGCCTCGGCTACATCAAAACACCAGAAGATATCGAAAGCATTTCAGTTGGAACATATCGCTCCATACCGATCCGGCTGAAGGATGTTGCCCACATCCAAATGGGTGGTGAGCTAAGATTGGGAATCATCGAAGAAAACGGAGAGGGCGAAGCGGTTGGAGGAATTGTTGTTATGCGCTATGGCGAGAATGCCAAAGACGTTATTGAGCGAGTGAAGGTGAGGATAGAGGAATTTAAAAAGGGCCTTCCGGAAGGTGTTGAGTTTCATGTTGCCTATGACCGCAGCGGACTTATCGACAATTCCATTAACACATTGTCCGAAGCTTTGTGGCAGGAAATACTGATTGTATCCATTGTGGTCGTACTCTTCCTCTTCCATGTGCGCAGCGGCCTTGTGGCCATTGCTTCTATTTTGCTTTCTGTGCTGATAGGCTTTATCCTGATGAAGCTTTTCGGAGTAACATCCAACATTATGTCATTGGGGGGAATCGCCCTTGCGATAGGTGATGTCGTTGATCCCGGAATTGTCATGGCCGAAAATGCATACCGTTCGCTGACTAATCGGGTACTACAAAAAAACACAAGCGATGAAAACAACTGAAAAACAACGTATAGGGCACACCAAAGAAATTTCTGATGAAGAACGTGTGACCATTATAGAAGAGTCATCCAAAACAGTTGGGCGATCTATCTTCTTCTCCGTGATCATTATGATCGTCTCATTTGCCCCGGTTCTTTTTCTCACAGGCCAGGAAAGCAAATTGTTTTCTCCGTTGGTATTGACGAAAACATTTTCGCTGCTGGGTGCAGCCTTGTTGGCCATCACCGTATCGCCCATGCTGGCGAGGGTATTTGTAAAAGGACGGTTAGTGCCGGAGAGCCGCAATCCAGTGTCGAACTTCTTTGTGAGAATTTATACACCGGTTATCCGCCTGTGCCAGCGATTTAAGTATGTAACGCTTGCAATCTGCTTTGTACTGGTTGCAGGCAGCACTCCTTTTGTGCTCAATCTTGGCACCGAGTTCATGCCACCCTTGGATGAAGGTTCGCTGTTGATGATGCCTGTCACCTTACCTGATGTTTCCAACGCGGAGGCTAAACGAATAATACAAATACAGGATCGCATATTAAAAAGTATCCCCGAAGTAGAAAATGTACTGGGCAAGGCAGGACGTGCTTATACGGCTACCGACAACTCTCCCATGTCCATGATTGAAACAATCGTGGTGCTCAAACCAAAATCAAAATGGAGAGAAGGGATGACGAAAGAAAAGCTCATCGCGGAGATGAACGAGCGCGTTCGTATTCCCGGGGTGGTGGTGGGATGGACACAGCCCATCATCAACCGGATCAACATGCTTTCTACTGGCATCCGCACCGATGTTGGAGTGAAAGTATTCGGCTCAAATCTCGACTCGCTATTCATCCTTACGGCCGAAATTGAAAAAGCACTAAGAGGTATTAACGGATTAACCGACCTCTATCTGGAGCAACTCACCGGTGGGAAATACCTCAATATAAAAATCAACCGCGAAGCAATTGCCCGCTATGCGCTCAGCGTAGAAGATGTGAACATGGTCATTGAAACGGCCTTGGGTGGTATGATCCTCACAAACACAGTTGAAGGACGCGAGCGTTTCACTATTACAGTCAGGTTGGCTCAAGATTATCGAAACGACCTCGATGAGATCAAACGTGTGCCGGTGCAAACAGCCTCGTACGGTGTTGTTCCCCTGTCTGCGCTGGCTACTATCTCAGTAGTAGAAGGACCACCCATGATCAATTCGGAAAACACGAGACTTCGCGGAACAGTGTTGTTCAACGTGCGAGGCCGAGATATGGGAAGTGTTGTAAATGAAGCGAAAGCAAAAATCGATACTCAATTCAAAAAACTCCCCAAAGGTTACTACATCCAGTGGAGCGGCCAGTACGAAAACCAGGTGCGTGCCGAAAAGCGATTGATGATCATCATTCCTATTACGCTGTTGGTTATCGGAATTATTTTATACATCACATTTCACACATTTCGTGAAGTAATTATTGTGTTTGTCAGCGTACCGGTTGCGCTGGTTGGCGGAGTTTACTCTTTGTACTTCTATAACGTAAACTTTTCTGTAGCAGTAGCGGTGGGATTTATCGCCTTGTTCGGAGTAGCTGTAGAGACGGGGGTTTTGATGATCGCCTACATGAATGATTCTATCAAACGACTAGTGGAAAGTAAGAAGGCTGCCAATGAGTCCATCAATAGACAAAACTTGCAGGACTCCATTTTCGAAGGCGCTGTACCGCGAGTAAGGCCGTTGCTGATGACCGTGCTGGCTAACATCCTGGGGTTAATCCCGATACTCATCTCTACAGGCACAGGCAGTGATGTGATGAAGCCCATTGCCATACCGTTTGTGTTCGGCTTGGTCTCTTCTACCATTTTCGTGTTGGTGGTGCTGCCGGTATTCTACCAGGTGGTCAGGGAATATGAATTGAAAAAAACTGGAACACTCAAAGTCTTGGATATTGAAGAATAAACATCATGAAAAAAATCACGCTATATATAATGGTCGCCTTATCCATACTCTTTTACGGGTGTAAAAAAGAATCGCATGATGGGCACAACAAACATGGAACCCATCCGGGAGATGAAGCAAGCCAAAAAGCGCTTTCCATTTCGGCAGAGCCAACTAACCGAAAAGTTATTTCAAGCCAGGCGTTAGTAAAGCCAATAAAGCAACTTCAATCAAGTCCGGTAAACGCGTATGGATTTATTGCCCTTGACGAACGCAGGAGTAACCAAGTAGCCGCACGGGTGGGTGGCCGGATCGAAAAGCTTTATGTAAAGTATGAAAATCAATTTGTGCGCAAAGGCGATAAAATACTCGAACTCTACAGTCCCGACCTCAACACCAATCAGGAAGAACTACTGTATGCACATAGAGTTGACCCCGAAGGTGAAATTACAAAACATGCCGCTCACAAACTTAAACTGCTGGGAATAACCGATGCTCAGATAAAACAAATTATCGAATCGGGCAAAACGTTATTCACACTTTCCATCTACAGTCTGTATGACGGATATATTTTTTATTCCCCATCAACCCAAATGCCCCCAACGGAAACAGCAATGACTTCTTCAGCAGGAAGTAAAATGGGTGGCGGCATGGGTTCGGGTTCCCAACAAAAACAGCCAGCCTCATCTTTTTCGACTTCAGCATCAGAACCAGTCCGTGAAGGAGCATACGTTTCGCCAGGGCAAACACTCTTTTGGATCAATGACCTTCGTGAGGTGTGGGGTATTCTATCCGTGGACAACCTTCATCAGGATGAGATAGCGCTGAACGATAGTGTAACGTTGACGAGTGAGTTGGTTCCTGATAAACCGATTAAGACCATTGTGCGATACATCGAGCCACAATATGCCACAGGTCAGAAGTTCATCCAGGTTCGTTTGTATCTGTCAAATGTTGATAGAAACCTCCGTATCAATTCGCTATTGGAAGCCACCATCTACCCAAAAACAAAAGAGTCGTTGACGTTGCCTGCAACCAGCATTCTGTACTTAGGTGGAAGGCAGGCCGTATGGAAAAAAGTGGGGCAAACCGAAGAAGGTACTCACATTTTGGAAATCAGGTTCGTGAGGCTTGGTCCGGTTTCGCAAGGACGGGTAACCGTGTTGAGCGGATTGAAGGCTGACGATGAGGTGGCACTGGATGCTGGGTACTTAATGGATCGTGAGAGTTTGGTTAAACCAGAATGAGTTATGAAAAGAGATACGATTTATATAACCCTATTAATTCTCGCCCTCTCAGCATCCTGTGAGAAGAAACAAGAACAGGCGCACGAAGGACATGGCGAGGAGCATGAAGCTATGCTCTCATTGGCAGAACAGGAAAGAATAGTTGCTAACATTCAGATCGACACGGCACAAGTCAAAACAATCTTTGAAGAGACAACCTTGATTGGCACTGCTGCGGTGGATGAACGGAACATCAATCTAGTCAGCTCCCGTGTAAAGGGCAGAATCGACAAACTATTTGTGCGCAACCCTGGCACATTCGTGAAAACCAGAGATCCACTATACAGTATCTATAGCGAAGAACTGTTGTCATACGAAAACGAATACCTGCTGGCCATCGATGAAAATAGAAAAGCTACTACTCAAAAAGAGATTACTCAAAGAATGGTCGATGCATCTCGGAGACGCCTTGAGCTTTGGACGCTGACGGAAAAACAAATCAATGAACTCGAAAAGACGAAAAGCATTTCTCCACTGATCACCTTCTACTCTAACCGCAGTGGGTATTTATCAGACCTGCTCGTGCGCGAGGGTGAATACGTTGAGATCGGTAGCCCCATGTTCAGGCTGGCAGACTTAAGTAGTTTGTGGATCGAAGCCCAATTATACAGCAGTGAGATCAATTACCTAAGACAGTCACCCACACTTGAAGTGGAGTTTGAAGCTTTTCCGGGCGAACGCATCAAAGGTGAGATTGTGTACGATAACCCACGACTGGAGGACAATACGAAGATCAACCTGGTGCGCATCAAAGTTGACAATCAGAAGGGAAATTATAAGCCTGGCCTGATGGCGTATGTGTACTTGAAGCGGAACCGAAAAGAGACCCTTGTCATTCCCAAGTCTGCCTTGCTTTTGGAAAATAACGTAATCGTTTGGGTGGAAACCAGTGACGGCATGTTCGAACAACACATGGTGGACATTGGCATTCAGAACAAACGCGAAGTAGAGATACTCAGCGGACTATCACCGGGCGACAAGATAGTGACCCGTGGTGGTTTTCTGCTGAACAGTGCATGGAAAGTAAAACAAGGTGGCGGTGCGATGAGTGGGATGAAAATGTGAGAACCGCCACCATTTATAAAACATGGACACAACGATAAAACGATTTATAAATCTAAATACAAAACAAATGAAACCGTCAACCAAAATCATTTTGCCTTCAGCACTGGCTTTAGGCTTTTTACTGACTGCATGCGACAATGACAAATTTGCCGAAGAACTACGTGTGGTAAAAGACAATGTTTCTTTTGCCTTGGACATTCAACCAATTCTAAGCGGGCAATGTGCCGGATGCCATAATCCCGCAAATGTGAATCCTGACCTGCGAAAGGGTTTCGCCTACAGTTCACTAACAGAAGATGAAGAAGGAATCATCCCGGGCGATTCCGAGGGTAGCGAACTTATGGAGATGCTAGAGTGGAACAGTGCGGATGGTAACAATATGCCTCCGGCAACACCCATTTCGCCCCTGCAAATCGGGCTCATTAAAAAATGGATCGATGAAGGTGCTCAAAACAATTAGTAAACTAAAATAATACAATCATGAAACGCTTCAATACACTCTCTTTCATTCTTCTTTTATTGTTGTCCACCAAACTGTTTGCGCAGGAAGCCGACTCACTGGCAGAAAAAAAAGATAAACCTCAGCGCAATGCCTTTCAAAGTGCATGGTTGATTGACAACGTCACGGGTGTTCTCAACCCAAAGAAGACGTTGCAGTTCGATATTCAACATCGCTTTGGTTTAATCAACAGTGGCAACAATGACTTAGCTGGTTTTTGGGGGCCATCCAATATCCGCCTAGCGCTCGCTTACTCCATTTCCGATCGCATCACCATCGGGTTTGGTACCACCAAAGATTATCGGTTGCAGGATTTTAATATCAAAGTGGGCTTGATCCGCCAGACGCGGTCGGGTAAAGTACCAGTCAGCATCGCCTTTTATGGCAACACGGCCATTGACACAAGAGCGGCTTCCTTCTTCCTCAAAGAATCCAATCGTTTTTCCTATTTCAGTCAACTGCTGATTATGAGAAGATTTAACCAGTCTATATCACTTCAGGTTGCTCCCAGTTTCGCGCATTACAACCTTGTCGATCCTTCCGTTTCAAACAATGTGTTTGCGTTGGCCGTGGGTGGAAAAGCAAACATCAGCGACAAGACCGCAATCATCATCGACTATAACCAACCCTTTGGTGATTTTTCGAGCAACCCCGGGCTGGCACTTGGCATAGAAATGTCAACCGGCTCGCACGCCTTTCAGGTTTTTGTGGGCAACTACAATCGCATTTTACCGCAAGCCAATTACTTCCTGAATGAAAATAAACTCTCCGAAAGACAATTCCTGATTGGATTCAACATCAACCGACTTTGGAATTTTTAAAAATCAAAACTATGAAAAACGATCCACTCTCCCGAAGAAAATTTTTAGGTGCAGGCCTCACGCTCCCATTCCTGAGCGTTGCAGGGAAACTGCCGGCAAATCCTTCCGATGATAAAGTGGAGGATACCGAATTCACAACCATGCTTAACGCAGAGGGCAAGGCTGTAAAGGTGCGAACAAGCGAGCTGAAAAATGCGAAGGTCATTGAAGAGAAAATGTCGAACCAGTCGTTGCTGAGTTGGCTAAAACCAAAAGCTTTTTCAAAATAGGAACCTATGGAAAAAGAAAAAAATAGTGACCAGAAATCCAGACGCAACTTTGTTGAACGGGGTTTGAAATTTGGCTTACTCACCGCAGCAAGCGGAGCGTTGCTTGCCAAAGTGTTTGGAAAATCTGGAAACACCGAATCAGCAGAAACTGTTGAGCTGATGTCCACCGATGGCACGTTGATGCAGGTGCCAGCCTCGGCTGTTTCGCATGCTCATGAAAGTAAATCGGCCTACAATCCCCGTGAAGGATTTTCCAACCGGAAATTTGTGATGGTTGTTGATTTGGCCAAATGCAGAAACGCCAGGAAGTGCCAAAGCTCTTGCAACAAAAACCATTACATCACCGGAGAAAATGCGTGGATCAAAATCTATAAGATGCAGGAATCTGAAAAGTCTGCACCGTACTGGCAACCTACGTTATGTCAGCATTGCGATGAGCCAGCCTGTGTCAAGGTTTGCCCGGTGGATGCCACATTCAAGCGAAGAGATGGTATTGTGTTGATTGACAACAATCGGTGCATCGGCTGTAGATTTTGTATGGCGGCTTGCCCGTATTCGGTTAGGGTTTTCAACTGGTCTGACTCTTGGCAGGGCGATGCTGTGGAACAAGCTGCATATACTCCTGACTATGCTGGAGTACCGAGTCAAAAAGGTACGGTAGATAAATGTGACTTCTGCCCGCACATGATTGACAAAGGCGAGTTGCCGCATTGTGTGAGTGCTTGCCCCAATGATGTGTTCAGTTTTGGCGATATGTATGAAGACACCGTGACCAACGGCAGCGGTCAATCCTTCAAACTGAGTAAACTTCTAAAAGACCGCGCGGGCTACCGGCTGATGGAAAACCTGGGCACGCAACCGAGTGTCTATTATTTGCCACCCAGCGACAGAGTAGTTGACTTTGAAGAGGGCATGAAGAATTACACTGAGTTTCAATCAGTCGATAAACCACAAGAGCCATGAACACAGCCTACGAAAAAATGATAAATGACCTGGCGCCAAAAAAATTTGGCTGGAAGGGAAATGCTTGGGTTGCCTTTCTTGTAGTTGTTATTCTCGCAGGAATGTATTCCTACGTTCAGCAACTTAAGTCTGGCTTGGTTATAACGGGCATGCGAGACTATGCGCTGTGGGGCATTTACATTTCCAATTTTGTCTTCTTTGTTGCCGTGAGCCTCGTGGGATCGTTGATCACAGCCATTCTGCGATTGTCCGGTGTACATTGGAGCACACCGCTTACGCGCATTGCTGAGATCATCGCTGTCGCTGCCATCATCATGGCGGGCATTACCATCATCATTGATATGGGCCGACCTGATAGGCTTCTGAATTTATTCTTGCATGGCAGACTTCAGTCGCCCATCCTCTGGGACGTTATCGTGATTACAACTTACCTGGTCATCAGCCTTCTATTGTTGTACTATCCGCTACTGCCCGATTTCAGCATCTTGAAGCGCCACGCGGATCACCAAGGCTGGTTAAGTAAATGGTATGACAGGCTTTCGTTGAACTGGTCGGGCAATGAAAAGCAAGTTCGCATACACGCCATATCGCTACAGGCCTTGTCTATTATGATCATCCCCGTGGCGTTTGCCATTCACACAGTAACGGCATGGCTGTTCGAAACTACCTACCGACCGGGATGGGACAGCACCAACTTCGGGCCCTACTTTATTGCCGGTGCATTTGTGGCAGGATCTGGCGCAGTGGTGGTGGTGATGTTTGTGCTTCGCAAACTGTACAGCCTTGAGGATTATATCACAGACGATCATTTTGATAAAATGGGAAAAGTGCTGGTATTGCTATGCCTGCTGTATTTGTATTTTAATATTAATGAGTACCTCATTCCCACATACAAATCCACCAAAGAAGAGGCCATGCATCTTCAAAGTTTATTCAAGGGAGAATATGCAGTACTGTTCTGGACGGTGATCATCGGTGGACTCATTCTTCCGGTGATCATATTGTTGTTTCGCAAGGGCAGGAAACCTCTTCCGTTGTTTCTGGTGGCACTGGCAGTCGTGCTGGGTGCCTGGTGGAAACGCTACCTGATTGTAATCCCTACACTCAGCCATCCGTTTCTTCCCATTGAAGGTGTGCCCCAGTCGTGGCATCATTACGCACCAACACTGATGGAATGGTCTATCACTGCGGCTACGTTGGCGAGTGCATTGCTGATCATCACCTTACTGGTGCGATTTCTTCCCATCGTACCCATTTATGAAACGGCCGAAGAAAGAGGATTGACGGAAACATCTCAACCTACCTGCTCATGAGAACTTATTTGATATACTTTTTTTTACTTCTCGCGAATGCTGCATTCGCTCAAAACCCTACACATAAAGCGAGAGTATCCGCCCAATACGTTAAGGTTATGAACCGGGAAGCGTTCATCGCTCTTTCTGCTAAATACAAAGGCGAGAACGGATTTGAACCCGCTTCGGGTCTTGCGATTCAGGTGTACAAAAAAATGCCTGACGACTCACTCTTCTACCTGGGCGTAGCGACAATGAATCCGGAAGGGAAAACAAAATTTGTTTTGAACGATAGCAGTCTGGCAAAGACAAAGGAATCTTCTGTTTTTACCTACGTGGTGAAAATAGAAAACCAATCTACGTATGAAGATTCCGAAACAGAAATAAATATAGCCGATGCATATCTTTCGGCTGCTGTTGAAGCAGTTGACAGTATAAATCAAATCCGTGCAACGCTTACCGATGGATCGGGGCAACCACTGGCAGGGCAATCCTTAAAAGTGCAGTTGCAACGGATGTATGCCCCGCTTCCAATCGGTGAAGAGAATTATGAGACTGATGAGAAGGGTTCGATCACAGTGCCGATAGAAGCACCCATGCCCGGTGTAAATGGTGAATTGACGTTTGAGGTAGTGCTCAATGAAAGTGAAACGTATGGTACGGTAAAGGCATTGGTTACTGCGCCTATTGGCACACCCATTGTCGATCAATCAACTTTTGACAAACGCACCCTGTGGTCACCGCCTTCAAAGGCACCTTATTGCCTGCTCATTTTCCCGAACCTGATTATCCTGGGTGTGTGGCTGCCCATACTCTTATTGATAATTAACCTTTTTAGAATTTCAAAAGCCGGCATGAATACATAAAACACTAAACCCTATAACTATGAAAAAACAAACTATTATTCTTCTGTTGGCCTCTTCTGTTGCCATGTACTCGTTCACGTTCGTATATCAATCAAAAGAATGGGTAGTGCCAGAGGCCGCTAAAAAAGCAAAGAACCCTACAGACAAGGCAGACAAAGAAAACCTATCGATTGGTAAGAGCTTATACTCCAAGCACTGTCAGTCCTGCCACGGCAAAGAAGGATATGGAGATGGAACAAAAGCCAAGGAACTAAAAGGAAAGGATCGAATGGGAGATTTCTCAAGCGCTGAATTCCAGAGCCAAACAGATGGTGCCTTGTTCTATAAAATGACCACTGGTCGGGATGACATGCCTGCCTTTGACAAAAAGATTCCCGATGCTGAAGACCGGTGGCTAATCATCAATTATATCCGTACCCTCAAACAGTAATACGTTTGTTATGAAAACAATTTCTATCTCAGACTATGCCTACAAATATCTCGACTACATGTTTTGCAGAGCTGCAAAAGAGTACCGTCCTGAATTTAGTTTGACTGACTGGGATAATTTGAATAATCGACTCAATCAAATGGAAAAGACAAACAAAATATCACGGGCGGCTATGGCCGACAAGTTTATTGACCTTGCCAATGAATTTACAACGACCGAAACTAAAGAACGTGTAGGTGCAGCCATCATGTTTGCGGCAGCACGATACAACGCATTTGAGGCTTTCTCTAAATCCAGCAATCTCTCAAAAGATAGGGATGATGCCATAAATTGGTATACCCGCGAGTATAAGAGGATGCTTGAAGCAAACATGGAAGATCTTTTGAATACCGGGAACAAACCAAAAATCAGCTGATACTATTAAGATGGACTTAAACAGAGTATATATGAAAACAACGATTGGAATCATGATCCTGTGCCTGGTAACAACATACCTGGGTGCGCAGGACAACACAAACTCAAAAATAAGATTTGGCGTGTACGCCAACGGAGGCACCAGTTCATTGGTGCAAGGCATGGGCATGGATATGAACATGTACAGAAGTGGCTACGGGGGGATGTACGGAAGTAACATGCCGATGTATAATTACACGGGTTCAGTCGGAGGTGGCGTAAGCCTCACCGTGCCCCTGCACCAGCGGTGGTCTTTTGTTGGAAACGTGGGCTATATGAATCGCGGAGCGAATTATGGTACGATGAATTCTTCCACCTACAATTCCAGTTACCGGTTTTCTTACCTCGATGTGTGGGCGATGGGGCAATATAATAATCTGCCCAAAGGCCCTGTAAAATTTACAGCCGTGCTCGGCCTGATAGAGAGCACGTTACTATCGGCCACCGATAAAGGCTCAGGAACCAATCAAGACATGATGGACAATGTAAACCGAGTGGATCTCGGAATGGTTTTGGGGCCGGGGTTAGAATTTGGCCTAAAGAAGAAGGGGGCCATTCAAGCCCGACTGCTCTATACGTTCGGGTTTATGAATGTATTTCGGGGTATGTACTACGATAGCGGGATGCATTCGAATAATGCAGCATTCCTCCTACAAGTGGGATATATTTTTAATTAAACATTAACCAAACAACTATGAAAACACGTAATCTTATCACCCTATCACTGATCGTTTTTGGATCAATCACCGCATCGGTTGCGCAACAAGACAGCAGCGGAGTGTATTTGAGCGCAAGTGATTTTAAAAACGGAAAGCTTGCTTATGCCATTAATTGCAAAACACAAAAGCATAAAATTAAGCTGAATGAATTTTTAAATAAGCCGTACATCACCATGGTACATGAAGGGAAATCCATAAATCTCGACAAGAAAAACATTTTCGGCTTTCGCGATTGCGGTGATGTCACCTATCGCTTTGTTGATCAAAATCAGTATACGATTTTAAATCCAACGGAAGAGATTTTACTTTATAGGCATGTTGCTCAATCGGCTTCTAAAAATCAACCAGAAACCGTTTATTATTTCTTCAGCAAGTCGGCTCAGGGTGAAGTGTTGGATTTGAACCTTCCCAGTCTGAAAAAAGCTTTTCCTGACAACCATACGTTTCATGATATGTTGGATACCGAGTTTGGTAGTGCTCCCCTAACTGCTTATGATTCCTACCATAAAATATACAAGATCAACAGGATTTATCTAAACAGTCAAAAGTAAAAGCTACCGTGTTACCTTCTTGCAATCTGAAAAAAAAGAAAATGGGGCCGTGGCTTCTGGTTTACATTTCTGTTTTGGGAATAGGTATTTTTTCAAGCTGCTCGGCTCCCTATCACATTGATGTTTCCAAAGCTTGGGATGAACGAACCGATCCCTATAATTCGTTTTGGGTTTCCATTAAAGGTGACGAAAAAACACAATTAGAAACGTCAAAGGCTATCGGGTCGAGTCTTGAGCGCAATCTTTTGATGATGGGGTTAAAAAAAGATTCCCTGAGTCCTCAGTTGATCTTTATTGTCCAGTGGGAGGCGCGCCACATAGCAAAACAGTCAACCGCTTCCAATAATGAAGTGATGCAATCCTATAGTATAACTAACCCTGTTTATTCTCCCTTCGAGAATACTTCTAACCAACTCAAAAGCACCACGGCCAGCAGACACATTATTCGATATTATGATAGCGAATTATTTTATAGGATTAGAGCGATTGACGCATTAAAAAATGAAGTGGTTTGGTCTGCCAATATCTACCCCCACAAAAGCGAGGTTTTGTCTGACGAGAGTATTGCAACAATACTACCGGAGTTACTTACATCATTTGCAGAAACACAATTCAAAAGTGCCAAGCACAAGATTGACTAAGCGATGAATATAACCATAACCAAAGCTTCGGGCGAAAAGGAACCTTTTGAAAAGGAAAAGTTGCGCCTGTCGCTAGTGCGGGCGGGCGCGTCATCTGCACTGGCGGCCCAAATTGTGAGGGAGATAGAAATAAATTTGACAGAAGGAATGAGCACAAAGGACATTTATACAAAAGCACATAAACTTTTGAACAAGGCTGAACGCCCTGTTGCAGGTCGCTACCACCTTAAGAATGGAATAATGGAGATGGGGCCCTCGGGTTTTCCGTTCGAGAGGTATGTGTCTGAAATTCTAACTCATCAAGGTTATAAAGTGCAAGTTGGTAAAGTGGTAGAAGGTAAGTGTGTAAAGCATGAGGTGGATGTGATTGCGGAAAGAGCGGGGCAGCATTTTATGATTGAGTGTAAATATCACAATAGCCCGGGAATATTTTGCGATGTAAAAATCCCGCTCTATATCCATGCCCGCTTTATCGATGTAGAGGCACAATGGAAGCTAGAGCCCGGTCACGGAGAAAAATTTCATCAGGGATGGGTGGTCACCAATACACGTTTTACGAGTGATGCCATTGCCTATGCTTCCTGTGTCGGGCTTAATCTGGTCAGTCTGGATTATCCGCAGGGAGGAAGCTTGCGGGACATGATTGAGCAGACAGGACTCTATCCATTAACCTGTTTGACTTCTCTTACCCATCAAGAAAAAAAAGTATTGTTGGAAAGAAAAATTGTGTTGTGCAGGGAGGTCTGCCACAATCCTCAGTATTTATCTGAATTAAATATTTCAGAACCCCGCACCAAAATCATCTTAGAAGAAGGAAATCAACTGTGTCATAAACTCATTCGTCATGATCAACACTGAAATATTGAGGCAATCTGTCCATAGCAAATCGCAGGAAGACATCCTTCGTGAATATCAAGCTGATGCTGAAAAAGGATTGACTCCCGAGGAGGCGGCATCGCGATTGGACATCGTAGGACGAAACGCAATCAGCCACGAAAAGAAAAAAAGCCTGTGGTTGATTTTTCTCGGCCAATTCAACAATGCACTCGTGTACCTTCTACTAGTTGCAGCGGGTTTGTCCTTTTTCTTTCAAGAGTGGCTCGATGGCTTTGCGATACTAGTAGTGATTTTAATCAATGCCATTATTGGATTTTATATGGAGTATCAGGCCGAGCGTTCGATGGAAGCTTTGAAAAAATTATCTATACTCCCATCTAAAGTTATTCGCAATGGCGCAACGACTGAGATCAACGCAGAAGAACTGGTGCCGGGTGATTTGATATTCCTGGAAGCAGGAGATATGGTTCCTGCTGACGGTAGGATTTTTCGGCCATCGCAACTCCAGGTGGATGAAGCAGCACTGACGGGCGAATCTCTGCCCGTAGAAAAGAAGGATATGCAAATAGATGAGGGCACTACTTTGGCAGAACGCATCAACATGCTGTACAAGGGTACTTTCATTGCAAAGGGAAATACGCGCTGCATTGTTACCAGCACAGGTATGCTGACGGAACTTGGTAAAATTGCCAGCCTGGTGCAATCAGCCGAACAGGCTGCCACACCGCTGGAGAAAAAGCTGGAGGGTTTTAGTAAAAAGCTAATCAAAATAACAGTGGTTTTGGTGGTGATCATATTTTTTGCAGGCCTTTTAAATGGACAAAAATTCCTTGAAATGCTCGAGACCTCCATTGCCCTCGCAGTGGCCGCCATACCCGAAGGACTGCCGATTGTGGCAACACTTGCGCTGGCCCAGGGAATGCTTAGAATGGCCAGGCACAATGTGATTGTAAAGAAACTGTCTGCTGTAGAAACGTTGGGAGGTACGAATGTGATTTGTACCGATAAGACAGGTACGCTAACCCAAAACAAAATTGAAGTCAATCTCATCGTAACACCTTCTGGAAAATATGATGTAGGCAATTCAAAAAAAGCTGACACAAATGAACCATCTTTTCAACAAATAATGTGGGCCTCGGTTTTGTGCAATACGGCATCCCTTGGAGAAGTGGGCAAGGAAACAGGCGACCCACTTGAAATAGGGCTCCTCAAGTTTTCTCAACAACAGGGATTAACAATAGAATCGGTGCGGAAGGATAACCCTCTGATAAAGGAAGAGCCTTTCTCCTCCGACACCAAGATCATGTCTACCATGCACCGCTCGAAAGATGGTTTGCGGGTATATGCAAAAGGTGCCAGCGAAGAATTGATCAATCGCTGCAATCGAATAGCCGACCAGCGCGGAGAGCGTGAATTTAATGCAGAACTTAAAGCAACCTGGTTATCAGAGTCAGAAAAACTGGCGGCATCCGGCCTTCGGGTTATTGCCGTAGGAACTAAAATTTCTTCGGTTGATGAAAATAACCTGTCAACAAACTTAGTGTTCCTCGGCCTTATCGGCATGATTGATCCGCCTCGCGAAGAGGTATTCGCTGCCGTGCAGGAATGTAAAACCGCAGGAATCAAGGTGGTGATGATCACGGGTGATCATCCATCGACTGCCCAAAATATTGCACGCAAATTGGGCATCATGGAAGACGACAAGCAGGTTGCGATGAATGGGAAAGATATGAGTGATTATGAACACGTAACTGAAGAAGAGAAGGATCGCTGGATAAATACACCCGTATTTGCCCGCGTAAGCCCAAAGCAAAAACTGGACTTAGTCACGGTGTTGCAAGATCGAAAAAAAATTGTGGGCATGACCGGAGACGGTGTGAACGATGCGCCTGCGCTTAAGAAATCAGACATCGGGATAGCGATGGGCCTGCGCGGTACACAGGTAGCACAGGAAGTTGCCGATATGGTTTTGAAAGACGATTCATTTTCTTCCATTGTGCTAGCCATCCGCCAAGGCCGCATCATTTTCGATAACATCAGGAAATTTGTCATCTTCTTATTGTCGTGCAACATGAGCGAATTGTTTGTAATAGCCGTTGCCTCTGTGTTAAACCTGCACTTTCAGCTTTTCCCATTGCAGATTTTGTACATCAACATCATCACCGATGTCCTTCCTGCACTTGCGCTCGGGGTCACAGCGGGCAGCGCTTCCATTATGAAACAACCGCCACGCAACACAGAAGAGCCGATTATCGATAAGAAAAGATGGATCGCCATGATTTACTATTCGGTAATCATTACCATTACCACACTGGGTGCCGTTTTCATAAGCCATCACACGGTACACAAAACAGAGGGCTGGAATCCAGAACTATGCAACAATATCTTGTTCTTCACATTAATCATCTCTCAGTTGCTCCACGTCTTCAACATGAGTTCATCGGGTAGCGGCAACTTTTTTAAAAATGAAGTTTTTACAAATAAGTATGTCTGGTATGCCACGGGCGCATCATTTGCCTTGTTGTTTTTATGCTACCAAGTGACCATCGTGCGCAAAGCACTTGACATATACCCGATGTCATATGAAGATTGGTTGATTGCTGTCGGCATGAGTTTCACCTCGCTCGTTCTTATTCAAATTTCAAAGGCACTTAAAATAATAAGCCAGTGAAAACACTTACGCGAACTACCACTTACCCATCTCCGGCTGACATTGTCTTTCAATGTCTCGATAATTTAGGAGTTACGGGAACACACATGACGCAATCTTCTGCAATGATGATGGGAAGTAAACTTGATTTGCGGTTTCTTACCGAGCACCATACTGGTTTAGGAACCAAATACCGATGGACCGGAAAAATGATGGGTTTAAAGATGGACTTTACCGTTGAAGTGACCAAGTGGATGCCTGGAGAAGAGAAGATTTGGGAAACGATTGGCGAGCCAGAACTAATTATTTACTCATGGTATCGCATGCACTTGATGCTTACAGAAACTATGGGAGGTACCTGCGCACGCCTCTCCATCAGTTACAAAAAACCGAAAGGAATATTTCACAACTTACTCTCCTTCTTATTTGCAGATTGGTACTGCAAATGGTGCTTAAAACATATGTTAGAGGATGCTAATAAGCTACTCATGAATGACAAAGAACACGGTGAAGAACGCAAGAATCAATGATTTATAGTAGTTAACCATAAATGATTATGAAACCTATTTGGTCTATTAATGACATCGACCTTACCCCGAAGCCCGACAAAAAATATTGGAAGAATTGCCACCGCGAGTGGCGCGAAGAATTCATCTATTTTTTGTTGGTAGATCGTTTTCACGATAACAACATCCGAAAACCGATGAATAAACCTGTACGCAATGGGTTTGGAAACCAAGAACAATTGAAAAAATTCTGTGGAGGTACCCTCCGCGGCATCATCAATAACCTCGATTATATCTCCGGCTTGGGGTGCACCGCCTTGTGGCTTAGCCCACTTTTTGAAAATAATCCTGAATCGTATCATGGATACGCCATTCAGAATTATCTGGCCGTTGATAAAAGGTTTGGCACGAAGGAAGATTTGGAAGAACTGGTGGACGCGGCCCACAAACTAGATATGCGCGTATTTCTGGACATAGTACTTCACCATTCTGGTAACAATTGGTTTTATCCCGATGATCAACCTTATTATTATTTTAATGGAGCAACATTTCCATTGGCAGGCTGGAGATCAGATGACCGTCCCATCCCCATTGAACTGCGCGACCCTGAGTTGTATGGCCGCAAGGGGCAGATCCGGAATTTTGACGCCTATCCGGAAACACGCGAAGGTGATTTCTTAGAACTAAAATCCTTCCGGATGGATGACTCACCCGAGGCGCGATATGTGCAGGACATTCTGATCGGATGCCATTGTTATTGGATAAAAGAAGTAGATGTAGATGGCTTTCGGTTAGATGCCGTGAAACACATGGGCGAGGGAGCCATCAGCCGGTTTTGTTCGCACATCCGCGAATATGCCTACTCGCTGGGCAAAAAGAACTTTTTCCTGTTTGGGGAATTAGTGGGTTCTGAAGATTTGTACAACAAATACATTGGGCCTAAAACCACCGTCTCGGTAGATGGTCAAAATATTTACTATGGCCTCAATTCTGTTTTGGATTTCCCACTGTACCATATTTTAGCCGATGTCATTAAAGGCAAGGCCTCACCAGAACGATTGATCGACCGATACCAATCCCTGCACGCCAATGCGCTGGGGCGCGGAGAGTTTGGTGAGTTTCTGGTTACGTTTTTAGACAATCACGACCAGGTGGGGCAATCCATCAAGCATCGGTTTGGAAAAGATGCTACCGAAGAACAAGTTATTGCGGGTGCTGGATTTTTATTGTGTGCCTTAGGTACGCCCTGTATTTATTATGGCACCGAGCAAGGCTTTGACGGTTCGGGCGAGGACGATTCTACTATCCGTGAAACAATGTTCAGCCTGGAGGATCAGGCGACCAACGCATTAAACAAATCAGGTAAAATTTATCAAAGCATTTCTCAAATTGCTTTTTTAAGAAAACAAAGTTCCGTATTAAAATTTGGGCACATGCACATGCGTAAACTTTCAACAGATGGTATAAATTTTCATTTGCCGGAATGTGCTAAGTGCCTGCTTGCCTTTTCAAGGGTGTTGTTTGATCAGGAACTAGTGGTGGCCTACAACACCTCGCCCGAGGAAGAAAGAGAAGAGTATGTGACCGTGAAGCAGCAGCCAACCGAAAAGAAACGGTACTATAAATTTCTGTTCGGTGATACTGGAAAAGTGAAGGTGCTTGAAAACACGGAGGGCAGCAGGCAGTTCATCAAACTCAAACTGCGGCCTATGCAATTCGTAATACTGACCAACCAATAGGATATGTTGCGAGAAAAAATCGACATACTAAAAGTAAATCCAGATCATCCATTCCGTTTGGCTGATATGCCCACCGCCAGCAAAGCACTGTATGCCGACAAGGAGGATTACAAAAAACTCTTGACCAAATACAAAAAGAATATAGATTACTTACAACTTAAATTTTACGCCTCGGCCTCCCACACGCTGCTGGTCATCCTACAGGGGATGGACAGCGCAGGTAAAGACAGCATGATTCGGCATGTAATGTCGGGGGTTAACCCGCAAGGTTGTAGCGTGTCTAGTTTCAAAAAGCCCAGCGTGGAAGAGCTTCAGCACGATTACCTGTGGCGCTATCAACAGAAAATTCCTTCCTTGGGCATGATTGGAATTTTCAACCGTTCTTACTACGAAGATCTCATTGTCCCCTCTGTCCATCCGGATAGCATACGACATAAAACAGAAGACTGGTTTAACCAGCGTTGTTCACAAATAAACGAATATGAAAAGTACCTCACGGCAAACAAGGTGGTGGTCATGAAGTTTTTTCTGCATCTGTCAAAAGAAGAGCAACGAAAACGGCTTCTGAAGCGCGTTGATAGCGCATCATCGAATTGGAAATTTTCAATGGATGACCTGCTGGAGCGCAAGCACTGGAAGCACTATCAACGCGCGTATGAGCAATGTATTGGAAAGACGTCTACTGATTATGCCCCTTGGTATATTCTTCCAGCCGATGATAAAAAGAATGCCCGCATTATGCTCTCCTATATTCTGTGTGAAAAATTTTGTGAACTGAAGGTAGGTTTCCCGGTGCCGGATGAAAAGCATAAGAAGATATTGAAAGAGGTGCGAAAGTATCTGGAATGAGTTTCACTAAAATGGTTTGGATAGATAAACATTAACTAATAACAACAAGACTATGAAAAATAACAGTAATGAAATTAAAGCCTATTGTGTGGGTGGTGGCATCGGCTCTTTGGCTGCGGCTGCGTTTATGATTCGCGATGGTGGAATGCCAGGCGGGAACATTACCATTTACGAGGCCCTGCCTTTATTGGGTGGAAGCCTTGATGGTGCAAAAACAACCAAGGGCTACTCGCTCCGTGGCGGACGTATGTTAACTACCGATAATTATGAATGCACCTGGGGATTATTTAAATCCATTCCATCGCTCACAAGACCGGGTAAAACAGTCTTTGATGAAACCGTAGAGTTCAACGAAGGTATCAAGGCACATTCAAAGGCAAGGCTGGTAGATGGGAACCGTGCAATTGTTCATGTAACCTCAATGGGTTTTTCAATGAATGACCGAATTGAACTACTTAAACTTGCTGAGGCGAGTGAAGAAAAATTGGGAACTAGCCGAATTACTGACTGGCTGTCTCCAGAGTTTTTCAAGAATAATTTTTGGTATATGTGGGCAACAACTTTTGCTTTTCAGCCATGGCACAGTGCCGTGGAATTCAAGCGATACCTCCATCGTTTTATGAAGGAATTTTCACGTATCGAAACCCTGGCCGGAGTCAAGAGGACGATATACAATCAATATGACTCGCTGGTTCGGCCGCTTTCGGCTTGGCTTGAGGCACAAGGCGTAAAGTTTGAAACGAACTGTACCGTTACTGACCTTGAGCTTAAAACCGTAAACGGTAAGTTTGTGGTTTCACAAATCAGTTATAACCAATCAGGTAAGAACGAAACCGTTTCGGTTGGTGAAGATGATTTAGTCATTTTCCAGAATGGCTCGATGACCGATGCATCAAGCCTTGGCTCAATGACGACAGCCCCCAAACAGTTAACAAAAGCTGACAGCGGTGGCTGGTCTCTTTGGGAAAAATTGGCTAAAGGCCGCCCTGAATTTGGCAATCCAGGCGTTTTTAATTCGAGTATTCCTGAATCTTATTGGGAATCATTCACTGTAACACTAAAGGACACGACCTTCTTTGATCAAATGGAAGTATTCTCGGGGAACAAAGCGGGCACGGGCGGGCTCGTTACCTTCAAAGATTCTAACTGGTTTATGTCGGTCGTTTTGGCTCATCAGCCACATTTTATGAATCAACCTGATGATGTTCGAGTTTTTTGGGGATATGCATTGCACCCAGACCGGGTTGGTAACTTCATTGGCAAATCGATGTCAGAATGCAACGGTGAAGAAATTCTGAGGGAACTCTGCGGTCACCTTAATTTTGATTTTGACATTATGTTTTCCAAGGCAACCTGCATTCCGTGCCGAATGCCCTATATCACGAGTATGTTTATGCCTCGTGCGCACGATGACAGACCCCTGCCCGTACCAAATAACTCAAAAAATCTGGCTTTTGTAAGCCAGTTCGTGGAAATTCCCGAAGATGTGGTTTTCACGGTTGAATATTCAGTTCGGGTTGCACAGATGGCCGTTTACGAACTACTGAACATTGAGAAAGAAATCCCTGCAATCCTGCATCACGACAAATCAATCAAAGTAAATCTCGATGCTGTGATTAAAGCTTTTAGATAAAGAAACGTAATGAAAAAGTTCGATGCGGCTCTGATCAAGCGAGTGAGCCCCACGTTGATTTTGGTGGCCGTATCGTCCATATTTTATATCTACGTCATGCGCTTTATCGACCATCGGGCATATTGGATATCCCCAGTTATTGTCAGCCTTGCATTTTTAAAATCGGCATACTTTACAACTTTCACTTTCCGTCAAATGAATATATCCATAAAGGAAAGTCATTCGTTTGGTCAACTCCTGGGGATATTTGGTTTGCTCGTTTTTGTTATTGTTTTCTCTTTTGGCGCTGATTATACGTGTCTTTCAGTCGGAAATCACGCATCATTCAAAGGATTAGAAGGAAATATCCACCTTAGTTATCTCGATCAGTTGTTCCAATACTTTTATTTCAGCACCGTTACTTTTGCATCCATTGGCTATGGGGATATTGTACCAGTTTCTGTATCTGCCAAATTGGTGGTGATTATCGAAATTGCGCAAAGCTTTATTACAGTGGTTTTCGGACTTTCCAACATAAACAATATCCACAGTATTATTAAAAGCAAACGAGTCAACGATTAATTCAATGCACGACACTCTTCAAGATATTTTTTCCCCGAATTTGTTGGCAATTCTTGTCTCAATTGTAATAGGTTTAGTCTACGGTCTTGAGCGCGAAGTAGACGCCCCATTGCATTACCGTCACCTTACGGGAATACGATCCATGCCACTCCTGGCTGCGATGGGATGTGTGATTACTATAATTGCACAACAAACTACTTTTTGGTTGCTGCCTGTTTCGATAGCAGGTATGTTTATTTTTAGTATTGTCATTTACTTCACCAAAGACAAATCCGATTCTTTGGAAATTAAGCAGGAAATAATTTTAATGCTGGTTTTTGTTACCGGTGTTTTGGCAGGCCTTCATTTGTTTCGCGAAGCCATGGCCATCACGGTAATGGCAATTGCAATTTTATCTTTTAAAGAACTCTTTCATCATTACCTGGATCGGATCAACAAGGTGGAGATAACAGCTTTTGTAAAATTTGCGGTTTTGTTTGTTCTTGTTTTGCCTTTTATTCCAAATGCAAACTATGGCCCCGAAGGTATAATCAACCCTAGCGAAATTGCTTGGGTGGTGTTGATTGTTTCCTCGCTTGGATTTATTGGGTACATACTGATGAAATTCGGGAAGCCAGAAAAAGGAATATTACTAACTGCAATTCTGGGTGGCCTGTTTTCGAGCACAGCTGTAACATGGGTGTATTCCGCAAAAAGTAAAGAACAGAAATCGATTGCTCATCTATATTCTTGCGGTATTTTACTGGCATGTACTATCATGTTTGTCAGGATTCTATTCTTCTCGTACATATTTAGTTCTTTGCTCTTTAAACAATTACTGATCCCCAGCCTAATCATGATTGCCATTTTACTTGCTGCTACAGGGTTGATAGTGTGGAGAAAAAGAAATGAACCCGCCACAACCAGCATTGCTGCGGGTAGCCCAATGGAGTTGGGTAACGCCCTGATTTTTGGAGGAATCTATATGGGAATACTTTTGATGGTATTTTATACTGACAAGTTCTGGGGAACCACAGGATTGTACGTTTCAGGAATCATATCTGGGCTTTCGGATGTCGATGCCATAACAATAAATATGTCAAAGTATGCTGAGAGCACACATCGGTTAACCGCAGCGGCATCTGTTGTTATTCTTGCTTCTCTTAGCAACAACATGGTAAAGCTTGTTATAAGTTTGGTAAGAGGAGATAGTCGGCTAAAAATGCAGGTTGGGTTTACGATTTCAACAGTGCTGATTAGTGGTATCATATATATTTTAATGAAGGATTTTTGAGCAATGTACTGGAAAGACCTCTACCGAACGTGCCCCTGGTATATCCTCACTGCCGATGATAAAAAGAATGCCGCATTATGCTTTCCAATATACTCTGTGAAAAGTTTTGCGAACTCGATGTGAAGTTCCCCATTCCTGACAAAAAGCATAAATCACTATTGAGGAAAACGCATCAGGAGTTAGCAACCGGACATGTTCAGAAAAACGCGAATTTGGGCTAAAAAGCCCTCTACTCAGAGAATTTTGTAATTCTTTGTCAAAATTATGTAACAACGAAGTCTGTAGATTTAACGTATATTTGCTTGCTGTTGAAAACTACACGAAAAATATTGGCAGGGTCGCTGACCCTCTTTGTTCTGGTTTCCGTGATCAGTCATTCCATCAGTTTTCACTTTTGTGGAGGCGAGGTACAAAGCATGTCAATTTTTGGCGCTGCCCAGCAGTGCGAGGAACATGACAATGCTTGCGATCATCGCGGGAGCACAAGTCACACCTCCATCAATCACAAAGGATGCTGTGAAGATGCGACCTTTAAAATTGATTCGGATCAATACACGTATGAGCCATCCGACAAAATATCCGTTGAAAGCTATCAATACATTTTTCTTCCGGTCGCGGATGTAGCTCCGGAATTCAATCCTATTGTAAGTTTAGCCGATACTCATTTCTTACACTACAAGCCACCTATCATAGAGCGAGATATTCACATACTCGTTCAGTCATTCCTTATCTGATTTCATTCTTTTAGGAGCAGTGTGCTTCCCTTAATTAGGGAAAAGCGCGTTCGCATTTTTTAGGCGTTCTGCTTAAAATTTCTGCTCCTCCCAATCCCTTTGTAGGCTAGTCACTATTTATATTTTCTATTCAAATGATTGAAAAACTCATTTCATACTCAATTCACAATCGCTTTGTTATTCTGCTGATCGCAGCGGGGTTGTTCGGGTGGGGCCTGCATTCGGTGCAGGTGAATAAAATTGACGCCATACCCGATCTTTCAGAAAACCAGGTGATCGTCTTCACCGAATGGATGGGCCGAAGCCCGCAAATCATGGAAGATCAGGTAACCTATCCGTTGGTCACCAACCTGCAGGCCTTGCCAAGAATAAAATATGTGAGAGGCACTTCCATGTTCGGGATGAGCTTCGTGTACGTCATCTTCGAAGATGATGTGGATGTGTATTGGGCACGGCAGCGCGTGCTGGAGCGATTAAACTATGCTTCGCGCCTATTGCCCGAAGGCGTAGTGCCAACCATCGGGCCCGATGGAACCGGTGTAGGCCATATTCTGTGGTACACACTCGAAGCGCCCGGTATGGATCTGGGAGAGCAACGCGCCATCCAAGATTGGTATGTGAAGTTCGGTTTGCAAAATGTGCCAGGTGTTGCCGAAGTAGCTTCCTTCGGAGGATTTGAAAAACAATACCAAGTCACGGTCAATCCCAATAAACTTACCTACTACGGACTTTCAATCCCACAAGTAATTCAAGCCGTTCGCTCAAACAACAACGAAGCGGGCGGTAGAAAATTTGAGGTGAATGACATCGGCTACGTGATTAAAACAACGGGGTACATCAAGAATGTGGAGGCCATTGAAATGATACCTCTAAAGACCGTGAATTCAATTCCGGTAACCATCAAAGATGTGGCAACAGTGCAAATGACCGGGCAATTGAGGCTTGGCATCTTCGATGTGAGCGGAGAAGGTGAAGCCGTGGGAGGCATTGTCGTGATGCGCTATGGAGAAAATGCAGATGAAGTGATCAAAAAAGTGAAAAAGAAAATGGAAGAAGTGGCGAAAGGATTTCCACAAGGGATGAAGTTCAATCTTGCTTATGACCGTAGTGAGTTGATCGAAGAATCGGTGTCATCTATCAAAAAGACGCTGATCGAGGAAATGATCGTTGTTTCATTGGTGGTTATCATTTTTCTGTTTCACTGGCGAAGTGCGTTAAGTATAATCATTCAAATACCGATCACCATCGCCACAGCTTTCATTTTACTAAACGCGTTTAACATCTCCTCCAATATCATGTCGCTTACGGGCGTTGCCCTCGCCATCGGGGTGATTGTTGACAACGGTATCATCATGTCGGAAAATGCGTACAAACATCTTTCCCAACGCTATGCGGAAGTAATGGCCAAGAAATCCGGTAACTCTTAAAATAACTCCAATGAAATTCTCAAAAATATTCTCACGAAAAAAAGAAGAGCCCTGGATAACGGAAGAGGAAAGGCTCCAGATCATTGAAAAATCGAGCAAGCAGGTTTCGCGCGGAGTGTTTTACTCAACCATTATTATTATCACATCATTTCTGCCCGTGTTCATGCTCACCGGGCAAGAAGGGAAACTATTTCATCCCCTTGCCTATACGAAGACATTTATCATGCTGGTCGATGCCTTATTGGTTGTAACACTGGCTCCCGTATTGATATCCTTCTTCATGAAAGGCAAATTCAAAGACGATCACGCGAATCCTGTCAATAGGATTTTGGAAAAAGTATATGAGCCAGTGATCCGCTGGTGTATGAAGTGGAGAAAGACCACCATCGGAATCAATATAGCGGCTTTAGTTATCAGTGTCCCTTTGATCATCAGCCTGGGCTCGGAATTTATGCCTCCGCTGGATGAGCAATCTATTCTTTTCATGCCGGTAACGCTTCCTGATATTTCAAATGCGGAAGTAAAACGCATTCTGCAAGTGCAGGACAAGATCATTCACTCGGTACCGGAAGTTGATAAAGTATTGGGCAAAGCAGGCCGCGCCAGCACGGCTACCGACAATTCACCCATCAGCATGATTGAAACGATTATTATGCTAAAACCAAAAAGTGAATGGCGGCCCGGAATCACCAAAAAAGATATTGTGAATGAACTGGATGCGAAACTACAAATACCGGGCGTGGTTAACGGTTGGACTCAACCTATCATTAACCGGATCAACATGCTGGCAACCGGGATACGTACAGACGTGGGCGTAAAAGTGTACGGCCAAAATCTGGATAGCATATATGTTATTGAAGAGCGGGTAAAGACTGCTTTGGAGAGCGTTCGCGGGGTAAAAGATTTGTATGCCGAGCCGATAACAGGGGGAAAATACTTAGTGGTTGACATTAAACGTGGCGAGATCGGACGCTATGGATTAACGATAGATGATGTCAACATGATGGTGGAGTCAGCCATTGGAGGAACTCCCGTCAGTAAGACGATTGAAGGTCGTCAGCGGTTTTCGATCAATGTACGATTGTCACAAGATTATCGCAACAGTTTAGATCAACTTAAACGGATTCCAATCTCAACGCCAGCCTTGGGTACTGTACCGCTTTCTGCTGTTGCTGATTTTAGATTTGAGGACGGCCCCCCGATGATCAACTCAGAAAATGCTATGCTTCGCGGGGCAGTCCTCTTTAATGTGCGGGATCGTGATTTGGGAAGTACGGTACAGGAAGCGATAGCCAAACTTAATCAGGAACTTACCGGGCTGCCCAATGGATACTATATAGAGTGGAGTGGACAATATGAGAACCTGATACGAAGCAAGCGCACGCTTACATTGATAGCGCCAATTGTTTTAATCATCATTTTTCTTTCCCTCTACTTTGCATTCCACTCCATTCGTGAAGCATTTTTTAGTTTGATAACAGTTCCCTTCGCACTTATAGGAGGAGCCTACATGATTTATTTCTACGGGGTTCATCTCTCAGTGGCAGTAGCGGTAGGTTTTATTGCCTTGTTTGGTATTGCAGTAGAGACCGGTGTGGTGATGGTAATTTATCTCAACGATGCCATGCGTCAACTGGTTGAACTAAAAGGCAACTCCCGCGAGACCATCTCGATGAACGACTTGAAAGAATATGTGATTGCCGGAGCAGCCAAGCGCCTGAGACCAAAACTAATGACCGTATCGGTGGCACTGTTTGGTCTCGTGCCGGTGCTGTGGGCCACCGGTGTAGGCAGTGATGTGATGCAGCCCATCGTATTGCCCATGATCGGGGGCGTACTGACATCATCTACACACATCCTATTGGTAACGCCACTGATTTTTTTAATGACCAAAGAATATGAACTCAAAAAACTCGGAAAACTTGAAATCCATGAAGTCAAACATTAAAATAGTTTTTCTGGTCGGCTCAGTATTGCTGGTCCAGCAGGCACAGGCTCAGCAATCTGTCAGGCTCGACAGCATTCTGCAAGTGATCAACGAGGGTAACCCCATGTTGAAGGATTACCGTTATCGCGCTGAGGCAATGACCAATTTTGCAGCGGGGGCAAAGAGCCTGATGGCCCCAGAGGTGGGCGGAGGCCCGTGGATGTTTCCCTACCCCGGCACGAACGTGATGGATGAAAGAGACAAGGGCCAGATCATGCTTACGGTGCAGCAAAAATTTACCAACCCGGCCAAGTTACGCGCCAACCAGTCATACCTCAATTCAAAAGCAGCTATTGAAAAAGCCGGTGAAACGTACACCTACAATGAGTTGAGGGCCCTGGCCAAGACAGCTTTCTTTCAGTGGCTGGTATTGGAAAAAAAGAAAAAGGTTCTTCGGGAAAATGAAGAGATCATTCAATTGGTGTTAAAAATAAGCCAAGTGCGTTATCCCTATAACCAATCCAAACTCGGAAATATTTATAAGGCAGAAGGGAGACTATTGGAAGTACAGAATATGATTTTGATGAACGACAACGAGATTGTTCAGAAAAATATTTTGCTCAACCAGTTGATGAACCGCCCGAAAGAACTTCGCTTCTCGATCGACACCACGGTTCAATATCGCCAGTTCGTTCCCGAGCTGGTAGACACGGCAACGTTGGCTCAAAACCGCAGCGATGTACGCAGGATAGACAAAAGTATTTTGTCCATGCGCCTGAACCAGGCATTGGAAAACAATCAATCCAAACCTGATTTTACGCTGAGCTATAACCACATGATTCCAAGAGGCTCAGGTATGCCTGGCCAGTATATGCTGCTGGGTATGGTCACGATTCCCATTGCGCCTTGGTCTTCCAAGATGTACAAATCAAACGTAAAAGGTATGGGCAGCCAAATTGAATCCATGAAGCGCGAGCGTGAGTCGATCTTGAACGAAGTGCAAGGGATGACCGCGGGCATGGTGAATGAAATCAATACGTTGAATCAACAAGTCAGCAACTACGAAAAGCGGATTATCCCTGCACTGCGAAAAAATTATGAAACGCTAATGCTCGCGTATGAAGAAAACCGGGAAGAACTGCCCATCGTGATCGATGCCTATGAAACGCTGATTATGGCGCAAACTCAATACCTGGACACATTGAGAAGATATTATGAAATGATTGTGAACTATGAAAAGCTATTGGAGAAATAAGATGGCAACTATTGCTATTGAGAAGACAAATGGGATGCACCCAACCTACGTGCTGTCAGTGCTGCTGTGGGCTGTCTTTTTTTCAGCCTGCACTTCGGGTAAAAAAGAAGAACACCACACACATCAAGAGGAATATACCTGCTCCATGCACCCACAGGTAATACAGGATAAACCAGGAACATGCCCCATCTGCGGAATGGAACTGGTGAAAAAGTCAAATGGTGGAAACGAGATGGTCGTTACGGAAGATCTGAAAGAACTGATTAAACCGACCAATGCTTCGGTAGTCGCTAAAATTCAAACCACACACCCAGAGCGCAAGACTTTAGTAGTTGATGCAATGGCTTCCGGAATAGTTAACTACGATACACGTAAAACATACTCCATTCCTGTACGCTTTGGCGGCCGAATTGAAAAACTATACCTGAAATACAATTACCAGCCAGTAAAAAAAGGGCAGGTAATGATGGAGGTATACAGCCCCGAACTGCTGACTGCGCAACGTGAATTGCTCTATCTTGTTCATGAACAAACGGAAGATAAACAACTACTGGAGGGAGCCAAACAGAAACTTCTTTTACTTGGGCTTACCACAGAGCAAATTGATAAAGTGATTGCCGAAGGAAAGGAGACCTTTGCATTTCCGGTACTCAGCCCATACACGGGGTATATTATAGAATCAACAACCGCCTCCCCTGAAGTGCAGCCATCAAGCCTCGCTCAGCCAACCTCGATGGGCGGTGGAGGCATGGGCAAAAAAACAAGTGGTATGCAAACATCCAATGCGATGGGTACTTCTTCCTCATCATCGCTCCCCGGCCAGCAGATTTCAATTCGCGAAGGAATGTATGTTACAACCGGTCAAAGTCTGTTTAAAGTGGTGGACGGTACCCGCCTTTGGGCAGAACTCTATTTTTCAGCCGATGAAGACAAGCACATCCGGATAGGCGATCCAATAGAATTAAATGTGAAGGGATATGAAGAGGTCATTCAATTGCGCATCGATTTTATCCAACCGTTTTTCAGCGAGGGCAAACAATTTTTGCAAGTACGTTCGTATGTAAACGACAAGAACAATGTTCTTCGGGTCGGTCAACTGGTCACTGCACGTCTCAATCAACCCCGTGCGCAATCACTGTGGATACCAAAGATAGCGGTGCTTGATTTGGGTACTCAACACATTGTATTCATAAAAGACAAAGGGACTTTCACATCTTTTAGAATAAAGATCGGATCGAAGTCAAGCGGATGGATCGAAGTCATCGAAGGATTGGATGAATCCTCTGAGATTGCCGCCAATGCGCAATACCTAGTGGATAGCGAAAGCTTTATAAAAGTTAAGAACCCATAAGCACTATGAATAAAATAATAAACTACATAGTGATCTTCGCTATCATGTCGATGATCGCATGTAATTCGAGAAAAGTTTCAGAACAGGCGGCCGAGGCAAAGAAGACTTATACCTGTCCGATGCATCCGCAAATCATTCAGGACAAGCCGGGCACCTGCCCGATATGCGGCATGGATCTCGTGCCTGTGACCGCAGGAGGCGATAAGACAGAAGTAACCTTGAGCGAAAGCCAGGTTGAGTTGGCCAACATCACCGTACAGCCCTTGCGTGTTCAAGAAATTGGCAACAGCATACTTTTAAATGGAAGGCTAAGGCCAGATGAAAATCAAACAGAAATGATAAGTACGCGTGTACCCGGGCGGTTGGATAAACTCTTTCTTAAAGAGACCGGTGTGCGCATCACCCAAGGCCAAGTCATTTATGAAATCTACAGTGAACAACTGCTCACCTTTCAACAAGAATTTTTGTTGGCCCACGAACAGGCAAAATCAATTGACAACAAAAGATACCAGTCATATCTGCAAGCCGCTAAAAAGAAATTATGGTTATACGGTATGACAGAAGCTCAGATAAATGATTTGTCAAAGTCCAAAGTGACCAATCCTAGAATACAATTTGTGGCTCCTGCTGCGGGCATCATCACCGAAATAATGGTATCCGAAGGACAGTATGTTACCGAAGGCGCGGCTATTTACCGTCTTGAAAAATTGAACAGACTTTGGGTGGAGGCAGAGTTATATCCTCAGGAAGCTTCTCTGATAAAATTCGGAGAACCCGTCACTATTTATGTCAATGGGTTTGCAAATCATCCGATGGAGAGCACCGTAATTTTCCTTTCACCGGAGTATCGCCAAGGAAGCCAAATCTTTATTTTGAGAGCTGCGCTGTTTAATCCTGACTACCAATTTGTTCCCGGCATGCAGGCAGAAATAGTTTTCGAACACTCTAAAAAGAAAGCGTTGACACTTCCCGCTGATGCAGTGATCCGTGAAGAGAATGGTGGACATGTTTATAGAAAGACTGGCAAAGGAATATTCAAAGCTCAAATGGTCACTACCGGCTTAGAGAATTTCAACAAAGTAGAAATCACGGGCGGTATTGAAGAAGGCGATAGTATAGTCGTCACCGGTGCCTATCTGCTGTACAGTGAAATTGTTTTAAAGAAGGGAGCCAATCCCATGGCTGGTCACCATCATGGACAAGGGACAGAGCAGGCAGCAACTTCATCACAGCGCACAACTAAGGTGGAAGAAAAACCCATTACTGTCGACCCGAGATTCTCACAACAACTTGGAGCGGTCATCACATCTTATCTGAAAGTAAAAGATGCATTGGTTGCTTCCAATGCTAAAAATGCCTCAACTCAAATCTTAGAGGTTGCCACAAAACTCAAGCAAGTTGACATGTCACTTCTCAAAGGGGATGCCCACATGAAATGGATGGAACAATTAAAAACGATGGAAGAGTCAATAAAACGGATTGAAGCTGACAAGGACATCGAAATTCAACGTGCGTCATTTTCACAACTAACCAATGCATTGTATGCTGCTATCAAAGTCTTTCAGGTGAAGGGACTTCAAGCCTACTATCAGTATTGCCCCATGGCGTTTGATAGTAAGGGTGCATACTGGATTAGCCGCGAAGAGCAAATCAGCAATCCCTATTTCGGTGAGCAGATGCTGCGCTGTGGAGAGACAAAAGAGAATTTAAAATAAAACTATGGCTAAACCTTGTTGCGAAAATGGCGACCCCAAACCACCTTCCCATTGGGCGGTGTGGTTAAGAAGAATAGTCTATGGCATCGTGATTGGAATTGTATTGTTCATGCTGTGGAGTCAACTCATGCATCAACAATAATGAATGATAATAAAATGACAGAAAGCAAAAACTACATACCCGCATTAAAGTACGACTGGCTTACAAAAGTGTATGATCCCGTGCTCCAATTCACGATGCCTGAGCGAAAGTTTAAATCAGCCCTGATCCGCCAAATGAAAATCAAACCGAATGATCGGGTGCTGGATTTTGGGTGTGGCTCACTTACACTTTCTATCATGGCTGCGCAGAAGCATCCTCAAGCTCAATTTTTTGGTGTGGATATCGATGCGAAAATAATTTCCATCGCGAAAGAAAAACTTGTAAAAGCCGACATGAACATTGACGTGCAGCAATACGATGGCAACAGACTTCCTTATCCAGACAACTCGTTCGATCACGTCATGTCAAGTCTGGTGTTTCACCACCTCACGTTAAAACAAAAATATTTTGCATTAGAAGAAATCCACCGAGTACTTAAACCCTACGGCCAATGTCATATCGCTGATTTTGGTAAGCCCGCAAATATTTTTCAGCGGGTTGGATTCTATTTGGTTCAATTACTAGACGGATTTCATACAACGACCGACAACATCCAGAATTTATTATCCAACGCCATCAAAGAAATTTTTCTGGGGTTAGAGGAGACTACGCATTTTAAAACGATGGTCGGCACCGTAAGACTTATCAAGGCAACAAAAAAGAACAACGCAATACTATAATTAAACTTAAACATGTAACAATTATGAAAACAAAAATGATGACGCTTTGCCTGGTTCTAGGTAGCTGGGCAGCTTTTGCACAACACGATCATGCCAAACAGGGTGATCAAAAAAAAGAGGAGAATATGGTGATGTTCAAAGATGCCAGCATCGGCAAAGCCTACGAGCATTACCTTCATCTGAAAGACGCTTTGGTGGCATCTAAATCTGATGAAGCGAAAAACGCAGCGGGTGAATTGCAAAAATCGTTGGCGGGCGTGACAAACGGCAAAATGGTAGCCGATGAAGCAGCTAAGATAGTTGCTACAGCTAACCTGGATGATCAGCGCAAAGCATTTTCCGGTGTGAGCGACATGATGGCAATGCTCGTGAAAGGCGGAAAACTTTCTATGGGCATGATTTACCTGGAATATTGCCCGATGGCCAATGGCAATACGGGTGCCTCATGGCTCTCCAACGAAAAGGCAATCAAGAACCCGTACTTCGGAGATAAAATGTTGAAATGCGGTAGTGTGAAAGAAATGATTCACTAGCGGGTGAAGGGTAGAGATGGAGTAAGATTACTGAAACATCTCTTTTTTCTATTTGAATCACCGCTGACACATGTAATGAGTATGAAAAAGATACAGACCACCAAGCCTACCAACACAGGCAGGAAAAGAAAAATGAAATGGGGTGACATAGCAATTACTGCATTTGCTATTGTAATGGTCGGAGGCACATTGCTATGGATAGCTGCACGCATTTATAATCAAGAAAGGGAAGAATTGGCCGCGCAAGAAAAATTTAACAGCTCACTGCCAGCAGCCGGAGTCGCCATTGACCACAAGTTGGTGTGCATGGTCAACAACACGTACATGGGCGTTGATCAAATTCCAGTAACGGTAATAAACAAAACTTACTACGGTTGCTGTGACAAGTGTGTTCGTGATCTGAACACAGATGAATCAGTCCGTTTTGCGGTAGACCCGTATAGTCAAGCATCAGTAGATAAAGCAAATGCCTTTATCACCATTAATCCGAATAAAAAGGGATCGATTTTGTATTTCGAATCAGAACAGAACGCTAAAAACTATTTAAAAAAATGAAACGGAGAGAATTTGTAAAACTATCGGCCGGTGCGGCCAGCCTATTGGCAATGCCCACAGCCTTGCAGAGTTGCATGAATGACATGAACATGGATATGAATATGGCAGCAGATGCCGTGCCCGTAATAGAAGGCGCATTCTCCGCACCGCTCTCATTTCCCGGAGTGATGACCAGTAGTTTTTCAATGACAGCCAAAAGCAATACGGCTGCGTTGCTTAATTCCCAAAGCACTTCGGTATTGGGATACGCCACCGGCATATTGGGGCCTACCATCAAAGTGAATACCGGTGCTACGGTTTCCATACCTTTCCAAAACCAGCTATCGGAAGAAACCAACATCCACTGGCATGGACTATTAGTGCCAGCCAACATGGACGGCCACCCGAAAGATTTGGTGAACAGTGGGGCGAATTTTAACTACAACCTGCCCATTGACCAACGTGCCGGCACCTACTGGTACCATCCACACCCGCATGGCAAAACAGCCAAGCAGGTGTTCATGGGGTTGGCCGGGTTCTTCATCGTAAATGATGCAGAAGAGCAGGCACTCAATTTACCTTCGGGCGATCAGGAACTTCTCTTGGTAATTCAAGACAAGCGGATTAAAAATTCTCAATTGAACTACGCGCCCACCATGGGCGAGGTGATGACCGGCTACACCGGGGAGTATATTCTGGTAAACGGAAGCAACGCTCCTTTCCACAATGTGGCTACACGCTATTACCGCCTCAGGGTGTTAAATAGTTCTACCGCCCGCATGTATAATCTGGCTTTGAGCGACAACCAAGCTTTTGATGTGATTGGTGCCGATGGCGGCCTGCTTGCGCAGCCCGTTAGCGTTACTTCACTGATGCTTGCCCCGGGTGAGCGGGCTGATATTTTGGTGTCATTTAAAAGTTATGCAATAGGTACAGAAGTCTTTTTGGTGAATAAAACATTTAATGGTGGCGCACAAGGCAAACAGGAATTCAAGATCATGAAGTTTGTTGTTAACCAGCAAGTGAATGATTCCTTTGTCAAGCCTGGTCAGTTATCAACTATTCAACCTTTGCCTGCCTCTTCTGCCGTGAAAACCCGCATCATGAAAATTAAAGGCATGATGGAAGGAAATGGAAACATGAACATGGGTGGTATGGGCAGCGGTATGCACACCATTAACGATAAAGTATACGACCTCAACCGAGTGGATGAGACCGTAAAAGCGGGCGATACCGAGATTTGGGAATTTGATAACTCTGCGGGCGATGAGATTCACCCCATGCACATTCACGCAGTGCAATTCCAGGTACTTTCGCGCACGGGCGGAAGAGGCGCCCTCATTGCTACGGAGCAAGGTTGGAAGGACACCGTACTGGTGATGCCGGGCGAGAAGGTGCGCGTGATCATGACCTTCCCGCAGAAAAAGGGCTTGTTCGTATTTCACTGCCATAACTTAGAACACGAAGACGATGGCATGATGCTGAATTTTGAAATTGTTTGATAAACATTAAACCTTCTTTACCAATGAAAAAGATCATCATAATGGTAAGTCTGATTCTGTTTGCTGGCTCAGCAGCAGCCCAGCACGATCATGGCTCGGGGCATGCTAATATGCCTGCACACAATAAAAAGGAGACTGCTCACTCGCACCGTGCTGTGCCTGAATTTCAAGGGCAACTCCGCGAAGCCTTTGCAACAAGTCTACAGCTAAAAGATGCGCTTATATTATCCGATGCAGCCAAGGCTGCAGAAGCTGTAGCCCAAATTCGGATTGCATTATCAAAAGTCGACTTGACTTTGCTAAAAGATGAAGCGCTGATGGACTGGATGGGTTACTTGAAAATACTCAATGAGAATCTGGAACGGATTGAAGGCTCAAATGATCTCGCCATACAGCGCATTGCATTTTCTTCTTTCAGCGATGCACTATACAAGAGTTTGAAAGAATTGGGTGCCGGAGGTAAAATGGTTTACTACATACAATGCCCCATGGCAAACAATAATGCCGGAGCATATTGGCTTAGCGATACCAAAGAAATTCGCAATCCTTATTTGGGGAACGAAATGCTTTCGTGCGGAAAAGTGAAAGAAACCATTCAATAAACATAAAGTAAACATCACCACTAAATTAAAATCGTATGAAAACGTTAAGCTTAATCATTTTTCTTGCAACGGTCGCATTTTCGGTTCAAGGCCAGAAACCCAATGCTGACGATGTAGCCACTGTTGTCTCTACGCTGGAGGCATACAAGAAGGCCATTGAAAAACTGGATACAACCGGAACAGGAAAACTCTTTGTGCCTAAATCAATCGTAATAGAATCAGGCAAGGTTGAAGGCAGGTACCAGGATTACCTGGCTCATCACCTGGGGCCTGAACTCGGTGATTTTAAATCTTTCGCATTCAGCGACTATAAGGCTGATGTAACAGTCGATCTGCCATACGCATTCGCAATGGAGACCTATAAGTACACCATTGTTCTGAAAAAAGACAACTCTGTGATTGAGCGCAAAGGTGCTGCTACTACGATTCTTAGAAAGGAAAACGGGACTTGGAAAATATGGCAAACACACACATCAGCGCGTAGGCCATGAGATCGATCGTAATAATTTTATTTTACTGCGTTATGAGTCTCAACGGATCAGCACAGGTGCGAGCTGAGGAAATCCTTGGGCATTGGCTTACGGAAAAGGGTGATGCGCGTGTACAAATTTATATCGAACACAACAAGTATGTTGGAAAAATCACTTGGGTAAAAGACGAAAAGCAATCTACCCAACTGAACACGGTGATTCTCGCTGATTTCGTTTATGATGAGAAGGAAAAAGAATGGAACAGCGGCACCGTGTTTGAGCCCCGGCATGGCCACAAGTCATCTGGTTATCTCGTATTGAAAGATGCGAACACCCTCAAGGTAACCGGCTATAAAGGTTTTCGCTGGATCAGTGACTCAGAAATCTGGACGCGAGTGAAGTCGAAGTAGTGTAACAAACCAACCTGCCTGATGGAAACACAAAAACTTTTTGACAATGTTATCCGCACATACAAAGGTGACCCCGCCTCAGTATATAACACCTGGTTTGTGGGCAGCGAAGGGAGATTGAAGGCTTTTCGCGCCATCAGGCGGGGCGTGCTGCAGGTAATAGAAGATATAAAGAGTGAAAAATTCGGCAACGATTTCAAAGGCTCATCACTTGAATTTGTACTCACGGCCATTACCGAACAAAAGCAAGTGTTTGAAGGAGCAGCGCACCCTTTCTACTGGAAACCTAAAATGCGGATACCGGATATTTATGAAAACCAAACCAACAAGAAGGCCTTTGGTCAATTTTTAGAGAACTGTTTTTATGCAACGAAAGAAGAACAACTTATTCGTGAAATCATCAAGCTGGATGAATTGAAAATAAAAGGGCTTGGGCCAGCCGTAGCAAGCATCTTATACTTTTTACAGCCAACTATTTTACCGCCCTTCAATACAGCCATTGTAAATGGATTTAACTATCTGTTTCGCGACAATAAGAAACTGGGTAGCTGGCAGGAGTATTTGAAAATGCGCGAGGTTATCATGAAGACCAATGCTGATAACAAGACGCAGTTGTCCAACGACCTGGGCGCGATAGCGGGTTTGCTTTTTGAAATCGGAAATAGGAACATCATCATAGAAGGACAGATCATATCGGAAGAGGAGAAGGCAAAACTATTGAAACAGTATGACAAACGTCACAGGGAAGTATTGAGTGAGAAGCATGAAGAAGATTTGCATACGGAAATGCAGTACCACCTGCTGAAAATAGGAAAGGCTTTGGGATACGATCCAATAGCCGCGGTGAATGATCGTGGCAAGTGTTATGGCGAAGTCAATTTTTCGTTCATCAGCCTTAATAAGTTTCCGCAAATGCCTTTGGATAAGGAAACGCTGGGTACTGTTCAATTGATTGATGTGATCTGGTTTGACAAGAATACCAACAAACCTGTTTGTGCTTTTGAAGTGGAGAAGAGCACGTCTATCTATTCGGGCATCCTTCGGCTGAGCGATCTGGCTTTTTCATTCACTGATCATCAAACTTCGTTATTTATTATTCTGCCCGACAGCCGCGAGAAGGAAGTGGTGATGCAACTCAACCGACCCACCATTAGAAATTCAAGCGTCAGCATCAAATACATCTTATTCTCCGACTTGCGTGAGCATTGCGATGCGCTTTGCAAGTTTGGGGATAGTCATAAAATTTTAGAGAAGATTGCCAAGACTGTAAATCAAAACACCTAAACCAACTTACCATGAAAACTATTTTTTTAAGTATCGTAATTCTCATGGCTTCACTGTCGCTAGCGCTCGCCCACGGAGGCAAGAAGCACAAAAAAGATTCGACCAAAGCCCCCATGGATTCAACCATGAACATGGGTGAGCAAAAAGAGCATGATGAAGGAGACACCACCCATCACCATGATGAAGGTATGGCCATCGATGAATCGAAAGTAAAAGCAGACCTCGATGATTTTCCTACGCTTCATCCCTTGATAGTACATTTTGCCATCGTGTTAATTATTGTAGCAGCCGGGATGCAACTGCTGAATCTTTACTTTATGAAAAAGGAAATTGCCTGGATCATCACCGCTATTCTTTTTGTGGGAGTTTTGGCAGCGTGGGTTGCCGGACGAAATTTCCATCCCCACACGCATGGCATTAGCGCTCACGCGCAATTGGTGCTCGACCAACACGACCAATGGGCTGACTGGACCGTTTACTCGGGAGTCATCGCCCTGATTCTTCAAGGACTAAATCTCGTTCTCTATAAAGACAAGCGCTGGGCTGCCGCAGTAGTGGCAGTGGTGCTGGCAGTGTCTTCGTATAGTGTGGCCAGCGCAGGTCACTATGGATCTCAGTTAGTTCACATCGAAGGCATCGGCCCGCAGGGCAAATACTTGGAAATGGAACATGAGCATTAAACTCCTAATAAACGTTCAAAACGCAAAATCAAATCCATGAATCCTTTGCCGATAGTTGGCGCAACAGAAGGTGAAATACAAGAAACTTCAGAAAACTGTCTCAATTATTATTTTAACCTAAAACACAAATCAAAAATGAAATCACTAAACAACATGTCGCTCACCGTGCTGGCCATAGTATTCACCATTCAAATGGCACAAGCGCAGAACGTAGACTACAAAGGCCATAAAATCGATGCTACAGGAAAAATAACCGATCGTGAAGGCAAGCACATTGGCAGCGTTACCAAAGAAGGCGTTATCTCCGATAATTCGGGAAAGAAAGTTTCTTATGTTGATAGCAACGGTTCGTTGATAGATGCTAACACAGGTAAGAACCTCGGGAAGGTTGGAAAGAACGGAACTTTTGTTCCATATTCTTCGAACAACGAGTGGTCGGCAAGCGATTCCGAGAATGGCACTTGTTTAATAAAAGACGAGACAGGAAAAGTAAGAGCGGTTGTGCACGAAACCTACAAGAACATAGGTGCTTGCGCCATTCATTGCCTAACGCATCACATGAAACACGGTGAGGTTTTAGACGAAACGAAAGTAAAGGCCACCACCTACGTTTGCCCTATGCACTCCGATGTAACATCAGACAAGCCGGGTAAATGCAGCAAGTGCGGAATGGAGTTGGCGAAGAAAGGTGAATAAGATGGAGTATCTAAGCTCAATAAATAATTAAAAATAAAACTAAACTAAACGCTATGAGAAATTCAATGGCATCAATCTCATTCTTGTTTGTGGTATTATTCGCTGCATCTCTTGTTACCATGAGTTGTGGCAGTAAGAAAGAACAAAGCACGGAAGAACACGAACACGCAGAGGGGGACACCACCAGTCATCATCACGATGAAATGGAAAAGGATTCCACAGAAATGCATGACATGGACTCCACACCGATGGCGTATGCTTGCCCCATGCACCCCGAAGTGACCGGTAAAGAAGGAGACAAGTGTTCGAAGTGTGGTATGAAGCTCGAGCCCGTAAAAGAGCATAAAGACGATCATGAACATTAAGCGAACAAAGAAAAAGGTTCTATTATCCATGGTAGGTTGTATGCTGCTTATCGGTGCAGCATACATGCCTCTGCTGGCCCAGCACAAAATGAATGATGCAAAGCCCACGGCATCAGGCAAACGTGTGGAGTATGATCTCTCCATCGACCACCTGATGGTCAACTTCACCGGCAAAGAAAAAATGGGGATGGCCATCAATGGCGGCATCCCCGGCCCGGTGCTTCATTTTACTGAAGGCGATACGGCCATCATTCGTGTGCACAATAAATTGAAGCACGAAGAAACATCCATTCACTGGCACGGGCTGCTGCTGCCCAATGAAGAAGACGGAGTTCCTTACCTCACCACTGCACCTATCAAAGCGAGCCAGATACACACCTTTAAATTTCCGCTGATCCAAACAGGCACGTATTGGTACCATTCGCATACCCTGCTTCAGGAGCAGTCCGGCATCTATGGATCGATTGTCATTCATCCCCGAGGATGGGATGAATCCACGAGTATGAAAGAGCAGGTGATTATGTTGAGCGACTGGACAGATGAAAATCCGCACGAAGTATTGCGCAATTTGAAGCGTGGCCTGGATTACTATGCCATCAGAAAAAAATCTGTACAAAGCTGGAGCGAGGCCCTCGCAAAAGGGTATTTGAAAGATCGCGCCAAGACCGAGTGGATGCGCATGCCGGCAATGGATATTTCCGATGTCTATTACAATCGCTTTTTCATCAACGGAAAATCGGAAAATGTTGTTGCCGATGTGAAGCCGGGCGATTCGCTGCGCCTGCGTATCATCAACGGTAGTGCATCGTCATATCACTGGGTGCAATATGCGGGTGGCAAGATGAAAATCGTGGCAGCCGATGGGATGCCTGTGCAACCTGTTGAAGTGGACAAGATTCTTGTAGCCATTGCAGAAACATACGATGTTGAAATAAAAATTCCTGAGGGGGGCATGGCCTATGAATTTCGCGCCACCGCTCAGGATATTTCAGGACACGCTTCTTTATTTTTTGGCGATGGCATGAAGATGAACGCACCTGACCTTCCTAAAATAAACTATTTCGCTATGATGCGCGAGATGAACAACATGGGCGCCATGGACATGAGCAGCATGAATGGAATGAAGATGGACAATGCACACCAAGGCCATGATATGGGTAAAATGAAGATGGAAGATATGGATATGAAGAATGACTCTTCTATGAAAGACATGCCCATGGATACTTCCATGATGAACATGAAAATGGATACCACATCTATGAAAGAAATGAAAATGGATACCATGAATATGCAAGACACCGTGATGAGCAACATGGATATGAGTAAAATGAACATGGGCGATCAAAATGAAGTCATACTGAATTATGATATGCTCCGCGCGCCCAAACCGACCACATTGAACGGCAAACTGCCGATGCGCGAAATCGAATTGAACCTGACCGGCAATATGATCCGCTACGTTTGGTCATTCGACAATAAAACACTTTCACAATCGGATAAAATCATAATCCGAAAAGGTGAGAACGTGCGCATGAAGTTGGTGAACAACACGATGATGCGCCACCCGCTGCACTTGCACGGTCACTTCTTTCGTTTCCTCAATGCTCAGGGCGACTATTCGCCCATGAAGCACACCTTCGACATTGGCCCGATGGAAACCGTAACCATCGAGTTCTATGCCAACGAAGAAAAGGACTGGTTCTTCCATTGCCACATACTCTATCACATGATGGCCGGGATGGCCCGGGTTGTGAGCTATGAAAACTCACCCGCCAATACACAACTTACTCTTAAGGATCAAAAGAAAGTTTTTAAGGAAGACCGGATGCTGTACTTCTGGGGCCAGACCAAGATTGCTTCCGATGCCGTGTTCGGGTTTGCCAATGTAGTGGGAAACCGCGGCATACTGGGAACCACCTATCGCGTGAGTTATAAAAATCAGTATGAGTTTCAGCCCGACTATCAACGTTTTTTAGACAAACGACAATTCTTTGCGGCCTATATTGGTGCAGATATCCGAAATACATTTCAAGTGGTGGAAAATGGCAAGTGGGTTGACCGGAAGGTAGCAGTCATCGGTGTTCGGTACTTACTTCCCATGTTTGTTCAATCTGAATTGCGCCTTGATCACTTGGGCAATGCACGGTTTCAACTTTCGCGGAGCGATATGCCAATTACAAAACGATTGAGATTAAGTCTGGTTGGCAACACCGATTGGGAATACAACATTGATTTTGACTACAACATCGGTAAACGGTTTTATATCCACGCGTCTTACGATTCGGATTATAAATATGGTGCGGGGTTGACGGTTTTATGGTAATCCAACAACAATGCAAATTTGAAGTAGAATGAAGAGAATACTTGAAGCGAGCTTTTTCATATTGGCTGACGAGAAATTGGCAGCCGAATACGAAAGGCCTGTGTTCATTATCCATATCTAATAAACGCTCTATGAACAACCATAAAACACACTGGGAAAATATTTACGAGACCAAGGCAGAATCTGACTTCAGTTGGTTCCAACCTTATCCACAAACATCGGTTGACTTTATCAACTTATTTAAGTTGCCCAAGACCGCCAGTATCATCGACATCGGTGGGGGCGATAGTCATTTGGCAGATACATTGCTGGAATTAGGCTACACAGATATTACGGTGCTTGATATTTCAGCAAAGTCCATAGAACGGGCCAAAGCAAGGCTGGGACAAAAGGCAACAGCCATTACGTGGATGGAGCGTGACATTGTTGACTTTGAACCACAGCGGAGGTATAATTTTTGGCACGACCGCGCTGCATTTCATTTCCTTACAACAGAAATTCAAGTCATCAAATATCTCTCGGTTGTTGGTGCCGCTATTCAATCTGACGGTTACCTCGTACTCGGTACATTTTCCGACAAAGGCCCTGCAAAGTGTAGTGGGCTGGAAATAAAACAATATACGGAGGCATCCATGTCAGCGCTGTTCGAGAGGGATTTCAAGCACATAAAGTGTGTGGATGAAATACACGTCACACCACGTAATATTCAGCAAAACTTTGTCTTCTGTAGCTTTCAACGAAAACGATTACCTATACTATGATAAAAAATAAGAGCTTGTTCATACGCAAAATTCACCGCTACCTCGGCCTGTTTATTGGCATCCAGTTTTTAGGCTGGACCATCAGCGGACTCTACTTTAGTTGGAATGATATTGACAAGGTGCATGGCGACTACTTGCGCAAATCTCCGGCATTCCTGTCTGCCAACGTAGCAACTATATCACCAACGGAGGCTATCAAAAAACTTGAGCAAACACAAACGGTCGATTCTCTTCATTCAGTTCACCTCATTCGTGTTTTGGGTAAGCCTGTGTACCAGATTGCTTATTTCTCTGGCCGTGTGGGCAAAGGCATGCACCAGCACATACACTATGCGCTTGCCGATGCAGCCACTGGCGAACGTAAGAAATCGTTAACCAAAGAAGAAGGAATAGCTGTAGCAAAAGAACAGGTGGTGCAGGGCGCTGAAGTAAGCGAAGTGCTGTACTTGCAGCAGACCGATGGACATCATGAATATCGCGAAAAGCCACTGCCTGCCTGGGCTGTGAGTTTTAAAAACCCGGATTGCACAGTGTATGTGAGTGCGGAGTTAGGCACATTTCAATCCATTCGCCATGACCAATGGCGTGCCTTTGATTTTCTTTGGATGTTCCACACCATGGATTATGCCGGTCGCGACAACTTTAACAATTGGTTGTTGAAAATACTTTCTGTCTTAGGATTATTTACAGTTATGTCGGGGTTTACACTTTATATCATTTCTTCGCGCACGCTAAAAAAATTAATCAACTAACTTTTATGAAAACGTTAACAATTTTATTTGCCATCATTTCCTTTTCAACATTCGCTCAGCATGATCACCCAAAGAAAGCTGTTGCGGCAGACACACTTAAAAAAAGCATCCCTAAAGAAGCCCACGCTCAAATTGGGGAAGTTCATACGATGATTCACTACCATGCACCTGCCGTTCGCGGACGTACCATCTGGGGTGGCTTGGTTCCGTATGGCGAGGTGTGGGTAACAGGTGCGCACTCGGCAACCTCATGGGAATTCAATAAAGATATTGTCATTGGCAACAAAACCATTCCGGCAGGCAAGTATGCCATCTTCACCATACCGGGCAAAGAAAAATGGACGGTCATCATCAACAAAAATTGGGAGCAGCACCTGGCAGATGAATATGACAAGATAGATGACTTGGTAAGAGTAGAAGTTATACCCAGTAATCTTATCGCCACTCAAGAAAGACTGTTGTATGAATTATCTAGGGAGTCGGACAATAAAGGTTTACTTTCAATTGCCTGGGAAAAAATTAAACTAACAATTCCATTCGAAATACAATAACCAAAAGTCTTCGTGCCCCAAATGATCGATTTAACACCCAAGCTTTTTATTGCACCTACTATCGCTTTAGCCTTAGTAGGAATTTGCTACGTTTACAATCTTAAAAGGGTAATCCATAAACAACTGTTTGGAAAGTTTATGGTGGCGATGTCAAGCATAGGGTTTGCAGTAAACTTTACTTGGGAGACATTACATGCCCCACTGTATCAGGGGCACCGTTATACCATAAACAGTTTTTCTATTTCCGCACTAGCTTCCGTTGCGGATGCCATCATGCTTATTCTTTTGTATTCCATATTTTCATTGATACTTAAAGATCCGTACTGGGTAAGCAGGTTGTCACTGTCGCGCATTTTGTATGTTGCGCTTGTTGGCGGAATAGGTGCCGCTGTATCGGAGGTGCTTCATATACATGCTGGAGATTGGACCTATGCCACAACGATGCCCATAATTCCCGTTGCCAATGTTGGCATTTCACCCGTCTTGCAGTTTATGATAGTGCCGCTCCTCGTTTATTGGACAAGCTCTTTCTTGCTGAGGGGCAAGAGTGATTCTAATTTAACTTCGTAGATACTCCTTATTAAAACAGCCTGCAATGAAAAATTCAATAAATCAACCAAACCAGTTTACTTGCCTCATGCATCCCGAAGTGGTGAAGGACGCGCCCGGCAAATGCCCGAAGTGCGGAATGGATTTAGTTCCGATTTCAAATTCAACGAGTGAACATGAGGTTCATCAACATCATGCAAGTCAGGAAAGTGAACACGGGCAGCATCGTATGAAAGTAGAAAAACATGCGAAGCATAGGCACCAACACTCCGGTCATTCAGGCCATGCCAACCATGCCGGAATGATTGATGATTACAAAAAGCGTTTCTACATAGTACTTGTCATGACTATACCCATCATGGCTTTGTCACCCATGATTCAACATTGGCTACGGGTAAACTGGATGTTCGCAGGGTCTTCGTACTTGCTCATGCTGCTTTCATCTGTTGTTTACTTCTATGGCGGATGGCCTTTTCTGATCGGCTTAAAGGATGAAGTCAAATCAAAGTCTCCCGGCATGATGACGTTGGTCGCTGTTGCCATTACGGTTGCGTATGTGTATAGTGTTGCCATTATATTGGGACTGGAGGGAATGGATTTTTTCTGGGAATTAGCAACGCTCATTCTTATTATGCTTTTGGGGCACTGGATTGAAATGAAATCCATTATGGGTGCATCCAGGGAACTTGAGCTGTTGGTTCAACTGATGCCCTCCGAGGCACACTTGGTTGAAGGTGACCAAATCAAGGAAATAAAGACAGAAGACTTACAGACCGGTAACATTATTCTTATTAAACCAGGGGAGAAAATTGCCGCAGATGGCATGATCACAGATGGCAATAGTTACCTGAATGAATCGATGCTGACGGGTGAATCTAAACCAGTCGAAAAATCGCGAGGTGAAAAAGTAATAGCAGGTTCTATTAATGGAAACGGATCGCTTAGGGTGGAGGTATTGCACGGAAGCAAAGATTCTTATCTGGCGCAGGTCATAAAGTTGGTTCAGGAAGCACAGCAAAGTCAATCAAAAACACAACTGCTGGCCGATAAAGCCGCAGGTTGGCTTACCATCATTGCACTGGTTTCGGGCGCGTTAACATTTGTGGTCTGGCTGAGTGTTGGCAAAGACCTGGCTTTCGCGATGGAGCGGATGGTTACGGTGATCGTCATTTGCTGTCCGCATGCGTTAGGTTTAGCTGTGCCCTTGGTAGTGGCGAAGTCAACCGCCATTTCTGCAAAAAGTGGATTGCTAATCAAAAACAGAACAGCCTTTGAAAACTCCAGAAAGATTACAGCACTGGTATTCGATAAAACAGGCACATTAACGCTTGGGAAATTTAGTGTGGTGCGGTATGATTCACTTAACGACAACTACACACCCGATCAACTACTTTCTATGGCTTCCGCTTTGGAGCAAAACTCCGAGCACCCCATTGCTTCAGGCATTATGGACAAAGCAAAAGAACGTAAACTTGCTATACCCACAATCACTGACTTTAAAGCAATCACGGGCAAAGGAATTCAAGCTAGCCTGGACAGTAAGCAAATAAAAGTAGTCAGTCCCGGATATTTGAAGGAGAACAGCATGAATATTCAGATTCCAGGCTCGACTGAAGCTGAAACCATTGTATATGTTTTGATCGAAGAAAAAGTGGCTGGCTTTATTGCGCTGGCAGATGAAATCAGGAAAGAATCTCCCGATGCAATCAAAACACTGCACGCGAATGGCATTAGAACATTGCTTCTTACGGGTGACAATAAAGAAATAGCAAAAAAAGTAAGCGATACGTTGGGTATGGATGGTTTTATAGCAGAAGTATTGCCACACCAGAAATTGGAAAAGATTAAGGAGCTTCAGGCAAAAGGCGAATTTGTAGCCATGACGGGCGATGGTGTAAACGATGCGCCTGCATTGGCACAGGCTAACATTGGCATTGCGGTTGGCTCTGGTTCTGACATTGCAGCCGAAACAGCTGGTATTGTTTTGGTGAACAGCAACCCGAAAGATGTAGTCAACCTTATTTTGTTTGGGAAAGCTACCTACAGGAAAATGATTCAGAATCTGGTGTGGGCCACTGGCTACAACGTAATTGCTTTGCCCTTGGCTGCGGGCGTGTTGTACAACTTTGGAGTTATGCTTAGTCCTGCCATGGGTGCCGTATTGATGAGCGTAAGTACCGTGGTGGTAGCCATCAATGCGCGGATGTTGAAAGTATAGTCGATCAGTTATGGCCTGGACTTTGAACAACCTGAATGACCTTGTAACCAGTTCCATTTATAGCTTGTTCAATTTCCGGCAAGGAGACTTTGCCTTCGTCATATTTTACAATAGCGTTTGCTTTTTCAAATGAAGCATCGGCTTGCAATACCCCTGCAAGTTTGTTAGCTTCATACATGACGTGTTCCGCACACCCCTGGCAGGTCATACCCGTAATTTTAAACTCAGCAGTTTTAATCGCTGACGTATCAGCCACCATGGCTTGCTGATTTTGGTGCGTGAAAAAAACGTGAGCATAGTACGGGAAGGCAAGCATGGTCAATGCAAAAAGTGAGATGATAGCTAAAAACGATTTAGACTGCAGGAACGATTCTCTTTTTCCATTGTCACAGGCGCACGGATCTGTGCTCTTTTTGGGATACACTTTAGAGTACCACGCAAAGCCAAGTATCAGAATGGTAACTGCCGCCAGATAAGGCCTTGCTGGCCCCAACCATGAAATTGAAGCCGCTAGACTGCTCGTTCCGGCAATAAGTGTTACTACTGGCGCAATGCAGCATAGCGAACTAAGTATGGCAGCTAGCACACCACTCCCAATCATTCCAAGCCCCTTCATTGCTTTTGTAATCATATCACAATCTTATTTACAACAGTTAACATTTATCTGTACCGGTGGGCACTTAACTGTTCCGTATGAACAGAAAACACAACAGTCTCCTGATTTTGGTTTAAGCAAAGTTTTACAGTTTTCACATTCATAAAAATACTGACACGCATCCGTTGGCATTTCTTCTTCCTTAAGGAATCCGCACTGGGGGCATGTAATAATTGATTTTGTAATTACTTGCATAATCTATGCGCTCATTGTTTTTTCAGTTGCACGCTGATGGTGAATATGCCTGAAAAAAGGTTTCAGTATTTTTAAATGATCATCCGTGAGTGAATAGAAAATGGTTTGACCAACCCGCTTAGCCTGGATTATATTGCCATCCTTGAGTTTACGCAGATGTTGAGAAATAGCTGGTACGCTCATTTCAAGTATATCGCTAAGATCACACGGGCACAACTCGCCCTCTTCTTCTAACAAGTACAGTATTTTCAACCTTACGGTATTTCCTGCTAGTTCGATTACTCTGGCCAAATCTGAGAAAGCGGCAGCGTTAACCCGGATTTTTTCCTTACATTCTTTTATCTGATTTATATCAGCAAGGACGCGAATACAAGTAATCTTGTTCATTTGTTTAAATTCGCAGTAAAAGTACTATTATTTATTATTTAAGCAAATACTTAAATATATAATTTACACGCTGTGAAATACATCCGGATTTTTGATGATCACGCCACCTTTATTAACCCAGCTATTCAGACGGATCAACACAAGCATCACGCCCTTGAAATGATTGTCAGTAGGGATGGCATAATACACATTGAAGATGCCTTTGGCAACGCCTTAGCTTCGCAAGCCGTATTAGTATTGCCTGATCAACTCCATCAAACCACCACTACTGGCGAAACCACCTTTGTTTTTATAGAGCCAGAGTCTGATTTGGCAAAGGTAATTCTCACCACATTTAACTCCACTCAATCCATTCAATCCATTGAAGGCAGCATATCAGAAGTGGATAGAAAAGCGTTCGCAGGGGGCGGCATACCCACGTCACTTCCAAAAACAATAAAATACGTCAACCTAATTGACGACCGCGTACAAAGAGCTACAGACTTTATTCGTTCGCATATAACCACGCATGAGTTCAACCTGGAAATGCTGGCGGAGATGGCCTGCCTTTCTACCAGTCGCTTCACTCATTTATTCAAAGATCAGGTTGGTATCCCGCTACGGCCTTTCATTCTTTGGTGCCGTATGCGCGTAGCCGTTACTTCCGTGCTTGCGGGTATGACGATTACCCAGGCCGCATACGAAGCAGGTTTTTCTGACACCGCACATTTGAGCCGTACTTTCATGGATATGTTCGGGGTCAATCCCTCTGCGGTTTTGAAACAATAGCCAGTTTATTCAAGCATAGGCATTTCTTTGTGCTGACTTTGCAAGAAAATCTGCGGCCATGAAAAAACTTTTCCAGTATTCAATATACCCTGTTTTTATGCTGTCTGCTTCTTTCTTAATCATCTGGTTGATGGAAAGCGGCACCAATCAATATCTCGCCACCGTGCCTACAATTGCATTATTCGGTTTGATAGCACTTCTGCTCGAACGTTGGTTGCCATTCGAAAAAAATTGGGTGAATGGAACTGATTGGAACCTTGACTTTACATATTATATCGTCAATTATCTCATTAAAGTTTCTGCCCAATTTGCACTTATTTGGCTTGCCGTTTGGATACCGTTTCCTCAATGGTTTCCTACAGCTCTACCGCTTTGGATACAAGTACTTTTGGTACTCACCATTATCGACTTCTTCTTGTTCGTTGTTCACTGGCAAAGTCACCGATATGAGTGGTTGTGGAAACTGCACTCAATCCATCATAGCTCAGAACGACTCTACTTTCTGAATGGGGAAAAGCGGCACGCCCTTCATCAGATTCTGGAAGGTAGCCCTGGAATAATATTATGTCTTGTAATAGGTACACCCCAACCGGTAGTAGTTGCAGCATTGGCTATTCTGGCTATCAACATGATGATGCAGCACACTAACTTGGATTACAAGGCTGGCTTTCTGAAAAAGTTCTTCTGTGTAGCTGAACTCCATCGTTGGCACCACCGTGCAGATTATAAAGATGCGCAAGTAAATTATGGCGCATGGTTAACCCTATGGGATCATATTTTCAAAACAGCATACGACAATCCAAAAATTTATGAATCCAAAGGCATTGGTGAAATTGGAATTAAAGAGGAGCCAAATTTTCCACGTACCTATGCGAAGCAGTTTTGGTATCCGTTTAAGTAGGCCTTGGCAAACGCTCACCACTTTAAGAGTCACTTGAACTTTACGTGCAGTACATTTTCTATCTTCTTTCCTATTCGCCTCTCAAGCCACCGTGTAAGTTTGCCCGTTTTGTTATCGGCACCTACGAAACCCACGCCAGGAACAACGAAACATTGACAGCTCTCGGTAAGCAATCGCAGTTCCTTACATGAGTCGATGTAGACCAATCCCGTTGCCAGGAGGCCTTCTACAAATGGCTCAACCTCTACTTTCTTGCCAATTTTCTCCATCCACCAATTGATCTTGGTGAGTCGGAGAAAAGTATGCTTGCATAAATAGGCAATCACGTGGTGTTGCTCGTTGGTTAGCGGTACTGGCTCCCATGCGCTGGATGGCATGGTGGACGTAAAATTGTTTTTTGGCAGGTCTGTATACTCATAGTTCCAACCTCTGCGTCCATCTACATGTACCATGTTGCACGATAGAAAACGATTGACACTTTCCACTTCCAGATCATCACCAAATATACCCGCATCCAGATTAAACCGATAGGATAATCGACTCCAGAGTAATTCAAGGAGATGGAGTATGGGTTTGCCCGAACTAGAGTTGAAAAAAGGCCACTTGTTATTCTCCATAGGCGATATATAGGGCATACCATTTCCCTTCAACAAACTAAACTGGTCGTTGATAATCAAATTCGGAAAATGAAGCGGACTGAAGCCATTCGTAAGCCGATGCTCACCGAGAAACTCGTAAAACGCTTTTCTCAAACCTTTCTCTGAACTGTAACCTTGGTAGCCAATAACAATTCGAAGGGGCAAATACGCTTCCGCGCGAAGGCAATTAAATATGTGCTCCTGCGTAACGCTTTCAAAGAACTTTCGCAAAGGCTTGCTACGATGTACGCCCATTTTGAAAACTCCGACATAAGCGTCTCGCAGCATTCGCTTACTATACTCGTTTTCATCTTCCAACTCACAAACATCATAGACATTTTTCAGATTAAAGTAAGCATCTGTCAGCAGTTGTTTAGTTAACGTTTTCTTAACTTGAAAAACGGCTATCACCTGCTTCTCTAGAACAACATATTTTTCGGCAAAAGGTAACTTCTGCCCCTCACCCTCAATTAAAAGCACATCCATTTCATGACTTCTTTCCCCCTTTTTATTCTCAATAAAGGAACTCGTAATAATGTTTAGGTTCAATCCCGCAAAAACAGTTTTTTCCAAAATGGACTTGGTAAGGCCTTCATACATATCACCAATACTAGGTCTGTGATTGATACCAGAATTATCTATAAGCGTACGACCAGCAGAAACCAGGTTTGTTAGTAGGTCTTCAAAGGTGCGGATCATTTTTTTACACATAAATTTAGTTTTTATAAAATATCATACAACGTCTTGTCAGTGAGTTTTGCAACAAGGCCATCCTTTTGTTGTATCTTACTAATGAAAACGGCCACTGCCCGGGGGATACCATGCATTGCCTTCTATGCCGGACACACTCGACAACGAACGCTTTCGACTTCTGCTTCGCACGTTGCCCGGCAAAGCCATTGACTATTTATACGCACACTACTACGAAGGCCTCGTGCGGCTCTCCATCAAATACCTGCACGACCGCCACCTGGCCGAAGACATCGTACAAGAAACTTTTCTCCACGTATGGGAACAACACAAATCCCTCAGCCGCGACCACGACCTGCCCATCCACTTCTACCTCGCCCGCGTGGTGAAAAATAAGTCCATCACGCACTATAAAAAGACATTAAAACTGCAGGGCAACTACGTTCATTTTCTCAACGGCTACCGCGTGCCAGCTGCGGAGCAAACCGTAGAAAGGCAAATGATAGACGAAGAGATTGCGGGGCGCATCCGAAAATACATCGACACCTTTCCACTGCGCGAAAAGCAATGCCTGCTCATGAAAGTGGACGAGGGCATGTCTACCCGAGAAGTAGCCGCCCGCCTCGGGGTAACGGTGAAGGCCGTGGAGCGCAGCATGACCAGCGCCCACAAACGCCTGCGCCAATGGGCAAGGCAGGAATTTTGAAAATAAAAATGAACGCCAACATAGGGTAACCACCACCAACAAAGAGATAGGAAGACAACACCGACTATGGACGAAGCAGACATGATAAGAGTATTGGAGGAGCAGGCGACCCCACAGCAACTGGATAATTTCAGTCACTGGATGGCATCTGCCGAAGCACACCGTCAGCATTTTCGACACGTGCGCCAACTGTGGATGGACGCGCGTGGCCCGTGGCCAACACCCATCAGCCAAGAACCGCTCGACCGCATCCACAAGCGCATGCACACACGCCTGCGCCAACGGAAAGTAAAATGGACAATAGTTCAACTGGCGGCCATGACCATCATTGCGACCGTACTGTGGTGGGTGGTCATACAGATAAATGACCGAAAACAGCCGGCAAGGCAACTGATTTTTAATGCTACTACGCTGACAGAGGTGGCGGCAACACTGGAGCAAAAATTTCACACACACATTGTATTCGAACAACAGGCATTGGCCAACTGCCGCTTTACGGGTTCGTTTTCCAAAGCCACTACCTTACAAGACATCATGCAAGCCATCGCCCATGGGTTGTATATAAGTATAGAAGACACAGGCGGGGCGTATCGATGGCGGGGCGAAGGATGTTGATTTTTTTGAATGTAGAATTTTAAACAACCACTAAAAAAGAATTCAATGAAAGCACGGTCATGCACCGACAGGTTACATATGAACTGCTCTCTCTGGAAGCCTTGCTGGCCACCGGCAAGAAGCTCGACCGTGCGCAACAAACAAAAGTAAAATCTGAACTCATCCGCATACGCCAGGCACTCCTGTCAAATGCATTGCTCTTGACTGACCATCAACATGTGCAACGCTACATTCAAGGTCATCACTATGGGCTGGTGCAACTGCTCGACAAATTACATCCAGATGCAAATGCCGACCTGCTATCAATCTTGCTGGACTTGTTGCGTGAGATGGAAAAAACATTTGCCCCTCACATCGACCCAGATGCCAATGTGCCAATAGTCTACCGGAAGCATTTGGCGGAAGAGTGCAATAAAATAGTAGCGGCATTCAACAAGTTGTTGAAAGATGCACCTGTTTCCGAAAGACTTCAGTTGGTGTTCATTCGGATTTTCAAACGATTTTCAACGGCCACCACTGTCACCTATCATCAGCACCGCTATGTCACGATGCTGAAAGAGGAGATAACGCACCGGCTTAAGAAACCAACACTAACAGAAGAAGACTTACGCCAACTTCTTTTGTGGCTCGATTGTAACTCGCTCACCGCATTTGGTTACTACACGCACCAAATCACGGAGCAGCTACATGCGCTGGAAACCAAAAATGAAAAGCATGAACGGTTGATGATGCTTCGCAGAGAAATAACGCAAGCACCCGTAAAGCCCGATTTACACTACCATCCAAAAATTCCTTCGCTGCGCACGCAATTGTTGACGTTCCTCTCGGAAGAATTGAAAATCATGGAAAGTGTTGCTTCACCCCCGCCCGCAAAAGCCTCGCCTTCGGGCGACTTCCGCCTGCGCACCGAGCTATCCGTCTCTCAACTGGCTTGCCTGCTAAAAACCTTGCTTGACAATCGCATCATCACCAACCCCAACGTATCGGAGCTGCTCCGCTTTCTGGCGCAAACTACCGTGACCAAGCGGGCGGAGGCTATCTCCTTCGATAGCCTGCGGGCGAAGTACTATAATATAGAGTCTGGCACACGTGAAACTACCCGCCAAGTGCTGCAAGCCTTGGCGAAAAGCCTTTCGTGATTGCTACAATATCGGCCGTTTCAAATTGTACCGGTGCAACCAGCGCACATCCCCGCGCCAGCGGCTGAATATCGCGCGATACAGGTCTGCCAGCTTTTCTTCGCCCAGCGATGCCACCGCATCGGGGTAGTGCAACACGATTAATTCCAACTCGCGCACGGTCTTCTGATACTGCCAGACGCAAATAACCTGAGTTATGACCTTGTTGTCGCTATGTTGTACCTGCCCTAACAAGGCCAGTACTTTGGTATGAAGCTTAAAAAATTTTGCGGCTGTGATGGTTACCATCAAAAGAAGCAAAGAAAGCCAGCATTGATACCACAGCCAAACATTTTATACATGCGGTGAATTACTATGGCACCACAAAAACAAACGGCTCTTCAAACACACGGCACACTTGTGTGTTGCACGTCATGTAAGCCACACGCCCGCGCACCGTTACGGGTCGGTGTGCCACCAACACCCGCTGGCGAAACGTAACACTGCCGCTATACCACGTAATCTGCATGTCATACGTATCATCATGAAAAGTAACGGCCGCACCTTGCTCTTGCGTGCTGTCGCTGATTTGATAATCCTTGGCAGGCTCAAAGGAAAAGCGAGTAGGTGCCGGGCCGCCTTCTGGCAGATGTTGCGAGTACAAATGCCAGCCGGGCATCACCGTGGCCTTGAACACCAGCACCGACTCGTGCGGAGAGACGGTTTCGATGCTGTGCTGCCAGCGCACGGTGGAAGGCTGCCCACAGCACACACCCGTAGCGGCCAGGCAAAACGCGAGGAGGCGGATAATAATCATGGAAGTGGATTTCAGGAGTAAGTGACCTGAAAGAGGAAAACACGGAGTGTTAAACGAAAATCTACGGTTGATTACTCGTGCAAGAAATCATCTTCAAAATTGAGTAGCTCTTTGGGGTGAATGCCCAAACCAATCGCCAAGTCCATAAGGGTGGCGATGGTGATATTTATATCGCCCTTTTCCATTTTCTTAATATCACTGTAATCCACATCGCACAAAACCGCGAACTGCCGAAAAGAAAGCTTTTTAGCCTTTCTTATTTGGCTTAGTCGCTTCCCAAACTGAATCAATGCCTCTTTTTTCTTTTTATTCTGCATGAGTTTTACGCAGATGAAAATTGAGGTTTGCTTATTGTTTAAATGTGGGGTATTAACCCCACGTTATTAAAATTTTAGTAAATTTGGATTGCTATGTCAGCCGAATCCGCAAACGATTCAAAATGGATTGCTCAACTAAAAGAGGGTGATAGGTTGACTTTTGCCAACATCTTTAACCTTTACGGGAAAGAACTTTACGAGTTTGCAAGTAGAACCATCTATACGAAAGAAGACTGCGAAGAGATCGTGCAAGACGTATTTGTTTCTCTCTGGGAGCGAAGGGAAGAATTGGAAATCGACTCGCTGAGAGCCTACCTGTTTACCTCTGTCAAATACAAAGTAATCCGCTACATCAAGCACCTGGCCGTAAGGCGCAAATACGAAGAACACTACCGCCACTTTGAAAGCAACTACATTGCCCCGGTAGAACCCGAATCGCCTACACCCGTCATTCCCCTGCATGCCCGCCTGAGCGAATCCCTTCAGGGCTTGCCAGCCCGCTGCCGCGAAGCCTTTCAACTGCGGTTGGAACAAAATCTTTCCAACTCCGAAATCGCCCAGCGCATGCACATCTCCAAGCGCACCGTGGAAGAATACATGACCACGGCCTTCGCCCACCTAAGGAAATTTGAAAAGGAGATTTTGGGGATGGAGTAGCAGAAAATTTAGAGATAAAGTTTTGTTTGCCTTTCCAGCACATAACTTTTACTCAATTCTGCTGAATTCAGGTTTTTATGTGTTTGATTGTTTCCATCAGAGTCTTGATTTGGCTTCTGAAGTAAATCCTCTAAGTCATCCATAGATTAAGTAAAACTTTATTTGTGATTGAATCTTGGATTCTGTTCCTCATTAAAAAACCACCATACACCAACTGCCAGCGTAGCACCGACAATTGGAGCAGACAGGTAAATCCAAAGATGCTCTAAATGACCAGACACTAAAGCAGGAGCAAGTGACCGTGTCGGGTTCATAGATGCACCACAAATTGGCCCGGCAAACATGGCCTCCAACAAAACAGTGCTACCGATAGCGAGTCCGGCAAACATACCTTGCTCTTTAGAGCCCGCGGCTACTTGAATAATGACAAGCATTAGAAAGAAAGTAAGCAGCAATTCCAAAACGAAAGACTGCATTTCAGAACCAGCAGGTAAAGTAGAGCCTAAAAACTCATTGGCCGGAAAGAGAAACCTAAGAGTAAGACTTGCGAGAAATGCACCAACAGACTGACTCATTATATACGGAACGACTTCCTTCAATGGAAAACGCTTTGCAACAGCAAATGCAATAGTAACAGCCGGATTCAGGTGTGCGCCCGACACGGGGCCAAGTGCATAAATCATGACCATTACAATAAGCCCAAATGTAAATGCTATGCCTGGGTGTGTGATTGCGCCAGCGGTTTCATGATTAATAATGATTGCACCGGTTCCACAGAAGACCAGAGCATACGTTCCTAAAATCTCAGCGACAAGTTTTTTCATATGTCAATTTTTTTCTTTCCTAGAGTCAAGGTGAGTAATCCAGTTAAACTGTAAGTAATAATAGTTAAGCAAATTACCTCCTGTGTAGTCGACAAAAGCGATATAGAAGGGACCTAGCTCAAAAGCGCCCGATTTTTTTGTCCTCAAGCCGATTCCTGCAAAAGCCCAATTCTCAGCATAGACAGTAACAGGATTTTTATACGTGTTAAAAAACATTTCATTATAAGCTGTAAAGTACAGACGATTATTTTTCTGGCTTAGAGAAACTGTAGCTCCAATCAGAAAACGTAAGCGAGAAGTGTATGGACTCTCGCCCGTAACCCTGTTCTGAATGAATCTGCCATCATAACGTAGCCTGTAACGCATTAAGGCTCTTCCTATATTCGAGTTCAAAGTAGTCTGCAAATAAAATCGGTTCTCGTTTCTATAATTGTCTTTATCAAGTGGAAGCTGTCTTTCATAAACATAGCTACCCGTAAAGGACAAATGTGTGTTAAGTTGATAAGTAATGGCTTGCTCAGAATAAAAGACGGCAAAATTAGGGCCTTCTGCTACACCGTTAACTTTCTCGTTGATTAAATTAAACGCTCCGAAATAATAGAAGCTATAATTCCACTTGTCAGATAACTGTCCCGAATGATCAATTACAGGAAATAGCCCGAAATGATTTACGTTCTGACCGTTTACCTCTCCACAAATAAATATTATGATTATTGATACAACCCATTTTAACCGCATAAGAGTGTTTAAACTGACATTAATTACTTTCCTAAATTACCATTGTATTCCGCTGCTGATTGAAGATTATTTAATTCACCACTGTCAGTCATTTTTATTTTAATCATCCAACCTTCTTCGAAAGGTGATGTATTAACAAGGGTCGGAGTATCTTTTAAGGTTGGATTGATTTCCATTACCTCTCCAGCAACAGGCATAAACAAATCACTTACGGTTTTAACAGCTTCCACAGAACCAAAAATTTCGTTCTGCTTAAAAGACTGACCTATGCGCGGCAAGTCGACATAAATAATATCGCCTAATTCACTTTGGGCAAAATCCGTAATACCAATTTTTCCTGTTTCACCATCCGGTAAAATCCATGCATGCTCTTTAGTATACCTAAGTTTTTCGAGTGCGTTCATTTTTTAGTTTTTGATTTGGAGAATGATAAATGGGATAAAATCAGTAAGCCTTTCTTAACATGTCGGCATACTCATTGGGCAAGGGACTATCCTCAACTGCTTTAGCAGCCTTTTCGATGTCATAAGCAAAACGTAAAAACTCAACCTTGAGGGAATCCGCAGCGGAGAGTGAGAATGATTCGTCCAGTGTAATCATTACGTAACCGCCACGCACATCACCATCTTTAGGTTTGCCGACAGAACCGATATTAATGGCGTGTCGATAATGGCCATTTTCATCTTTCAAAATGCGATGATAGGGTTTATGCGTATGTCCAAAAAACATAATGTGCGCATCGGCTTGCTCTAAGATGCGCAGCAAACTTTTTTCATCACGGTCAATAAATAAATACTCATTGATTTTCCGAGGACTTCCATGTACCATCAACAAATTAAACTTCTCTTCGTTGAGTTGATACTCAAGACGAATGTGCGAAGGGAGACTACGGAGATAATGTCGCTCCTCAGTCTTTACAATCTGGTTTGTGTAAGAAATAGAGACTGCCCCGTTTGCTTTCTCAGCGTCAGTCTTATAGGCACAACCGCAGTCGTCACTGCTTCTTCCAATTCCATAATCATAATTCCCGGCAATAGTAGGGATCTTCCGCCTTCTGATTTCATTAATCACTTCATTCGGCCAGATATTATAACCGACCAAATCGCCTAAGCAATACACGGCATCGGGTTTACGGATTTCAATGTCTGCAAGGCAAGCCTCTAATGCTGGCAAGTTCGCATGGATGTCACTAAACAAAACAATTTTCATAGTTACAGGTAAGTTTAAGGTAAATGGATTTTAGTTTATTTCTTATCGAATGAATAGAAGTCAGAAAAACGCGGTTCGTAAGAGCATAACAAAGCCATCGAAATCATTTCTTTTATTCGCTTGGAAGCAGGATACAATAGCTCAGCCTTCTTTAAACTGATTAGTGACTTTTGATATTCAGAAATATTAAAGTGGACGACAGCAAGATTTAAATAGTGCAGCCCGGCCAATTCTTTAATGCTGATTGGATTTAGTCTAGGATAGTGTTCAACCGGAACAGCATTTCGGTCTGGGACCAACTTGCTTTCATTGAGTTGATATTCTTCAATAGTTGATTTGACTTTGTCTGCTCCATTGATGAATCCATTCTCTCCATCCGTTGCCTCAATCAAGGCTTTAAGTATACCATGATTAGTAATAGTCAAAAATGAATGATAGCGGGTTTCAAATATTTGAACCCGAAAGCCCAGTTGCTCAAACAAATAAGCATATAGGGCTGTCCCCGATAAGCAATTAAAGTTACCATTATGAAACAACTGATTGAAAGGAATATACTTTATATAGTGCCTTAGGTATTTAGCATGTGTTTTATCAAACACGAATTTGGCATATTCCATATCTGCTTTAAACCGACTTTTTCTTCTTTCAAGCTTCACTACAAATTCAGTCAGCTCATTCTTTAACACTGAATATTCTTTTATATCCAGCGAAGAATCGTAGGCCATAAAAAATAGTAAAGCCTCATTTTCAAAGGGTGGTTCATGCAGCGCTTTCTTTTCTAACTCTGTTACAAATATATTCTGATTATCGGCCGGTAACTCTTGAGTCCTTGCTGTGAAGGATAGACAAAAAAAGATAAACCGCAGACAAGGTAAGAGGGCTTTAGAAACGGGTATTGTTTTCATAAGCATTTTAGGGTTTAACTATATTGAATAATCGTATTTTTACGATAGATGCAAGCAAATTTTTTTAGCAGCAGAGTTTTCCTGACTTGTACGAATCAAATAATTGGTCGAGGTAATTCTTGGCAGATGCCCATTCTTTCTCGTCAATACAGTAACAGACTTTTGTGCCTTCAATATCTCCCTTAATCAGTCCAACATCCTTCAATTCCTTCAAATGTTGCGATACGGTTGACTGGGATAGCGGTATTTCGCCAACAATGTCACCGCACATGCACGATTGTTTTTCAATAAGAATCCGTAGAATGGCAATTCTGGCAGGATGCCCCAAAGCCCTTGCATACTTGGCCACCTTATTCTCCTTTACCGTGAAGTCTTCCGCAATGGCAAGTCCCATAGCTATAATTTGTTTAGTTAATCGTAAAAGTACGATATTATTAATTAGTAAGCACAATATTTAAAGGCAAGAGAATTTTTTCAGGTTTAACTTCTTCTCGAATGGATGATGGTAAAGATAGATAATAAATACTTTTACGTTGACTTTGAAGTATCTCCCTCAGTATCTAGCCGTTGTTTTCACTGACTAACGTTCTTACCAATTGTACCATGCAAAAGAATATATGGCTCCGGCCTTTGCTTCCTGCGAAAATTTGAAAAGTTGCTTTGGAAAACAGTGAGCCGGTTGCTAAACACAATGCGTATTTGGCATCTCCAGTTGATGAGAGCAGTCATTTGCATAACTTTGTTGAAGTCTTAAAAGGTCTCACAATGCTTCGTTCCTTCTTACAATTAAGTATCCGCAACCTGTTCCGTAAGAACAGGTTGTTTACCGCCATCAACATTAGCGGGCTTGCGATTGGACTGACATCTCTTTTTTTGATTGCACTCTTTATTTACGATGAATATAGCTTTGACACCTACCACCGAAATGCTGACCGCATCCATCGGGTTGTTGTTGACTTTAAAGAAGAGGGCAACACAATAAACTGGGCAAGAACCAGCGCGCCCATCGGACGCTACCTGACAGGCGCTTACCCTGAAGTGGAAGAGGTGGTGCGCCTGCGCAAAAATACCGGCACTGATTTGTTAAGCCGTGATGAAATAAAATTTTATGAAGAGAAACTATTTTTTGCTGATAGCACACTGTTCAATGTTTTTGATTTCAGCTTGTCGAGTGGCAATCCCGCCAAGGCACTAACGGATAAAAACTCGATTGTGATTACGGAGGCGTTGGCAAAAAAATATTTTGCCAGTGAAGACCCCATCGGCAAGACCTTGCGCCTCAACAACCTGATTGATTTAAAAATCACGGGCATCTTGAATGAAATTCCCACCAACTCACATTTTGTTGCTGACGCATTCATCACCTTTTCTTCATTGGATGAATCGCTTGGAGAAAAAAGGCTTACGCATTGGGGTTGGATGGATCATTACACCTACGTGCTGTTGACCAAGGGCTCAACACCTCAACAGCTTGAAGCAAAGTTTCCAGACCTGATAAAAAGAAATGCACCGGAATGGGTTTCTGAAAAAGAGAACCTTTATTTGCAGCCTTTGAAGTCCATCCATTTACATTCCGACCTGAAAGATGAAATCACATCCAACAGCCATGAAGGCTACTCCTACATTCTCGGTACAATCGCCTTGTTCATTCTTTTGATGGCTTGTGTCAACTTCGTCAATCTATCAACGGCCACCCTTACAACACGCTTCAAAGAGATTTCCATTCAAAAAATTCTTGGCGCTGGTAAATTGCACTTGACAATATATTTCTGGATTGAGTCAATCATGATTTGCACAATTGCATTGATGACCGCTTTTATACTCACCTCTCTTATCCTGCCTTATTTTAATCTCACAGCAGGAAAACAACTTTCAATTGCTGGCAGCTTGTGGTTGGTTGCTCCGGCATTGCTGGTGACCATGCTCATTGGTTTTCTTTCAGGCATCATCCCAACTATTCAGACGGGCAGATTGAATATTTTGAGCCTGTCTAAGTCCGGTGGAAAGTCAATAAGTAAGTCATCCATCCGAACGGCCTTAATCACTTTTCAATTTTGCGTATCAATCGTATTGATTACGGGCACTTGGATTGTATCAACGCAATTCCGGTTTTTAAAATCATCGAGAGTGGGGTTTACCAGTGACAGGGTAATCGTGCTGCCTGTGAAAGACCGTTCGCAAAACGACCGTCACTCAACCATCATCAATGAGATTAATCACGTGCCCGGAGTTGTAAAAGCATGCTATTCGTCCAGCACACCTGCATCGAACAATGCCTATACTTACACTTACACTCTGGTTGGCTCGGAAGCCGGAGAACAATTACTGGCAGCGTATTTTGTGGACGAACATTTCTTTGACCTTTACGAAGTAAAACTACAGCAAGGTCGATTCCCGGACGTAGAAAAAAAGGACACGCTGGTGGAGATTGTTTTAAATCAGGCAGCCGTAAAGCAATTGCGATTGACCCAGCCCATAGGCCAGTTGGTGACGGGCCAGGTAAAGGGAAGAGTAGTAGGTGTAGTCGAAGATTTCAATTACGCCACACTTCATTCGAGCATTGGGCCAATGATAATCTATTCATACCCACAGAATTTTCGTTTTGTTTCTATAAAATGGAGAGAAGGCAAAAATCAAAATCAGTTGGCCACCATTGAAAAGCGCTGGCAAGAGTTATACCCCGGCTACCCAATGGAATATTTCTTTTTGGATGACAAAATCCAGCAATTGTATGGTGTGGAATCTCAATTGAGCAAGGCGTACACTGCATTTTCCGTTATTGCCATCGTCATTGCGGGAATTGGTTTGATAGGACTTACCACCTATTTGTTGAATCGTAAACGTAAAGAGATAAGCATCCGAAAAGTATTCGGAAGCTCTACTTCGCAGCTAGTCGGTTGGATTTATTCCGGTTATATAAAAATTATTTTGATTGCTACGTTGATTGCATGGGCTATCGGTTATTATTGGATGCAGCAATGGTTAGCGGGGTTTGCATTCAAGACAGAATTAAGCGCAACACATTTTATACTGCCAGCCGCCTAGCATGATTTTTATTTTGTTGTTGACCACGGCAATACAAACCATCAAAGCCTCCAGAACTAATCCGGTGGAAAATTTGAGGAACGAATAGATAGTGCTTCCCATAGAGCTGGTTTTCAGTTGAAGGATTTTAAAGTGCAAAGCCAGTAGCAAATCACTTACTTGAGGAAGAGTAGCGCAGACAGATAACTTAAATGAGAGCCAGAACACTTATCAAAAATATTAGCGTGGTAAACGAGGGGCGAATAACTATTGCCGACCTTTTGATTGACAACCGCCTGATTCAAAAAATCGGTAGCATTAATTCCGAAAGCAAGGCAACGGTTATTGATGGAACAGGCAAATATTTATTTCCCGGAATCATGGACGCACAAGTTCACTTTCGTGAACCTGGACTAACGCATAAGGGCGACCTTTACACGGAAAGTAAAGCAGCCGTGGCCGGTGGCGTAACATCCTTTATTGATATGCCAAACACCATTCCGAATGCACTAACCATTGACATTTTGAATGAAAAGTATCGAATTGCATCAGAACAATCTTTAGCCAATTTCGGGTTTTTCTTAGGTGTCAATAGCGACAATATCGATGAAGTACTCAAACTTGATACCACTAAACTGTTAGGCGTTTCTGATGATGGACTTTACTTTACAAAAAAAGGAAACCTACTGGCTGACAATCCTGAAACAATGGAAAAGCTTTTTGCTAACTGCAAAGCCATCATTGTCATTCACTCCGAAAAGGAACAGATGGTTGAAGAGAATGAAAGCTTTTATCGGGAAAAGTATGGCGAAAACATTCCGATTGAATTTCACCCACTGATAAGAAGCGAAAAGGCATGTTATGAGGCTACAAAAAGAGCCATCGACTTGGCTGGCAAGTATAATGCACGACTACATATTCTGCATTTGTCAACCGAAGCAGAGACACATCTATTCCGAAATGATATTCCTTTGCAACAGAAAAATGTTACCACAGAAGTTTCAGTTCATCACTTGTGGTTTTCTGATAAAGACTATAAGCGATTGGGAAGTCTAATAAAATGGAACCCTGCTATTAAAACCGAAAAAGACCGTTTGGGTCTTTTAAAAGCCTTGCTGGATGATAGAATAGATATTGTTACCACCGACCATGCACCTCATACAATGGAGGAAAAACAAAAACCCTATTTTGAGTCTATGTCGGGCGCGCCAATGGTTCAGCATTCTTTGAATATTATGCTTGAGTTTCATAAGCAAGGACTTATCTCTTTAGAAAAAATTGCAGAAAAAATGTGTCATAATCCTGCCATACTTTATAGGATTGAAAAAAGGGGGTTCATTCTTGAGGGCTACTTTGCAGACCTGACCATCGTGGACCTACATTCAAGTTGGGCAGTCTCCAAAGAAAACATTTTATACAAGTGTGGTTGGTCGCCTTTAGAGGGAACAACCTTTCAAAGCAAAGTGACACATACATTCGTAAATGGAAACTTGATCTACGAAAGCGGACTCTTTAACGAAGAAGTGAAAGGAAAAGCATTAGCGGTGGCAGATAACTAAAAGCAGAAAGATCGGTGCCAAAAGATACATGGTACTCAATGTTGCACTGGCTGCGCAAGTGTAAGAACAAAATTTGGTTTATGAACCGCTGGATCGATCAAGAATACACAATCAACCTTTACCACATTGAGTTTCTAATTCCTCAAACAGCAAGATAGTAAAGTCAAACCCTTTATTTACCTCATCAGCCCATTCATCTTTCTGCACGGCTCGAATAGATTGTATCGTTTGCTGCATGTCATCAAAAATATACATTCGTCCTGTTGACGGTACGGCCTTCTTTATCATTTGCCCGCCAAACATGATGCCCATGTAGTTTAAATAAATGTGGGGTAGAATTTGCTCGTACGATAAAGAATTAAGGTAACTTACATAGGCACTGGTACTATTGAGAACTAAATCTGTGGAGTGGCCTTGCGACTTCAATTCATCAATGTCTGCCTGAACTTTCTCGGTTCGTTTTAGACTATCGTGCGGCAACCCGATAGTTTCAATCGCATTAAAGATTTGAAGTTGTTGGTTGAGATATAATAAGTATTGGCCCTTAGTTAGTAAACCCCTGAACATCCTCACGTTAAACGGCATCTTTTCAGCCTGTTTATGTTTCAGGCTAGTAGCATCTTTTAAATGGGTCATTTGTAAGTTCTTTAAATTAAGTTCAAATTTAGAATCATTCTAAATAAAAACAATAAAATGCCCTGAACTTTAAAAAAAGCCACTAATTTCACAGTCTGAGGCCAAATCGAATGAAATTTTTGGGGAAACCATGACAATCATAAAGCACGTCTCACCTTACTAGCCATTGATCGACATTTTCCCCCACTATTTTTCTTGAAATACAAGACACTTACAAACATACTGCGCGGAAGAGGATTGAACTGCGCCAGTTGTGCCTATGCGTAAATTTGAAAGTAAAATTTAGCGAAGGAGAATTACGCTTAAATGAAAACAGCCAGCATTTCTTTAAAGTTGAAAACGTTAGAAACCTTTTACCGTAAAGATGAACCCAAGTTGATTCTATAAATTAATAACTAATCGATACTGCAATGAAAAAGAGAATATTTATACAGATATTAAATGAATTTTGGTTGCCTATAACTGTTGCGATTATTTGGACATCGATCAACTGGTACTTGAACACAGATGAAGACAACCATCCTTACATAGCTTTGATTAAAACGTTCGGAGCTGCTTTCTTTTTTTTGAGCTGGCTGATAGCTCAATACTGGAGAGTTCAAAAGCAGATGAAAGTCGAAACTAATTTCGCAACGGTGGAAAGTAAACTAATCTCACTGACTAAAACACTTGAAGAGAGAACAAATGAATGGATAAACCATCTCACTGGCGGAGACAGC
>DGYK01000057.1:154703-179063 GCA_002398365.1 Flammeovirgaceae bacterium UBA5008
CATCTCACTGGCGGAGACAGCTATTTTTACTATAAAATTGGAAAGCAAATTGGGCCTGAGTGGTATGCAATTAATTGCGAATTTGTAGGTGACTATACATTGCTTAACAATAAAATTATTTTCTTTTCTAAAAACTCAAACTTAGCTAACCAAGAATTTTCAATACCTTCATTAAATAAAGAACTTTCATACAAAGCTAATCAACAGTTAAAGATAGAACCGGCCGGGCAACGGATTATGATCTCAACAATTATTTTCAACAGCGCACGAAAGGACTGGATTCAGGTAATAGATATGCAAAAAATTGATACTAAAATTAAAGTTCACTCAAGAGTTTATACAATTTCCACTAACCAAGATATTGAAGAAACATATCTGATTGATTATGAAGAAAAAAACACATGGACGAAAGATTCAATACAATGACAACCGATTGCAAACCTTCATCATAGTATTGTGGCAGCACTTTTTTCATGCTGAGTGCGTAAGCTAAAAGTATAATGCTCTCAATGTAAATTTAACCTTCGATAGACCAAATCAATGAAATGACCACCCCCAAGCAATGGCTTACCTATTGGAAAATATCCCTATCGGATGCCTCAAAAGCCGATATTAACATCGATAAGCTTCCACGCACAGAAATTTCCGATTTCAACATAGAATCCAAATTTATTGCTGACTTAGTTAAAGTCAACAAAGTATTAGACGAAGCGGAAAAACGAAAAAACCACAAGAATGGAATAACAGACCGCAACGGAGAAAACTGGGTTCCGCTGAATGAGACAGAAGTATTGGTGGCTCCATTTTGGTTGATGACACGCACAGATCATCGCATTCGACCTATTGATTTTAACCCGAAATATCCTTTTTGGTTTTATGTTCGACTCAATCGCCTAGGCAAATTGGACGTGCCTGAAGAGACGTTTCCAGTTTTTCAGCGAAAGTACCTGGAACCTTTGGCAGACGAAGCCGACTTTGTGCTCAGTTCAATGGAAAGAATAGACCAGGCTGCCGCTTTCTCACGAAGTGAATTCAATGGATACACCGAATACATACAGTTTGTTCAGGATATTTTTTTTAAGGTAAGTGATCAGCCATTCGATCAATACGAGACGGAAGGACTTGAGCGAGTACCCCATGCAATGTTGGTAGTGCCAGACGAAGACACAAATGCGGCCATTAGCATTATACGGCTCTATGAAAACATTTTGTCTTTGAAAGAGTTACCTACCCTTTTAAAGACGCTGATTCAACCAACGGTAGCAACAACGGCTATTCCTCCACTATCTGTACCCAAGCTGTTGAAAGCTAATGCATGGCATGTTGGGCAAATGGGCTTTGAGTTCGGCCTCTTTATTTCGCAACGCAAAGCTCTTTATTCCTTTTTAACGGCCAGCGAGGATCAAAAAGTATTTGCTGTTAATGGCCCGCCAGGCACGGGCAAAACCACGCTGTTGCAGAGCATTGTGGCCAACGCCTATGTTCAGGCAGCCTTATCGGGTGAAGATGCTCCTGTTATCTTGGCGTGCTCCACCAACAATCAGGCCGTTACCAATATTATCGAAAGTTTTTCGAAGACAAATACCTTGGCGGGAAGCCTGCACGGTCGCTGGCTTCCAGACGTGACAGGCTACGCCACCTATCTGCCCAGTTCATCTAAAACTCAGTCTGAGTTGAGCAAAATCAATTATAAAAAATTGGATGGCGAGGGATTATTCAAGCAGGTAGAAAACACAGACTACTTACTTCGCGCAAAGGCATTTTATAAATTGCAAAGCGAAAAGCATTTTGGGGTACAATCAATTTCGATTGAAGATTCTGTCAATCATTTGCAGCGCGAAATCCGAACAGTAGAAGATGCGCTTAAGGAAGCTGAACAGCGATGGAGTAATTACAAAGAAGCAGAAAGAAAACTGCAATCACTCTATGCCTCTTTCGAAGCGGGAAAAGTACGGTACTATTCCGGTGACTTGGTTAATGACGAAGAACTGGAAAAGGACATTGTGGGTTTTCAGGAATTGGAACAACGAGTGATTCAGTACTTTACCCATGAGCCTTTGCTACGGAGGATAGGATGTTTTTTCACAATTAGAGCCTCATTGGAAAACCGCGCTTCCGAACTGCGCATCGTTTTCCGAAACTCTCTCTTGCCGAACCCACCGCACTTCAAGCGCAACGACATCCTTAAAACAATTGATGAACAAATTTGCCTTGCAAGTGCTGTGGTTAGTACTCTTAAAGAGTGGAAGCGTTGGAAAGAGAGAAATGCAATTAAGGGCAACCCACCTTCAACTGAAGAAGCTTATTGGCAATCTGAAATGATAAAAATGAGGAACGAAACAAGGCCCAATTGCTTCTATGACGAGCTGGATGTAACGCTGCGCCATCGGGCCTTTCAATTAGCACTGCACTATTGGGAGGGGCGCTACCTGCTGAAACTTACCGATGACCTGGAGACGGATCCTTTTGCGAAAAAAAAGAATGAAATACACTCCTGGAACAGATGGAAACGTCATGCCATGCTCACACCTTGCTTTGTCAGTACCTTCTATATGGCTCCAAAATTTTTTAGCTGGTCAAAGTATTTGCGCGACAATGACAAAGGGCAACCGCTTTTTGAAAGCCCACCCCTGCTTGAAATAGCCGACCTACTCATCGTAGATGAAGCAGGACAGGTATCGCCTGAAGTAGGTGTCGCAACATTTGCGTTGGCAAAAAAGGCCATTGTAGTCGGAGACATAAAACAGATAGAACCAGTATGGAATGTTACTGCTAAAGTCGACATGGGCAACTTACGGCAATCTGGCTTGATTGATAGCTACAAGGATACACGTCCTGAAACCGAGTTTAATCCCAAGGGATTCCTCAGTTCCACGGGTAGCCTTATGCAAATGGCTCAAAATGCTTGTAACATCAAGGAACCAAAACTTCAAGAAAAAGGCTTTTTACTGATGGAGCACAAAAGATGTTATGACGAAATCATTGCATATTGTAATGACTTAGCCTACGGTCAATTATTGAAACCATTAAGAGGAGCGGCAAAGGGAAACTTGTTTCCACCAATGTGCGCGATACATGTTGAAGGAAATTCGACAACTACGCAAGTAGGTAGCAGACGAAATGATGCAGAAGTAAAGGCAATTGTAAACTGGCTCCAAACCAACAAACTGAAAATTGAAGAGAAGCATGGAAAATTAGAGATGTGCGTGGGGATTATTACACCTTTTGTGGGGCAAAAAAGTGCCTTGCAGTATGCACTGAGAACAGCCGGATTCGATGTGGGCAAAATGAAAATAGGCACAGTGCATGCCCTACAGGGTGCCGAGCGTCCCATTGTTTTATTCTCGATGGTATATGGACCTGGTGACTCAGGTACCTTATTTTTTGATCGCGACAATAAGCCTAACATGCTTAATGTAGCCGTGTCGCGGGCAAAAGACAATTTTATTGTTTTCTGTAACTCGGGAATTTTGAATAAGGCAGCACGAACGCCCTCGGGGATCCTCGCCAACTATCTAAAATTTGAAAGTTAAATGAAAAGCAGTGTGCGGCTAAATCAACTGGCCGTAACCCGCATAAGAGTTCAAAGAGTTTTTTCATTGTGACTAAGTGTTTCACCCACGCAGGTCACTTACGTGAAAGAAGCCGCACTTTTGCGTAACTTCGACCACCCACTAAACCCATCCCGGCCATGGAAAAGTCGGATTTCGACCACCTGCTGCAACGCTACCTCACCGGCCAGGTGACAGACGCGGAAAAAGCCAAACTCGAAGCATGGCTGGAAACCATGAAGACCGAGGACACCACCAACCTCGAACTGACACCTGAAGAAGAACAACAACTCTTCCAAAAAATCACCGCCAAAATCGAAAGCGGCAAACCCATCACCGACTTCCGCCCCGGCCAACTGCGCCAGCAAAAAGCCAAAGGTTGGACACTGCGCATAGCGGCCTCGCTAGCATTGATACTGGTCACTTCCTACTTAGTTTGGCAGTGGACAAAGCAACCAGCACGAGAAGAAGCCGTGACGGAGGCATCAATCGATAAAATGATATTGAACGATGGCAGCCTTGTATGGGTAAAGGGCAACAGCAAATTGGTGTACTTCGAGAAAGACAACGGGCACACCCGCTATGCTGAACTCACAGGCGAAGCGCTATTTGAAGTAGCCAAAGACCCCACACGTCCATTCATCATCCAATGCAAAGACATCACGATTCAGGTAGTAGGCACCAGCTTCAGCCTCCGCGCAAGCACCGATAGCGTAGTGGTAAAAGTGCTTACAGGAAAAGTAAACGTTTCCTCTACGGTCGACAACTCTTCCCGTCAGTTGGAACCCTTTCAGGAAATCATCTACACCCACGGCCAATGGCAACAAGCATCCTTTTCCAAAGACCAACTGCTTACCATCACGACCAACACCGAGTACTACATGAATTTTGAAAACTCTACCCTGCGCGAAGTACTCAACCGGCTGGAACAGAAATTCAACGTCACTATCACCTCCAGCGAGTCAGCCAACACCTGCCGACTCACAGCAGACCTCACCGACCACTCGCTCGACACCTCTCTGAAATTGATTTCGGAAGTGCTCACCATCACCATCGATAGAATGGACACTGCCATCGTCATTAACGGAAAGGGTTGCCTATGAAAACGCTGCCTTTACATACAGCCGTTCAGTACAACTCTTCCTAATCTTTCTGAAGACATACAGAGTACTATTGAGGTAATGACCGAAGTAGTACCCGGTGCGCCACCGATAGTAAAATAATAAGCAAAATATGCTTGACAGAATTCTATTGCCTAAACAGTAACGATATGCCTATGAACCATTCAACTTACTATATACTACTCTCCCGACCAACTTTTTTATTCGTGATCTGCCTTGCCACAGTAGCGATAGCGCAGGCCCGTCCAGCCGGTGTGCTCGAAAAAGAAATCTCGCTATCCATCGTAGACCAACCCATGCAAACGGCCTTAAAAAATATTGAACAGGTCGCGGACATACGTTTCATGTACAGTCCTGACCAAGTAAATATGGAAGAAGTAATCTCCGTGCAAGCCAGAAAGAAAAAATTGCGCGACATCCTGGAAGAATTATTTGCACCCCGCAGCATCCGCTACCGGCTGCACGAAGGCAGCAACACCATCACGCTGAACAAAGAGTCTGAAAACAAAAAGGAAATACCTGACAACAAAACCAAGCCGAAGCAAAGTGAACACACGGTTAAAGGCAAAGTCATCGATGTGTCCAATGGCACGCCCATGGCTGGAGTTAACATCATCGTAAAGGGCACCGCACAGGGAACAACCACCGATGCCAACGGCCTCTATACACTCGAAGCCCCCGCAGACGCCATACTGGTATTCTCCTTCATCGGCTTCCAGTCGGTGGAAATCAATGTAGGCAACCAAACACAAATAGATGTATCCCTCACGGAAGACATCCAGGGATTGAAAGAGGTAGTCGTTAACGCAGGTTATTACAAAGTCAAGGAGCGCGAACAAACGGGCAACATCGCCAAACTGTCATCGGACGAAATCGCAAAGCAACCCGTCAATAACCCGCTGCAAGCCTTGCAAGGTCGCCTCGCTGGCGTGTACATCCAGCAACAATCAGGTGTACCCGGTGGTGCTTTCAACATCCAGATACGCGGGCAAAATAGCTTGCGAAATTCACTGGACAACAATGGCAACCGGCCACTCTATATAATAGATGGTGTCCCGTTCAATGCCACACCACTCGGGTCATCGGCCAGTGCCAACATCATCGATGGCGGCAACCCTCTTAGCACCATCAACCCGACAGACATTGAAAGCATCGAAATTTTAAAAGATGCAGACGCCACCGCCATCTACGGTTCTCGCGGAGCCAACGGAGTGGTGCTCATCACCACCAAACGGGGCAAAGCAGGCAAAACGGAATTCACCACCAACTACTACGAAGGTTGGGGAACGACAGGACGCAAGCTGGATTTGCTGAACACGCAACAATACCTGACGATGCGAAACGAAGCGTTCGCCAACGACCAGGTAGCACCAGGCACCTATTATGCCGACCACGACATCCTCACCTGGGACCCCAAGCGATACACGGATTGGCAGAAGGAATTGTTGGGCGGCACCGCGAGGATGACCAACGCGCAACTATCCGTATCAGGTGGCTCGGAGCAAACGAAATTTCTGGTGGCCGGTGGCTACCTGCGTGAGACCACTGTCTTCCCTTCAGAATTTGCGAACCGTAAATATTCAGCAAACTTCAAAATCAACCACCGTTCGCTCAACAACAAATGGAACATCGACTTCTCTTCCTACTACCTTTCCGATAAAAATACGCTCCCTTATATCGACCTCACCCGGGCAGCACTCGCGCTGCCACCCAATGCCCCAGCCTTACTTTCACCAGATGGCAATTTGAATTGGGAAAATTCCACATGGCGAAATCCATTGGCGTTCACACGGCAACAATTTGAGACAACCTCAACAAATCTGTTGAGCAACACCATCGTGTCCTATAAAATATTGCCTACGCTGGAAGCGAAAGTAAACATTGGCTACTCCAGCTTGCGCGTAGACGAATTTTCAGCACAGCCTAAAAATTCTTTCGACCCCAATCTCACAGCCATCTCATCGGCCACCTATTCCGACAAGAAAATCCAAACGTGGATAACAGAGCCAACACTGGAATATGCAAGACCCATCGGTCAGGGAACACTCACCGCCTTGGTCGGAGCGACCTTTCAAGGAAGCGATACCGATTCGAAAGACATCGGTGCAACTGGCTTCCCGAGCGATGCACTGCTCCGAAACCCACAGGCAGCCTCGGTAGTGACTGTCCAATCTGTCAGCCAATCACAATATCGTTACAGTGCCGCCTTCGGTCGCATCAACTACAACTGGCGAAGCAAATACCTCGTCAACCTCACAGGACGTAGGGATGCATCAAGTCGCTTCGGCCCCGGCAGGCAGTTCGCGAACTTTGGTGCCATCGGTGCTGCATGGATTTTCACAGAAGAGCCATGGCTGAAAAATAACACACTCACATTCGGGAAACTGCGCTCAAGTTTCGGCACCACGGGTAGCGACCAAATCGCAGACTACGGCTATGCCGACTTGTGGACGACCACCACCTATGGCTACAACGGTTCAGGCGGTCTGTATCCGATGAACCTCGCCAATCCTAACTACGCATGGGAAGAAAACCGCAAATGGGAGGTTGCCCTCGAAACAGGTTTCTGGAACGACAAACTAAATGTCAGCATCAGCTACTATCACCATCGCTCCGGAAACCAGTTGGTCGGTGTACCACTACCGGGCATCACGGGCTTCTCCAGCGTGCAAGCCAACTTGCCAGCGGAAGTTCAAAATACGGGACTCGAAGTGGTAGTATCGGCAACACCAATTGAGCATAGCAACTTCTCGTGGAGGATGACATTTAACGTCACCCTGCCACACAATAAACTGATTCAATTTCCAGACATCAAAAGCTCTTCGTTTGCCTATGACTACATCGTAGGGAAACCGCTGACGGTGCAACCATCGTTCCACTATACAGGCGTGAACCCTGAGACAGGACTCTATCAGCATCAGGATGTCAACAACGATGGTGCCTTGACATTTGAAGACGACCTGCTGGGGAACAAGTCGCTGGCGCAAGACTACTTTGGAGGTTTTCAAAATACGTTTCGCTACAAAGGGTTATCGCTGGACATCATGATCCAGTTTGTAAACCAAACAGGGCGCAACTACCTCACGTACTTTTACGACCGCCCCGGAGCAGCCACTAACCAACCTGCCTGGGTGATGAACCGATGGCAAAAGCCTGGGGACAACGTGCCCGTTCAACAGTTCACACAAGGCTTTGGGGATGCCTTCACTGCGAATCTATATAATAACTATAGCGACAACCGCTTCGGGGATGCTTCCTTCCTCCGCCTGAAAAACGTTTCGCTTTCCTATCAGTTTCCTAAAGAGATGCTCAAAAAAATACGAATGCAACAAGCTCGCCTTTATGTGCAGGGACAAAATCTTGCCACCATCACCAACTACCAGGGGCTTGACCCCGAAAACCAAAGCGGCACCCTACCGCCACTACGGATGATTACCATTGGTGCATCACTGACATTTTAACGACATAAAATTTATGAAGACACAATACAAGTTCAGAAACCCTTCCGTCATCGCAACGATGACTATTCTCCTGACAATCGTTACGGCATGCGAAGAATTTGTAACCATTGACCCGCCACAGACAACGTTGTCCACGGTGACGGTATTCAGTGACGAGAGCACAGCACGAGCAGCCGTCAACCGCATCTACATCGACATGATGCAGTCGGCAGGTTTTGCAGGCGGAGCCACCAGCCTCAACACTATGGCCGCATTGGCAGCCGATGAGATGGACAACTATAGCAACACTAACGAAATGGCCTCGTTTGCTAGCAATAATGTAACACCCATCAATATCAATATCGCTGCAGTATGGAATCAGGTTTATAATTTAATCTACCAGGCCAATGCCATTCGCGAAGGCTTGGAAAAGTCGAGCACGATCAGCACCTCTTCGAAAAATCAATTAGAAGGAGAAGCTCAATTCATGCATGCCTATCTCCATTTTTTATTAGTAAGCTTTTGGGGCGATGTCCCGTGGATAGAATCTACGGATTACCAGAAGAACGCAAAATCAGTACGCCAACCCGCCACAGAGATATATGAAAAAGTAATCACCGAATTATTGGAGGCAAAAGAAAAGCTGCCTCTGTCAACTCCACAACAAATTCGACCGACTAAGAATGCCGCAGCCGCCTTGCTGGCCCGTGTTTACCTCCATGTAAAAAATTATCCAGCTGCTGAACAGCAGGCGACCGAAGTGATCGATCAGTTTCAGTTGGAGCCTGATCTTAATAATGTGTTCTTAATTGAAAGTAAAGAAACAGTTTTTCAACTTCAGTCAATTGTGCCACGGATCAACACGTGGGATGGGGAAAGCTATATCATCCTATCCACCCCGCAGACAGTTGCAATGAGCAGCACACTCTTCAATGCCTTTGAGCCGGACGATCTTCGAAAGAGTTCGTGGACAAACACCTACACGGAAGGAAGCGACACCTGGTCGTACCCCTTTAAATATAAAATCCGCACGTTGCCGGAAGCAACATCACCCAAGACAGAATATCAGGTGATACTAAGAGTAGGTGAGCTATACCTAGTTCGTGCCGAAGCCCGTGCAAACTTGGATAATCTAACATCATCAGCGGAGGATCTAAATGCCATTCGGTCACGGGCAGGCTTGCCCCCAATCATGGTGATAGATAGAGCCAACTTATTGCTGGGCATCGAACAAGAGCGAAGAGTAGAACTGTTTTCGGAAAATGGCCATCGATGGCTCGATCTCAAACGGACGGGGCGGCTCGATGCCGTCCTCGGTGCAGGTAAACCAAACTGGCAACCGACAGACGCGCTGTTTCCAATTCCTCAAACCGAACGAAACCGCAACAATAACCTCACACAAAATCCGGGCTACTGATATGAGATTCATTCTGGTATTCCTGTATGTGTTGTTATTAGTAAGCAACGTGACAATGGCACAACAGGACGTTGTTTTTGTATTCACCGCTGATCGACCCGATAGCATTTACATCTCATTCAATCGCGAGCCTGTTTTTAATGAGAGTTTAATGGGAGATGCATTCAGGACAATACAATTGAAACACAACCCTGTAACGATCCAGTTCAAAAATGTTACCAAACTTTCGCGGTTATCCTTAACAAGTTACGGTTGGCCCGGAAACTTCATTGCAACGAATTGGATAGTTGAGCCTGAAGACAGCATTCATATTCATATTGACTTTTCCCAAAAGCCAGAGCCAGCGATGAAGTTTTATGGTCGCGGATCACCTAAGTACCAATTGGCATTTGAAACTCGAAAACTAAATGAACAAATTATCGCTACTGAGTTTGAGGTCTACGACAACGTGAAATCACATAATCAGGCCTATCGCGATGCTGGTTCACTTGAATGGCAATACTTGAATAAAGTCAAAACAAATAAGAAACTACTCTCACCTCAAGTCTATCAGACTTGGCTAGCTGACATACAGGCGACAGCAGATCTGGCAAGACTACACATCCGAAGTCATCAATGGACAACCAATCAACAGATGCGTCCAGTCATTCGCAAAGAACTTTTAAAAGCACCACTAAAAATGGATGTGTCGCTAGGAAGCACTAGCCGCGCCCTGCTGCAGTACCACTATGAACTTCTCAAATGGAAGGTGCTGCAAGAACATGACCCGGAATATCAATACTATGAATTGTCATACACACTAAAAATTACACTCGATGATCTGTTTTTGGAATTCCAAAAACAACCTTCAACCAACCAACAATTCCTGATGGTGTACAGTCTGGTCAATCTGCATACGCTACAACAAAATTTTGGAGAGACCCATCCTGATATACTGCAAAAATGTTTGGGGATCGCGGAGCAGACTGTAACAGGTATCGATTTGAAACAACGGCTAAAAGAAACCAGTCAGACCATAAGACCTGGAACAATCGTCAAAAACTTAGTAACGCTTACGGAAGTTGGCGACACGTTAACCCTTTCCATGCTTCGTGGTAAAAAGGTACTCCTCGACCGCTGGATAGCCAACTGTACAGGATGTCTGGACTTTAAAAAAGAAATGATTGAACAATTGCTTCCCAAAATCAAGGAGCGAGACGACATCGTGATTTGGAGTGTGGGCAGTGTGAAGGATTTTGACTATTGGAAAAAACTATTGCCGACCAATAGTCATCCCGACTTTGTGTCGGGTTGGTTGGATAAACAAAGCAATAGTAATGATTGGGAAACCTTCTACAATATCAGCTATGCACCTTTCATTATGCTTATTGATGAAGAAGGCAAACTGATTTCGTCCACTGTGCGCAACATCGGTACTATCATCGAACTTCTAAAAATAGCAAAATGAAAAGGGCCGATGGCGCACTGCCACCGGCCAAATTCCCTTAGTTCTTCTTGGGAGAAATCGAAGCGCCCGTACAGGCCGCATTGTTGAAATAGGTGAACCCGGTAACCGAGCAAGAAAGGTTGCCCGTAATCAAACAATCCGTGGGTGCACAAATACCTCCCATGGTGGGCTTGCGCCATACTTCGGTAATCAACAGATTCGAAGTGGACGTGGCAAAAGCCGCACCCAATGCTAACATGAAAACCAGCATCGACAATAACAATGACATCTTTTTCATAACCGTTTTTGTTTATGTAAATGGCCTACTCTTTCTCAGGTTTTCAGCCGTTCCCCTGCTACCGATCAGTATATCGTTGCATCAGAGGCCCACACGAAGGCGAGTCCGATAATGCCAAACCAACACGAGCGTGTTCAAAGCCAAAAACACGAGATTAAAAACCAAATGCTGCTGCCACGACAATTCTGCAATAACACCACCGCACGAACAAGGTATATGACTCGCTACCGTGAGGATGGCACCGACATACAAGGTGAACACGAGCATCAATACCCAACTGCCAACAAGTCCAAGAGTTTGCAAAGCCGGCACAGCAAGACAAATTGCTACCATCAACTCAATCATGGGCACCGTCCAGCCAACAGACGGAAAGAAGCCGGGCAAAAGGGGCGACAACCCAAGTTGCACCACAAACTGTGGATAGGTCAGCATCTTCGAAGCGGCCGTATAGACAAACAACGCCAACAACAGGTATCGAATAATATCAGAAACAATCCCTCTCATAGCCGTTCCGTTTGATGATGTGAAAGTAGATGGCTCAATTGGAAACACTGATTATCCTTCCTTAAAAGATAATCTTATCAGAAGGTTAGAAGTCTGCTTACCGTATGTTAAGAATGTTTACGCTTCTCGCGTTTCATACGACTGAGTGACTGAGGCGTGATGCCAAGGTAAGAAGCAATGTACTCTTGGGAGATACGCTGCTCCAGGTGCGGAAACTGGTGCAACAGTTTTTCGTATCGCTGCCACGTATCACGATGCTGGAGATCAAACAGCCGCGATTGTGTTAACGCATAATACCGTCCCAGCACCAAACGATAGAGGGTACGCGCCTCCGCGAACGACTCAAACAACTGCTGAAGGGCAATGTGAGGAAGACACCACACATTACTGCTTTCTGTGAGTTGAACAAACTCTACGGGATGCGCTCGCTCAAAGCAACCCTGGGGTGTGAGCACTACATCACCCGCACCCCAAAACGAATGGATTTTCTTTTCCCCCTCTTCAAAAACGAATCCAATGGCAAAGCCATCTTCCATTAAATAGACATGATCCGCAGGGCGAGGGGCTTCAACGAGAAAATGATTTTTCGGGAGCGATAGATAAATGACCTCTTGCTGCAAACTTGCTTTGAAGGATTCCGACAGCGGATCGGAAAGGGGAAGCACAGCAAAAAGTTTCTCAATATCCATATAAGGCAGCCTCTTTTCTTTACTACTCTTAAAAAGAGAGGCTTACCCTATGGTAAGAGCATTTTTTATTTAGTCACCGACACATTCACCCAATCCCTCGGCTTCAAGAAATTGAAGCAACTCTGCCAGCAGCCGATACCCCGAGCGTTTTCTGAAAGGCAATCCTGAAATGGGAAGTTTCAATACGTCATTCAGGGATTGAAAGCCATTGGCTTCAGCCATGCGCTTGAATTCTTCACTCAAGGGCAACTGAGCAATGGGTTGTTGCAATACGATGTCTGCCATGTCAAGCATAATTCAGATATGAAAGTAGGTTGTACGCAGGAATTGACAAGAAGAAAACGGTGAGTGAAAAAAGTTCTCGCCCAACAGATTTACATCTTATCGGAAGGTAATCGCATGACGGTTACAAAGGGGTTCTGGAACCCCTGCAACTGTTTTCAGGTTAACGCGATCACTTCTTTTGAGCCATCAAACAAGCAAACGGATGGCCGCGAACATAATCACACAAGAAGACCTGGTACAATTCAAAACAGATTTGCTGGACGAGATCCGCAAGATGGTGTTGCAACGTCAAACGCAACCACTCCGCAAATGGCTGAAGTCCCATGAGGTGCGGAGGTTATTAACCGTTTCCCCCGGCACCTTGCAACACCTCCGCGCCAGCGGGGTGTTGCCCTTCACCAAAATCGGAGCTGTCATCTTTTACGATTATGACGACATCCAGAAAATGCTGGAGTCCCACAAATCGCACAAGTCCTTAAAAAATTTTAAACCCGTAACTAAGAACCCGCAACCAGGAACTAGAAAATGACAAACTAAAAAATTGCCGATTCATTCACCAAAGCACCTCGTGAAAGTGGGCACTGCTAACTTAAGAAATATGACCCTTCAATATCCACCTACTTCCATCCTCGCTGCTGACTTTGTATCAGCAGCAAGATGTATTTTCGTATCCGAAAATAATCTTGTTACCATAGCACATGGCTCAAGCTTGGGGTCGCTGCGGAACTTGCTCCCCCTTCTTAACACGACTTTCTAATGGCTCGCAGAAAGTCACCATATCCCGACCAATTGCTAACGCGTCATATTCAAACAAAAGTGACCGATGAAGTTTATCAACGGCTGGAGCAACTTCAAATAAAAAGTGATTGCCAGACCATGGGTGAGTTCGCGCGAAGAATCTTATCAAGGGATAAGATTACGCTCTTCCACAAAGATGCTTCCTTGGACGGCCCCATGGAAGAGTTGACCTCCATCCGGAAAGAACTGAAGGCTATCGGGGTCAACATCAACCAGATTACCCACAGCTTCCACATCGCCCAAAACGACAACCAAAGAAACTATCAAGCAATGAGGGCAGCAGAGGAATATAAAAAAGTAGGAGCCAAAGTAGATCAACTGCTCAACATCGTTTCTCAACTCTCAAAAAAATGGTTGCAAAAGTAATCAGCGGCAAAAGCATCCGGGGGGCGCTCAACTACAACGAGAACAAGGTGAAGGAAGGCAATGCCTCCTGCCTCCTCGCTCACAAATTTGGTAGTGCCGTCAGCGACCTGTCATTTTCCAATAAGCTGACTCGGTTTGAAAAACTGACCCAGCGAAACCCCAAAGTAAAAACCAACGCCCTGCATATCTCCCTCAACTTCGATACCACGGAAAGGTTGGAGGTCAGGAAACTCAAAGTCATTGCCCAAACCTACATGGAACGCATCGGCTTTGGTGAACAACCTTACCTGGTCTACCAACATACAGATGCAGCACATCCCCACGTCCACATCGTTTCGACCATCATCCAACCCAACGGCAAACGAATCGACATCCACAACCTCGGCCGCAACCAGTCTGAGAAAGCCAGGAAGGAAATTGAAAGAGAATTCAATCTGGTGCAGGCAGAAAGCAAATCGAAAAAGAAACTTGAGCTGCAGCCTATTGAAGCAACAAAAGCAATCTACGGTAAGTCCGAAACCAAGCGCGCCATTTCCAATACGGTGCGATGGGTGACACAAAAATACAAGTACACTTCGCTGCCCGAGTTGAACGCGGTCCTGAGGCAATTCAACGTCATCGCTGACCGTGGGACTGAAGAAACACAAATGTTTAAGAAGAGAGGCCTGCAGTATAGCCTTTTGGATAAAAATGGAGAGAAGGTGGGTATCCCCATCAAGGCCAGTTCCATTTATGGCAAACCCATACTGCCTTGGCTGGAGAAGCAATTCAAACTCAACGAAGCCCTTCGCCAACCCTTTAAGGAACACCTGCGACAACAAATAGACAAGGCATTATCAAAAGGTAATGGAATAACTGCATTTGAAAAGTCATTGGCTGCCTTCAATATTTTCATGCTGCTCCGCCAAAATGATGAAGGCCGCATGTACGGTATCACCTTCGTAGACAATCAAAACAAAGTGGTCTTCAATGGCAGCGACCTCGGTAAGGGATACGGTGCCAAGGCCATCTTGGAACGATTGAATGTTGACATCACATCGGGAGGAGGCGGATCGGCATCCACCACAGCTACGGCAACGGAAGAATGGGAATCAAACGAATCGTTAGGTATTGAACAAATGGTAAGCGAACTGACCGAGGCCAAACAATTCGATTACTCACTACCCGATGCCCTGAAACGCAAACGCAAAAAGAAAAAAAGAAAGGGTACTTCACTTTAAAATATGTTTCCAAGCTCCTTCTCCTTCGGAGAAGGTGGCCGAAGGCCGGATGAGGCCAAAAAACAAAAGATGAGGCCATGGCACACACAGGCGAAAATGAACAAGCTCTCCGCAGCATCATCGACTTCCTCCGGTGGTTGAGCATCATCCTGTTGCTCATTCACTTCTACTACTTCTGTCATGCGGTGTGGTCAGCGTGGGGCCTAACGTGGCAATGGGTGGATAACATTTTGCTCGCGTTAAAACCAACAGGGCTTTACAAAGGGTTCTTTCCATCCAAAGGCATGATTGCCTTGATGCTCGCCATTTCCCTGTTTGGAGCACGGGGAAAGAAAAGTGAAAAAGTAAATAGGGTCTACCTGGCCGCGATCATTCTGACCGGAGTAATTGTATTCTTCCTGGGTCACTTCATCTTCTCTCTTTTTCAGATTTCTCGAGTTGTAGTGGTTGTATACGTGTGCCTGACGACCATCGGCTACCTGCTCATGCTCGCGGGTGGTACGTGGCTATCGCGGCTGATGTGGGTGCGCTTCCGCAACGACATCTTCAACAAAGAAAATGAATCGTTCCCACAGGAAGAGCGACTTATCGAAAACGAGTTCTCCATCAACCTGCCCGCTGCCTACAACCTCAAAGGCAAAACCCGAAAGAGTTGGATTAATGTCATCAATCCCTTCCGCTCTTTACTAGTCATCGGCACTCCGGGCGCAGGAAAGTCTTACTTCGTCATACGCCACATCCTTACCCAGCATATTCACAAGGGGTTCACCATGTTCGTGTACGACTTTAAGTTTGATGACCTCTCGAAGATTACGTACAACACACTCCTGCGCTATGGTCACCGCTACAAAGTGACCCCCAAGTTCTTTGTCATCAACTTCGAAGACCTCTCCCGTTCGCACCGCTGCAATCCGCTCGACCCGGCTACGATGGAAGATATCACCGATGCCACCGAGTCGTCACGCACCATCATGCTCGGCCTCAACCGCGACTGGATCAAAAAGCAAGGCGACTTCTTCGTAGAATCACCCATCAACTTCGTCACTGCCATCATCTGGTTCCTGCGCAAATATGAGAACGGCAAATGCTGCACGCTCCCGCACGTCATCGAATTGATGCAGTTGGAATACCCGATACTTTTCAAGTTGCTGCGCACCGAACGCGAAATTGAAGTGCTCATCAATCCCTTCGAGTCGGCCTTCCGAAACGAAGCGATGGAACAGCTTGAAGGTCAGATCGCCAGTGCCAAAATCGGCATGGCCCGGCTGTCTTCACCTCAACTTTATTATGTATTGTCAGGTAACGACTTCACCCTTGACATCAACAATCCCAATGATCCCAAGATTGTTTGCATGGGCAACAATCCACAAAAGCAGCAAATCTACGGAGCCGTGCTCTCCTTATATATAAGCCGTGTCATCAAGCTCGTCAACAAAAAGAACCAGCTCAAAAGCAGTCTGGTATTCGATGAGTTTCCGACCATCTACTTCAACGGCATCGACAGCCTCATTGCCACCGCCCGCTCCAACAAAGTGGCCACGACATTGGCTGTTCAGGACTATAGCCAGCTAAAGAAAGACTATGGCCGTGATCAGGCAGAAGTCATCATGAACATTGTAGGCAATGTCATCAGTGGCCAGGTGGTGGGCGAGACGTCAAAACTACTTTCCGAACGATTTGGGAAAATTGTACAGCAACGCGAAAGCATCTCCATCAATGCAGCCGACACCTCCTTCAGCCGCTCTACGCAGCTGGAGGCGGCCATACCTCCTTCAAAGATTGCTTCCCTCTCATCGGGCGAATTTGTGGGAACAGTAGCGGATGACCCGCAACAAAAAATTGAATTGAAAACATTTCATGCAGAGATCATCAACGACCACGAAGCCATCCGGCAGGAAGAGAGCCGTTACCAACCCATCCCGGCCATCCGCACCATCACATCGGAAGAAATTCAAAAGAACTACTTCCGCATCAGAGAAGACATACAGGAAATCATTGACGATAAACTCACCTAATTTATGAAACAGAACGAACAAAATTATGAACAACGTTTGGCTGATTTGAATAAAAAACTAGGCGTCATTCAACGCGACCAAACAAACAAATTACTTCAGGCCGTAGCAAGTTATGAATTAGTGAAAGAAGTAATAGGCTCTCTTCCAATTGGTAGAGAAATGCAAAATAGTATACAGTTCAACAAAATAGTTTTTCCACAATTTCTTTCGCTCCTAATCTACTATCGTTATATGGTCAGTATTTTCTCAAGTGAACCACTTCGCAAGAGTGACCAAATCGCTCACCTCAAGGCATTCCGCAAAAAACTTGAATGGTTCTGTTTGGAACACCGGGAGTTAATTCAGTATTGTCGCTCTGGTGCAACCGACAGAGATGATTACTATTTTACCAACAAACCCAATCAATTACTGCCAGAAGAAACCCCTGCGTACGTATGGTCAAAATACCTCGCCAGTCACCGACTCAATGACCTTATTAATTTTGAGATCATGCTCCGTAAAAAAGATCATGAACCAAGTGAAATAGTTTGGACAGCTCAAAAGACAAGTCTAATTGAATTATTGTATGCCCTGCATGCAGCGAATGTTTTCAATGATGGTAAGGCGGGACTTAAGCACGTAGCAGAAGCCTTTGAACGGATATTTCAAGTGAACCTAGGCAATTATTACCGTGTCTTTCAGGATATCCGCCAGCGGAAAATCAACCAAACGGTTTTCCTTGACCAGCTCAAAGAAAAATTCCTGCAACGCGTCCATGAATTAGAATAGCATTGTCTGACAACGTCTTCTTGAATCTAACATCTCACATCTAGCTTCTAACATCCAACCTCTAACCTCTCTTTATGATCGACATCCCCAACCTCCAACTCCCAGTCGCCACGGTCATCCATTCACAATGGGAAGCCCTCTCCCCAGCACGAAGACAAGTACTGCTCGAAGGCCGAACCGAAGAAGACTTCTTAAATGCCCGAGTGGACATCTTTCTCGAAGAACTTGAAAACGCTCTCATCTGCGGCTATGATGAATTGGGTGCAAAAGAAGTCGCTCTACAGGCGTGCCTGACTGGAATCACTGAAACAGATGAGTAAGCGGGAGACATACGAGCAACTCATCCGCGCGCTGAAAGGCGAGAGCACCGCAGCCGACCTGCGATCGTTCATGGGCTTCGGTGCACTGAAAGAACTGTTGCTGCCACTGGACGACAAAACTTCGTGGACACAGGAAGACCTACGCATGGAACCGATGGTGAAAGCATTTCACGAAAGCTTACAAGAAACATTTCAAAAGCAATATGACGCGGTCTGGGCCAGCTTGCGCAATGCCACGCTCTCATCATTCTATACGCCAGCGTTCATTACTGAGCCTATCGTAGAAGCAATCAAAAAACAGACGACCGTCCACTCCATCCTGGAACCATCGGCAGGAACGGGCAACTTCATATCACCACTAAAAAAACATTTTCCGCAAGCTTCCATCACTGCCATTGAAAAAGACCAGCTCTCGGCCTGCCTGCTGCGGCAACTTCACCCTACCATCGAAGCACTGCACAGTAGCTACGAAGATTTCCCCAACCGCACCTTTGACCTCGTCATTAGCAATATCCCCTTCGGAAATGTAAGCGTGTTTGACAATGCCATGTTTCGAGAGTCAGTGCCGGTGAAAATCAAATCCACAACCCGCATCCACAATTATTATTTTGTCAAGTCACTCGACAACCTGAAGCATCGGGGCCTGCTGGCATTCATCACCACCACCGGGGTAATGGATAGCCCGGCCAACAAAGAAATCCGTGAGTACCTGATGAAGAAATCAGATTTGGTCACAGCCATGCGTCTTCCCAACACCACGTTTCAGGCGGCTGGCACTTCACCCGTGACCGACATCATCATCCTGCAACGACAGGCTGGCAAGCGAAATCTTTATCCCCACGAACGTGAATTCATCGACACGGAAAAAATAAGTGTGCCAGATGACAAAAATTTGTCGGTAGAGGTCAACATAAACTCGTATTTGAAAAACAGGCCCGAACAGATTTTGGGTAAACTCAAAGCCGGTGGACAATACCGCATTGATTCCTTGGACGTAGAACCATTGGATAATTGGAATGACAAAAAATACCTGGAAGCCATTGATGACAACATCACTCGGTCGTTTCAACAACGAACGATGAATAAGGAAACAGACTTGACAGAACAGACACAGGTAAAAGCAATATCCTCAAAAGAAGCAAAGCACACAAAGTTATCAGTCGACCATCCCGAGTACGCCATCCTCAAGCCTGGCAACCTGCTCGTCCACCAAGGCAAGGTGGCCACCATCGAATTGCAGGGAGCGGAACGCGTCATCACACCACTGGACGCAGTGAAAGACGTGGAACGAACACATTTGCTGTCAAGCCTGCGTAACACACTCAACCGACTGGTGAAATCGGAATGGGACAATGACGTAACCGAAATGAATCGCCAGCGCGAAGAATTAAATAATCAATATGATTTGTTTGCCTTCCGCTACGGCCAAATCAACAGCCTGCCCAACCGGAAGTTATGCCTCTTCGATGCCGAAGGCTTTAAACTGCTGGCACTGGAGAAACAAATCAACAGCCACTATGTAAAAGCCGACATCTTTAATGGGCAGGTCAATAACAAGCAAGTTGCCCAAGTCCGCCCCGAAACGCTGAAGGATGCGTTGCTCATGTCGCTCAACGAACACAATCAGGTAAATATTGACTACATGACAGCCGTGACGATGAAGAGTCGCGAAGACATCATCCGCGATGGGCTCGACCAGGAAATCATCTTTCGCAACATCGGGGACTCCAAAGAGCCGTTCGTCACACGCGACAAATTCCTCAGCGGCAACATCGTACAAAAACTTTCAGCCTTCGAACGCCTCCAACAAAACCCAGAAGAAAGAAACCGCTATCCCGAACTGAGCGACCCGGACATCGAACGCCATCTTGATAGGCTGCGGGAAGTACAACCCGTATTTCTCAAGCGCGAACTTATAGACATCAACATGGGCGAACGCTGGATACCCAACGACATCTATGAAGCCTTTGCGCGAAATCTATTTAAAGAGTTCACGGAAGTAAAATACTTGGAATCAACCGATGCATTTTTAGTCAACGTCAAAGGCTATAGCAACGAAGAGAGCATCACCTACGCAGCCTCGACCCACAACGGCAAGATTGGCGGCAGCAAAATCATGGAGTATGCCATGGCCGACACACAACCCTACTTGCAAATAAAAATTTCCGATAACCCGGCTCAATACAAACCCGATCTGGACGGCATGAAGAATGTCGAGATGAAAATCCGCGAAGTAAAAGAAGCATTTGAAAAATTCATCAATGACAACCCGCAAGTCGCTCAACAAATCGAAACCATCTACAACCGCGACATCAACAACTCCGTGAGGCGTGACTATGATGGCGAACACCTTAAACTCCAGGGCTTGTCACACTTCACGCCACGACCTCACCAGAAAGATGCCATCTGGATGTTGCTGCAACAAGACGGGGGCATCATCGACCACAAAGTGGGAGCAGGCAAAACATTGGTCATCCTTTCCACCGCCATGGAGATGCGCAGGCTGGGCATCGCCCGAAAGCCTCTAATCATTTGTATGAAAGCCAACGTAGCCGATGTGGCAAAGGATTTTCGCAAAGCCTACCCGGAAGCAAACATCCTCGCCCCCGACCCGCAAAAAGATTTTACCAAACAAAACCGCCAGCGCATCTTCGCCAGCATCGTGGCCAACGATTGGGACGCAGTCATCATCACACACAACATGTTCATGGCCATTCCACAATCCAATGAAATAAAAAAAGAAATTTTAGAACAGGAGTTGCACAACCTGGACGATGACCTGAAAGCCATATCGGAAAACCGTTCGCTGTCAAAGCGTGTACTAAAGGGGTTGGAGAGCCGCAAGCAAAACCTCAGTGTACGATTGATGATGACGGAAGCAGCCATCCAACGCGACAAGTTCACCTACAACTTCGACAAACTGGGCTTCGACCACATCTTCGTAGACGAAAGCCAGGAATTTAAAAACCTGCACTTCACCACCCGCCACCAACAAGTGGCTGGCTTGGGCGACCCCTCCGGCAGTCAACGCGCGCTCAACCTGGAACTCGCCATCCGCACCATCCAAAAGAAAAAGGGAGGCGACCGCGGGGCAACGTTTTCATCCGGCACCACCATCAGCAATAGTCTGGTGGAACTTTATTTGCTGTTTAAATATTTGCGTCCCAACAAACTGGCGGAACTCAAAATCAACTCCTTCGATGCGTGGGCGAAAATGTATGCACGTAAATCTGCTACATATGAATTCTCCGTTACCAATGAACTGAAGATGAAGGAACGCTACCGCGAGTTTATCAAAGTGCCAGAACTTGCCCGCTTCTACGCAGAGATTACACACGTAGTCAATGACCACAACCTGAAAATTGACAAACCGGAGGTGAGCCACGAAGTCATCAACATGGAGCCAACGGAGGCGCAGCAGGCCTACACCCAAAAGCTCATCAGCTTCACCAAAACAAAAAACCCTGCCTACGTAGACTTATCACTCAACGAAAAGGAAATGAACGCCTTCATGCTCATCGCCACCAACCTCGCCAAGAAAATGAGCATTGACATGCGACTCATCAATTCAGGCAGCTATGGCTTTGAAGAAGAGGGTAAAATCGGCAAACTGTGTCAGACGGTAGCGGAAGAATACAACGACAGCAAATCCTATCGCGGCACACAATTAATCTTCAGTGACCTAGGCACACCAGCCGGCAGTGGGTTCAACATCTACGAAGAAGTAAAACAGGTATTGGTGGAGAAGCATGGCATCGACCCACAGGAAATTCAATTCATCCACGACCACGACAGCCGGAAAAAGAAAGAGGAACTTTTCAAACAAGTGAACGCGGGGGACGTGAGAGTGCTGATTGGGAGTACAAAAAAATTAGGGACAGGGGTAAACGTACAGGAGCGCGTCATCGCCTTGCACCACCTCGACATTCCATGGCGGCCAAGTGACTTTGAGCAGCGAACTGGCAGGGGCGGACGGCAAGGGAACAAGATGGCCAAAGAGCATCGCAACAACGTGGTGCGCAACTATGTCTATGCCGTCAACCGCACGCTGGATGCCTACCAATTCAACATCCTTTCCAACAAACAAAAATTCATCAATCAAATCAAAAACAGTTCCATCGACCAACGCAAGATTGACGAAGGCGCATTCGACCAGGAAGGCGGCATGAACTTTGGCGAATACGTGGCCTTGCTCAGCGGCAACACGGACTTGTTGGAGAAAGTACGACTCGAAAAGAAAGTAGCCGACCTCGAACGCACCTACCAGGTATTTTTGAAGCGTAAATCAGAAGCAGAATTTTACACGTCACATATACAACGTGAGAAAGCCGACAAGCAAAACGCATTGAAGAAACTGGAAACGGATGCCACCTCATTGCAACGCGAAGAGTTAGAAAAAATACCCGTGGTTGTCCAAGGCAAGACGTTCGAGGAAAAGAAAGATGCGGGTGAGCAATTGTTAAAACAACTTCAGCAGTCAAAGCATGAAAAAAAAGACATAGAGTTGGCCACGTTCCTAACTTTCAAACTTATCTATCGCCCCACGCAGGAAAAGGTGTATGTCACCGGCTCTTCGGGCATGATTTACAACTATGCCGAAGGCAAACTCAACGACAACCCCGCATTAGCGGGACGATACATACTGGATTCCGTCAAGCGCATTCCCAAAGTCATTGAAAGCACACGCGAAGCTATCGAAGCCTGCGACAAGAAAATCGCTACCTATCAACAAGAACTGAAAGCCGAATTCAAAGACAAACACCTCATCACCGAAATGAAAATGAAAATCGAACAACTGTCGGTGAAGTTGGAGAAGGCTTTTGCGGGGAAAGAAGAACTTGCTTTAAGTGAGGCCACGGCAAAACGGGAGTCAAAAAAACGAGTGAGTCGGTAACGAGGTATTACCCTTCGGCATTAGATAAACGCTGTTTTTTGGGGTTTAAGTGATATTGAAGGATAATAGACCAAAGGATTTAGCGGTTTTTTTGCAACCTTACATTCGTGATATACTACGAATTCTGTAGTAGATAGCGAATAAAAACTACAAAGAGAAGAGCCAATCATTTCCATTGAGGGACTAAGGGCCTTATCAAATGATTTAAAAACCTAATTTTCAGGCGTTTAAATTAAACTGTAACCTCGAAGCATATATATCCACAGATAAGTAAACCTAACAAGTGAAATATCAAGAAGTAATATCAGGATTTCAAACCAGTACCAATAAAGGGCTTAAAGCCCTTTTTGAAGGGTATGGACAAAAACTTTTCGGTTTTTCGGTAACTCATTTTCATATAGATGAAGATGAAGGGTATGATGTTCTGTATAAGACAATGGAAACTGTAGGCAAGGTCATAACACGATATGATTTCAGTTCAGAAAATCACTTTGCGAATTGGCTTTTCAAAATCCATAAGAACAATATCCTTCAGTTGCTGAGACGCAAGAGAAGTAAAGAACAGGAATTCCAAATCGTTGACTTGAATGATTGGGAAAAGGAAGCAAAAGAGCTAGAGGACTATGAGTTCAAGCTTGAATCTTTCAAACCCGTAATAGAACAAATTTCATCTATCAATCCTTATGACAACTCTTCGAGAACCAGCAAACTTTTTTTGGCAATGCAGAAGGCGTTGCAACAATTAAGCGAGGTGGAAAGGGAGTTACTCTTATTGAGAATGAATAACTATAGCTATGATGAGATTGCAGTAATGCTGAACATTGAAAACAATCAATTAAAAGTAAAGTTCATCCGGGCCAAGGCTAAACTGCAAAAGAAAACATTGGAATTATTAAACGATACTCACAATGAAACAAAATAAGGAAACAAAACCATTCGAAAATTTTCTAATGGCGTACATCGCAAAAGAAGGTCAGGAGAACTTTGTTTCAAATAATTCAGACAAAGAGGCGGAGATCGTCTTTGCAAAGCAATTCAGTTCAACCCTCTCTCAAGAGAAGGTAAATACTTTGATTTCATCTTTAACTGAATCTTTATCAAAAGATACATTGGGTTCGCTGGTTCAAAAAGCTTTAGTAAGCAGTGGCACAGATGTTAATAAATTACAAGCTAATACTGGTTTGACGGCTTCGCTTTTAGAAGACATAAAATCTGACATGGTTTTTACTAATAGTATACCCGTGAAGT
>DGYK01000057.1:179238-207438 GCA_002398365.1 Flammeovirgaceae bacterium UBA5008
GTGAAATTATTAAAAATCTTAAATGTTTCTTTAGAAAAGGCGCAACTAGCCATTGATACTACTTTTGAGAGATTGAGTGCCGAGAGTAAGATGTTTTTAACAGTTCCAGTGAAAGCGCAACCTTCATTCCGAAAAGGAATGTCTAACAACACTGGTGTTTTTGACGTGGCGCGATTGAAATCTGATGAAAGCTATTTATACCAGAACAAAGAAGCGTTGGACAAATACACCAAACGCTTATCTGAGTTATACACTGAAATCTAATAGGAGAGTAAAATGGAGTGGAGCATATCAAAACTATCAGCCCTCAGACAATGCCATAGGAAATTCTATTTTGCCTATGAATTATCTGATTTCCATTTTACTCATCCTGTCAGAAGGAAAGCATTCGAGTTAGCTCAATCGAAAAATCTCAAAATGTGGCAAGGTACTCTGATCGATAATTTTTTTAGCAAAACCATAATTCCACTATATAAGGATAAAAAGAATCCTGACTTCAAAGCCCTTGCAGATGAACTTGTGGAAATAGCAAAACGGCAGTTTACTTTTTCGGAGCAACACCTTTATCGTGACAAATCGGTCACTAAAACGAAAGCGGGGGATGCTTTCCAAATATTGGATATCCACGAATGTGGTGTCCCGTATATTGAAGGAGATGTTCTTAACATATACTCAACTGTAAAGGAAATAATTCTGCAAGTACCACAATACCCAAGTCCTGAGGAAGGAAAAACGTTGCATGAGTATTTAGTTTCCTCGAACTATTTGCAAACCGATATTAAGTATTGGAGCTATGAGTTCGAAGGAATCAAGTTAAACCCTCAAATTGACTTGGTGAGACATAAGAATAAGGCGATTCATATAATCGATTGGAAAGTATCAGACAGCAATACTAGCGACTACTCCAAGCAATTATACCTTGCTGGCATAGTTGCATTTCACAACATCAAGAAAAGCAATCTTGAAAAACAGTGGGCGCTACCCAAACTGGAAGACTTTTCACTGTTTGAAATTAATCTGATGAATGGCAATAAGAGACAGCATCCATTCACAAAAGAAAGCGCAGCCGGAGCATTGGATTATGTCTATCAATTTAAAGATGAACAAGAGCAGCTTTCAGGAAATAAAAAATGGGATGAACTGAATATTGAAGACTACATCACAACGGACAAAAGAGAAACGTGCATGTTCTGTAAGTTCAAGCCGTTGTGCATTCACTTAATTAAAAATAATTTCAAATACGATGAAAACGAATATTATAAATTGGTTTCGCATCAACAATTGGTCTGAGCTTAATTTTCAATATCGCTTAGTCGATGTTAAAATTGAAGGAGTGGGCAATGATGCCAAATTGTTGAACAAAGCATTTTACAATGCTCTTAACCACCTTGCTTATTCCACAAAAGGAGTTGTTGCTACTGCCTACCACGAGAACAAAAGATATGTTGCCGTGAAAGGCGATGCCATACTAAAGCAAGAGACTATAACAGGAAGTCCAATGAATGTTATATTGACGCCATTAGAGGGCGTGTTTCAGTTGAACGCCAAAACTTTGGATGATCAGAATCTTGATTTGGCTTTAAAATTTTTGGACAGTACTATTAACTGGCAGTTAAATAAGAATAGGAATCTTTGGGATGCTGGAATAAATACCTTTTTAAAGAAAACTCCTCTACCTCTTTCCAGTGAAATTGAAACTGATATTTACCAAGGTTTCAAGTTTAAGATTGTTGCAGCGGATAAAGACAATGTATTTATCTGTCTTGACTTGGCATACCGCTATGCTGATAAGAAAACGCTGTCTGAGCTTTTGAAACTAATCCCAAAGGAAAGACACAATGATTTAGTATCCAATAGAAATTTTCTCTACTTGAATGGCGATGATTGGTACACTGTAAAAGGGAAATCAATCGGTGGGTCTATTTCAGAACACATGATATTAATCAATCAAAAAAATGTATCGGTCTATGATTATATAGCCCATGACGGAAAATATGCCAACGCTAAGTTTAAAGCGCCACTAAATAAAAACTCGGAGACCTTATTTTATTCCTATCCGTCAAATCCAGCAAGTACTTTTGCTAGCGCGGCCTGCCTGGCAAAACGAATTCGCTTTGCGGAAGATGACTTGCATAGAAATTCAATCAATGATCCGAATAAACGGTTCTATAAAGCAGAACTCTTCATTTCAAATTATTTTAACCATCTCAAATTCAATGGCGTTGATTTAAAGATTAGCGCAAAGCCGTATAAAAAGGACTGTAAGGTTTTTGACTTGCCTACATTAAAGTACGGTAAGAATGCTGTGCTTAATCCTTACGAGGGTACCGTAAAGTATGGTAAACCTATTGATGCCTTTCCTAAAAGGAGAAGAGAATTTGTCTTTAGAAATGGCATTCTGTCGGAGAGCCCATTTACAAATCAGTACTTATTTATTCCAGATAGTGTTTCTCTCTCTTTTGGAAAAACGCTTAAGTACTATTTTGATAAAGGGATGAACAACATTGCTCCTCATTTTCCAGGCTTTAATATCCACGAGTACTCAACCAAAAGTGCACCTTTTGCTCATAAGGTCTTTTCTGATCTAAAAAGATATATCGAACAGAATCGGCTGGCCGGAGGTAGTGCAATTTTTGTGTTACCAGAGAGCAGCGGTGAGGATGGATCGTTTGTACGATCCTTACACAAGATTATTAAAAAGGAACTATTTGACACTGTCAAAATAAAGTGCGTTAGTGCGGCTAGCTTAAAACGCTATTTAAAGTTGGGTGTTAATGAACGGTATCCGCTTTCATACGCTGTTCCAGATGGACTGATGAGAAACTTTATCTCCTATCAAACCAATACCTTATTTGAGCATCTCATCATAAATAAAAAATGGCCATTTGCTCTTGCACACAATCTAAATCATGATTTATACATAGGAATTGACGCTCACGAATTCTATGCCGGATTCTGCTTCTTTTTCGGAAACGGTGAAAAAATAGTCTTTGATGTGGATAAGGTCTCAAAGGGCACAGGCACATTTCGCAATGAGAAGATAAACTACAAAGTAATCGCTGATAAGATTTATGCTGTACTCTCCAGACACTTGTCGGTGGAGGACAATAAACCTAAAAGCATTGTAATTCTTCGAGACGGAGTTAGCTATGGTGAGGAAGAGAAAGCATTGTGCGATGTGATGCAAAGACTTTCTGATGCCAAATTGCTAGATAAGGCAGTCGTTCAAACGGGTGTAATTGATGTGGCGAAATCTACATCTGTTCCGGTTCGAGCGGCAGCATTCAATGGAAATTATCGGTCACTAAGCAATCCTGATTGCGGCACCTACTTTATGATGAACAAGAAAGATGCTTTTATCTTTAATACAGGTACACCTTACTTTGTTCCAGGGTCATCTAAACCCATTCACGTTACTTTTACTTCGGGGGATATTGATTTTGAAAAGACACTTGAAGATATTTTTCGTCTAACTCAGATTACGTTTTCATCACCTGATAGGCCAACATCACTACCATTACCATTGAAGCTAATTGATACGTTGATTAGAGAGGTGGCACATGAGTATGATTTCGCATTTACACAGGAAAAAGAAATCAAGACACTTCAACCATCATTAAACTAGCTGCCATGAGTGACTTTAGCCTCTTATATAAAAAATATAATTCAGTCTCAAATCTTACTAACGATTTGAATAACTCCGTGATTACCTTGAAGCGGAGAAGGGTTTCGACCATTAAAGAGTATACAGATAAGCATCCAAAGCTAGCGGTTACAGAAGATGAGCTTACAAAAGCAAATACGTTGCTTTTGGTAATCCTTACTCTGCTTGAGAATTTCTATAAGGAGCAGGATACAAAGAATGAACTGTACGAGCTGATGGACAATGCCTTGTTTCAAAATCAGATTTTAAAAAATGTGGTTTTCAAAGGTGAAATTGCTAATACCTTAGCGAAGCTCAAATCCAGCAAAGACTTGTCCGAAAAGGATCTTGCCAATATTGATAAATTCATTTCGATACTTGATAACGAAGCAGCCGTTCTTTTCAGGAAACTAAGGACAAGTAGAGGATGAATAATTTTATAAAAGCACTATATGCTGACTTGCTGCATAGAATTGATGTTGTCGTAGCCGACATTAAGGGCATGATGCATCACCAAGATATTAAGGATCGATTTATCGATGACACGCTCAGCCAATTTTCCTCAATTCGTAGTGAGCTACAAAGTGCTTTGGATAGTGGTGTTTTAGAATTGGACATTTTTTCAGGCAATAATCTTTATAGATTCAATAGGGCTCATCGCGAGTTTAAAGCGATTCACTCTTATCGCTACTTAGCGATTAAGAACTACAAGGATCCTGAGATATTTTTCTATCAAGTAATATCTCAAATTTATTCGGAACATAGAATAAATGCGCTGCCTCCGATAGTTTCAACTATTAGCAATCATGACTATTACTACTGGGCAGTGCCTTATTTCGAAATAATAGCGTTGCCTTCTGGCGAAGAACATAGCCTCTTGAACTTGCCTGATATGTATCATGAAATTGGGCATTTACTCCACTCCATGTTTGGCGGTAAAAGCTGTGAAATTTCAGCTATAGTTGTCGATAAGTATTTCGCAAAAGAAATTGTAAGGATAATTGATGATGGTACAGCAATGCACTTTCAAGAAGTACTAGAACTGGCTAAATATCTGTGGCAAGAGTCTTGGCTTGAAGAGTTCACTTGCGACCTGGTAGGAACTTATATGACTGGCGCATCTTATGCGTGGACAAATCTAAAATTACTTTCAACTGGTCATGGCTCAACAAAAATATTTGAGTACTCTCAGTCGCACCCAGCAGATGAGGCTAGGATGAGGATAATAATTTTAATGCTTGAAAAATTGGGACTGGATGATGATAAAAAGAAAGTTGAAGCTGCCTGGCAAGTGTTCTTAAAGGACACCGAAGTTTTTAAACCAAATGATTATTCTCTTCTGTACCCCCAGAAATTGCTGCAGCATATTGTTGAGGAGTTTTACACTTTTTATCAAAATGCAGATTTGGCATCTCACACCGAATTACTCAACAAAGGCGTTAGTTCGATTTCTTGCCTGTTGAACGAAGCTTGGAGCACTGCACAGTCGAATCCTTCTAACTATTTTGAATACGAAATTGATTCTATAAATCAGTTAAGGGCAAATTTTAGGCTCTCAAGGATTTAATGGTTTTTTAGGAATATTCCAGCCTGGCAACTCCTGTCTATAATCGGTTCGTTGGAACTTGCTCATAGCGGACCGTGTATCTTAAAGAAAATCTCACCCCACTTCCCCCCAACTTGTGAACACGGCCTCTTAGCCCGCTGCACCTTCGCCTCGGCAATCAAACAACGGGGCAATGTTCAACACAATCTCATGGGAGCAATTTCTAACAACAGCTGGCCTGCTCATAGGCGGCTACTACCTCATCACCACCGTCCTCTTCTATCACCGCGAAATCTTTGAGTGGATTAACAATCGAAACAAACCAAAGACCTCCTTACCCGAAACAAATCCATCCTTGCCCAACCTAATGGGCAAAGTACAACCCGAGCCCGTACGCCCCATCCGGAAACAAACCGTGGACGCAGATGAGATGAACTTCGGCCCTGCTACACAAGACGAGGAAGTTAGTCAGTCGCCTGCCGACACAAAACTGATTACTGGTTCCGTAGCCGACCTCTTACAGGAAATCAAAACGCTGGCGGAGATGGTGGTGGAGAACAATAGTCCACAAGAAGAGAGCATCGCACTCTTTAAATCCTTGCTCGAACATTATCCAAACGTACGGGACAGCCCCTTTCGGGAGGCGGTCACCATCGTCATTCACACCACTTGCAAAGACGACTGCCACTTCGATATCGAACTAAACGAAGTCAAACAGTGGTGGCACAATTCATAACGAAAATCATTCACCATCAAAATCAAACAAATCACATGAACAGAAAATTAATCCTCCGAACACTGCACAAAGGCAAGGCCTTCGCGCTCGCACTGTTAGTGTACTACCTCACACTATTTATTCCGGCACACGCACAAGACGGCAACGCAGGCATCAACGAAGCCACCATGCGCGTGCGAAGTTACTTCGCCACGGGAACGAATTTAATGTATGCCATCGGTGCCATCCTCGGACTGGTGGGTGCTATCAAAGTCTATCAGAAATGGAATAGTGGCGACCCCGACACGGGCAAAGTAGCAGCTGCTTGGTTTGGCAGTTGTGTCTTCTTGGTAATCGTAGCAACGGTATTGAGATCCTTTTTTGGTCTCTAGGCTTGGTAGTGTCTACGCGGTGACCTGGCTAAGGGCGAGGTGGAGCGTAAGCATGTGGGCGGAAGCAACCTTGGGCCTTGTAAGTGATTGGAGAAACTGAAATTAAAAAATGCACTGACATGACAAGTATTTACAAAATCAACAAAGGCATCAACAAGCCGATTGAGTTCAAAGGACTCAAAGCCCAATACATCGCGTACTTAGCGATAGGCCTGATTGTCCTCCTGATTCTTTTTGCCGCACTCTATATAATAGGAGCGAACATGTTCGTATGCCTCGGCACCACAGGCATACTCGGCACAGCGTTGTTCATGACCGTCTATCGCATGAGCGACACCTACGGTCAGTATGGCCTGATAAAAAAGATGGCCAAACGCAGCCTCCCGGTTTTCCTGAAAGCATCCTCGCGCAAGTTGTTCCTGAATTTAAAAGTGTCCTCCAAGCACCAGTAACCAGCAACTAGAAACCAGCACCCCGTGACACTCGAACAAATCTTCCCCATCTACAAAGTCGAACACGACTGCATCTTGTCAAAGCAAGGCGATGCTACGCTGGCGTATCAGGTCACCTTGCCGGAAATTTTCACGCTGTCCGACCAGGAGTACGAGGCTTTTCATCAGGTGCTGGTGAAGGCCATCAAAACGCTACCAGCCAACAGCATCTTCCACAAGCAAGATTGGTTTTTCTCTTCGAAACATCAGGCTGACTTCGAAGCAACAGGCGACTCATTCCTTTCGCGGTCAAGCGAGCGGTTCTTTAACGAACGCCCTTTCCTGAAACACCAATGCTTCATCATGCTCACGCGCAAGGCCTCCAACCGCAAGCCTTCCAGTTCCGTTTTTTCATCCCTGCTCAGCAGCAGCATTGTTCCCGAGGAGACCATCAAACCCCAAAAGCTACAGGAATTCCTTGACCAGGCGGCACAGATGGAACGCATACTCAACGACAGCGGCTTCATGAAATTGAACCGCCTGACGGATGAAAAATTGGTGGGAGACGAAGCAAAGGCCGGACTACTAGAGCGTTTCTGTTTTCTTTTAGCAGACCACGAGCATTCCACCCTCCGCGACATTCACTTCAAAGATGAATTCAGGATTGGTGACAACGGCTGCCAACTGTATTCATTGGCTGATGTGGAAGACCTGCCATCCTTGTGCGGCTCACGCATCAACTACGACAAGTATTCCACAGACAAGACCAAGTTCAGCGTGGGCTTTGCATCACCCTTGGGTCAGCTGCTGCCCTGCAATCACATCTACAACCAATATATTTTTTTTGGGAGATGTGCAGAAGACCATCAAACAACTGGAAAGCAAACGGCTTCGCCTTCAGTCGTTGAGTACGTATTCGCGCGAGAACGCCATCAGTCGTGACGCTACCAATGATTTTTTGAACGAGGCCATCGCATCCCAGCGTCTTCCCGTGAAGGCACACTTCAATGTGCTAGTGTGGACGGACAATCGCCTTGAATTAAAGGAACTGAAAACACAAGTCTCCTCCGCGTTGGCTCAAATGGATGCCATCGCCAAACAGGAAACAGATGGGGCACCTCAAATTTTTTGGGCAGGATTGCCGGGCAACGAAGCCGACTTCCCCATGAACGACACGTTCGACACGTTTGCCGAACAGGCGACTTGTTTTTTGAATCTGGAAACGAGTTACCAATCATCGTTGAGCCCAGTTGGGATACGACTGGGCGACAGGTTAACAGGGAAGCCCGTGCACGTGGACATCTCGGACGAGCCCATCAAAAAAGGCATCTGCACCAACCGTAACAAATTCATTCTTGGCCCGAGTGGTAGTGGCAAATCCTTTTTTACCAACCACATGGTGCGCTCTTACTATGAACAAGGCACGCATATCGTGCTGGTGGATGTCGGTCATTCCTACAAAGGACTTTGCGACTTGGTAAGCGGCTACTACTTCACGTACAGTGAGTCCAATCCACTTCGCTTCAACCCTTTTCACATTGGTGAAGGAGACACCCTCGACACCGAGAAAAAAGAAAGTATCAAAACCCTTCTCCTCGCGCTCTGGAAAAAAGACGATGAGACCTTCAACCGCTCAGAATATGTCGCGCTGTCCATTGCGCTGAAAATGTATTTTGATAAACTTCCTTCTCCTCTGGAGAAGGTGGCCGAAGGCCGGATGAGGCCATGCTTTGATACCTTTTATGAATTCCTCCGCAATGAATTTGTGCAAGTACTCAAAGAAGACAAAGTCAAAGAGAAAGACTTTGACGTGGAAAACTTTCTCTACGTACTGCGACCTTACTACAAAGGCGGTGAGTTTGATTACTTACTAAACGCCACCGAAAATCTCGACCTGCTTCAGCAACGATTCATCGTCTTTGAACTGGACAACATCAAAGACCACCCAATCCTCTTCCCCGTAGTCACCATCATCATCATGGAGGTGTTCATTTCCAAGATGCGCAAGCTGAAAGGCATTCGGAAAATGATTTTGATTGAAGAAGCGTGGAAGGCCATCGCTAAAGAAGGCATGGCGGAATACATCAAGTATTTGTTCAAAACCGTCCGTAAATTCTATGGCGAGGCCATCGTAGTGACGCAGGAGGTGGAAGACATCATCAGTTCACCTGTGGTCAAGCAGGCTATCATCAACAACTCCGATTGCAAAATCCTGCTCGACCAAAGCAAATACCAAAACAAGTTCGACTCCATTCAACAATTATTGGGATTGACAGAAAAGGAAAAGGCCTTGGTCCTCTCCATCAACAAAAGCAACGACCCCACCCGCAAATACAAAGAAGTGTTCATCAGCCTTGGCGGGATGCTGTCAAAAGTCTATGCCACTGAAGTATCGCTCGAAGAGTACTTGGCCTACACCACCGAAGAATCTGAGAAAATGAAAGTTCAACAATATGCACAACGCTTTGGCGACATGCGCAAAGGCATTGCCCAACTCGCTCGCGAAATGCAATCAAAAAATTAGAAGCCTATGAAGAAGATAAACAAAATTATAGCCGCCTGTATGATAGCTACTCTCTGCATTCTAGTAGCGGCACCCACGCAACAGGCGAAAGCAGCCATACCCATCGCAGCCATCATCAAAGAAGCGGTCATCTGGGTCATCAAAGCATTTGACCTGATGATTCAACGCATTCAAACCAAAACCATCTGGCTACAGAATGCACAAAAAGTCATAGAGAACAAACTCAACCAACTGAAGCTGACGGAAATCGCCCAATGGACAGACAAACAGCGACAGCAGTACAAAAAATATTTCGATGAACTGTGGCGCATACGGAACACACTGCAAACCTACCAGCGCATCCGGCAAATTGTGGAACGGCAAGTCTTTCTGGTGCAAGAATACAAACGCACCTGGAACCTGGTGAGTCAGGACGACCACTTCACCCAAATGGAAATCGACTACATGTACCGCACCTATACAGGCATCATCGATGACAGTGTATTCAACATCGAACAATTGATGATGGTCATCAATTCATTCAAGACACAAATGAGCGATGCCAAGCGACTGGAGATTATCAACAAGGCGGGCGATGGCATCGAACAAAACTATGCCGACCTCAAGAAGTTCAACAACCAAAATATTCAGTTGAGCCTCAACCGTGCTAAAGGCGAACATGAAATCGCAGCAGTACGAAGACTATATGGAATCAACTAACAAGGTTCGATTATGAAAAAGGTGCTTATCATTATTCTCCTGCATACTGCCTGCTGCCTTCTGCCTACTTCTTGCAGCGCTCAGTTCCCCGACTGGGACGAATGGTTTGGTCAGAAGAAAACGCAACGTAGATACCTCGCCCGTCAGATTGCAGCACTAAAAGTGCATTTAGACAACTTGAAGAAAGGATATCAGGTTGTGCAAAGGGGCTTGTACACCATCGACAACATCAAGTCCGGCAACTTCAACTTGCATCGTGACTTTTTCAGTTCGCTGAACAACGTCAACCCACACATCAGGAACTCGGCAAAAGTCGCAGACATCATTGCCTATCAGTACTACATCATCCGCGATTTCAAGCAAAGCAATGACCGGTGCAGGCGGGATGGCAACTTCACCGCGGAGGAGTTGTACTACTTGGGCTATTGCTATACCAACATGATGAAGTCATGCGACCTGACGCTGGCACAACTGATGGAAACAATAGGCGATGGACGCACACAGATGGCAGACGACCAGCGCATGAAAGAAATTGACCGCCTCCATGCAGACATGCGTGATAAGTACGCTTTTGTGCGGGCATTTGGAAACGACAACCTCGCACTGGCAGCCATACGGGGCAAGGAAAAACGAGACGCAGAGCTTCGAAAAAAATTGTAATGCAACGACCATGAAAAAAATAGCACTCTTGATACTAGTTGTTTCAATAACCCTGCATGCCAACCAACTGCGGGCACAGGCGCACGAAACGCAACAACTCATTCTCAACTGGGAGAAACTCCAAACGCTGGAACAGATGCTCGACAACATGTACATGGGATATAAAATCCTTGACAAAGGATACAACACCATCAAACGAATTGCCGAAGGCGACTACTCTATCCACCAGGCATTTTTAGATGGCCTGATGGCAGTCAACCCTTCCGTGCGAAACTACAAACGCATCCCCTTCATCATCGAATATCAAAAACTTTTGATGCAAGAATATAGACGCGCCTGGAGCCGTTTTAAAAACGACCCCAACCTCACCATCGATGAAATCTTCTACATCGAAAGTGTGTACCGCTTTGTCATTCAGGCGAGCGTAAGAAACCTTGATGACCTGGCCATGATTATCACAGCCACAAAACTCCGCATGAGCGATGACGAGCGCATGCGTGCCATCGACAACATTTTCTACGACATGGAAAACCGCATGGTGTTCCTGCGCGGCTTCAACAACGATACACGACTGCTTGCCATCCAACGTGCCTTCGCTAACAACGACCAGCAAACGGTAAAGAAATTATATGGCACCAATTAAAAAAATATTTTTCAAGCTCCCCTCTTCCTCTGGAGAGGGGTTGGGCCTGCCAACCGTAGCTTCAGCAAAGAATGGGGTGAGGCTCATGCTCCTCTTCTTCCTTCTCCCATCACTTGCCCCCGCTCAAACCTTTGTAGGCGAAATCCAAAGTCTGCATTCGGTACTCGACCAACTATACACCGACATGATTCCACTCTGCTATCGCCTCATCAGTGTAGGAAGAGGGTTGGCCGGGTTTGCAGCACTATGGTACATCAGCTCGCGTGTATGGCGGCACTTGGCCAACGCAGAACCCATCGACTTCTATCCATTGCTGCGCCCTTTCGTCTTAGGCTTTTGCATCATGATGTTCCCTTACGTGCTGGCCGTCATCAATGGCATTCTTAAACCAACAGTTACGGGAACAGCCGCCATGGTAACAGGCACCAACAATGCCATTGCCTACTTATTAAAGTTGAAAGAGGATGCCATTAAAAAAACGCCTTCTTGGCAAATGTTCGTAGGCCCCTCCGGAGATGGCGACCGCGACAAGTGGTACAAGTACACGCATCCCAACGGAACAGGCGAAGGCCCGCTGGATGGCATCGGCAACGACATCAAGTTCGCCATGGCAAAAGCCTCGTACAATTTCCGCAACTCGGTCAAACAATGGATGTCGGAAATACTGCAAATACTTTTTGAAGCGGCTGCCCTGTGCATCAACACGCTTCGCACATTCTATTTGATTGTCCTCGCCATCCTCGGCCCACTGGTATTCGGCTTCGCAGTATTTGATGGATTTCAAAACACACTACACATGTGGTTGGCACGCTACATCAACGTCTTCCTCTGGCTGCCGGTGGCCAACATATTCGGCAGCATCATCGGGAAAATTCAGGAGAACATGCTGCGCGTGGACATTCAACAGGTGCTGCGATATGGTGATACGTTCTTTAGTGCAACCGACACCGCATACCTGATTTTCCTCGTCATCGGCATTGTTGGGTATTTCACCGTGCCAAGCGTGGCGGGCTACATCGTTCACGCAGGCGGAGGCAACGCTCTGTTATACAAAGCATCCAACTTCTTCACAGGAGGTTCGCGCACGGCCACAACAGCAGTAGTAGCAGGCGCAGGGGCAGTACTGACATCTGCTGCAACAGCGATGAGTGGCTCAGGCGCACAATCCAGCAACGCCAACGCCATGGGCACCGACCACTACATGCACAAAAAACTATCGGGCGAATCTTGAAAGTATCGTAAAGTAACCAGCAACTAAAAACCAGCAACCAGTAACCACAATGTTCTCCCAGCTTAAAAATATCGACACCGCCTTCAAACACATCCGGCTCTTCACGATTGTCGTCATCCTTTCCTGTGTGGCCATCTGTGGGTACACGATGTACAAAAGCTTTGAGTGGGTACGCGAAACACAAGCCCGCATCTACATCCTCGCCAACGGCAAAGCCCTCGAAGCATGGTCGGCAGAACGCAAGGACAACATCCCCGTGGAAGCACGCGACCACGTGAAGATGTTTCATTTTTACTTCTTCACATTAGACCCGGACGAAAAAGTCATTGAAGCAAACATCACCAAAGCTCTCTACCTGGCCGATGCTTCTGCAAAGCGTCAATACGACAACCTGAAAGAAAGCCGCTACTATTCCAATGTCATCTCCGGCAACATCAGCCAGGAGATTATGCCCGATAGCATCCGTATCGAAATCAATCAATACCCCTTTTACTTCCGCTACCACGGAAAGCAGAAACTGATTCGTACGTCTTCCATCGTCACACGAAGTATCATCTCTGAAGGCTACCTGCGCAATGTCAGCCGCTCTGACCATAATCCTCACGGCTTCCTGATTGAAAAATGGAATACCCTCGAAAACAAAGACCTGAAAATCGAAAACAGATAACACATGGCAACGGATGACATAAAATCGGGAACGACAAGTTGGAAAGAGCAGGCCAACAAAAAACTCCATAGCGGTGTGACCATGCTCAACAATGCATTCAACGGCCTTTCGATGCAAGCAAAGAAAACAACACTGCTCACCACCGGCACCTGCATCGCTGCCTTCTGCCTGCTTTCACTCAGGCAGGGATTTATGCCATCAAACGATACGTCTATAAAATTTGAATCTATGACCAAGCCACTGACACAACAACCGATGCAAACAAAGCCCGACACCACCGAACTGATTCCCCTTGGCAAAATGAAAGGAGAAGTCAATGGAAAGTTTGAAGCCTTTTATGTGGCGATGGACAGGAGAGGGAATTTCTTTAAGAATGAAAACCCGGCTTACAGCAACGAACGCTGGAAAATGTCACCAGACTGGAAGCCGTTGTCCTACAACCAATTCATGGAATACGACAAGCAACTTCAGTTTCTGCCACTCAAGAGCAAACAATTAAAACCATAACAACTATGAAAACACATTCGCAACAATTCCTGCAGAAGAGAAAGTTGGCAATGGCATTGCCCATGCTCACCATGCCCTTTCTCACCCTGATTTTTTGGGCGCTCGGTGGAGGCCAGGCCGTACCCGGACAAGCCGTAGCGAACATGCATACGGGTCTCAACCTCGAACTCCCCAGCGCCCATTTTTCTCCCGATGAGAAAACAGACAAGTTCAGTCTCTACGAAGCCTCCCAACGTGACTCAGCAGACTTGCTGGAAGCAGTGGAGAACGACCCGTACTTCGAACTCAACACCATGGTGCTCGAAGAGAAAGACAAAGACCCATTGTTCGGAAGCGCAACCATGCCAGCTTTAACGGCAGCACATGACATGGACCCGAACGAAGTTAAGGTGAACGAAAAACTGCAAATGATTTATCGTGAGCTAAACAAAGCACCCATCACATCACCGACTTCTCAATTGCAAGCACAACAGGAAAACATGGTTCCACCTGTAGAACATGAACAGTTTAAAGACGATGTCAACAAACTGGAAAGCATGATGGAAATGATGGCCAAGTCAGACGAACCTGACCCTGAAGTGGCGCAGATGAATAACGTACTTGACAAGATTCTCGACATCCAACATCCGGAGCGCGTGAAAGACCGCATCCGTGAACAAAGCATTCAAAACAAAGAACAAGTTTTCCCGGTGAGCCTAACCACATCCAATAGTGCAATCACAACGCTGGAACCTTCATCAGCGTCACCCTCATTGCAAAATGATTCGACTGTCACCATCGCGCTTTCGGGAAATGGTTTTTATGGATTGGAAGAAGAATCAAATGCCCAAGCCGAAGCCAACGCCATCCCGGCTGTCATCCACGATACACAAGAACTAGTGGCAGGCGCGACCGTCAAGCTCCGCCTCACATCGGATATTTTTATCAACGGACAACTCATCTCCAAAGACCAATTCATCTACGGCACGGCTGCCATCAACGAAGAACGACTCACCATCGCCATCAACTCCATTCGGGTGGACAACTCATTGTTTCCAGTGGCACTCGCAGCCTACGACCTCGATGGTATGGAAGGCCTGTACATCCCCGGTGCCATCGCACGTGATGCCGCCAAGCAGTCATCCAATCAGGCAATTCAAAGTATGCAGTTCATGACGATGGACCAATCGCTGAGTGCACAGGCCGCAGCGGCAGGTGTGGAAGCTGCAAAAGGGCTTTTCAGTAAAAAAGTGAAACTCATCAAAGTAACAGTAAAGGCTGGCTATCAGGTCTTATTGAAGGACAAGAATGCTCGGCAATAAATTGAAAATCATAAACCAGCATCCAGAAACCAGAAACTAATCAGCAATACTATGAATCCATATAAATCAGTCTTCCTCACAATCGCTTTCGCAGCCGCACAAGTGGTTGCAACAGCACAAGACAACATCCGCACCTATCCGCTGGAGGTTACATTCAACAAAACATCCAGCCTCATCTTCCCCACCATCATCAAGAATGTTGACCGCGGAAGCAAAGACTTGCTGGCACAAAAAGCCAAAGGCATGGGCAACGTGCTGCAAGTGAAAGCCGGACGAGTCCGCTTCCCCGAAACAAGCCTTACCGTAATAACAGCAGATGGGGTCTTGCACCAATTCACGGTCAACTATGTGGACGAGCCAAAGACATTAAACCTCCAGATGCCAGCGGAACAAGGCAACGACAACGAGAAGGCGATTGTATTTGAAAACGAAATGACAGAAGATGACTTCAACCGATATGCGGAATTTATTCTGTCGAGTCGAAAGTCGATACGGTTTCAACAAACAGGAAAATACAAAGTAGCACTGGCGTTGAAAAGCATTTTCATCAAGGACAATACCATCTTCTTTCACTTGCGTGGGAAAAACACGTCCAACATTAACTATACCATTGATTTCCTGCGCTTCTACATCCGTGACAATAAGAAGGTAAACCGCACGGCATCTCAAGAGGTGGAAGTCAAACCGTTTTTTGTGAATGCCACTCCCGTGGAAATCAAAGGGAAGTCCATCAACGACTGGGTATTTGCCGTGGACAAGTTCACGATACCAGATGCTAAGCACCTCGTAATAGAAATGTTTGAGCACAACGGGGGACGGCATCTTGCTCTTCCCATCAGTAATCGCACACTCGTCAAGGCACGTGCACTGCCTTGATGTATTCATAAATCACTTTTAAGTAAACGTTAAATACAAAATCCTATGAACATCAAAAATTTTGAATTCCTGAGAGATGGCCTCAAGTACCTGGGCTTTGGAGAAAAGCTGGAAGGTGACTTGAAGGCAAACATCGAAAAGCAACCCGCTGACTTCAAACTCAACACCGAGAATGAATTTAAGCGCGGAGACAAAACCGAAAAGGTGACCTACACCATTGACTTTCGGAAAGGCGACCAAGGCGATATGTACTTCTTGAATCGCTATCATGCCACGCTTAAAAACGAGGAAGACCCGACCAAAGACAAAACGCAGACCTTCTACATCACCAAGAACCACGGCATCACTGCCAAAGAAGCATACAATCTCTTGTCAGGCCGAAGTGTGAACAAAGACTTGACAACAAAGGAAGGCCAGCCCTTTAACGCGTGGGTAAAACTCGACTTGGAAGGGGAAAAGGATAAGAACAACAACTTCAAAGTCGACCAGTACCATCAAGGCTATGGTTACGACCTCGACAAGGTGTTGGCGAAGCATCCTATCAAGGAGTTGAACAACCCGGAGTTGAAGGAGCGAATCATGCGATCATTGGAAAAAGGCAATACAACCTCAGTCACCATGATGAAGGACGGGCAAGAGCAAAAGATGCACATCGAAGCAAACCCTAAATTCAAAAGTGTGGATGTGTATGACCAGAACATGAAACGGCAATACCAGCAAAATGAAAAACAAGGCAAGGAGACCAAGCAGGAGCCAGACAAGTCAAAAGACAAAAAGGAATCGGTCAAAGTAGAAGATGATGACGACTCGCCCCGACAAACGAAAAAGAAAAAAAGAGGAGTGGGCGTTTAGCAAAGTAAGAAGAGCCTGAAAATCATCAGGCTCTTTTTATAGATAACTGCAAGGCATGCGACAAGCCAGCACAACAGTGCGCCAGTGTAATCATGACGAATGGTAGCGCACAGATGTGCTGCCAGAGGTGCGTCAGTATTTTTTATTTTATGGTGACGCAGCCTGTCGCATGCCTTGCTCCTCGAAACCACAACAAAATCATCGGGGCCTGTGAACCTCAGTCGGCTGCACTACGCTCCATTTCGTTGGGTTCGGCTGCCCCACACAGGAGCGCATGATTGGGTCAGCATCCAGGCACACACTCTGCGCACCTGACCACAATCATCTGCGCTCAGCCACGCAAGGCCGCACCACTCCATTTCACTTCGTTCCGCCTCCTTCGCTTCACCCGCCCCTGAATTTTATGGAAACATTTCTCCCCATAAGCAAAGGTGACCCCGGGCGGGAGTCGCCTCAAGGGCAAGACGAGTGCCGATCGTTTGGTTGATTTTTTATTGTATCGGCACCCTTGACCCGACTCCCGCCCGTGCTCGTTGGCGGCTTATGGGAAGCAATGATGGTAGCGTTCGATGTTCTACTGAAAGTCTGCTTCAATTAGGTTCTTCAAATCTAAAATTCCGCTGTCTCTTGCATTTGGATCCATCCTTGTTGTGGCTTTCACGAGTTACACAAATAGTCGTGTGGGTATGTTCTCCATCACATAAAAATGTCCTCTCCTGAAGGGCCATGTCTTTTTAATTCTGTCACAAAGGTAGGGTTCGATCGGAATACGCGGGCAAGGAACTACGGCATAAACGCGTGCCGCCCGCCTTGCCTTCATTTATTCCGTTCCTCCTTGCGCTGATTCCTCCCGAACCCCAATGGGTGCCATAATTAAATCAACAAGCTTATGGAAACCCAACAAGAAAAAAATCGCATTCAGGTCGCTGAGATTCAACTCTCCTACAAGACGAAAGTCAAGCCTTCTGAGCGGCCAAAAATTTGCTCATCGAAAGATGCTTTCAACATCCTGCTGCAAACCTGGGATGATGAGAAAATAGAGTTTGTGGAGGAATTTAGAGTGATGCTCATCAATCGTGCTAACCGCGTATTAGGGATCGTAAACATCTCAACGGGTAGCAACACGGGTACAGTCGCGGATCCCAAAATAATTTTCGCTGCAGCTCTCAAAGCGAATGCCTGTAGTCTGATAATGGCTCACAATCATCCTTCGGGCAACAGGCAGGCCAGCAAAGCTGACATCGACTTGAGCAACAGAATGCGGGCAGGTGGCAAATTACTCGATATAGATGTGCTTGACCACATCATCGTCACAACCGAAGGATATTTGTCGTTGATGGATGAAGGGCTGATGTAGTCAGTCCATTTTCATTGATTCGATTTGGACGATTTTGCTTTCTCGTCCGACTTGAATTAGTTATATTTATTAGCAGAAATCGTTCTTTAAGTGTGTGGCGTAAAATCGATTTGGCCTTGTGACCAAGTCTGTGACCAATCGGTTTTGCTTGTTGTAACTATTTGAAATTAAATAGGTTATAGGAAAAGTTCGAATCCCAGCGGGATCACCAAAAAACCTCAGATTTTAAGCAGTCTGAGGTTTTTTTATTTCTGCTTTAACTTTGATTCCTTAGAACTTTGCTAAGTAAGAACTTTGCTAGGAGGGTATTAATCAGACTCCTTTTGAGTAGAGGTAATTGTGTAGAGCTTCCACTGGCCATTTCTTTTTCTCCATAGTTCAGTCCACCCAAAGTCAGTCTTTTGAATTGTTCTCGTTGAATCGCTTTTGACAATGAGTTCTACATGTTTCTGCACGAGCACGTGCGCCAAAGTTGCGTCTTCTGAAATTACAAAAATCGGCTCCGCACTATCTTCCCATCGAACAAACTCAACACCACTAAAGTAGCTTTCAAACCGATGTACTACTTGTTCATTCGTAAGGAATGACACTTCACCATTTTTTACCTGACATAAAGTATCTGCAACGATTCTATGGAAAAGCAAGGCGTTATTGGTAAGATGAGCTTCTTGCTCCTCGCGCTGTAAACGTTTAAGCATTTCTAATTCTGATTCCAGATTAGCGCTTTTGCACGCATATAATAAGAGAAGTGTGCCAACTTCAGGGTATATTTTATTACGGTCATTTTAATACACTCTTACATTTTACTATAAGAAAATCTTACTTCTTCGCGGGTTCCCTGGTTCTCAATCACCACAAAGATATTCATGTGTAGAGCATCTACTCGCTCAAAGGCAAATTGATCAAAATAAATTTTCCCAGGCTCCATTTTGATTAATCGAAAATCAAGTGTTTTGTCTTTCTCTTCCCAACCCTTCAAGTTTGGATGAAAGTGCTTAAGTCTTAGGATGAGAGTACTTTTCTCTTCTGAGATTGTAGCTAGTTCATAAAATTTGATTTTTCCATCTACTACCAATTTGAACGCACACATCATCGATCCCCCCAGCGGAGGACTCCAGACCTCCTCTGTTAAACCTCCGAATGCTTCACCCCTCCAATGCCCTTCAATCCAACGAATAGAATTTAGCTCAGCATCGGGTGAAGTTACACTTTCTGTTGCTATGAGTGTATTAGAAAACTTCTCTTGCCCATTTGATATTGTTGTTAGTGTTAGGAAAATCAGAATGAAGCTTGGGATCCGCATATTCGTCTTTTTTATAGATTACTTATTTATTTTATTGTTTAACAATACTGGAAGTAATGAACGCTCGTAAAAAACTAAAAGTAGAGTGGCAGCCGATTACAGCATCAAAAGAAGTTATCAACGGCTTTCGCGGAAAAACAGAAGTGATTATTCCGGCTGAACTGGAAAGCACTACTGTGCAAATGGAAAAGATGGCGGAGTATGCCAAGAAGCCTGCACAACAATTGCGAAAAGATGGAGATCCTGAAGCTGCTTTCGCCAAAGCCGCACAAATTCTGGAGCGCACCTACACGGCTCCTTTCTTAGCACACAACTGCATGGAGCCGATGAATTACTTCGCACATGTTACAGATGAAAAAGCATTGTTGATCGGGCCACATCAGGCACTCGGTTGGATTGAACCCACCTTGTCGAAGATTCTAAATCTTCCTCCTGATAAAATAGAAATTCAAATGAGCCGCATGGGCGGAGGTTTTGGTCTTCGTGCCTACGGACACTTCATCACAGAGGCCGCACTGATCTCCCGAAGAATGAAGGCACCGATTAAGTTGGTGTATAGCCGCGAAGATGATATGACTTACGGCATCTATCGCCCAATGTACACGGCAACCTATCGGGCAGCGTTGGATGCAAATAAAAATTTGATTGCCTTTCATGTGAAGGGCGGTGGTATACCCGAGCATCCTATTCATGCAAATCGCTTTCCCGCTGGTGCGGTCGATCATTATCTTGCTGAAGGTTGGGCCATTCCTTCTAACATTACCATTGGTGCATTCCGTGCTCCACGTTCCAACTTCAACGCGGCAGCCGAACAATCTTTTTTGGATGAGCTAGCTGAGTTGATGGGCAAAGATCCGATCGATTTCAGACTGGAATTGTTGCAACGCGCGAAGGAGAATCCGGTAGGCAAAAACAATGAGTATGATGCTGACCGCTACGCAGGTGTATTAAAGTTGGTGAGGGAAAAATCGGGCTGGAATAATATGGAGCACAAAAAATACAGCCGCGGAGTTGCCGCTTACTTCTGCCATAATTCGTATGCCGCGCATGTGGTAGATGTAGTGAAGAAAGAGGGTCAACCGTATGTAGAGCGTGTATTCAGCGCAATAGATTGTGGTGTGGTGATTAACCCGGATGCCGCTGCGAATATGGTGCAAGGTGCGGTGGTGGATGGAATTGGAAATGCATTTTTCGGAGGACTCATACATAAGGAAGGAGTATCCGAGCAGAACAATTTTAATCGCTACCGAATGATCCGTCACAAAGAAGCTCCGAAGAAAATCGATGTACACTTTGTGCAAAATGATATTGATCCTACCGGTTTAGGTGAACCGCCATTTCCGCCTGTGTTTGCAGCAGTAGCAAATGCATTATATAAAAATACAGGCAAGCGATTCTATCATCAACCATTTATTAAAGAGTGGAATGAGAAAACCGATAAGACCTAGTGATTTATGTCCTATCAGTTATTCTGGCACACTGCATAATTACCTTTCAAAAAAAAAGCCTCCGATGTTACTCGGAGGCTTACCCTCTAACAACCCATTCAACCCACTACATAAAAACTTAAAGCGATCGTAAGAATCGACTCACACTATTTTTAGCCGAATGCTTTGACTGATGATTGACCCTGCGTATATATTCTAATTGGCCAAGAGAATTACGGCAAACGATGATGGTGTTACCCACATTCGTTTTCTGAAAAAGATCTCTGTCCACTCGAAGCTTTGTTTGTCCCGGCTCTACGATGAAGTAGCAATTCATCCACGCTTCTAATTTTTCCACCACTTTAAATTTACCCAACCACACATAGCCGCGCGAAAGCTTAACGGACTCACGCCATTGCAACCAAAGTATCCATGCAAAAAGCGGTAATGCAATGAAACAACAGTAACCAATCAGGCGAATATAATTATCCATGGATGGAGGGATGCCCCGATGATTCTTCAAAATAATCACCGGTCCGATCAACAAAGCCAAAACCGTGAGCACGATCATTTGTCTCCGATTCGTACGAAAGCGTTTTAAGTGCGCCTCTGAACGGTTATGAATCTTATACTTCTGAAAATGTTGTAGTTCTTCCATGTTCAGCAGATGTTGCGTTTCCCTACCGTAACTCAGTGGTTGAATAATAAAGCTAATTTGCCCAGCCACCACCCAATGCTTGATACACATTAACCATGGCTTGCATTTGCTGCATCTTCGTTTCGATTAACTCAAATTTAGATTCAAGTGCATCGCGCTGCGTTAGCAAAACTTCCATATAATCGGCTCTGGCCGAACGGAAAAGACGCGTTGAAATATCAATTGACTCAGTAAGTGCTGCTACCTGTTGTGAGCGCAAGTCATAGCTGCTTTTCATGTTGTTAATATTCGAAAGTTGATTAGCCACTTCTATACACGCACTTAATATGGTCCGCTCGTACTGATGCATCGCTTGAATTTGTCGGGCGTTGGCATTGTAATACATCGCTTTGATACCATTTCGGTTCACCAACGGTGCGGTCAATCCACCCATAATAGAGTACATCATCGACTCTGGTTTACTCAATAAGTATCCGGCATCGAATGCTTCAAATCCGATGAGACCTGAAATATTCAATTGTGGGTAAAAACTTGCGCGAGCTGATTTCACATCTAGTTTAGCGGCAGTCAATTCTAATTCCGCTTGACGTATATCCGGGCGGTTTTGCAAAATCTGTGAGGGGATACCTGAATACACTGTGGCTGGTGTCAGTTCCGTAAAACCTTGTGAGTTTCTCATCACTGGTTGTGGCAACCGTCCAACTAAAAAGTTAATTCGGTTCTCCGCTTCCACAATCTCCTGTGCCACATGGAAGAGGCGACTTTGATTTTTTAATACCTCGGCTTCAAATCGCCTAACTGCTAATTCTGTTACTTTCGCAGCTTGTTTCTCAAGACGTACAATCCCTAATGCATTTTGTTGTATCTCGATATTCTTTTTAAGAATCTCCAATTGATTATCATACGCCATTAGTTCGTAATATGAATTGGCAATTTCAGCAACGAGGTGTGTCACCAAAAAATTCTTGCCTTCTTGCGATGCCAAATAACGCATCATAGCCGATTTCTTGGCATTGCGTAGTTTCTTCCAGATATCTACCTGCCACGAAAAATTGGCGGCCAATAAAAAGTCAGGAAGAGGATCAGGAAACTCTTGTCCCGGCTTAATTTCCGTAGTGGCATCTACTGCACCTGATCGTGTATAGCGTGGCGTCTTCTCTACTCCTACTCCGCCTTGCAAATCAATGAAGGGCAAATATTCTCCTTTCCTTCCTCGAACTTCATTCTTGGCAATATTGATTTCTTGCAATACAATATTCAGTTCTTGATTGTTTCGCAGCGCTGTATCAATCAGTGCATTCAGGTAAGGATCTTGAAAATAGTCTTTCCATTTCACCTTGGCCGAATTCAATGTATCAGTCGAGTTTGCAAATTGCTCCGGCAAATTTTTACGTTCGTTGCGTGGAATCATGGATGTTGGAATAGCGCATGCGCCCAACAGCAACGAAAGTGCCACCACGGCACCAGTGGATTTAATATTATTCATGGAGGTCACTGTCTTTAGATTTTTGATAAGGGTCTACGTGCTGCACAAAGTCTTCGGTCAATGCATCTTCATCTTCATCACGAATCAGCTTTTTGCCTTCAGCTATAGAACCGAAAATATAGTACAAGCCCGGCACGATGATCACGCCAAACACCGTACCGAACAACATCCCGCCCAACGCGGACGCACCAATGGTACGGTTACCGATAGCACCGGCACCATGTGCGAGAACTAATGGAATCAATCCGGCAATGAATGCGAATGATGTCATCAAGATGGGGCGGAAACGCACGCGAGCTCCTTCAATAGCTGCTTCCAGCACCGTTGCTCCTTGCAATTGTTTTTGTACGGCAAACTCCACTATCAATACCGCATTTTTTCCAAGCAAACCAACCAGCATCACAAGCCCAACTTGCGCATAGATATCGTTGGCAAGCCCCATCCCTTTAATGAGCAAGAAAGAACCAAACACACCGGCCGGCAATGAGAACACGACCGCCAATGGTATAATGAAACTCTCATATTGACCCGCCAACACGAAGTACACGAATATCAACACGATGATGAAAATATAGACTGCTTCGTTTCCTCTACGCGTCTCATCATACGACAATGCTGCCCAGTCAATATCAAAACCATTGGGCAACGTCTTAGCAACTTCTTTTACTGCAGCAATGGCTTCACCGCTACTGAAACCACGTGACGGGCCTCCGCGAATGCCGGCAGTATTGTACATGTTATAACGGTTAATTTCATTCGCGCCTTGTTTCTTTTTAATTCGCATGAATGCAGAGAATGGAACCATCTCACCCTTATCATTTTTCACCCATAAATTCAACACATCTGAAGGAAGCTTTCTGTACTCGGGCGCTGCTTGCACAAACACTTTGAAGAACCGCTGATATTTAATGAAACCCAATTCATACGTGCTACCCACAAAAATCGAAAGCGTATTCATGGCATTGCCGATGCTCACTCCTTTTTGCATCGCCAGTTGATTGTCGATTTCAATTTCATATTGAGGATAATTTGCACTGAAGAATGTGAACAAACCGGTTAGCTCTTTACGCTTTTTCAGCTTATCCATAAACTCATTCGTCACTTTTTCCAATTGCAGATAATCACCACTATTGGTTTTATCGAGCAACTGCAAAGCAAAACCACCGGCTGCACCAAAACCAGGCACGGCAGGTGGGTCGAAGAATTCGATCGTAGCACCCGGAATTGATTTTGCTTTTTCTTCCAGTTCATGAATGATATCACTGACGGTATGTTTGCGCTCCGACCAAGGCTTTAAGTTAATCAAACAAGTTCCGGCATTTGATCCGCGTCCTTCGGTCAATACTTCGTAACCTGCAATGGATGAAACTGACTTTACACCTTCTACGGTGTTGATCACCGAAACCAATTTGTTCGACAAGTCATTTGTCCTTTCAAGCGTTGATCCGGGAGGTGTTTGAATAATGGCGTATAACATACCTTGGTCCTCACTCGGAATGAACCCCGTAGGTAAGTTATTGGCAATACCAAAAATTCCTAATGCAAACACGACAAACAAACCTACTGTCACTAACCTACGATGCGCGATGCGATGCAACAACGTAACATAGCGCTTAGTCAGTTTTTCAAAAAGAATATTAAAACCCTCCAGAAAGCTATTCAACCAATTTTTCTTTTTTGGTTTTCGATGAGTGCTTCGTAAAATCATCGCACACAATACCGGTGTAACGGTTAGTGCCACAATTCCAGATAACACAATGGATGAAGCCATCGTGATAGAGAACTGGCGATAGAAAGTTCCAACCGGACCTGTCATAAATGAAACCGGAACAAAAACAGAAACCATCAACAAAGTGATTGCAATAACTGCACCGCTGATCTCACCAATTACTTTTTTCACTGCATTGTAAGGAGAGATATGCTCTTCTTCCATTTTAGCGTGAACCGCCTCCACTACTACAATGGCATCATCTACCACAATACCAATAGCCAATACCAAGGCAAAAAGTGTAATCATGTTAATGGTAAGACCAAACAACTGCATGAAAAAGAATGCGCCAATCAACGAGATCGGTACTGCCAATGTTGGAATCAGTGTTGAACGCCAATCACCCAAGAAAATAAATACCACCAACGCTACCAGAATAAAAGCATCTCGCAACGTGTGAATTACATTTTCTATTGAAGCATCCAGGAAATTCGAAACATCATAACTGATTTCATAATCCATACCGGGAGGAAATGTTTTCTTCAATTCCTCCAGTTTCAGTTTTACTTTGTGAATAACATCACTGGCATTACTTCCATACGTTTGCTTAAGTACCATGGCAGCGGATGGAAGACCATTCATGTTGGAATAGATATCGTAATATTCGCTACCCAACGCGACAGTGGCTACATCTTTAAGTCTAAGAATTTCTCCGTTGGGGTTTGCTTTGATGATAACATTCTCGTACTGCTTCGGATCATTAAAGCGGTCGGTATAAGCAAGTACATATTCAAGTGCTTCCGCTCGCTTGCTATCACCACGACCTATACGTCCGGGCTTACCAATAATGCTTTGGTCGCTCAACGCTTCCATTACTTCGTCCGGAGAAATTTTGTATGCACGCATCCGATCCGGATTCAACCAAACGCGCATCGCATATTGCCGGCTACCTAAAATTCTTGCCTGACCAATACCATTGATACGCTGTAATTCAGGAATCATGTTCACACCTGCATAGTTGAACAAGAATTTCATGTTGGCATTCTTATCCGTACTATACAAGTTGACATACATCAACATACTCGGAATAACAGGGGTAATAATTACCCCTTCGCGTTGCACCAATATGGGCAAGCGATTAGTTACCTGTTGAACGCGATTGGAAACCTGCACCAACGCCTGGTTGATATCAGTGCCTGGATTAAATACTACTTGGATGTTTGCCTCTCCTGCACTGGTGGCATCGGAAGTCATGTAGCGCATGCCCCATGCTCCGTTGATGGATTGCTCAAGAGGAATAATAACAGATTCTGCCAGTGACTTGGCACTAGCACCCGGGTATGAAGCACTCACCATTACTACAGGTGGTGCAACTTCCGGAAATTGTGATGTAGGCAAGGTATTGATCGCCAAAACTCCCACGAATAAAATAACGAGGGAAGTAACGATGGCGAGCACCGGCCTGTGTATGAATTTACTAAACATGTTTTTTCTGTTTAAGTGTGGCCTTACTTACTCTACGTATACTTTCAAATTCGGAATCACCACTTTCGGATCGTGGTATTCAAACTCAGCGATCTTCGCTTTGTCGTGCACTTTCCTAATGCCTTCCAGAATGATCTGTTCGTTTTCTGCCAGCCCTTCCTTCACAATGTAGAGATCGGGCATTTCTGCTTCAATCACGATCTCACGTTGATGAACGACATGATCTTTATCCACTACAAAAACATATTTCTTCTCCAGCACTTCAAAAGTTGCTTTCTGCGGAATGAGCAATGCATTCTTCAATGGAACAGTCATCTGCACATTTCCTGTTTCTCCATGACGCAGTAAGCCTTTGGGATTTTTGAAGGTAGCACGAAAAGCGATGTTACCAGTTTCATTATTGAAGTCCGCTTCGATGGCCTCTACCACTCCGGTTTGATCAAATAAAATATTGTTTGCCATCAACAATTTTACTTTCATCACACTGTCCTTCTTCAGATTCATTTTATAGTTGAGATATTCTGCTTCAGGAACATTAAAGTATACCCACATCTTAGAGTTGTCAGAGAGTGTGGTCAGTAAGTCGCCTTCATCCACCAAACTACCCAGTCTCACCTGAAAGCGATCCATGATTCCGTCAAACGGTGCTCGGATTTGAGTAAAGCCTAAGTGAACTTGTGCGAGGGAAACTTCTGCTTTTGCTTTGTCGAATTTTGCTTTGGCGAGTGCCAGTTCGTTGGCAGACACAACATTGCTATCGGCCAATTGCTTTGTGTTAAGGTATTCGATTTCGGCAAACTTGGCTTCCGCTTCGGCTTTTTGTAATTCCGCTTTATACATTAGCGGCATAATCTGAAACATCAGTTGACCTTCTCGCACGAACTTACCTTCATCAACAAAAATATTTTGAAGGTAACCTCGCTCTAAAGCACGAAGCTCGATGTGTTGTATGGCCCGAATCTGACACACATAATCACGAATGATCAGTGTATCTCTACGGGAAGGACTAGTGACCATAAATTTCACGTCCTCTTCTTTTTCGTCATGGTGTGATCCACAAGCTGAAATAATTGCGAATGCGCAAAAGCTTGCGAACAGAACTAATTTGTTCATAGTTAATAAATTTTTAAAATGATTTGATGCAGCTAAAAATGAAACTGAAAGGCAGGAAACTTAACTTAGACAGCTAAGCAAAGTGCATCTTAAATAAAACTTGGAAGTAAATTACCTTTCAGCGTGAAGGTATCACAAACGAAAGACACGCAACAGTAAATAGGTAGGCTGCGCGTAGGGCAATAAATTAAAATGAAAATCCGCCAGAGTTTGGGCGGAATGATTGAAGGCTAAAAAATAGTTTGAGAAGTTGGCTACGAAAAGTGATGAACAGGAATTCCGCTTCAGGGAGGACCGTTCACTTTCTTCCTCTTCCTTTTCATCAATCTCAATAAATACTACTTCTTGATTTTGGGATCTGTCTGATTCTGCCTGATAGTGTACTTGTTTCTCAGTTATTCTTTCCTGCTTACTTTCTGCGAATCCAAAAGCATTTGCATGAAAATAGCCTGCTACGCTCAAAGCGAGTGATAATGCAAGGCCATATCGGAAGATAATTTTGAACATTTACTAGTTGAAACTCTTATCTAAGAACGAAGTAGGGATAATTCGGTTAAAGATTTGTATTTATTTATTTTATGACTATCATAAACTTTACTTATAAGCTTTGGATAAAGGATTGTTTTAGCGTTATAAAAGACCTTTATCGTGTAATAATCCTTTCAATGCGTGATGATTTTTCCAAAACTTGGACTTGGATTCATTAAAATATTTTTTGAAAGCTACGTTACCATTCATGGTCTCCATTAGGGGGTCTTTTTCTAAAAATAAAATGATCCAATACTGCACATTTTCTTCTTTCGCAAACCATTGCATGTGCTCTACTGCCTTTGATTGATTGTTGGTATAAGTATAGTAGGCTGATAATCCCAAATGGCGGTAAACAGATCGATCGGCTTCAAAGAAATTTTTATAGTTTTCTGCCAACTCTTTCGCCTTTGCGTGTTCCCCTGCCTTTTCCATCACATATGCTATT
>DGYK01000057.1:207572-227716 GCA_002398365.1 Flammeovirgaceae bacterium UBA5008
CTTTTCCATCACATATGCTATTGTCAAATTTTCATGCCGGTACACATCAAGTTGTCGCTTTTCGCGAATGGCTAAAAATCGTTGGTAATAGTGAAATGCACCTTTATAATCGCGCATGTAGTAAGAAACTTTGCCGATGTCTTGCAAAATATCAAATCGGGTAGTGTCTTTATTAAATTCAGCCAACAGCAAATTGCGGGTTTCAGTTGCATCTTCTGTTTTTGCAAATAAGATAAATGCCCTTACATACCGCGAGAATGGATTGTTGGGGTTGTAAGAGAGAGACATATCGGCATACTTCAGCGACTCATCCACAAATCCATTTTGAATCAAGGCGTTGCTGAGGCGCAGATAATTGTAGCTGGCCGTTGTGGAGTCCAATGCTTCGATATTCAATTGAACACCTTTTAATGCATACTGCAGATATTTTCCTGTGTTCAACAAATACATCGCGTAGAAGTCTGTTAAAAATCCTATGACCTGTGCTGAATTGGGATTGTATTCCAATGCCTTTTCTAGATAAGGCTCTGCCAACTGAAACTCTCTCCGTGAAATGTAGGATAGTGCTTTCGCTACCAGACTCTCGCCCATCTTCGCATCATAAAGAATAGCCTTATCTGCATACATGCTAATTGAATTGGAATACTTTCTTCCAACATGAAAAATATCCATATAATAATAAGTGATGGCAATTTCCGCATACGCCATGGCAAACTGCGTATCGTGTTGCGTTGCTTCAATAAAATACTGAATTGCTTTTAGCTGATAAACCGAGTCAGGAATCGCCTGAGCTGCTTTGCCTTTTAAAAAAAGGTCGTATGCCACTAGATTATCTGTTGGCTTTTTCCGAATTCGATTTTCTTCTTCCGGTGTAATAATTGCTTTAATCTCTTCTGCTATGCTCTTCGCAATCTCTTCTTGCAATTGAAAAATGTCTTTCGTTTCCCGATTGTATTGTGCCGACCATAAGTGGCGATCGCTCCGAGCTTCGATCAACTGAATGTTTAACACAATTTTATCACCAATTTTCTGTCCACTGCCTTCCACAAAATAACTGACGTTCAACTCCTGAGCCATCTCCGGAACAGATTTGCTGGTATTACGATATTTCTCTGAAGAAGTGCGACTGATAACGCGCAAATCCTTGATCTTTTGAAGGTTTCCCAATGTGGATTCCACCAACCCGTTGATAAAGTAAACATTGGCAGAGTCGCTGCTTTCATTTTTAAATGGCAATACCGCTATGGATTTTTCGAGTATTCGTTTCGATGTAAAAGGGGCCGCTACATATATATATAATGCAAGTGCGGCAACTGCTAGGGCAACTCCTCCCGCTATCCACCACCTTAGATTATTCGATGCTTTCGAAACAATGGGCAATGGTGTCGGCTTTTCATTCAAGTGTTTGTTGGCTTCACCCGGAGGATACCCATAATATTCGCGAAAGCATTTGATAAAATAAGATACACTGTTGAAGCCCACCTGATGCGAAACCTCAGAGATGGTAAGCGAAGAGGTTCGCAGTATTTCCATGGAACGCTCCAAGCGCACCTGATTGATCAATTGGCTTACCGAAAGATTAGTCTCCTTCTTTATTTTACGCAGCAGGTTCGACCGGCTCATGCTCATGGCATCGGCCAACTCTGAAACGCCAAATTGCTCGTTGGCTAAATTTTGCTGAATGATGGCAATAGCCCGGCTTACAAATTCATTGATGGGAGCTGGCAACTCGGGCATGAAACTGATACATAAAAATCCGGCTGTAAAAATACAGTTAGCTCATGGAGTAAAAAAGGCCTGTTGTTCAGGAGTCCATTTTTAAATGGTGCCATTTGCCCTAAAAACAACGTTTTGCGTCAATTTTTACAAGCATGCATCATAGTTTACATCATTTGCGGCAAACTTGATGCCTATTGAAGCAAAGCTATTTAGTCATTAGTGGTGGGTGACTCGTTCTTTGCATCATAAAAATTAATCAATCAATTCTATGAAAACATCATTCATTCAATGGCCTAAAACAGCCACCCTGTTAGCAATCACTGTCTTTTTATTAACGTCCGCTTCGTGCCAGGATAAGAAGCCAACTACCACAAAAACCACTGCTTCTCAACCAGGGGTAAAGCCACCTACGGTAGATATCCATACAGCCGTAGTATCAGGAAATCTGGAAGCTGTTCGACAACATATTGCTGCCGGTTCAGATATCAACATCAGAGACCCTTTTGGTGGCTCAAGCCCTCTCATTAGCGCTACAGTGTTTGGTAAAGATGATATTGCTAAAATATTAATCGATGCCGGAGCTGATTTGAATATTCAGAACAATGATGGATCCACAGCCCTCCACACAGCCGCTTTTTTTTGCCGGCCTGCGATGGTAAAACTGCTGTTGGAAAAAGGCGCTGATAAAACCATCAAAAATAAATTCAACGCCACCGCATATCAAGGCGTCATTGCTCCATTCAAAGAAGTGAAACCAATCTACGAAATGATGGGCAATGCCCTTGGCCCCATGGGCTTAAAACTAGATTTTGCCTATATCGAAAAAACACGTCCGGAAATTGCGGCTGTCCTAAAGTAACAATCCAATAAACTTAAAAATGACTTCTTCTGGCCGTAGATATGACATCGATTGGGTGCGCGTTATTGCCATCGCATTGCTACTTATTTATCATACCGCAATTGGTTTTCAGCCTTGGGGTATGATGATCGGATTCATCTCTTCTAAAACATCATGGGTCTCCTTGTGGACGCCTATGATGTTGTTGAACATTTGGCGAATTCCCCTACTTTTTTTTGTATCGGGCATGGGCGTGTACTTTGCTTTACAAAACCGTACCTGGAAACAACTGGTTTGGGAACGCACACAACGCATTCTCATACCGTTTCTGTTTGGGATTTTCTGCATCGTGCCTGTTCACATTTTTATTCTACAAAAGCACTATGGAATGAATTTGCAGTATGTAGCTGATCCGGGGCATCTTTGGTTTTTGGGAAACATCTTTCTATATGTTCTCATGCTACTACCTGTTTTTTACTTTCTGAAAAAAAAAGAAACAAGTACATGGGGGTTCCGAATAAAGAAGCTGATGCATTCACCACTCGGGCTACTGCCGTTGGCAATAGCACTGATCGTGGAAGTTTGGTTTACACAGCCACGTCCCTATGAAATGTATGTAATGACCAAGCATGGTTTTTTCTTAGGATTGATTGCGTTCTTCTTTGGTTATTGTTTTGTATTGAGCGGAGATGGTTTTTGGAAGATGATTGTTCGCTGGCGATGGCTCTTCTTTGTGATCGGTGCCCTTCTATTTGGTCTGCGCGTTGCGGGGTTCACATCGGGTGAAGCAACTCAGTGGACTTTACTACCCGTTGAAACAATTGTATGGGTATTAACTGTTTTATCGTTTTGTCATCTGTATCTGAATCTTCCGAGCAAGGCTTTGAGTTATCTCAGCGAAGCTGTCTATCCGATATACATTCTGCACATGATTTATTTGTATTTGGGATCCGCGCTAATTTTCCCATTAAATCTTGTAGTGGAATTACAATATTTGCTGCTTCTTCTATTTACGTTTACCGGATGTTTTGGAACCTACGAGATCATTCGCAGAATTAAACTTTTTAGAATTCTGTTTGGACTAAAAATGAAGTAAGCGAGCATTCAGGCGCCTTGTTATTCTTAGCTAGAACAAATTGCTGACGTATGTAATAACACGTTTGTTCAAACTGGAATTACATGCGCCCTTTCTTGAAGGTTTTCTCGCTTAAAGATTGACTTCTTAACCAAAAACTTCCGCTGCGAGTTTGCCGCTCAGTTCCATACTTCCAATTTTTCAATTGAATCGTATCTACTTCCGCACCGTTCTGCAACCAAAAATTCTACCGGCTGTTTTGGTGGTGTGTGCATTTACACGCACCGTCACTTTTGTTTTGCCAATGATATATTCCGCTGGAATAGGATACTCTATATCAAAGAACTTGCCAGTGGTTCCTCCTTTCAACTCCTGGGTGGCGATGTGTTTATCGTCAATCAAAAAATCAAAACCACGATTTGTATCATCGCCTATGTAGGAACACAATAAATAATTAGGCACACTCGGATCCACCTTCATCTCGAAAGAAAAGAACCCACTTGCCCGGGCTTCACGGCCCATCCGCCCAAACGCTTCACTTACATATGATTTTTCACTTGCCTTTAAGTTATGGTCACGCTCCGGCTGCATCTCTCCGATCCGACAAATATCAATCGTTCGTTGCTCTACTTCATTCTGTCTTTTTTTCTCTGCTTCATATTCATGCTGTCGGTTGACCCAATCAGTAGGAGTAAAGAAATCCCAATACACATTGTAATACTGATCAAAGGTATTGTAGAAAGGTATCAGCTTGACATCAGCCGGTTGAGCGACCCCTTTCGTTTGAAACTCCAATTGTGTCGGGGATTTGATGATCCAATCAGAAATGTTTCGGTTATCGGTAAGCAGCACTGTCGACCCATAAACCGGGTCCGGCATCGTGGTACCCAATTGTCCGGCTAATACAACCGGCCCGTAGAGTAGTGAAATGCGATTAGGATTGTCCGGCATTTGTTCAGATCGCAATTGCAAAGGCCAAGTAAATGTAATGAGATCATTACCCCAATTCCGATTGATGCTATAGTACCCATTGGATTCTAAAGAAACTTTGATCGGTTCTCCATTGATCAAAAAAGTTACATCGCTATCAGCCCAAGCCGGCTTTCGAATCCATACTGAAAATTTCTGTTTGCGCTTCGAGTTTACCCGAAGGGTTACTTGCCCTTCGCTGGGAAAAGTAGTGTTCAAGGATACCGCCACTCCTTTAGATTTCCAATTTAATTCGGAAGGAATAAAAAGATTTACAAAAAGAGATCCATCATTGCCTTCAGAAAAAATACTTTCTGTATACTTCACATGATTCTCCATTCCACTACCTACGCAGCAAGTAAATGTGTTGAAGGAATCGCTAAATTCTTTTTTGGTTCCCATTCGTAAAGGAACAAAATAACACATCATGCCTGTTTGTGGATTTTGTGAAGCAAGAATATGGTTATAGAGTGCTCGCTCATAATAATCCATCAAATGACTTTTTGGTGCCACTGCGAACAATTGTCTCGTTAGCTTGAGCATGTTATAGGTGTTACACGTTTCGCAGGTGGCATCGCTCAGACGATCGTTGAGTTTATCGGGTGGGCCACAATATTCGTAGTTGCTGTTTCCTCCTATCACATACGTATGGTGCTGCGTCACCGTCTCCCAGAAAAAAGAAGAAATTTTCTGATCGGATGGATCAGCCGTAAAGGTGTATCTGCGTGCACAGCCAACTGCCTTAGGCACATTGGTGTTGGAATGTTTCCCCGGCAATGGATCAACACCTTTTGCTAATTCATCTAATACAAAATGGTCGTGAAATTTATATGACAGATCGAGATACTTTTTCTTGCCAGTAATTTCATACAAATGAACCAGCACATCGGCCATCCCTCCATATTCACACTTACGCATTTGTTCTAATTGCTCGTCTGTCAAATCCTTTAAAATGATCTGTGTCCAGTCTGCCATCTTTTCCGCGATTGCTAATGCTTTCGAATTATTAGCAAAAATGTAGGCATCAGTAAGTCCTGCCATCACTTTATGCACGGTGTACCATGGCGACCAACCTCCATTCAAATCAAATCCACCTGTTTTTATAATACCATGTTGAAGTTTCCAAAAAATAGAATCTTCGTTAGGAATGGCACCTACATATCCCGACTTGCGGGCCACCTGACACTTATTTAATTCCTCTATCAAAAAATCTGTTCTTTCCTTAAAACGAATATCATGAGAAGCTGCATACATCATCGCGCAAGCCGACAAATAATGCCCCAACGTATGGCCACTTAACCCCTCGCTCTCCCAGCCACCATACACATCACCTTGTGTGGGTAGTCCGGCATTTACATAAAATCGGTGCAGCAATCGCTTGGGTTCGATGCTTAATAAATAGGCAGCATCTTTGTCCATTGCATTTTTGAATGGACTACCCGGCAACAAACGAATATCATTCAAATCAAATGCAAATGTCTGAATAGAAACCGATGGCTTCGCCAGAATTCGTGGGTCATTCTTCTGCAAGAGATATCCTTGTGCAGACAGTTGGAAACTAAAAATGAGTAGCAGCAACATAAAGGCCCCGATTTTTCTAATGCATTTAAACCGAATCATTAGTTATTAATTTTGATATCCGAAATTTTTTGAGGCAGCCACACCTGCATTTGATTGGAGCCTCGGTTACACCAGGCGTAATAAGGAATAGCTGTGATTGTTTTGCGTTCCGTGATCACCTTACTGCCTTCTTCTTTCAACTGAATAGTGGGTGCTTCAAATTGAATGGTTTGGATACCACCTAGTAAGTCAGGAAGAAACGCAGTAGTAAACAGTGTGTTTTTGGGTACAATCAAATTCCACGCTTTCCCTTCGTTATCTTCACCTTCCACACAGTATACAATCGGGCCACGCTGCAGAGCCACGCGATCTTCGTCTTGCTTTACTTCACTACGTGCTTTCACTCGTTTTATTTCCATCGGCAACTCCATTTCCAACACATCGCCTTTTTTCCATTCGCGTTCAATCAATGCATATCCTTTTTCCATTTGAAATGCCGTTGGTTTTCCGTTGATGCGGATGGAAACGGCAGGCACCTTTAAATCTTCAAACACATACAAATCTCCCGGCACGGCTTGCCCTTGCGCCCAACCGGGAATGCGAACATGCAATGACATTTTTACTTTTGATTTGGGTTGTAAAGTAATTTTCACGTTCCCTTGCCAGGGATAATTAGTTTCCATGGAAATCGGGATCAAATTCTTTCCCATAGGTAGTTGAGTGCTACTGCCGACAAAAAGATTTATCCAAATACCTTTTTCATTGGCTCCGTAGATGTAGTCTCCCAACGAAGCCACCAGTCGTGCAATGTTTGCCGGGCAGCAGGCCGTACCAAACCATTCTCTCCGTGCATGCCGACCGTTAGATGCCAGCGGATTTCCATAGAAAAACCGATCACCACTTAATGAAAGTCCATCGCGTGCTGCATTGTATAAGCTACGCTCTAATACATCGATGAATTTACTATCTCCCGTCAGCGTGTTCATTCGCTGATTCCAAAATACCATTCCTACTGATGCGCACGTTTCACAATACGCTTGCTCGTTTGGCAAATCAAAGTCGGTGCTGAAACCTTCATTATTTCCCGAAGAGCCAATTCCACCAGTCAAATACATATTTCGAAATACGACATCTTCCCAGACTGTGCTCATAGCAGTTAAGTATCCCTCATCGCCTGTAAGTGCGGCTACATCGGCAGCACCGCTATACATATACATGGCCCGCACCGCATGGCCTGTTATTTCTTTTTGCATTCGCACTGGCACCACATCTTGTGCATAGGCGGTATCTTTCCAGTCGGTCCATGTATAACCTCTGGCATATTTATGCCCACGCTCTTCGAGCAACCAATGTGCCAGTATCAGGTACTTTTTGTCTTGCGTAACTTTGTATAGTTTAACCAGAGCCAGCTCTAGTTCCTGATGGCCGGTGACCCAATGTTTACGTCCCGGTCCAAATGTATTATTGAAGTGATCGGCAAATTTGATCGCCACATCCAGTAATTTTCTTTTTCCGGTAGCATGATAATACGCCACGGCCGCTTCGATTAAGTGACCTCCATTATAGTCTTCATGCATACTCATGTCAGTCCATCTGTTTTCTAAACCTCCTAAGGTATACCATGTACCGATGTAGCCATCGGGCAATTGCGCTGCAGCTACTTTATCGATCCATTCGTCAGCCTTTTTTTCCAGTGTAGCATCCGGATAATTTTTTAGCGAATAGGCAAAGGCTTCCAGAGCTTTGTAAACATCCGAGTCGTCATAAAACAGCCCCTCGTGCTTTTCACCCTTTTGCCGGGCTACTTTCTCAAAGTTCTTAATGCGTGGAGTTTTTATTTCTGTTTGGAGAATACATGCTTGCAACGTTGTAGTGGCAACTTGCTTCATGGCCGGTTCCCAGAAGGAATCGTTAATTTTTACTTGCGAAAATCCAATCGGTTCAAATTTGCGGGTTGTGTTCTGTGCGGCTGCTTCTAATCTTAGGAGGAAGAAAAGAATCACAAACTGGAATAGTCTCATTGTGTTTTGGCTGTATTGCTAGTAATGCAATGTAACCAAAAGAAATAAGTGTCTGATGATCGCTACTCCGCGGAAGCATGAACTATACTGCTAATCAGAAAAGTAAAAACTTTACTTTTCGAAAGAGAAATTTATTGAATCCTACTGTTTGACATTTAAGTGCAATCTCTTAAAAAATGTCAAAATACTATTAACATTCGATAAGAGATTGCCTTCTATGTCAATACATGAATACCTTATAAAAAATGTTGCGTACGGATGACTTCCACGGGATGGTAGAAGGCAATCATGGCATAACGCTCAAAATATTTTTTTTGCAGATGAGTTAAAATCTTCTGGCAGGTTTCTGTGGAAACAATGGTTTCAATCTTTACATTTTCTCCTTCCCATTGGTTGTCACGAATATCCTTCAGACCTTTTCCGGATACTGCGGAAGATGTATAACCTTTCGCTCCCAGCGAAACGATCTCTTTTTCGATGGAAGTGGTCAAGGCTTCCTCTGCGATGATGGTGAGTAATTGCAGCTGATTCATAATTTTAGGAAATAATCAATTTAGCAATTTCATGATAAAGTGGTAAACCGAGCGTGATGTTGAACGGGAATGTAATCGCGAGCGCGGCTGTCAGGTAATAGGAAGGATTTGCTTCCGGCAATGCAACCCGGCACGCTGCCGGTGCCGCAATATAGGAAGCGCTAGAAGCCAACACGCCTAAAATAGTTGCGCCACCTAAACCCAATCCAGCCCAGTGGGCTAAAGTAATTCCGATCGTAGCGTGAATGATTGGAAAGATTATTCCAAATCCGATTAGGAACACTCCACCTTTTTTGAGATCAGAAAGTTTACGTCCTGCTACCAGACCGGCTTCCAATAAAAACAAAGTCAAAACTCCCTTGAATGGTGCATCAAACAAAGGAGCTACTTGGTCCCAGCCAGTATCTCCCACAAAAAATCCGATGGTTAAAAATCCGATAAGTAACAAACTACTTTTACCGGCCAGTAATTCACGAGCAACTTCTTTCAGCGGTACTTGGTCTTGTTGCTGAGTAACTGGAGCATTGATACGCGCCAACGATATACCGATTAAGATTGCAGGTATCTCCATCATTGCCAGCAAACTAGGCATGAATCCTTCGTACGGAATTTTCAATGTATCATGAAAGGCAAGTGCGGCACTAAAGGTTACAGCCGAAACAGATCCATAGTGAGCAGCCAAGGCTGCAGCATTGGGGACATCAAACTTACCAACCTTCCGCATTAGCCCGTAGGTCCAAAGAGGAATGGTGCAACACAGACCAACCGCCACCAGCGCTGGCTGCCAAACTTCCGAAAAATTTGCCAATGCCAGTTTATGCCCACCTTTCAAGCCAATCGCAATCAGCAGGTAGATGGTTAATGATTGGTAGAGGGAATCTGGAAACTTTAAGTCACTTTTTACACGCGATGCTATAATGCCCAGCAAGAATGCGAGCACCATCGGAGTTAGAATACTGGATAACATAGTCCTTTCTATTTTTTTAGTTCAGAAATTCCACTTGCCCTGTTTGCAGATCATACAATGCCCCAACTATTAAAATGGATCCTTCTCTGACACGCTTAGCCAAGACTGGCTCCAGAGCTTTTAGTTGCTCTACTTGCATCCGAATGTTTTCTCGTATGGAAGCATCGAGCAAGTCATGCGGATGCGATTTTCGTGCAATCTCTACAGCCGGTTTGATGGCATTGATGAGCGTGATGATATGCCCGGGCACCTCGGGCAATTTAACAGCGGCATTGACGGCACCGCATTGTGTGTGACCTAAAACGACAATCAATTTGGTACCTAAAACTTCCTCGGCAAATTCTACGCTCCCCCAAGACGCATAGGTTGAAACTTGCCCGGCCGTGCGTACAATAAACAAATCGCCCAAACCCTGATCAAAAATAATTTCATTGGGCACACGCGAGTCGGAGCAGCCGATAATTGTGGCAAATGGGAATTGTGCAGAAGCTACTTCTTTGATACGCGAAAAATCCTGACGAGGCTTGGTGGATTGCCCCCGAACAAATCGCTGGTTACCGTCTTTCAAACGTTGAAGGGCTTCTGTAGGTTTAACAGAGCTTTGCCCATAGCTATTAGCTACTGCCACACAAAAAAGGCAAATGAAAAGTGGAAATCGAAACGAATCATGGATGTTTTTCATAGGGTCATTTTTTTAGTCGCGCAAAATTGCAGCTTGCCGGGTATATATTTTTATTTATATTTATAATGATATTCATAATTAAATCTTATGAACTATACACTCAATCAACTACAAATTTTCCTGAAGATTACTCAAACTCTGAGCGTTACCAAGGCAGCTGAAGAATTACATTTAACACAACCAGCCGTATCCATTCAACTACGAAACTTTCAGGATCAATTTGACATTCCATTGACTGAAGTGGTCGGGCGTAAAATTTACATTACTGATTTTGGAAAAGAAATTGCTGAAGCCGCTCAGCAAATTATCGATCAAGTGCATACGATTAACCATAAAACACTGCAGTTCAAAGGGCAGTTGAGCGGTCGATTGAAACTATCGGTGGTGTCCACAGGAAAATATGTAATGCCTTATTTCCTCACTGATTTCATCAATCAAAATAGTGGCATAGAGCTTTTGATGGATGTAACCAACAAATCACGTGTGGTAGAAAGTCTGGTTAATAATGAAGTTGATTTTTCCTTAGTATCAGTTCTTCCTGACTCGCCTGTTGTGGAGAAGTTAGACCTTCTCCAAAACAAACTTTACCTCATTGGTAACAATGAACGAAAGTTTAAAAAAGTGCCCTATTCAAAAGCACTCATCAAAGAACTGCCTTTGATTTACCGTGAAAAAGGCTCCGGAACACGGCAAACAATGGAAGTTTTTTTTGAACGTAACAAAATTGAGGTAACGAAAAAAATGGAACTCACTTCTAATGAAGCCATTAAACAATCTGTTATAGCCGGATTAGGCTACTCGATAATGCCATTGATTGGTATAAAAAATGAGTTACGCGATGGTGATCTCCAAATCGTTCCGGTGAATGGTTTACCGATCAAAACGGTGTGGCGACTGATTTGGTTGAAAGGAAAAAAACATTCACCAGTGGCGGCTTCGTTCTTAAATTACATCAAAAAAGAAAAGTCAACGATCGTAGCTCGTCACTTTGAATGGTATGAAAAATATATGGAAGATTAGTTTTGTAAACCTTCTTTCAACTGAAATAACTTTTGTAAACGAGATTCGCCAGCGCCATCCATCAACAAAACAAGATAATCACCTTGTTCAATTTTAATCGATCCTTCCGGATTTTTTATCAACTTCCTGGAACCATTCTCTGTTTTTACAATTCCAATTAATACTACGTTACTACTTTTCTTCAAGTCAAAAAAGGCCTTTTCATAAAAGGCACCTCTGAATGGATTATCTTCTCGAACCAAAATTTGTTTCATGTCATACTCATGATCTTCATGTGCATACGCAATTAACTCTTCGCTAAACAAAGCAACATCTGGTTCATAGATATAACTTGCTAATAGCTTGGAAGAAATTTCGTTCTTAGAAATAGTATACATAACGCCCGCAGCCTGAAAGGTTCCCTTCAAGTTTCCATTATCCAGCGTAACCACATAATTTAAATTTGGGAAACGCTTTTTAATGTTAATTATGTAAACGAGTTTCTCAGTATCATCATTCAAATTAATGAAGATGATTGATGCATCTTTAATGTTTGATTTCTCAATCAGTTCGAAGTTATTGTAATCCGAATACAATGTGTAGACTTGGTTCTCATTATAATATTCGCGAATAATGTCAATGTTGGCTCTCTCTTTGGTGATCACGGCAACCTGTCGGCCCGCACCAATCAAATGGCTTATCACTGATTGGCCGAAGTCATTCCAGCCGATCATGACCACGTGGTTTTTAAAGTTAGTACCCGAAAATCCTAACATTTTACTCTCTTGTATTGTATTCATAAAGTTGGCGATCTGTCCGATGATAAAACCATAAACACCTAAACTGGAAATTAGAAAAACAAAACCGATCATTCGGCCCCAGTAAGTGACTGGCAAAACGTCTCCGTACCCTACGGTAGTAAGTGTTTCTAACAAATACCAAACGGCATCCTGACCATGCACGATTCTCCGATTCGGAGCATCTTCTTCTAACTTTATCAAAAGCAACAGAAGCAATGCATAGACGATGATCAGTACACCGACAGAGATAATCGCCCGTTTGGTGTTAAAACGCTTAATTTGGAAACCAGTCATTACCGAAAATTAAGCCAAATAAGTGTGAAAACGAAAATTTAATATAGGTTTAACCTGCTAATTATCACACTTTTGGTGGGCCTTGGTTACATCCGAAATATCAATAATGCCTTGATCGCGTTCCCAATTGTTATAGATGTAAGTAGCTATCTCGGCTACCTCTAAATCGGTTAACGAAAATACACCTTTCATTTCCTTGTTAAAAGCTTTGCCATTGACGACTATTTCTCCTGACAAACCATACTTCATCAGACATAAAACATGATCAAGATCCTTATCCATATAATCAGATTGGGCTAGTGGTGGATAGACAAGACCAAGCCCTCGACCATCTTTTTGATGGCAATTACTGCAATGTTGCTCATATAGCTGTTGGCCTTGCGCATAGTATTGCTGAAACTTGGTATCACGATTTCCGGATGAACCGCAACCATGAATTCCAACAAACAGATTTGCGATTCCAACAACAGCTATCCATACCAAAATTGCCTTTCGCATGGAAAAAACTTAAATACCGTTTGTGCTGCGTAATCTCTTGATGTCAACAATCAGCCGATTTACTTCTTCTTCTTTCGTGCCATCGTATTTGCCGCGGATTCTGCCTTTCTTGTCAATCAACAAAAAAGCTCCACTGTGAATAAATCCATCCGGCTCGCTCTTGTCTTCCATGGCAGTTGCAAAATAGCTGGTTTGAGCAATCTTGTAAATAGAATCCTTGGAACCGGTTACAAAATGCCAGCGTTTGCTTTCCACACCCAAACGTTCTGCAAAGTCATGTAGCAAAGCCACAGTATCATACTCCGGGTCGATGGTATGCGACAACAAAAGTACATCTGGCATTTCTTTGGTAGCTTCATATACACGCACCATTTGCGTTTTCATAATCGGGCAAATCGTGCGGCATGAGGTAAAGAAAAAATCGGCCACATAAATCTTGTCCTGAAATGTAGTGTTCGATACCAATGCGCTATCTTGATCCACAAATTGGAAGGGCGCAATCCGATGGTAGACCGTGTCGGTGCCCACTAATTCACGCTCCCCAAAAATAGGAAGCGGCTTTTCTTTGGTGACACATGCCCCAACAAATAAAATGCAAACTGCTAATAGATTAAACGGATGGCTGAATTGTGATCTCATCTCCTTCGTGAATTTCATAATGATCGATCGGTAAAACATTCTGTCCAAAATAAATCTTGTTGTCACGCTTACGGTACAACGATAACGTAGCTAATGGCTCTTTTCCTTTTTCACCATTTTCCTGATTCACGGTTATCAGCACACAGCGAGCACAAGGCTTTACTCCCTTAAATTGGTTTCTTCCAATATTAAAATTACTCCATGTATCTTCTTCAAAAGGCACGCCTCCTGTAAAAACCAAATTCGGTCGAAAGCGGTTCATGAGTACCGGCTCTTGCAACTTACTATTCAAATCATCTAAAGAGGCCTGACCTATCATTAATAAAGGATAGCCATCTGCCAAACTTACCTGTTCATTTTGCGAAGCATACCGAGGATCGACCTTTCGCTCATGTTCCTCCGGAAATACAACTAACCTGCACGTGACTCCAACCTGCTCTGAAAACCAACGGCTGTGTTCCTCGCTTACTTCATGCACAACCACTTCATCGTCCCACACCTTCGCTTTAATTTCGGTAGGTAAATAATCATGATGATACGACAAATCGATCGCTTTTTCTTGAAAGGATATAGTAAAACCGATGAGCGAGGGCTGCAGTTTAAAAAGTGCCAATTCAGCATTAACTCGCTGAGACATAAAGGTATTTGTCTCATCAATCAGCATCCAACGCCTGTCAAACGCCAATCCCTTACCCAAAACGCGGGAAGAGCGCAATCGAATTCCACCCAAAGATTTGATGGGGTAAATCCAAATTTCGCTAAGGCGATGGGGCTGCATGAACTTTTATAGTAAATTTTGCGCTAACTTAGTGAATAACCAGTTAAAAGTAATGACGAACACAGCTGCACTTTGGTACTTTGAAAGTGTCAATCTCTATAACACGCTTTGCCCCCACAAAGTAAAAGCAATGGCCGGCAAGCACACATTTCTGCAATTTAAACGCGACCAGTTTATCTACTTTCTGGAGGATAAAGCCACTCATATTTATATGATTGTGAATGGACGTGTCAAAATTGGTCACTATCTGGATGATGGAAAAGAAATCACTACTGCCATCCTAACCACCGGAGAAATTTTTGGTGAGTTAGCTTTAGCAGGAGAAGAAAAGCGCAGGGACTTTGCACAGGCGATGGAGGATTGCACCATCTGCCCTCTTAACCTAGATGAAATGAAGGCATTGATGTATGAAAATCGCGAGCTTAGCTTTAAGATGTTGAAGTTTGTAGGCTTACGCCTGATGAAGTTGGAGCGTAAACTGGAAATGCTTGTATTTAAAGATGCCCGCACCCGTGTGATCGAGTTTATCAAAGATGCCGCTGCCTGGAAGGGGAAAAAAGTAGGCTATGAAACATTGATTCAAACCAAACTGACACATCAGGATATTGCCTCCCTTACGGGAACATCGCGGCAAACAGTAACTACCATACTAAATGATTTGAAAGAAAAAAATATGATCAACTTCGATCGCAAACGAATTTTAATTCGCGACTTAGAAGCATTGAAATAATCATTCTTTTGATTGGTAATGAGCAGGCAAATCCTTCGCCTCATCCACATCGCGAAGTAATGGAAGAATAGAATACGACAAAGATTGTGTTTCGAAATCGTTGATCGTATCCTCATAAACCGAGTCTGTACTCCACTTTTTATCTTTGAAGAACTTTGGATAAAAGTGATTCATTCCTAATAAATAATATCCGCCATCGCGTGCGGGCCCAATGACGGCATTTCTTATCTCCAACTCCGCAAATGACTGATTCAAAATGACAGGGGTTAATTCGAGGCAATCGGTGCCGATGATACAAATGGAATTATAACCTGCTTGAAATTCAGACGCAAAAGCATTCGCCATTCGTTCGCCTAAGTCATTTCCGGATTGTACTTTTTTAGCAAACACATCATCCGGCCACAAATCGCCATATTCTATTTGATGCGAATAGTAAACCACTTTATCGCAATCCAAGGTTTGTGAAATTTGCCATGTGTGCTCACATAACGCCCGGTAGATGGTAAGTGCTCGCTCATCACCAACATCTTTCGCAAGGCGTGTTTTTACTTTTCCTAATTCCGGATTGCGATAAAAAAGTATCAATCGTTGTTTCATCGACCAAGTGTATTCTGTGTTTGATTGGGATGTCTGCGAAAAGAGGGATTGAATTTTCTACGCTCGCGCTTCAATAAGAGGAATGAGTTTCGAAACATGTAGAAAACAAAGATGGTAAGCCACGTAAACAACAATGCCAGCAGAATCCATAAAACCTTCTCCCACTTCTTGATTTGTAATCGCGCAATCATGAATACAAATGGAAGTACTAAAAGTGATTTTAATACGATCACCCAAATACTACCGGAAAAAATTAAAAATGGAAGCGACTGCATATTAAGATCGGATTTGAACCAGCCCTTTGGAATGATAGCGCCATTCAACTAATGCAAAAATACCAACTAAACAATATTCAATCATCACGATTGCAAGCGATTCATGGTATCCATCTGTTGAATATCCGGCATAAGTCAGAACTACGATAGCACTCCACATAATTGCAAATCTGGTATTTGTAAATACAGAGAAAGCCACCAATGAGCAAACATACCACGGGTGCACCACCGTAGAAAACAAAAAATAGATGGTCATTAAAAGGAGATATCCTAACCAAAGTGTTTTCGGCTCTATTCTTTTCCATTCCTTCCACGCATCCCATCCCATGTAAAGAACCATCGAAGCAGCTGCATACAGTGCCAGTTTCCATCCGACTGTTTGAATGATGTTGTAACCATATTTCCAAAAGCCCCATTCGCGAACTAAATAATAAATGCTCGCATTGAATTCAAATTTCCTAAAGTAGTATCCTATGCTTTCGCGGAAACCGGTAATGATTTCCCAATTGAGCAGCGGTAGAAAAAAGAAGATTGTAAACAAAAAGGTGAAAGCATAAAAAACGGTCACACGCCTCCAACCCAATCGAATGATATAAAGAGGAAGGAAAATTACAGGAAGCAACTTAGTGCAAATCGCCAGACTGAAAAATAAGGCGGATAGTATAAGTTGATTGCGCACCAAAAACCAATAACTCGCCAGTAAAAAGAAAATCATCAGCGCTTCGAAGTGTAAGTTGCCCGTCAGTTCAGCGATGACTAATGGATTGAGCGCATAGATCAACACGTGAAAACCGGGCAGTTGATGATGGGTTAGTATTTTACGAATAAACCAAATGCTTCCAGCTTCTGCCAAAAAAATAAATAAGCGCATGACGAACACGCCAACCCAAACTAGATCGCCACCTACGTTGGCTGAGATCCAAAAAATAAATTGATTGACCGGAGGATAGATCGTAAAATAGTCCGGGCTATTGAGGTGATTGAAAAGTTCCGATGAAATACCATTAATCGGAACAGATTGCTCCATGTAATAGCGAGGCACGTGGGCAAATGGATGGTAACCAGCGTTCAATAAATGTCCGTCCCAGAGAAAGCGATAAAAATCATCTGATAATTGCGGGATGGAAAATAAAAAGCACGCGCGAAATACAAGAGAGGCAACAATCCAAAAAGTTAGCGCATTCTCGCCATTCTTTCTTATTATCCATATATAAGTTGCAAAAAGAATTGTGAAGCATGTCAGCAGCTCTATCGTTTGGGGCCGCTCGATAAAAAATGCCAAACATAGATAGAGCAGCAAACTAAGTGCCACCAGAAACATCGAACTGGTTTTTTTAAGAACCATGCACAGTCGACTTCATCGAGTAATAAAACACGCTACCAAATCCTAACGCCATCATGGCATGAAAGAAGAGTAATCCATAATCTTTTAATTGGATTCCAACTATTATTCCAAAAACGAAGTAGATGCAAAGCAATGCCTCACCTATAGTCAATCCATTGATTTTTGTTTGTATATAAACATTACTCTTCCATGAGTCGCTATGGTGCTTCACATTGAATTTTGGAGTCCGCACAAAAGGTGTTTTTCGTCCGATTAATCCCTCCAGCACGGCTAAACCATTGTGTAAGGATAGCCCCATTGAGACAACTAAAAATTTTGGATAGAGCGACCAGAACGTTCTAGCTCTGTTTATTGGATTGAATCGCTTGGTTGCTACCCAATAAAAAAAGGTAATCGATAAAAAACCTGCCAGAAAAATAATTCCTAAATTAAATAACCATTCAATATTCGGGCGTGCCTGTTTGATATACAACATGGGTACGCTTAACAGTCCTGCGATCAGCAAGCAAATAAAAACCGAACTATTGAACAAATGAAAAAAACCATGTAGCTTATTCTTCAGAGAAAATGACGAACGTAAGACACCTGCAAAATTTTTTCGAGCTGTTTCGGCTGCACCTTTATTCCATCGATACTGTTGTGACTTTATTGCCGACATGATTATCGGCAACTCGCCTTGAGTTTCCACATCTTCCAGATAATGAAACTTCCAACCTTTTAATTGTGCGCGGTAGCTCAAATCCAAATCTTCGGTGAGTGTATCGAAACTCCAACCACCTGCATCGGCTATACATGACTTTCGCCACACCCCACACGTTCCATTAAAATTAATAAAACTTCCTGCTGCACTACGAGCGCACTGCTCAATAGAAAAGTGCGCATCCAAACCAAATGCTTGCAATCGCGTCAGTAAGGAATGATCTTTGTTAATATGACCCCAGCGTGTTTGCACAACGCCTACATTTTGGTTTTGAAAGTATGGCAAGGTTTTTTGAAGAAAATCTGCGGAGGGAATAAAGTCAGCATCAAAAATAGCAATGAATTCGCCTGAGGCTAATTGAAACCCATGTGCGAGTGCGCCTGCCTTGTAGCCAACACGGTTTTCCCGGTGAATCAAATGAATGGTTAGATTCAAATGACGCAATGATTCGATCTTTTGTAAAACCAAAGCTGTCGTCTCATCGGTCGAGTCATCCAGAATCTGTATTTCCAATCTTTCCTTCGGGTAATCAAAATGAGCTACCGCATCAATCAATCGTTCCACTACATATTTCTCATTATAAATCGGCAATTGAATGGTCACCATCGGAGGCTGTTTTAATTCCAACGGATGAATTTTCGTTTTTCGAATTCGGGTATAGATCCAAGTTAAATGCAATTGGCCCATGCTAAATAAAAATATATAGCAAAGAGTTAGTGCGTAAATGATGATTATAGCTACTTGCATTTATATTACTTGCACAGAAAGAACATCAATGGATATCACCGGTTTATAAATATCTGAAAATAGTGGTAATAATCTTATAACCTGCCAAAAGGGTGCCTTTTACTGTACCTGATATTTTTGAGAATCCGATTCGCTTGCGATATCCTGCTGGCACTTCCACGCACGCCATTCCCAACTTGGCTGCTTTCAATTGCATCTCTACCGTCCAGCCGTAGGTTTTATCCTGCATGTTTAGCTCTATCAGTTTGTTAAACTGAATCGCCCGAAATGGACCTAAGTCGGTAAACTTAACTCCATAAAACAACTTTAAAAGTCGCGTGGCCAACCAATTGCCAAAAATCTGCTGAGGAGTCATAGAGCCACGCTCTTTTGTCCCTAACGCTCTGGATCCAATCACGAGGTCTACACGATCTCGTTGAATTGGTTCAATCAACTTGATCATCTCTTCCGGATAATCAGAATGATCGGCATCCAAAAAGATTACAATATCAGGAGGCGTCTTACTTTTTCGGAGATAATCAATTCCTTTGAGGCAAGCACGGCCATAACCAGCTACTGGCTCACGTAACACAGTCGCGCCTTTTTGTAAAGCTACTTGCTCAGTATTATCTGTTGACGCATTGTTTACAACAATAATCTCACTCACCAGATGTTTTGGTATCTCTTCAATTACCTTACCCACTCCATTTTCTTCATTGAATGCAGGTATAATTACACAAATCTTACTTGGAACGGTCATACAACACAAATATGACTGTTTCTAAGTTGGCGTAATAATTTGTTAACAAACAAATTATTATGCGGTGCGTACCTTTGAATTTAATGATTCATTTACTTAAACTGAACTCCATTCGGAGCCGCATGTTATCCGGCTTTTTGTTTCTCACGTTGTTAATTATCTGCGTAGCCGCTGTATCTATTTACATGCTTGATCAGACCAATCGCATCATCGCTATTCACACCCGCATCAGCCAACTAGAAATCACAACTCTTAGTCTTTTAAAAAATGATAATGATTTTTTTGATCTCGAGACGATCAACCAAAAATATTTCGAGACCCACGAAAGCGCTTATCTTAAAAAGCGTGACAGTCTACGAAAGCTGATTGTGTTGGGAACTAATCAAATTATTAATCAAAGTAAAAACGAGATCGTAATGAATCTTCAACAGATTGATAGCGGTCTTACTCAATACAATAAAAAATTTATGTCGCTTGAAAATCTTGTGTTTCAAAAAGGATTTAAAGATTTTGGTCTGGAAGGTCAAATGCGATTTCACGCCCATAAACTGGAAGAAGCTAAATTTCACTTAGACCAATACAAAGTTCTTTCCTTACGCAGAAATGAAAAAGACTTCTTTCTGCGCCATGAGGTAAAGG
>DGYK01000057.1:227914-255926 GCA_002398365.1 Flammeovirgaceae bacterium UBA5008
GTCAAAATGTAAATCAAATTGCTTATCAGTTTATCAGCGAGCTTCGAAAAAATGAAATTGAAAATACGTCAGCTTTGTATCATCTGCAGCAATATATTTCTCTTTTCAATAAGCTTGCAGACATCCAAATACAAATCGGGCTAAGCAGCACAGACGGTCTGCGGGCAGATCTAAATACCTTGAGTGATCAATTGGTTCAACGCTATTTTTCTTTGTCTAAATACAGTGATGAATTATCCAGTGCTGCTCAAATGCAAGTACGGGTGTTCTTTCTGCTGGTAGTTGCCGGAGCTGTCATTTTCTCATTGATCTCAGGCTATTGGATCTCTAAAAGACTCTCCTCTCCGATTGCAAAATTATCGACTGTAATGAGCAAAGTGGTAGGCACCAAAAAGTATACCTATCCTTCTCTTTCTATCGAAAGCGCTGCTGAAGAGATCAATACACTGACTCAGTCGTTTACCCATTTGATTCAGGAAACGGAAGCGCAAATGAATAAGGTAAAGTCTAAATCCCGACAGCTAAAGGGAAGAAATCTTGAATTGAAAAAGTTAAATAAAGAACTAGACAGCTTCATTTATAGCACGGCTCACGATTTGCGCTCACCTCTTACCTCCCTGTTGGGCTTGTTGAATATTATGAAATATGAAAATCAGCAAGACACAATTAAACCACACATTCTCATGATGGAGAACTCCATCAACCGAATGGAAGATTTTATCGAGCAAATAGTGGGGTACTCTAAAAATAAACGACTGGCACTTCAACCAACTTTGATTGATTTTAACTCCTTACTAGCTGAGGTATTTGATAGTCATCAGTTTTTACCGGGCGCATCCAACATTAAACATATCGTTCATCTCAAACAAGAAGCGCCTTTGTACTCTGACCGAGGGCGCTTGCTTATTATCTGTAACAATCTAATCTCCAATGCTATCCGTTACGCTGATTTTTCAAAACCTACTTCAACCATTCAGATTGATGTGTTGATTGACGAATCTTATGCCCGAATAACATTTATGGATAATGGAATTGGCATCGGTAGTGAACATATTGATAAAATATTTCAAATGTTCTATCGGGCCAATGCGTCTTCGAAAGGATCTGGATTAGGTTTGTTTATTTTTAAGGAAACGATTACCAAACTGGGCGGGCAAGTTTCCGTAGAATCCACGCTGGGAGTAGGCACACGATTTCTGATTCAAATACCGAACCTCATAGCCTCAGTTAAAAAACAATCGGAAGCTAACCTTGTCATGCATGCTTAACCGGCTGCCGGAATTTGTACGATGAATGAAACTCCGTCCATACAACTTTCGTCCCACTGCAATTTACCTTTCAACCGTTGTGCACAAACACTGGAAATGTATAATCCCAGACCCACACCATCTGAATTTTGGTGGCTTCGGTTGAACATCGTAAAAAGATTTTTGCGGGCCTCTGGGGAAAGTGGATCTCCATTATTATGAATCACAATATAATTTACTTCACCCAGTATTTTCAGTTCTATTTCTACCTTCAAATTTTCCTTACCGGGATTGTATTGAACAGCATTGCTCAATAATTCTTCTAAAATAACGTGCAGTAATTCGACATCCGCATAGATTTTATGAGACTCCTGATTCATTATTTTCAAAGTCACATTTTGCTTTTCAAATCGATGAAAGATGTGCTGCGTGATCTCTTGTAAATCAATCCAATCAAATTTGAGTTTCTTTGTTTTGATATGGTGAACTCGCTGAATCGTTTTTACCATATGCTCTAACCGCTGCGTAGTTAACTGCATTCGACTCAAATACTCTTTACCTTCTGGTGTGGTTGGTTCCAGTAACGCCAGTTGATAAAGACCTTTGAGTGTAGCAATGGGTGCTTGTACATCATGAGATGAGTGGTAAAGGAAATTAGCGAGCTGTTCATTTGTAGTCTGTAACTCTACCGTTCGCTCGTGCACACGCAATTCTAAATCTCGGTTTTGCTCTTCAATTAAATCACTTTGCGCTTTGATCTCCTCATTCTGCGATTCAATCTCCTCTTTTTGTTGGAGCAGCAAATGCTGATCTTCTTCTTGCCTTTTAAATGTTCGGGCAAAATAGTTGAATAACAACAATCCAAATGGAATGACAATAAGTAATGAAATGGAGGCATTGCGCCACAATTCTTGCCTGGCACGCATTGCAAACGACTCAAAGTTTTCGTCCGCCTCCAATAGCGCAACTACTTTTCCAGAACGATTCTTTATGGGTGCAAAAGCCGATAACCATTGGCCATTCTCATCACGATAACTATCCAGTGTGCCGCCTGTTTGCCAATTCGATAACAATGCTTGGGGATAGTTTTTATACGAATGACGATAGTAAGGCCTCACGGAAGAGGTAACAATAAATTGAAACGTGCTATCCGCAGCCGAAAAAACAATAGTGTAGAGTGGAGTTTCGAGTTGATTCTCTTCTTTAATTCTGAGCAAAAGCCGATGCAACTCGAAATAATCTTGATCTTGTTTCGACTCTTGAATCGCATCTTTTTTCGTGTAACGTTGAGCAAGTGAATCATGCTGATCTCCACGTACCAGCAAAGTGCCTGTTCGGGCAATTGCCATCAGGCGATGCAATACTTCCATCTTCGACTTATTGAGTGAAGTATAGTAATGGTTTACAATAAAGTAGCTCACTAAAATTAATATGCCGATGGATAGAACGAGGAGTAGGCGGGTATTACTTCGTTGTAGGAGGAGGCGGGAGTTCAAGCGGAGAAGTGTTTTACTTGCGTAAACGCTAAATTCATGATTTGCATTTGATTGCCATCATGGAAAATGAGCCTTTGTCGCGGATGTGACACACCCCCCGCTCGCTATTTTAATTATTGATTGCTGTAATGCAGCCGCAATGCCAGAATCGACAGAGCCACAAATGGCAAGGTTGAAATCATGATTTTAAAGTGCAGTCCAAGTAAACCAATAACGAACATGAATCCCAGCAATACGACTAAAAAGACAATACCGATTGTTGTAAGCAGACGGGAGGGCGTTGGTTGGAAAAGCGTGGCAACTAAAAGGAATTGCCCGATCATGGGAAATAATGTAAACGGATGCCAAACGGAGATGGGATTTGTTAATAGCTTGGTAACTACTTCAAACTCTGCTTGTGCTAAAAATTGATGATTACCTTTACCCCATTCTAGATAACCAACCAACGATGTGAGAACCACCAGACCATTTACCATTTTTAGTCTATTGATTCTCACACAGCAAGTGGTTGATGTCTTTTACTTGATGAATATTAACACGAGAGCTATTACAAGGCCAGCCGCAGCAAAATAAAGTCCTTTCTTAAAAACATCCGTTCCCGGCATGAACATCCAAAAAGAAGAAATCACAAAAAAGAAAAGTGAAAGCCCAAACAGGATATTCAAAAAGAAAAGAGGTTGCTTGGTATTGGCTTTATGCAGTTGAGTCATTTTATTGAGTACCAGAGGCAATTCTTTAGTCGTATAATTCGCTACGCCAGTTTCCTTATTATAGGTTCCTTGTGCAAACGATACAATGGCTCCATCGGTGCCGGTTACTTGCAATTCACGAATCCGCAAAGCTTTCCCAAGCTCTTCAGCTTCTAAATTTGGCTTCAGCTCTTTTTCCACTTTCTTTTCTACTTTTAAAAAATCCGTATCCCGAAAAATTAAGATAATTCCACTGATGGCATATACGGCCATGATGCCTGCCAAAAAGAAACCAAGATAACGGTGATAAATGCGCATGCTGTTGTTTAAATTCATAGAAAGGAGAGATTGGATTGGAAATTAAAATTGATCAAGATTTTTTCAGATTGCAAATTAGTGTGAATGGTGATGACGATGACGGCCTTTGTGTCGACCATGCCCATGATGACCGCGGCCATGATTCCCTTGCTTCTTTTTGCCTCCTCTAAAATGATGACCCTTAACTTCTCTACTGGTCGTAGTCGAAGCAACTTGAGTTTTATCTGTTGGAGGTGTGTTTGTTGTTTGAGCGCTTCCGCTGATTACAATCAAGGAAAGCACTAATGTGAGAATGGAAAGCTTCATATTTCTTGCGTTTTGCCTATTAGACAATCCACCTGACTATCTTATTCCCTTTGCTAAAACTATTTTCCAGAATTTATGTTCCAAGTGCATTTCCGCCTTTGACTAAGCGCCTTTCCTCACCTCTTTAGCCCACATATCTTTCAAAGTCACGGTGCGGTTAAATACCAGTTTAGTGGAAGTCGAATCTTTGTCTTTGCAAAAATAGCCTGTACGCATAAATTGAAAACGTTCTCCTTCTTTTGCTTCCTTCAAAGCAGGTTCAGCATAGACATTGGTCAACACTTTTAACGATTCCGGATTTAAGTGATTTTTGAAGTCATCTTCAATACGGTTCATGTCTTCGGTTAAAAAGAGTCGGTCGTACAAGCGCACTTCGATAGGCAGCGCATGTGCTACACTTACCCAATGAATAACACCTTTTACATGAATACCCGATGTATCCGATCCGCTCTTGCTTTCTGGCACATAGGTACAACGCAGCTCAGTTACTTTACCTTCTGCATTTTTGATTACCTCCTCGCATTTAATAATGTAAGCACTCTTCAAGCGCACCATCTGGCCGGGGGCCAACCGAAAATATTTTTTGGGGGGCACTTCCATAAAGTCATCTGCCTCAATATAGAGTTCGCGGCTAAATGGGATGGAGCGCGATCCCGCTGTTTCATCTTCCGGATTATTCTCGCTGGTTAAAATTTCTTCTTTGCCTTCCGGATAATTGGTGATCACCACTTTAATAGGATCAAGCACCACCATTCTGCGCAGTGAAATTTTATTGAGATGCTCACGCACACAAAATTCCAGCAATCCGATGTCGATCAGGTTTTCGCGCTTCGCTACACCAATCTTATCACAAAACTCACGAATACTTTCCGGTGTATAGCCGCGTCTGCGCACAGCACTAAGCGTAGGCATCCGAGGGTCATCCCAGCCACTCACATGCTTTTCATTTACTAGTTGCAGCAGCTTGCGTTTGCTCATCATGGTATAAGTCATGTTGAGGCGGGCAAATTCATATTGATGTGATGGGTAAATTTCCAGCTTCTCAATACACCAGTCGTACAACTCACGGTGCGGCACGAATTCAAGTGTGCAAATGCTATGCGTTATTTTTTCGATGGAGTCGCTTTGGCCGTGAGCGAAATCATACATCGGATAAATGCACCATGCATCGCCCGTGCGATGATGATGCGCATGTTTGATGCGGTAGATCACCGGATCGCGCATGAGCATGTTGATGTGAGCCATGTCAATTTTGGCACGGAGCACCTTTTCTCCATCCTTGTATTTGCCTGCCTTCATATTGGTGAAGAGTGTCAGGTTTTCTTCGATGGAGCGATCGCGATAGATGTTGTTAGTGCCGGGTCTGGTAGGCGTTCCTTTTTGGGCAGCAATTTCTTCGCTAGTGCTGTCATCCACATAGGCTAATCCTTTTTTGATCAGCACCACTGCAAAGTCATACAACTGCTGGAAATAATCGGAGGCATATAATTCATTGGCCCATTGAAAACCTAACCAACGCACATCGTCTTTTATACTTTCTACATATTCGGTTTCTTCGGTTACCGGGTTGGTGTCATCGAAACGCAAGTTGGTATAGCCACCATATTTTTGAGCCAACCCAAAATTGAGGCAAATGCTTTTCGCGTGCCCCAAGTGCAGGTATCCGTTTGGTTCCGGTGGAAAGCGTGTAGCAATGCTGGTATACTTGCCTTCCTTCAGGTCAGTTTCAACAATCTCCTCTAAAAAATTCAAACTTTTTTCGTCTGCCATAGCAATAGTAAAACACAAAGGTAGCCGCGATTTGTGAGCGAGAAAAACGGGAAAGATAGATTTCGTGAAAAAGTTGAGTGTTTGTCATTTGGTAGAGTCTATCTGGTCGTAATTAAATTTCGATATTTGCGCCAAAGAATCATGATTTACACCTCCGCCATAACCATCGCCTTTCTTTTAGCTTTGGTGTTGTTTACTAAGCGCAACCGAACAAAAGCAGACGGAATTCTGGCCATCTGGTTGGTGATAATGGGGGTACACCTCGTCCTCTACTATTTCAGCACAACTGTAGATCGTTATTATTATCCCTATCTACTTATTTCCTTTCCCTTCCCATTGCTGCATGGCCCCATGTTGTACGTATACACCGCTTCACTTACCGCTCAGCATCCGTATTTGAAAAAACGGATGTGGTGGCATTTTCTAGTTCCACTATTCTTCTTTCTGGCATTAATACCTTTCTACCTTTTACCACATGGCGAACGACTTGAGGTATTTGCCAACCAAGGCAGGGGTTATGAATGGCTGCTCGTATCGCATAAAGTTATGGTTATGCTATCTGGTGTGGTGTACGTGGTTTTATCGACATTACTTTTGCAATGGCATAAAAAGGCATTGCGTCATCGATTTTCATACGTAGAAAAGATAAATCTGGTCTGGCTGCAATATCTCACCTATGGCGTTGGGCTGGTTTGGCTTGCTGTATTTTATGGAAATGATTTAGTCATCTTTTCTTTAGTAGCTTTATTTGTGTTGCTGCTTGGTTATTTCGGCATCAAACAAGTTGGCATTTTTACTCATCCGCCATTACTGGAAACTATCGATACTATACTCCCTCCGGAAAAGGAAGAAAATGTAACGCCATCACCCGAACCGCTCAAGTCTAAATATCACAAATCAACGTTGACACGCGAGGCGCAAACGGTCATTCACCAGAAACTTCAAAGCGTGCTAGAGGAGGAAAAAGTTTTTTTAAATCCAGAATTAACATTAAGTGATTTGGCCGACAAACTGGCAGTGCACCCTAACCACTTGTCGCAGGTGATCAACTCTATGGAGTCAAAAACATTTTACGACTATATCAATGGCAGGCGTATTGAGGAATTCAAAAAAATAGTAGCCTTACCGGACAATCAAAAGTACACTCTGCTGGCATTAGCGTTTGAATGCGGGTTTAACTCCAAGACAGCATTTTATCGCAACTTTAAAAATGCCACCGGACTATCACCCACCAGTTATCTGAAACAAAAGCACATTCAAATTCAGGCAGACGAGTAGTTCCTCTCTGAAAATTTCTCCCGTTCGCAGGTTCCACTTTACAGGAACACTGATCTTCAATAAGATGCATTTCTCAAAACCATAGAGCCGGACTTATCCCAAAGTATAAATCGGAACGATTAGCAGGCAAGATTGCGTTCTCTTTGCCAAAAAAAATATGGCCTCGATTCGTCTAAATTCCAACAATTGGATCAACACACTACTCTATCTCCCACTTATCTTTCTTATTCTATTAATTGGAATTTACCCGCTCCAATTTTTTCTAACTGAAGGAAAGGTAGGTATTCTGGAAGTGAAAAGTGATGCGTTATTATCAGATTGGGTTTGGAAAACATTCTTTTACATGCACATCTCGTTTGGGGAAATTGCATTGCTGGTTGGATGGCTTCAGTTCGTTCAAGGGCTGCGTAATTATTCTATGAGGCTTCATCGCACAATAGGAAAATTGTATGTGGTTTGTGTCTGGATGAGTGCTCTCGGTGTAGGCTATATTGGATTCTTTGCCGAAGGCGGCCTCATTGCCTTTCTCGGTTTTATGATCGGGGGATTGATCTGGGCGTACACTACAATTCAAGGTTACCTCACCATCCGGAAAGGGAGAGTAATTGCACATCAAAAATGGATGATCTATAGTTATGCCATGTGTGTAGGAGCCGTGACTTTACGGATTTGGTTACCGTTGCTTATGATCGCTACAGATGATTTTACTTTTTCGTATCAAATCGTATCATGGATGGCATGGGCACCTAATCTGGTGGCTGCGTATGGCATTGTCAAAGTGAAAACGACACCCCTTGCTGAGCCCATAAAACATACATAAATTTCTTCCGTAAAAATCAAATCAATTAGATAAACAATTAAACTTAACAATCAACATGAAGTTCATTTTTGCCTCTGCAATCATTTTCCTTTTTGCTACCAGCAACTTTGCTCAAACCGATTCCATCCGCATGAAGAAAGTATTTGGCGGATACAATTATTTTCAAAATAATCAAGGGCTAACGGTCAAACAGTTGGGATCGGTTCTACAAGCAAACCCGGAAGCATCTAAATTATTTCAGCAAGCCAAACCAAATGGAACAGCCGCAACCATTTTTGGAGTGGCTGGAGGTTTTTTGGTAGGATGGCCCATTGGTACGGCAATTGCAGGTGGCAACCCAAGTTGGGAACTGGCCGGAATTGGTGCCGGACTAATTGTTGTTTCAATTCCTTTCAGTAGTGCATTTAACAAGAAAACAAAAGAAGCTGTATCGATCTACAATCGAGGCAACAAAACGAGTTCGCTTGGAAGAAGGCCAGAATTGAAATTCAATGTATCTCCGAATCAAGTGGGTGTTGAAATGAGATTTTGATTAATAAAGATGAGACAGCTATCAACGGTCTTAACTTTTTATAAAAGTTAAGACCGTTTTTTCAGATCATAGAATCCCGCTGCGAGTGTCAAAATCTTTAGTTATTTAATCTGGAACCCGTTGTTGAGGTTAAGATTATTGAATACCTTTCTCTCAAAAAGTCTACCTGCCATGAGAGCTTTGGTCATCATCACTTGGATATTATTTCTTTGCTTTTCAAATACATGTCACGGCCAAAGTAATTTTGATCAGTACAATACGATGAACATTGTTTCTGATCTAGTTTCATTCGCTCCTGTATCGATGACATGGAAGCTTCCCGCACAAGTTCAAGTCGAAATGAATGATGGATTGAATAATCTGCATGAAGAAAAATTCGAGGTGGCGATTCAGAATTTCACCAATGTATTGAAAAGTGATTCATCTATTTGGACAGCTCGCTACTACCGAGGAGTTGCACAAAAACGTATAGGGAAATTTACTCGAGCCATATTTGATTTGGAAAAAGTGGCTACTAGTAACCCAACGTTTATGGAGGGGCTGATTGAGCTTGGCAAGGCATATCATTTGAATGGAGATGTATCACAAGCTCAAAAATTGTTTATCAAAGCAAAGGGACTGGCCAAATCATCACCTGTACCCAGTTACCAATTAGGGGTTCTTATGATGGCCAATCAGAATGGGATTGAAGCTAAAAAATCGTTCGAAGAATCTCTTGCCATTGATTCCACCTTTACACCATCAAAGGTCTATTTGGCTGTACTTTATCAGCAAGAAGGGCAATCCACAAAAATAGCAACTACTTATCTTAGTGAAGTTATCAAAAAAGACCCTCAAAATAGGCAAGCCTTGATGTACCGGATGCTGATCAATCTAAAAGAAAATCCGGATACCAGCCTGCAAGATCTAAATCAACTTATATTTTTAATGCCAACGGACTATGGCTTGCGCATTACACGCGGCCTAATTCTGATTAAACAAGAAAAGTATACCGATGCCTTTACGGACGTGCAAAAAGCTCTACAAGCAACAACAATTAATCAGGACATTTTTCGTGGACATCAATCAAAGTTTGATCAAACCATTGATATGCAATCAGCTGGCTACCACATACTCTCCAATATTTATGGGATGGATGAGCAAAGCCAACAACGAATTAAAAAGGCTTATTGTCTGCTGTTAATTGAAAAATTCGATGAGGCTATTGCAGAAATAAGGCAAGTTAAAAGTTATAAGTCGCATGCTTTTTGCCTTTTCCTCGTTGGTGTCGCGGCCGAATATTTGGGCGACCATCAGCTAGCACTTACTTCTTATAATTCTGCCAGCAAACTAGATTCAGACATATGGGATGTTCACAAAAAAATAGCTATTTATGAATCAAGTATTCAAAACTGGAAAAAAGCAGAAATTGAATTCTCCACTGCTTTGAAAATAAATCAAAACTTAAAAAGTCTATACAAACTTCGAGGCGTTGCTCGATTTATTAATGAGAATTACAAGGGGGCAGAAGAAGATTTCACTCGTTACCTGGAATTTGATAGTTTAGATAAGGAAGCCATTGAGAACCGCGCGAGAACATACATTAAACTAGGGAAAATAGATTTGGCGACCAAAGAGTATTTTCGAGCGAATGATTCAACCCAATGGACTGTTTATAATTCTGAAGAAGTTCAAACTATTGCCGAACTGCTCGTTGAATCAGGGGACACTCTAACCGCTGTCAAAACACTTGATCGATTTTTTACAAAACTTTGGCATAAGCCTTCAAATGACCTAAAATTTCAAATACTATTAGATCAACGAAATGTTGAATTATTGAAATCACACTTTGAGAAATTCCTACTGTTTGCAAAAAATCATCCGGAGGTCTACAAAGAGATAGATACTTATGTTATTAAAGCAGCATGTTATTCAAGATTTGGTGAATATGAGCTGGCAAACCAATTCTTTGAAAAAGCTATTGAGAACAATCCCTACAATGGCTGGATTTATCTTTATCAAGGAAAAATGTTGCTCAAATTAGGCAAAAAGAGGGCAGCTATTCAACAATTCAGGAAATCGGAACGGTTGGGAGTAGTCGAAGCAAAGAAAGTGCTTACAAGGGTTAAGTGATTTAAAAAACTACTTTCTCGCTGCCTTTACTTCATCCGGTGTTACGGCAACGCCCTTGTTGCCAAATGAGTTGCGTACATAATTCAACACATCGCTGATTTCCTTATCGCTCAAATCGATAGCCGCCATTTCCCCATTGTATTCTACACCGTTTACTTTTATTGGACCGCTCACGCCTTTAACAATTTGGACAATCGATCTTTTCTTATCGGCCATCAGGTAATTCGATTTTGCAAGTGGAGGAAAAACGCCTTCCATGCCCTCGCCTCTTTCCATGTGGCAGCTAACGCAGTTGGTGGTGTAGACTTCTTGCCCGCGGGTCATGCTTGCTTTCAAATCAAAAGCAGGCTTTTTTTGAAAGGAAACAAAAGTGATGGCAATAGCTGTAAGTAAAAAGAGAGTTTTCATTTAAAAATTTAACAGTTGATAATTATTCCTAAACAATTGCTTATTTGTTTTTCTGCCGCGAAGACACAAAGTCACAAACAATTACATTTTATTTTGATTACCCAATCTTATCCAAACTAAAAGGTAGCCTGCGAATGCGGGTACCCGTCAAGTCGAAGATGGCATTCGTCAACGCAGGTGTGAATGGCGGCAAGCCCGGCTCACCAACACCTCCGGCTTTTTCTTCGTTGTCCATAATGTGCACTTCAATCTCCGGTATGTCTTGAATGCGTGGCATTTTGTAGGCATCAAAATTTCGCTCCACAGCCTTGCCATCTTTAAAGGTGGTTTCATGCTTCGTGGCAGCGCCTAACGCCATCACAATACTTCCTTCCACTTGCGCTTTGATGATATCCGGATTGACGTACCAACCACAATCCATCACCGCCCACACTTTATCAATTTTTATTTTTCCTTCGGCTGTTTTTGAAACCTTCACCACTTCGCCCACAATGCTGGAGAAACACTCGGTGATGGCAACACCGTAGCCGGTATTCTTTCCGCGCTCCTTCCAACCCGTTACTTGTTCCAATTTATTCATGAGCAATTGATAACGCTCACCCAAATGTTGTCTGCGAAAATCGATCGGATCTTTTCCAGCCTGCACCGCCATCTCATCGATAAAACTTTCAAAGGCAAATGCATTGGTCGATGAATACACTGAGCGCCACCACATCACCGGCACAGGTGAATCCAACGGTGAATCTCCAAAACTATAATGTGGTATCGACTCAAAGTATCCTTCTAAAAATCCTTCGGTGTCGCTACCATTGTAGCTCGTTTTATCGGCACCCGGATTTTGCATGTCCATGTTTTGGCCGGAGATTTTCGTTTCAAACGAACCGATACGTCCGCTGCCCGTCACCGCGCCTTTACATTGATACACCATGCCCGGACGGAACGGCCCAATGGTCATGTCATCTTCGCGTGTCCATATGACCTGCACCGGTGCTTTGATCTCTTTCGAAATCATAACCGCTTCGTACGGATAATCGGTAAAAGCCTTGCGACCGAAACCTCCTCCCAAAAAAGTCATGTTCACAATTACTTTTTCAGGAGGCAGTTTGAAATGTGAACAAATATTTTGTTGAATCCAATCCGGGCCTTGTATCGGTCCCCAGATTTCAATTTTATCGTCTGTAACATGTGCCACACAATTTAGTGGCTCCATGCAGCTATGCGATTCGTACGGTGTTTCGTAGGTGGCTTCCACTTTCTTTTCCGCTTTCGCGAAAGCGCTTGTAGTGTTACCCATGGTGCGGAAAGAAATCATTTCGCCCTTTACCTGCTCGCGCATTTTGGCATACAATTCTTCGGTGCTATGATGCGGAAAGGCAGTATCATCCCATTCAATCTTCAGCGCTTTTCTTCCTTGCATAGCAGCCCACGTGTTGTCGGCCACTACGGCCACGCCTTCGCGCATATTGCCAAATTCATCACGTGTTACTTTCAGCACGTGTTTTACGCCCGGCACTTTTTTAGTTTCAGTGTCGTCCCACTTAATCACTTTTCCTTGAAAGCGCGGACTGCGTTCTACCACAGCATACAGCATACCCGGCAATTTAAAATCCAAACCAAACACGGCTTTGCCATTTACCTTCATCGGAGTGTCTTGTCGTGGCAATGGCTTGCGAATGAGTTTGTAATCTTTCGGATTCTTGAGTGCTATCTCTTTCGGTGGTTCCAGTTTAGCAGCTTCCGTCACCAACTCGCCATAGTGGAATTTTTTTCCGCTGGCGCGATGAATGACCGAGCCATTTTCCGCATAGCATTCTGATTTATTCACACCCCATTTTTTGGCTGCGGTTTCAATCAGCATTTCGCGCGCAGAAGCGCCCAATCGTAACAACTTTTTGTAGGAGCCACGAATCGTGGAACTTCCACCTGTTACCTGGCTACCATATTTTCTTCCATTGCCGGGAGCAAAAATGATGTTCACCTGATCGAGCGCTACTTCCAACTCTTCGGCAATCATCTGCGGCACAGATTGAAACGAACCTTGCCCCATTTCGGAGCGGTGGTTTAACAACGTTACCTTGCCATTCGTATCAATGGAAATCCAGGCGTTCAGTTCTACACCGCTGCTTTCGGCAGCAGACGCATTCCAAATGTCCAATTCATTCGCGGAAGCGGAAAAACTGAAGCCCAATGTGAGGGCAGTGCCCGTTAAGCCGGAGAGCTTAATGAAATTTCTACGCGATATATTTTTTAGGGTCGTTTCCATATCAAATTATTTTTGAGTCATTAATTGAGCGGCCGTTTTGATGGCTTTGCGAATACGCGGATAGGTTCCACATCGGCAAATATGTCCTTGCATAGCTGCATCGATGTCTTTGTCGGTAGGATTTGGATTGCGTTTCAATAATGCGGAGGCTGCCATAATCTGGCCACTCTGGCAATACCCGCACTGCGGCACTTGTTCTAAAATCCAGGCGCGTTGCACAGCCGTGGAGTTGTCGGTGGACAAGCCTTCGATAGTAGTTATGTTTTTATTGGCAGCAGATGAAACTGGGATCGAACACGATCGAACGGGGACGCCTTCCAGATGAACCGTGCAAGCGCCACATTGTGCAATGCCGCAGCCATACTTGGTTCCTGTGAGGCCGGCCAAATCACGGATCGCCCAAAGTAAGGGCATTTTGGGGTCTGCCTCGATCGTGTAATTCTTATTGTTTAGCTTCAGGGTAATAGATGCCATACATTTTGGGATTGATAGAAAATAAAAATACGAAATAAGATGGTATTATCTTGCGAATTATTACGATCGGTTATACCGGAAGACACAACTCATCTTTTACCTGAACAGTTGAGAATACCAAACCTACGGTTCGGTCGTTTTGATTTGAGAAAACACTCCTAGTGAAGGAAGTTTGAAGAAAAAAGATATGAAAAAGATTTTTGCTCCCTTGTTAATCGCAACACTTATTTCCCTGTCGGGTAAAGCCCAAACGCAAACTTTAACCATTCAGGTAACCAATGTGAAAGATGCCGAAGGCCACGTGCGGGTCGCCATCTACAACTCCGAAAAAGATTACATGAAAAAACATTTGATGGTAAAGTCCGCAAAAGCCGCTAAAGGCACGGTAGAATTGGTAATTGATAACTTACCAGCCGGCACGTATGGCATCAGTGTGATGCATGATGCTAATAGCAATGAAAAAATGGACTCGAACATGATTGGTATGCCCAAAGAGGGTTTTGGCTTCTCGAACAATGCAAAAGGCACTTTTGGCCCTCCGAGCTATGAGAAAACAAAATTTGATTTCACGGCTTCAACTCAAATTTCCATCGCCATGACTTACCTCTAAGAAGTCATTACAAACGTTTGCAATAAGTTTAAGCATGCGGCTGAGGCAATTTGTTTCAGCAAATTGATTGGGATGTGTTAAGTTCGCACACAAAAAATTTAACTATACCTAAACCTCAGGCGCATGTTTTCTTTAGATCAGCTCTTTCCTTACTCTTTTGATAAAAAGTACAGCAAACCTGCTGCCTATTTTTCAATGGAGTTTGCCATCGATCAACCGTTAAAAATTTATAGCGGTGGCTTGGGCTTCTTGGCCGGCTCGCACATGCGCAGCGCATTCGAACTGAAGCAAAACCTGGTGGGCATTGGCATCTTGTGGAAATATGGTTACTACGACCAGGAGCGCAACAAAGATGGCACACTGCAATCCAGCTACATCCAAAAAGATTATTCTTTTCTAACGGATATCGGCATCACATTTCCCATCACCATACACAATCACACCGTGCATGTGAAAGTGTATTTGCTTAAGCCGGAGGTGTTCAATACGGTGCCAATGTTTTTATTGAGTACGGACATAGCCGAAAACGATTACCTCGCTCAAACCATTTGTCATCGCCTGTACGATTCACATGAGTCAGCTCGCATTGCCCAATCCATTTTATTAGGAGTAGGTGGCGCAAAGTTGCTGGATGTGCTTGGCCGCGAAACAGACATTTATCACATGAACGAAGGACACGCATTGCCACTTTGTTTTTATCTTCTCGACAAGTACAAAAAACTGGAGGAGGTGAAGAAACGTGTTGTCTTCACAACACACACACCTGAAAAAGCAGGCAACGAAGAGCATGCTATTAAAACATTGGAAGTACTTGGATTCTTCCAAGGAGTGGATCGCAAAACGGTGTTGGAAATGGCTGCTCCGGATGAGAACACACTCAACTATACACTGGCGGCTTTGCGTATGGCCAAACGCGCGAACGGTGTTTCGCAATTGCATGGCGAAGTATCTCGCAAAATGTGGAAGGGCTTTGAAGGGATTTGCGAGATTGGTGCAATCACCAACGCACAAAATAAACGCTACTGGCGCGATGATGCATTAGAAGCTGCATTGGAAAATGATAACGACAAAGCATTGGTGACGCGCAAGAAAGAATTGAAAACGAAACTTTTCAGAATAGTAGCCAATCAAACAGGCAAACTATTCGACCCGAACGTATTTACGATTGTGTGGGCGAGACGTTTTGCGGCTTACAAGCGTGCCAACTTATTGCTGGCTGATTTTGAGCGATTCAAAAAACTCGCCACTAACACAAAATACCCTATCCAAATTATTTGGGCGGGCAAGCCATATCCTGAAGATTACAATGCTATCAACATCTTCAACGACATTTATTGGAAAACAAAATCGCTGCCCAATTGCACGGTATTGACCGGCTATGAATTGTGGCTATCAGGTCATTTGAAAAAAGGATCGGATGTGTGGTTGAACAACCCGCGACTGTATCATGAAGCTTCGGGAACTTCCGGCATGACAGCCGCGATGAACGCATCGGTGAATGTCTCGATTCCTGACGGATGGGTTCCTGAATTTGCCGATCACGGAAAGAATTCTTTCATCATCAACACAGCCGATGAGAAACTTTCAGTCGAAGAGCGCGATCGGATTGAAGCTGACAACTTATTGACTTTGCTGGAGAAAGAAGTAATTCCTACTTACTATGATTCACCCGAAAAATGGAACAAAATTGTAAAGAAGGCAATGAAAGATGTATCGCCCTTCTTTGAATCAGGCCGCATGGCGCAAGAGTATTACGAGAAGATGTATAATCGATAACAGTTAATCATTATTAGTCCTTAACGATTAACAAATAACCATTAACTGTACAACTGCTCTACTTTTCATTCAGCGCCCAATTGTATTCATAAAATCCCACCGCATAGTCGGCTGGGATTTTTTCTTTGCGGTAAAGATTCACCCAATCCAGTTCAGTTTTGGCGGCTGCCAAAAAATCTTTTTTGTACCATTCAAAAATTTTAGATAGTTCTACTTTCTTCTGTGGTGAATTTACTTTCAACCAAGTAGGGTTATTGATGGCCAATGTGGTTCGCTCGTTGAGCTGCTTTTCAAGATTGGCAGATGTATATGCAAAGCTGGCCAGCGGAGGACAACTTTTAGCAGCACACGCCAACGCAAAGTGAATCCTTGGATCTTTATATACGGCTAACAATTTTTTAATCTCTAAAGAATTCAACGTCATCTCCTCACCAGCTACTTTGTGCTTCACGCGATCAAAGAATCCACTATCGTCCAGTGGAGATTTAAGCGGATAATGTTTCGCCACCCAATAGATCACCACCAGATTGTAGGCGTTGATGTAAAAGGCCTTTTTGTTTGCGTCATCCATGCCATCAAATTTTTGTTCGCCAATCTGTGTGTAGAGACTTTCTATCTCTGCCATGTTTTGTTTGATCTTGCTGTAGGCCACCGATCCGTTGGTGACATGTTTTTTTAAGAAGGCATCAGCAGCAGCTGTAAAATTTTGAGCGAACGAAGAAGATGCGATGAGCATCGACAGGAAGAAGATAAAACGATTCATAGTTTCTGATTTAAAATCGGATGAATGGAAAAGCTAGTTAAAAAGACGAATTAAAACTACCTTTAAGAGAGGCTTAGGAATGTCAACTGAACGACATCACGTGGAATTAAAATAGCGGAGTTTTGAAAACGGCATGAAGCACATCGTCATCATTGGAAACGGCATCAGTGGCATTACAGCTGCGCGCCACATTCGCAAACGCAGTAATCACAAAATCACCATCATTTCCGGTGAATCCGAATACTTCTTTTCGCGCACCGCACTCATGTATATCTACATGGGGCATTTGAAATTTGATCACACAAAACCATACGAAGACAACTTCTGGAAAAAAAATAAAATTGACTTAGTATTCGATTGGGTAGATCGTGTAAACAGTGCAACAAAATCGCTCACACTTCGAACAAAATGTACACTCTCTTACGATATCCTTATTATCGCATCAGGCGCAAAGCCAAATAAATTTGGATGGCCCGGTCAGGATTTAAATGGGGTGCAAGGCCTCTATCACAAACAAGACCTGGAATTGATGGAACAGAATACGAAAGGCATTCAACATGCGGTGCTGGTAGGTGGCGGATTGATTGGTGTGGAAATGGCTGAGATGCTGTTGTCCAGAAATATCTCCGTCACTTTTCTCGTGCGCGAGAATGCATTTTGGAGCAACGTTTTGCCTTTGCAGGAAGCTAACCTGATCAGCCGGCACATTCGCTCGCATCACGTAGACTTGCAATTCGATTCTGAACTTAAAGAAATCAAAGGCGATTCGACCGGACGTGTGCAGTCCATTATCACTAAGTCTGGAGAAGAAATTGCATGTCAATTCGTAGGACTCACGGTGGGCGTCTCGCCTAATATTTCTTTTTTGAAAGATTCCGGCATCGCTACCGCACGCGGTGTTTTAGTTAATGAGTTTCTGGAAACAAATATGCCGGATGTATATGCGTTGGGCGACTGTGCCGAACGAACCTACGAGTTGCCGGGTCGGAGAAACATTGAACAAGTCTGGTACACCGGACGCATGATGGGTGAAGTAGTAGGGCAAACCATCTGTGGAACAAAAACAAAATACGAACCTGGACCGTGGTTCAACTCTGCTAAATTTTTTGACATCGAATATCAAACCTACGGTCAAGTGGGCAACGAATTGAAACCTCACGAATCAGAATTTTATTGGGAACACAGCAGCGGCAACAAATGTGTGCATTTGATTTGGAACACAATGACCCGCGAGTTTATCGGCATTAACACTTTCGGCATTCGCATGCGCCATGAAAAATTTGATACGTGGTTGCGCGCTAAAAAATCAGTCGACTTTGTAATGGACCATTTAGCAGAGGCGAATTTCGATCCGGAGTTTTTCACCCGTTACGAAAAAGAAATCAAACTTCAGTTCAACGAAAAAGCTGTCTTAGCACACTGAAATTTATGAAGTTACTCAAATCACTTGGTCTAGCTCTCTTCATCATCGGCTTTGGCCTATTCAACTTTTCTTTCTTTTGGGCCCGCTATCAGATCACTCCTGAAGTCATTCGCACGCAAGTGAGCGATCCCAAAAAATCGGAACTCTTAATCGAGACATCAACTCGAATGTTGAATCAGGAATTCTCTTCCAATTTCAAATTTGTAGATGAATTGCATGGAGCGTTGGATCGAGTGAATCAACATCAATTAAATTTGTTTGGTATATCGGAACAAGAGATAAATCAACTGGTTGCTCGCAATCCTGAAAAATTCTCCATTGCATCAGTCGATTCTGTTTTTGCAGGAAGTGACGAAACCGCAGTTTTCAAACGAAACGCATTCAGCGATTATGGAAGCTGGCTGGATGGCCAACCAACTCAACGGGCGCAACTACAACAGGTAGCAGACAATATTCGTCAATATGGCATTGTATCACAATTTGGATTCGATCGCTACGCCATCAAAGATCTCACGTATTCACTCACCAAAGCTTCGGCAATCAGTCCGGTAAAAAATAATCCGTTGCTTTATTTGTTGCTCACCATCGGGTTGTGTGTAGTCGGTGCGCTACTTTACATTTTGCCCAAGCTGCAACTTGCTCCCAGCATTAAAAACAATGGCATCTTTTTTAATGCCATGAAAAATGTACAATGGCTCGGCATCCTTACAGGAAGCTGGCTCATTGCATTTTATGTGGTGCTGTATTTTTATCCGGAGTACATGACGAACTGGGTTCTGCTAGTCGACCCGGTCAGCAAGATGCTTAGCGGCAATGAAGCGGGTCGCTTTTTTCTCTACGGTTTCATCTACACGTTGTGCATTTTAGTGATGGGAGTGCGGATGATTATTCACTATCGCCACAGCAAGTATCAGATTTTCCGCACGTGCTCGGTTATGTTTTTTCAAACGGCTTTCGCGTTTCTCATTCCTGAAATCATGATTCGTCTGAATCAACCTTATTTTGATTTCAAAAATATCTGGCCGCTCGACTATTCGTTTTTCTTTAACAACCGGCTGGACACATTGCTGGCGAATGGAGGTCTCGGAATTTTTATGTTGGTGTGGGGAATTGCGTTGATTATACTAGGCGTTCCTATATTCGTTTATTTTTTTGGCAAGCGCTGGTATTGCTCATGGGTATGTGGTTGTGGTGGATTAGCAGAAACTTTGGGCGATCCCTACCGACAGCTTTCCGATAAATCCGTGAAAGCGTGGAAGGCCGAACGCTGGATCATTCACAGCGTGTTAGTCTTTGCTGTAGTAATGACAATAGGAGTCTTGTATACGTATTTCACCAATAATTCATGGGTTTTGTTTTTCGATAGTTACAAGCTGCGCGAAATCTATGGTGCATTCATTGGAGCCGGGTTCGCGGGCGTGGTGGGCACGGGCTTTTATCCGTTGATGGGAAATCGCACGTGGTGCCGGTTGGGTTGTCCGCTGGCCGCTTACTTAGGAATCATTCAGCGTTTCAAATCACGCTTTCGAATTACGACCAACGGAGGGCAGTGCATTTCGTGTGGCAATTGCTCTGCGTATTGTGAAATGGGCATTGATGTGCGCTGGTATGCGCAGCGCGGGCAAAACATTGTGCGCAGTTCTTGTGTGGGCTGTGGAGTTTGTTCATCTGTTTGTCCGCGAGGTGTGCTCAATCTCGAAGTGAAAGAAGAAGATGGAAGATTCGGCAAGCCTATCTTAATCGGAAACAATCATATTGAATTGGTAGAGTAGATTCTTTTACAAAGGATTTACTAATTTGAATTAGATTTACAGAATATGAAATCAATTCTAGTTATAACACTGCTTTCATTGATTGTGGTGATTCCTTCCACAGCTCAGCATAATTGTCCTGAAGGTATCAATTTGATTCCTAAGTATGGGAGCAAGAAAAAATGTGCAGAGCAACTACAAAGTGATTCCGATTTTATCACCGATTGTCTAAAACAATTTAAAGATCGAAAGACAGCCGCTCATTATTTTGTAAAAAAGGGTTGGGAATACTTCTACAAAAATGATCCTGAGACCGCTATGAAACGATTCAATCAAGCGTGGCTGTTAGACAGCTTGAATTCAGAAACGTTTTGGGGCTTTGGAAATTTAATGGGGATGAAATCAAATTTTGAAGAATCCATCAAATTGCTGGAACATTCCATCGCACTGGATCCGAATAATTCAAGTGTATATGAATCATTGGCTATAAGTCTCGGCCAATTGTTCTATAAAACGAAAAACATAGAATATTTGAACAAGATGACAAACGCACTAAAAAAATCCCTTTCCATCAACCCGAAAAATGTACGTGCGCTTGGGCAGCTGACAGCAGCCTATAGTTATTTCGTTCAAAAAGATAGTGCTGTTAAATACTTGAAGCTAACAGATCAACTTGATCCAGCAGCTGTTGATCCGGAGGTTCGTAAATTGATTTTAAAAAGGTAAGGTTAGTGTCTTTATCAAAACTACTTATACTTTCCAATCTTTGCTTTCATACTCATAAAAGTTTGGTAAGGGGCTTTGTGCGACAGCGAGTTTACAACCCAGGCCGGTAGCGTTCCACCCAAATCAATCTCCAAAGAATAATGCACGGACAGTCGACCGGGCTTTACTTCTTTCACCACCCATACTGCTTTGGACATCGGTACGCGCACTACATTTTTTACTTTGGGAATGTAATCCGGTATACTGACCAATGTAACTTTCATTTCGCTGGCGCTTATTTGCTGAATCGTTAACCGAATAACAAAATCACGATTATCAACCACCGGAGCCTTGACTTCTGTATGATAGATGATTTCATTTTCATTCACCTTTTTCAACAGCTTAGCGCTCACCGTTTGATCTTGCCATTCTCCCAAATGATCAACATCCAACAGCATCGCTTTGAGTTGGCGTTGACTAGCTTTTAATAAAAATTTTGATTGAATGATCTTGTACTTTGAATTTTCAGGGTCACAGGTAAACACCTGAATACTGTCTTTATCTAACTTAAGCTGACAGTTCTTTTGTGCAAAAACTGCAATTGGGAAAAGCAATATGATGACTATCCACTTCATATTATCGGATTGAAACAATGTGAGCTTCACCAAATCCCGAAAAATCGGGAAGCAATGAATAGGATGATAACTTCAACGAATTACCAGATCGTTGCAGCAACAAATAGTGAAACATAGGTTTGTAGTTAAGGTCGAGATCTGCATGTGGTGGATTTTTCGTATTGAGCGGTTGATGAATTCCGCCTCCTCCGCCAATCACCATAAAATCCTTTCCTGATTTTTGAAAGTGTTCAAACCCATGCGAGTGACCCGTAATAAACAATTTCGCTTTCGCGGATGCAAGATAAGCGGGCACAAAGGCAGACTGAACTTCGGTAGACGAGCCTACGATCTTACTATTTGAAAAAGGGGCATGGTGGCAACTCATCACAATGATGCGGATCGAAGAATCAACTTCTAATTCCTTCATGGTGGCAGTAAGCCAGTTTTGTTGCTTGGCTCGATCTGCATGTGATAGCTTTGAAAAATTGGAATTCAACAGCACAAACGCAATGGAATCAGAGATCTTTACAAATCCAGTGTGAACGTGATCCGGAAAACGTTTTTGAAATACAGCCTCACCTTTGGCTGCATTGCCCATCACATCGTGATTTCCCAACAAAGCAGTGACCGCAATTCCTCTTTCCCGACTTTCTTTCAAATAGCTATCGATCGCTTTCCATTTTTTTTCTTTGTGCCCCAGCGACACGACATCACCCAATATGAATAGGTCAGTAGGTTTAGTTTTGATAAGCTTCTGAAAAATCAACTTCGTTGCCTCCTGATTGTGGTTGGATTTGAGAAATACCTTTTCAATCCACATGGGCTTTTGCGTATCGCTGACCAATGCAATTGTCGGCTGTGCATAGCTAAAATAAAAAATCAAAAGCAAACCAACGACTAAACTTATTCTTCTTCTCAAACACATATCAACTTCTAACGAAATCGGACGAAAATTGATTCTATGATTTTGTCACAGCAGGTTCTTCTGAAGGTTTATAAAATTTAACCGCAAACAAGAAGATCATGAAGTAACAAATGATCGGCAACAAATAGGCCGTTGCAACACTGTATTGATCGGCTACATAGCCCATAATGGGTGGGAATACCGCTCCACCTGCTACTGCCATTACAATAAAGGAAGATGCCTTCTCGCGAAGATCACTGATATTTCGTAAGCCCAATCCAAATATGGTAGGGAACATGATGCTAAATGTAAACTGTAGTCCAATCAAACAAGCAAACGAAAACCACCCAAGATGTTGTGAAATGATAACGCACATGGTAATACTTCCTAAACAAAATAAAGCAAGTAGCTTATTGGGCGCTATAAAATTCATCAAATAGGTTCCTACAATTCTTCCCATGAGCATCATAAACATGCTGAGGCCAAAATAGTAAGAAGCATGCGAGTCGCTCATTCCTGGCATATACTTAACTGCGTAATTTATAAAAAACGCCCAAGTGCCGCCTTGAGCAGCTACGTTAAAAAATTGGGCTACGACAGTCCACCGAAAGTGTTTATACTTAAACAACTCACTATAGGAGCGTTTAGTGTTTGGATTATTGCGTGCCTCTTGAAGTGGCGGCACCTTTGTAAACAAAAATGCTACCGCAATAATAAAAACGGTTGCACCGATGGCTGCGTAAAGCATCTTTACTGAAAACAAATCGGTTTGAGTATCGCCTGTCAAGACAGCACGCAGGATAAAATAACCGCCCAAAACCGGTCCTATAATTGTACCGACCGCATTGAACGTCTGTGAAAAATTTAGGCGTTGCTCTGATCTTCGTTCATCACCTAATGCTGCTGCAAAGGGATGTGCAACTGCTTCTAATGTTGCCAATCCACAGGCCAAAATAAAAAGAGCAATTCGGAAAAACCCGAATGACTCCGCACCTGCTGCCGGTATAAACAAGAATGCACCAATGGCATATAAGCATAAACCAAATAAAACACCATTCTTATATCCATACTTTTTCATGAACAAGCCTGCCGGAATTCCCATGACCGCATAAGCACCAAAAATGGAAAACTGAACTAATCCCGATTGTGCTAATGATACATTCAATACCTTTTGAAAATGGCGATTGAGCACATCACCCATAGATATGGCAATGCCCCATAACATAAATAAGCTGGTCACAAATATGAAAGTAGGAACATACTTCCGGTCGGTGAGTGGTATTTTTTCCATAATTGGGTTAGGTAGGTTCTAACAAAAATGCCTCAAGTTTATGAGGCATCCAAATTTTATTTTACCGCCCTAATGGAAGATGAGGTGACAATAGTGCAGACTAAGTATCTGAAAATCGTTCAACCGGAACTAGTCGCTCCTACCAAACTACTTCCTCTTGAGGAAGATAAAAACCAAGGTAGCAATGCCCAACAGGAATGGGTAATACATATAACCAATGATTTCAAAGGCAGTCACTTTTTGTTGTGCGATGGCTACGGCTGCTAGAAGTTGTGCACCGTAAGGCAACAAGCCTTGGACAAAACAAGAAATCGTATCAAGTATGCTCGCACTTCGCTTGCCGTCAATTTCATTTTTATCGGCAATTGTTTTAGCTAACGGGCCGACAATCAAAATAGTAATCGTATTGTTGGCAATCGCTGCATTGACCAAAGCCGTCAAGCTGGCGATGCCCAACTCGCCACCTCGTTTTGTTTTGATTAACCGCGAAACATGATACAGAATAAAATCTATGCCTCCCTGATAGCGTATCAGTCCAACAATACCGCCAATCAAAATACAAGTAATGCTCAGCTCAAACATGGAAGCCATACCGGCATTGGCCGAACTGATCGCTTGCCATCCATCCAAACTTCCGGTGGTCATGCCGATAATCGCTGTCAGCGCTATACCACTCAGCAAAACCCATATTACATTTAACCCGGTAAGTGCTGCCACTAATACAAAAACATAAGGCACAATTTTGATGAAAGAATACGGATGCTCACCAGCTATTACAACTGCATCTGTTACCGTTCCAGAAAAAGCATAAATCAAAAATGTAATGATTGATGGCGGTAATGCAATCCAAAAGTTTACCTTAAACTTATCGCGCATCTCGACATTTTGTGTGCGTGTAGCTGCAATGGTGGTATCCGATATCATCGAAAGATTATCACCAAACATGGCACCGCCCACTACTGCACCTAAGGCTATTGCCAATACACCGGGCATCGACTCATTAAAACCTACTGCAATTGGCGAAAGTGCTACCACCGTTCCAACCGATGTGCCCAACGAAATGGAGATGAAGCAAGCAATCAAAAACAATCCGGCAATAATCAAGCTGGGCGATAAATACGTGAGTGCAAAGTTGACTGTAGATTCTACCGCGCCCATACTTTTGCTGATAGCTGCGAAGGCCCCGGCCAACAGAAATATAAAACACATGAGCATGATATTGGCATCGCCCATGTGATGACTAAACTCATCTACTTTCTTGGAAAAAGGTATGGATGGGTACTGAATAAATGCTACCACGGCTGACAACAAAAATGCTACCAGCACCGGCATCTTATAAAAATCGTTGAGCGCAATGGAGGTAAAAAGGTAGACGACCAAAAAAACAAATAGCGGCAATAAAGCGCCTAGGCGCCCCTTGTTATTTTCCATGCAATGTCAGATCAATTGGAAGAATCGTATACAAATTTTAAATAAAGCTTTTTGGTCGGTAGCGTGCTGTTTACTACGAGCATCACCACCAGCGATAGTAAAAATAGTTGAATACTTCCAATCCAAAAGCTGAAATAGAATATTATTAAAAGCAAGCGAATGTATTCGAGGTAATAAATCCACCTGCGCTGCTCCAAAAGTGCTCCGCAGTTGACGATGGTCACTAAAATAAGAAGACTATTGACGGTTTTATCAACTACGTTGAGTGAGAAGAAAAACCCGGATACAAAAAATAACAAAGACACGGCTCCTACCAATTGAATCACCAGATACGCTTTGAATCGCACACTCGGTTTTAGTTCTTGCTTATGGGGCAGGTAAATTCGCTCCAAAGCCGGACGAATTTGTTGACTGAGATTTTCCGGCTTTCCAAAAAGTACGCGCGCTTTGTTGAGCCACCCTCCTGTTCTGCGCATGGCATAATTCAATTCCAGAAAATAATGAAAATGCTGCCACATAAAGCTGTAGCTTTTGAGCGGGTGTGTTAATCCATACACCGGCTTGATCTCTTCTTCCTCTTTTTGGAATGTGCCAAACAACTTATCCCAAAACACAAAAAGATCGCCATAATTTTTGTTGATGTATTTTTCGTTGGAGGCATGATGAACCCCGTGCAGTGAAGGAGTAATGAAAACATATTCAAGCCAGCCTAAATTTCTGATCAATTGCGTGTGGGTGAAGAACGAATACGCACCATGAATTACCAGCGTGGCAAAAACCATTTTGGGATGAAATCCAGCCAACGGCAACAGACACCAAAATATATTTCGGATAATGGCCTGGAAGGTGGTGATGCGGGCAGAAACGGTATAATTAAACTCTTCGCTTTGATGATGAACAATGTGGGCCGCCCAAAACAAATTAATTTCATGCCCAAGCCGATGGTACCAATACCAAACCAAATCGGTAGTCAATAACAAAATAATCCAAACCCACCACGTATTCGGAATTTGCCAGAGTGCAAAATGCTCATAGACATACACAAACGCTCCGTAAAATGAAGTCGTGATAAATAGATTAAGCAGTCGTTCGGCAATACCAACTGTAAGATTGGCAACCGAGCTATCAAACTTAAACAAGTGTTGCTTCTTTTGGCGGATTGCTGCTACATATTCCAAACCCAGTAAAATAAAAAAAGCCGGGATGGCGACCGCCACATAGTTGAATGCCATATCGCTACTTTGCTATTAAAAATTGATAGAGGTGCTGATTAAACTTTTCTGTTTGTTCAACCATTGGAACGTGTCCACATTGATCAATAAATTTTACTTCTGCATTTTTCAACAGGTCGTGAAAATGTAGTGCTACCTCGGGAGGAGTAATTTTATCTTGCAAACCCCAGATTAATAAAACGGGTAATTCTAATTTGCCTAAAAAAGAAGCCACCTTGCTATGCAAAGATGATTTTACAAGAGAGGTAAGCACCATGCGCTTAGGGAGGCTTTGTACTGTTTCATAAATGGAGCGTGTTTGGTTTTCTACCTCTGGCACTTCCTGATAAAATGCATTACGCACTTTTTCACTGATAAAATGAAAATTAGCAGGATGAGTCGCTCCTGATTCATCTACTGGGTTTTGATCTATCAAACCACTACTTCCCACCAAAACAATTTTTTCGACTGCATCCGGATGCTGATGAGCATAAAAAAGTGCGACTTGGCCTCCTACTGCATGCCCTACCAACGTAACATACGAAAGCTGATGCCACTCGATAAAGTCGTGGAGTACTCTCACCAGAAATGATAAATTGGTTTGCTCGATTGGCAAATCAAATAGGGGGAAACGTGGAATAATTACTCGATGCGTTTTCTTCAGCTCTTCCACCACCGGTAACCACAAATTAATATCGCCAAATAAACCATGCAGCAAAATTACCACAGAACCTTTACCCTCATCGATGTATGGTCGATGAAATACCAACCCCTCTCTCTTACTTATTCCCATACCTTCTATTTTCTAGTTTACTATTTTTTTATGACCCCGATTGCAGAATAGCAATCAATTTTAAATCCAATTCGAATTCATCATAAATGACTCTATCTCCCAGATTTTCAAAAAATGACTTTGAGCGGAATCGGATATCAAACTTTGAGCGATCAACAATAATTTTTGCATTGGCTACTATTTGTTTTCCGTCATTAGTAATCGTTGCCGGAAACTCAATATCATTTGTAATACCCTTAATGGTTAATTTACCTTTCACGATATATTCATTTGCTGATTTTGAAATGACACTGCCAATAATGAAAGCTGCCTTCGGAAATTTTTCAGTTGCGAAGAAGTCATCACTCTTCAAATGACCAACCAATTTGGCATTGCCATCCTTATCGGTAATATCGGCTACGGTAATTGAGTTTACGTCAATTTCAAATGAGCCCTGTTTGATCGTTTTGCCTTCAGTCACAATTTCTCCTGATGAAATGGCAATAGATCCGTTATGCTGACCCGTTACCTTTTTACCAATCCAATTGAGAGTACTCGCTTTTGTGTCTACTTTAAATTTAAATGTAGCAGGTGGTATAATAAAGGCTACCAAAGCAAAAATGGCAGCAAAAACTAAGGGAATGTAATTGAGATTGATTTTTGATTTCATGGCATTCATGATTCGTGTAAATTAAAATATTGATTGAACCTTTATCTCGGAGATATCCAAGAAAAACTAACTCAGCAGCCTTTACAACATTGCTGTAGCTCTAACGCTGGAAGCTGGCAGAAATACTCCTTTTCGGAGTATGAATGATGATATAAGTCTTTCGTTTTCATTTTGTCAGTAGTTTATAGTTCCCATTTACTCTTCGGGTAGGTTTTGGCACTTGTTTAAAATCTACTCTTAAAAGTTGCCAGAGGTTCGCGGAGCCCATCTCTCCCCTCTTCTTTATAAATCTGACGCAAATAAAAGAAAATATTTATTACCCTACTAATTTAATAGACTATATTTGCAAATACTTTTCTTATCTCCATTATAAAT
>DGYK01000057.1:256111-257522 GCA_002398365.1 Flammeovirgaceae bacterium UBA5008
TCTTATCTCCATTATAAATACAGTTCAAAATTCAATCCGATTAAAAGATGATTAGTGATTACAAAAAGTTTCAGTTAGGCGAAACCATTACATCTGAGCAAAAGAAATTCTTCAACCAATTTGGATTCATTCATTTTGAAAATTTCATTCCCGCGCATGCGGTAGAAACCATTATCCAAGCTTCTATCGAGGTACAACAAAAGTGGATCAGTCAAGGAATCACCAAAATTAATGGTGTGCCTATTAAATATGGAGTAGACCTGGACGGTTCCCCGATTGTGCAACGCTTTGCATTTATCAATCAGCATCATCCGGTGTTGGCGGAGTTTTTATTAGACCCCCGTTTCTCAACATTATTAGAGTTGATCGGTCCGGAAGCGCGTTTGGGCGATTCTGAAAAAGATGGAATGGTCTTTAATCACTATGTGAATGGACCAGGTAGTCAATTCACACAAATGGGCTGGCATGTCGATGGCTTGCGCGATATTTTCTACGGGCAAAAATTAAACCCTATGTTGAATGTGGGCATTCATCTCAGCAATTTAAAAATTGAAAATGGTGGACTGCGGCTGATTCCCGGCACGCACACACAAAGCCTGAGTAGTCTTCTATTTAGGAAAGCACACTTCTTCGACAACCGACCCGATGCACAAGAGGTGGCGGTGATCCCCAAAGCAGGCGATCTTACGATTCACGATGGACGGTTGTGGCATCGGGTAGCTAAATCAACAGTAATGGGCGAAGCCAGCAGAAGGCGTGTGATTTACATTCCGATTGTAACCGGAAAATACGAACCGAAAAATGAAAACAGCCCGACATTATTTTACCAGCGATTTGCCGGCCTGTTGAAATAACCAATCTTAGTCTCGTGGCCGAGGAGGTAGAGCTCTGCAAAAGCTCTTACAGCGGTTCGAATCCGCTCGAGACGTCTAATAAAACAGTGGATTCCAAGATTAATTTGAAGCGCTTTTCGAGTTATTGCAGGAATCTAATGATGAAGAACAAACCGCCTTTGGTACATTTACTCAGTATATTGAGTATATTTACTCATTATATTGAGTAAATTGTAAATTATGTTTGAAAGGCCTCATTTACAGAAACTTACATCAAGGTTAAAGGAACCAAGGTTGTTTATTCAGGTGCTCATGGGCCCCCGGCAGGTGGGAAAGAGTACACTTATTGGACAGGCACTGGCAAAATTGAATACCCCTCATCTTTTCATCTCTGCCGATGCTGTAGGTAATACCGGAAATGTTTGGCTCGAACAACAATGGCAGGCAGCCCGATTTGAGTGGAAAAAATCGGAAGCCCCTGAGTTTATATTGGCAATCGATGAAATCCAAAAAATTACAAACTGGAGTGAAACTGTAAAAAAACTCTGGGACGAAGACACCCGCAAAGGGCAAGCCAT
>DGYK01000057.1:257709-257839 GCA_002398365.1 Flammeovirgaceae bacterium UBA5008
CTCGGGGACGAAGCCCCCCGAAAAGGGAAAGCCATAAAAGTAGTTTTGCTGGGATCATCGCGGTTGCTTTTGCAGCAAGGATTAACCGAATCGCTAGGCGGCAGATTTGAAACTATCTACTTGGGGCATT
>DGYK01000064.1:0-14445 GCA_002398365.1 Flammeovirgaceae bacterium UBA5008
TCTTCCTGCACGCGGCATGGCTGGATCAGGCTTACACCCATTGTCCAATATTCCCTACTGCTGCCTCCCGTAGGAGTCTGGCCCGTATCTCAGTGCCAGTGTGGGGGATCACCCTCTCAGGTCCCCTATTGATCATCGCCTTGGTGGGCCTTTACCCCGCCAACTAGCTAATCAACCGCATGCTCATCCACAGCCCCGTAGCTTAAAAATAAAATGATGCCATCTCATCTTCCTATGGGATATTAATCCTCCTTTCGGAGGGCTATCTCCCGGCTGTGGGCAGATTGCATACGTGTTACGCACCCTTACGCCACTCTAGGTCAAGTATTGCTACTCAACTTGCCGTCCGGCTTGCATGTATTAGGCCTGCCGCTAGCGTTCATCCTGAGCCAGGATCAAACTCTCCATAGTATATTCTTTAAGTCTAGTCAAATCTCGCAACTTAACTAGCTCGTTATGTTTGTCCCGGCACCGGTCTGTCCTATTCTCATACTCTCTCAAGTACGCTCTAGTTTACAGACCCTCTGCAATCAGTCTATCCCAATTACAAAGAATCTGCTTCCTTGCCCTTTTTTTCCATCTTGTTCAATGAACGTTTTGATGTTTGAGAATTTTACTTCTTCAAAATCAAGCGTGGATTTTCATCCTTCGTTGAGCTAGCGTTTCTGCGTCTCAAAGCCCCTTTTCGTTAAATGGGAGTGCAAAGGTAACGGTTGAAGGTATTTCTGCAAATAGTTGCGGAAAAGATTTTCAGAATTTTGGCTTAACGGGGCTTGGTTTGCCTGATTATCAGTTGATTATAGGCGAAAAAAAAGTTGAATATTTTTCATCAAAAAAATTTGCGTTTGCTCGGAAGGCCAAAAAGAGCTTAAAAAGTGCCAAAAAGATGGGTTTTGGCAGGAATTGCGGGCTGGCGTTCGGCCAACGATGGAGGCATTGTTGGAGCCCGGCCATGGTGAATTTGAGCTGAAAAAAGTAGTGGTTTTTTAGTTGTAAGTATTTAACGGAGCCGGATCATGGCAGGCGACTGCCGACAGCGTGGTGCCTTGCGCAGCTTGGCAGGCCGCATTTTTTAAATCAGTTGACAGTTGACAAATGGGCAATTGACAATGGATAAACAAGTTGACAAATTGGCAATTGACAAAATGGATAAACAAGTTGACAGTTAACAATGGGCAATTGACAACTCGCTAGGTTGGGGTTGATTTGAAGAGGGGGACGGTGCTGCAGGGCTCGCCAAACATGATGCTGGCGGCTAGTGGGCGCAGGCGATCGGCTACTTCGGTGTAGATGGCTATGGGTACTTCTACTTTGCTGCAGCCTTTGACGACTACTTTGCTGCCTTTGAATTTTTGCCAGTCGATTTGACTGAGGGCATCGCGATATAGTTGGGTTTCTAAATCGGTGAGGGTGCCGAAGACTTGCTTTTTGGCATAGGGCTGCAATGCTATGGCGATGAGCATGTAGGCCCAAGTGGGCATGATGGCATCGGCTGTGCAGGTGATGGCTACGCTCTTGCTTTTATACTGCGTCCAATCGTGTTGCTTGACGTAGTTTCTAAATTCTTTTTCTTTGAGGATAAGCTCTTGAAACAGCCAGCCTTTGATATCGAGGAGAACGCGCTCGGAAGGATCGTGGTATTCTTCGAGATTGAAAAGGACAAGGGAGCTGGCGGCTACTTTGTTGATGATTCCTTCTGTTTCCAAATGTGTGTTTTCTGTTGCCATTGTTTTGTGAACAGCATTAAACTGTATTTGGTTTGCGGATCATAAAATCTTTGAGGTAGTAGGGCTCGAAATGCGCAAGGTCTTCGGTGTGGCCGGTGGTAAACTTTTCAAAACCTAATTCGCCCAAGCTTTGTGCGAGCGGAATAAGTCCTTCGTGAAAATGAGCATCGGGATGATTGATAGTTTCTTTGCACTTGGCGGCTCCGTTGCCAAAAAAATGAATGGACTGATGTGCTAGCTCTTCTTGAAAACTGGTATTGTCGATCACTTTTGCTTCGGTGAGTTTGACTACATTCAGTTGATGATCGAGCAGCATGCAGTAGACTTCCATTCTCCGTGCATCGAGCATGGGGCAAAGTAACGCGTTATCTATTACAGGATTTGTCTTTTTGAATTGGTAAGCGAGGAGATGTAATGTGTTGATGGCTACCAGCGGAATTTGCAGTGTGAAGCAAATACCTTTGGCGGTGGCTACACCGATGCGCAAACCTGTGTACGAGCCGGGTCCTTCGGAGATGATAACGCCTTGTAAATCGGAAGGAGATTTTGCGGCTTGCTTACACACCTCGTCAATCATGGGCATGAGTGCGGATGCGGTAGATTGCGGTACGTGATTTTCTTTGGACGCGAGCAGTTGTCCGTATTGATGTAATGCTACCGAACAAACGGTGGTGGACGACTCGATGCTGAGCAGGAGTGCCATCAGTTGGTAGAAAGTATCTTTTTATAGTATGCCGGGTCAGCCAAGATTTTTTTGGCTTCGGCTATTTCTTTATCGCGGGGTAAAGAAACTTCGATTTGGCCAGCGGTGAGGCGATAGTGAAACCCGATTTGCTCTTCTAAAATAGAAGTGATTTCGGGACGATAGCGCGACCAATCAGAGGCGCGGTTTTGGGTGATTTTGTTTTGCAACTCGGTGAGTGGTGCTTTGATGGCATCGTAGAATTTTTCGCTTTTAGCGGATGCAAAAAGTTCGTTTGCTTTTTTCTCAACCTCGCTGGTGTGTGAAAAACGTTGATCTTTTACCCAATCTGTAAATTTCTTGTATTCGGCTTCGGAGATTTTAAAGTCTTTGAGTGATGCCGGTGGTGTAGGATTTTCGCCACAATATCTGCTGGCGTACTCGAAGATGTAGCCTTCGTTGACTAATTCTACCAACAGGCTGCTGAACTCTTCTTGCTTAACTGTGACATCCGGATCGAGGCCTGCGCCATCGTACACTTTGCGACCTGCTTTGGTTTTGAATTCGCGTTTGAGTGAGTCAGGGAATTTTTCGACACTGCCGTCACTTTTGCGGTGTGCATAATCCAACGCCTGAATGCAACGGCCGCTGGGTATATAGTATTTGGCCGTAGTGATTTTTACCTGCGCGTTGTAAGCGATTTGACGAGTGGTTTGTACTAGGCCTTTGCCGAATGTTTTTTGACCTACCAAAACAGCACGGTCATAATCTTGCAAGGAGCCCGCCACAATTTCGGAAGCTGAAGCACTGCCTCCACTGGTAAGAACCACCAATGGTATTTCTGTATCAATTGGATTATTAAGTGTGTGGTAGGTTTTGTTCCACTCTTCTAATTTTCCTTTGGTAGAAACTACTTCCTTCCCTTTGGGCAGAAAAGTGCTGACAATATTAATAGCTTCGAATAATGAGCCGCCCGGATTGTCGCGCAGATCGAGGATCAGTTTTTTGGCACCGCCCTGCTTTAATTTTGTGACGGCTTGTTCCACTTCATCGCCAGCGCCAGGCGTGAATTCATCTAATTTGATGTAGCCCAAATCCGCATCGATCATTCCTTGATATACGATGTTGGCTATTTTAATTTTTTCGCGGGTGAGTTTTACTTTGAGGTTTTCTTTTAGCCCATAGCGCTTCACTTCTACTGATACATCAGTATTAGGATTGCCTTTGAGTAAAAGCGTAACATCAAAACTTTGTTTGCCTTGCACATTTTTTCCGTCTACGGAAATTAATTCATCGCCTACTTTGAGGCCAGCGCGATATGCGGCAAACCCGAGGTATGGGTTGGTGATGACCGTTTTTTTGTTGACAATACCGACCAAGGCCCCCACCCCAGCATATTGGCCGGTGGTTTGAATGCTGAAGGCATCGCGACTTTCTTCGGGGATGTAGTCGGTATAGGGATCTAATTGCTGAAGCATTCCTACAATTCCGGTTTCCACCAATTTCTTGGGATCTACCTCATCTACATAATGGGTGTTGACTTCTTTGAAAAGGGTGGCGAAAATGTCGAGGCTTTTGGCGATGTCAAAGTATTTTTCACCTGGTGTTGAAAAGGCAAAGAGCACACCACCTCCAACAATTGCCAACCCTACTCCAATGCGTTTCAACTTTTTTGTTTGCATGCTTTTTCTGCTTTTATGATGGCAGATTCTTTTGTTTTTGCAGCCGCTGGAGCGTTTGAATCAATTTCTGATGGATTTCCGCTGACGGCAGTATTTTTCTAGCTGTGTAAATATAGGCAATCAGCCACTTTTGTTCGGATACGAGTAATTGTTTATTCAAACGGTATGCTTCGCGGATTCTTCGTTTGATTTTGTTGCGATCTACGGCCCGTTTAAAATTACGAGCGGGTACGGATATCAAAACTTTGGTAGAATCGAGCGGATCGGTTTGCGGTAAGGTGAGGACTTTGAAGGGGTCTAAATAAAAAGAGGAACCCTTTTCAAAGAGTTCCTTTATTGCTTTTTCGCTGGTTAGCTTTTCGTTTTTCCGGAAGGTGAAGTTTCCCATTTTTATGCATGCTGCCACATTCTGACCATTGATTTTGGAATCAAAAGGCAGGTGCGAAGGGAAAACTACCTAAAATTATTTAGTCTTCGAAGTGCCTTCGTCAGAAACGGTCAGCTTCTTTCTGCCATTTTTTCTGCGGTTTGCCAACACTCTGCGGCCGTTGGCAGACGCCATTCGCTCGCGGAAGCCGTGCTTGTTCTTTCTTTTTCTCTTTGAAGGCTGATAGGTGCGTTTCATAAAAAATCTGTTTACCTTTTTCTAAAAGGGCTGCAAAGATGTTTAAGAATATCGGTTTTTGCAACAACGAGTTGCCAAATTAAGGCGAAAGCAGGGTTTTATTAAAATAAAAGCCCTCACCTTCTGTGCTGAAAGTGAGGGCTTTAGGTTGATTCAACTATTTCTTTTCGGCTGCTTTTGCCTTCGCTTTCGCGAAATCGCCCGCTTTAATAATGTTCATGGATTCGTACTTGAGGTATTTTTTAGCTGCGGCATTCACTTGATCTACTGTCAACGCCATCACTTTTTTCTCAAATTCTTCATCCCATTTCAAATCGCGCTTAATAAAGAGGTAGTTATTTAAAGTTCCAGCCAAGCCGCCATCTTGCGAGCGGGATACTGATCTGGATTGCGACCAACCTGACTTAGCGGCTGTTAATTCTTCTTCTGTGAAGCCGGTGGTCACAACTTTTTGAATTTCTTCTTTATAGGCTACTTCGAGTTTCTCCACATTTTCAGGTGCATAAATTGCATAAGCAAAGAAAGAACCCACCGGGTCAAGTGAGCCAGTAGAAAATTGAGATCCTACTCCATAGCTCAATCCTTCTTTTTGGCGAATGCGTGTGGCTAATCTTGAATTCAAAAATCCGCCACCGAGCATAAAGTTGGCCATGACCATAGCCGGATAATCTGCGTTATCGTCACGGAACTCAAAATTATAAGCTGCAACGAAAAATGCGTTGGCCTTATCCGGTGTTTCAACAAACTCATTGATAGTTTGAACGGGAATTGCTTTGTTCACCATTCTGGAGTAAGGTTGTGCGCTTTTCCAATTGCCAAATAGCTCGGTGGTGAGTGATTTTATTTCTGTAGGATCGAAATCACCCACAATGGCCATGGTAGCATTGTTGGCTCCGTAAAAATCCTGATAGAATTTTTTAACCTCCTCTAATGTAACGGCTTTGATGGCTGCTACTTCTTCATCGAATGTGTTGATGTAGCGTGGATCACTTTTTGGATATGGAGTGGTATGACGTTGAATGCGATTGAATGCGATTGACTGTGGTTCGCTGCGTTGTGATTCGATATTTGCGAGTTCTTCGTTTTTCAGTTTCTCGAATTCATCTGCCGGGAAGGAAGGTTCTTTTACAATTTCACCCACCAACTTCATCACTTCGGCCAGATTAGGTCTGGTTGTAGTAATGTTAATAACGGTTTGAGTTGCACCCCCACCGATAAAGACGTTTGCTTTCAGGCGATCAAACTCGTCTTTCAATTGCTGACGGGTATGTTTGGTTGTTCCTTTATTCAGCATGCTGGAAGCATAATCTCCGGCAGTGCCTCTATTCTGCAAAGCTGCTTCACTTCCAAAACGCAAGGTAATCCGAGCCTCTACCGACTCACCTCTCGTTTTTTTAGACAAACCCGCGAATTTCATTCCGTTAGGAAGTTCGGATCGTGTGGTCCGTGATTCGATGTTTGCCGGAGAAGGATCAAAAGCTTCACCTTGAGCAATAGTTTGTGTGCCTTTGTAATCTTTCACCAGCGCATCTACATCCGGTGTTGCGGGAATTTCTGAACGTTGTGGGTCTTCGGTAGGGATAAATACACCAGTGGTACGGTTGTCCGGCTTCAAATATTGACGCGCCACTCTGATTACGTCCAAAACAGTTACTGCTTTGATACGATCTCTGGTTACAAATAATAAACGCCAATCTCCTGTGCCAATAAATTCACTTACTTCAAGTCCTATTCGCTCGGAAGAGTTGAAGGCTAATTCAGTTTGTTTGATGATTTCATTCTTCGCACGTTCTACTTCTTCTTTTGTCGGTGCGATCGTGGATACATCATCTAATGTTTTCAAGAATGTTGCTTTGGCATCTTCCAAGGAATTTTCTTTCAATACTTCAGCATAGGCGAGCATCAATCCAGGATCTTTCCATTGGAATGAAAAGGCACCTGTACTACTGGCTTTTTTGGAATCTACCAGCGCTTTGTACAATCTACCGGAAGGTTCACTGCCTAAGATGTTAGACAAAACTTCCAGAGCTGCATAATCTTTGTGTGATCCTGCGGGAATGTGGTATGCCACCATCGCTAGTTGCACATCGCCTACTCTGCGCAATACTACCGAACGCTCACCATCTTGAACCGGATCAAGCGTATAGGTTTTGTTTAATTCGCGCTCAGGTTTTGGAACTCGGCCAAATTTCTTAACGATCAGATCGAGTGTTTTTGCTTCATCAAATTTCCCTGCTACCAGTAGAACTGCATTATCGGGTTGGTAATATTTTTTGTAGAAGGCTTGGAGTTTTTCGATAGGAACATTTTCTAAATCCGCCTTTGATCCGATGGTAGATTTACCATAGTTATGCCATAGAAATGCGGTAGACATTACGCGCTGCATCAACACGCTGAATGGACTATTCTCACCACTTTCAAATTCATTGCGCACCACAGTCATTTCGCTGTCCAAATCCTTCTTAGCAATATAAGAATTCACCATACGATCTGCTTCCAAATCGATTGCCCAATTCAAATTCTCTTCGGTGGCATTGAAGGTTTCGTAGTAGTTGGTTCTGTCTACCCAAGTAGTGCCATTGGGGCGAGCGCCATGTTCTGTTAATTCCTTTGGTATATCCGGGTGATTGGGTGTGCCTTTGAAAACCAAATGCTCAAGCAAGTGCGCCATACCTGTTTCTCCATAGTTCTCGTGCTTCGAGCCCACCATGTAAGTAATGTTTACTGTGATGGTTTGCTTCGAAGGATCAGGGAAAAGCAAAACACGCAAGCCATTAGAGAGCTTGTACTCGGTAATTCCTTCAACTGTTGTAACCTTCACGGGTGCGGTAAGCGAACCTGTGATTTGTTTTTCAGGCGAGGCTTTCTTTTGGCCAGCGCCTCCGGGCTTTGTTTTTTCTTTGTTTTGCGCGAAACCAACAGCCGAAACCATCAGCAACAGCAATAGCAACTTCACTTTCATAGTTTTTTGTTTTGTTATTAAGATTTCTTCATACGATACCTTCCTTGAAGAAGCAAAGTATAAAAAAAAGTGAGGGTCAAAAATAGTTAGCCGACTAAATGCTTCAATATTTGTTCAACTTCATCTTTTGTTAATCTAGGGCCCCACTGACCCACTACTTTAGATGAGGCCAATGATGCGAGTTTGCCCGCTTCGGCAAAACTGTGACCGTGAGTAATGGCGTACATAAATGCACCCGCAAACATATCACCCGCGCCATTGGAGTCTACTGCGGTGACTTTGTAAGGTTCAATTTGAATGAAGGTATCGCCATCAAAAACCAGCGCACCATTTTTTCCTAAGGTCATCACAAATCGCTTGGCCAAGCCTTTCAATTTTTCACGTGCCTCCAAAATATCATTGGTTCCCGTGAAAATCATGGCTTCTTCTTCGTTGCAAAAAAGAAGATCGACACTAGCGCCTACAATTTCTTCCATTTGCTTGGAGAAATACTTTACCATGCTGGGATCTGAGAAAGTGAGTGCGGTAGACACTTTATGCCTTTCTGCAATGCGCTTCGTTTCTTTCATGGCTTCAAGTCCGTTCGGGCTTGCTACCAAATAGCCTTCCATATAGATATATGAAGAATTCTTAATGGCGTCTTCATCCAAGTAAGATGGAGAGAAAAATGAATTGACACCCAGGAAGGTATTCATGGTTCTTTCGGCATCGGGGCTCGTCATCACCAAACAACGGCCGGTATGATCTTGGGGAAGTTTTTCGTAAACGAGATTGGTTTCTACTTTATTCTTTTTCAAGTCGTCCAGAAAAAATTTGCCGAGCTCATCCTTTGCTACCAAGCAAGAATAAAATCCTTTGCCACCAAACTGGTTCAGTGCTGCAATGGTGTTTCCGGCTGAACCACCACCGGTAAGTTTACTTTTGTTCATATCAATGGCTTGCATCAAGTGCTGCTGACGCTTTTCGTCCACCAATGTCATGACGCCTTTCTCTACTTCATTTTTTTCAAAGAAGTCGTGTTCAACTTCTGTTACTATATCTACAATTGCATTGCCAATTGCATACACATCGTACTTCGCCATTTTATTTTAGTTTTGAATTTGGTGCAAGAATACAGAATTGTTTGATCATTAAATCAGAAAATTGATTTCGTGTATTAAGGTAATTACTTTTTATCGCTGGGGATCTTCAGCGTCAACTTATACACTGCAGCACGATCGGGATAGTCCGTAATAATTCCATCTACACCCATCCCCTTCAAAACCAGCATATCTTTCGATTCGTTGATGGTCCAAGGGATGACGCGCATTCGTACTTTGCCTTTGTCTTTTTTCTGTTTTTCGGTGAGATCTACTTTTTGGGTGTGAAGCCACTTCACAATGGCTTTAGTGAGCAGGTTGAAATCAGGGCTGTAAATGGAAGGAACAAAGCCGAGGTCTTTCAAATTTTCTTCGGGAGATTTTTTGTTCTCCACCAAAGCGGCCAATCGGATCTCCGGATATTTTTCGTGCCAATATTTTAACACCCGAAAGTCAAAAGATTGAATCACTACACGCTCCATGGGCAAATATTGATCGAGCAGTTGATACACCTTATCCGAAAATTCTGTCGGTGCAGGATGATACACACCATCACCATCCGGTTCACTTTTAATTTCAATATTATAATCTACTTCGTACTTGGTATAGCTCTTGATGTGATTTTCAATTGCTACAATTACATCAGCTAATAGTGGTTTTGAATTTTTTTGTTTTTGCTGTTGTGGAAATCGCGGGTGTGGTTTCGAACCGCAGTCCCATTGACGAACTTCCTCATACGTCATTTGGTAAATATTGTATTTCAGTTCCTCTTCTTTCGAAAACTCTGCGCCATCGGGTTTGAGACAAAATTCGGAGGACATCCACGGTTCGTGCGACACGATGACCTGACCATCTTTGGTAATGGCCAAATCCATTTCAACGGTTGTTACACCTAAATCGAGAGCGGCCAGAAATGCCGGAATGGTATTTTCGGGTTGCAGACCTCGTGCACCTCGATGTCCTTGTACATCAAAAGTAGGAATTAGCTGAGCGTGGACTGTGCCCGATAGTAGAGCCATGAGAAGAATTGTATATCGCATGGCCAAAGATAAGCAAAGAAAAAAAGCGAAGAGCCAAAAGTTACCTTTTGGCTCCACCGGTCTATTTGGGTTGCACGAGGAATTAAAAACTAATTTATTCGGTAATCAATTATTGATAATCATTTGCATACCACCCGGTCTGCCTCTGCGGCCTCCGCCCATGGGATTTAGTTGCTTATTGAGTGCATACGTGAAGCTCACCATGAAGTATCTGCCCAGATTGTTGTAGGTAGTTTGTTGCAAGTAGTTGGCTGTAGCCGTTTGATTTACGCTTAAACTTTGATCTAAAAGATTGTTCACTCCAATTTTCAATTCGCCCACATTGTTCTTCAACAGAAAGCGTGATAGACCTATGTTCAAAATGGGTATCTCCTGACTAAAGTTGGTTGTTTCGCTAGTGTATGTATAATAATTATAGGCCGTATTGAATTGGTAATTTTTCAAAAAGGTAAGATTCACCTCAGCCGTATAGGTTTTATTGAAATATGACTGATTTTGTTTTTGATTGAAATCGTACTGCGTTTGTTGCTTGCTGAGATTCGCACTTAAGTCTATAATCAAAATTTCTTTGAATGTATAGTTATAGCGGGCGCTTCCTCCCCACGTTGTTTGTCGGGTTCTATTTTCCTGATCATTGAGCAGGTTGATTCCATTGGAATAATTTCCGGTAGGGCCCAGACTAAAGCGACTGTTGAGTTTCTTTACCGGAAATCCAAAACTAAAGTTGGCGTTCAAAGCTAAGTTATCGTTCACATTCACTGGCTTGGTGGTGCGCACGAAGTTGGTTGGATTAATGGTCTGTGAAGTGCTAATTGCATTGGTGGTATACGTAGCGGTTAGAAATCCAAAGAAGTTGATAAACTTAGCCGGATCGAAAGTTGTAAAGTTGGCCGAAATACTATGCACATAGCTGGGGCGCAACTCCGGATTACCCGTTGATAAGTTGAGCGGATCTGAATAATCAACAATAGGTTGCAATTGCTGAATGGTCGGCTCCTGCATGGATGTTTCGTAATCAAGGCGCAGGTGTTTGAAGTTGCTGAAATCGTAGTTGAAACGGAGAACGGGCAAGAAATTTTCAAAGGTTCTTTCAATGTTAGTGAATTGATTCGTCTTCATGCTGTACAGCGTTCCCTCCAAACGTGTATTTTGATAACTGGCACCTACGGCTAAATTGAATTTTGTACGATTGATTCGAAAGTTAATTCCCGGCCGATTGTACACGTAATTGCTATTGTAATTATTAGTGAGCGAGTCAATCAAAGTTCCGGCAGCTCCTTTTTCGTCATACATTTTCCGGTCAGCTTGATTTTTGTTGATCCGATAGCTATAACTGGCTTCCAAGTATTTTCTTCCTCCGAGTGGTTCAATATAAGTCAGCGTACCGCCATAGCTTTGGTTTGCATTGGATTGCAAACTTCGTTGGTCTACTTCTTGCACCAAGGGGTTCGTTCCAAAAAACTGGTTGTCTGAATTCAAAATACTCTTCGAGTCTGTTTGCGAAATGCCCAAGGTTAAGTTGGCCGAAATGCTGCGCCCCTTTTTTGCAAAGCGATGGCGAAGTAATAAGCTTGAGTTTAAATTAGTTGCTATCTGGCTGTTGATGTTATTTCGGTCGCTCTCATTTTGCAATACATTGTTCGGGTCAAACGTCTGGCTTTTTGTAATGGATCGCTGCCCGGATTCGGAATAAGTGAGGCTATTGGAGAATTTTAAAGAGTTGGCAGAATCTAATTTATGATCAATGTTCAGATTGACCCGATGGTTGTCGTTGGTATTTACTTGTGTACTGTTTTGATCAAACAAATAAGTGGTTCCATTGGGCAGGTAGTTGATACGATTTGTATTTTGACGTATATCCTGATCGAGCCGATTGTAAAAATAGCTAGAGGTTAGTTGTGTGTTTTTGCTTAAATCTTTATTGAAGTTAATTCCACCGGCATAATTTGTCATGATCCCGTTTTGCCGTCCACCAAAATTAAGAGGCACACCATTCGTATTGTTTCCATCTAATTGAAATCGAAAACTTCCTCCACCACCTCCCATCATTTGCTGTGATCCTCCCGTGAAGTTCATGAAGTCTCCAAAAGAAAAACCTTGTTCGTTGACATTGTTGCCCATTCCTAAAAATGATAGTTGTTTTCCTTTGCCAAAACGGTTGATGTTGGCTTTTGCCTGAAAACGATCATTAGAGCCAGCCCCAGCCATTATGGCTCCGAAAGCACCATTGCGCTTTTCTTCTTTTAGTTCTAGGTTGATTGTTTTCTCTTTTTGGCCGTCTTCTATTCCTGTAAAAACTGACTGATCCGATTTCTTGTCAAACACCTGTACTTTCTCCACTGCATCGGCTGGTAAGTTACGTGTAGCTAATTTCGGATCGCGACCAAAAAATTCTCGGCCATCTACCATCACGCGTTGCACTTGTTCACCTTGGGCACGCACGGTTCCATCTGTTTCTACTTCCACACCCGGCAGTTTCTTTAAGAGGTCTTCTACGTTGGCATTCGCCTTCACTTTAAAAGATCCGGCATTGAATTCGATGGTGTCGCGCTTGACGGTAACAGGTGCCTTCTCTCCTTTTATCACCAACTCGTCCAGTTGACGATCTTGGGGCATCATCCGAACCATTCCTACGTTGATTTCACTAGTCGACCCCTTTACAGAAAGTTGTTTTTGGTAAGTCGCATATCCAACGAAAGTGACTTTCAGAAAAAATTCTCCTGCTGAAATATTCTTCATTTCAAAAAGGCCTTTTGCATCCGATGCTGCAAAACTTATCAAGGTGGAATCCTTTTGATTCAACAACATGACGGTGGAAGAAGGCAAGGCTACTTTTGAAGAATCCGTTACCTGACCTTTGATCGTAAACTTCTGTGCATTCGCTTTGCTCGCCAACAACAACAATCCAATGACTGCCGATAGAATTACTCTCATATACAATGGGTTATTTTTTCTGAAGCTATCCAACTACTAATTTCTAATGATCATTCCGCCACCTCCTGTATTCATTTTTTTGAACTGTTCTTCCTGTACTTTTTTAAACTCTGCACGCGAAAGATTTTCGCCCGATTTGGGTTCTTTGATATCGTTCTTTTTTAAAGGTTTCAGCTCAATTTTTTTTGCGAGGATTACACGCTCTCCGTTATTGATATCGATCGCCAATACCGCTCCGGGTAGTGTATTGAATCGATCGGGGCCCAAGAAAGGTCGAAGCTTAGTAGTATACCATGCCGTAATTTCGCGCTTGCGTTTTGGATCAGACTCATCTGTATAATAAGCTTGCTGGCATTCATAGCCTTGAATGGTTTTCACTTCGGTTCCAAATTTCCAAGGAGTAACCTTGAGCGAGTCTTGGATCAAATAGGTCTTTCCAAAAAATTCTTCCTTCGAAACGTTTTTGCCTGTCGATTGATTGATATACACTTCGTTATTGGGTTGGCGCACTACCATTTTAAAACCACCACCGCCCGATGATCCTTCTATTTCTTCTTCATCGTCTTCAATGATGGGCTTATATAAAGATTCATTCTCATTGAAAAGCAATTGTTGCTTGTTGGTACGAAACTCCGGAATCATAGCCTTCATTTCTTCTCGACCGGGTGGCAATGTGCGGTGCATGTTTATTTTAACTTCATATTCAATGGCACCTGTTGTCTGGCCAAACACAACATTAAAAGCTGCCAGTGAAACAATGATTCCGATAATCAAGACTAGTTTTTTCATAAGGGTTGAGGTTTTCATCTGATTTTAATTGTTGATAGACTGCTATTCTGCTTTCTATCTGCTGTAAACGTACGGCTAAAGATGACTCACCCTGGTTAATTGTTCTGAAAGGAATGTTAATTAAGGTTAATGCGTAGATCAATGAACCAAAAAGGCCGTTACCTTTGTATAGTGAATCCTAAAAAGAATCGGCTTACTCTTTTATTAATGTGCACCAGCATTGGGCTACTGCTCGTTTTGCAAGTGGTGTGGCTGACCTCTTCTTACGAAAAAGCTTTTTACGATTTGCGCAAAGAAACTTCGACCCTCTTTGAAATGACGGTAAGTGCCATGCGCGATTCGCTCATCACCGGCAGCATTCAGCGGGTGCCCAATGATAGTGTTAAAAACGTCTTCCTTCGACAACCGATCGACTCGCTGGTTGGCAAAGGTCAGCGGATGCGTATGAATATCAGTCAGGGATCTTCACAAGTACAGATTTTCATTTCTTCAAATAAGTCCGTTGATTCCGTTAGTAGTTTTATCCGGCCACTCAGCGCCCAAATCAGAAAAGGAAAAATTGAAAACGGAAGTTTTATTTTTCGGTTGGGGCCGGATTCGCTGCAGACCGATAGTATAAGTTCTCATTTCAAAAAGGCCTTACAGAAAGCCAATTTACCTACTGAATTTCTTGTACTCCAGAAATCGTTTCTTCCTCCTCCTATGTCTATGAATCATTTCAAAGACATGTATCGCTCAGAGCAAAAAGCGCGGAAAAGTGAAGAAGTAAATAGCCACCCATTTGCTGATCAATTTCAAACCGATTGGGCGCAGTTCAATCCTGCCTTTCGATATGCAGCTTCCATTGTGAACTTCAAGAATTTTTTGCTGGCTGAAATAATGCCCCAGATTTTGTTTTCTATATTTCTCTCTTCACTTACGATCG
>DGYK01000064.1:14582-21852 GCA_002398365.1 Flammeovirgaceae bacterium UBA5008
TCTCTTCACTTACGATCGGTGCTTTTATTGTGATGTACAAAAGTATTCGTGCGCAACAGCGGTTGGCTGAATTGAAAAACGATTTCATTAGCAACATGACACACGAATTAAAAACTCCGGTGACCACGGTGGGCGTAGCCATCGAGGCGTTGAAAAATTTTAATGGTATTGAAAACAAAGCTTTGACAGAAGAATATCTGACCATCGCCCAAAATGAATTGAATCGTCTTTCGCTTCTCACCGATAAAATTTTAAAAACAGCCATCTTTGAAAATAAAGGAGTTGACTTTCAGCCAGAGACTGTCCACTTGGATCAGATTATTGATCAAGTGCTTTCTTCTATGAAGTTGGTATTCGAAAAAAATAAGGCAGTCGTTTCGTTTGAAAAATTAGGCAGCCATTTTGAATTGCGCGGCAGCCAGGTGCATCTCACAAACGTGATTTATAATTTACTTGATAATGCGTTGAAGTATAGCCGCGAAAATGCAGTGATACAAGTGCGCCTGCACGAGGTTGGCCATGAATTGAAACTAACAGTTACCGATAACGGCATCGGCATTGCAACAGAATACAAGAAAAAGATTTTTGAAAAATTCTTCCGCGTGCCTTCCGGAGATGTGCACAATAGCAAGGGCTACGGCCTTGGCCTCAGTTATGTAGATAGTGTGATTAAAGCCCACCACGGTAAACTGGAAGTTGAAAGCGAAATCGGGAAAGGAAGTACGTTTACCATCGTGCTGAACAAATCTTAACCATCTGCGAAAGCATGAAGACGAAAATTCTGTATGTGGAAGATGAGCCCTTTTTGGGTAAGATTGTAAAAGAGAGTTTGGAAAGCCGGCAGTTTGACGTGCGCATGGTGGCAGATGGCAAAGAAGTGATGAGTGCGTTCATGGAGATGAAACCGAACATTGCGGTGTTGGATGTGATGCTACCCGGCAAAGACGGATACACATTGGCCAAAGAAATCAGGCAAATTGATCCGAATCTGCCTATCATATTTGTAACAGCCAAAACGCAAACCGAAGATTTGATTAAAGGATTTGAAGTAGGGGGCAATGACTATTTGCGAAAGCCTTTTAGCATGGAGGAGTTGATCGTGCGTGTCAACAATCTATTGCAGCTAACACAGAAGCAACAAGCTAGCCCAAAGGAAAACATTGCTATCGGTAAATTTGAATTTGCGCCACAGCGCTATGAATTGCGCAAAGGCGATTCACTGCGCAAACTTTCCCATCGGGAAGCTATTTTATTACAAATACTGGCCGAAAACCAAAACAACAACATTGACCGCAAAACGATTTTAATGCGCGTGTGGGGCGATGATTCGTTTTTCAATTCGCGCAATCTGGATGTATACATCACCAAACTCCGCGATTACCTGAAAGAAGATGATGCTATTGAAATCATTACCATTAAAGGAATTGGTTACCGGTTTGTAGTAGGGTAAAATTCTTAAAAGTGGTTAGATTTGTTAACCTCAATCTAACCTCGCATGGCCAACTGGAAAATTAAACTCTCGCTGTTTCTTAACTATTTTGTTTTTGCCATTCTGCTCAATAGCGTGGGCTCTGTCATTTTGCAAGTGCAAAACAACTACGGTGTTTCTGAATCTTCGGCCAGCATCTTAGAAGCTTTTAAAGATTTGAGCATTGCAGCTGTTTCGTTTCTCATCGCTTCTTACATCGCTCGCATCGGTTACAAGCGTTCGATGTTGATTGGGTTGGCGTTGGTAGGCATAGCTTGTTTGTTGATGCCGGTAGTCGGTGGCTTTGCGATGACCAAATTATTGTTTGCCGCCACCGGCACTTCGTTTGCGCTGATCAAAGTTTCGGTGTACTCGACCATCGGAATTGTAACGAAAGACAAAAAAGAACACGCCAGCTTCATGAATTTCATTGAATCATTTTTTATGATCGGTATACTGACAGGTTATTTTATATTCGGAGCATTTGTAGACGATAAAAATCCTCAGTCCACCGAGTGGTTGCGAGTCTACTACTTGCTGGCGGGCATCACACTCGTTGCTTTCCTTTTACTGTTGAGCGCACCTTTGGATGAAAGTTCGGTTCAGCCCTCTGACTCCAAAAACTCTGTAGAAGAATTTAAAGACATGATCAAGTTAGCGATCAAGCCACTGGTTTTGGTCTTTATCGTGAGTGTGTTCACGTATGTGTTGATTGAGCAGAGCATTATGAGTTGGCTGCCTACCTTCAACAGTAAAGTGATTCATTTACCTACTACACTTAGCTTACAAATGGCCAGTATCCTTGCAGCTTCTACTGCCTTAGGAAGATTAGCAGCCGGGTTTGCTTTGCGCAGAATCCATTGGTTCTTCGTGTTGATCGGTTGTTTGGTGGCAGCGAGTGTGCTTGTACTCATCGCTATTCCGTTGGCGCAAAGTACATCGGGCGAACCGGTGACCAGTTGGGCCAATGCTCCGCTTGGTGCATTTGTTTTTCCGTTGATCGGATTGTTCATCGCACCCATTTATCCTGCCATCAACTCGGTTGTTTTGAGTAATCTACCCGCACGACAACATGGCCCTATGTCCGGATTGATTGTAATCTTTTCTGCATTGGGTGGAACTACGGGTTCTATCATTACCGGTACCATTTTCGAATCGTATGGTGGAGAAACAGCTTTTTACTTCTCGCTAGTGCCCATCAGCCTTTTGGCGATCAGTTTATTTTTCTTTAACCGCCTTCAAAATAAAACAGAGAGCACAATTGAATTTAATTCATCCGGTTCTCACTAAAAGTAATTCCTATGCAAATTCACGAATGTGGAGCATTGTTTGAAGCCGTTCAATTAACCAATGTGCTAGGAGATGGAAAAACATTTCCGGATTGCATGCCGAAAAGAGCTTTGGAAGAAATTGTTCTGCTATACGAGCGTCAAAATTCAGCTCCTGATTTTAATTTGAAAATATTTGTTGCTGATCATTTTCACTTGCCTCCTTCTTATTCTGCCGACTACCATAGCGATCCATCGCACACAGTGGAGCAGCACATAAAAAATTTGTGGAATGTGCTCACCCGTCAACCTGATGAAGCCGGAGGTTCTCTTCTTCCGTTGCCTCATCCATACATCGTGCCGGGTGGTCGCTTTCGCGAAATTTATTATTGGGACAGTTATTTTACCATGCTGGGTTTGCAAGTGTCCGGCCGCTCGGATTTGATCGAAAGTATGGTGAAGAATTTCTCGTACCTCATCGAGACACAAGGATACATTCCCAATGGAAACCGAACTTATTTTGTCGGGCGCTCACAGCCACCTTTCTTTTCGCTCATGGTGGGAATTTTGCGTGATGAAAAAAGTAAACTCCCTCCTAAAGAAGAAAACATCGATCCATTGATCACGTACCTGCCACAACTGGAAAAAGAGTATCAATTCTGGATGAAAGGCACAGACACGCTCACAGAAAAAATAAAGAGTGCGCATCGTGTGGTGCGAATGCCCGATGGTAGCATTCTAAATCGCTACTGGGATGAACACGACATACCCCGGCCGGAGGCATATAAAGAAGATGTGGAGCTTTCGCATCAAGCTTCCATTCCTTCGCACGAATTGTTTCGTCACTTGCGGGCTGCCGCAGAATCGGGTTGGGATTTTAGTAGTCGTTGGTTTAGAGATGGCTCGCAATTTAGTAGCATCCATACTATGGAAATTATTCCGGTTGATTTAAATTGTTTGCTTCTGCATGTGGAAAAGACATTGGCGGAAGCTTATCAACTCAGTGGTCATCATGGTAAATCTTCTGCTTACACTCAAAAATCAATCGCGCGGAAAGCGGCCATTCGCAATTACTGCTGGAGCGATCATCATCAATTTTTCTTTGACTTCGATTTTGTACAGCAAGAGCGAAAAGAACATTTTACTTTAGCCGCTGTATTTCCTTTATTTTTCGAAGTCGCTACACCTGATCAGGCGCTGGCAGTAGAGAAAATAGTACATGAAAAGTTTTTAAAGCCGGGCGGCCTCACTACTACACTTGTGAACAGCGGACAACAGTGGGACGCGCCAAACGGCTGGGCCCCTTTGCAGTGGATTGCATTTAAAGGATTGTTGAATTATGGTTTGGAAGAAACTGCCTCACAATTAAGAAAAAATTGGATCCACGTGAATGAAAAAGTGTTCGCACAATCCGGCAAGATGACGGAGAAGTACGATGTGTGGAATCACTCAGGTGAAGCCAGTGGTGGCGAATATCCGAATCAGGATGGATTTGGCTGGACGAACGGAGTGTATCTCGCGCTCAAAAATTATGTTGTATGAAAATTTATTTGAGATAGAGTAAATTTTATTTCACACGAATCAGCAATGAAATCAAATTATTTACTCCAGCACAAATATTCGGGCATCGGGCACATGTAAATTAAAATATCCCAATCCGCCTTTTACATTCGAATTAAAATTAAGGGGTTCGGAGGCAAATGCGCTCAGGTTGTATCGTCTGTCGTTTCTGGCTTTCAGAAAACCATAATACTCTTCGCTGATGTTTGAAAGAAAAACAGCTACCGTATCGCCTTTTGAAAATTTTCGAAAGAGAACTTTGAACTCCTCTTGTAAAACCTTCCCATCATTTACGCTGTCGCGGACCAAACGGGTAAAAACACGTGGATTCAAATAAGCCGTAATCTCATTGGATTGCGAAAATTTTTGCACGTTGATCATATACCAATTAGGGCCTAACGGATCTTGTAAGCTATAGTTCACCAACGCTAGAGAATCGTACGTTGAATTATATAGTGATGCATTCACCGATGCAAAAGGAACCTGGCCTTTCAGTTGGGCAATAGCAGAAACTTCTCCCAATTCTTTTGTTTTTATAATAAGCTCATATTCATAACCCGGCACCAAATCTAAATTTATATTTCCATATAGGCCGTTGCCCAAATCCGGCAGCACATCCGTTTCTCCGTTGTGTTTTAGTACTACTTCAGCGCTATCCAATGCTATCTGGCTAACCAATTCTTGCGGGTCGCTGCCGCGGCCCGCATCCAGTGCGCCAATACTTTTCGTGATTAACACAATCAAAGAACCAGAAGGAGCTAGTTGGGTAGACACCACAATTTTCGGTTTCAATTGCTCAATGTCATCTACAGCCAGAGGGCTTGGAATACAGTTAGTCAATAACACACCGGCAATGATGATACTGCTGATGATTGAAAGCTTCATTGAATGTTTTCTAAAATTTGAATCCATAACTTACAAAAGGTAATAATCCAAAAAGTCCTGGTTGTTCATAGCGAAACGATCCATCACCGTTAGGCATAATCACAATGCCAATTGGTGAAGCGCGGTTGTACACATTGTAAACCCCGGCAAACCACTCACCTTGAAATTTTTTATTTGGATGTGGACGAAACTTTGCACCGAAATCCAACCGGTGTGTATCGGCCAACTTCACTGAATTGGCAGAAGCATACACCGGAATCAAATCTACCCCAACCAGCGTAGGCGAAGGAACTACATATTGACCGATAATGGGTGTGAAGCGCGAGCCGGAAATAAATTCAAACACCGAAGAGAGCGACCATTTTTTCGACAACTGATAATTTAATACTATGGCTGCATTGTGTCTGCGATCGTAGCGCGCTAAAAACCATTGGCCGCCATTTACTGCATCGTATTGGCGTTCGGCAACAGCCCAAGTGTAGCTGAGCCAACCGGTGAGTTTGCCACTTTCTTTTTTAACTAACACTTCTAATCCATACGCACGGCCTTGACCTTGCACCAGTTGTTTTTCAAAATCAACATTCAGTAATAAGCTTGCGCCCTCTTTATAACCAATTAGTTGATTCATCCATTTATAATATCCCTCGATGCTTACAAATAAATTACGCTCTGGAATTGTGCGTTGCAAACCCAAGGCTATTTGATCAGCCGTTTGTGGCTTTACATTGCGCGTTACTGGATACCAAATATCCGTAGGGAACGCAACCGCTGCACTTGACACGCGGTGCAAGTATTGACTCATTCTGCTGAAGCTAAACTTCAACGCGGTGACTGAATCTAATTTATAGCGCAATGAAAAGCGCGGCTCCAGGTTATAATAAAATGTCCGGTCTACATACGCTGAAGAGGTACGCAAGCCGACACTCGCATTCAGTCGATTGGTAAGAGTGGCGTTGCCTTGAACAAATAAACTCGATTCGACCGATGTTTGCGGCTGCGATGAATTGGATTTTAATATGTCAGAAATCTCTCCTGCGGTAGTGATCCGATTGGGAGCTACCTGATGGCGAATCATCTCAACACCTGCGGTAAGTGAAATGCGGTGATGAACAGAATCAGAAGTAACCAACCATTTCCCTCCCACATCTTCAATCTTGGAAGTAACATACAAACTATTTTCCTGATAAGTGTTTCGAATGGAATATTGAAAGACGGTGCGATAAAGTGACATGGTTGAATTAAACTTGCGAAAAGCGCGGTCCCACCGTACGGTTTGTGTGGAGTTACCTAAAATGAAATCGGTTGTGATATTTCTGTTGCGTAGTGATGCGCGAGGCAAATTCGAAAAACTAAGCACATCGTTTCCTTCGTAAAATGTAAACTCCCATCGGCTATTAGCGTTTGGGCGATACAAAATTTTTCCATTGAGATCGTAGAAGAAATAAGGCAAATCTTGTCCCACCAATTTTACCACTTGATCGACATACGTTCTTCTTCCGGCCAATGTGAATGATAGCTTATCTTTTAATATTGGTTGCTCAATCATCAAGCGTGAGGCGAGTAAGCCAATGTTTCCTTTTACTTGCGTTTTTGTTGGAAAAGAAGATCGTGAAGTAACATCGAGGATCGAAGAAAGTCTTCCTCCATACTCCGCAGGAAAAGCACCATTGATCGATTCGACTTTGTCTAACACATCCGGGTTGAATACAGAAAGAAATCCAAACAAATGACCGGTGTTGTAAACCGGAGCGCCATCGAGCAAAACCAGATTCTGATCAGCAGCACCGCCTCGCACAAAAAGATCGGTAGTGCCATCAGCACCTTTGGTAACTCCGGGTAACAATTGAATAGTCTTGATCACATCTGCTTCGCCACCCAAAACAGGTATCGAGCTGATCTCTTTCCCCGAAAGGGAATTGGTGCTCATGCGTGTGGTTTGAAATTGATCGGATTGCAATGTGCGGTCCGCTGTAATGGTCACTTCCTCCAATTCTTCAGATTTAGGGCGCATGACAATTCGAAGTGTAGAATCGCCTGAGATATTTAGATTCACAGAGAATTTCTGATAACCCGTGTAGGTTATCTCCAG
>DGYK01000064.1:22047-22324 GCA_002398365.1 Flammeovirgaceae bacterium UBA5008
CCCGTGTAGGTTATCTCCAGTTTAAAGAAACCCTTAGTAAGTTCAACAAAAAACTCTCCTTTTGAATTGGTAGTGACGGTTTTTCGTTTTTGTTGCTGAATAAAGACATGGGCAGACGAAAGTGGAACAAAAAGGCTATCCACCACCACGCCCGATAAACGAACTTGTTGGGCCTGCACGTGAATGGCACAAACAATCATAAGGAAAGAAACAATCACCAGCCGCATCCAACAATAATTTTAATATGTGGGTATTACAGGATTCGAACCTGTGACCC
>DGYK01000064.1:22545-25271 GCA_002398365.1 Flammeovirgaceae bacterium UBA5008
CAGGATTCGAACCTGTGACCCCTACCCTGTCAAGGTAGTGCTCTAAACCAGCTGAGCTAAATACCCATGAATAGAACCAATAACAAAAATAGCGATCAAAAGATTAAACTAATTGACCAGTCACGGAATTATACTCTCTTCAACAAAAAAATAAATAAGGAGAATCGGGAGTTACCTGACCATAAAATTTATGAATTTAGAGGCGGTTTAAACTATCCGATGCGCAACTTACGGTTTGCTTTCATTTTGGGAGTTGTTTTTATGTGTGATGAATCAGCTTTTTCGCAAGCACAGGATAGTATCATCATTGCTAAGTTAAACTTTAAAGCTCTTCAGGAATATCTTAATACCCCTGATTCGTCCATCGCACTATCAACAAAGGCACTTTCCTTGGCTGAAAAGAACGGCTCAATAAAACAGCAGGCATTTAGCTACTATGTACTCTCGAAAGCGCATTGGGCCAAAGGCAATTTTCACCTGAGCACAAAGTATGCTTTTAAATCATTAAAGATATATGAGAATTCGACTCAAATATACCATTGGGGAGAATGTCTATCGGCACTCGGAAGAACATTCGCTGATCTAAAAGATTATAAACTTGCCCATGAATACCTTAATAAAGGTCTGGCCTTAGCTATTAAAAACAATCATGAAAAATTACTTGCCGAAGTGCTTCGGGAAAAATCATTTCTTCTGATTGAGGAAAAGAAATATGATTCTTCCTTGATGTGCATCAATGAAGGTATATCCATTTACAATAAGTATAACGATTCAGTTAACATTAGTGTGTTGTATAGCAGGAAAGCTCGGTTACTATTCGAGCTGGGAAAATTAAAAGAAAGTAAACAATTCGCTGCGCAAGCATTGACACTGGATAGTCTGGTTAAAAACCGAAGAGGTTTAGGCATTACGCTTTACCAAGCTGCACTGATCGAATTAAAGTTGGGAAACCCGGAAGGCGCTCTTTCTTATTTGAAAAAAAGTTTGTTGTTATCCGAAGACATGAACAACACTCAAAATATTATCAAAATCAGATCGATTCTGGCAACTATCTATCAATCTAAAAATTTAAGCTCTCAAGCAATTGAAGAACTAAAGATCGTGTCTGCGTTGAAAGACAGCTTATACTTGGCAGAAAAAACTATTCAAATTCAAGAAATGCAAGCAGTTTATGAATTGGAAGAAAAGGAACACATCATCCGACTGTTGGAAGATGAAAACCTCATTGAGAAGAAAACTGCTCAAAACCAAAAAATTCTGTTGCTGTCGGTAACTACCATTATGATATTGTTGGGTCTTTTATCGTATTTGTTTTGGCGAATGCGGGGTAATCAAGTAAAGCTGAACAAATCGTTGGCTACAAAAAATCAAGAAATTGAATTACAGAATGAAGAAATTCAATCGCAATCTGATTCACTTCACCAAATCAATCAACTGAAGTCAAAAATTCTTTCAGTTATAAGTCATGACCTGCGCGGGCCGATCAAAAATCTTTACGTGCTGTTGGAGATGGTGACTAAAAAGATTGTTACTCCAGAAGAGTTTGCCGAGCTGTCATTAAAATTGAAATCGAACTTGAATGTGACCCAGCGAACACTTGAAAATTTATTGAACTGGTCAATGGGGCAAATGGAAGGAATCAAAACGGAATTGGTATCCTTCAATATTAATTCAGTGATTGATGATGTAGCTCATCTATCCGAAGAAGCGGCTAACCATAAACAACTGGTGGTGAAATCGGATAGTAAAAACCCGGTGTTCGTTCTGGCCGATATTAATCAAGTTCATCTGATCCTTCGCAACCTTTTCAACAATGCCATCAAATTTTCACAACGCGATGGTGAAGTTGTCATTACCACCGAAATCAATAATCAATTTTGTTTCATTTCCATTCAGGATAATGGAATAGGAATGACGCAAGCTGAAGTCGATATGATTTTAAATACGAACGAATATTTTACCAAAGTGGGCACCGATCAGGAAAAAGGAACGGGTCTTGGATTGTTGCTTTGCAAAGATTTTATCAAGCGAAATGGTGGAGAACTTACAATCACAAGTAAAGTGAAGGTTGGAACGAGAGTTACATTCTCCCTACCACTCAGTTAACCTTCAAAGCCGATTTTCTTATGGCTGCCATCGCAAAATGGCTTGTTCGATGAAGCACCACAACGGCAAAACGCAGTTACATTATTTTTCTGCGTGAGATTTCCATCTTTGTCTTTGATTGTCACATTTCCGTAAACCATCAACGGTCCGTTCGGCATGGTTTCTACAATGGTCTCGGCTTCTACTTTCACCTTATCATCTGCATCTCGATTCAGATAGTAACTGAGTGCGCCAGAAGGGCATTTCTTTACTTGCTCAATAATTTTATCCGTGTTTGCTCCTTCGGGTGTAATCCATGGGCGCTTGCGCGGATCAAATACTTCGCCTAAGCCCTTGAAGCAAATGGTAGAATGGATACACTCATTGGGTTTCCAAACTATAGTAACTTCTCCGTTCGTGTATTTTTTTGTGATATCCTTCATTGCAAAAAAATTGGTTAAGAGTGAGTTATAATTAACTTAATCTCGCAAAACAGTTTGTATTTCAATCGGGTTGGTGAGTGTTTTGTGCACCGGACAAGCATTGGCAATTTGCAACAAGCGTGTACGCTGCTCTTCGTTTAATTCTCCTTCTAATTGCAACTCCCTTTTAAAAACCGTTTTGTTATCTATCTTTTCAAA
>DGYK01000064.1:25428-26334 GCA_002398365.1 Flammeovirgaceae bacterium UBA5008
TTTTGTTATCTATCTTTTCAAAGTCTACCTCTACCGTAATTTTTTCCACCGGCCACTTCTTCCGATCGGCATACATGCGAATGGTAATGGCAGTGCACGAAGCTAACGAAATTAACAAAAACTCTCCCGGTGCAGGGCCCTCATTCGTGCCGCCCAATTCTTCCGGCTCATCGGCCACAACTTGCTTTGCTCCTGAAATTATTTCGGTGCGAAAATGTTCTTTGCCGATGGTTGCTATTGCCATGTTAAAATGATTGGTTCATAACAAACGAGTCTTGCACGTAGCGCTCGCGCGGAGCCGCTTCACGCAATTTAAAATTTTCCGCCAGCATCTCCACGTCACCCGGATAGCCAATTGCCATGACCACCACGGCTTCATGTGTATCGGGAATATTCAACTCAGCCTTGGCTGTCTCGCGATTGAATCCTCCCATCTGATGCACATTGAGTCCTAGCTCAGTAGCCTGCAGCGACAAAAATGCATTCGCAGCACCTAAATCATATCGGGCCGATCCATTGGGCTTTTCATTGGCCAAAAAATTCTTTCGCGCAAGCGCCATTACCAACAGCGGTGCCTTGTTCGCCCAAATTCGGTTTCCTTCCAACAGCGTATTCAAAAGTTTTGACCACAATTCGGTTTGCTCTTTAGTAGCATAAATATAAACCCAGGGCTGTTCGTTGCTGCTCGATGGTGCCCAGCGTGCTGCTTCAAACAGAGCCTTAATTTTTTCAGGTTCCACTGGTTTATCTGCATAAGCGCGGCTGCTTCTTCTGCGCTCGATGACTTCTAATAAAGGCTGCTCAATAGTGCTTGACTTCTTCATTGTATCGTTTAATTCTGATTAATTCATTTGAACTTAAACTCAAACAAAAATTGAGGTGAGAAGTTCAACACTTGTTTCAATT
>DGYK01000064.1:26475-27135 GCA_002398365.1 Flammeovirgaceae bacterium UBA5008
AGTTCAACACTTGTTTCAATTACTTTGCCCACTTGGGTATTCCCCATGCGGCCAACAATCCTGAAATGGCGTGCATAGGCCCAACCAACAGAGGAAACGTATCATCCAGTTGGGTGCCATCCGGAAGAGCGGGTGTGTTGAAAACCGGGTAAAAGCTAATCAGCGTAAATCCAATGGATAGTACCAGCCAAAAAATATTTCCTTTAGGCAAAAATTTGATCATCAAAAAGAAAATGATCGAACCAATCAGCAAAGGAAAAATGGAAGAGATCGTAACAGGACCAAAAAAGCCAGCCGGAATAGTAGCTCCTATTGCTCCTGCTATTAATGTCCAAATATTATTAAGTCCGGCTGAAATTAAACCGGCAATGGCGCCACCTTTCAGCGCCTGACGAATAGTAAGTTGTTGTGTTTCCATAAATCGGTTTTGTTAGAGTTTGGTATAAATTTTTTTTTGAATTAATGTTCGATCAGCACGCCCATTTTTCCCATCTGATAATCGCGCATGGCTTCCATAATTTGCGTCTGGTTGTTCATCACAAACGGACCGTACGAAACCACTTCTTCATTCAGCGGCTCGCCTGTTAAAAATAAAATGCGTGTATCTTCCACTGCGATTAATGAAATCCCCTCTCCATCATTTTTAAAATGAACGATATG
>DGYK01000064.1:27329-27743 GCA_002398365.1 Flammeovirgaceae bacterium UBA5008
AAAATGAACGATATGCAAAGCGTCAACCAACCCAAATCCATCTACTTTCAACTGACCATCTAGCAAGTAAATTAATGCATTGTGTGTAGATGGAATGGGGATTGAAATAGATCCACCTTTTTTCAATTCAAATGTGGCTGCATTCACTATAGCTTGTGAAGGAATAGGACCTTTTACATTCAGCACTTCACCCGAAAAAACTTTTCCGCTGACAAGCCCATCGGGAGAAGTTACTTTCGGAGCTTCTTCCGCGCTCAGCGGAAAGTAAGCCGGTTGATCCATTTTATTTTTAGCCGGAGTGTTGATCCACAATTGAATAATTTCTTGCCGCCCACCAATTTCATGAATGTCGTGCGGTGGTCGTTCGCTGTGAATAATGCCCATGCCTGCATTCATCCATTGCGCTCCGCCTGC
>DGYK01000064.1:27962-141249 GCA_002398365.1 Flammeovirgaceae bacterium UBA5008
TGACCGGAGAAAAACCACGGTGTGGATGGGGCCCTACACCGGCATGATCGGGCTCCACATGCGATGGTGCTTTGACATTTGCATGATGCAATAATAAAAATGGATCAATCTGCTCTACATTTTGGGTAGGCAATGGCTGGCGAATGGGCATGCCACCCATATCCATTTGATGTGCATATAATAATCGTGAGACGCTTCGTGATTTCATTTATTACTCGCGTTTAAGTCTAATTGAAATTATTTTAAAGAGCTCAAAAATTCATTTTGGTGTTTCAGCAACCGCCTCGTGAATTTCATTGAAGAGCAAACCACTGCCGCCCCCATAGTGGCGTATGATTTTAACTGCAGGGTTCTTCATCAAAAATACTTCCTTCAATTTTTCTTCTGATGTTTCTTCCACCCCTCCGCCAATCAACACCAACTCAAAATTTTCTTTTTGAAAAAGAGCAACCGCCTCTTCATCGGTCAGAGCACCTTTGGCAGTCCAGCCGCGCTGACTTTCAATCAAGCGCACTACGGTTTCCATAATTTGCGAGTGTCGTCCGATGATGAGAATGTGTAATGGGTTCATGGAGATTTTTTTAGTTCATCGGTACTTCCATCAACAACACTTCAGCATCGCTGTCTGCAACAATGTCCAGTTTCTCTACATCCCACACGCCAAGGCCATCGCGCTTGTTCAGTGATTGTCCGTTGATAGTCACATCGCCTTTGATGACAAACGCATACACACCATTGCCTTTCAGCTTTACATCATAGGAGGTTGAAAAACCTTTTTTCAGATTTCCCAAATGGAACCAGGCATCCTGATTGATCCATACGCCATCATCTGTTTTTGAAGGGCTTACAATTTGCTGCAATTTGTTCACGCGATCTTCCGGCTTGAACGTAATCTGATCATACCGAGGTGTGATGTTGCGTTCTTTCGGGAAAACCCAGATTTGCAAAAAGTTTACTTTCGAATCTTTGTTCTTGTTGTACTCGCTGTGGTAGATGCCGGTGCCTGCGCTCATAATCTGTACATCGTTTTGGCGAATCACTGCTACGTTGCCCATACTGTCTTTATGTTCGAGGTCCCCTTCCAATGGAATCGAAATGATTTCCATGTTATCGTGTGGATGTGTGCCGAAGCCCATACCGCCATCAACAAAGTCATCGTTCAACACGCGCAACTTTCCGAAATGGGTGCGAGTAGGATCATAATAGTGAGCAAAACTAAAAGTGTGGTTCGTGTCTAACCAGCCGTGGTTGGCGTGGCCGCGCGTAGCAGCCTTGTGCAATACTGTGTTCATGGTTTTTGTTTCTTTAATGGGTAAATGATTGAATCCTACCAAGTCCGGTGTGGCAGCTTTCGATTCTGCGGAAGCAGCCAAACCAAGCGATACGGTTGATAAAATTCCTGTTTTTATAAAATCTGATCTTTTCATATATGCCCTTACAACATCAAATGTACAAATAAAGTTTATACAATTGTTGTATATACATGTATTTATGTAAATGATTGATTTACTGATGTTTAAAATTAATTTAGATTGAAAAATAGCCGGTAGGAATCAGGTTTTCAGAAGGAATGCTCAATTTCTGCTGCAGCTCCAGACAGTGCTGGATGAGTTCAGCGTGGCTAAACTGATTGGTACGATCGATGGCCTCAATCTCGATAAACTGATCTCCGGAAGGAAGCTGGTCGAGGTGAATTTTGATGTGACCGATCAAATAAATGTGGCGTGTTTTTTCTATTATTTGAATCAACTGACTTGAACGCCTCAGCTCATCCAAATCTTCTGGTGTAGGATGCAGATCATATCGGTAGACGATAGTTCGTTCCGCACCATGTTCAGCAATCCGTTCGTAATGTGTGATCAAATTTTCAATAGTGCCTTGCCGCCACTTCAACTTTCCTTTGTTCGTGGCGAAATAATGATCGAGCTGGTGATCGGTTCCCACAAACGTGGCGCTCAGTTCTTTGAGTAGTTCATGAAAACGAGCCAGATCGGTTATGCGAGCCTTGAGTGTGTAGTCTTTGTAATCGAGTGGTTGCATCATGCGCAGCAACCAAAGATACTAGCTTAGGGCTGAGAAATGCTACGACCGCTTGATTACTTTAAAGGCCAGATTTCGGCCATGCCCTTGCATGATCGCCAAGTTAATCCAACTCAACGCAAACTTTTCGAGTAGCTCCACTTTATCATCACCACCAAAATCCCAACACTCACTAAAACCAATTTGCTTCGCCAGATTTTGTGCCACCGCTTTAGCTTCTTGATCGTTACCGGCACAAAACATATCAATACCACCAAAATCCAGATAGATTGGATTAGTCATATTTTCAAAACCCGTGCTGTTAAAGCATTTCACAATCTTACTCGACTTCGTTAGATCTTTCAAAGCGTGATAAGCAGTGGCATAAGGTTCAGGTCGCGTGCGAATGGAGTTAGTTGTGTCAATCAGGATTTTGTTTTTCACATCTCCCAATTGAGATGCCAATGTTAAAACCGCTTCTGGTGGTGTGGATATAATAATTACTTCTGCCCATGCAGTGGCTGCTTCAATTGGCTGAATCGTTGTTCCTGCAATGGCACTTGCTTTTTGCGATTTGGGAGAACTGGCATCGCGCACGCCAAAACTTACCTGATGGCCTGTCAGCACCAAGCGTTGAGCCAAAGCGCTTCCTACATTTCCGGTTCCAATAATTGCAATTTTCATAGTCTCCTTTTTTGATCATTTTTCATCTACCTACATCAAGCGTATTGCCGATACCATTTCAAATTTCATTTAAATTTTTCATTTTATCGAACAACTTGTAGTGCCAATTTAAGTTTTCGATTTCAAAAATTGCTGATGGTGAAACCATACGTCCAGAAGAAATCGAACGGCTTGAGTCCGAGCAACTCCACATTTTCATATGAATAGCGCACAGCAGTTCGAAGCGCAATGTGTTTAGCAATGGGAAACTCGAGTGATTCTTCCGTATGAAAACGATAATTGAAAGATTCGCTCAGCGATTGCTGCCACCAAAATTCATAATTGATTCGCAGCTTGCTCTTCAACACATGCCGCCCAAAAATTCGGCCAGTCAATCGCCATGTTTCAATCACATGGTTGCCGTTGTATTTTTCGTCATCGAAAATGGTGCCGCCAAATCGGGTGTTTTCGTATGTTATCGTAGTCGATAACTTGAGTATCGATGGTTTCGTTTGCACCACATTCCATGTTACCCCCGGCCCAATTTGATAACGAAAATCAATTTTTCTCCGCAGGTTCGTTTCTACCAATCCCATCACGTAAGGATAAACTTTATTCAATGGCTTAAGGTAAATAAAGTTGGAAGAAATGACATCGTTTTCGGTGAGATTGTATCGTGTAGTTCCATATTGATAGTCGTTGCGCGTGCTTAATCCCCACTTAGCATTTGAGTGTGCTACCTCCAGCCGATGAAGGAGTAGTGTGCGCGCTACATTTCCATCGAGAACCGACACAGTAGCATTAAACTTTATCTGTAACCGAATACTGTCACTTTCATTCAGCTGCGCCTCCGCAGAAATTGCCGCAAGTAAAATCAGCATGAAGATGCTATACTTTCTCATAATCTATGAATCGTTAAAAGAAAATCAATCAGCAAAAGGCGTCTCACCAACAATTGTGGCAAGACGCCTTGTTGATATGGAATCTGATTATTTGATACTCGTTAAGATCTGTAAAAACTCAGCAGGCTGCACCACAAAAGGTAAGTGCGATGTGTTCATCACAAAAGTTTGTTTGATGGTGCCATTGTTCTTCACCATCATCTTTTGCAACTCATATCCCACAGCCGCATCGTTCGAAGTATGGATGTAATACTTTGGCACACTACCAAACTTAGCAGCAGTTAACACTACTTTCTCACCGAGCGGTTTTGCCGGTTCGGCTTTGTGATACTTCACCAATGCTTCCTTCATAAAATCAGGACAGTCGGCACACACGGCCGGAGCGATCACCTCTTTTTTGATAGAGGCTGCTGAATAATCGGCTGTAAATTCCAATGAAGTACCTGCTTTGCTTTCTTTATCTTGATTGGCGAGTGTTAATAAATCTTCGCCATTACGAGGCAAGTAGGCCGACACATAAACGAGCTTGCTGATTTTAGTCGGAATATTTTCCGCTACCTGCGATACGACAATACCCGCCATACTGTGACCGACTAATGTTACTTTTCCAGGCTGTTGATTCACTGCATCGGTCACCGTTTTTACATAATCCTTTAATGTCACTTTATTGGCCGCTGTTAAATCGATACCATGTGCAGGCAAGTTCACGACTACCACATTTGCATTTTGCGCCAATTGGTTTCGCACAAAGCCCCAAGCACTCTCATCCGCCCAAGCACCATGCACCAGTACATAGGTAGGATAATTTTTGCGTTGCTTCTCCAACTCTTTTACCACCAACTCGGCTGCTGCCGCACCTGAGTTTTGTTGTTGTCCGGTGATGAGGTTACCGTCTTGTACTGCAAATGCCGAAAAAGGAGAACCTACCGTAAATTTAGAATTTGGCATTTCGCGCGCCTCATCCTCAATTCGAAAAGGTTGAATCTTCATGCCTACATAGTTGTCGGCATATTGTTCTTCCGATGAAGCAAAGCCTGTCCATTTCTTACCATCCACTAAAAATTTGCCGTTGGGCAATTTTGTATTTAGCAAAATAGAAGTGCCATGACAAATAGCTGCTGTCGGTTTTCCGGTTAGATAAAAATCAACAAAGAATTTTTCGATCTCCGGATTCTTATACAAGGTGTACATGGGACCTTGTCCGCCACAAACAAAAATCGCTTTGTAGTCGTTAGCCTTTAGGTTGGATAGCTTCAATGTGTTTTTCACAAGCGCCATCTTTGCAGGATCTTTCTTGAACCCGAGTGAGATGTAATCAAAAGCGGCATACTTGCTGGCATCTTCCGGATCGCTGAATCCATCGAAGAATAGTTCACCACCTTCCAGGCTGGCAATATCTACTGTGTAACCTGCCTCACTGAAAACCCAATAAGGATGGGTAAGTTCGGCATACCACACACCAATCGGCCAACCGGTTTGCTGACTAGTAGATTTGTTCGATGCAATCATCAATACTTTGCCGTTGTTGCCGGCATTGTGTTGCGCATGTGCTATTAATGTGCTCACGACAACGATGAGTAGTAAAATTATTTTCTTCATAGTTTTTTTGTTTTGAAACTGATCAATCAAAATTGCACCTGATTTGTTCCTTGCGACAACATATGCACCTATTTGAAGGATACTATCTTTTAGGAAAGAATGAAAGGCAGTGTGATTTGCAAGAAGTGTGTTACCTTCATTTTAAATTATTGTTATGCCCGACTTCATTTACGACAAAAAAGTATACTACAATCCGGTTGAGTTTGCGATGGATCGCATCGGAGGCACGTGGAAGATGCCGATTTTGTGGCGCTTGCGCGAAAAGACCTTGCGCTATGGCGAACTAAAAAGCGACTTGCCACACATTACTCACAAAATGCTTTCGAGTGTGTTGCGCAGTCTGGAAAAGGAAGGATTCATCACACGCAAAGTTCATCCGGTAGTTCCCCCCAAAGTTGAATACACGATTACCAAACGTGGATTAAAGGCAATTCCCATCATTGAAATTGTGCGCAAGTACGGCACAGACCTGATGAAGGAGTTTGGTGTGAAGGTAAAAGAAGCTGAGAAGAAGTAATTTTTATTGACGTGCCAGTGCAATCGCCTGTCTAAGTATATCATTCAATTTTCGTAGCGGAATATCTTTTACCGGATCGATTAACAAAATTTTCATTCGTGCTCGCTTTTCTTGAATTAGATCTGGATGATGAACGCTTGATCCTTCCACGATGCCTAGGTAAGGTTGCCCTGTTTTTCGGTGTACCCACAAATAGCAAAACCGCTTTTCGCCATAATAATAAAATGCATGCCATACTGCCATGACTCACGGATGGATGAATCTTGCTTTAGAATATGTGCTCGCAAAAATTGCAGGCACGATCGGATGGGTTCCTCGTGCTTAAGGAAATACTGATCAGCTGGACTCATAACCGAATCGCTTCCTTGTTATATCGGTTCCGGTAATCGATAGGTGACAATCCCGTGATTTTTTTAAACACTGTCCGAAAGGCTTTCGTGTCGGTGTATCCTACATCGTACATCACTTCATTGACATTCTTGCGGCTCGTTTCCAAACTCTTCTTGGCAGCTTCCATCTTCACCCGCTGAATGTATTCTACCGGAGTATTATTAGTCGCTTTCTTAAAACGTCTTTCAAAATTTCTCCGTCCAATTGCAAACTTGGAGGCAAGGTCTTCCACGGAAATTTTATCGGACACATTGCTCTCAATAAATTGTTGTGCTTTTTTCACCGGCTCGTCTGTATGGCTGCTTTGTCCCTTGAACATGATAAAGGGCGATTGCGTATGGCGATCCATTTCAATTTCATAATACTTGGAAAACAAAATCGCCATGTCGCGCGAAGTGTATTTTTCAAGAAGATATAAAAGCAGATTCCAAAAGGAGTTCGCTCCACCGCTGCTGTAAATTCCACTCTCATCGGTAATGATCTTGTCCGAAACCAAATGCACTTCCGGAAATAGCTTTTGAAAATCTTCTGTGGCGGACCAATGCGTAGAACACTTTTTCCCTTCCAGTAAACCGGTGGCCGCCAGCAAAAACGAACCCACACATAAGCTTGCTACTTCAGCTCCTTTCCGGTGCTGCAAATTTATCCATGGAAAAAAATCTTTATTGTCTTCGATTACCTGCTTCATTTCACCATTAACTGCAGGAATGATAATCAAATCTGTTGCTTTGACTTGCTGGATGGATTTATCCGGAGTAACTGCAAAAGCTCTACCATATACTTCCGGTTGATTGGTGATTCCCACCAGCTCAACCTTAAACAATTCAGGTTTGCCCGCACTCCTCAAAAATTCATTGGTCTTCGAAAACAAGTTGTTTGCTCCGTCAATGCAACTCAACGCGACTGCGCCTTTCGGAACTAGTATGGATATATGCTTCATTAACTAAAAATTTTATCTCACGAAGATAAGGCAGTCAATTGTCGCAATCAACCCATGAGGATGTCGCATTTGCACGCTCCCGAGACCGGTTTTCCTAGCCACATTTGTATCGATTCTACGATTATGGAAGAAAGAATTATCAAAAATGATATCACGGCACTTTGTGTTACAGCTCGTTCTTTTCCTGAAGGAATAGCCGATGCGTTTGAGCAGATTTACTCGCTTATGCCTTCGAAAGATCGATTGCTCATCGGATTATCGAAACCAAATCGGGAAGGGAGCATTATTTATAAAGCCGGCTTTGAATTATTGGAAGGGGAAAGTTCAGTGAAGGGATTGGAAGAAATTTTAATTCCATCCGGAAATTATCTCTGTCACTCCATACGTGGCTTTGCTGAAAATCCATTTCTTATTAAATATGCTTTTGATGAATTGTTGCAAGATGCTCGACTCGATCCGAATGGTTTTTGCCTTGAACTTTATGTGAAGCCCAATGAAGTGTGGTGCATGGTTCCTTGCCGCAAAAAGATTAAATTTTGGTATTGATGTAATTCTACAACACCTTTTCACTATAAATGTCAATTTTTAATTTATGAATAGTGTAATACCTGAAAGTGTCGATGCATATATCAGCACTTTTCCTTCTGATACCCAGAACAAACTACAAACTCTGCGTTCATGCATTCGCAAAGCCGCGCCAAAGGCTGAAGAAATCATCAGCTACCGGATGCCAGCTTATCGTTACCATGGTGTGTTGGTTTATTTTGCCGGCTATAAAAATCATATCGGCTTTTATCCAACCGGCTCAGGAGTCCAAGAGTTTAAGAAAGAACTTTCCGTTTACAAAGGTGCCAAGGGATCTGTACAGTTTCCTATCGATCAGCCGATACCAACTACACTCGTTGCACGCATCGTTAAATTTCGTTTGAGAGAAAATGAAAGCAAACTCGCGATAAAGTCTAAGGGCAAAGCTAAGACCAAAACAAAAAAATAACATCTAACCATCAACCAACTCATTATGCTTAAACCAAAAACATGGTATTGGATTTTCACGGTACTATTTGCCGGAATGATGATCTTCACCGCTGTGCCTAACATTCTTTTAGAAGAGGAGGCCGTTCAGTTTATTACGCACCTCGGTTATCCGGTTTACTTTATTGTATTCATTGGCATTGCAAAAACATTGGGCTCCATCGCCATTTTAATACCCGGCTTTCCGCGAATTAAAGAATGGGCCTATTCAGGTTTGATTTTCGATTTGGTGGCGGCATTGTACTCCATTATCACGGTTGAAGGAATTCAGCCTCAAATGGCATTCATGATTTTACCATTTGGATTGGGAATTGGATCTTATTTGTTCTATCATAAAACAGTTACAAATGGTAAATAATAAAATCTATTCATGCCTTTGGTTTGATGGCCAAGCGAAAGCGGCTGCCGATTTCTACTGTTCGCTTTTTCAAAACGCCAAAGTAACTGTGGATACACCCATGGTAGTAAATTTTGAAATAGAAGGTCAGAAGTTTATGGGGCTCAATGGCGGCTCTCATTTTAAATTAAACCCTTCAGCCTCGCTGTTTGTAATCAGTGAATCGGATCAGGAAATTGAAAAACTTTGGTCCGCCTTGTCGCAAGGTGGCGTGGTGATGATGCCCATGGGGGGATATGATTGGAGTGAAAAATATTTTTTCCTTCAGGATCAGTTTGGCGTTTCGTGGCAAGTGATGAAAGGGAAATACAGCGATGTAAATCAGAAGGTATGTTCATTGCTATTGTTTACGGGAAAGCATTTTGGTCAAGCAGAAGAAGCTGTCAAGTTTTATACAAGTATGTTTCCATCTTCAAGTATTCAAGGCATTCTACTTTATCAGGAAAATGAAATTGCTCCGGGCAAGGTAAAACACTCGCAGTTTGTATTGAATGAAAAAGTTTTCATGGCAATGGATGGTCCGGGTGAACACGCCTTTCAGTTTAATGAAGCATTTTCGTTTGTGGTGGAGTGTGAGTCGCAAAAAGAGATTGATTTCTATTGGAAACAATTAACAGATAGTGGTGGCCAAGAGAGTCGCTGTGGATGGCTGAAAGACAAGTTTGGAGTGTCGTGGCAAATTATTCCTAACAACTTAGGAATGTTGATGAGCGGAAGTGACCATGCTAAATCACAGCGTGTCATGCAAACGCTCATGAATATGAATAAACTAGACATGGCTGCGCTTGAAAATGCATAGCTTCTTAAATGCACCAGAATGCAAAATTTTAATAGAAAATAACTAATAACAAATAAAATGAATACATCAATAACCGTTGAAGCCACCATAACCGCATCTATTGAAAATGTTTGGAAGTGCTGGACAGAACCGGAACACATCACAAAATGGAATTTTGCCTCTGATGATTGGTGTGCTCCACATGCAATCAACGACTTAAGAGCGGGTGGTGCTTTCTCATTTCGGATGGAAGCGAAAGACGGCAGCTTTGGTTTTGATTTTGGTGGCGTGTACGATGAGGTAATCCAACATCAAAAGATTGCTTACACCATAGGCGATGGAAGAAAGGTGTCCATTGATTTTTCGCAACTAGGCAACAGTTGCTTAGTGGTTGAAACATTTGAAGCCGAATCAATGAATCCGGTAGAAATGCAACAAGCCGGGTGGCAAGCTATTCTCAACAATTTTAAAAAGCACGTAGAAACATTTCGCTAAAAAAAGTCAAATATGGCTTCAAAAATATTTGTGAACCTGCCCGTGAAAAATCTTTCACGATCCATGGAATTCTTCACGGAACTTGGTTTTCAATTCAATCCGCAATTCACTGACGAAAAAGCTGCCTGTATGATCATTGGTGAAAATATCTACGCTATGTTATTGACGGAACCCTTCTTTCAGACATTCACCAAAAAAGAAATATGTAATGCCAAATCGCATACGGAAGTTTTGTTAGCCATCGATGCCAAGAGTCGCGAAGAAGTAAAAGCGATGGTCAATAAAGCCATCCAAGCCGGTGGTACACATTACATGGACGCACAAGATCATGGCTGGATGTATCAACATAGCTTTGCTGATTTGGACGGTCATCAATGGGAAATACTTTATATGGACGAAGCAGCACTGGGGCAATAGCACTGAGAAAATACTACATCTAGCAGATAAGGAAAGCCGTTTCCTTTATTTAGAGAATTGATCTCAATAATTTTTTTAGAGTTACGTCTTATTAGATGAATATTTATTCATTTATATTTGCGCCATGGCACGCCCCAAAGACGAAAGCAAGATAGATGCGATTTATGAAGCCACGCTGCGTCTCGTGCTGGAAACGGGCTTCAATGGTCTGAAAATGGCTGATGTAGCTAGGGAGGCTAAACTGGCTACCGGCACGCTGTACATCTATTTTAAAAATAAAGAGGTGCTCATAAACGAACTGTACTATCACTTGAAAAAAAGTAAAGTGACACAGATGATGTCTGTTTACGAACCTTCAGACTCGTTTCAGGTTGCGTTCAAAAAGCTATGGTTGAATTACTTCACCATCAGTTTGAATGAGCCTGAACGCATGAAATTTATTGAACAATTTACGCATACCAGTTATCTGACCAAAAAGACCAAACAACAAGGCGATTTGTTGTTGAAACCGTTGGAAGATTTTTTGGCCGATGGAATTAAGCAAGGTGTCATTAAAAAGCTTCCGGTAGCGCTTGTGCTCAGTCAATTAATGGGGCCGATCATCGAAATTGTAAAGCTGCATTATGATGGTTCGCTGAAAATCACTCCGGCACTCAAAGAAGAACTCTTTGCCATGGCCTGGGCCAGCATTCGAAAATAATTTTTTTATCCATTAAATGAATATTTATTCACTCATTAATCAACAAAACATGAAGAAAACCGTAATCATCACCGGAAGTTCATCCGGAATTGGCAAAGCAGCCGCTATTTATTTTAGTCAGCAGGGCTGGAACGTAGCCGCCACTATGCGCACACCTGAAAAAGAAACCGAGTTGAACAAACTACACAATGTAAAACTCTACGCACTCGATGTAACTCAAAGTGAAAGTATTCATCGCGCTCTGGAAACAATCCAAAAAGATTTTGGAACGATTGACGTGGTTGTAAACAATGCCGGATTCGGAGCCGATGGTGTCTTTGAATCCATGAGTGATGAGTTTATTGAAAAACAATTTGACACGAATGTGTTTGGATTGATGCGCGTAACTCGCGAGGCAGTGAAAATCATGCGTGTGCAGAAGAAAGGCACGATTGTGCAAATCGCAAGCGTGGGTGGCCGTGTCGCTTTTCCGCTGTACAGCATTTACCATGGAACCAAATGGGCAGTAGAAGGTTTTACAGAGTCGTTGCAATACGAAGTGGCACCGTTCAACATCCGACTTAAGTTAGTCGAGCCAGGTGCGATCAAAACAGAGTTCTATGGAAGAAGTCGTGCGTTTATGAAACCAGACTACACTAACGACTACAATGAGTTTGTTAAAAAGTGTGAAGCGGTGAGTATGGAAGCCGGTGACAAAGGTGCTTCGGCTGAATCGGTGGCGCGAGTGATTTTTAAAGCAGCCAACGACTCCTCGACTAAAATGCGTTACCCCATTGCTTATCCAGCCAATCTATTGCTACCTCTTAAACGCTTGTTGCCGGAAACATGGTTCTTCTGGATGGTGCGCCAGTCATATAAAATCTAACATTTGAAAACATGAGAACAATTCTGAATCCAGCTGATATGTTGCACTTGAAAGAGCGCATCAATGCTCTTTCCACCAGCGGCAAACGAAAATGGGGCACGATGACCGTTGAAGAAATGGTAGTTCACTGCACAAAACAACTTCAGTTGGCGTTGGGCGAACTTCCGTCCGTTCCACAAGGCTCAGCGATGATGCGCACTGCGTTGGTAAAGTGGATTTCCTTCTCTGCTTTGCCGTGGCCTAAAGGATCAATGACACCGAATGAAATGAATAAGGATAAAAATTCATTTCAATTAAAAGAGATTGAAACTGAAAAGAGTGATTTGATCAACTATTTAGAAAAAGTCATTCAAGCCTCTACTTTATTTTCACATCCTTTTTTTGGAACACTTTCACGGAAAGAGTGGGGTAAACTCAATTATAAACATATTGATCATCACTTACAACAATTCAATCAATAAGATATGGACTTCATCAAGACCTATTTCACTGCCGAAAAAAATGAAAGTCTGATTTTTATTCTTTTCGGAGTTCTTACGATTGGCTTCTCCGTTTATTCTTTGCTAAAATGGGGCGATAGTTTTTATCGAGGGTTTGCCATCCCCGCCATTCTGATTGGGATCATTCAGATTATAGTCGGCAGCACGGTTTATTTTCGTACCGATCAGCAAATCATTCAAGTTGAAACCTTGTATCAACAAGACCAAGCCGCTTTCAAAAATGCCGAAGTACCCCGCATGAACACAGTGATGAAAAACTTCTCGATCTACAAAATGGTAGAAGTAGCATTTGTAGTAATTGGTATGTTGCTCATCTTCTCGTCACCCGGCAAGGAATTTTGGTTAGGGATTGGTGTGGGTATGCTCTTGCAAGGTGCACTCATGCTCACTGCGGATATTTTTGCAGAACGGAGAGGTACGGAATACATTCAAGCGATTGATCGTATTGCGGAGGAAACCAAAACTCCATAAGTTAAAACTGTAGTGGAAGTGGCTGATTTAGTAAACAGATCACTTTTAAAATTACTCGTACTCGGCCAGGGTGGAGGCATTTGTTTGAGCCCGAAGTGGAATGTGCGTTGGGTGGCGAGTGCCGACAGCCCGGCCGAAGCCGCGTGGCTATGTGCGGTGGGTGATGAGGGGCCGCCTGATTATATGAACCTTACTTCTTCAATTGACTTGCGTTTTTCTTTTGCTGCTGACGAATGCTTGAATAATAAAACTGACTGTGAGAAAAATACATAGCCAGCCAAACCAATCGCCCCACTTGGAATAAATAGTTTCAATGTGATAGATCGGTGCTGAAGCAAGTAATGATGCTGCTTTTCCATTCTCCACATTTGTTTCTGCTACCACTATGCCCCGGTAATCACTTACCGTCAGTCGACCTTGCCGGCCTGCTCGAACAGTAGTGTATCCGTTTTCCACACCGCGCATGATGGCCATGCGTGAATGCAACCAACCATCTTGGACAAAATCCCAAGCGGGCACAAAAAGTAAATCAACTTGTTGATACTCGCGTAGCCATGCCGGAAAGTCCATGTCTTTGCAAATAGCCATGCCACCGGCAAAGGGAACTTGTTTTAAAAATCCAACCGTATTTCCTTGCTCAAAGTCGCCTTCGAAACCCTTGACATGAAATCGTTTCTGATACTCTTGAACGGATCCATCCGGAGAAATGAATTCAACCAAATTTAATCGTGATGTTTTCTTGCGCACAGCAATACCTCCGATGATGGTTGTTTGTGCTTGTAAGGCAGTGCTTTTCAAAACGGATAACAATGAATCTTTATTAGTCTCACGCAGCGTAAATATTTTTTCCGGAAACAAAACATATTGAGCGCCTTGCTTTGCGAGGGATTCAATCTGCTGCTGGTATTGTAGGATTATTTGCTCGCGCATTCTAGCAGGGCTGGAGCTTACTTGATATAAATCTTCGGAAGCGCATGTGATTCCTACTTTTACCTCACTGAAATCTTTCGACTGATTCAAACGAATGACGCCAAATACACAAGTACTGATCAAAACAGTTGTTGTTATTCCTGCCACTGCCCATTGTGTTTTTCGCTGATTGCGAAAATATAGAAGCAACGTAATTGCTGCCGGAACTAAAGATGCGATAAAGACAATTCCCCAAATGCCGGTGATGGATGCGAGCTGAATAATGGTAACATAATTGGATTGTGTGTATGCCAAGCTTCCGGCTGTGCCGTCTACCGGATTCGTAAAAATTATAAACTCGATGGCTGCAACTATGACTGGAAATGCAAAAACCGACCAAGCGCTTTGGCTCTTCAAAACAATCCATCGATTGAGCAGAATAGATAGAGCAAAAATGAAGGGCGGCAGCAACGTGACGAGGATAATAGGCACCACGGGCATTAATACCATCAGAAACGGAACCCAGCTTAAACGGCCCAAGAGGTAAGCCAACCACGCGCATAAAAATGAAATACGTCCGGAGGATTGAAGGGAAATCCACAAGATGGGCAAGGGTGCTACCCAAACCAAAAAGCCAAACTGACCGCTGATATCAATTGCAAAATACCAAAGTAAGCCTGATAGAAGAGTGGCAGCAATCAACTTAATTTTAGAAGGAGGTGATGGGTTGCTCATCTGCGATTTTTTAATTTGTCGTTTGTCGTAGAGTATGAATTCATGTAAAGAACGAAAGCAGCGACAACTTAGCTGTTGATAAATGTCAACAAAATCATTTAGTCGATTTTAAACGTGAAAGTGTTTCTTTTGTGATTCCGAGATATTCGGCAATGACATTGGCCGGCAACTGTTGAAACCATTTTGGTTTTTCTTTCAATAGTTGAAGATAGCGCTCACGAGCGTTCATCGAAATTAAAGTTTCGATGCGATGGATTGATGACACATAGGCCATCTCAATAATCTTTCGATACAGGCGTTCAAATTCCGGTACTGCTTGATACAATTTTTGAAGTTCGTCATAGCTGATACGCAGTACTTCGGCTTTGCCTACACATTGCACAGAAGCGGAAGAAATTTTCTGGGAAATGAAACTGGGAAAGGCTGTGCCTTCCATGCCTTCTTCAATTAAAAATCGGGTGAATTGATTGCCTGATGCATCCGTGACAAACACGCGCAAATAACCCTTCTCTACGAAATACAAATATTTTGCCACATCTCCCTTGCGCACCAATAGTTGGTTATGTTTGGTTGGGAACGGCTTGTACGCAGCAGCTACTTTTGCAATCCTCTTTTCAGAAAGTGAACTGTGTTTGCGCAATGTTTCCGCCAAGACGGACATAATTATTTGTTTCGTAGACTTTAAAAATACGAACAACCTACCAAATAATTACCTATAAGTAGCTGAGCTATCTTATTCCACCTTTAGTCCTTTAACTGGATTGGCTTTAATTACTTTTCTTATTTGTGTAGAAATAGTAGCCAGTAAAACAATTACCAAAATAGCAATTCCTATCAGTACGCTGGTAAACGTAATCGGTATGTGATAGCTATACGCAAAGTCAAACATGGCTTTCATCAATTGATAGGTAAGCGGTGCGCTGACAGTTATGGAAATCGCAATCAACAGGATATAGTTTTTAGAAATCGAATATGTCAAGCTGCCAGCACCAGCCCCCATCACTTTGCGAATACTGAATTCACGTATTCGTCCGGAAACATTTAAAGTAATCAAGCCATATAAACCCAAGCTCGCCAAAACAATAGCCATGAAGGCAATGACCTTCCAAAATTTTGCATGATTGTTCATGGTGGCGTAATAATTTCCCCACACATCTTCCTGATAGCCTCCGGAAAAAGGAACTTCCGGATATAATTCAGTCCACTTGGCTTGTACCCTTTGATATGCTTCACGCTCTTTTCCAGGTGCAATTTTCATTGCGAGATAGCGATAGGCACTGCTATCGGCCAATCGAAAAATAGTGGGCTTGAGTTTTTCAAAAAAACTATAGCTGTGAAAATCTTTAGCCACTCCAATGATATCATAAGCAACGCTGTCAATTTTAATGGAAGTACCGATCGGTTCACTCAGATTCAATGTTTGTGCGCATAACTCATTTATAATAATTGAACGTTTATCATTCTCCGATTGATCTTTAAAATTTCTTCCAGCTACAAGTTGAATCCCCATCGTTTCGAGGTATTGAGCATCTATAGCCAGCTCATCGACCGATTCGTTCCTACTTCCTAAGCGAATGATTGTGTTCACATTTCCTTTTCCTAAATGTTGCGCTGCGCCTGCTACTGAAATCACATTGGGGTTTTGTGAAAAAGCTGTACGTAGCTGATCAAATCCAGAATAATTGGGAACTGCCACATACATAGCCTGATGCTGGTTATAGCCCCAACTTCGGCCTGCAACATAATTTGAATTTTGGGTGAACAAGACGGCCGATGTGATCAGCAACAGAGCCAACACAATTTGTAAACCCAGAAATACTCTGGTGAGTGGATTGCGTTTCCCGAATTGCAGTGTTCCTTTTAATATCGTTACAATTTCAAATCGAGAAATGTAAAATGCCGGGTAGATGCCCGATAAGATACCTGTGAAAAATAAAATTGCTGGTAAGTACATCCATAAAGTAGGATCTGTCCAGGAAAATTCCATGCTGAAGTGAAACATACTTTCCATCCACGGAATAAAAAACAAAAGTCCCAACGCGAGCCCAATCACTAATGCTACTGAAGTAACCACTACATTCTCCGTTAAAAATTGAACGATCATGACGTTGCGTGTAGCTCCAATCGTTTTGCGCACTCCAATTTCTTTCAATCGCTTGGCAGCTGATACGATTGCAATATTCACATAGTTGAGACAAGCTAGGATAAGCATGACCAGGCCAATAGCGATTTGAAACATGATAGCCGAATAGTTGGCTGCCGAACTAGCGGAAATATCATCTTGAATATTCTCTGATTGAATGTGCAATGTGGCTAATGGTTGAAATCCAAATTCCGCGATTGCCCAATCCGGCTCTGCGTTTTTGTTTTGTGCTTGTTTGTATTGATCCATACGTTGTTGAATAGTAGCAATGTCTCCGGCTTGATCGACCTGTACAAATGTGGCGTTTACCGTTTTACTCCAATCATCGAGGCGGTAGTTTTCTTGCAACGTGCGTATGTTATCAAAATGAATGAGAAAGCTAAAATCAATGGTGTGGGCATCCGGAAATTTTTTAGCCACTCCACTTATTTTAAACGCCTTACTTTTGGAAGAGCCAAATTTTAACAAGATTGTTTCACCGATTGGGTTGCTCTCGCCAAAATATTTCTGAGACATCTCTTCATTCAGAATTATGCTATTGATGTCTTTGAGAGAAGCAGCTGAGCCCCATTTCATAGGGAAGGTAAACATTTCTAAAAATGAAGGGTCCGTATAGCGCACGCGCTCATGAAAAACCAGATCCTGATACTTCACCACAACTGCTGCATCTTCCACACGGCACATGCGTTTCACTTGCGGAAAATCGTGTTGCAACAATTCACCTAAGGGTCGAGGTGATTTGCCATATTCCTGCAAACCATTATTTCGCTGTGCTTTGTAGGTGATGAGGTAAACCTCATTTTTGTTTTCATGAAACTGGTCGGTCTTGATGGTCCAGCGGGCAAACGCATAGCCCAAAATACAAAAGCCAATTGCCATGGCGAGACCAAATACATTGATAAACGAGTTTAGTGGATTGCGCAGCAAGCTGCGCGATGAGGTTTTAAAATAATTCTGCATCATGGGCAAATGGTTGAAGGTGCTGAACCATTTCCAGTTTCGGATGAGCGAGGGGCGCAACAGCTTAATAGCATCCAAAGTATAGCGCCATTTTGCTTTCGAAATCGATTCTGCTTTTACATTTTCATAAAACAGTTCTTCCATATCGCCTTCAATCTCTTCAACAAATTCTTTCTTCAGAAAAAAGCGCAACAACTTCAATGGCCACTTTGGTGGCTCTATGGAAGATGGATCGGTTGGCATACGCATCATTATCATTAATTTGTTTAAGACTTCGGATATTCTTTCGCACCAATGATCAACAACCACAGGCATGTACCAATTTCACCCAGCGAAGCCGGCAAGCGAACCCATCCAGCAATTCCTAAATCGGCATACGTAGGATTGATCAGGTTCGCAACAATATTGATCAGGTAGCCAAAGCAACCGACCATCAACATTACGCCAAGTGCTTTTGGTAAAATGCCTGATTTAAAAATCAGATACCCGAATGGAAACAACCAGAGTCCCCAAAAGACGGAAGCAATAACAATTCCATCATTGTAAGCATTCAAATGAAACATTACTTGCTCTTGCACTTGTACTTGCGTGAGAGTAGAAGGAAGCTCCGGGTGAAGCAAAGTGAGAATGGAAAATTTGTGCGACAGGTTGAGAAATGAAATCGGAACACTTATGATAGAAAGCACCACCATCAGCTGAGCATACCAGCGATTGACCGATTCTAATAAACGAAATAAACTGAGCGGCAAAAAAATGAAGAATACATAACAGGCCATGCTACTCACAATTCCCCATCGAAATAATGTTTCAGAGGTAGAAATATTTTTGAATGTAGTGGCTGCATCGCTCCACACGATCAATTGCGATGGCACGTACATCAAACTAAAAATTCCGGTTAGTACTACTCCTAAATAAAACAAACCGGCTTGGCGAGCCAAGCTATTGTTCGAACGTGATAAAGAATGATTTGTCATGACGCATTATTTCTGTATATCCTTGGGCCAATTCCATGCATACCATACGATGAGTGAAGTAAGCAAGGCCTCAACTATTGCTAGAAAAACATAGAATGCCCACCACGGTGCGATCGATACAAAAGCTATCAGCACCATAATGCTAGTGTAGAAAACACCAAACACAATGTTCAACCACCGATTAATCGGAGCGCGTGAGGCAATGGATAAAAAAATCATGACCGATGGAACGGCCATCAACAAGGATGCCGCAAACAATTTGAAAGGCGAATCCAAAAGTGTTTGTCCTTGAAGAAATTTGTCCAGTTTGCCGGGTACATAAAATGAAAAATAATCTCCGTAGATATAGCAACACATCACTGCAGCCCACAAGGAAGCCAACTTTATTTTGATGTCAATGGCAGAATTTTGCAATGTTTTATTTTCCATAAAGGTTTATACAATAGATGCTTTCAACTTAAAGGCCAGCTTGGGCATATCGTTCCATAAGCCCGCGCGAATGTCTTTCATTTCGCGTAGCACTTTGTGCGCGTGTGAGGTCGTAGAATAAATTCTCTTGCGCTTCCCTCCTCTTACTTGAGTAGCCTCCCCAAAAGCGGAAGTTAAAAACCCTTTTTCTTCCATTCGCTTGAGGGCTGATTGAATGGAGCCCACACTTAATGTTTCGTTCAACCTGCGTTCGAGCTCTCTTTTTATCTCTACGCCATAGGCTTCCTCTTGCAAGGCTGCCACGGTTAAAAGCACTAATTCTTCAAATTCTCCTAGTTTGGTCTTTTTCATTCGGAATGACTTTTAATCCAGAAACATGATATTAATCGTAATTGCAGTAAATATAGTTGCGTTTTTTTATAAAGAATTTCTCAGTCGCCTAATTCTACAGATTTTCTAATTCAGATTGGAGATTGATTCGGGCTTGGCCTTCCCAATGGGTGAAACCAAACTCTGTTTTATAAATTCTCGGCATCGCTAAAAAGTGTTTGATCACTTTTTTTCGCCCCGGCTTATATAGCAAATCCGGATAAATAGAATACTCCTTTCGTACATTCTGACAATAGTCTATATACGTCTCTGGATCTTGCCCTAAAATAGAAAGATCGGCATCAGTAAAATAGTTTGTGTCCTCATTCATCGATAGCTCGTGCAACTTTGTTGCCAAAATTTGAGCCTTGGTCACTGTGATCAAATCAGCCGGAACGTTTAATTGATGCAACCGCTGTGCAGCCACTTCCGAACTTTTGGTCTCGTTATCTGAGCGTGTTGATTGATAAACAAAATCATGGTAGAATAAACTGAACATCACCGAATGCCAGTTTTGGATACGATCTTTCATCTCGGTAAGATGCCAATAGAGGTGGTTGAGGTGTTGCAATGTATGGTAGTGCCTGCTGTTCGACTGGTAGGCTATGGAAATCTCATTCCAAAGGCGATTCTTTAATTCACTATTGTCTGAATAGACCGAAGCTACATCAATAAATACAGATTGCAGCATAAAATAAAAAGTTAGATACAAAGATAAAGGTTACAGAATTAACGTTTCACACAGACAAATTATAGGTCATTTTGCATTGAATTGCGTGAAATCTTACGAGGGCTTTCAATCTCCAAGTACGGCTGCAATCAATCAAAAAATAGCTTTAAACTACGCCTTCTCAATTAAGGGCAATACTGATGAATCATTTTATTAAAAATTGGCTTTAAATATTGCATGAATGAAGTTACGTATCAATCTCCTCAAATCAACTTTGCCGCATCTTCTACTTTTGCAGGACAAAATATGAAAAGATTTATCCGCAATCTGATAATTGGTAAAAACACATACATTGAATCGATAAATGAGTATCGCCAGGTGATGCTATCCGGCCAGTACGGATTGATCGCACTTTTCGTCCTCGGATTTTACATTTTCATGGATTTGCGAGAATGGCGAGTCATTACCGAATCCAGTATTGTGTACAGCACCGCCTTTATCATCATCCTGATCTCTCTTTTCTTTCATCGAAAACAAAACCATGCACTCGCCAATTTCCTTTTGTTCTTCACCTTTAATGTTGTGCTTTTGCTTATTGTTTCGAGTGAAAGTTTAAATACCGGTGCTTTCGTATTCTTCATCCCTGTTTCCCTGGGATCTTTCGCTGTTTTCAATTACGCTCAAAGGAAAATCGCGCTCGCCTTTGCTCTATTCAGCTTTATACTTTTTACGTTAGCCATGCTGGGTACCGTTCAATTGCTTACTTTCCGAAACTATTCCGATGATTACATACGCTTAAATCAAATCATTAATTTTTCGATTGCATTTCCTGTTTCCATTATGGCAGTGTATTTGTTGATTAGCCTTAATCACGAAAACGCAAGTCGGCTATTAGAAAGCAACCATCAACTCGCAAAATTGAATGAAGAGCTGGACCGGTTTGTATACAGCACTTCTCATGATTTGCGTGCTCCCCTGCTCTCCGTTCAAGGATTAGTGCGCCTTACCGGTCAAACATCTCATATGGATGAACGCAAAAGATACGATGAAATGATTATGGCAAGACTTTCTGCGTTAGACTCTTTCATTAAAGAGATAACCGACTATTCCCGAAATAATCGGTTGGAAATTTCGCGCGAGCCGATTAATCTGGAGGCTATGGCAAACGAAATCTGGGGCTCACTTAAATACAGTTCAGATGCTGCAGATATAGAATTCATAAATGAAATACCTGCACCACTACTCGTTACAAATGATGGAAAACGCTTGCATGTTGTTATCTCCAATTTAATTTCAAACGCCATTCGGTACCACGATCATAGAAAAGAAAAAAAATACATACGGCTACATCTGCAATTAACACCAGCCTCATTTACATTGCACGTAGAAGACAATGGACAGGGCATTGCGCCAGAGCTTCACACTAAAATATTCGATATGTTTTTCCGTGGCAACGAGTCTTCGCAAGGCTCGGGTTTGGGGCTTTATATTGTAAAAGAAACCATCGCTAAATTATCAGGCACCATTCAGCTTACCTCTATCCCACGGCAGGGTAGTACATTTTCAATTATCATGCCGAATTCTTGATTACATTTCAAATTCAGCATTCGCTATTCTTATAACATTTGTTTATTTTGTACAAATGCGTTGCTCCCCAACCAGTACAATAAGGCTTATTGCGCCCTTTATTCTGATAATTTTTTTTTCAATTATTTCATTTGGCCAAAATTCAACCATCGATAGTTTAAATAATCGATTGGGATCTGTGGAAGGCAGAGATCGAATAGATGTTCTTAATGCAGTATCATTTCAATATCTCATTATCGATCTGAATAAATCCTATGAGCTGATCCAAAATACAAAAAAAGAAGCCGACCGAATCTACTATCCACTGGGCAAAGCGCAAGCTGAAATTTACGAGGGCTTGTATTTTAACTTACGCGGAGAAAAAAAGAAAGCAATTCAACTTTTGCAAAAAGGCAGCGAAGATGCCCGTAAACTTGGGCATCGCGGATGGCAAGGCTATGCACTAACTCAATTGGGAAATTTCTATCGCAATCAAGGGTTGTATGACTCCGCCAAAATCTGGTACAATAGTTCGATGAAAGTTCTGGGCGATAGTCTTTACCCATGGCACTTATCCGTGTTGTACCGGAACCTAGGTCGGTATTATGGAAACATCTCATTACCCAAACAAGAGTTTCTCTTTCTTGAGAAATCGAGAGTCATTCGAGAAAAATTAACAGACAAAGTTTTGTTGGCCGATATATATGTGAATCTTTCTCAGTGGCATTTATCACAATCGAATTTAGAGCAGGCACTTGAGTATCTGAAAAAAGCAGAAGGAGTTCGTGCTGATGCTTCAGCTATAGAAATTCAACTTGATATTAAATATCAAAAGGCCATCATTTTCTTTCGGCAAGGAAAATATGCCGAGGGGCTGACCTATTTTGAAGAGGTAAAAAATTTCTATCTCAAAAACGCATCATTGAAGGCCTACACTAAAGCGCTCATCGATTTGGGCGAGGTGTTAGAAGAAATTGGAAACTATGACATCAGTTTAAAAAATTATTATGAAGCTTTAAAGGTGGCTGAAGAAAAAGCATATCTGAACGATGAAGTGCTGGCGCTAATTGGAATCAGTCGTAATTTTTATCGACTCAAGCAATCTCCAATGGCTAACACTTTTGTCAACAAAGCCATCCAACTTGCCGAAGCAAATCGCTTTACAGCAGATGCGGCCCGCGCCTATAATCAAAAAGGTCTAGTTCTAAAGTTTGAAAAGAAATATGATAGCGCCATTTTATTTTTTGAGCGGTCCTTAGCTATCCGAAAAAGTACGAATGATAAAAAAGGAGCAGCTTCTACCATGGCTAATGTGGGTGAAACCCTAGAGGCCAAAGGAAAATATAAAGAAGCATTGGAATACTTGTTAGAGAGCATTAAAATAAAAGAAGAAATACTACATCAAAGCGGTTTGGCGTGGGGGTATTATGATTTAGGTAGTGTGTATACGAAACTGGGTAACTATCCAGAGGCCAACCGCTATTTGAATCTTGCAGAACAAACTGCACGATTGACAAACCATGGAATTGTATTAGTTAATACATATGAGACGCGAAGGAATTTGATGATCAAACAAGGTAAGCTCAACGAGGCACTTCGATACTCCATGTTATTTGAGAAAATAAAGGACTCAGTCGATAATTCTGTTCTAAGCAATCGTATATTAAGCTTACAGAGTAACTACGAGCTTGACAAACGAAATCAAGAAATACGATTATTGCAGGCTAATGATCAACTCCGCCAAAAGGCCATGGAGAACCAACAGGAAAAAATTGATAACCAGCGGATCATTATTCTTATAACGATTATTGGTCTTGTCATAGCGAGTGTATTGTTTTATCAACTTTTTCGATCATCTAATCAAACCAAACTTTTAAATCGGCAATTGCAAGAGCGGAATGAAGAAATAACCGTGCAGAGTGAAGAATTAACCGAAGCAAACCAAGCTCTTCAAAAAGTAAATACCGAATTAGCCGAACGAACTGAGGAAATACTAGCACAAGCTGAAGAATTGACAGAAGCCAATACATCGCTGACCGAGTTAAACAGAACATTGGCTGAAAAGCAAGAAGAAATTCAGGCTCAATCGGAAGAATTACGAATCAGCAATGAAATCATACGCCAGCTTAACGAGGGGCTTGAACAAAAAGTAATGGACCGCACCCGTCAGTTGGAGCAGGCATATAAAGAATTAGATACTTTTTTTTACAGATCCTCTCATGACTTTCGAAGACCGCTGACAACTTTCATGGGATTATCGGAAGTGGCCAAAATTACCGTAAAGGATCAACATGCCCTTCACCTGTTTGAAAAAGTACGTGAGACTGCCGTCAATCTGGATCGAATGTTGATCAAATTGCAATCGATCAGTGATGTAGGAGCGCAGCAATTTGTTTATAAAGAAATTTCGATTCCCCTACTTTTAGAAGCTACACTGGATGCATTCAGAGAGAGTATAGATCGAAAAAATATAAAGTTTCAATCGCAAATTCAAAATGTTCTCGGGTTCTATTCCTATCCAGCCTTTATCAAAATTGTCATCGAAAATTTGGTTGAAAATGCTATCCAATTTTGTCGTCTGCAAGATGCCTTTATCGATTTAGAGATACAAAATCAAAATGGCGGACTTCAGCTCACAATAAGAGATAATGGAATTGGTATTGAAAAAGAATATCAAGATCGTATTTTCGATATGTTCTTTAGAGGTAGCGAACACTCCAAAGGAAATGGCTTGGGTTTATACATCGTTAAAAAAGCCGTTGAAAAATTAAACGGGCGAATTACTTTTGAAAGTACCCCAGCGGTGGGTACAATATTTGTCGTTTTGATTCCGAACGGCAATCAGTATGTTCACAAATCGCAAAATCTACGCGGTAGTCATTCTTCGATGATTTAATCTTTATTTGAAGAAGGACTAGCATTTGGTTCTTGAATTACTTTCATTCTACAAATATGAAACATATTTATTACTTTCACGTTTGTGGAACTAATTGCTTAAAGGAATGAAAGGAAATTATCTAGGAGAGCTAGAGGAACTGGTTCTATTGCATGTAGGGATTTTGTATCCCAATGCCTATGGCGTTGCTGTGATGGACGAAATCGAAAAGCAAGCTGGCCGTAGCCTCAATATTAGCGCAGTCCATTCCGTATTAACACGGTTAGAGGAGAAGGGGCTCCTTAAATCAAAAATGAGTGACCCCACCGAAGAACGCGGGGGCAGGCGAAAACGAATTTTTTTGCTGACCGCTGCGGGTAAGCGCAGTTTGGAAGAAGCCAATGAATTGAGGAATCAGTTGTTTAGTCAGATACCCAAAGTGGCGTTGCAATTTCGCTTAGCATGAATCGCCAACCCCCCAAATGGGCCGACCGATTTTTGCAATGGTATTGCCGACCGGAGCTTTTAGAAGAAATTCAAGGTGATGTTTATGAGTTATTCTATCGCACCGTTAATCACTACCCACGGCAAGCGAAGTTTCAATTTGTATGGAATGTAATTCGGTTTTTTCAATGGAAGAATATCAAACGAAGTAAAAGCAAAATTAATAATACCGGAGTAGCTATGGATATGCTAAGAAATATTTTAACTGTTGCAATCCGCAACTTTGTGCGCCAACCCGGTCACTCCTTTTTAAGCATATTCGGATTATCATCAGGACTAATTTGTGCGCTTTTGATCTTAACATGGATCATCCATGAAACTTCGTTTGATCAATTTCATTCTGAACCAGAGACGATTTATAAAGTGATGACGCATGTAAAATCTGATGGAAATTTTCAAACATATGATCTTGCCTCGTCTGCTTTAGATGTCTCATCGATTCCAGAGGTCACAGCTCTAGCCAGTGTCTCATCCGGAAGCCGTTGGCCACATGAATTGTGTTTTCGCCCGGAAGAGAAAACCAATGAGTGCATCTATCTGAATGGTGTCTACGCAAATGAAAACCTCTTCTCCGTATTTAACTTTCCAATTTTACAAGGAGATCGTCAACCACTGAAAGGAGCTGCCAACATTGCGATCTCAGAAAAAATGGCGGAAAGGCTTTATGGAAAAGCTAATCCAATTGGTAAGATCATTAAAATTGATGATAGACATGAAGTAACCATTGCTTCTGTGTTTAAAAACGTTCCGATTAACTCGTCATTACAATTTGACTTTGCACTTCCTTATCATATTCTTCAAAAACAATGGGGTATAAACGAAGCGATGATGGCGCGAAATTTTTTCAACATCTATATCAAAACAGGTTCACCTATTTCTGCAGAAGCACTCACCGCCAAATTAAATGACACCCGAGTTCTCACCGAAGAACATAAATCACAAAATGTAAGTTACCAAGCCTATCCCCTGTTAGATTGGCATTTGAAAAGCAAATTTGAAGGAGGCAAAAATACTGGCGGGAAAATAGAGTACGTCTTTTTGTTCGGAATCATCGGTGCGCTGGTCGTATTAATGGCCGTTATTAATTTGGTGAATATGTCTACCGCCAGAGCTTCTTTGCGAGCAAAGGAAATTGGTATTCGTAAAGTAACGGGTGCCTTGCGCACAAGCATTGCCGGTCAATTCATGATTGAGTCGTTCGGTTTAGTACTTTTATCATTTATTATTTCCATCACGGCAGTGGAATGGATCTTACCGTCCTTTAGCTCGTTGCTCATGCAGCCCATTGAATTTCATCTGTTGCAAGGAAATACGCTCCTGTATTTGATTGGTTTTCTATTCGTTGTAGCCATTCTGGCGGGATTATATCCGGCACTCATCATGTCTTCCTTTCAACCTGTTCGTATTCTGAAAAATCAACTCACCACTAATGCATCCGGCAATCATGGCTTCCGTAAATCTCTATTGGTAATCCAGCTAAGTGTTTCGTTGATTATTGTGATTTTTAGCGGTGTACTTTACCGGCAGTTGGAATTCATTACTCAGAAGAATTTGGGCTTCAATCGAAGTAACATGATTCGTTTGGAACCAACCTTTCGCCTATTAAAAAGTTATGAAAGCTTTAAAAATGAATTACTGAAGAACCCAAACATTATAAGTGTTGGCGGATCCAATGACAATCCATTAAATTCTGCTGGCGCTAATACCGGTGTCACGTGGCCAGGCAAGCCAGATGATTTGCGTGTATCGATCCGTACGATAGGATGCAATCCTGATTTTACCCGAACCATGGGGCTAAAAATTCTGGAAGGCAATGACTTTCAAGCTGAAAAAAGTGATACGCTCAGAACAGAAGTTCTGGTAACTCAAGAAGCTGTGAAAGTAATGGGTTTAAAAAATCCCATTGGAGAGGAATTAAAATTTGGGCAAATCCCATGCGTTATCATTGGTGTCATCAACGATTTTCATACTTCATCACTGCATGAAGCACTTCTTCCTGTAATTCTCTATCGACAGCACATTCAATCCATCAGTGCACTTTATATTGCTTTTCAACCCGGCACTACTGAGCAATCGATGCAGGCGATTAACAATACCTATAAATCATTTGAACCCGACTACACCATGAAGTACTGGTTTCAAGATGAAACATTCAATGAAACCTATAAAACTGAAATTGTTGCCTCGCGATTAACGATTCTCTTCACGTTTATTTCACTTAGTATTGCAATCATCGGAGTTATTGGGCTGGCGACTTTTACTACAATACGCAAAACCAAAGAGATCGGGATTCGCAGGGTTTTTGGTGCCTCCGCCACACAGGCGCTCATGGTTCTTACAAAGGAATTTATCAGTGTATTGATCATAGCGATACTGGTAGCAGTACCATTAGCATGGTACACTTCAGATCATTGGTTACAAGGATTTGCCTATCGCACCAATTTACCCTGGAGTATTTTTACAATAAGTGTGGTTGGCTTAATCGTTTTGATTATGCTAGTAATCGTTATACTCGGGATAAAAACCATCCGAACTAATCCAACACAATCGCTGCGTACTGAATAAATTATTTTGAATGTAGACCCTCTTTTTTTCGTTGACTCGCAACAAACTCCGTACCGAATGACAGCTTTTTATTGAGGGCCGATTTCTCATCTACTATCCGCCAAAAAGGAGTGACCTTGCTTAAGGCTACTCCCTTTTCTATTTGTTCGTGGGCAGCTTCCGAAACGATTCGTAAAAATATTCCGGAAGTAACCGGACATGTGTATTCGGCTCCATACTCATTGGCCAAATCTCTTCGCATATTTGCCAAGCTGCCACTTTTACCTTTCGGAATTTGCCGAATGTAGTCATCGATTATTTTGGGTGTGGCAATTAACATTCTTGATCCTGCCGGCATATCGGCAAAATCTTTCTCCAATTTTTTTACGACATACTCTTTGGCCGGATCATTGACTTTGTCAGTCCAGGTTTTTCCTTTACCGGGTTTCATGGTAGGCATTAACTTTTTTCCAGCGGTTTTCTTTAGAGCATTCATACAACTTACTTTTCAATTAGTTCCTTCATCGAATTTACAACCATTTTCCAATTTTGTTCGGAGTGTGACAACACATCTTTATCTGCGATGCCATCCTGCTGAATTGTTAGCTTCGTTTGATTTCCCTGATCTTCTAATTGATAAACGATGTTGGCGTAATTTTCAGGCTTATCTTCCTTTCCGGAAAAAGAACTCCAGTAATTATAAGTTACCGACTTACCTGCATCGATTTGAAGAATTGTACCCTTGTCTACATACGATTTACCTTCCCACTCACCACTAAAAGTAATAGGGTCACCCACTTTCCAAGTGGTTTGGAGATTTGTTCCGAAAAAATATTGCTTAACTAAGTTAGGATCAGTTAATGCATTCCAGACCTTTTGTGAAGAGGCATTTATCAAAAATGAAAGATTGAGGGTAAGTGTGTTCATAAGGTGTTATTGTTTTAGTTAAGTTCATTGCATTCAAATCCATACTTCTTCAAAAGAGCTACCGCTTCCTCTGAATTTACGTTGTCAGATACAATTCGAAGTATTTTATCGCAATCGTCTAGTGCAAAATTCCACCGGCCCTTTCCAGCGAGCAAGTTAATTTGAGGCGCAAGTGTTTTGACTTGCTCTGTAGATTGCACTGTAGTAGCGAATACCATTACCTCCATAATTAGTTTTGTGGTTTATATGTTACGATGTCTATACCAATACCATTCGGATCTACAATAGCAAAATGCCGATCGCCCCAAGGCTCATCACGCAAAGTGATGGCAACCGGAATTTTCTTCATTTTCATTTGTTCATACACCATATCTACGTTATCTACCTCAATTGTCAGGTAGGCACCTTTTCCGTTAAACGGAGGTTGAAACAAAGGCTGTTGACTTTCGTGATTCGGTAATAGGAAACTAATCTGATCTGTACCATTCTTTACTTTTAACAAAAGATAGAAGTCATTTTCAAAAACAACTTCCATCTTCAACACTTGGGTATAAAACAATTTTGTCTCTTTCAACTTAGAAGTAATAAATCCAGCATTCAGTTTCATAGACTTTGAATCATTTTGTGCATCCGCTGAACAGATCATCGCACAAAGAAGTGCGGCAACAATTCCTAGAAATAGAATCCACTTTCGCATAGTACACTTCAATTTATTCCCATCTGAATTTCAGTAACATTGGCTTCCGGATTTGCAAAATCCGCATTGATATACAACTCGCGTGTAATTCCAGTCGGCTGCAGGTGATGTTGTTGCATAAACTCCATTAAGATGCCGTAGCTCTTCGGAATCTCATGCCAGGCACCTTCATGCAAAAGCGAAACACATTTAAAATCTTCGGTACGCTTAAAATGAAATGCGCCATCGTAGTCTGACGGAATAGATGCCGTTGGTAAACAAACTTCAAGCGTGAAGGGTTTGGTTTCATCGCCCATAAATCCGAAGTAGTGCCAGTGGATAGGACCGGACGGATGAAGATCTAGCCGAACAGATTCTTTAAAGAGTTCTTTTGCCACCGGCACTTGATTGATCAGATCGCTGATCTTCACTTCGGCACGATGAAATAAAAAGTTGATTGGCTTTACTTGTTTGATGACTGGTTGATTCATAATTATTTTTTAAAGTGTAAGACTCTATTTTAGGTGAGTGACTAGGCGTTTCAGCTATGATTAGATAAAAAAAGTAAAGGCGAAGATGATCGCGAGATGAACCAAAACAATTGCAGGGGCCATGGCCTCTTTAGGTTCGCGCGCACGCACATGCGAAAAAATGGCGCCAATCAAAATAATAGCTGACAGCAAAATGGCTATCAGTCGAGTCGGTTCAAAAAGTAAGCCGATAGCAGTGACTACTTCGCCCAACCCAACCGTAATCATAAACCACATGGGGTAACCCAATCGTTGAAAGAGTTCTACTTTGTCTTTTTTACGAATAATTTTGGCAAAACCGAAGATGAGTGAAGGTGTTGCCATGGCGAGAAGAATAAGCCAAAAGAGGATGATTTTGATTTCCATAGATTAATTTTTTCTCAAATCAACCTATGCAGCCTGTCAGCCCTATGTCAGTAGAAAAGAAATAGTTGAATTATTTTTTGCAGGCGAGTGACAACCCTATGTCAGGAGGAGGCATTTATCGGGTTTCGAGCTTCAAATAATGTTCCTGAAGTTCCTCCACCAGTTGTTGAATCGTTTCTTTCAGCTCTTCCGGTTTTTCAATTTCCACACCCCGGCCATACGATAGGAGCCAGCGTGCCATCATGTTCAGATCTGCTGTGAGAAAATGCATGCGCACTTGTCCATCGGCATCTTCTTCCGAAACAAACCCAAAATAGTGCCGCGAGTTTTGAATATAGTGCGCTTCTTTGCGATCAAATAGAACGGTGGCAGATTTCATTTCTACATTCGCCTGCTGCAAGCTGTTGAAATACTCTTGCATAGTCGAAATGCTACGCGGCTGAAAAACTTCTCCGGTCGATTTTAATTCCTTGATGCGATCACAACGAAAATCGCGGAAGCCATTGCGCAAGCGACACCATGCAATAAGATGCCAGGCAGCACTATAATAAAATAAACCAATCGGCTCCACTTCGCGCTCGGTTAACTCATTCTGATGATTGCTGAAATAGTGCAGGAAGATAACCTGCTTCCCTACCACTGCCTTCTGCAAATCAGTTAAAAAATTTCCTGCCTGTGCCGGAAGAGTGACGCGCGGCTTCATCACTTCTATATGATCTTGTAAACTTTCCAAATGATCCTTTTGCGCTTCGTTCAATACGGCTTTAATTTTGAATAGCGCTCCTTCAAATGCGGATTGTACGGAGCTATCCGTCATGCGCTCCACTAACTTTCCGGCCATCATCATGGCGCTCGCTTCATTTTCGGTAAACATCACCGGAGGCAAGTGGTAGCCATCAACAATAAAGTAGCCTGTCCCTGCTTCCGAGCCAATGGGCACACCGGCTTCCATCAATGCTTTCACATCGCGATATACCGTGCGCACGCTAATTTGAAAACGCTCGGCAATTTCTTCAGCTTTTACAATCTTCTTGGATTGCAACTGAACTAAAATAGCGGTAAGTCGATCGATCCGATTCATCAGATCAAAAATAAAGAATTATCAGGCAATAAGAGATGATCTATTTAAAAAACACATCATATCCGAAGCGTAAAATAGTAGCGCACACAACGCACAAAAAGAAAATGCGAATGAATTGATTTCCGCGCAGCAACGCAAAGCGAGTACCAACAAATCCACCGGCCATATTACACACAGCCATCGGTATAGCCAACTCAAACAAAATATTTCCGGTGCTGGCAAAATAAATAATGGAGGCCATGTTCGTGGCGAGATTCACCGTTTTAGCGTGCGCACTGGCATGCATAAAATCATGGCCGAGTAAACTAATAAACATCAGCACCAGAAAACTACCGGTACCTGGGCCAATGAAGCCATCATAAAAGCCAATCACCAAACCACTGATTAATCCTCTTGTTAACGCCCAACCAAATGGCAACTCTTTTTCTTCGTGTTGTCCGAAATTCTTTTTGGTATACGTGTAAATCGCAACTATGATCAGCGCCACTAAAATGATGGGCTTGAATGTTTGATTGCTGATCGTGCTCACCAAATACGAACCAAACATAGCCGCACAAAAGGCAGCACCAGCAATAAATCCTACAAGCTTCCAATGTATGGTAACACGCTTGGCATATTGATATAATGAAACGGAAGTGCCGAGAAATGAAGGCAGCTTTGTAGTGCCCAATAAAGTGGCCACCGAATAATTCGGAAACGTCATGAACAAAACGGGTGTTTGCACTAACCCTCCGCCACCAACAATAGCATCAATAAATCCGGCCGCAAAAGCAGCGATACAAACAATTAAAATACCAATCGACACGATAAAAAAATTAGTGGTCGCAAGGTACTATTTTATATGATGTTTGACTTCTTTCGTTAGCAACGAACACGCATAAATGCTCTGTCCATTTTTCACTGTTGCTGATTCCGATTCAGGTAAAACAGATTTAATATATTCCAGCAGTACTTCTGCTTGACTAACCGTGACACGTAAATGACCCGCATTCGGAATTTTATCGCCTGTCAGGTATGCCTCACTATTGTAGGTATTAGAAAATGCATCAGCGGGCATCGGGCATGTGATATACGACACTCCTTCTTTTTCATTCTTTACGAAAATATGATCGTGTCCTTGAAAAAAGGCAGTAACATTATTTTTTACCATCAGTTGATGAATCGGAAGCCCCCAACCATTACGTAGCTCATCAAATTCATACAACCCGCTTCGACCGTTGCCACCCCACTCATATTTATCCGCCCACTCTACCCCACCCCGGCATGATCCTAACACATGATGACCAAATACAAATTTGTTTTTTGCATCGGATTGCTCCAATGTTGTCTTTAACCATTGGTATTGCTCTTTGCCCAACGAAAAATCCCATTCATTATCTAATATGCGGCCATCGTCATTCGATGAACCTGCTGAATACCAATACACATCTAAAACAACAAACAACGAATTACCCCAGCTAAAGGAGTAATAATTGTGACGATTATTATTAACAGCAGGCGGAACCGGCAAAAAGTTAGTGCGTGCCTTAAACGACCATGCCGCTAAACTATTTTCTGTTCCATCACTATTACCGGGCGTTTCCATCTCATGATTACCTTGCACAAAGAAGAAAGGAACCGAGTGACAAAGCTCACCTAAAAATTCCCGTTGTCGAACATAAAGTGCAGCAATGGATTCAGCTGAAGGGTTTTTAACTTTCGATGCTCGAAAATCATCCCCCAACGAAATATGAAAATCAGGTTGCTGGCTTTTGATGTTTTGAATAGTGCGTGCGTACAAATCAACATTGCAGTGTCGCGGAGTGCCTAGATGTGAATCGGCTGAAATGGTAAAAGTAAAATCACTCGATGCTGACCGCTGTGTAAAAAAAGTGTGAATGGTGGTGTCTGAAAATGTGGTATTGCCAATAATGATTTGATAAAAATATTGCGAACTTGGCTTTAGGTTTGTCAGTGTTACTTCTGTTGGATGAATGTCATCTGAAGAATAGGATTTTGTTTTCTGATTCAGATTATTTCGCTCTTGGCCATATCGAATATAAAATAAAACCGTTGTCTTTGTCAAAACACTCAAAGCAATGGAGTTTTTCGTTGGCCTTCCTAAGATTACATTATATTGAACGACATCTTCTGTAACCAACCGCCTAATCCAATGAAAAGAAGACAAAAGTAAACCACTTGCTATGGCAGCAATACGCTGGAAGAAAAATCTTCTTGAATGATTCATGCCATCCAAGTTAATCAATGGAATTTAAAAATAAATACCTCTATTCATTTTCTTTCATCAACGTGCGGATATCTTCAATGATACGATCCATTTCAAACTTGATGGTGCCGTTGTAGACCCCACGAATCCTTCGGTGTTTATCTATCAGAATAAAGTTTTCCGTATGCAAAAAATCGCGTTGATTGCCATAGAAGCCAATGGAGTCTCCGGCAAAATAGTGTCGCTTGGCCAAACTATAAATGGAATCGCGGTTCCCGGTGAGTAAGTGCCACTTAGAAGACCGGATTCCTTTTCGATCAGCATATTTTTTTAATACCGAGACACTGTCTACGATGGGCAACACCGAGTGCGAAAGCAAAACCACCTCCTCATTATTTTCAAATTCCTTTTGCAGGATTTTCATATTGTCCGTCATCACCGGGCAAATGCTGACACAACTCGTAAACATAAAATTGGCGACATAGATTTTGCCTTCCACCATTTTCTCCGTCACGGTTTCTCCTTCCTGATTGGTGAATGAGAATGCAGGAATCGTGTGAATGGAATCATACGAGGAAGATGAGGGCTCAATCCAACGTGGCGTAAACTCCGGATCATTGTAAAATGGTAGTGAATCCTCCTTGTTGGTTTGACATGCTACGAGAAGCAAAACGATAATGAAACTATTTTTTATTAATCGAATCATTCGGATTGAGGCAAAGTTTAACGCCAATTGAACCATATTTTTTTCCGTTGCGCACGACATAATTGGCGCGCAGCCTTCCATCGGCCCACCACATTTTTTGCGCGCCTTCCTCCTGGCCGTTTTTATAATGAAATTCTTTCGCCAACTGTCCGGTGTTGTACCATTCTTTCAATTCACCGGTATAGGCATCATCACTCACTTCAAAAACAAATTTCGGTTTACCATCTTCCCACCAAGCCTGATGCAATCCCTCTTTTTTTCCTTGAACATATAAGCGTTTTTCAGCTAGCTGACCATTGACATACCACTTGCGTGTGATGCCCTCTTGCACTCCATCAAAAAATGAAATCACCAAAGCCGTATCTGCAGTTGGATATAATTGAAAAAGATGTCCTGAAAATTTTTTACTGTTATAGAATAGTGTATCCTGATGTTGAGTCAATTTGTTGTCAGTTGCATCCACCCATTGTGCCGGAATGTGGCGCGCGCTGATTGTTGCTTTCACTTCTTTTTTTGAAGAACAAGCAAACAAACCACACAACATCAGAATCACTAAGCAATTTCTCATGTTATTGAGAAACCGTTCCGGCTGTTCCGTAAAATCCGGAGCCATTCAAGTAAGGCGCGTCAGCGGTGATGTGATAATGATAAATACCACTCGGATATTCGGTAGTTGCTGCGGTGTGGCCGTGATAGGTATCCAAATCAGCCGTCACCAAAGTCTTTCCATTTTCTTCGGGACCATATACCGGGAATCCGTCTAATAAAAATCCAAGCAAGGCCGACTTCGATGCTTTTACAGTAGTGAGATATTTCGGCTCTACGTGATAATGATATTGCCCAGAGTTTTGCGGATGTCCCCACCACTGATCAAACCCGGCAATTTCATTCGATACAGGTGAACCACCGGCAGCATATTGGTTGAAAAATGGAATACCATTAATTGAAACACCAATCGGCCCCATGGGTGTGGCTGCATGTGATGAAGCAACTTTTGGATTCAGAGGAATTTTAAAAGTCAATGTCTGCGATGAAATACTATTTGGATTTTTAGCGAAGGTATATCCTGCATAGGTCGTGCCGCTAAAATTTGCATAGAGTGCATTGTTAGTAGCATAATAAACGCTGGTATGATCGGGAAGTGCGTTGGTTTTGATGGTGATGTACGTTCCATCCGATGTAACACTAGTGGCACCATAGATTTTTTTGTACACATCGGGCACGGTCGATGATGTGTTCGTAGTAGGCGTAGGATCGCTACTGCTGCAGGCTATCAGTGATAGGAACGCAAACAAATAAATCGCGGCCATACAGGTTTTTCTGTTTCTCATATTTCCAATAGTTAATTTCAAATTTTAATGCTTTAATGTTTATACGATTTCTTTATTCTAATCCTTCGTTCGTACCCCTGATTTAATTTAATGTGGTCTATGCTGGGGACCTGGCTTCGCATTGAAAAAATGGGCTAGCTGTCCAGTCAAATCATTAAAATTATCCAATTGCTCCGGCTTGCAAAGGGCTTTGATATCCTTGAAATGATTGTAATGCGTAGTTTCAATTTGTATTTGCAATGATCCTAGTGTGTTAATCAACGAGTCTTTAACGGCACTTTTTTCACTGGTGAGTGATTGATAGAGCGAACTCTTGGTCGCCTGTATTCGATCATTCAATTCACGAATGGTTTGCCTATGCTGAGCAATTAGTTTTTCATATTCAGCTATTTGTTGTTGATCGAAGTGAAGACTCTCCACAATCTGATTTTTTGGCTCCATTCTTCCAAAAGGTGGCGGGCCACCAGGCTGGTGTGGTGGTTTCATGAAAAAGAAAAAGCCCACCGTACACACGTTGATCAGCAACAAGCCAATCACTGCTATCGTCAATAATTTTTCTTTACTCATTGTAAAAATCATTTTGGTTCGACAAATCCATGGTACTCACTATTTCCTGAATTTGCGATTTATTTGTGTTAGAAAAACGTAATAATAAAATCGAAACATTCAACGCTGCCACCAGCAACAAACCGCTGCCAAAAGCTAATTTCCAAGCAGTTGAAGCAGGCATCAGCTCCGCTGAATCCAGTCGCTGCCGGATCCGCGTAAGTATAAATGGAGGCGCATCTACCTTCTGTATTTTCTTTAGCAAGTCTAGCTTTTGATCGATGTTCATAGCTTGATTGATTAGTGATACGATGTTTTATTTAGAATCCTTCGCGGTCTTTTAATTTTTTTTCAATGGTCTGTTTAGCGCGCTGCAAGAGGGATTCGATTGCCTTCACATTCATTTGCATGATCTCCGCTACTTCCTTTTGAGGACGGTCTTCGATTTTTGTCAGGATAATGGCGGTTTTTTGATTGTCTGGCAAAGCATAGATGATAGATAACAATTCGTTCAGACTTTCACTGTCTTCCATCGCTACGCCCGGATGTTTCACTTCGGCCATTTCGTGCAAGGGTTCATTTGAATCGGCATGAAAAAGAGAAGTCATAAATCCGAATCGCTTCTGGGTTCTCTTAGCCTTTAAAAAATCCAATGATTGGTTGATGGCAATTCGGTAAATCCATGTTTTAAAGGATGCCGCTTCCGGATTGTATTGATCGAGGTGATGATAAACTTTCACGAAAACCTCTTGGGCTACATCTTGGGCGTCTTCTCGATTGAGCACATAATGCAGGCACACATTGAACACCAGGTTTTTATATTCCTGATAGATGGATTCAAATGCTGATTCGCTTGCCATTTTAAATACTGGTGCGTGAATCTAAGATTAATTAACAAAACAATTCTATTGTGTTAACACTACTGTTTACCGAATTGCACAAATTCCCAGATTAACTATGATCGACAAAATCGTATTTTTACATTCATGCTAGCACGCTTACCAATAACTCCATTCGGCAACATTAATTGTTTTGTCCGAATCAGTTTCAAATCACTTGCTAAAGCTTTCTCGTCCTTTCTTCTCCTGTTTCAATTGTGTTTTCTCTGGTCCTGCAAAGAGGAAGCTCCGGTTGCAGCTACCCGAACTTATCGAATGGGTTTTCAAAACTCCGCACCTCGCTACGATGACTTTAATTTAGTGTTACAAACAATAGCACTCTGGAGCACACGAGCTGATGCTGCCATGATCACTACCGAAGTGCCGTGGGATAGTTTGTTGGCCGGTAAAACTCCGCAGCAGTATGTAAAAAATAATTATGTGGGTTTGGTGGAATACTACCGCAGCAAAAAATTCAAGCTATGGATTTACATCGATCCGCAAAATGGCTTGAACCGAACTTCGGATGCCAATGCGCTTGCAGCCGTTGGCAAAAGCATCGCACAACCGGAGATGCAAAAATTGTATCGCAGGTTTGTGGTGGTGATGGATAGTATGCTGCGGCCTGATCATTTGGGTTTAGCTCTCGAAACCAATTTGATTCGCATAGCTGCATCTTCTTCAATATATAATGGTGTAAAAAAAGCTGCGAATGATGCCGTAGCCGATGTGCGCGCGATCGACCCGACTGTAAAATTAAGTGTGAGTGTGCAAGCCGATGTGGCCTGGGGAAAACTATTGGGCAACGGAACCTACGTGGGTATTCAACAAGATTTTGTTGACTTTCCATTTATAGAAGAGTTGGGTATTTCTTCTTATCCTTATTTCGACTTTTCAAATCCAGATGAAATTCCAATCAATTACTACGCACGTTTGGTAGAAGGGAAAGCGATGAGCTTGATGATTACTGAAGGGGGATGGACTTCAGCTTCATTCGAAGGACCCAATCAAAAATTAATTTCAGGAAGTGTTGAAGCACAGCAAAAATATATTGCGCGCCAAAGTCAATTATTAGATGCCGCACCCAGCTTAGCGTGGTTTCAATTGCCCTTTACAGATATTGATTTGACTAAGATTCCCACCAATGTAGATCCTTCCATTCGATACTTTGCTTATCTTGGGTTGGTGGACATCAACCTTCAGCCGAAACCATCTCTTACCGCGTGGGACAATATCTTTCAGCGAAAGCTGGTTCAAAAATAAACGCCTGACTACTACGTAATCAGGCGTTCTTATAAAATTGATTCTACTATTTAGAATTTATAAATCACAGCCATGCCTAAAGTAGACTGTGTGTTCTTCGAGAAATTTCCGTCTGAATCCTGAAACTGCTGAGGTTCATTTTCTCCTAGTGGCCCCGTCATTTTCTGGAAGTTATCAAAGCGGAATTCCGGCTTCAGCGTGAGCTTGCCATCAGCTAAAGCAAAATTTCCTGTCAATGTGTATGTGCTCACATCGGTTCCTTTTCCATTGGTCAGTAAACCACGTGCTCCGGCTTTGTTATCAAAATATTCAATACGAGTACCCAATGAGAAAATGTCAGTGAACTTATATGACACGTATAAATTGGCACCTGACCAATTTTTCGTTTCTGTAAAGTATGTACCTCCTTGAAATTCGCCACTGGCTGAACCATGCATGGCCCATACCGCAAGTAGCAATCGATCCGTGGCCTGGTAGGTAGCTACCAAATCTAATACACCAAAATAAGAAGTAGTGTCTTTACCATTGGCACGCGCATTACCTTCGTTTCCTTGAATCGTATTCAAATAAACCGTCAATCCTTTGGCTGGTGTTACCATTAACTGACCGATAAAACTTTTTCCGCGGTTATTGTCGTTGATGTTATCGGTTCCATTTACCACACCACCCATCAATGTAACTTTATCGCTGAAGGCATACGATGCTTTTAATCCTAAATGATAGAAAGGGATCCCCGCATTGAAAGTGTTGTTGATGGAGTAATGAAAGTTGAGAGGTGCATCAATCATTTCGTAGCCAATGTGTGTTCCGAACTGCCCCATCGTCAGTGTTAACTTATCGCTCGGTTTATAATTAATATAGGCTTGCTTGATCATCAAAGCAGAGTACGTATTATTAGCAATCACCGTACCCCATTTGTATCGGAAGTCACTGCCATAGCTACCGTATTCTACGTTCGGACCGAAGCCAATCTCAGCAACTACCTCTGTATTTTTATAGGCGTAGCTCATACGGTTTAAAAACATACCTAATTGAAATTGCCCCACATAGCGATCAAATCCACGGCTAATTCCGGAAGAACCTAAGTTGTTGCGCGAAGCAGGAGCATTTAAGTTAGCAAAGTAGTAAGTGTCAAAATACCCTGAGTAAGTAAATTTCCCTTTGTCTTCCGGTTTTTCTTCTTCGGCTGCTGCTTTCGCTTCGCCAGCAGTTACAATTTTTTCATCCGTTGAAACCACGGCCGGTTTTGCGATCGAAGCGGTTAACTCTCCTTGCGCGAGTGCCGAATTTGTTATTAAACTAGACAGGGAAAGGCATAGAAAACCAGATAGAATTTTTTTCATAATTTTGAATGTGTTTTAATGAACAATAAGCTAGAGCCTCCGGTGGGGAATCTCACCTCCCCCCGGGGCGCTTTAGTGATTTCTTAAACGGCCTCTCTCATGGGTTCCATGTCGTAGTTTTGCAGACGTTCTCCATGCTGACTTAAATCAGAACCAATTTTCTTCTCTTCATGACTGATCGTCATAGGTGAAAGCAAATCAGTAATCTTTAAGATGATGAATGAGCCGATTACAATAAAGCCAATGGCTAATACCAAGCCAATCAGGTGAATTTTGATCAGGTTAAATTCGCCAAACAACAATCCGTTTCCGGTAGTATTCGCTGCATTCACTGCCGTGTTTGCCAATAAACCAGTCATCAACATACCTACTGCACCACCCACACCGTGGCAAGGGAATACATCCAATGTATCTTCCAAAGAAGTTTTTGATTTCCAATGCACCACTACGTTACTGATTAAGCTGGCAATGGTTCCAATGAATAAGCTGGAAGGAATGGTAACAAAACCGGCAGCAGGAGTAATCGCTACTAATCCAACTACGGCACCAATGCAAAATCCAAGCGCTGAAGGTTTCTTACCACGCACTGCATCAAATAAAACCCAGCACAAACCTGCAGCAGCTGAAGCAGTATTGGTAGTAGCAAAAGCGGAAGCAGCCAAAGCACCGGCACTCAAAGCGCTACCGGCATTGAAACCAAACCATCCGAACCACAACAAACCAGTGCCCAACAATACAAATGGAATGTTGGCAGGAGCAATTGCCTTTTTCTCTACCGTTTTATCTCTTAAATAAATAGAAGCTACCAAGGCAGCAAAACCTGCGGACATGTGTACTACTGTTCCACCGGCAAAATCCAACAATCCAAGTTTAAAGAAGAATCCTTCCGGATGCCATGTCATGTGTGCCAACGGTGCATAGATAAAAAGGCAAAACAGAACTAAAAAGATGATGTAGGATTTGAATTTAACACGCTCGGCAAATGTACCGGTAATCAATGCCGGAGTAATAATGGCGAACTTGAGTTGGAAGAATGCAAACAGCACCAATGGAATGGTGGGCGCGAGTGACCACGGCTTGCCATCTAAAACATTTTGAAACATAAAGAAAGATGCAGGATTGCCTATGAAACCTCCGATTGAATCTCCAAAGGCCAAGCTAAATCCAACCACAATCCACAGCACGCTCACCACACCCATGGCAATAAAACTTTGCAACATGGTAGAGATGATGCTTTTGGTATCAATCATACCCCCATAGAAATAGGCTAAGCCGGGTGTCATTAATAATACCAGGGCAGAAGCGGTCAACATCCAGGCAACATCGCCAGAGTTGATTCCTTCTGTAGGTATGGACGCGGGGACTGCTGGAATAAACAGTGCCAGCACACTGACCGCTATCAGCAGTACTAAGTAGATAACAGATTTTCTCATAAGCTTTGGTTTAAGATTTAGTAACAATAACTTCATAAATATTCGAATAGAAGGGTAATTTTTAATGCATTTTTCAAAATAAATTACCGAATTCGTTTGAAATAGGGTCATTTTTGAACTGTCTTTCATTAAAAATGCCAAATTTTATAAAAGCCATGTCATTTTTTTACCCTAATGACCGTTTGCTAGCCATCACTTTAAAATCTACTTTTTTGCCGAAATTTGAGGCCAATGAGGAAGCTGATTTTAGTGATGTTATTGGGGTGTTCGAATGTGGCTGTAGCCCAGGTAGTTGGAAAATATGATCAGTTTGAGATCAAAGACGATGACATGGTGTGGACCAACACCTACTCGCAACTCGGTAACCGTGATAGTGTGCGGGCGGCTGTGGTGCAAATGATCAAATCGAAGTTTTTTACATTCAATGTCATTCGTAACGAAACAGGCTACAATGGCGAGATCAAACACTACACTATTAATTGCAAAAAATACGGTCGCTCTTACATCAACACACCGAAGATGTACTGGGAAGGCGAATGGAGTGGAAAGTTCAAGATTGAAGTGACAGACAATTATTATAAAGTGACAGTGTACGCTCTTTATTATGAAAGTACCCGTCCTTCAGGTGGTTATTACAAAACCCAGGAAACAGTGAAAGGCCGTTTCATCACAGCCGTTACTAAAAAGAATAAACTAGTCTTCCGCAAACGCGAACTCGCCAACATCAGCCTGATGAGTCTCAGCCTGAAAGACGAGTTTAGTTTAATGAGCGCGAAAAAGTGAGATCATAAAAAAAACGTCTGATCACTCCTCGCAATCAGACGCTTTATCAAATTCTAGCTAATGTATTTTACATATCCTTCTTCGCCAATGGCGGAATGATGCCCATATTATACCAAGTAAAAGCATATTGATCAGCAGTGCCTTCGATGGCTTTGGTCAAGTTCGAAGAGCCGTGCCCAGATTTCGTTTCAATCCGAATCAATACTGGATTATCGCCCACGTGATTTTCTTGCAGTACTGCCGCAAACTTAAACGAGTGTGCCGGAACCACACGATCATCGTGATCGGCTGTTGTGACCATCGTAGCCGGATAATTCGTGTTTGGTTTCAGTGCATGGACCGGTGAATACTTTTTCAGATACTCAAACATTTCTTTTGAATCATCAGCTGTTCCGTAGTCATACGACCATCCCGCCCCAGCGGTAAACTTGTGATATCGCAGCATGTCCATCACACCCACCGCAGGTAATGCCACTTTCATTAAGTCAGGGCGCTGCGCCATTGTAGCACCAACTAGCAAACCACCGTTCGATCCGCCTGAGATGGCCAAGTACTGACTTGACGTGTAGTTTTCTTTAATGAGGTATTCGCCTGCAGCAATAAAATCATCAAACACATTTTGCTTGTTCATTTTAGTGCCGGCTTGATGCCACTTCTCGCCATATTCGCCACCACCGCGCAAATTAGGTTGCGCATAAATACCGCCATTCTCTAACCACACAATACGTGATGTGCTAAATGAAGGTGTTAGACTTACGCTAAAACCTCCATACGCATAAAGCATGGTGGCATTCTTTCCATTCAGCTGCATTCCCTTTTTATATACAATGAACATGGGCACTTTCACTCCATCTTTGCTGGTATAAAAAACCTGCTTTGTTTCGTAATCATCCGGATTGAAATCAATTTTTGGTTTTTCGTAAAGGGCGGATTTTCCGGAGGAGATGTTGTATTTAAAAATAGAAGTCGGATACGTAAACGAAGTGAATGTATAATAAACTTCCTGATCGTTGATCTTACCACCAAAGCCACTGGCCGAACCAATACCGGGTAACTCTACCTCGCGTTCTACTTTCCCTTTGTAGTCAACTTGCTGAATTAATGTTTTGGCATCTTTCAGATAATTGACAAACATTTTCTTACCTGCTGTCGAAACGCCTTGCATGGCATTTTCAGTTTCAGGAACCAGATCTTTCCAATTCGCAACAGCAGGTGATGCAAAATCTACTTCTACAATTTTATTGTTCGGTGCATTCAAATTGGTTTGAATGATCAACCGCGAACCATCGTTATCAATCACATTATGATCGTTATCAAAATTTCCTACTACGGTTACAAGCTTTCCTTTCGGATCTTTCAAATCCTGCACATACAATTCATTGCCGGTAGTGCTAGTAGCAGCGCTTACAATTAAGAATCGTTCATCTTCGGTAAGTCCAGCGCCAACGTATCTGCGGGGAGTTGCCTCACCGCCAAAAATCAATTGATCGGTAGATTGTCGTGTACCGATCTTATGATAATACAATTTATGATACTGTGTTTTAGCAGAAAGCTCACTGCCTTTCGGCTTATCATAACTGCTGTAATAAAATCCCTCATTACCTTTCCAAGCCAGTCCGCTAAATTTCACATCGCGCAAGGTGTCTTCCACTTGTGATTTATCCTTGGTTCTAATCACAATTACTTTGCGCCAATCCGAACCGCCCTCTGAAATTTGATAGGCTGCCAGTGAACCATCTTTTGTAAAGGAAATACCTGCCAAAGCAGTCGTGCCATCTTTCGAAAATTGATTGGGATTCAAAAATTCTTCAGCCGCTCCCTTATCTTCCGTTTTGCGATACAACACACTTTGATTTTGCAATCCATCATTCTTATAAAAATAATAGTAGTTGCCTTCCTTAAACGGAGCACTCAATCGCTCGTAGTTATAGAGAGCCTGCAACCGCTTCTTCAGCGCTTCACGGTAGGGAATCTTGTCCAAAAATCCGAAAGTGACATCATTCTGTGCTTTCACCCAATTGGCGGTTGCTGTAGCGGTGTCATCTTCCATCCATCGATACGGATCCGGTACGGGTGTACCAAACAATGTATCCACCACTGCGCCTTTCTCGCTGACCGGATACGCAATCAGCGATTTCTTTTTTTCTGCCGGAGAACAAGCTCCCAGCAAAAGTGTTACCAACACAACGAGTTGAAATTTTTGCATAGTAATTTTTTTATACAAGATAATGATAGGTTATCAGTTGGCAATTTAGTTTCTTACCAATGTCAATAATCAGTTATGAACGCACGCAAAACACTTCTTTTTGGGAATATCATCGCACTAATCATCGTGCTGACGGTGAATGCGCTGGCGAATATCTTGCCGATTAACGGAATGAATACTGGCCAAATTTCAGACATGTATCCAAGTCTCTTTACACCGGCCGGGTTTACGTTTTCCATTTGGAGCATACTTTATCTTTTACAAATTGGTTTTGTGATTGCGCAATTCGGCATTAAAGACAAACCCTACTTTAAAGAGTTATCGCTTTGGTATTTGGTTTCGTGTGTAGCCAATGCCAGCTGGATTTTGGTATGGCACTACTTACTGACAAGCGCTTCACTGGTGGTCATGCTCGTGTTATTGTTTTCGCTTACGCGGATCTTTTTGTTGTTACAAAACCAATCCTTTGAAAAGAAAACAGAGTGGATTTTTGTGAAGCTACCTTTTGTGTTTTATTTATCGTGGATTTGTGTTGCTACGATCGCCAACACATCAGCCCTGCTCCTCTCGTTTGATTGGCACGGAGGTTTTCTTTCAGAAGAAATCTGGACCATTGTATTGTTGCTTATCGCGACCGGGTTGGGATTGGTAATCGCTTTTCGTTTTCACGAGCCTGTGTTTTTGCTGGTTTTGATGTGGGCTTTCTTTGGCATTTACATGCGATGGGTAGAAACCGAACACGAGTTTATTGCTTCTACTGCACGAATGGGTGTGGTGTTGATGGCCTTGGTGTTTGGCAAACTTATTTTGCAAAAGCCGAAGGCTGCTCAATCGTAATCAAAGCGGCTCACCATTTTCATTGGTAGTAAGCACGCTGCTCATGTAATCAAAGAACGGGCGAATACTTTTAAACCTTTGATTAACTGTCTTCACAAAATGGGGAGAAGTCACTTCCGCATCCGTAAATGAAACTTCAAACCAATAATTTTTGTAGCGCAGTAAATCAATCGCTGGGTGATCTTTATCAAAACCTCGTGGCGCTGTCTTAACTTGCTCACCGGTCATTTCACCAAAAGCAGATTGAATCGTCTTTCGACTGAGTAATTTCCTCCAATCTTCGTAATTATAAACAATGTCTTTACGCACGCGATTTAAATCTTCTGCATTGGGATAAGCGAAGCCGCAAGCAATACGTGAAGCTCCGGGTTTGATCCAATAATAATATCCTCCGCGAAGTCCGGGTTTAAGTCGTTTTAAATATCCCGCGAAGCGTGGGTTGTAAGGTGTTTTATCTTTCGAAAAGCGAACATCATTATAAATGCGATACAGACTTTTCTTGCCGCTCGGAGTCTCCAGTTGATCGTGCTTATTCATCTCGGCAATCAGTGCATCCACAAACGAAATCAAGTTTCGCTGCGCTTGCAGATATTCATCTTTATGTTTTTCAAACCAATCGCGGTTATTATTCTTGGCGAGTCGCTTCAAAAAGCTCATCGTACTGGTTTGAATTACTGAAGTTTGTTTCGAAGCCATGTGCCTATTTAGTAAAGAAGTGAAAGTACATTAACTGTGAATGATTTAAAAATCGAAACAGTAAGGAAAGCGAATGTTCTACTCGAACTAAAAAGTTCCCTCTATGCAGAATTTATTTTTCGAAGTGGCTTCACAAAAAATTAACAAAGCAAAATGAACTGCTCGAACATTTTTCGGGTTATGCTCCCATTACAAAAAAATAAACCAATTATATCAACATGAAAAAGACAATTGTGGTAACCGGCTCTAGCACCGGTTTTGGAAAGTTGACCGTTCAAACATTAGCAAAAGATGGACACCAGGTATTCGCTACCATGCGTGGCGTTGCCGGAAAAAATAAAAAGTTTGCAGATGAATTAACCCAGTGGGCCAGCGAAAAGAAATTAAATCTGGAAGTAGTAGAGTTAGATGTAACCAGCGATGAATCCGTATCGAAAGCAGCTGCTTACATCAATCAAAAAACAGGAGGCGTAGATGCGGTGGTAAACAATGCCGGCATTTATGGCGGTGGCTTGGATGAAAGTTTCTCCGTGCAAGACTATAAAAACATTTTCGAGGTAAACGTGTTTGGCGTGTTGCGTGTCGTGCGCGGTTTCTTACCTGCTATGCGCAAACGCAACACCGGATTGTTCGTACAAGTTTCAAGTATCATGGGTCGCATTGTGATTCCGTTTGCAGGCGCGTACACTGCATCGAAGTGGGCGATTGAAGCCGTAGCTGAAACGCTGCGCTATGAATTAGCTCCCCAAGGAATTGATTCTGTGATTGTTCAGCCTGGTGCGTTCCCTACTGAAATATTCTCCAAAGTATATCATGCAGAAAATGAAAGTGTAACAGCAGAGTACACACAAACTCAACCTTATTTGCAAGGATTCTACAATGCATTCACTCAAATGATGAGTGGCGAAGTGCCTAATCAACCACAAGATGTGGCTGATGCCATTAAAAAATTAATTGATACACCGGCCGGTGAGCGTCCACTGCGTGTAACGGTTGATAAGATGATGCCAAATACCGCAGTACCTGTCAACGAAACTCAAGCCAAAGTGCAAGAAGGTTTCTTTGGTTACATGCAATTAGGCAACTTATTGCAAACAAACAGCTTGGTGGAAAGCAACTAAAAAAGATTAGCAAGAAAAAGGCTGCCCGAATAAAGCAGCCTTTTTTTATTTTTTCAAAAGAAAATTTTTTCTCGGTTCAAACAACGACTTGGCAAGTCCTGTGTTGTATGAAGAGAAATAGATTGACGGTTGCCAAGAAGATTGCAATACCCAATCTGTCGGGCGCTTCCAAGCGGAAACGGTAGCCAAAACTCCTGATGCTCCTTGGATTGATATCGTAACATCACCCTTTGCTGTATTCGTAAATTCATCTGCGAAAGCAGCGGCATTTTTATACTCCAGTTGCGATAAATACGCATTCACTTTTAACGAATCGGCAACTTCGTTGTTGATCCACCAACGCTTGTCTTTCTTCGAAAGAACAAAACTACTGTCAGCCGGATAATCAAATCGCACATCTGTTATCATATCTTTCTTCAATCGCAGGAACGCTTTGTCACGCCAATCATCGAACGATCTATTATAGGTTGATTGTAGAAAACCTTCCACTGCATATACTTCATCTTCATTCGCTAAGCGAACGTAGCTGAACACACTACTGGGATTAAACTGTCCATCAGACGATTGATTATATCCAATTCTGCCGATGTGAACATCTGCCAAAAGCTCCTCACCTTTCCAGATTTTTACATGTGTATTCGTATCTGCAACACTATATTCTTGCCATTTTTCTTTTTTCCGTGTTATCAATCGCAAAGGTTTCATTTGTACAAAACTTGCCAATGCATTACTTACCGCTCCTTGTTCGGTGGGAGCGGTGCGGTTGTCCATTTTAGCGATCCATTTTTTTTGATCGCGGATCAGTTCAACCTGTTTTCCATTCGGTGCATCAGCGTCTAATGTCAATTTGGTGACTACCGCAGTATCGATTTGAACCAACTGCGCCTTCATGTTGCTCTGTAAGCGCGAAGACCGAAAAACTTTTGAAAGAACAAATATGGCGGCCAGACCGAGCAGCACACCTGCTAATATTTTGTTGTTGAGCTTCTTCATTTGATCATGTCATTTTAGTTACCACGTTTCACTCATCCATTGGTAGCGCTTCATTTTATTGCGTTGCGCACGATAGATACCATATCCAATCGCTAATAGAATCGGCAATAAGAAGTTGGTATACTTCAGAATTACTTTTGTGGTGTCTTCCAATTGCGCGATCGGACGCGATACCGCACCTTTCGTACGCAACTCAATTAATCCGGTATCATCCGACAACCAATCAATTCCATTGACCAATAAATTCACATTATCCGGATTCAATTTTCTCACCTGCTCGCCCGAACCATTGATGGGAAAGTCTCCATCGCCAATCACCACCATCTTGGAACGCGTGCTGCCAGCCAGTTTACCCTCCACCGCTGCCGCCATGATTAATCCACTCTCCGGAAAATCGTTTTGTGTCCAGCGCTTTTGAATGTCAAAATAAACAGGAGCCTTGGCGCTACTTGATTGCTCAGATGAGAAAGCCAACGGAATAAATCTTCGCGTAGTATCGCCTGTGTATTTGATGGAGCTGGCAAATTGCAGAATGACGCTTTCCAATCCTTTAACAGTTGGATGATTCGCAAACCGCGCAACCACCGGAATGTAGGGGAACTGAATTTGTTGTTGCAGCATCCCAAAGGAAGTCTGTTGCTGCATGGTGACAGAACCACATTTCGTATCGAGCACAAAATTATCTTCTACCTCAACACCTTTTGCCTGCAGCCATTTTTCCAAACCTGTGCTGACTGCATTACCGGACGCATATTGAAAATTTCCATCCACACGATTGATTGCCACCATCACTCGTCCGCCTTTAGAAATAAAATTTTCAATCTTTTGAAAATGGGTTGTCGGAATACTGTCAGTCGGGCGAATGATGACCAACGTTTTGGCATTGGCCGGAATATCCGTGGAATCGCTCAACTTCACTTCTTGCGTAGTGTAGAGGATATTTAAATTTTCTTTTGCCTCGATCATCTCATTCAAGGAAGGTTCTCCATGTCCTTGTAAAAAGGCGATGACCGGTTTTTCTTTCACCGATAACTTCTTGATGGCCGTGGATAATGCATACTCCATAGCCGCACCGGGTTCAATAAATGGAATCACTTCTTGATCCGAACCCAACAATACCAAAGCACCCATAAATGCCTTTTGCTGTTTCATCTGATCTTTCTCACGCACGTTAATCATGACCGTGCGAATTCCATTCTTGTTTGCTTCCTGTTCGATGGATTCTTTTTCACCGGGGTTGATAAATTCATACACCACCTTACCATCTGATCGGTTGGCATACTCAATTAACATCTCCTGGAAATCCTGACGCGTTTTAGCAATATCCGGAGGAAGATTTTGCGAGAAATACGCTTTGATCGTTACCGGGTCTTCGAGATTATCCAACAAATCAGTAGTCGCATCACTGAGCGTGTATTCGTGATCCTCCGTTAAATCAAAGCGCGCATGAAACTCGTTGCTAACCAAATTGAAAGCAACGATGATTAAAATCAACAAGCCAGTACTGGCAAATAATTTCTTGTTCATAATCTTTATCGATTAAGAGAGGTTTCTTTTGGTAAGTGATACTTCCGCTAGCAATAAACCGATAGCCACCAGCGAAATGAAATAAATCAAGTCGCGTGTATCGAGTACGCCCCGCGAAATACTTTCGAAATGGGTAGATAAGCTGAGGATATTGAAGAGCTCCCCTACTATGCCCTGAAAATTGTTGGAGAGCACGCCAAAAATGATGTGAAAAAACAAACCAATCAGCAGAGCGGCCAGAAAAGCAACAATCTGATTGTTGGTGATGCTGCTGGCATACAAACCAATGCTGATGTACGAAGCGCTGATCAGCATCAATCCAAGATAGCCACATATTACTTCTCCCTGATCTAAGTTACCAATGTTCGCAAGCGTGATCACATAAGGAAGCGTAAACAACAGAGCAATCGCTACGAGAAGAAGAGTAGCCAAAAATTTTCCCCACACTACCTGACGGTCGGTTACCGCTTTGGTCAGCAACCACTCAATCGTTCCCTGCTTCCGCTCTTCTGCCAACAAGCGCATGGTGAGTGCCGGAATAAAAAAGAACAGCGACCAATAGGCGATGTTAAAAAATCCACGCAACGTGGCCTGACCAATTAAAAATATATCGTTGCCAAACATCCAGGTAAAAAAGCCGCTGAATCCTAGAAACAGCGCTAACAAAATATAGGCGATGAGCGAATCGAAAAATGATCCCAACTCTTTTTTAGCAATGATCCATACTGCGCGCATATCAATTCATGGTTAAGTTTCTGAATACATCTTCCAATCGGGTTTCCAGCGGGATGAGTTCGGTGAGCACCCAGCTTCGTTCGGCACATAATTTGAAAACCGCACGCGAAGAAGATTGCCCCGGCTTGCTTTGAATTTCAAATCGCTGCATAGCAATGTCGGCTAGTTCTACTTTGTCAACACTCGTCAGTTGTTGCAATGCCTGCTGAATTTCGTTGGCATTACCGTCTTCTATGCGCACCTTCAGTAATTCCGTGCCAGTCGCTTGCTTGCGCAATGTTTCTGAAGTGCCATCGGCCACAATGCGACCTTTGTTAATGATCAGAATGCGATCGCACGTAGCTTCCACCTCCGGCAAAATGTGAGTACTCAAGATTACTGTCTTCTCCTTACCAATCTCGCGGATCAGTTTACGTATTTCAACAATCTGATTCGGATCGAGACCTGTGGTGGGCTCGTCTAATACTAAAATTTCAGGATCGTGAATGAGCGCCTGTGCCAAACCCACCCGCTGTCGATAACCTTTCGAAAGTTCACCAATCTTCTTGTGCTTCTCTGAATTAAGACCACACACGTGCACCATTTCACGGACACGTTCTTCGGTTTTGCTTGCATCAACACCTTGTAAATCGGCACAAAAGCGGAGGTACTCAATCACCGGCATATCCAGATAAAGCGGGTTATTTTCCTGCAGGTAACCAATGTGTTTTTTTACTTCATCTCCGGCATCCTGCACATTTTTTCCGCCAATAAAAATGGAGCCATCGCCTACAGAAAGGTAGCCCGTAATCATTTTCATCGTGGTACTTTTACCCGCTCCGTTGGGGCCTAGAAATCCAAGGATCTCTCCGGTCTTTACCTCAAACGATATGTTATCTACAGCACGCTGCGGGCCATATCGTTTCGATAGGTTTTCAATCTTGATATCCATAAAAAAATTTAATAAAGTGGCCTTGAAAGAATTTTCAATCCAAAATTTTCGAGGTGCAAAAATAAATTTTTCAGGAAAAAAGCAAAGCGGTGGAATATTTTTTTGTTCGCACTCATGCTTAAACAATAAAAAAGGCCTGTCGTGAAACAAGCCTTTCTAATGTTAGCTGGATATTAATTCTATTGAATCCACTCAAAGCCGGTGAAAGGCACGAGTACTTTAGGTATCTTAATTCCTTCCGGAGATTGGTTGTTTTCCAGAATAGCTGCCACAATTCGCGGAAGCGCCAAAGCACTGCCGTTGAGTGTATGCAGCAGTTGTGTTTTGCCTTCTTTGTTTTTGTAACGCAACTTCAGTCGGTTAGCCTGAAAAGTTTCGAAGTTACTTACGGAGCTAACTTCCAACCAGCGCTGCTGTGCGGCAGAAAATACTTCCATATCGTACGTCATGGCTGAATTGAAACCCATATCGCCACCACACAATAATAATTTGCGGTAAGGCAATTCTAATTTTTCCAATAAGCCTTGCACATGCAGGCTCATTTGTTCCAATGTATCATAAGAGTTTTCAGGCTTCGTGATCTGCACGATTTCTACTTTATCAAATTGATGCAAGCGGTTCAGCCCTCGCACGTGCGCGCCCCAGCTTCCGGCTTCTCGTCTAAAACATGGTGTGTATCCCATATTCTTGATCGGCAGTTGCTCCTCATTCACCATCACATCGCGGTACAAATTGGTGATGGGCACTTCGGCTGTTGGAATAAGGTACAAGCCGTCTTCATTCACAAAATACATTTGCCCCTCCTTGTCGGGAAGCTGACCGGTGCCATAGCCTGAAGCTTCGTTGACAACGATAGGCGGTTGCATTTCGATATAACCGGCTTTTTCGCCTTCACTTAAAAAGAAATTAATCAATGCTCGTTGCAACTTGGCTCCTTTGCCTTTGTAAACCGGAAATCCCGCGCCAGCGATTTTTATCCCTAAATCAAAATCAATGATGTCGTACTTCTTAATTAACTCCCAGTGTGGCAAAGCTCCATCATGCAATGTGGGAATCGTGCCGTGTTCATAAGCAACCAGATTATCCTCTGCACCTCGGCCTGCAGGAACTTTAGCAGCCGGTACATTGGGAATTTTATAGAGTAAGTCGGTTAGATCCTTATCAAGCACTTTTAGCTTCTCACTATTCTCTTTGGCTGATTCTTTTGCTTGGGCGATGCTAGTACGAAGGGCAGCCGCCTCTTCCTGCTTACCCGCCTTGATCAATTCACCTACTCGCTTGGACTCTGCGTTTAATTTGGTTTCCTCGTCTTGCAGTTGGGTTTGCAACGAACGCTTGGCCTTGTCTTTTTCCACCACCGCTGCTACGATGGATTCGGCATCCTTAAAATAACGTTTGGCCAATCCTTCAATAATTCTTCCTTGTTCTTCGCGTAATACTTGTAACTGCAACATACTTTATAGATTAAAGCGCAAAAATAGCCAATAATTAGTGTGGCTGTTTGATACTAATCAAATTTTGCTTTATACTTGCATCATCATTACGGCTCTATCGGGCCATCTTTCAATAAAAATCTGGTTCTTTACTTTCTTCTTTAGTTATCGAATTATAAATAATTTTTGACCTCGCTGTCAGGCAGCGGTTTAAATCTTCAAGTTTTGTCTTTAACCAACCTATCCATATTCATTCTGCATGCACACAATTGACGAACTCAATGACAAGCTCATTTCTGAGCTCAAAGAATTGGCTGAAGGCCTAGGCATTAAAAATGCCAAGAAACTCAACAAAGAAGAACTCGTATCTAAAATTTTAGGGCAACAGTCACAGCCTGCGACTGAAGCCAAAGCTGCTCCAGCGGCAAAAAAGACTGCCGAAGGCGGTGAGCCCGAACGTAAATTGCGCCCGCGCAGACGCGAAAACGTAGCACCAGCTTCACCTACAGCTCCGGCAGCCGAAGTGAAAGAAGTTTCAAGCGATGAAATGTTAAAGAGCCTCGACTTTGAAGTAGATCCAACTGTCACCAGTTTTGAAGCACCCGCAGAATCGGAAAATAGTGCAGATAATGTGCAACCCCCGATTGTAAACGAAAACCGGGAAGAACGCCCTGAGCGCCAGCACCCCAACCAGCATCCAAATCAAAACCCCAACCAACAGCAACAACAACCGCGCAAGGAAAATCTGGTAAAAGACTTTGATGGTGTTGTTTCCAACGAAGGTGTACTTGAAATTATGCAAGATGGCTATGGCTTCTTGCGTTCATCTGATTATAATTATCTGGCCAGCCCTGATGATATCTATGTGTCACCATCCCAAATCAAATTATTTGGTTTAAAAGTGGGCGATACGGTGCGTGGTCAAATTCGCCCGCCAAAAGAAGGCGAAAAATATTTTGCCTTGTTGAAGGTAGACAGCATCAACGGCAAAACAACCGAAGAAATTCGCGACCGCGTTGCGTTTGAATACTTAACACCACTCTTCCCGGAGCAAAAGTTAAAACTGAGCACCACACCGGACAACATGAGTACGCGTATTCTCGATCTTTTCTCGCCCATTGGAAAAGGTCAACGCGGAATGATCGTGGCGCAGCCCAAAACCGGTAAAACGGTGTTGTTGAAAAACATCGCCAACGCTATTGCCGAAAACCACCCGGAAGTTTATCTGATCGTGTTACTGATCGATGAACGCCCCGAAGAGGTAACAGACATGGCGCGTAGCGTTCGCGCGGAAGTAATTGCATCTACTTTTGATGAGCAAGCTGAGCGTCACGTAAAGGTGGCGAGCATTGTATTGGAGAAAGCCAAGCGTATGACCGAGTGTGGTCACGATGTGGTGATCTTGTTAGATTCTATCACCCGTTTGGCGCGTGCTTACAATACAGTAGTTCCTTCATCCGGAAAAATTCTTTCCGGTGGTGTGGATGCGAACGCGTTACACAAACCAAAACGATTCTTTGGAGCTGCCCGTAAAATTGAAAATGGCGGTTCACTTACTATCATCGCAACTGCATTGATCGACACAGGTTCGAAAATGGATGAGGTTATCTTTGAAGAATTTAAAGGAACCGGTAACATGGAGTTGCAGTTGGATCGCAAGCTTTCTAACCGAAGAGTGTATCCGGCAATTGATGTACCTGCATCCGGCACGAGACGCGAAGATTTGTTGATGAAAGAAGAAGAACTTCAGCGTGTTTGGATTTTACGCAAATTCATGGCCGATATGAACTCAGTAGAGGCAATGGAATTCTTACAATCTAAAATGAAAGGCACTCGTAACAACGAAGAGTTCCTTATTTCGATGAACGGATAAATTTTAATCAATTGAATTATGGTAAAGCGTGCTGTTTAAACGGCACGCTTTATTTTTTTCCAGATACCGTGATCGACACCTCTATAATAATGAACCAGTCCTACATACGCGGCTGCATTCATCATTACAAACTGAAAAGGAATGCCAATAAAAAAAGGCAGTTTGCTTCGATGTCTCAGCCCAACACCCACCAGCGCCAGTGCGTAAGTAGCTATTTGTAACATAAAGAAAAGCTGATACATCCGATCGCCTGTGGTAGCCAGCACATACGTGGCTAACAACAAAAGCGGAAGTATAAATGGAACCACTGCCCACCGCAACACCCGATGCGAGATTAGCAGATAACTAAGCCAAGGATGTTTGAAAGCATTAAACAACCTCGCGTAATTTACTATTTCGCGAAAGCCACCGGCACAAATCCGCACCTTTCGATTCCATTCTTCGGCCATACTGGAAGAAGGCTTTTCGGCTGCCCAAGCGTTTGGTTCATAAACTACTTTGTATCCGCGCTCTACAATAGACAGCGACAAAGCAAAATCTTCGATAATCGTTTGTGCGGGTAAGTGCACAAACAATTCCTTTCGGAAAGAAAACAATTCTCCCGCAGCACCTACCACTGAGAAAAGATGGCTGTCTGCCTTCTTTAACAAAGACTCATATCGCCAGTAAATTCCTTCACCTACACCCGCTCCCATGGCAATCACTTTTTTCTCTCCGGCCACTGCACCCACTTTCGAATCGCGATAGTGTTTCATAATTTCATTCAGAGCCTCGCTGTTGAGCATACTGTTAGCATCCGTCAGTACAATGATGGACGCGTCAACTAGCGGCATGACTCGTTCAATGGCAGCTCGCTTTCCTTCACGCTTCGATTCATGGAAAACCGTGAGTCGGTCATATTGCATTAGCACATCAGCCGAGCCATCGGTAGAGCCATCCGTAACAAAAACAATTTCCAGTTTTTCTTTTGGATAGTTCAATGCCAAGCTGTTGGCGATTTTATCCTCCAAAATCGACCGCTCATTATAACAAGCTATCACCAACGCTACTTTTTCGTTATTCATGCTCTTTGAAATTGCTAAATCGTTTAAATAAAATTCCCAACAATGCATAGCCGCCATAAGCATGAACCACAATTGCACATAATAAATAAAACGCGATTTCCATTGTTTAAATTGGTTGTTTTGAATAGACACAAGCATTTAAACTACTCCCATTTTTGATTTTTATTTCCCAATCTGAAACAGAAGTGTCCATAGTTCTCTTGCCAATCATTCAAATGTAAAGGCCCATTTATCGAAAACTGCGGTTTTTCGACCAATTGGAGGCATCATTCGATTAACAAAGTGATTTCATAGCCTTAGGCTGATACTCGCACGCGCTTTGCATGAATGGATAGTCAAATGAACGCAAACTCCCTATTTGCTAACAAGCGTCACGAGATTCTAAATATCTCGCGGAAAATGATTGCCGCACAAAAAGAAAGTGCGGTGACTGAAAGCCTGGTAGAAGGGCTCTGCAAATTAATGCACTACGATACCATGGCAGTTTATCTGACCATGCCGGATGAAAAACTCTTGTGCCCCATTATTGTGCAAGGTCCCAGCATCGTAAATCCTGATTTAAGTGCCTGGTGTATTCCTTCCGGTAGCGGAATAATTGGAGCAGTATTGGCAACAGGTGTTGCTGAGCGAATTGAAAATGCACATCTAGATAAGCGCTCGCTTTATCCATCGGATGTAAAAATGCGCCAAGAACAATTAATGGTGTTTCCTCTAAAACAAGGTGACAAAAGTTGGGGGGCATTGGTTATTAACCGAGTTTCGGAAGTAGTCTTTTCGGATGATGAATTTGAAATTGCCGAGTTTCTGGCATCATATGCTTCGCTCGCACTTAACAATACCACCCTTATTAAAAAGCTACGCGAGAAAGAGCAAGCACAAACCACTGTTCTCAAAGCTATTCCGGATTCTATCTTCCGCATTCGACAAAAAGATAATCATCTGTTCGTCATCAGCAAAAGCGGCAAAGTCCGCCCCATTGAATCCATTGTGGAAGAACAACTTGTTGGCGTTTATCAAAGAAATTTCCTAAAATCGATTGCTACCCGAGAACTCGTAACTTTTGAACATACCTCACAGTACAAAAATCAGCAACTCTTTTTCGAGGCTCGTATCGTTTACATGAGCGATGACGAATGTTTGGCCTTGGTGCGTAACGTTACCGAAGCCAAAGCCATTCGCAAAGAATTACAAAAATCAGAAGCGCTTAAACGCATTATTGTTGATACGATTTCGGATGTGGTTATCACCGTAGATCGCTCGGGAGTGATTTTGTTTGTAAATGAAGTTGCTGAAAAAATTTTTGGATATACGAAGCAGGAGCTCGAAGGCAACAAACTCGATTTGATTATTCCGAATTATCTACGTGCGTTGCACGAAAAAGCGATGGCGAATTATGTAGCTACAGGAACTCGCAAACTTCATAGTTGGATCGGTCTTGAATTGCCCGGATTGCATCGCGATCAACACGAAGTGCCCCTAGAAATTTCTTTCGGTGAAACCAAAATAGATGGCGAGTATATTTTCAGTGCCATCATTCGCGATATTTCGCTTCGCAAAAAAGAAGAAGCAAACATTAAGTCTACCTCTGCCCGTTTGAGCAGGTTACTGCAAACGATGCATGCTGGTGTACTAGTGGAAGATGAAAACCGAAAGATTGTATTAACCAATCAACAGTTTTGCTCGATGTTTGGAATTCCTGCCACTCCGGAAATGATGGTAGGTGCCGATTGCAGTCAGTCGGCCGAACAAAGCAAAAGTTATTTTACTGACCCGGAAGGTTTTGTTACACGCATCAATTACCTGTTGACTGAGCGCAAAAATGTATCGGGCGATGAGTTGACTTTAGTGGATGGCCGGGTGTTTGATCGTGACTATGTGCCTATTTATGTGGATGAACTATACAAAGGCCATATGTGGGTGTATCACGACATCACGGCCCGTAAACAAAATGAAACGGAGTTAGTAAACGCCAAGAAGGAAGCGGAAACTTCCATGAAAGCCAAGCAGGAATTTTTGGCACACATGAGTCATGAGTTGCGAACACCTATCAACGGTGTGTTAGGGCTTGCCAATCTGATATCCGCATCAGAACTCAGCGCAACCAACAATCAATACATCAAAGGTATTCGGGCCTCGGGTGAACATTTGCTTTCACTAATCAACGACATTTTGGATCTGGCTAAGATTGAAGCCGGTAAACTTCAAATTGTTAATAAACCCTTCAGTTTAAAATCGTTGATCAACACGTTAGTCGATGGGTTAAAACCACTCGCCAATCAGAAGGGGATTAAACTTTTAGTCTCCCTAGATTCCACACTTCCCAATTGGTTAATTGGAGATTCCGTACGTGTCAATCAGATTCTTTTAAATCTGATTTCGAACGCTATCAAATTTACCAGCAAGGGAAGTGTAACACTGGCCTGCATGGCACAAAAAAGAGAAAATGATTTTCTGATTGAGTTTACTGTGCGCGACACCGGTATCGGCATAGCGAAAGATAAACTTGACAGTATTTTCGAAAGCTTCACGCAAGCGAACAGTCAGATTTCTATACAATATGGAGGCACCGGATTAGGCCTGAGTATTGTAAAAGAGTTGTCATCGCTCATGAATGGAAATGTGCTAGTAGATAGTGAGCTTGGTGTAGGATCTTCCTTCGTGGTTCTCTTACCATTTATACAGGCTGAAAATATAGATGAAGACATGGTGCTTCCTGCTAGTCCATTCAGCACTCTGTGCTCATTTAAAAATAAACGGGTACTCGTAGCCGAAGACAATAAAATCAATCAGCTAGTAGTGCGAAGCACACTAAATAAATGGGACCTGGATGTTACGCTGGTAGAAAACGGGTTAGAGGTGTTGGAGCAGTTACAGAAAAAAACGTTTGACTTAGTTATTCTGGATGTTCAAATGCCCATCATGGATGGATTGGAGGCAACACGGTTGATACGTACCACTTTGGCCTCGCCTGTGTGTGACATTCCAATTATGGCTATGACTGCTTCTGTGCTTTATGACCCTGAACAACGCGTGAAAGAAATTGGCATGAACGATTACATCGCAAAGCCATTTAAAGTAGAGGAACTTCATGCTAAAATCGGTAAGCTTCTCGCGATAAATCCAACGATTAAATACAAACCAAAAACTAACAAGCCTGATTTAAAAAAGTTGATTGATTTAAACTATCTCCATCAAATTGCTCCTAACGATGCTTCTTTTGCGAATGAAATGCTTAGCTTATTCGAAAAGCAGTCAGTAGATTTTTTGATACGGGCTAAGTCTGATTTTATTTCTAAAGATTATGTTTCGTTATCGAAGGTGGCCCATTCCTTTAAACCACAAGGGGCTTACCTGGGTGTGCCTGAATTGAAAGAGATTACGGGGCAACTAGAAACGCTATCTCGTGAAGGAAAAAACATCGATGAAATGGCCAAACTACTGGCACAAGCGGAAGTTTTGATTGAAGTAATGAATGAACAAATACCCACCCTTAAATCTAGATTAAAATGAAAACCACACTTATGACTAAACCTTACCTACTCGTAGTAGACGATGAACCAGCGTTGCGTTTGCTACTCGCAGCCTATTTCAAAAAACAATACGAAGTAATATTGGCAGAAAATGGAACGCAAGCATTGGAAATGCTCAAGTTGAGTGAACCACAAGCGATGGTGGTGGACATTTCCATGGATGGCATGGACGGTCTATCGCTTATTCGCGAGTTGCGCGCTTCTACGAAATGGCACCGCATGCCAATTTTGGTTCTCTCCGGAAATGACACCAGCAATGATCGCATCGTAGCCCTGCGTGCCGGAGCGGATGACTATCTGGTAAAGCCTTTTAATCCGGAAGAACTGGAAGTGCGATTAGAAAATATTCAAAAGAGAGTTGCATCACTAACCAAAACAAACGTATTATGATAACCTGCGCTATCATTGACGATGATAACATGTCGCGTTTGGCATTGGAAACACTGACCAAGCGTGTACCATCTATGGAACTAAAAGGTTCTTTCGACTCTGCTGTAGATGCACGCTATTTTCTACAAACCAATCCGGTCGACTTAATTTTTGTGGATGTAGAAATGCCTGAACTATCCGGTTTGGATTTTATTCGTACGCTTACGAAGCGACCTGAAATCATTATTTCCTCATCCAAAGAAAAATATGCTCTGGATGCGTTTGAAGTAGAGGTTGCCGATTTTCTACTGAAGCCGGTGTCCCTCGAACGATTTTTAAAAACCATGAATCGAATTGAAAGTAAGTTTGCTTCCACCGCCAAGCCGGTTAATGGCAGTTTGTTTGTGAAAGCAAATAATCAGTTGATTAACTTAAGTCTTTCCGCAATTAATTATGTGGAAGCCTATGGCGACTATGTAAATATCTTTACTGAAAAAGATCGATATATTGTTCATGGAACCATGAAAGGAATGGAAGCCAAACTTCCAAGTGATGAGTTTGTTCGTGTACATCGATCGCACATCGTACGAATTGATAAAATAAATGCCATTGAGGAAACAGTTATCATCATTGGGAAAAAGCTGATTCCAATCGGAGACTCGTATCGCAATGTGTTGATGAATCAATTGAGTTTTCTCTGATCTTTTCATCTAAATTATCGAATGATTAGTCGATAGAAGCATCTGCTTTGTCGAACAATTCGCGTGCGCCTGGGTGTGCCTGCTACTTTGCGGCTCATAAACTAAGCAACCCAAGTAGCATGAAAAAATTATTGGTACTCTTTCTATTGGTACTTTGTGCCGCGTGCGTAAAAGAAATAACGCACGAAGTTAAACCTGATGCCGCAGGCATCACTGTAGCCAACTTTAGCTTCGCCACCTCTCAGCCGGTGACATTTCAAATCAATACACTCGATAATCACGATATAGCACTTCGGCATGTACCCCTCGAAGTAGGGTTTATGTTAGACGGTCAGTATGTTACCTTAATGACCGGAATCACCAACGAAAAAGGTCAATTCCAATTTCAAAATACAGTTCCTTCCTATATCGAAGAGCTATTGGTACGCACTGATTATCCTAGTTTACCCTCTGAAACGATATTACCAACAAATGTAAATTCAACCATTACCATAGGAGGAAAATCATATCAGGCCGCTAAAAAAACTTCAACTACTACAGGTCGCGTAGAAGCTAACGGATTTACTTTCTTAAGCTCATTTGATTCCAACGGTGTGCCGAATAATCTGGAGCCTGTAAATGATTACATCGCTCAAGACTTGCTAGATATGATCAACACTACGCTGCCGGAACGTATGCCCGTGCCCACCAACAATCCACAATATTTATCAACTACTATCGATACCGATACGAAAATAACCAGTTTAGCAGAAGTATGGGTAACATTTGTAACCGAAGGTGCCGGCTATCGCAATGCGTTGGGTTTTTACACGTATCCATTAAACTCACCACCGACCACTGTAGCTGATATTCGGGAGATGAAAATTATTTTTCCGAATGTGTCTCTTCCCGGAAGCGGAGGCAATCTGGCCACGGGTAGCAAAGTTTCATTGGGAGTGTTTCCTGCCAATACCGGCATTGGTTGGTTCTTAATTCCGAATGGTTGGAATGGATCTACCGTTACATCGCAACCTGAAATAAAATATTCGACCAAAAGTTTAAATACGTATACCGCGGCAGCTTATCAACAGCAAACAGTTCTTCTCCATGATGCCAATCGCGAAATTATTTTGTTAGGTATGGAAGATCTTTCCCGCCCCGGTGGCGACAACGACTTCAACGATGCCGTATTCTACATCACTGCCAATCCATTTACTTCTATTGCTACCAAAAATCTGGTGGATACGAAACAAACTGCAGGAGCAGATACTGATTCCGATGGTGTCATTGACCGAAACGACAAATATCCAAATGATGCTACCAAAGCCTTTGATGTGTTCACTCCCGGAGCAGGCATTTATGGGTCACTTGCTTTTGAAGATTTGTGGCCAAATAAAGGCGACTATGATATGAATGATCTGGTAGTAGACTATAACTTTCAATTGGTTACTAATACCGCCAATGCGGTTGTTGAAATACACGCCAATTTGATTGTAAAAGCAGTAGGTGCATCTTATCAAAATGGATTTGGCATTGAGCTACCCATCGCGCCAAGCAAAATCGCTTCCGTTACCGGAAATATGCCGCAACGAAACAGCATTAAATTATTACCAAACGGAGTGGAAGCAAATCAACCGACAGCCGTGATTATTCCATTTGAAAACACCTCTTCACTTTTTAACACAGCAGCTTATATCAATACAAAAGTAGCCGAGGCATATGTAACACCTGTATCACTCAACTTGGTGATTACTTTTACCGAACCTATCAAGATGACCGACCTGGGGTACGTGCCGTACAATCCCTTCATCTTTGTGAATGGAGATCGCGCACGTGAAGTTCATCTGGCTGATTTAACTCCAACTGCATTAGCAAGCACTACCTTATTTGGAACAATGGCTGATAACAGCCACCCGAATGAGGGGCGCTATTATAAAAGCACAAATAATATGCCATGGGCTATCAACATTGCACTGCCATTTGAATATCCGCAAGAAGGCAGAGATATCAATCAGGCTCATACAAAGTTCAGCACTTGGGCACAAAGTGGTGGGCTGACTTACAAAGACTGGTATAAAAATCTTACAGGTTACCGGCAGAATACCTATATATACAAGAAGTAATTTTCTGTCCCCCCACGTGAAAGTCCGGCCAATTAGGTCGGGCTTTTTTTTATGTCTGCCAAAGAAAGGTGTTAATCGAAAGCTTCAAGGCATTGGTCTAATATCAGGAAATACAGCCCATCACCGAGGTAATTTTGATCATCCAAAAAGTCAAAAAATGCGGTTGATTATCTTTTTTCTCCTTCCGGTGATGGGCTACGGTCAACTAAATAGCCCCGATGCCATCAGTTCAGAAAAGTTGCGCATCGAGGCACTTTTGGCCAACGAACAGGCGCTGGATTCGCTTACTGAAAACGCGATCAAAAACTCTTACTACGTAAAAAGTTTCGAGGGTGAATTGGCGCAGCAATATGAAAATGTGATTCAAGAAAAAAATAAATGGCTGAACACATTTCGCTTTGGTGTCAATTTTCTTTCAATCGCCACCACGACTGTGAATAATGAGAGTGTGACAACAGCCGGTGTACTACCTAACATTGGTTTCACTCTCAGTCTCGATCCGGAAAAGTTTATCAATCGCAGAAGCTATATCCGTGAGGCAAAACAAAGCATTGTCCGCTTTGAAAATAAAGTGAAGCACGAACGCAGGCAAGTGCGCGATGAAGTTCTTCGCTTGTTTTATCAATACCTCGAGGCGCTTGGGGTTGTTGAGTTACGTCAAGATGCCAACCAGACACAACAGCAATATTGTACGGTGATTGAGGAGAAGTTTAAACGAGGCGAAGCGCGCATGGAAGAAGTGTTGCTGCATCAAAGTTCGTTGGTGCTCACGCAAGAAACGCTGATGAAAGCACAACTGTCTGCCCGCAAGTTGCTGCATCAAATCCAAATCTTTACAGCTGACTCCGAAAGCGATTTTAACTTTCAGTCTAACAGTCGTTGATCTATGGATGTCGTTGTTTCCATTCTACGGATGCTCCTGCAGCATCGCATCAAATTGGTAGTGATCCCGATGATGACGATGGGGTTGATTTATTACTTCTCTAAGAATACACCTGATCGTTTTAAAACGGAATCAAGGTTGTTTTTAAATCTTCAGGAAAGCAAAGGCATGAGCTTGAGCGATGAAGACCTGAAGCAATATCAGGTTCACACCTACTTTCAAAATATCATCGAATTACTGAAGTCCAAAAGAAATGCTGAATTGGTTCAACTGAAACTGATTCGCAAAACGCTGGAAGGAAAAACCGTGTTTAGTACCGGAGCTGAAATATTGCAACCTCATCGCGAAAAGGTTTTAGAACGAATTACGCTATTGGAAAAAACGAAAGGGTTTCTTCAACCGAAGGAATTCCCGGATAGCCTGATGCTACAGTTCTTACGATTCCATCGAATCAATACCTCGCAATTGCGGGATTTAATATTGGCCTATCGAATCATGGACAGCCACTTTATCAAACTGGAAATCAACGAAACATCTCCGGGTCGCGCGAAAGCGTTGGCGGACTATTTTATCGAAGCCTTAATAGATGAAAATCGCTCGCTAGCCAAAAACAAAGTAAAAAGTCACAAAGACATTATTGAAAATCTCTTACGCCAATCGAAAGCAGACCTCGATGCGAAAATAGACCGACTCGAAAAATATAAAGTAGACAACAGCATCATCAATCTGGGCGAACATACCAAAGCGATTGTAACTTATCTCGTGCAATTAGAGGCGCAGCGTGCCACGCTGCTTACGCGAGTCCAAGCCGGCAAAACCGGAAAAAGTGAAGTAATCAAAAGTGTACAGCAAGGCAATGAAATATCATTAGACCTCAGCACGCATCAGGATGTCATTCAATTAAAAGAGCAATTGAAAATAATGAATCGTGAAATGCTGAAGAAATCATTTGGGACGAATTCATCAGCCGATCTTACCAACGTTCAGCAAAACATTGAAAACACCAAAGCGCAAATACAAAGCAAACTACAAGAGCTGTCGCGCAAAACACCATATGATCCCAGTCGGGTGCAATTGGATTTAGTAAGCCGTTATGTGGCGTATGATCTGGAATCAGAAACTTCGGAAGATATGATCCGCATTATCAATGAAGAGATTCAACGAGTTACAAAATACTCCGCACGCTTTGCCCCTTATGAATCGACCATTGGCGCCTACGAACAGGAAATCAGCACCGCACAAAACGCCTACCTCGTATTATTGAATAAACTGAACTTAACTCAATCCATGGAATATGGTTCAGGAGAAAATGTGATTGAAGTAGTTGATCCTCCTTTTCTCCCCACATCGCCAGAGCCATCCAAGCGAATGATTTTAGTGATTGCCGGTGGTTTTGTGATGGTGTTGCTCATGGCTGGAGTACTCATTCTGATTCAATTATTAGATGCCACGATCACCAGCGTAGAAAAATTGGAACGCAGCAGTAGCTTGCCCATTCTTGGTGCTATTCCAAAACAGAAAGAAAATGCCAGTCCGGATTTACTGGCTGGCATTGACTTAGTCCGTCACATTCAAATCGAGAAAATTGTTCAGGGTATTACATCGAAATCAACACGCGTAATTGTCATTAGTGCAAATCAACGTGAAGAAGGAACACACTTGTTGGCAAAACAATTGAGCGATAGCCTTCAAAATCAATTTACGTCTGTTGGATTGATTGATGCTGATTGGACTTCAACTCTAAAAGAAGGATTTGAATCGATTCATGAACTCGTAGGCCAACACAATCTGCAAAAAAATAAATTGGCTGTGCGCGAATTGATTCAAACTCAACTTGAACGTCATCCGATTTTGATTGTGGTGGCACCGCCCATTGGATTAAGCACCGATTATTCATTTTGGTTTTCCAACAGTGATGCCATCGTGCATACGGTTCGTGCCAATCGTCTTTATACCAAAGTAGATCAACGCATCGAAAAAGAAATTGTGGCTCGTCAAGAACAGTTGCGCGGTGTGGTATTATTTCAAGCAGATATCGAAAATCTGGAAGACTATGTAGGCGAAATTCCGAAAGAGCGCGGTAGCCTTCGTAAAACACTTAAAAAAATTATTAACCGAGATTTCAAATGATTGTAATTCAAATTCTTTTTACTTGTCTGGCTGTTTACCTAACCTTCTATAGTTTGTATTGGCTATGCCTGACACTGATTGGTTTTTCGCATCGAAGCTCGTCTTACAAAACAGTTTCGGCACACACACCTGAAATACTTTTGATTCTGCCGGCTTACCAACCGAGCGAACGCTTCTTGGATGTGCTGGACGCATTGCCCAAAGCCATTCAAAATAGAAACATCAAAGTATTGGTGTTACTTCAAGATGCAGATGAACGGTATTTTCACTATGCCAGTGCCAAAGGTTTTATCACCATTCAAAAATCTTTCTCACACCTCTCCGGCAATTCGTACCAACATGCGCTTCGCTTCATTACACAGTGGATTGAAGAACAACGCATACGCGGAACATGTCATCCGGAGTTCGTCATGCTGATTGATAAGGACAACGTGATTGCTCCTGATTTTTTTGATCGGATTGCACCTTATCAATTCGATCAATTTGATATTCTTCAAGGTGCCAGAAGATCAGTCGCTACTTCTACTACCATTGCATTTTTCGATCACTTGTCCGAGCGCCTGAACGACTTGCTTTATCGGAGTGCTAAAGAAAAAGCGCATCTACTGATGGAGATCAGCGGAAGCGGTGCACTGATTGAAACGGATTTATTTATTCGCTGTATTCATCAATTAGATTTACATGCTCCCGGCTTCGACAAAAATTTTATGGTGCAGTTGCTTACACAAGCTCGTCCGGTCAAAGCAACTTTCTTACCTCACTGTGTTGTCACAGAGGAAAAAACAAGTTCCATTCAAAATCATAACCCACAGCGCATTCGTTGGTTTGGCGAACAATATTATAATGCCATTCATCATGCCGGAACTTTGTTGCGTGCGGCCATTCAATACAGAAGAATTTCTGCACTAGACTATTGGGTAACATTGTGTCGTCCGCCACGCTCCATTCAAGTGGTCATCTCACCTATATTATGTCTTGCGGAGTGCGCTTATTACTGGAATATGAATGAGTGGCCTGTTGGATTACCGTTGTTCTCTTTATCGTGGTTGGTTTTACTGATCGCTATTCTGGCATTCTTAATGCATGAGCAAGCCTTGTTAAAAGCTACATGTTCAATCGGTAGTTTAATCAAATTAGCTTATTGCAATTTTTTCAACGCGATCAAAAGTGTGCGTGCCGAGAATAAGGGAAAGTTTATTCACACTACTCATCATCTATAATGGAGCTAACCTATTCCACAGCCAATCAAACCAATCGCTTCATTCGGGGGGAAGGCCGACTGCCGGAGTTGGCGCAATGGCTGATATGGATTTTTGTTTCTTTATCGGTTAGCTGGCTGGTCTATTCATTTACATTCAAGGCCATTGCAGGCATTCCGGTAATTCTCATTGCTCTTCCGATTGGTGTGGCGCTTTTGTGGCGAACAGATATTGGATTGTACTTAATGTTGTTGCTCGCTTTTACCATCAGCGTATTCAATCGCTTGTTTGAAAATATTCCGATGGGCATTGCGATGGATGCCATTATTGGTGTGATGATGTGCGGCTTACTCTATCGTGCGCAATATCATCGCAACTGGTTCGCATTTCGTACACCGATCAGTATTGCGATTGTCATGTGGGCCGGAATGAATATTATGGAGCTTCTCAATCCGGTTGCACCTTCACGCACTGCTTGGTTTTATGTAGTGCGTCCTGCGGTCGAATACATGATGTTGTATTTCATTGCTTACCAAACGCTGAACACGCCTGCTAAACTGTTTCGTTTTTTTTATTGCCTGATTGCATTCAGTATCATCTCCGCGCTATGGGGAATCTGGCAAGCGACCTTCGGATATTTTGCGTGGGAATATAATTATGTAGCGAGTCATGATTTGATTCATCTCGTTTTCAACTACGGAAGATGGCGTGCCATTGGCTCTATTGGGTCGCCTTCACAATTTGGAATCATCATGGCATTCATGTGCGTGTGTTGTTTATCACTCGCGTTTGCCGCTACCAGCTTTTGGAAAAAAGTCAGTCTGTGGACGGCTACCGGAATTACCGGGTTAGCAATGGTGTACTCAGGCACGCGCTCGGCTTATGTAATCGTGCCGATATTTTTAATCGTGTGGGTGGTACTTTCTAAAAACCCTAAGATGTATTTTATGCTGCTTCTGGGAGGCATCGCAATGACAATCATCATTGTCACACCCAGCAATAATTATCACATTCAGCGTATTCAATCTACCTTTCAGCCTTCCGCTGATGCTTCGTATCAAACGCGTGCTAAAAACCGCAGCATGATTTTTCCGTGGATCGTTAATCATCCGATAGGCGGTGGTTTAGGTTCTACCGGTGTGTGGGGTCAACGATTTTCACCCGGAACGTTTCTCGCCAACTTTCCTCCCGACAGCGGATTGATTCGTGTAGCTGTGGAACTTGGCTGGATCGGACTTTTCTTTTTCCTGTACCTCTACTATCGCGTGATCATTTACGGCAGCAAGGCCGTGATGAAAATGAAAAACACAAATTATAAATCGATTGTGGCCGGAATCATTGGTGGAATTGTTGCCCTTTTGATTGTAGAATGGGGACAAGAAGTAGTGGGTGTTTTCCCGATGAGCATTTTATTCTGGCTCGTGCTCGCCATTCTCTTTCGCGCCATTCACTTTGATCAAGCTGAAACCTCTCAACCATGATTTCCTTTCGCAACCGAATTTTCTCTTTGTCCAACATGGTGTTGGAATTTGTGTTGGGTATTGGGCTAACGATCTTCATCACGCGCTTCTATTCGCTGGAACAAGCCGGGCAGTGGTTTTTATTCATCGCCATTTTTGCATTGGCCAGCAGCATGCGCGATGCTTTGGTGCAATCCGCATTGATCAAAGGAATCAATCACACTGAAGACGTTTCCGATGCAAGTCACTTGAAGACCAACAGTGGTATCATGTTGTCAGTTGAATTCATAATCTGTTGTATCGTTTTGGTGTGCGCTTATTTTAGTTCGAGTGAATGGTCGTATTTATTGTTGTATTATCCGGCTTATTCGTTTCCCAATGCCGTAATGCGCTGGCTGGTTTACTACTTGCGCGGCAAGCTTACACTTGCTCCCATCTTCATAGCCAATGGCTTGAATGCCATTATTCAGTTTATTGGCTTAATCATCATTGCTCGATTCAATCTTTCACTCCATCACATCATCATTCTACTGGGAATTTCCAGCGGTGCAGCAGCTTTGTACCTGATTCGATTTGTTTCTGTTCGGCAAATCATGGCTAGCAAACTTTCCAGCGAACAATTTCAACTGATCAAACAACTTGGATTTGTAGCCGCGGGGCGTGAGGCTACCGCTGCAGTATCGACACGCATTAGTTTATTCATCACCGGCTCGTTGCTTTCGTTGCAATACACTGCCCTACTGGGCTTATCGCAGCGATTTGCGCAGGTGGCACTATTGCCGAATAATTCGTTTCAATCGATTCTCTTTCCATCGCTGGTGCAGCATTTTCAAAAAGACAATCTGGAACAAGCGCGAAAACAATTTCACGAATCGATTTCACTGCTACTCGCATTCACGCTCCCCGTTTCGTTGATCGGGATTAGTTTGTCTCCGACCCTTCTCAAATTAGTAAATGGTTCGGCTTATCAACATGCGTGGATCTATTTATCGGTCTATGTGTTTATCGCTACGTGCATCACCCCATTTGGAACAGCCTTCGGAAGCGCCATGACAGCGTGGGGCCAACCTGAGGTAACATTCAAAATCGTTTTCGTGAACAGCACTATTACCATTATCCTCACTTACATCTTCATTAAAACCACTGGCGCGTTTGGGGCGCCTCTTGCATTTCTTTTAGTGGAAGCCGTGGGATTAATTCAGGTAAACTACCTACTTAAAAAAATCTGTGGCATTCATTTACGTGATACGATCGAATTGATACCCGGTCATTATATCAACGTATTTCAAAAATTGAAACAACAATTTCCAACCTATCATTTTTTAAAAAAATAAAATATGCATACTCCTCTCATTTCCGTAGTAGTATCTACGTTCAACCGAAAAGAATCATTGCTGCAAACGCTTCGTGGCTTGGAGACACAAACGTATTCACGAAACTTATTCGAGGTCATTATTGTGAACGATGGCAGTTCTGATGGCACTGAAGACATGCTGAAGAATTATGCAGCCACGACACCACTCGCATTTCGTTTTGTGTCGCAACGCAATGGCGGACCGGCAGCCGCGCGAAACAAAGGAATTGCTCTGGCTAGTGGCACCTGGATTGCGTTTACTGATGATGATTGTATACCTGATACAAATTGGCTGCAATCTATCTATACAACTATTTCAAATACCAATTGGATTGGCATCCAAGGAAGTACGTATACTGATCGCGATCGTATCACACCACTCACGCATCAAATCGATAATGAAACCGGAAATCGGAGTGTGCCGACATGCAATGCCGCATACTTGCGAAGCGCTTTGCTGGAAGTTGGCGGCTTCGATGAACTATTTCCGTTTCCACATAATGAAGATGCGGACTTAGCGTGGCGCATTCAGCAGATTGGTATCATTGGATTCTCGGAACACATGCGCATGTATCACCCGCCTCGTGTCGATGCATTTAAAAAAGTAGCGAAACGCATGCGTATTTTAGAAAGTGAATTCCGACTCTATTATAAAAACAAAAGCAGCTATCAACTCCATCGCGCCAGCTCTGCCTGGAAGAATATCTATTGGGAGATAGGTTGCAAAACACAATGGTACTACTTGAAATCCAGACTTAAATTCTGGAGAGAACCCAAGCTACTTATTCAAGGCATTTCGCTTACACTGATTTGGTGGTACGATTTAATCCGTCTCTTCCCTCAATTCAAAAAGAGCGCCAAAGAAAACGAATTGCTCTTTTCGTAGGAACTTATATTAGATTTTGTTCTGTTGTAATGGATTACTCCATCCGCTCAAAAGATAACTTTCATACAAAAGAAAAAGCTACTCATCGCAAAATGAGTAGCTTTCATTACACGCCTAAAAAAACTTATCTTCTCTTACAGGATTGGTTTATTCGAAGCAGGCTTAACCCATTTATTCAAGGTAGCATTCCAAATGCGAACCACCTTAGCCGGATTTCCCACCGCCACAGAATAAGGTGGAATATCGGTCATGACAACTGAGTTTGCCCCGATGCGACAATATTTTCCGAGCACCAATGGTTCTCCATTCTTTTTGCCCATAATCACAGTACCTGTACCCACAAAAACATCTTCTTCTAAAATAACAGGCGCTTTCGTAGATGGATGATGATGATGCGGTTTATCGGGACCGATGCCATGGTGCATGCCTAGTATACGAACATACTGCGAAAGCCCTACGTGCTTGTGTAAGGTAATTGGTCCAATCAAAACACAACCGATACCGGTATGAACTTCATCTTCAATCATTACATCGCCCATGCCATTATTGATCACCACGCCATCTTCAATGCGTGAATACGATCCTAAAGAAAATTTATTAAATGGCACTAAGTCGAGTCGCGAGCGCCAACTGATGCCCCTCCGAAAATATTTTGGAAAAATAAAAAGGCACCAAACAAACCAACGCACCTTCGACTGGTACGGCCTCCTTCTGAACAAAATGGACAAGACTAATTTCTTAATCATTGGATTTTCCTTGACGAATGATTTCAGATTCATATACTTTTAAGCTACATGTAATTGAATATACTGTGCGAATTGGTGTGCTCGGTCTTTCCAGGTGTTAACCTGTGCAACGGTTACTCGCTTATCGCGGTCAGCGGACACGGATGGAATCGAAGCCTGTGCAACGAGATTTTTAAATTGTTCCGCTGTATGCGCCACATGAACCACATGGTTTAACTCGTTCAAGACTGTGGGGTTAAAGTTGGTAGTCACTACCGGTTTTCCTGCCGCCAAGTATTCAAATAATTTTAAAGGATAAATTCCCTCACTTACTTCATCCACTAAAAACGGAATGATCGCCACATCAAATCCTTTGACAACAGACGGAGCTTCTTCATGAGCAATCGGACCAATGAAGTGAATGCGTGGATGCTGCATCGCAACAACGGGCACATAGTTCGTTTCAACGGGTCCGGCCATCACCAATTCAAAATCAGGAAACGATTCAATTAGATTTAACAACAATTGAAAATCAATTCTGCGCTCAATGTTTCCGAGATAACCAATGATCTTTTTACCACGTGTGGGAATCGCATGATGTATTGGCAAGCGCTCATCCACAGCTTGATGAAATAAATTAAAGTTAGCGCCATTGGGCACCAGGTAAACCTTAGAAAATCCGCGCTCAGTGAATTGCTTTCGCAATGCCGGAGCGGTGGTGATAATCATTTCCGCATTACTGGCTGCTAACTGTTGAAGTGTCTTGCCATGCTTCAAAGTATATTCCTTCACCATGGGGTCGATGCAATGATAAACGGATGCGCTGATGCGGGCTTTCAGTTTGTGCTGAAGTGTGGGATAATAAAATTCAAATGAGTTCACATAAATAACTGACTTAATTCCGGAACGTTTCAAAAAACGATTGACACGCGCGGCAACGAGTCGCTCATTCCATTCTGTAAAAAAACGATGCACACTCCCGGGAGGCAGAAAATGCGTTGGCCAAACAAAAGGTGTTGCCAGAATTGTAACGCCATCTATTTTTTTTGGAGCCTGATTAAAGTACGATCGAAAGCGCCATTGAATAGCAGGCGAAAAAAATGATTTCAGTGCCTCCCAAAAATTATATGGGTGATCAATGTAGATCACCTCACTAGTTAGTGCTAATTCACGGGCGAGTTGCCACGGTGTGGATGTATATGCATCGTCATGCTTTGGCAACGAAAAAAAAAGATAGGGATGTGAATGAGGCATGAATGTTTAATTTAATAAAACAGGAGGGTTCGCCATTTGACCTAATCATGTGTGCGTGGTGGCTTGCGTTGACAGCACTCGTTTGTCGATACCTTGTAGGCGCTTATAAAACAAGTGTGCGTGTATGGCCTCTGCCGCTTCCGGCATAGCCACAATTTTAGACGTATGAAGAAAAATCTCTTCTATTGTTTCGCGCACGTATTGGCCAAAGGCATGACGAAAACCAACAACAACATCCGCACTCAACTGAGGGCGGTTTTTAATTTGCTTCAATTCTTCGGATGAGTAAATTACCTCATAACATTTTCTTCCGGATTCTACTTCCTTCGCATCCGTCTGACTGCTCCCGGTAATGATCATATTGCGACTTAAGTTTTTAAATGGATTCCCGGATAAGATTCCGCTGCGGTAATCGATCAGCATAACCTGATCATGCGGATGGAGTTCCATCAGTTCCCGAATCATGATCAATCGCTTCAGCTTAAACTGCAAGAGAGGCGCCAACCAAATTTCCAATCCTTTGGCTTTGCCAGTCCATTGGTATAAGTGTTGTATAAGTCGAGCTATTATTTGTGCACCCGTTGGAGATTGCAGAAGCCGTTTGCCAACGATCTTTGGTAGAATCGATTCCCGGTGTTGAATCACTTGGGTGTTATCAAACGAAGCACAAACCCGCTCCACTTCTTTATAATTTTCTGCTGTATAGATCAACAAGTCGGCATCGGGGCATTCGCGCTGACACGAAAGAATAAAATCATGGATCTGCTGCGGATGGTAATCAGTTACAAATGTGATGATCGCTTTCTTATTCATAGCGCTGTATTACTTCTTTTCCGGTTGAAGCTGATCAGTGGTAAATGTTAATTGTCTCGAACCGAACGCGTACTCCAAAAGTCGGGCTGTTTCTTTTTTGATTCGCTTCTTAAATGCTTGTAACAGTGTGCCATCTTTGAGTAGTCTGCGCGAACTAGTCCAGATTCTGGCGCGATAGCTGCGTACTAATTTTATCTTACCAATCTCACCGAGTTTTCTTCCCATGCGACCATCTTCGCCAAACACAACAAACGTCCGCGCTCCTTCCTGATTATCATAAACTCGGGTGACCGGCATTTCAAAACCTTTCACGGCCAAACCTTCGGCCACACGAAATCCAAAATTGGCTCCTCGCACATTCAAAAATTCCCTGCGCCATCTTCGGCATTCAAACAAACATTCTGCAACCAATTCATACAAGCCCAATTGCCATCGAGATAAGCGCGCTGCGGGTGTGAAGCTGTAGTTTCCGTACACACAAGTAATCGAAGGATTCTTCACCAACGGATTAACCATTTCTGAAACCCAATCGGGAGGATACAACGAATCACCATCCCCGCACAATTGATAGACTCCTTTGGAGGCGCGGAGTCCGGCCAGGCGAGCGTGCGCGATGCCTTGTCGCTTTTCGTGAATTACTTTCACTCCCAACAAATCCAAAATCTCTGGAGTGCGGTCGGTGCTATTATTATTCACAATGATTAATTCACACTCATACGGCACATGCATCTTCGCGAAAGAAGAAAGCGTGCGCACAATATTTTTCTCTTCATTCCATACCGGAATTACAATCGAAACAATCGGCTCGGAAGAATGGAATCGCATGAGCTGCTTACGCAAATGCGCCAGTTCTTCCAATTGCATCAGTGAAAAATGTGCTTGGGCAAAATCATGCTGACTAACCCAGCCGGGAACTTGAAAACGATTATGAATCATGGCGCAGGTAATTAAATTTGTAACCGATGGTTGGAGAATGAACCGAGTTGAAAAAATTCCAACGGAGGGCTTGTATAAAGGCCCATGCGTTTTTAACTCTGAACTCAATCAAATTCTTGAATAAGTGTTTTGGAGTGGCGATACCTAAGAAGAAAATCCAAAACAGAATCAGATGTGGACGGCTTGAATATTTGCGCATAAACAAAATCCGGTTACGCGTAAGCAAGTAGCTTTTCAAATCACTTAACCTTCCTACCGATTGTGATTCCTTATGATAAAATTTGGATTGTGTATCCACGGCTATTTGGTAGCCGGCTCTGCGAATTCGTTCGCTCCAATCGAGCTCTTCGTAATACAGAAAATAATTCTCCGGCATCAGACCAATTTGGTCAATCACTCTGCGGGGCACCAGCATCGCAGCACCGTGTGCATAATGTGTCAGCGACATACCAGCCGGTCCGGACCTCGCTTCGGTTATGCAATGGTTTCTACCGGTAATCTTGTCGAGTGCTGTAAATCCTGCATACTGAATTTTTTCAGGCTGATCATGATAGTGAATGGTAGGGCAGATGATACCCACACACTGAAACTGATTGAGAAGATCAACCATGCGCGATAAAATATCACTATCAAACTCGGTGTCATTATTAATGAAAAACAAATATTCGCCTCGCGCTGCATGCATGGCCAGGTTATTGCCTCCGGCAAATCCAAGGTTACGCTCGCTGCGAATGAAATCAATCCAAGGAAATTGCTGAGTCAATATTTCTTCCGGATTTTCAGCAGAGCCATTGTCTACCACAATAACTTGATGCGCCTGACCATATACGTGCTCAATGCTTTTTAACAAAGCGATGGTTTGGTGGGTCGTGTTGTAGTTCAGTGTGATGATTGAAACTGATTCCATGCGTTGTTGGGTTGATTGAGTTATACTGCCAATTTGAGTTGCAATTCATAAGGAGCCTCGGCCGGCAGTGTAGCGCGACCAATGCTGTGATAAATAAATCCGAGAGAAGCCATCTTAGCCGGATCAAATAAATTTCTGCCATCGAATACCAACGGAGTTAACAATTCATACTTCAGTTTTTCAAAGTCCGGATTTCTGAACTCATTCCACTCCGTGCAAATCAGCAATGCGTGGCAGTTGTGTGTAGCTTCGTAGAGGTCATTCGCATATTGAATGTTGGGTAAAACGCGCTGCGTATTTTCCATTGCAGCAGGGTCGTAGGCAACTACACTCGCACCGCGTTTTGTAAGTTCATCAATCAACCAAAGAGCGGGAGCCTCGCGGATATCATCCGTGTTAGGTTTAAACGCTAATCCCCAGCAGCCAATCTTTTTTCCATGCAGCGATCCCATTTCCGCTTCCATGCGGTCAATCATCTGTTTGCGCTGTCGTTTGTTTACATTCATCACCGCATCCAAAATCTCAAACGAATAATTGAATTCGTGGCTCGTGAAAGAAAGTGCTTGCACATCTTTCGGGAAACAACTTCCACCATAGCCCAATCCTGCATATAAAAATTGATGACCAATTCGGCTGTCAGATCCAATGCCTTTTCTTATTTTCTCAATGTTAGCTCCACTGCGTTCGCACAAGTTGGCAATCTCATTCATGAAGCTGATCTTCATAGCTAAGAATCCATTAGCCGCATATTTCACTAACTCAGATGAACGAGGATCCATAGATAAGATCGGATTACCATTGCGGACGAATGGCTCGTAAAGTGTTTTCATGATTTCTTCTGCGCGTGGGCTCGAAGTACCAATCACCACACGTTCGGGTTTCATAAAATCTACTACAGCCGAACCTTCGCGTAAAAATTCCGGATTCGAAACCACATCAAAATTTTTACCGGCTTCCAATCCGGCATTCTCCAACAGCCGTGTGATTTTATCGGCCGTGCCGACCGGCACAGTGCTTTTGGTAACTAGAATTTTGTATTGCTGCTTTAATACAGGAACTAATTGCTCGCAAACGGAAAGCACATAGGAAAGATCGGCAGATCCATCCTCTTGCGGTGGCGTGGGTAGTGTTAAGAAAATAACATCGGCATGTACTGCAGCCATTTTCAAATACGTAGTGAATTGCATTCTGCCATCGCGCACATTGCGTTCAAATAATTGTTCCAAGCCGGGCTCGTAAATTGTTAATTGGCCGCTTTGCAAACGCACTACTTTCGCTGCGTCAACATCCACACAATAAACCTGATTACCCATTTCTGCAAAGCAAGTGGCACTTACTAAGCCTACATATCCAGTTCCAATAAATGATAGATTCATATTTCTTAATTTATTTTTAGTTGTTATACATTTTCTTTTTGAAATAAGGCGGGGATGGTGCGCAGCACGAGTTGAATGTCTCCTAGAAAAGAATAATTCTGCGCATAGTGATTATCCAATTGAATTCTTTCTTCTTCTGACATGGCACCGCCTCTGCCGCGCTTGGTTACTTGCCACAAGCCTGTAATTCCTGCAGGTCCTAAAAATCGTTGAGCGCTTACATCGGCCGTTAACTTCTCAGCTTCGTATAGCGGCAAGGGACGATTGCCAACCAGCGACATATCGCCTCGCAACACGTTGATTAATTGCGGCAATTCATCCAGACTGGTATTGCGCAAAAATTTTCCAAACGGTGTAATCCGCGGATCATCTTTGAATTTGAAAAAAGCAGCTTTCGATTTTGCTTTGGCGGACTCCCATCGCTCACATGAATAAGAGCCATCGGGCATCACTATTAATGTGCAAGCTGCTACCGGCAGATGATTGCAATGTTCGCATCCATCACTGGTGGTTTGCACCGATTCATATTGATTGAGATGTGCCAGATCTTTTAGTTTCGAATCAGCATTGGCGCTCATGGTTCTAAACTTGATCAGCTTGATTCGCTCATAGCCCATACCCGCGCGATACGAAGAATAGAATACAGGACCCGGAGATTCTAACTTAACAATGATAGCAATCAAGATCAGTATGGGTGCTAAAATCAGCAGAGCCGAAGAAGAGGCGAGAATGTCAAATATTCTTTTCATTTAATTAGTGTTTTCGTGTTGAAGTTTATCATGTCATCAAGTGATCGTAGCTTTTTGCTATGCTTGATGATTCAAAAGTAGATGGTCAAAAGGCGCTCGGATTTTCTATTCGACTAAAGCAGCGAGGTATTAGATCAATGGCTAAATCTTTAAGACTAACCCAGTTTTGAGTTTAGGCCTGCTATTTTCTGGTACAACACTTGCAAAAGGTCTGTATAAATAAATGCAACAATTCCCCATGAATGCATCTACTCATACCAAACTTCTAATTTTCAATCAGCAAGAATTTTATGCAACCATCGGAGATGATGCGGGGCTTGGAAAAGAAATTTTAGCAATCGCATTAAACGAGTTACCGGCTCGCATTCAAAACATGCAAAACTGCCTAAAACAGCCAGAAACGAACTTATTACGGAGAGAAATACATGATTTAAAAGGCATCGTTGGCCTCCTCGGATGCTCCGATCTACACCACCAATTAAGCTCGCTAAAAACAATTGGACAGCAGATTAACTCAGATCAATTAACCGTATTACACGGCCTGATTGAAAGGCTTAAGATGCTGGAAAAAGATCTAAAGCTTTTCTCAAAAATGGAACATTAGTCTTAAAATGAGATAATTCATCTACACCTAATTAATACAGTCTTATGAAAACCGCATATGTAATTGACGACAACGTGAGCTATCAAAAAATAATCAGCTCTCATTTAAACCAACTTGGCTTTGAGGTAAAATCTTTTTTATCGGCCAAAGAATGTTTAAAGCAACTAAATGACCCTCCTCATTTGATCTTGCTCGATCAGCATTTAGGCGAAAACGAATTAGGCCTCGATTTCATTAGAGATATAAAAGAAAAGGCGAGTGAAACACCCATCGTATTTCTTTCGGCTGATAACGATGTATATACAGCCACCAAAGCATTGAAGATGGGCGCCTTCGATTACATCGAGAAAAATGGATCTGCGTTGGTTCGTTTGCGCACCGCTATTGACAACATACCCGAATATCTTAAAAAAGTAAGACGTCAAAAGATGATGCGAATGGTGGGCGTGATTACTGCGATTGTAATTACTATTGGAACTGTTTTGTTCTTTTTACTGAACTCGTAAAGTATTACGATCCCTTCTTTTCATGAAAGGCCCCTTTAAACTCAGGGTCTTCGTATCTTTTTTGCCGATCAATTTCGCGAGCCATATCTTGCGCTTCTTCATAGGGCGTTTCGACAATTTCAATATGTGGTGGCATCAAACGCACCGGAATTTTCTCACGAATAATCTTTTGAATTTTGTCGATGTGATATTTCTCCGCTTCGGTAACAAGTGTAATCGCTTTGCCCACTTGTAAAGCTCTACCCGTGCGGCCGGTGCGGTGCACATAATCTTCATACACAATGGGCACATCAAAATTGATCACGTGCGACACATTCGTAACATCGATGCCACGCGAAGCCACATCGGTGGAAACTAAAATACGTAGCTCGCCTTCTTTGAATTCATTCACCGCATTGATGCGACTGTTCTGGCCTTTGTTGGAGTGTATCACTTTCACAGGACCGTATCCTTTGCGATCTAAAAATTTAAAAATCTGATTGGCCGCTTCTTTCGTTCGTGTAAAAATCATGACACGATTAAAAACGGCATGATCTAATAATAGATGCTCTAGAAAATTAATCTTCGTACGACTGTTGGGGACGAAATACAATTCCTGTTCTACCTGTACCGACACAGTGGCAGGGGGCGTAATTTCAATCCGAACAGGAAACTCTAAAAATTCTTGTGAAAGTCGCTCAACACGTTGCGGAAAAGTAGCCGAGAAAAGTAAGTTCTGTCGCTTGTTAGGTATCACTTCGAAAATTTTGCGGAGCTGTGGCATAAAACCCATGTCCATCATACGATCAGCCTCATCGAGTACCAACGTTTTGATTTGTTTGGTGACAATCTCATTGCGCTGATAGATTTCTAAAAATCGGCCGGGTGTAGCTACTAAAATATCCAATCCATTTTGTATGTTTTCGATTTGCGTTTTAGGTCCCACACCTCCGTAGATGTGAACGGTTCGCAAGTCAGTGTATTTGGTAAGTGTAGCTACCTGCGCAGCCACTTGCACCACCAATTCTTTGGTTGGAACCAAGATAAGTACTCTTGGATCAGTGCCTTGTGCAAATTTTACTTTCATCAACACAGGCAATAAGTAAGCTGCCGTCTTACCGGTTCCTGTTTGAGCAATTCCGATTACTTGTTGGCCGCCTAAAATCAATGGAATGCATTTTTCCTGAATTTCGGTGGGTATTTCAAATCCTGCATCAGCCACCGCATCCAGCAATTGCTTATTCAACTTAAAGTCATTCCATGTCATTTGCGATGGGTTCAGTCTGTATCGTATCTTTACAAGGTAATGAAAGCTACACTCATAACGAACGCAAAAATAGTAAACGAAGGCAAGGTCTTCGTTGGCGATGTGCGAATCAAAGGATCTTTTATTGAAAAGATCGATAAAAAAATTTCTGCTGAGCCGAATGATGAAGTAATTGATGCATCCGGCAAGTGGTTGATGCCCGGTGCGATCGATGATCAGGTTCACTTTCGTGAGCCGGGGCTTACGCACAAAGGCACCATCTATACAGAGTCGCGTGCGGCTGTAGCCGGTGGTGTTACCAGTTTCATGGAAATGCCTAACACCAATCCTCCGGCTTTCACACAAAAATTATTGGCCGATAAATACGAGATTGCATCGCAGTCCTCCTTAGCAAACTATTCTTTCTTCATGGGAACCTCCAATGACAATCTGGAGGAAGTATTAAAGACAGACTTGAAGAATGTTTGCGGACTTAAAATTTTTATGGGTTCCTCCACTGGCAATCTGCTGGTTGATAACCCGACAACACTGGAAAAAATATTTTCTCAGTTTCCCGGATTAATTGCTACCCACTGCGAAGATGAAGCAACCGTCCTTAAAAATCTGGCGGACTTCAAAGAAAAATATGGTGAAGATTGCCCAGTGACCTATCATCCCATCATTCGTAGTGAAGAAGCTTGTTACAAATCTTCCTCGTTCGCTGCGGGACTTGCCAAAAAACATGGCACTCGTTTACATATTCTTCATATCTCTACAGCAAAGGAAACTTTCCTGTTCGACAACAGTATCCCGCTCGAAAAGAAAAAAATCACATCCGAAGCGTGCATTCATCATTTATGGTTTAATGATGCCGACTATGCACGGTTAGGCATGAACATTAAATGGAATCCAGCTATCAAAACGGTTCACGATCAACAAGAAATTTTGAAAGCACTGTTGGATGATCGAATTGATGTGATTGCGACTGATCACGCTCCGCATACCATCGAAGAAAAAAATAACAAATATTTCAGCGCGCCTTCGGGCGGGCCGCTCGTGCAACATAGTATCTTGGCGATGCTTGAGTTCCATAGGCAAGGAAAAATTAGTCTGGAAAAAATAGTAGAAAAAATGAGCCACAACCTGGCGATCCTTTTCAGAATTGACAGACGCGGGTTTATTCGTGAAGGCTATTTTGCGGATTTGGTGTTGGTAGACCCCAATAGCCCCTGGAAAGTGGAGAAAAATAACATTCTGGCGAAGTGCGGATGGTCACCATTTGAAGGCGAAACCTTCCACTCAAAAGTTACCGACACGTGGGTTTCCGGGCACCGGGCCTATAAAAATGGTCAAATTAATGAAGGCAAAACAGGCGAAAGGCTTCAATTCCTGCGATTCTAGCTTTGTGATTTGAATTTGGGTGCCTACATTTGCAGTCCTCAAAACGGTGAGCGTAGTTCAGTTGGTTAGAACATCAGATTGTGATTCTGAGGGTCGCGGGTTCGAGTCCCGTCGCCCACCCCATAGAGCCTTTCAGCAATGAAAGGCTTTTTTATTATCCCAACATTCTGGACTCTTGAATCAACTCTTCGCGATCGATGGGTACTACGCCTACATGTTGGCATACCAGCCCGCCACCAAGATTGGATAATTCGGCAATTAATTCCGGAGACAGTTTTAACGCAACACACAATGCCGCTATACTTACAACCGTATCACCCGCTCCGGAAACATCCGCAATTTCGCGGGCATGTGCCGGAATTTTAATTTTTTGCTGTTGGAAATCAATGAAAACGCCATGCTCGGAAAGCGTGAGCATCACGCCTTCGGCATTCAGTTTGTTTTTCAACAAAGTAACAGCACTTTCTACCTGACTTTGATTGCCAGCCTCCACTTCCACTTTTAAGCCTTCGCGTAGTTCCTTCAAATTGGGTTTGAATAATGTTACGCGCTGGTAGGATAAGAAATTTCTTTTCTTCGGATCAACTACGGTCGGAATATTGTGTTTTAGTGCCAGATCAACCGCCTTCTCAATCAGCGCAGTCGACAAAACTCCTTTATCGTAATCTTCAAAAATTACTACATCGCTTTGCGGCAATAATTTTTCAATGCGCTTCCAGAGCTGCTCTTGCTCATTAGAACTGGTCACTTTATCCGATTCATCGTCCACACGCACCACATGTTGGTGGCTGGCAATGATTCTGGTTTTTACAGTAGTGGGTCTTTCGGTGCTAACAATAATTCCATCGACAGAAAGGTTTTTTTCATGGAGGCGCTGCACCAGTTTTTTTCCGTCATCGTCATCACCAATTAATGCACAGAGCACCGGCTTTGCTCCGAGCGCGTGAACATTCAGAGCAACATTGGCGGCACCACCCAAACGATGGTCTCTCTTTTTGACATTGATGATGGGCACCGGAGCTTCCGGAGAAATCCGCTCTACCGATCCCCAGATGTAGCTGTCCAGCATCACATCGCCAATGATCAGCACATTGAGTTTCGTAAATGATTGAAATATGTCTGCCGGAACAACCATTGAATTTATGCTAGTGTGGCCAAAGCTTCTTTCATGCGTTTCATCGCTTCTACTAAATCTTTTTCAGAAGCGGCATACGACAGGCGCACACAATTATCATCGCCAAATGCACCACCGGGCACCAGTGAAACATGTCCTTTATCCAGCATGAAGAAACAGAAATCATCCGCATTTTTAATCACGGTGTCTCCATCTTTTTTACCGAAGTAGTAGCTCACATCCGGAAAGAAATAGAATGCTCCTTGAGGATAGTTTGCTTTTACTCCCGGAATTTCTTTCAAAAGATCATAAACTATATCTCTGCGCTTGTGATACTCAGTCACCATTTTGTTGGTTGGCTCAATATCCCCAGTGATCGCAGCCAATGCACCACGTTGTGAAATCGAACAGTTAGCCGAAGTAATTTGTCCTTGTACTTTGTTGCTGCCATCGGCAATCCATTTCGGGGCTGCAATGTAGCCCACACGCCAGCCGGTCATCGCAAAGCCTTTCGCAAAACCGTTCACGGTAATCGTGCGATCAAACATCCCCGGAAGGGAAGCCATGCTCACACGCTCTCCGGTAAAGTTGATGTGCTCATAAATTTCATCAGCAATAATCAGCAGGTTGTGTTTCTTAACAACTTCCGCAATGGATTCTAATTCCGTTCTGGAGAAAACCGAACCGGTAGGATTGCAAGGCGAAGAAAAAATAATGGCTTTGGTTTTTGGTGTGATTGCTTTCTCTACTTGCTGAGCCGTTACTTTAAAATCGTTGTCGATTGTTCCTTTCACGATGACTGGTGTTGCTTCCGTCAAACGAACGAGCGCATCATAACTTACCCAATAAGGGGCGAAGATGATTACCTCATCTCCCGGATTGAGTAATGCCAACATCACATTGGCGATGGATTGTTTCGCTCCGTTGGAAACCACTATGTTCTCAGCCTTGTAAGGCACTTTATTTTCACTTGTATATTTTGCAGCCAGCGCTTCGCGCAAATCCTGGTAGCCGGCTACAGGAGGATATGAAAAATATTTTCCTTCGTCAATCGCCTTCTTGGCTGCATCGCAAATGTGTTGAGGAGTCTTAAAGTCGGGTTCTCCCAAACTTAAGTTAATCACATCGATGCCACGGTTTTTGTATTCACGTGCTTTGGCAGCCATGGCTAGTGTGGCAGATTCTTCAATAGCGTTGATTCGGTTCGAAAGGTGATTCATTTGGATGGTAATAGTTTATTTAATCGTTGTTTGACGTGGAATTTTTTCGCCTGCAAAGAAAGAGATTTATCTAGGCTAAGGCAAGGGAAATATAACCCTATCAATCATTAGGCTAATTGAACAACGTGCGCCCGAGGATGCTTCTTCCCAATGTTATTTCATCAGCATATTCTAAATCGCCACCCACCGGAACTCCTCTTGCAATCGATGTAATCTTCAACGGCAGAGCCGACAGTTTTCTATTGATATAAAAGCTGGTGGTGTCTCCTTCCATGGTGGGGCTGAGTGCCAAAATGATTTCTTTAATCTGCGAATCAGGAGACATCACACGAGACACCAGCGAATCAATCTTTAGGTCGGATGGGCCCACGCCATTCATAGGCGAGATCACGCCTCCCAACACATGATAAATTCCTGTAAACTGTGCCGTGTTTTCAATCGCCATTACATCTTGGGTGTCTTCCACCACACACAAAACGGATTTATCTCTGCGATGACTTTTGCAAATGCCACACTCCTCCTCGTCTGAAATATTATGGCAGGTAACACAAAACCGAATCTGACTTCTTAACTGATTCAACGCCTCTGTGAGCGCGGTCGTTTTATGCTGCCCTTCCTTCACTAAATGAAGCACCAGTCGCAAAGCCGTTTTCTTGCCAATGCCGGGAAGCTTGGCCACTTCGTTGACTGCGTCTTCAATTAATTTCGAGGGATACTCCACAATTCTTAGGTCGTTAGAAATTCAGTGCAGTAAAATCTGCCACTGTTAAATGATTTTTGCGTCAATGCCTGCCTCGCAAATGGCTTCGCGCATCGGGTTCAATTGATCGTATGAGCCGCTGCGCACCGTGCACTTCCCTCTGAAATGAATCAACAAAGTGCACTGCTCCGCTTGCTCAGGCGTATGTTTGCACACGCGAATGAGCGTGTTGATCACGTGATCAAACGTGTTGAAATCATCGTTGAAAACAACCAAATCTTTCACATCGGTTATCTCCACCGCTTCCAACAAATCCACCAATTCTTGTTCTTGTGTATTCACCGCTTATTCAATCATACAAAAGTAAAAAAAAGAACGATAGATCAGTCGGCCAAGAGCAGTTCCTACCAGTTCTTTTACACTCCTTAGCCGGATTTTTATTCTACAAAACTTAGCGTAGTTTTCCATTTCTAATCTACTGACTATGTCACCATTACTGGTATCTTCCATCCTCGTCTTCTACTTTCTGGCACTCATTACCATCTCTTATTTCACTTCTAAAGGAGCCGATAGCACTACTTTTTTTACCGGAAACCGCCAATCGCCTTGGTACTTGGTTGCTTTTGGTATGATAGGCTCTTCCCTATCGGGAGTTACGTTCGTATCGGTGCCGGGCAATGTCGGAAAAATTGGATTTGGTTATTTTCAAGTGGTGATCGGGTATTTGGTTGGGTATTGGGTGATTATTACTGTTTTGATGCCGCTTTACTATCGGTTAAATGTTGTTTCCATTTACACCTACCTGGAACAACGCTTCGATAATTGGGCTTACAAAACCGGGGCTTTTTTCTTTTTGATTTCTCGCACCGTTGGCTCTAGTCTGCGATTATTTTTGGCAGCTACCATTCTTCAACTTTTTTTGTTCGATGCATGGCATGTTCCCTTCATCGTTACAGTTGCCACCACCATTGTATTGATCTGGGTATACACTTTCAAAGGGGGAGTGAAAACAATTGTATGGACTGATTCATTCCAAACGCTCTTTTTGGTGACGGCCGTAGCGGTAACGGTATGGCAAATTGCCGATAAACTCGATTTTAATTTCGCTACCATGGTTTCGGCTATCCAGGAGAAAGGCTACGCGCGGATTTTTTATTTTGACGATGTCAATTCCACTCTGTTTTTTCCGAAACAGTTTTTTGGCGGAGCCTTTATCGCCATTGCCATGACGGGGCTTGATCAGGAGATCATGCAAAAAAACCTGACTTGCAAAACCCTGGGCGATGCACAGAAAAACATGTTTTGGTTTAGCCTTACCATCGTTTTTGTAAATCTGCTCTTTCTGACGTTAGGAGCGCTTCTTTATATATATAGTGCACAAAAAGGCTTGGCCATTCCGTCAGTTTCAGATGAACTGTATCCACGCTTGGCATTCAATGAATTAGGGGCTTTTGTGGGGATTTTATTTTTGTTAGGGATCACGGCCTCCTCGTATGCCAGTGCCGATTCGGCTTTGGCAGGACTCACCACTTCTTTTTGTATCGACTTCCTTCAGTTCAAAAATAAAACCGAAGCGGTCAAGCAACGCCAGAAGTTCATCGTACACGTAGGGTTTTCGCTGCTTTTTCTCATCATCATTCTTGTTTTCAAAGAATTAAATGAAAAGTCGGTGATTGATGCTGTGTTGAACGTGGCCGGATATACTTATGGCCCGCTGCTTGGGCTTTTCGCCTTTGGTATTTTTACCAAACGAAATGTGCGGGGCGTAATGGTGTTGGTGTGTTGTATTCTTTCTCCGATTCTTTCTTATGTGCTGAGTTCGAACTCAGCTAAGTGGTTTGACGGGTATAAAATCGGGATTGAAATCTTAATTATTAACGGGTTGATTACTTTCGTTGGACTGTTTTTGATTTCCCAGCTTCAGAAGAATGCTACAGCCACACAAAAAGCATGAGGTAAATAGTGCGTGAGAAAGTTGCTCGAATGAAACGCATAATTATTGGTTGATTTTTAGTTCTTAGTAAACGTAAATTCCTCTACACTAGCCCCTTTCTTTACTTTGATCCGATAGCTACCCGGGATCACATGCTTAAAATCGATAATCATTTTCCTACGGATAAGGCGGTGGGAGGTAACGAGGTATCCGGAAGACGAATAAACTTCCACCTCTCCACCCTTATACTGGCGAGTGGTTTTCAAAATAAAAAGCTGATTATCGGATAGGGTCGAAAGGCCGGGGCTTGGGGCGGCCATTGAAAGCGTAGCAATGACAAGCAGAGTAGTGGTAGAGAGTGCGATGAATGTTCTCATGAGGTTTGCGTTTGATTCTACCAATCGCAACCTATGTGCCACAACTTTTTAGTTTTTAAGATCCTTCCTTTTAGAATTCAAAAACCGCCTATACAAAGCACAATCAAAGTTTTCTGATTTCAGTTTGACTCACTTGAGAATTTTAAAGTGCTTCAAGCAAAATTTCTTCTCCTAGTTTGGGAAAATTTGTCTCACAGAAATTTAATAGCCAAGATTCAAAAGCCGATTTGCTTATTAAGCACAATGGTTCTACTTTTGCCATCCAAATCGCGGGGTGGAGCAGTTGGTAGCTCGTTGGGCTCATAACCCAAAGGTCACAGGTTCGAGTCCTGTCCCCGCTACAAAACCAAAAGAGACCGATCAAACGGTCTCTTTGCATTTCTATACGAATCAAATGTCCACCCCACACAAATCCGGTTTCGTAAGCATTGTTGGCAAGCCCAATGTGGGTAAATCGAGCTTAATGAACCGATTGGTGGGTGAAAATTTATCCATCATCACCGCCAAGGCGCAAACTACCCGCCACCGCATTATGGGCATTTTGAATGGCGAAGATTTTCAAATCGTCTATTCCGACACGCCCGGCATGCTGGAACCGAAATACGAACTTCATGAGGCCATGATGAGCTACGTGAAAGTTTCGCTGGACGATGCGGATTTGGTGCTGTTGATTGTGGAACTGGGCGAAAAATTTGATGAGAAGTTATTCGAGCCGCTCAAAAATCTGGCTACGCCCGTCATTTTATTAATCAACAAAATTGATTTGGCGAAAGGATCGCAGGTAACGGATAAAATTGCTTACTGGAAAGACCTTATCAAGACGGTAGAAATTATTCCAGTCTCAGCGCTTACGGGAGAAAACCTAGACACCCTACTGCCCATCATCAAAAAACATTTACCCGAGCACCCTGGCTATTACCCCAAAGACGACCTAACCGACCGCAGTGAGCGCTTTTTCGCGGCCGAAATGATTCGTGAAAAGATATTCACCAATTATGATCAGGAGATTCCTTACAGTTCAGAGGTAGGTATCGAAGCTTTTAAGGAAGACGATAAAATCATTAAGATTCGCGCCACGATTTATGTGGAGCGCGATTCCCAAAAAGGCATTTTGATCGGAAAAGGAGGCAGCTCGTTGAAAAAAGTGGGTACCGAAGCCCGCAAAAGCCTCGAATCCTTCTTTGGAAAACAAGTATTTCTGGAAACGCATGTAAAAGTGGCCGACAACTGGCGCAAACAGAAGCTGAAATTGAAGCATTTCGGCTATCTGGAATAAAGGTGCGCTCAATTAGGCACTATTGACTTAACTTGCGGCCTCAACTATCATTTATGGGCTTTGGCCCCGGCTTTTAAAATCTTATGGCAAATATTGTAGCAATTGTAGGAAGGCCAAACGTAGGGAAATCTACTTTTTTTAATCGCCTAGTAGAGCAGCGGCAAGCTATTATGGACGATATGCCGGGCGTTACCCGCGATCGTCATTATGGCTATGCGGAGTGGACAAACAAGCACTTTACCGTTATTGACACTGGGGGCTATGTGACCGGTTCTGATGATAAGTTCGAATCAGAAATTCGCAAGCAAGTAGAAATGGCGCTGGAAGAATGCACGGCCGTGATTTTTATGGTTGATTGTAAAGCAGGCCTTACGGGATTTGACCACGAGTTTGCCAAAATTATTCGCAGATCAAAAAAACCGGTGTTTGTTGCTGCTAACAAAGCCGATACCCCCACAAAAAATTTAGAAGCCAGTGAGTTTTATGAACTGAACATGGGTGAAGTATACCCGATTTCCGCTGAAAATGGTGGCGGAACCGGAGAATTGCTGGATGAGTTAGTAAAGACCTTTGCCAACGAAGGCGTGGAAGATCCAGATGCGGGCATTCCTAAAATAGCGATTGTAGGCCGACCAAATGCCGGAAAATCATCTTTATTGAATGTTTTGCTGGGTAACGAGCGCAGCATCGTAACAGACGAGGCGGGAACTACCCGCGATGCGATTCACTCACGCTACAAAATGTATGGCAAAGATTTTATTCTGATCGACACAGCCGGTATTCGTAAGAAAAGCAAAGTAACAGAGGATGTAGAGTTTTATTCTGTGCTGAGGTCACTTCGGGCGTTGGAAGAAAGTGATGTGGTTATTGTTGTGGTAGATGCCGAAAGAGGCTTGGAGTCACAGGACATTAATATTATTGTGCTTGCCCAAAAGCAGAACAAGGGCATTGTGATTATGGTAAATAAGTGGGATTTGATTGAAAAGGATACCAAAACGGCAGATACCTTCAAGAAGGACATGTTAGAAAAATTGGCTCCGATCGATTACATACCCATTATTTTCGCCTCTACATTAACCAAGCAGCGGATTTTTCAAGTAATAGAAAAAGCGGTGGTTGTTTACAACAATAAAACAAAGCGCATTCCTACTTCCGAACTGAATGATGCCATGCTGCCGGAGATCGTTCACTATCCACCACCAGGAATGAAGGGCAAGCATATCCAGATTAAATACGTGACGCAGGTGGCGGCTAAGTCTCCGGCCTTTGCCTTTTTCTGTAACCTGCCTCAATATATTCAGGAATCGTATCAACGATTTTTGGAAAACCGACTGCGCGAAAAGTTTGATTTTGAAGGAGTACCCATTCGTTTATTCTTCCGGAAGAAGTAATAGCAAACGATTGATTTGCCTAATGACCGATAGGTAAGATTGGTTTAAAGGTACTTTTGGATAAAAAACATAATTTTTTCTTACGTAACGCTTCAAATTTGCCCGTTTCTGCTACCTTTGCGCAAAATTTTAATAACCTGTAAACTATGAAAAAATTTATCGCATCTGTTATCGTATGTGGCTTTGCAGTAGCAATGGTTGCTTGCGGTGGTGGCAAAGCTAAAGAAGAAGCTGCTGCTCAAGCAAAGGCTGATTCAACTCGTAAGGCTGATTCAGTTGCTGCAGCTGTTGCTGCCGCTGCTGCTGCAGCTGACACAACGAAAGTTGATTCTGCTGCCGTTAAGTAATCAATCCCACAAAGATTGTTTCCCGGGAAAGGCTTTAGTGATAAAGCCTTTTTTTATTGCCTATGAATTCAGAAAACGTACGAAAAATACTTTCCGAGCACATTCCTGACGCTGCTGTCGAGTACTGTTTTCGGCTATGGGAAGAAAATCCATTCATTTTCAAAACTACCAAGGCGCGGGCTTCCAAAGTAGGCGACTTCAGCTATCGGCCCGGTAGAACGCAGCAAATTACCATCAACAAAGATTTACACCCTTACCTTTTCTTAACCACCTACATTCACGAAGTGGCACATTTAAAAGTGCATGCCATTCACGGGTCTCGTGTACTGGCGCATGGAAATCAGTGGAAATCGAAATTTCAGGAGCTGATGCATCCGGTACTAAACCGTGAAATCTATCCCGCTTCGTTACTCGCTATTCTTAAAAAACACATGGCCGACCCCATGGCGTCCAGCTTTTCCGATTCAGAACTAACAGCCGCCTTTCGCCAGCATGATGAAAAAGCAGGCAAAGCGATTTTCTTATCACAAATTCCCGAAGGAAGTATTTTTGGATTACAAGGAAAGTGGTACAAAAAAGGAAAGGTTCGTAGAACACGAGCCTTGTGCGTAGAACTAAAATCGAAACGAAATTATTTGGTGCCGTTGGATATTGAAGTGAGTAGCGCGCAATTGGCGTTGCTTTAGATGGAGTGGAATTTACTTTCGGCTGTCTATCGCTTTCCGTACGCTGCCAAATTCATTCAATAGATTTTCAGCTTCTTCGGCACTTACTTTCAATTCTTCCATAATCATACGAGCTCCACGTTTCACCAGTTTATGATTGGTGAGTTGCATATCTACCATTTTATTGCCTTTCACTCGCCCGAGCTGAATCATCACGGCTGTTGAAATCATATTGAGTACTAACTTCTGTGCCGTTCCTGCCTTCATTCGTGTGCTGCCGGTTACAAACTCAGGACCCACAACGACTTCGATCGGATAATCTACCGCAGCCGCTAGTTCACTTCCTTCATTGCACGTGATGCAGCCGGTAACAATTTGGTTCTTTCTGGCTTCTCTCACACCACCGATGACATAAGGGGTTCTGCCAGAGGCTGCAATACCTATAAGCACATCATTTTGATTGATTGAAAAAGCTGCCAGATCTTTCCATGCTTGTTGCTCATCGTCTTCCGCATTTTCTACCGCACTGCGAATAGCCTTGTCACCACCGGCAATTAAGCCAATTACCTTACCATGCGACACCCCATAAGTCGGAGGAATTTCCGATGCATCTAAAATGCCAAGTCGGCCGCTGGTGCCTGCACCAATATAGAATAATCGCCCTCCGTTTTTCATTTTTGCCACTATGGCCTTTACTAATCGTTCGATATTCGGAATGGATTTTTCAACTGCGGCAGGCACAGTGCTGTCCTCACGGTTGATACGCGTCAACAGATCGGACACCTCCATTTTATCGAGATGATCATGCAATGATGAAGCTTCAGTGGTAGTCACGGTTATTGAATGTCTTTTTGGTGGAACAACGTAAGTCCTGCAATAGGACCTTCGAGAATATTTTTAACAGTAATGCCTTTGTCATTGGCCACCTGACGCAATACATCGCTAAAGTAAAAAGCGATGGAGCCGGTGAAGTGCACTTTTAAATTTTGATAGTTCTCGTATTTCATCACATTATTTTCATAAAACTCCGAGAAGCTATCGTAAACAAGTTGATAACAATAAGGCTCTTTCAAATGCTGAAAAATGAATTTGGCAAAGCTGGCCAGAAAAGCTCCGGGCTTTTCCTGCTGATATACTTTTTCGAGTACTTCTTCGCGCGACCAGGGAAATCGTGCATTGAACTGTTCTTCCAACTTAGCGGGCATCTTCTTTCGGAACCGGTCGAAGATTAGTTTTTTTCCCAATGAAGTTCCAGAGCCTTCATCCGCCAGAATCCAACCAAGATTTGCCACATTGCCAATGATCTTTTCGCCATTATACAAGCACGAGTTCGAACCTGTTCCAAGAATACATGCTATGCCGGGTTCGCGACCACACAATGCGCGCGCAGCGGCCAGCAAATCCCAACCTACTTCAATCTGGGCATCTTTAAAGTGAGTTAAGAATGCTTCCTGAATGATTCGTTGGTTTTTCTCAGAAGAAACACCGGTACCATAAAAGAAAATTTTGGTGACCGGCTCGTTTGCTACCGGCAACAATGAATCTTTCAAGATGTCTTTTAAATGCTCGATGGGCTGATAGTATGGGTTGAAGCCGGGGCTTTGCGCTTGGGCAATCGTGCCATCCTTCCGTAGAAGTCGCCAATCGATTTTGGATCCTCCGCTGTCTGCTACAATGATCATTGGTGCAAGTAAAAAATATTGAACTACAATTTTAGATGTTTTAGACGAAAGGCGAATTAGCTGCTTACATGTAAAGTGCCGATTACCTGAAATTTTTCAAAGACTCTTTCTGTGTGCGGTGCATCTTTCAATTCATCTGTTAAATCCTGACCCGCCCAATGTTCGTAATGTTTACCATTTCGCCACATCTTAGAAGCCGACACATCATAAATCAATCCACGATAAGCCACCCATACTTCTGGTTTATCTTGCCCATTTCGCAACGCCAACTGCGTTTTGGTAAATTCAGTCATTCATCTGAGAGGTTAGATGCTGATAATCTTTTAAGATGGTGTACAAAAAATTTATCGGAGGCATATCTGAATCAATTCCCAATAACACTTTAATCTTGGCGGTTAAAATATTTCTGGGTTCTGAGTTTCCAAATTGAAGATTGAAATGCAACACTTCTTTAATCAACTTGATGTCCTGATCAGACAAATTGACTACCTGGGGAAATTGCACCACATAACCCTCTTCGATACTTTTCAAAATTTGAGTTGCCGAATGGGATGCTACCGCTTTCAGTTTTACTACGGTAGTTCCCCCGGCAATATCGCCTAAGCGCTGCGCATTAGGAGTTAAAACAATACAGGTGATGGCTACCGAACCGGCCATGATTACATCTACCGGCCAAAGCAAGAATCGGAACAAGTAATTGAGAATGGTAGGAGAATTTCCGTCCAATCGAACCACACGAAGCTGCATGGCCATTTTTCCGGGTGTTTGTCCGTTCATCAGTATCTCAAACATGAGATTGTAAAGAAAGATGGGAAGATAAATAATGGTTACAATCCAAGCCCGACTTAATCCGGATTCAGACATAATCATCTCCATGATAACCAGATAAGCAAAAAAAATGGCTCCATCAATCAGAAATGCCAAGATACGATCCCATAAACCAGCCACCTGGTATTGAATCAAAACATTTTGAGTTGTACGGACATTTATGGTTGGCATAGCAAAAAGGATCGATTATCTTTCCTGTTCAAATATAAAACCAAAGTCATGAATAAATTGAGGTTGCTATGTCTTCTGTTAGTTGTTTTTATCATCTTTTCCTGCGCGGACAAGAAACCGATTGAAAGAATGAACGATGAACAACTTCGGGCCTATGCCGATGAATTAGCGCATCAGTTTATCATTACCGATGGTCACGTAGATCTTCCTTTTCGATTAAAGGTAAAGAACTTTAAAATCGAGCGCGAATACATGAGCATTCCCATTTCAGTTTCAGAAAAAGAGGGGGACTTTGATTTTGAGCGCGCCAAGAAAGGAGGCCTGGATGCTCCGTTTATGTCGATTTATATTCCCTCTTCATACCAACTGCAACCCGATAAAGGCAAAGCACTGGCCGACTCGATGATTAACATGATCAATGGAATTACCCAACAGTTGCCCGACAAATTTGCTTTAGCCAAGACACCAGCCGAAGTAGAAGCCAATTTCAAAGCCGGAAAAATTTCTTTGCCGATGGGCATGGAAAATGGTGCGCCTGTTGGCGATGACTTAAAAAACATTCAATACTTCTACGATCGCGGAATTCGCTACATCACCCTGACACATGGTAAAGACAATCAGATTTGTGACTCCTCATACGATACCACCCGCACCTGGAATGGCTTAAGTCCTTTCGGCAAAACCGTAGTAGCAGAAATGAACCGCGTGGGCATCATGGTAGATATTTCGCACGTATCGGATAGCACATTTTATCAAGTGATGAAATTATCCAAAGCACCTTGTATTGCCTCGCACTCCTCATGCCGTTTTTACACTCCTGGCTTTATCCGCAATATGAGTGATGACATGATTAAGACGCTTGCTGCGCATGACGGGGTTATTCAAATCAACTTTGGATCTACTTTTTTAGACTCAACCGTGCGTGCCGAAAATGAGATCAATCGCAAAAAATTACGGGCGCTGTTGGAAGAGAAAAAATTAAGTGATTCCGACTCGCTCGCTAAACCCGTGATTGAAGAATTCAGAAAGCAAAATCCTTCCTTGTATGCCGATGTAGAAACAGTAGCAAACCACATTGATCATGTAGTAAAACTGGTGGGCATCAACCATGTGGGAATTGGTTCTGATTTTGATGGGGTAGGCGACAGCTTGCCTACGGGCTTGAAGGATGTATCGCAATATCCGAATTTGATTTTTGCCTTACTGAAACGAGGCTACACGGCCGATGATATCGAAAAGATTTGCTACAAGAATGTATGGCGCGTGTGGAATAAGGCGGAAGATGTAGCCAAATTGAGTAAGTAACTTCATGCGCGAAGCGGCTTTCATAAAACAAAACGCCACCCGTTGGCAAGATTATGAAAAGAAAATCCTGCAAGGCGATTTATCGCCCGATGCACGTGCCGATTTATTCATTCAGCTAACAGACGATCTTTCGTTTGCCCAAACACAATATCCAAATAGTGAAACAACTGCCTATTTGAATCAACTGGCCTCTCGGGTTCATCAAAGCATTTACAAAACAAAACGCGAAGAGAAGAATCGATTCATAACTTATTGGACGCAAGAAGTTCCATTGCTCTTTGCTTCTTTGCGAAAGCCCATGTTTTATTCCATGGTGATTACTTTCATCGCTACCGCCATCGGTGCGATCTCGGCTCTTCAAGATGATACGTTTGTGCGGCTGATCATGGGTGATGCCTATGTGAATATGACCTTGGAAAACATCAAAGAAGGCAACCCCACTGGAGTTTATGCCTCGTCTGATCAGTTGGATATGTTTTTTCGCATTACTTTCAACAACATTCGCGTGTCATTTAATGCCTTTGCTCTAGGCATTTTATTTTCGTTTGGCACCGGATATATTTTATTTCAAAATGGCGTGATGTTGGGGGCTTTCTTTACTCTTTTCTATCAGCACAATTTGTTAGCCGACTCCATATTGGTTGTCATGCTGCACGGCACACTCGAAATTTCTGCGATCATTTTAGCCGGAGGTGCAGGACTGCGAATGGGTAATAGTATTTTGTTCCCGGGCACCTACAGTCGGATGGAATCTTTCAAAGCCGGAGCAAAAGATGGGTTGAAAGTAGTGATGGGTTTAATGCCTGTGTTTATCGTGGCCGGTTTCATTGAATCATTTATAACCCGCTACGCGGATATGCCCACTGCGATCAAGGCAACTATCATTCTGGTTTCGCTCAGTTTTATCATTTACTATTTTTTTATATTTCCAGTAATCATCTCAAAAAAATATGTTCGCAAAGATTGAACTGAGACGCACACGCGATTTTAGCGATAAGATCAACATCACCTTTGAGTTCGCACGCCAAAATGTAAAACCATTGGCAAAAGCCCTGATCTACATCTGCGGGCCGATGTTGCTTATTCAAGGAATATTTAACGGTCTCTATCAAAACGAGTCGCTCATGCGCATTCGTGAGGGAGATGCCGTGAACAGTACCACCAATGGATTTCTCTTGTTAGCCTATCTGTTTTCTATTCTAAGTAATGTTGCAGCATTGATTGTTGTGTATGAATATTTGCGTATTTACGAGCAACGCAAAAATGCGGCCCCCATTGAAGTGAGCGAGATATGGTCGGGTGTGAAAAAAAAGTACTTCCCACTGCTCGGAGCAATGCTAATCCTGTTTATTCTGGCGGGATTAGGACTGATCCTGTTGGTTATACCTTGTATTTATCTAATGATCGTGTTTTCTCTGGTTCCACCTTTAATGGTGATCGAAGGAGATGATTTCAGAGATGCACTGAGTCGTGCCTTCAAAATCATTTCAGAAAAGTGGTGGAGCACATTCGGGCTAATCATTGTAATGGTAATCATCATTCTATTCATGACATTGATTCTGTATGTGCCGCTCATTATTTACACAGCTACATTGGCCATCCACAAAATGGATGTGGGCAATGAACTTCCTGTTTGGCAAGAAGCCGGCATGATTATTTTCACATTGCTTTATTCATTTGGTTCCGGCATCTTTCAGTCGCTCGTTTTTCTAGCACTGGCATTTCAAACGTACAATCTAATCGAGCGAAAAGAGGCCAAAGGGCTGATGATACGACTTGAAAATTTTGGAAAATCCGGTGAACAGCAAAATCAGGCAGAAATTCATGAAACCTATTAGCCTTTTTATTCTGATTAGTTGCTTAAGTTCATCTTTGAGTTTTTCGCAAGTAACCCATACCGATTCAACTTATGTGAAACGGCAGTTCTTAGAAAAAAAAATCGAGTCATTCAAAGCTGATTCAGATTTTTCCTATGGGCGCGCCAAGAAAGGAGAATCATTCTGGGATCGGTTCATCTATTGGATATTTCAGACGATTGCCAAGATTATCTATTTTTCAACCAACACTTTGCTTGGCAACATCTTGCTTTATGGTGGTTGTATTGCGCTATTGATCTATGTCGTGCTGAAACTTCTTCACATTGATGCTAAAAACTTGTTTTTCAGAAGTTCCTCCACCTCCGTGCGGGTTGCTGCACTGGACGAAGACATCCATGAATTAGACTTTGATAAACTTATCGCTCAGGCAGTAGAAGGTCGCAAGTTTCGTGAGGCTGTTCGGCTCACGTTCTTGCATGCTCTTAAAAAACTATCCGATGCCCAATTGATCAAATGGGTGCCCGGAAAAACCAATGACGACTATCTGAACGAGATCAGAAATCATCCTACGTTGCCACAGGTTATCGAATTGCGCTACTATTTTGATTATGCCTGGTATGGTCACTTCGAAATCGATTCGAACACCTATACCTCCATTCAAAATGCCTTTACAGAATTTAATCAAACTTTAAAGAAATAACGGCTGCGTGAAAGGCGATAAAAAATACATCATCATTCTCACCCTGATATTCATTGGGTTTGTTTCATTTCAACTGTGGGGGCCCAAACCGTTGAATTGGAATCCGACCTATCTGCCTAAAGACAAAAATCCATTTGGCAATTATCTGCTTAATGAAGTATTGAACGATGTCTTTCCTTCAAAAAACATTTCACATTCCAATCTTACCTTTTACGAATTGCAAGATTCAATTTCAGGCGATGAAAACATCATCAGCATTAGCGACAATTTTACTCCGGATGCAGAAGCTGTAAAAGTTTTGTTGGAGAAAGTAGACAATGGGGCTTCCGTATTTATTTCTGCCTACCGATACCAGGGTTTATTTGAAGATACGTTACATCTACAAACAAACGATTTAATGTTTGAACGAGGTATTAATGTGCCTACCAACGCAGATACTTCGTTTATTCAAATGCCTGTTACGAACAAAAAGTATTTCTATCTGACCAACCATGTTGGATATTATTTTTATAAAGATTCGCTGCAACACCCTTACTCGATTCTGGCCACCAATGAAGATGGCAAACCAGTTACTCTTCATATAAAATGGGGGCAAGGCAATATCATTCTTAATTGCACGCCCATAGCATTTACGAATATTTATATGGTCTCCGGCCGCAACCACGAGTTGATCTCCTCCACCCTTTCTTACTTGCCCATTAAAAATGTTTGGTGGACCAGTTATTACCAAGTAGGACGACTCGAAGCTTCCACACCTTTGCGGTTTATCTTAAAAACAGATTCGCTCCGCTGGGCCTATTATCTGACACTGGCGGGATTGATCTTCTTTATTTTGTTTGAAGGCAAACGCAAACAAAGAATCATTCCAATTGTTGCGCCTCTCACCAATACCACATTGGAGTTTGTTCAAACCATTGGCAATCTTTATTGGCATGCAAAAGATTACAAAGCCATTGCTACTAAAAAAATAGTGTATTTTATGGATCGCGTGCGAAGTAAGTATTATTTGGCTAACGAACCTGACGATCGGCTCGCTCAGTTGTTATCAAAAAAGACAGGGCAAAGTTTGGAACAAACTCAAAAATTGTTTTCGCTGATCAAAGTCATTCAAACTTCGCCAACAATATCAGCGCAAATGCTGTGGGATCTCACTCACGAAATGGAAAAGTATAACTATAAAAAATAATATGGACGAAATTTTTAAAACACGCTTAGATCTTGCGCCACTCCACGAAAATGTAAATCGAATTAAAGCAGAGATTTCTAAAGTAATTATCGGGCAAGATCATTTGCTGGAGTTGTTGCTGACTGCTATTCTGGCCAAGGGCCATGTGCTAATTGAAGGAGTGCCCGGTGTTGCCAAAACACTTACCAGCAAATTATTAGCGCAAGCTATCGATTCACAATTTTCGCGGATTCAGTTTACCCCTGACTTAATGCCTTCCGATGTTATCGGAACAGCTATTTTTAATCCCAAAACGACCGTCTTTGAATTCCGCAAGGGGCCTATATTCTCGAACCTGATTTTGATTGACGAAATCAACCGCGCTCCGGCAAAAACACAAGCTGCACTTTTTGAGGTAATGGAAGAGCGCCAAATAACGGCCGATGGTGTGACCTACATTTTGGATGAGCCATACATGGTGCTGGCTACACAAAATCCAATCGAACAAGAAGGAACCTATCGGTTGCCGGAAGCTCAGTTGGATCGCTTCCTGTTCAAAATTGTGGTGGGCTATCCAGGGCTGGAAGAAGAGAAAAAGATATTACAGTTAAATCTGCTCAGCGACTTGAAAAGTCAGATGGTACAAATACAAAAAGTGCTGAATGCCGATCAGATAAAAGCATGTCGGGAGTTAGTGGCGCAGGTGCATGTGGAAGAAAAAGTAATTTCCTATATCGCTGAAATTGCGCAAGAAACCCGTTCAAACTCATCATTGTTTTTAGGATGTTCACCTCGTGCCAGCGTTGCCTTATTGAATGCAAGCCGTGCGTTGGCCGCGATTCGTGGTCGTGATTTTGTGACTCCGGAAGATATAAAAACACTGGCCATGCCTTTGTTCTGCCATCGCTTAATTCTCACCCCTGAAAAGGAAATGGAAGGACAACGCATCGAAGACGTGATTATGCAGATTGTGAACAAAATTGAAGTGCCCCGGTAGTGAAATTTTTTAGATCCATCTATTTTGGCAATCGGTTTTTTATAGCGATTGGCCTTTGCATTGCTGGTTTTATACTGAGCTATCTGTTGCCTGTATTATTTCCGATTGTAAAAACCAGTTTGCTCTTGCTGATCAGCGTAACCATTGTAGATGGGCTCATGTTATGGGGTGGAAATCAATCAGTGGCATTGGAACGGATTGTGCCTGAACGGTTATCCAATGGAGACGAGAACGCTATCACATTGCGCGTTCAAAATCATTTTAAGTTTGCCATACATCTTTCCATTATTGATGAAATCCCAACGCAGTTTCAAAAGCGTGATTTTATCATTCAGCTTTCGCTGAGCCCTGCTAAAAAACAAGAAATCACCTATACGCTTCGCCCCGTCAAGCGTGGAGAATATCACTTTGGCAACACGCAGCTATTCATCCAATCTTCATTGAAATTACTCACACGAAGAATTGAAGTGCCCGGAAATAGAACTGTACCGGTTTATCCTTCTTTTATTCAAATGAGAAAGTTTGAATTGTTAGCCATTTCTAATCAACTGGTAAATACCGGTATAAAACGCGTACGTAAAATTGGTCACAACTTAGAATTCGAATTGATCAAAAAATATGTGCCGGGAGACGATGCCCGCACAGTGAATTGGAAAGCGTTTGCACGAAGAGGTGAATTGATGGTGAATCATTATCAGGATGAACGATCACAACAAATTTATTCGTTGATTGATAAAGGTAGACTCATGCAAATGCCTTTTGAAGGCATGAGTTTATTAGATTATGCTATCAATGCTAGTTTAGTGATTTCGAATATTGCCATCAAAAAATCAGACAAAGCCGGACTAATTACCTTTCAAAATAAAGTGGGCACAATTGTGCAGGCCGGTAGAGTAAGCAATCAAATTGCAGGTATCCTTCAGGCACTTTACAATCAGAAAACAGCTTACCGTGAGCCCGATTTTTCAACTTTGTTTTCCACGGTGCGAAAAACCATTTCACAGCGTAGTTTACTCTTGCTTTTTACCAACTTTGAAACACTTCAAGGGCTCAACCGGCAGCTCCGCTACCTGCGCAAATTGGCACAATATCATTTGGTGGTTGTCATCTTCTTTGAAAACACCGAGTTGAAAAAACTCATAGAAGATTCACAAACTGACCTGCCTACCTTATTTTATCAATCTGTAGCCGAAAAATTAAACTACGAAAAGCGCCTGATTGTGAAGGAATTACACAAAAATGGCATCCATTCCATTTTATCGCGTCCGCAGGATCTTACCGTTAATACAATCAATAAGTACTTAGAATTAAAAGCGCGTAGCTTAATCTGATTGGCAGCCGGAAAAGCTTGTCGTCTCTGCACTTTCATTCGTGAACATTTTTTACATCCGGCAAATTGTTAATTGAAAGCGGTAAAATTGTATCTTTATCGGTAAGAACTTATTTCATAATAAGCCTAAACAGAGGGGAAGCAGGCGATTTCAGCCTGTTTGGGTATGAGAGCAAAAGTGGTTAATCAAAAACTATTTAAACAATGAAAAGAATTGGCGTTTTGGTAGTAGCGGTATTGGGATTTGTCTCCCTTTCATCGGCTCAACAACTAATGAGTATTTCACCCAAAAAACCGGTGGTGTGTTATCTCGAAAAGAAAGATAAACATACGGTCATTCCGCCACCTGCTGCCTATCTCAAAGCAAAGGCAAACCCGCAGGCGCGCACTGCCACTGCTACCTTCGAAGTAGAGTATATAGGTTTTAGCACGCAAGCACAAACAGCTTTTCAAGAAGCAGTAAATATTTGGTCAGCACTTATTCAATCACCTGTAAAAATTAAGATCAGAGCGTATTGGCGTCCTTTGGGCACCAACGTTTTAGGTTCAGCCATTTGGGGAAATGCGTTTGCGAATTTTCCGAATGCACAAAAACTGAATACTTTTTATCCTGTGGCCCTTGCCGAGAAAATTGCGGGCAAAGATTTAAACCATCCGGATTCCGTAGACATTTTCGCCAATTTTAGTAGTGAAGCTTCATGGTATTATGGAACCAGCGGTTTACCTCCGAGTGGAACGACCGATTTGGTTTCTGTTGTCCTTCATGAGATTGGACATGGTCTTGGTTTTACCGATTCATATGATGTGGAAAGCGGCCAAGGATCACATGGAGTTCAATCAACCACTGTTCCCATCATTTACGATTTAGCTATTGAGAATGGCAGTAATCAGAATTTATTTCAAACCTTCACATCTCCTTCTGCCACATTAGCTACTGAATTATTGAGTAGTAATATTTTTTACAACTCACCTCTGGCAAAAGCTGCCAATAACAATGAGCTTCCTCGACTATATGCGCCCTCAACTTGGAATAGTGGCAGTAGTATTGCCCACTTAAACGAAGGAACTTATCAGGCAGGCAATGGCAATTCGTTAATGACTCCATTTATTGGTTTTACAGAAGTCATGCACGATCCAGGGCCAATAGTGATGAATATTTTCAGCGATATGGGGTGGGTGAATACGCGCATCGACCACACCCCTGCTAACAAAGAGTCCATCGGTGCTGCTACGCTGATTGCCAAAGTGGCAAGTGATAATGGAATTGATGCCGCTAAAGTTAAATTGAAGTATATCAAGAAAAGCATCGGTACTGATACAGAGGTAGTAGGGACATCCACAGGAAATGCAGGCGAGTTTTCTTTCACCATTCCCGCTTCAGCAAATAATGACACCGTGTTTTATTATCTGTCCGTGACCGATGTACTCAACCGCGAATTTACCTTCCCCGGAAAATTTGCTCGTGCTAAGAACACAGAATTACAAGGCAGATACACCATGGGATTAGGTGCCGACTTAACTGCGCCTACCATTACACACACACCTAAATCTTTTGTTGCAGAAACCGCAACCGAACTCAAGGTAGATGCAGTGGTTTCAGACAATATTGGAATTCAAACAGTCATGTTGGATTACTGGATCAACAACGTTCAACAATCTTCTATATCCATGACGCAGACTGGCACTATTTCAACAAGTAATTCCAGCTTGCTAGCAACCTATTCTTCCGCCTATACCGTCAACATTCCATTTCCTAATGGTACCATCAAAAATGGAGATGTGCTCACTTACCGGATCAGAGCCACAGATAACGCTGCCGCTCAAAATATTGGTTATAGTCCTAGTTCAACCACCAAACACAGTTTAAATGTAGTAGGTCTTGCCGCCACGCAGAATAATTACCAGAATAATTTTGACAATCTATCAACGGCAGATTTTTTTGGTGATACGCAGTTTGGAATATCTACTCCATCCGGCTTCACAAATGGTGCCATCCATTCCGTTCACCCCTATCCGGAAGCTGGCACGGGAAGTTTAAATTTCGTGTACCAACTACGGATTCCAATAAAAGTGAAAGCACAGAACGCTACCGTTAAATTTGACGAAATAGTATTGGTTGAACCAGGCGAAAATGGTTTTGCATTTGGCACTTCTGAATTTTATGACTACGTGGTAGTGGAAGGCTCTAAGAATGGTGGCGTTACTTGGACTCCCATTGCCGATGGATACGATAGCCGTGACTATACCCCGTGGCTTACGAAATACAATTCATCCATTGTTAGTAACGTATCACAAGGTGTAGGAGATCCTTCACTATATCGAACACGCACTTTGAATTTGTTGGATAAATTTGCTTCGGGAGATGAGGTAGTAATTCGCTTTCGATTGTTTAGCGACCCTGGTGCGGCCGGCTGGGGTTGGGCCATTGACAATCTGAAAATTCAAATTGATGAAGCACCCCCTGCCATCATTCATAATCATTTGAACTTTACTACAGATAAATCACAACCACTGGCCATCGCTTTAACTGCCACCGATGAAAGCGGACTAAAATCTCTGGTTATAGAGCATAAAGTAAATAATGGTACTGTTAACACCTTTAATTTTCCAATAACGCAGAACAGCAATGACTATATATTAAATCTGGGTATCTCTACTGCCAACATTGGCGATGATGTTCAGTACCGTATTCGTGCCACCGATAATTTAAATAATGAAATTGTGTTACCTGCCACCAACTATTTTCATGTGCCAATTATTGCTATTAGCACTCCGGTAACGCAGTATACTTCTGACTTTAACTCAACAAATACCGATTTTGTCGGCAACTTCTTTGGCATTGCCACACCTTCGGGTTTTACCGATGGAGCAATCCACACCAGCCACCCCTATCCGAATGGGTTTGGCACCAATAGTGTCTCCGATTTTATTTATATGTTGAAAAAACCTATCACCGTGAGTGCCACCAACTCTATCATAGTTTTGACAGAAGTAGCTGTGGCTGAATATGCTGCTAATACCGATTATTTCACAATTGAGGCATCCAAGAATAATGGTACAAGCTGGGAAACACTTGTCAACAAGTACTCCGCAAACGCTTATCTGGAATGGAAAACAGCGTATGACTCGAAACTCAATGGAGGTTCCTCTATTTACAAAACTCGATTCTTCGATATTCTGTCAACTGGCAAGTTTGTTGCTGGCGACAATATATTAATCCGATTCCGACTTTCCGCCAACAGCACCAATAACTCCTGGGGCTGGGCGATTGATAACCTTAGCATTCAAGGCCCAATTACGGGTGTAGAAAAAACGATTCTTGCCAACTCATTCAGCGTCTACCCCAACCCGTCCAACGGTAATTCCATCAAAGTGGAGTTGACTTCTGAGTACGGCCATCCGGTGCGCTTGCAAGTGCTAAACTCCCAAGGACAGAGCATTCAATCGGATGAAATGACTCCTACCGATAAAATTGTTCGTCAGGAGTACAATGCCAATAACTGGGCCAATGGCGTTTACTTACTGAAGGCGGAAGTAAATGGTGTGGTCGTAACAAAGAAATTTATTAAGAGCGAATAATCCTCAAAATCAACTTTCATAAAGGAGGAGGCCAAAAGCCTCCTTTTTTATTTTCATATTTTCTGTAAATAATCTTTCAAACCGAAGGTTAGGTTTCAAACAGTGTTTATTTTTGCCTGCTTTTTGCCTACCCGTTTGAGCAAAAGCAGGTCAATCATCCTACCTAATTAAATTATGCCAAGAGATCGCAGCATTCGCTCAGTACTTATCATCGGAAGTGGACCCATTATCATCGGCCAAGCATGTGAATTTGACTATGCGGGCTCACAAGCATCACGATCCTTACGAGAAGAGGGAATTGAGGTGATTCTGATCAATTCGAATCCTGCCACCATCATGACGGACAAAGTGACAGCCGATCATGTGTACCTCAAGCCGCTAGAGAAAAAATACATCCGAGAAATACTGGAAAAACACCATGTCGATGCAGTGCTACCTACCATGGGTGGGCAAACGGCACTCAATCTCTGCATTGAATGCGATAAGGCTGGAATCTGGGAACATTATGGTGTAAAAATTATTGGCGTAGATATTAAAGCCATCGAAACTACCGAAGACCGCGAGAAATTCCGTCTGAAAATGTTGGAGTTGGGCGTAGGCGTTTGTAAAGGTGCCACGGCCACTTCATTTCTAAAAGGAAAAGAGATTGCGCAGGAAATTGGTTTTCCATTGGTGATTCGTCCGTCCTTTACATTAGGAGGAACCGGTGGTGGATTTGTACAAAAAGCCGAAGATTTTGACCAAGCTCTGAACCGCGGCCTGCAAGCTTCGCCCATCCACGAAGTGTTGGTGGAGCAGAGCATCATGGGATGGAAAGAATACGAGTTGGAATTATTGAGAGATGGAATTGGCAACGTAATCATCATCTGCTCAATCGAGAACTTCGACCCGATGGGTATTCACACAGGAGATTCGATTACGGTAGCGCCCGCCATGACATTGCCCGACACTGTCTATCAGCGCATGCGCGATCTGGCTATTAAAATGATGAATGGCATTGGCAAATTTGCAGGAGGTTGCAACGTGCAGTTTTCGGTGAATCCAGATAATGACGACATCATCGGTATTGAAATTAATCCGCGTGTATCACGCTCTTCTGCCTTAGCTTCCAAAGCCACAGGTTATCCTATCGCAAAAATTGCGGCCAAGCTGGCGATTGGATACAACTTAGATGAGTTGAATAACGCCATCACCGGAACTACGACAGCTTATTTTGAACCGGCACTGGATTATGTGATTGTAAAAATCCCTCGCTGGAATTTCGACAAGTTTCATGGTGCCGATCGCAAACTCGGTCTTCAAATGAAATCGGTAGGTGAGGTAATGGGAATTGGAAGAAATTTCCAGGAAGCATTACAAAAAGCCTGTCAAAGCTTAGAAATCAGACGCAACGGCTTAGGTGCGGATGGCAAAGAACTTACGAAACAAGCTGACTTATTATATAGTTTAGAACATCCAAGTTGGAATAGACTGTTTCATGTGTATGATGCCATGAAATTGGGTATTTCAATGAAAACCATTCACAACCTGACGAAAATTGACAAATGGTTTTTGGAACAGATCTGGGATTTGATTGAGCTGGAAAAAGAAATTGAGAAATATAAGTTAGATACCATTCCTGCTTCTTTGATGCGCACCGCCAAAGAAAAAGGATATGCCGACAGGCAACTCGCTCACCTGATGGATTGTCTTGAAAGCGAAGTGCATCTGAAGCGGAGAGAGATGGGCATCAACCGTGTATTCAAATTAGTGGATACGTGTGCCGCTGAGTTTGAAGCTAAAACGCCTTACTACTATTCTACTTTTGACTCAGAAAACGAATCGGTTTCTTCCGATCGTAAAAAAGTGATTGTGTTAGGCTCAGGTCCGAATCGCATTGGTCAAGGTATTGAGTTTGACTACTCGTGTGTGCATGGAATCTTAGCTGCGAAAGAGTGTGGCTACGAAGCCATCATGATCAACTGCAATCCGGAAACGGTTTCTACCGACTTTGACATTGCTGATAAACTTTATTTCGAACCTGTATTTTGGGAACACCTGTGGGACATCATTCAATTTGAAAAACCGGTAGGTGTGATTGTTCAGTTAGGAGGACAAACTGCATTGAAGTTAGCCGAGAAGTTGGAAAAATATGGTGTGCGAATTTTGGGCACTTCCTATGAGGCATTGGATTTGGCTGAAGACCGCGGAAGTTTCTCTACCTTATTAAAAGATTTGAGCATTCCTTATCCGGAGTTTGGTGTTGCTCGCGATGCGGATGAAGCATTGGAGGTTTCTAAAACGATCGGTTTCCCGTTGTTAGTGCGTCCATCCTACGTATTGGGCGGACAAAGCATGAAGATTGTGATCAACGAAACAGAGTTGGAAAATCACATCATCGACATCTGGAAACATTTGCCTGAAAACAAAGTGTTGCTAGATCACTTCCTGGAAGGTGCCATCGAGGCTGAAGCAGATGCGATTTGCGATGGTGAAGATGTGTACATCATCGGTATCATGCAGCACATTGAACCAGCTGGTATTCACTCTGGAGATTCATACGCTGTGTTGCCTCCTTATAATTTAGGTGATTTTGTATTGAAGCAAATTGAAAGCTACACTAAGCGCATTGCCATTGCCTTAAAAACAGTGGGGCTTATCAACATACAATTCGCGATCAAAAATGACAAGGTCTATATCATTGAAGCAAACCCGCGTGCATCGCGCACCGTGCCTTTCATTTGCAAAGCCTATGACGAGCCGTATGTGAATTATGCAACAAAGGTGATGTTGGGCGAAAAGAAAGTGAAGGATTTTAACTTCAACCCGACTAAGAAAGGATATGCGATTAAAGTGCCAGTGTTCTCTTTCAGCAAATTCCCGGAAGTAAATAAAGAGTTAGGCCCAGAAATGAAATCAACAGGAGAAGCGATTTACTTCATCGATGATCTAATGGACGATTACTTCCTGAATATTTACAACGAACGAAACTTGTATCTAAGCAGGTAGTAAATAAAATCCAAAGAAAAAGGCCGAGTTTTAAATTCGGCCTTTTTTATGAACTGTTAGTTATCGGTTTTTACACCGAATAACAAGAATTCTTTGCCGTGAAGAATTTTGTTCAGCTCGCGTTGGGTTTTCATGATATCGTCCAATGAAAGCTTCAGCTCGTTGTTATAGATTTTATATATCAACGCCCACTCTTCCTTATCCATAAATCCATCTGAATTAGCAATCACACACATCCAAGAAATGGAACGAATCATTTTGGCTTGCTCCAGTTTGCGCAGACCAGTCAGGCACTCTTTATAAATTGTTGCAGAATCTTTCGTTTTAAACTGGTGGAGGTCAGCTTCAAACTTGTCTTCATTAAATCCTTCCGCTTTAATCATTTTCTTGCCCAGAAGCAGCTCCTTCTCATTCACCTTGCCATCGGCACAGATAAGAAGATAGTATAAACCCGTGAGGGTAGAGTTGTAATCCATTTGGGTGGTTAGGAATTTTGCCGCGCAAATTAGGCAAAATCCTTAAAACTTAAATTTTCCCCGTTTACAAAAGACATTTGATCCCTACTCCCTGCGTAGAGATTTTACCGGATTGACGATCGCTGCCTTAACGGATTGATAGCTAACCGTTACCCAGGCAATGAGTAAGGCAACTATACCTGCCAATAAAAATGATCCCACCCCTAATTCCATCCGATAGGCAAAACTATTGAGCCATTCCGACATCATCCACCAGGCAATGGGGACCGCCAAAACAAAGGCAACTATAACTAGCTTGGTAAAGTCTTTCGACAACAATACAATCACTCCGCCCACGGAGGCGCCCAATACTTTGCGAATTCCTATTTCCTTTGTTCTCAGGCTGGCAGTGTACGCGGAAAGTCCGAATAGCCCCACGCAAGCAATCAAAATGGCTAAGCCTGAAAACACTGAAAGTATTTTTCCGGATCGTTTTTCTTCCCGATATCCCTGATCAAGGTTGTCATCTAAAAATTGATACTTAAACGGCTGGCCGGGCACTAATTCTTTCCACAGGTTTTCAATTTGAGCTACGGCTTCCGTTCCCGAACCTGCCTTGAATTTAATGGCCACAAAAGCGTTGTTAGGTCGCCCAAAAGCTTCCTGACTATAAATGACTAAGGGAGTGATTTCATCTCGTAATGATTGAAAATGGAAATTCTTAACTACGCCTAACACAGTAAAGAATTTAGTAGTCGTGGATCCGTCATTGTTTTGTACTACGCTGGACAATCGCTTGCCCACCGGATCATCCACTCCCATCGTTTTTACAGCTGTCTCATTGAGCAAAACATAAAGCGAATCATGGGTGGTCTTTGAAAAAGTCCGGCCTTCCTTTAACTCAAAATGCATCACATCCATCAACTCATCTGCAATCACCATCGACTTCACCGTTAAAATATCACTCGATCCTTCCGGTTGAAATTGTTCGCCAAATACATCATCTCTATTTCCAATGCGCGCACTGCTACCAGCGGCAGCCATAACCATCGGCATCTGTTTAATCTTTTCAATAAATACTTCTGTTTTGTTGTCCAATACAAAAGCGCGCTCCACCATCAGCACTTGTTCCTTATCGAAACCCAAGTTTTTATTTTGCATGAATTGCATTTGCTGGTTTACTACCACTGTTCCTACAATCAACACAATTGAAATCATGAACTGAAATACCACTAAACCATTGCGCAGCCAAGCTCCTTTGTTGCTTCCCGAAAAATTGCCCTTCATCACCACAGCCGGATTGTAACTGCTCAGTACAAATGCCGGATACAACCCTGCCATCACACCTACAAAAATGGCTACGGCCGTCAAGCCAATGATGGCTTGTGCACTAAATAGAAAAGGCAATTGCTTTTCAACTAAATCATTGAAGAATGGCAACGCCAAGAAAGCTATCAATACCGCCAGCAGGGTGGCAAACACCGACAGCAAAACCGACTCGGTCAAGAATTGAAACACCAATTGATTTTTAACGGAACCCATTACCTTGCGCACACCCACCTCGCGGGCACGCTCTGCAGAACGAGCCGTTGCCAAATTCATAAAGTTGATACAAGCAATAATCAAAATCAGCACGGCTACAAAAGAAAGGATGTAGACATAGCGAATATTTCCACCGGGCGTAATGGTAAATTCGATATTGGTAGGATCTAAATGAATAGATGCGAGCGGCTGCAAAAAATAGCGATAGCCGTTGCCTGCTTTTTTATATTCTTCCCACGATTTTCCTAAGTCATGTTCGATGTGACCTGCCGCATAGGTGTCAACCATTTTTGGAAATTTGGCTTCGAGTGATTTAGCATCTGCACCCGGTTTTAATTTGATGTAGGTATGCGAATCAAAACTGGTGTAGTTCTCCGTATTGATAAACTGCCGAAACTGCGGCCCTGCAATTGAGCCCAGAAAATCAAAACGCAAATGCGATGGGCCGGGTAGTTCTTTGAAAACGCCCGATACTTTCATTTCACCAAAATCTCCGCCTAAAATTTTCCCGATGGGTTCTTCTTCGCCAAAATATTTCGTTGCCATAGCGGTAGAAATCACCACTTGATTCGGCAACGCCAGCGCAGTGTTCTTATCTCCTTTCACTAATTCCAAATCAAAAAAGTAGAAAAAGGAAGAGTCGGCCTGCAGAAAGTAATTTTCTTCAAACGATTTTATTTCAGAGTCGCTGACTTTGTAAGTAACTACCGCATTCCGGTTGGGGCCAAATAAATGCATCACCCGCTCTACTTCCGGAAAATCTTGCTGAATAGACTTTGCGAACGAATGGGGTACCACTGAATAAAAAGTTTTGTGGTTGGGATACTTCCGCTCCAGCGCCATTTTATATACTCTATCTCCCTCTGGAAAGAATTGGTCATACGACAACTCGTGGCTGACATACAAAAGGATGAGAATGCAAGCAGAAATGCTCACTGCCAAACCCAATACGTTGATGGTTGTGTATACGCGTTGCTTTAAAAGGCTGCGGATGGCGATTTTGAGATAGTTTCGAATCATGGTTTCGTTGATGAGAAGGTTACTTTCAGACGATAAATACCTCGGGTTAGTTGAAAAGTTACGTGAATAAGGCTTACGAATTTTACAAAAGGCGTATTTCAGCCCCCAAAGGCTTTATTCCAAGCCAATTTGTCACCTCATTTTAATGTTCCGTAAAACTTTATCTTTGCTATCTCAGTTGTAACGCTATGCTACGATTTTTAATCATTACAGGATTGATTACCTATGTACTGTATAAAGTGGGTGGATTTTTCTTTCGAATGGGTGCGGCTTCACAAGCCAGAAATTACCCTCCCCGTCAATCACCAACAGACTTTCAACAGCCTAAAAAAGAAAAGAAAGGCAGGTCTATTAAAGGTGGCGAATACGTGGATTACGAAGAAGTCAAATAACCATGCAAATACCTTTTTTCAAATACGAGGCTACCGGAAATGATTTTGTGATTATCGACAATCGCAAAAAAGAATATTCCTTTTCAATTGATCAGATAAAAAAAATCTGCGACCGAAAGTTTGGCATAGGAGCAGATGGGTTAATGCTGATTGAGCCACATCCTTATTTGGATTTTAATCTCATTTATTACAACAGCGATGGAACTTCGAGTTTGTGCGGCAATGGAAGTCGCGCGGCCGTGGCGTTGGCATCAGCGCTTCACATGCTTAAAAGCAAAACGCAATTCAATGCCTACGATGGAGCACATGAGGCAACACTACTGGCTGATCGAACCGTGCGTTTAAAAATGAATAATGTACTAACTGCGCAATCTATGCCAACAGGCACGTTCATCAACACTGGTTCGCCACACTTTATTCAAGTGGTGCAAGATGTGGAACGATTTCCCATTATTGAGGTGGGCAAGAGAATTCGCTACAGTAAAGATTTTGGTCCAGATGGAACGAATGTCAATTTTATTCAATTACTGCCCAATAACTCCATCTTCGTCCGCACCTACGAGCGTGGCGTAGAAGATGAAACGTTATCCTGTGGCACCGGGGTAACGGCTTCCGCCTTGGCTGCTTATATGGAAGGTTACCGATCTCCGGTAAAAATCAAAACGCTGGGCGGAGAACTATCCGTTGAGTTTACAGCAAACTCAGATGGATCATTCACCAATATTTACCTGATCGGACCAGCAAGGAAAGTGTTCGAAGGAGTCTATGAGCTATAATCTTCTCTTTAGCTTTCTAAAACCAAATTTCGTTCCTGTAAATGCATTGATCTCAGATAAAATCAAGCCAATGAGTCATATTCTGAATAACTATACCTGCCAAAAAGGTAATTGAAATATTCTGGAACTATTATTGCACTTCGAATTCCTTAAATTTACCCCCCGGTAACAACTTTTGGCATTTAGTGGATTGCTGGCAGGCATCTGGTGAAACCGTCAGGGATTGTGAAGGCTAACTTTCATTAAAATTCGTTTATGTTAAAACTCATCGCCAAGCTATTTGGCACCAAGTCAGAAAAAGATATCAAGCGCATGATGCCCTTGGTAGAGGCCACCAAGAAGGAAGGAGAAAAAATCACCTCCATTTCGAATGACGAATTACGGAAACTGACCCTGGCCATCCAATCAGAAATCAATACGAAATTAAGTTCTATAGATGGGAAGTTGAATGACTTACACAAACAAATCAACGATCAACCCGATCTCGATATCAACGATAAAGAAGCCATCTTCAATCAAATCGATCAAATCGAAAAAGAACGCAATAAAGAACTGGAGAAAATTCTGATAGATGTCTTGCCGCGTGCCTTCGCTATCGTTCGTGAAACCGCCCGCAGATTTAAAGAAAATGAATACCTCGAAGTAACAGCCACCGACTTTGATCGCTTTCTTTCGGCCAAGCATCAAAATGTAAAAATTGTTGGCGACAAAGCGCAATGGAGCCGTCAATGGATGGCTGCCGGCAACCTGATGACGTGGGACATGGTGCACTATGATGTTCAAATCATCGGTGGTATTGCGCTGCACGAAGGCAAAGTGGCCGAAATGGCAACGGGTGAAGGAAAAACATTAGTTGCTACCTTCCCGGCATTCTTAAATGCGCTGGCCAAACGTGGCGTTCACATCGTTACCGTGAATGATTACCTCGCCAAACGCGATAGCGAATGGATGGGTCCTATCTTCCAGTTTCATGGCATCAGTGTAGATTGTATCGATAAGCACGAGCCCAATTCAGTAGCTCGCAGAAATGCATATCAGGCCGACATCTGCTATGGAACGAATAATGAATTCGGTTTTGACTACCTCCGCGACAACATGGCGCGCGAACCGGAAGAATTGGTGCAACGTGGCCATCATTATGCCATGGTCGATGAGGTGGATAGCGTGTTGATTGATGAAGCGCGTACTCCGCTTATCATTTCAGGTCCGGTGCCGCGTGGTGACGAACACGAATTCTACGATTTGAAGCCACGTATCAACAAGTTGGTAGAAGCACAGAAAAAATTGGTGAATCAATACCTCAACGATGCAAAGAAATTAATTTCAGAAGGTCAGGAGAAAGATGGTGGTCTTGCACTTTTCCGCGCCTACCGCGCCATGCCCAAATACAAGCCGCTCATTAAAATGTTGAGCGAAATGGGTAACAAAGCCATTCTGCAAAAGACGGAGAACTATCACTTACAAGACAACAAAAAAGAGATGCCGGTAGCCGATGCACCGCTCTATTTTGTGATTGATGAAAAAGACAACAGCGTAGATCTTACTGAAAAAGGAATTGACTTGATCACCGGTGAGGGTGAAGATCCTCGATTCTTCATCTTACCCGAAATCGGAATTGAATTAAATAAAATCGAAAAAGACCCAAGTCTTTCAGAAAATGATCGATTCCAGAAAAAGGAAGAATTGATTCGCGATTATACAACTAAGTCGCAGCGCATCCACAGTGTTAATCAACTACTCAAAGCGTACACTTTATTTGAACGCGATACCGAATACATCATCGTAGATGGTAAAGTAAAAATTGTAGATGAGCAAACCGGTCGTGTATTGGATGGTCGCAGATATTCCGATGGTTTGCATCAGGCGATCGAAGCAAAAGAAAATGTGAAGGTGGAAGACGCTACGCAAACTTACGCCACCATCACCTTGCAGAACTACTTCCGCATGTATCACAAGTTGGCCGGTATGACCGGTACAGCCGAAACAGAAGCAGGCGAATTGTGGGACATCTATAAATTGGATGTGGTGGTTATACCAACCAACAAGCCAACCACGCGCAAAGATCAAGACGATTTAGTATTCAAAACCATGCGCGAAAAATTCAATGCGGTGGTGGATGAAATCGTAAAGCTAACAGCAGCCGGCAGACCGGTGTTGGTGGGTACTACTTCCGTAGAAATATCCGAGCTCGTGAGCCGATTGCTGACGATGAAAAAAATCAAGCACCAGGTATTGAATGCGAAACAACATCAGCGCGAAGCCGAAATTGTTGCCGAAGCAGGTAAGCCGGGCACTGTAACCATCGCCACCAACATGGCTGGTCGTGGTACGGATATTAAACTTACGCCTGAATCAAGAGCGGCAGGAGGTTTGGCTATCATAGGTACCGAGCGCCACGAGTCGCGCAGGGTAGACAGACAGTTGCGCGGTCGGTCCGGTCGCCAGGGCGATCCTGGTTCGTCTACATTTTATGTTTCGTTAGAAGACAACTTGATGCGTTTGTTCATGCCGGAGCGTATTGCCCGCATTATGGACCGCTTAGGTTTGAAAGAAGGCGAAGTGATTTCTCACTCGATGGTAACAAGCTCCATTGAGCGCGCGCAGAAAAAAGTAGAAGAAAATAACTTTGGAATCCGTAAGCGTTTGCTGGAATACGACAACGTGATGAACTCACAACGCGAGGTAATCTACAAACGCAGAAAGAACGCTTTGTTTGGTGAGCGTTTGAAGTTGGATATTCTCACGATGCTTTATGACACCTGTGGCGAATTAGTTGGTAATGCCAAAGCCGGTGGCAACTACGAAGAGTTTAAGTTGAATGTATTGAGTACACTGGGTGTAGACTTTACATTATCTCCTGAAGAGTTTGGTAAACTAGACGCTGCAGTTCTCACCGAAAATTTGTATGAAGACGCGCTGAAGCAGTACAACCACAAAAACAAATTAGCTGCCGAAAAATCGATGCCGATTGTTACGGACATCTTCCGCACGCGCGGTGCGAACATTCAGGATATTTTAGTGCCATTTACAGATGGGTCCAAACAAATTGGTGTTGCTGCCAACTTGAAGAAGTGCATTGAATCTAAAAATGGCGAGTTGATCAAAGCGATGGAAAAAATGATTTCGCTCGCCATCATCGATCAGCAATGGAAAGAACACTTGCGCGACATGGACGATTTGAAGCAATCCGTACAAAATGCAGTGTACGAGCAAAAAGATCCGCTCTTGATTTACAAGTTTGAAGGTTTTGAAGCGTTCAAGAAATTCATCGCCAAGGTGAATGAAGAAACGATTTCCTTCCTGATGAAGGCCGATATTCCGGTGCAAGATTCGGATGAAGTGCAGGAAGCGCGGGCTCAAAAGCGTCAAAAGTTGAGTGAGCAGAAAGAAGAATCACGATCTTTATTGCAAGGAGGCGGTCAGCCTAACGCACCGCAGCAACAGCGTACCGAAGAAAAGGTGATGCCGGTAAAATCAGAGAAAATTGCCGGACGCAATGATAAAGTAACGGTGCAATACCAAAACGGCACGGTCATGAAAGATGTGAAGTATAAGAAGG
>DGYK01000064.1:141417-152177 GCA_002398365.1 Flammeovirgaceae bacterium UBA5008
GTAGAAGATGATATCGTAGCGGGAAGATGTATTGTAATTGAACAATAAATTTGAATTGCCAATGATGTTTACCGAAAAGCAGTCGAGAGAAAAATGCCGAAGCACCGAAGGGAGCTATGTAAAATTCTCATGGCTGCTTTTTATTTGTAGTCTATCTGTTTCCACAGCAAGCTGGGCACAAAAACCTGCATACACAGAAGATCTTAGTTCGTTAAGACCCAAAGTTTCAGCCGAAGCAGTTGATCAGAAAAAAGATTCTATTAAAAATAAAGTTGAAGTGGCGCGCACTACGCCTCGGCACACAGTGAATGCAAAAGTAGATCAGGTGTTGGATAGCATTGATCGTTTTAATCTCACCCGCAGGTTTGTGGATGGCTATACCATTCAAATTTATTCGGGTCAGAAAAAAGAAGAAGCACTCAACGCTTCGAAAAAATTGTTGGAGACTTACAGCGATTTAAAATCCAACATTCAATATCAACAGCCAAAGTTTAAAGTGACCGTGGGCAAATATTTCACCCGGCTGGAAGCACAAAAAGATTTACTTCGATTGAAACGCTTGTTTTCCAGCACGATTCTCGTTCCAGAAAGAATAATGATAAAGTAGGCTTTGTTGCCTATTTTTGCCTGCATGTTGCTTTCACAAATCCAACGCTTATCGCGCGAATATGCCAACGAGGTGATTTCCTTTCGCAGGCACTTGCACGCACATCCCGAGCTTTCTTATCAGGAAGAAAACACGGCTAGGTTTATTACCGAAAAACTAATGGGTTTGGGATTGACGCCCTCACGCATGGCTTCCACCGGAGTGGTTACTTTAATTGAAGGAAAGAATCCCGCTAAAAAAACCATTGCTCTTCGTGCTGATATCGATGCGTTGCCAATTACCGAGCAGAACAAAGTGGACTACCGATCAACACAACCGGGTGTAATGCACGCTTGTGGTCATGATGTGCATACCTCATCGTTACTGGGTACCGCCAAAATTCTCAGTCAACTGCGAAATGAATTTGAAGGCACCATCAAACTGATTTTTCAACCGGGTGAAGAAAAAAATCCGGGAGGAGCTTCCATTATGATTCGCGAGGGTGTGCTTGAAAATCCGGCTCCACAAGCGATCATTGGTCAGCATGTGTTTCCGCTTTTGCCGGTTGGAAAAATTGGCTTTCGCGAAGGCAAGTACATGGCCAGCAGCGATGAAATTTATTTAAAAGTCATTGGTAAGGGCGGTCACGGTGCCACACCCGAGTTGACGATCGATCCGGTGGTGATTGCTTCGCATATTATCATCGCATTGCAACAAGTCATCAGTCGTAATGCCAGCCCGAAACAGCCCACTGTTTTAACCTTTGGAAAAATTACAGCAAATGGTGCAACCAATATTATTCCTGACGAAGTAAATATTGCAGGCACTTTCCGGGCACTCGATGAGAAATGGCGCAGCGAAGGCTTGAAGCGAATTCAAAAAATGGCCGAGAGCATTGCCGAAGGCATGGGCGGGAAATGTGAAGTAGACATTCATCATGGTTATCCCTATCTTGAAAATAATCCCGCCCTCACACAGCGCATCAAGCAAGCCGCTGCCGAATATGTGGGAGCCGACAATGTGATAGATATTGATCTGACATTAGGATCAGAAGATTTTGCCTACTACTCCCAAATTATACCCGCTTCTTTCTATCGGTTGGGCACACGAAACGAATCGAAAGGCATTACCTCGTACGTACACACGCCCACTTTTGACATTGATGAAGATGCTCTGGCCATTGCACCTGGGCTTATGGCATGGATGGCAATAGCAGAGTTAACAAATAAATAATCTGAAGCATTCTATCGATTAGAATCGACTGTCATCCTATATTTACTTCTATACAATGGAGGTAAAGACCGATCTTGATTCATCCACTAGCACTTTAAATCAAAGTCCCTGGAAAACCTATGCCCGAAATGCGCTATTCATTTTGTTGGCGTTGCTAGTTTTTTTGTTTTCCATCGATTTGATGATTGCCTCGCTGCAGCAATTGGGCAACGTAGCTACCGATACCATCTTGCTCGCCACCTCCAATCCGTTTACCGGATTATTCATTGGATTGCTCATAACGGCTATCATTCAAAGCAGCTCAGCCACCACTTCCATGGTGGTAGCATTAGTTGCTTCAGGATCTATTTCGTTGCAAGCGGCCGTGCCAATTATCATGGGAGCTAACATCGGTACGACCATCACCAGCACCATTGTTTCACTGGGGTTCATCACCCGCAAAAAAGAATTCAGACGCGCGGTTGCAGCCGGTACCTATCACGACTTCTTCAACATTCTTACAACCGTTATTCTCTTTCCGCTAGAATATTATTTCGGATTTTTATCCGGACTAGCCAGAACCATCGCCACCAAATTTTTTCATGAGCCTACCGGTCAGGTCGATGTCGATTTCTCTTTCTTAGGAGGCTACTTTAAATGGATTGTCGATTTTCTGCAAACCAACATAAACAATGGTTTTGTGCTGGGATTGATGTCTATCGTTTCTCTTTTCGGCTCCATTCTTTTCTTTCGCAAAATCATTACACAATTATTGGGGTTTGGCTCACCTGAAAAATTTCAGCGCTTCTTTTTTCGCAACACCTTAAAGTCGTTTGCCTGGGGATTGCTTACTACTTCGGTCATTCGTTCCAGCACCGTCACTACTTCGTTGGTTGTGCCTTTGGTCGCCAAGAAAGTAGTAAAACTGAAGTCTGCGGTGCCTTTTATTTTAGGAGCTAATATTGGCACCACCATTACCGCATTTATTGCAGCTACACTAAATTCCAATGCAGCCATTAGCATTGCTATCGCACATTTCCTATTCAACTTTATTGGGGTAATGATTTTTTTACCGATTCCCTATATTAAAGATTTGCCACTCAAACTTGCCAATGGCCTCGGTCGACTTACATTGCGGCACCGGCTCATCGGGTTTTCGTATCTCTTATTTACATTTTTCTTTATCCCTTTTCTGCTTATCTACTTGAGTAAGGGCATTGTCAACATGCAAGAAGCTACGTACGAACGCAAGAGTACACAAGGAGCAACATCCGAATACAAAGTGCTCATCAAAAAATTTGAAGGCAACCAAATGAGCGGGTGGACGGCATATGATGCCGATTTGGAGGTGACCGGGTCAAACAAAGTGGTTTCTGTATTCCGGAAAAGAAACCTGTTGATCATCAATAACGATTTGTTCGAATTGAATAAAAAGGGCTTTTGCCGTGATGGCGAAGATGATCAGGGGAAATATCAATTATGCATTCGTGAAATCAAATCGAGTTTAAAGCTAAGCGATCAACTGACTGCCGATTCCATTTTTGTTTTTGAGAAGCGTTCGTATGAACCACAAAAGACAGACTCGGCCTACACGCTTCTATATGTAAGTGCCAAGGAAAACCTGTTGGTAAAAAAAGAGCGATTAGATAAAACCGGCAAGTTGTTGTGGTATGAACAAATCACCCGCATCGAAAGAAAGTAACCAAGGCACACAAAAAGCGGCTGGAAAATCCTGAAAATGGATGCATATTTGCGTGGTTTAGCTATTACAATCAATGAAATACAAACGAATTGTTCTAAAACTCAGTGGCGAAGCACTGATGGGTTCTAAAAACAGTAATATCGATCCGGCAGTGCTGGAACAATATTCTGAAGAAATCAAAGAACTCAAAGAACAAGGCGTGCAGGTGGCTATAGTAATTGGCGGGGGGAACATATTCCGCGGTGGCCAAGCGGAAGCACTAGGAATCGACCGGGTGCAAGGTGACTACATGGGCATGCTCGCAACTGTGATCAACGCGATGGCTTTGCAAAGCGCCCTGGAGCGTCACGGCATGTACACACGACTCATGGCCGGCATTAAGATGGAGCAGGTGTGCGAGCCTTTCATTCGCAGAAGAGCCATCCGTCACTTAGAAAAAAATCGAATTGTCATTTTTGGAGCCGGCATTGGCAATCCGTATTTCACTACCGACTCAACTGCCAGTTTACGTGCCATTGAAATCCAAGCTGATGTAGTATTGAAAGGAACGCGTGTGGATGGCGTTTACACCAAAGACCCCGAAAAATATCCGGACGCTGTACGTTACAAAACTCTTTCTTTTCAGGAGGCTTACGAAAAAAACCTGAACATTATGGACATGACGGCCTTTACTCTTTGTCAGGAAAATAAGTTGCCGATCATTGTTTTCGACATGAATAAAAAAGGCAATCTGTTGAAAATTGTGAAGGGCGAAGAGGCTGGCACACTGATTAGCTAATTTTTACCTCCACCCGAATAGTAATTTTCAGAGAGCCCGAAGTTTCTCTCAGGAGCTTTGTTTTCCACATCGTGGAACGCCACGGGGGTGAGGCCTGTCAATAATTTATAATCGCGCACCAAATGCTGGTAATCATGGTAGCCGCATTCCATCGCTACCCGCAACCAATCATAATGCTCAAATCGATTTTTGCATCGGAAGGCACGGTCAAACCGCGCAATGCGTAAATAGAGTTTTGGGTTTACACCGGTTTGCTGTTGAAAAACGCGTTCCAATTGTTTTGAACTTAGACACGCCAAGTCAGCTAATTGATCGATCGAAGGAATTTCACGCTGCTGCGATATGTAATTGAATAAAGGCGTTAATGATCGATGGTTTTTACGTTGTTTTTTGGCCAGCGAAAGCACCAAGTTTTCTACGATGCTAATCATTTGAAGATAGTCGGAAGCAAAATGAAGTTGCTCGTTCACATCGCGAAGCTGAGAAGAAAATAAATCTTCGGCATGCAAATACAAGTTGGTAAAATCCGATGCGGGAATCCCCAGCAGGGAAGTCAACGCACCGGGGTGAAAAATAATCTGTACGACTAAAAACTGATGGCCAATGTGGCGATTCGTTACTTCCGTTTGCTGTCCATAAAATACCACTGGCAAGTTTTCAATCACTTTGCCACTCGAACGGTATTCTACTTTTTCCCGATCAAACGGATAAAACGCCAGGCAATGCTCCGGTCGGGGTGGATACGCTTTGAAAGGCACCGACTGACTTTTGTCAAACACCAAATGCACAATGCGGTAGACCTGAACAAAGTCACTTACTTGCGGGGACGGTATGAAATCGCGTAGTATCAAATCTGCTGACGATCTCGGAAGATAGCTGAATTATTTTAGAGCGTGAGCGGTGGCCCCACCGTTTTCATTCCGTGCTCGGCATGTATGCGATCCATTTCTTCGTCACTGGGTCGGGTTTTCATGGCATTCATGGTAATAAAAAACTCTTCCATCTTTCCGGCAGGCTGTAAAAAGTAAATCAGTTTACCAGTATCTGACAATTGAATCCACGTGTGGGCGATGCCGCGCGGTAAAAAAATGGTTTGCCCTTCGCTGAGAATATGCGTTTCATCGCCTACCACAAAACGGAATTTGCCTTCGGTAACAGTAAAAATTTCATCCTGATACAAATGGATGTGCAAAGAAGGTCCGGTTTTCTCCACTCCCCGGTATTCGAAAACCGAAAGCTGGCCACCTGTATCTTTGGATGAAATTTTCAGATCGTTGTGGTTTACACCTTTAAACATCACCACATCGCCAAAGCGTGATTTGTCGGCATCGACCACAAATGGCTTGGTAGTTGATTTCTTACCTTTCTTGCCGCCTTGGGGCATACCAATTGCCAGCATGGGTGAAATCGTTAAGCCTGCCAATAAGAATTGTTTGCGATTCATAGAATTTAAATTTTTAGGGAAGATGCAGGTTAGATCAAGCTATTTGGTGGTAAAAAACAGACATTCTCGAGAATAGCATATTGTCTAGGAAGGAGATCTTTCAGAAGAATTGGTTGGGTTTCTGTTAGACGAAAGGATAGAAATCGATCCAAAACACTTAAAAAACAAAGAAGCAGTGCATGAAAATGCGAAAGAAAAAATCGTAATTCGTGCCTAGTAAATTTGAACCCATCATGGAAGAAATTGAAATGTATTTAGACGAGGCCAAAGACCAAATGAACAAGGCACTCGCTCACGTATCACACGAACTCACGAAAATCAGAGCCGGTAAGGCTAACCCATCCATGTTAGATGGTATTCTGGTGTCGTATTATGGAGCCATGACTCCGCTGCAACAAGTTTCATCGATGACCACACCCGATGCCCGCACTATTTTTATAAAGCCATGGGAAAAAGGACTCATTCAAGAAATTGAAAAATCCATTATGAATGCCAATCTGGGGCTAACGCCACAAAACGATGGACAGCAGGTGATCATCAACGTGCCCATGCTGACCGAAGAAAGACGCAGGCAATTGGTGAAGCAGGTCAGTCAGGAATGTGAGCAAGGAAAAGTTAGTATCCGCAGCATTCGCAAAGAAACCAATGAGAGTTTGAAGAAAATCAAAGGTGTGTCTGAAGATGATGTGAAAAATGGTGAAGGCACCGTTCAAAAGTTGACGGATGAGTTCATCATTAAAATCGATGCGCTTCTAAAGAAGAAAGAAGCGGAGATTATGACGGTATAACTTCAATTTGTAGAAGAAATAAAAAAGCCCCGATTCGGGGCCTTTTTTATAAGTATCTAATCTTCTAAATTTTGAAAGCCTTTTTAATAGGCTCCACATAATCCAGTTTCTCCCAAGGGAACAATTCAACCTTCACTCTCTTCTCTGTTTTTTTACCCTTGTTGAAAACCTTCTCTACAACTTTCGACTCGCGACCCATGTGGCCATAAGCGGCTGTTTCAGAATAGATCGGTGTACGTAGTTTGAATCGTTCTTCAATGAAATATGGGCGCATGTCAAACACCTTTTCAATTTTGCGGGCAATTTCGCCATCGCTTAAATTTACTTTGGCCGATCCGTACGTGTTTACATACAACCCTACAGGTTTTGCCACACCAATCGCGTAAGCTACCTGCACCAATACTTCATCACAAACTCCGGCTGCCACCAGATTTTTCGCAATGTGACGTGTTGCATAAGCGGCTGAGCGGTCTACTTTGCTAGGATCCTTTCCGGAAAATGCACCACCACCGTGTGCTCCTTTGCCTCCGTAAGTATCTACAATAATTTTTCTTCCGGTCAATCCGGTGTCGCCATGCGGGCCACCGATCACAAACTTACCGGTAGGGTTTACAAAATATTTAATCTCCGTGTTGAAGAGGTTTTGCACACGCTTCGGCAATTTCTTCATGATGCGTGGCACCAGAATGTTCACCACATCATCTTTAATTTTCTTGAGCATGACTGCATCTTTATCGAAATCATCATGCTGAGTGGAAATAACAATTGCATCAATGCGCTGCGGCTTGTTGTCATCGCTGTATTCAATCGTTACTTGCGATTTCGCATCCGGACGAAGGTAGGTCATTACTTTTCCTTCTTTACGGATCACGGACAATTCGCGTAAAAGTAAATGAGCCAATTCCAATGGAAGCGGCATGAAGTTGTCTGTTTCATTGGTAGCATAACCAAACATCATTCCCTGGTCGCCTGCGCCCTGATCTTCCTTTTTCTTACGCTCTACACCTTGATTGATATCTGAAGACTGTTCATGGATAGCTGAAAAAATACCACAGCTATTCGCTTCAAACATGTACTCGCTTTTGGTGTATCCAATCTTACGAATCACCTCGCGGGTAATTTCCTGCACATCTAAGTAAGCTTCTGATTTTACTTCACCTGCCAAAACAACTTGTCCGGTGGTCACCAATGTTTCACAGGCTACTTTTGAATTGGCATCATACGCCAAAAAGTAGTCGATAAGAGCATCAGAAATTTGGTCAGCAACCTTATCAGGGTGGCCTTCGGAAACAGATTCGGAGGTGAATAAATACGCCATGTTGATTTTTTAAGTTATGAGCCGCAAAAATAGGGAATAATTTGATTTGCTAAGGTGTTGTTTTAGGCCGATTCGATAGGCCTTTAATTATCACTAATGGGTTTGCCCAAATAGAAACAGTGAAGGCACCTTAGGCAGCGTGGGCTTAGCATCGCGCCAGTTTCTCACACTTTTGGTACGAATGTTTTCGGTGGTGCCGGTGATGTCGAAAGCAATCGTGAGAAATGTAGAGGGGCTGAGCGCATTAAGTAAATGATCAAACACCTGATTGTTGCGATACGGTGTTTCGATAAATAATTGAGTTTGATTTTTACGAATAGATTCTTTCTCTAACTCTTTAATCGTTTTAATGGCTTCTTTGGCATCTACCGGCAAGTAACCATTGAAGGCAAAACGCTGGCCATTCAGACCCGAAGCCATCAGTGCCAATAAAATTGAAGAGGGCCCCACCAGCGGCACCACTTGAATGTGTCGCTCGTGGGCATATTTAACCGCCATCGAACCCGGATCTGCTATGCCTGGGCATCCAGACTCAGAAATGACACCCATGTAATTCCCAGCCATCAACGGGCTCATCAACTCATCGAGTTGTTCGGGTTTCGTGTCTTTATTCAAGATTCCAAAGTGCAAACCCTCAATCGAATCATAAATTTTTAAACTACTCAAAAACCGTCTGGCCGTTCGAGCGTCTTCCACCAAAAAGTGACTGGTAGCCTTCAACGCTTTAATCACGTGCGGAGGAATCACATCAAACTGCGTTCCCTCAGCAATGGTGTTGGGCACCAGATAAAGTTTGGGAATATGGAAGGGTACGGTACTAATGGTTTAAAAAGTTTAAAACGGTTGAAACGAATTCCTGTGGTTTTTCTGCCTGTACCCAATGGCCCGTATCGAGTGATTCGATTTTAGCGTTGGGAAACAGTTGCAAGATCAAGGCATCATCGCCCTCCTTAAAATAGGATGAACGTGCCCCTTTTATAAATAGTGTGGATTTCGTAAAAGTTCCGGGATATTGAATGCCCTCCCCTATTTCCTCGATATGCGTATCGATGGCGGACAGGTTGATTTTCCAATTGAATTTTCCATCGTTATCCCTCGTCAGATTTTTCAGAAGGAATTGACGAACATCCGGCTCGGGGACATAATTCGCTAATAGCGCATCTGCCTCGTTGCGCGAACCCAGTTGCGGCAATGAAATCGAATTAAGTCCTTCTAAAATCTGATCGTGATGCACCGGATAAGCTTTAGGAGCTATATCTACAACAATTAATTCACCAACAAGTTCTGGTCGCTTAATGGCCAGATTCATGGCGGTTTTTCCACCCATCGAGTGACCAATAATAATCGGATCTACAATTCCCTGATCAGCGATAAATTGCTCCATATCTTCCGTCAGCAAACGATAGTTGAAATCATCACTTTGTGGCGATTGCCCATGGTTGCGTTGATCAATGGTATAAACGGCAAACTGCTCTGCAAATACTTTTGATAACGAAAACCAGTTATCGGATGAACCAAACAAACCGTGAAGTATAATCAAAGGCCTGCCTGCACCTGCTTTGCGGAAAAATAAATTCATGCAGCAAGATAGGCAGGCGGTAGGCATTGGACAAGAAATTGTGATGAGTGCCAGATCTACATCGGGCAAAATATCATTTCAAATTAATGGTCATTTCATAACTATATTTGGGCTTTTATTTTCAAAATGGAATTAGTCAACAACCAATACCAGATTCAAGGCTTAGATGTGGCAGAGATCTGTAAGGAATTTGGAACTCCTCTTTATGTGTACGATGGCCACAAAATCATCAGCCAACTCCAGAGTTTAAAAAACGCATTCTCTGAAAATCAGGTAAAAGTAAAGTATGCTGCCAAAGCACTTACCAATGTTTCCATTCTCAAACTTCTAAAAAAACACGGAGCCGGTGTGGATGTGGTTTCTTTACAAGAGGCACACATTGCCTTAGGCGCGGGATTTGTGGCTTCCGAAATTATGTTCACTCCCAATTGTGTGGACTTTGAAGAAATTGTAGCCGGTGTTGATTTAGGGCTAAACATCAATTTGGACAACTTATCTGCCCTAGAGAAATTTGGCAAGAAGTATGGCAGCTCTTATCCCTGCTGCATCCGGTTAAATCCGCACATTTTAGCGGGTGGTAACTATAAAATTTCTACCGGGCATGGCAATTCAAAGTTTGGCATCTCCGTTTATCAAATTCCGCAAATCATGCAGTTGGTGGAACAGTACAAAATCACTATCAACGGGTTACATATTCACACCGGTTCAGAGATTACCGAAACTGATGTGTTTCTCAAAATGGCGGAGATTCTTTTTGGCGTTGCCCGCGATTTCCCATCTCTCAAATTCATTGACTTTGGCAGTGGATTTAAAGTGGCTTACAAAGAAGGCGATCTCGTTACCAATGTTTATGATTTGGGATTGAAAGTAGGGAAAGCATTCAAAGAGTTTTACCACAGCTACGGCAAGCAACTGGAGTTATGGATCGAGCCCGGAAAATACCTGGTGAGCGAAGCCGGCTATCTGTTTGTCAACGCCAATGTGGTGAAAGCAACTCCTTCTGTCACGTTTGTGGGCGTCAACTCCGGATTGAATCACTTGATTCGCCCGATGATGTACGATGCGTACCATCACATCATCAATACATCCAATCCTACAGGGGATCAAAAAATTTATACCGTTGTGGGCAACATTTGCGAAACGGATACATTGGGTGCTGATCGCAAACTGAACGAAGTGCGCGAAGGTGATCTACTCGTTTTGAAAAATGCAGGTGCCTATGGCTACTCCATGGCTTCTAACTACAATTCACGTTTGCGTCCGGCTGAAGTTTTGATTTTCAATGGCAAAGCCCAACTGATCCGCAAGCGCGATACACTCGATGATATTTTGAGAAACCAAGTAGTGTTGGAT
>DGYK01000025.1:0-43653 GCA_002398365.1 Flammeovirgaceae bacterium UBA5008
TAACCCCTGTCACCTCCGAGGTTCTCCGGATAACGTCTGAGGTTACCCGAGCCACGTCAAAGGTGACAGCTTGAACGTTTTAGGTGGCAGCAGTCACCTCAGAGGTGGCACGATGAACCTCTGAGGTTACCCGAGTCACCCCTACACGTTACAGCAGTCACCTAAAAGGTGGCAGCTTGAACGTTTTAGGTGACAGCAGTCACCTCAGAGGTGGCCCGATGCACGTCTGACGTTACCCGAGTCACCTTAGAGGTTACCCGAGTCACGTTAGAGGTGACAGCAGTCACCTTGGAGGTGAGAGCACCATGCGGTATGAATTACCCATACACCCCGGTCAATGCCCTGCATCCCAATCCGTATTCATCAGACACCCATTACCATAAATGAGTTGTTAGTGATTGGATTGCACCTACGCTACAACGCGGGTACAGGTGACAAGCAATCATCAAGATCGTTTCAAGTATCAAGGCTCCCATATTTCGAAATGCACCGTTTCTCATCTTTTCGATCTCACTTCGCACTGCGTTCTACACAAAAAACAACCAATACCACCCCAAATATTACATGCTCATTACACACTTCATAAAAAAATAATCTACTCAAAATGTGGATAACTTTTGTGAAAAGTGGGTACCTGTATTTTTTTTGATGAAGTCAATACCCATAAATCTGGGTAGTGGGGAGGTGGCAAAGTGTTACATTTTTGAAGATTAACTTACATGCAGTTAGAGTAGGCTGGAATTAGAATAAAAATTAAACGAATATTGTAATGAGCAGTTGAAAGAGGGAGCATTTAAAATTCATTACACAGATTTAAATTATTCAGCGTTTCAGCCGTATCACTTTTTTGTTATCGATGGTTCCATTTTCTGCTTACCCTATTTAGTAAACCGGAAATGACACCACCAGAGAGATAAAAAAGAGTGTGCATTCCCCGGGCACGCTACATCATTTGTATTACATAGTATTAAGAGTATGCTATGACGTTAACCGGAGTTACTGGCCGGATGACAGTTATACTTATGGCTTAATACAGATTTTTGACTTAGAAGACCTTATAATTTGAAGCAATGATTGCATTTAAGATGAACCACCCAGTTTTTGTTTTCTTCCTGTGTTTGGTATTGTTTAACCGGGTTGCAGCACAAGACTTAAAAATTGTGCCACCTACACCTAACGCTTCAAAAATGACGGAGTACTTCTCACAGCGCCCCAACATGTATACTGGCACAGCGAATGTGAGTATTCCGCTTCACACCATCGATTTTGATGGATGGAGTTTGCCGATTTCTATTTCCTATAATGCCGGAGGCGTGCGCACCAACGAAGAAGCCGGAGAGGTGGGCCTTGGCTGGGCGCTTAACGCTACTGGAGTGATTTCACGCACGATCCAAGGGGGAGATGACTTGTTTCCGGGTTATAATAATCAGTATAAAGGCTTTGTATATAATGACCGGGCAGTTAATTCTAATTTAAATTATCAATATAATAATCCGAATGTTGCCATTGTTGAATTATGTGCCAGCGGAACACCTTGTGATACAACTTATTATAAACACCTGCTCGTAGCTCGTCCGGATACCCAACCGGATCTTTTTTCCTACAACTTCTTTGGATATAATGGATCATTTGTACTGACTCAAAAAGTAGTTACCGGTACCATAAAAGTTATTAAACTGACAAAAGATGCCTGCAAAGTTTCCTTTAATGAAGGCACGATGTCTTTTACCGTTACCACTCCGGATGGATATGTGGGTGAATTTTCAGTGAAAGAAAAATCCACCACCATGTCATCCGTTTCCGATCAGATCAATGCGCCTACCTGGAACGAAGTATTTACCAATACGTGCTGGGGCGAAAATCATATCAATATTCAATTGGATTGTATCTGGGCGGGGCGTTTTAAAACCACTTCTTCGTGGTATCTGGCTAAAATTACAAGTCCCAGGAAGCAGGTCATCACGTTCAAGTACGATTTGAATGCAGATGGTTCGAGTCCGTATTTATCAAACACGCGCTCGTATGGCGAGCAATCATCCAACATTCCATTCCCGATTCTTTTCCAAACAGTACACGAACATGTGTATTTGAAGCGCATTATCAGCGAGTCGGATAGTGTTCAGTTTAACATGGAAACGCGTGAAGATTTGCGCACTAATAAAATCTTTACGGCAGCGGGCACCGGAGAATATTTTCCGGATGGACTCATGCATAATAGTGTGCTGCGCCCCTTACAAACGCCTAAACGCTACACCGGTATTACGATTTCCAGTAAGCTGCCGTCATCCACCTTCAATAAAAACATTGTCTTTACGCAAAGTTATTTTAACCAACAGTACCAGGACCAGATACCGGGTAATCAGAGTGAGACCGAATTGATGTGGTTGCGCAGCCGATTGGATCGAGTGAAGATTGACGATCAGGAGTACCGTTTTTATTATGAAAAAGGTACAAAAGGGATACCTAAGAAGTTGACCAGCGCCACCGATCACTTTGGTTTTTACAATGGGATGGATGCCAACACCAGCATGTTGCCACCACGTATTGTAACAGGACCGAATAGCTGTGATTTACCTACCGCCAATTATAATTCGGTAAGTACGTTTGGTGTTATTAACGAGCGTGCTCCTAACTTTGAATTCGGAAAAGCAGGTTTGCTTACCAAAGTGTATTATCCCACGCAAGGGTATACCGTTTTTGAATACGAACCCCACATCTATCAACCCGACCTGACGTTGACATTTCGTGAGGATTATACGTTGCCTGGGGGAGGAGCGCGTATTAAGTCCATAAAAGAGTATGACTACGATGATCAATTGGTGCTTAACAGATCTTACCAGTATGTACAAACCGTGAATAGTCCGATTTCGGGATCTACGGGCAAGCTCATGGTGCCTTTGTTTAATCGGTATGCCAATTTTGTGCGTGCGCCTGTCGGAAATACAACTCAAATGGCGCTGAGTGCTTGTCACTTTTTATACACAACCGGTTCCAGTATTCCGGGAAACAATTCCGCAGAAGGCAAAGTGATCGGGTATTCGAAAGTACACGAAATCGTAGAGGGCCCCAGTTCTTACCGCAACACCTATTATTTTGAAAACCGCCCGAATCAGATCGTCTCCGGAAATGGGTTTTCCATCAGTTATCCTAATTTGAACGGGCAGGCTACTGAAGTGCGGAATTACAACAGTTCCGGAAACGTAGTGAGATATCATATCAATCAGGATTACGAACATTATTATGAGCAGGTAACCGCTATCTCTTATGGAACCTCTCCGTTCGACCCGTATGCCTTTGGGTATGTAACACCCTATTATTTAAAGTCTACGTTCATCAAACCGTTTACCGAAACCTCCTACGAGGGTGATACACAAACCGGCTTTACGGATGCCGATATTGCATCTGGTATCCCTGCCAATAAAGCCATTCAAACCTCTAAGACGTACACATTCAATAGCAACTTCTTGCCGAAGACCGAACAAGTTACCGGTAGCAGTAATGACGTGTATGTTACTACTTTCTATCGGCCCTGTGATTATGCAACGCCCTCTGCTACGCTCAAGCACATGAAGTATGCCAATATGGTCAGCCCGGTGATTGAGCAGGTACAAACCAAAAATGGCGTAGTTATTTCTGCGGCCGGCAATCGCTATGTATATGATAGTTTACCCAAAGGCATCACAAATTTGATGGCATCGTATGCCTACAACCGCTCGCTGGGAGCATATACTGCTTCCACCAATGGCGATGGGTTTGGATCTAGCTATGAGCCTAAAATCAATTTTAATAGTTACGATGCCAACACCGGAAAATTATTACAATACACTACCGAAGATGGTGTGATTCATTCTTTTATCTGGGGATACAATTCCCAATTGCCGATTGTGCATGCGGTGGGAGTTACGTACGCTGATTTATCTACTGCTTACAATGCGGCTATACTAACTCCCAGCACGTATGAGGCTACCTTGCGCAGCCATGCAAAGACGAATAACAAGCAGCTCACCACGTATGTGCACAACCCCTCCATTGGGGTAACAAAAGTGACCGACCCGGCCGGTGCGAAAAACACCTACGAATACGATGCGTATGGAAGATTGGTATTGGCGCGCGATACCAAAAATGCCATTGTAGGTCAGAATAAATACCGCTTGAAAGCACGCACCGCCTCGAAGATATTAGCCATTAGCGGTGATCTGAATTTTGGCACACTCACTACGGATATGTATGCTTCACAAACGGTTTATTACGCACGGTGCAGTGATGCCATGCTCACCAAAACCATGACGCTGACAAACTCAGGCGATGATGACCTTACCGTTTCAGCTATTCAAATGCCTACCGGATTTATTGCTTCGTGGAGTGGTGGCAAAATTATAGCCGGCAATAGCATTGACGTCATTATATCATTTGACAATACCAAACCCATTGGCACCTATAGTGGAACCATCACCATCAATTCCGATAAGACGGCCGGCCCTTCCACCACCGCGGTAAGCGCGGTATATGCTACCCGGAGCAATGTCATTGGAAACCCCACACTCGTTAATTTTGGAACCGTAAGTCCGGTAGGTTTTCAAAATATTACCATCACCAATACCGGCAATGCGCCTTTGCGGTTGGCGTATGTAGCCTATAATTGGAATGGGGTATTGCCGGTGGCTGCCGCAGATAAGACAAACGCTTACTTTACAATCCCTATCAGCAACCAGTGCTTTGGTGGCACCGCCTTTAGCAACTCGATGACCGTGCAAAGCACATTTACTCCGCAGTTTTCAGGCACTGTCTCGGCTACGGTATCTCTCTTCTTTGACGATGGCACGTACAAACAAAATGCCTTTACCATACAGGGAACTAAAAATTAGGTTTAAAACGAATTAGTTATGAAGACACTATCAATATTTATTTTATGCCTTACCGGTTATTTCCTGCAGGCGCAATCCGTTACCACACAAACGCTGCGATGGAATGCATCCGGTTTTAAAGACCTTGTTTCAGGCGAAACAGTAGCCGTAGCCAGTCAGTTTGTAACGTATGGACAGCAGCAAGTAGAGTGGGTGCAAGGCAACGGAAGTTTTATTTCTACTTACACGATTACTTCTGTAACCGGATCGTGGGCAAACGTAAACAACGATGGCAGTATTGTTTACAACATAGCCGGCAATGAACTGACCGGACAACTTACTTTTGCCCGCACCACCACGGGCATCTTAGTGCAACTAACTTTTACCAGCGGCACCACCAGCACGATCCAACACTCTTACACCATCACCTCGATTGACACGCTATGAAGAAACGAGCAGGCCTATTCTTATTTATATTTCTGAGCTACTATAGCAGTTGGTCGCAATCCATCACGGGCCCTACGCCCGTAACGGTGGGTACTACAACCACCTATACCTACAACCCGGGTATTGTGTATGGCAGCTATACCTGGTATCTGTCCAACAGCAATGGGTATGTGAGTTCCTATTCCGTTAGCGGTACTACCTACACGGTAAATGTAACCTGGACAGCCAGTGGCACGAGCACCCTCAACTATTCAGGTTTTGGCACTGTCCGCTCTACGATGAATATCACCATTAACTGCCCGACCCTTCAAACACCTACCGCTACGTTTTCATACCCCGGCACTACCACCGGTTGTGGCAGCGTAGCCATTACTTATACCGGCACACCGCCAGCGGGCGTAACATGGTATTGGCAAACAACTGCTAACGGAACTTCTACCGCTAACAGCACCAGCACCTATACGGCTACTGCCAGCGGTACCTACTATTTGCGTGCCAATTGTGGAAGTAGCTGGAGCACCAATGCGAAAGCCACCTCGGCAGTCGTGGTGAAAACAGTACCTACCGCCAGTGCGGCCAACCCTTCAGTATGTACCGGCAGCGGGGCAGGTATTACCATTACCAACAACGTAGCCAGCACTACCAACACGTGGACGGTAGTAAACACCAACACCACTGGAGCTACCAACGGAAGCGGTATTTCGGCTGCGGTCTCCCCGTTTACATATTCACTAAATCCAACACTGACTGCGACCAGCAATGTAAATGGCACAGCAGTGTATACGATAACCCCCAGTGCAAATGGTTGCACGGGAACGGCCATTACGGTTACGGCTACGGTAAAGCCGAAGCCGGATGCCGCAGCTACCAATCAAAGTATTTTTACAGGTACAGCCACCTCTATTGCCATTACCAATCCTAACAATGTAAGTGGTACTACGTATGCGTGGACCGTGCAAAGCCAAACCAATGCCAGTGGCGCCACAGCCGGTTCGGGCAGCACGATCGCACAAACTTTAATGGCCACTACGGCAGCGAATGGAACCGCAACATATATTATTACACCCACCGCAGCGAGTTGCTCAGGTACAACAGTCAATGTAACGGCTACTGTTAACCCCGCACCGATTGTAACCAGCACGGGCGGCAACGTGATATTGGGCGCAGGTGTGATATTAGATGCGGGTGCGGGCTACAGCAGCTATGCGTGGAAAAACACCACCAATCTGGCAGTGACGTTAGCCACTACTCAAAAATATTCCACGAGCCTGCCGGGCACGTATCAGGTAGCGGTAACAAAAGCAGGCGTAAATGGCACGGGCACCGCCACGTATATCGTATCTAACCAGTTTGCGAATCAAAACCTGAACTATATTGTTACCAGCGTATTGTTAACTGCCACCAGCGACACATCACGTATTAAACTACAAGGCGTGGATTCGCTCACCCAATCCATTACCTACTATGATGGCCATGGCCGGCATTTACAAACCGTGTTGACACAAGGCTCGCCTTTGAAAAAAGACATGGTGACGCAGAGTGTGTACGACAGCTACGGAAGGAAAGCGAAACAATACCTGCCGTTTGTAGCCAACGAAGCCACCGGCTACCTGAAGCCCGGTGTGATTGACGCGAGCGGCAACTTTGCCGGAGCGGCCCTTAATTTTTATAATAATCCTACCGATAAAATTGCAGACGATGCGATGCCGTATGCTGAAACGGTGTTTGAAAACTCGGAGTTAAACCGTGCATTGTATGGCTTTGGAGTAGGATCGGGCTGGCGCGCGGCTGCTGCAGGCAGCGACAGAAATGTGAAACACAAAGATATCGTTTATGATGTCACTCAGGAGTCCGTGATCAATTGGTTGTTGGATGGCAATGGCATGCCCGTGCGGAGTGCAACCCCTCACACCGTGATGTTTGGTACGGGCAAACTTTCGGTTAGCTCTACTACCGATGAACAAAACCATGAAGTGCGCACCTACACCGATAAACTCGGGCGCCTAATTCTTAAAAAAGTGCAAGCGGTAGAGGGTGCTGTACTGAGTGATACCACTAACCACTGGACTAATACCTATTACATTTATGACGATTATGGGTTACTGCGCTACGTACTTCAACCTCAGTTAGTACGCACCCTAGTTGGGATGGCACGCAACCCGACTGCTACCGATCTGGCACGCTTTGCTTTTCAATACCAATACGATGGCCGCAACCGGATGGTGCAAAAGCAAGTGCCTGGAGCCGGGGCGGTGTATATGGTGTACGATCAACGGAACCGGGTGGTGTTGACTCAGGATGCCAACCAAACGCAATCAACCCACCAAAGAATGGACGTTTATCAAATACGATGAACTGAACCGCCCTGTGTTGACGGGCAAGTATGCCAGCACCAACACACTGGCAACTATGCAGGCGGCAGTTAATACCTACTACGCTAATCTTACGGCCTCCCAAGCATGGTATGAAACCTACATTGGAAGCACGGGTGCGATACTCGGCTACGATAACAAATCGTTTCCGCAGAGCACCAATGCGGCCGATTATTATACGGCTACCTATTACGATCGCTATGATACGTACATAGCTCCGGCAGCGTATGTCTACACAGTAGAGAGCCCCGCTTTGAGTGGACAACCGGCTACGGCCAATACGAACATATTGGGTTTAGCTACTGCCTCTCTAGTAAAAGTACTGACCACCGGAGCTTGGCTGCGCACCGTTACTTATTATGATATAAAGTACCGCCCCATTCAGGTTATTGCCGATCACCCGAAAGGAACGCAGCGCACAACCAACTTACTTGATTTTGCTGGGCGCACCATTCAGAGTAAGCGCACTTACATAGTGAATAGTGTAAGCAAAACTATTTCAGAGGTTTTTACATATGACCATGGTAGTCGATTAACAAAACTATCTCACTCCATTGACGGAGCTAGCCCAGTGATTGTTGCCCAAAGCAACTACAACGAACTGGGTCAACCGATCGAGAAAAATTTACACAGCACCGATGGGATTAATTATGAGCAAAGTGTTGATTTTAGTTACAACATCCGTGGGTGGATGATCGGTATCAACCAAAGTAATATTACTGCGGTAGCCGGTGGTGATGTGGTGGCCGATTATTTTGGGATGGATCTGGCCTACAACAATCCATTCAGCGGGCTATCGGCAGCCGCGGCATTCAACGGAAACATTTCGTCCATCAAATGGAGTAGCGGTAGCAACAAACAACAAGCGTATGCCTTTGACTACGATGCGCAGAACCGTTTGCTCAACGCCCACCACTTTGACAACGACAGCGTAACGTGGGCACGCCACTGGCGCGCCTATAGCGAGATGGGCATCAGCTACGACCTGAATGGAAATATTTTAAAACTAAAACGCTTTGGGTATCAGGGGCAGGTGATGGATAACCTGACGTATGGCTATCAGGGCAATCAATTGAAATATGTGCATGATGCAGGATCGGTCACAGCCGGATTTGTGAATGGCAACACCGGCACGGATGATTACACCTATGACAATGCGTTACTTGGCAACGGCAACATGACAGCCGATAAGAACAAAGGCATTACGGCTGTGAACTACAATTACCTCAACCTGCCGCAGCAAGTGAACAAAGGTGCTACGGATTATGTAGTGTACACCTACGATGCTGCCGGACGCAAGTGGGCGCAACAAGTATTTGGTTCTACTCCGAAAACAACCGACTACCTGGGTGAATTGATTTATGAAGGCGGCAATTTGCAATCCGTGCAAATGGGTGAGGGACGCGTGCTGCCGGATGGGGCAGGGTGGGAGTATCAATACTATTTGAAAGATCACCTAGGCAACGTGCATGTTACATTCACAACCAAAACACAAACAGCCAACACGGTAACGGCCGGGTTTGAAACGGCCAATCAGACTACAGAAGCTACGAAGTTTAAGAATTATCCTTCGGCTTCGCACATCAATGTGGTGGCGAGCAATGCGAATAGCGGCAGCAACAGCTTGTATTTGAATGGTGCAGCGAGCGGACAGGTAGGCGTGGCGAAAGATTATGCGGTGATGCCGGGAGACGTGGTGCAGATACAAGCGTATGCCAAATACCTGGCACCCACCGGAACAGGTAGTAACCTTGCCAATTTTGCGCCCGCATTATTGTCCGCCTTTAACTTGGGCGCTCCGGCACCGGGGGAGACAGGCACGGCTTCTAGTGCGGTGCAGAGTTGGGGACAGTTGGAAGCGGGTGGCTACGGCAATGGCAGTACGAATAGCAGCACCCCCAAAGTATTTGTGACGATCTTATTATTTGATCGCAACTACAATTTCTTGGATGTATCGTATCAACAGTTGGGAAGCTCGGGTGCGCAGATGAGTGCGAGCTACACGGTACGCGAACCGGGATATGCGTATCTTTATGTAAGCAACGAACACGCTACTCAGGTGGATGTATATTTTGACGATGTAGTGATGAGCCACACCCCCGGGCAGATTGTAAGCGCTACGGATTATATGCCGTTTGGATTGGCGTTCCGCGCGGGGGAAAGACAAGGGGCCATTGAGCAGAAGATGTTGTACAGTTCCAAAGAATTACAAGACGAGTTGACGCTCAACTGGTATGACTTCGGAGCACGGATGTACATGCCGGAGATTGGAAGATGGGGAACGGTGGATATATTATCTGAAATTGACGTGAAGAGTAGTCCGTATGTTTACGCAAATAATAATCCCCTACGTTTTACTGATCCTACAGGTATGTCAGATGAAGATGAAGTAAATAGAACCACAGAGACGAATGCTAATGGCGGTATTACAGTACATATTCATTATGATGATTGGCAACCTTTTACGCCTTCAGGCTTGGATATACTTGCGAATAGTATGGATGAAGATTGTTGTGGTAGTGAAAAAGCGCAGAAGGCTCAAGTTAAACAAGATGCAACAAAAACTGAAAATACCGCTAGAAAACTCGAGGAATTGAGGCAAAGAAAAGAGCAAATTAAAGCACTAAAAAAATTACTTGATGCTGCAAAAGTATTTGATCTTGGAGAGTTAACGTATAAACTTTCTAAAGGTACTGATCCTACATTATTAAACTTTTTTAAAGGCGCAGGAAGAATTAAATCTGCATATGAAATAGTTGTTAAATACGAAGAAAATGACATTGGAGGTTTTCTCCTTGAATTAGCAAAGGCTGGTGTAACCTTAAGTGTATATGGGGATGGATTAGCAGTCATTGAATTAGGTACAACTGCAATTCAAATTCTTGGAGAAGCATCTATGCCAGAGTTTGCAGCGGATTTAGCTAATTCATCTAGGCAAGATTTTTTATGGGCAATGCGTTTCGAAGAAGGTCATTACCTCAGGAATTATTACTTGAATAGATCTATTGAGAAAGAGAAAGAAGTTCAGAGAATTGTGAATAAACTAATGTCTAACTAGATGTTAATTGTATGAGTAAGTTACTTACTATAAGTTTACTGTTTATAACTTTAAGTTGCAAAGATAATCGTGATTCAGAATCTTTTGAAAATTCAAATACCGATAGCCCTGCAAAACTATTAGCTCATCAAGCAGATTCTTTATATAAGAATAAAAGTTTTTATAGTGCATTAGTATTATATGAGAAATTGATTGTAATAGATTCACTTAATGGTGAATTTAATTACAGGCTTGGTTATTGTTATGCTCAAAATAATCAACACTCAAAAGCTACCAAATACTATCATAAAACAATAAATTTGGATTATAGAAAATTTGAGTCTTATCGCAATCTAGGTTTGATATATGGCTTCGTTCTTAATGATAAAAGAAATGCAATTGATTGTTTCAATAAATGCCTTTCTATTAATCCAGATTCTAAAGAAATAAAGGACTTCTTGTTGGTGCTTAAGAAAAATTCTGTAGATAATTTATGAGGATCTATCAATCTTATTTCTATTTGTTGTATTGTACATTAAAAGAGTTTGGTAAAAATTCTATAGGCTATACGGATAATTCCAATGCTTTTAATGCTATTGTAGTTATGTCACTTTTTCCTACTTTTAATGTAATGGCATTACATATTACAAATGGATTGTATCAGCATTTACTCTTTCTCAGTGGATTAATATTTCTGAATTACCTAATCTTAGTAGTAAATGAGAAATATCTATTGATCATAAAGAAATTTAATAATACCTCGATTAGCTCTTATCTCAGAGTTTCTGGAATTGTTTATATGGTTGTTTCAATTTTAGCAATACTCTATGTGATGAGCAATACTGGTATGTAGTGTATCAAAATGTCAGATTGCCCTCCACTAGCGCGAAAGTTACTTCTGTGTGTAGTGCTCCAAAATATCTGTTTTTTGTTTTAGTGTTTCAAATCTATTGATATTCAGGATTGATTTTTACAAATAGCATGAAAGATGACCGGTAAGTTTCTCTGTTCGTGCAAGAAATTGTACCTTAGAATCAAAATAATGAGGTTTTCCCCACCTTGGTGCTATCAAATATCTGGTGGATGGAATGTAAAAAATGTAAAGCCCGATGCATCAAATCAGGCAAGCAAAAAGATGGTACACAGAAGTATCGTTGTAAGGCCTGTAAAAAATACCAGCAAGCAGCTTATAAAAACCTAGCATGCCAAGAGCATATTATAAAGGCAATTACTAAGCTCCTTACTGAAGGGGTTGGAATTAACAGTATCGCCCGCATTCTGAATATTTCAGTTTCAAGTGTCATCCGTAAAATCAAACTTCAGGCGAGATTAATTGTCAAACCTATAATTTCGCTAGCCAATCGCATTTATGAGATGGATGAACTTTGGACTTTCGTAGGCAATAAGAAGAACGAAACATGGATAAGCTACATGATTGATCGGGTAAGTAAGCAAGTTGTGGATTATAAAGTGGGCGCGCGAACGAAAGAAAATTTAAAAGCAATCACCGATCAGATACTTTGCATGAACCCCAAGAGAATCTGCATCGATGGTTTAAATATTTACAAAACATTGGTGCCGGAGCGTTTGCACAAAATTGGCTTACCCAACACACGCCACATTGAGCGATTCAATTTGAATTTAAGGACGCACTTGAAAAGACTCTCACGCAAGACGATTTGCTTCTCAAAGAGCATAGAAATGCTGGAAGCTTGTCTGAAGATTTATTTCTGGGCGGAAAGTAGAAAATGTTTAAGTTTAGTAAATGCGTAAGGTGAACTCTAGCGGCAAGGATGGAAGTGGAAAGCCCGCACCCCCGATATACAAAGCAAACTGGCGGGGGGAGGACTTGCAACGAACAGCCTGACTCCCACTAGCGCGGAAGTTACTTCCGTGCTCTCTAAAAATTACGCTCGCCTTCAATAATTTCAATATATCATACGCATATACTTTGTTCCTCGATGCTATCCTTTTAACTTAGACATATCAGGGAAAAGTATAAGGTTAGATATCAAGCAACATGTATTCTGTCACTGTACGGTAATACAATAGATTATTGTGATACTTACTGGAAAGAGTTTATTAGATATGTTGTTTATTCAATAGAGGGCTCGGAAGCAATTCCGCGCTAGAGGGGGCATCTTCCATTCAGATACAAAGGAATTAATAAGAGAGGGAGAACTTTTAAAATAAATATTCAATTTTATAGTATGAAAGCCATTCACTTAGTAATATTTTTTCTCATTCTTGCTAATAAGGGAATAGCACAAGAGAATACATTGGAAAAAGTATTTGCAGCGGAGGCTATTCAAATTATTAAAATTAGTTCATCTATTGAGCAAAAAGCCCTCAAGCGAAACAATTTCAATATTTCGCCAGACGTAATATCATTTGATGTTTATGGCCAATTGTTGTCTGTAGACAGAAAACTTAGTAATTCAGTTAATTCCAAATATGTTGTGCTGAGGCGAGACTCTGCCCTCATGAAATTTGGAGGCAAATTACGTTTCTCCTACGTCAAAATTTTCTTTTCTGATGTGAGAGATGGCGAATTTTTCATAGAAGTTATTAGAATGAAGTCAAAGAATGAGTTACGCTATGATAAAAGACCAGATTTTGGTATAAGTGAGGTTTTTATGTTCAATGTAAAAGACAGAAAATTAAATTTTGTAGGCTCGCAAAAATTAAGTTATATGTAGAATGTAATCGTTGACAAATCAGAGAGTATCTGCATAGCAGTGCAAGAAATTTTTATGATAATGCAAGGGGTCTATTATGTGTTTTATTATTGAGTAGGAGATTGGGGAACGGAAGTAGATTCCGCACCCAGATTGGGATTAAAAAGAAAAGTACTGTATAACCCTCACAATAACCGTTAATTATGAACCAATTAATTAAAATAAAACAAAATCACATTCTCATTTTTTGTGTTTTAATTTGGTTGCTTTCAAATATTAAATGCACGACCCGTAAGGACGTTAGCGGAGTTTCAACAATTGATAGTAGGGTTGTGGTTGTAAATATTGTAAATGCGGATCGACTAAAGATTGCCAATGCAATTGAGCAGCTTAATAACTGCGCTTCTAAAGTAATAGCAATGAATGTGTTATTTGAAATGGCCATAACGAGCAGACAGGATACAATTCTGTGCAATTCATTTAAGCGTAAGAAAAATGTCATATTGCCTTTTGTAATTACAGATAAAGGGTTTATAAAATCAGATAAATACATTGGTGAAGCCTGCTTAGATCAGGGAATTAGTGAGATGTGGCCATTTGACGAAGTTATAAATTCATTTAAAGTAAGTATCTACAGCGAACGTAGTAATGAGGTATTTTGGTCATTCCCCTTTGCCGCTGTAAATCATTTTGACGGTGGCAACGCATCTTACTTAAAGGAAACTAAGCCTCTTAAGAGCTATTACTTTAATCTTACAAAAGAAGATACACAAATAACAGGAATATCATTGGATAGCTTAAGCACTATAAGCTGCGATAAATTGAGATACAAGCTTATACTTATGGGCGACATAATTCCCAATGACCCCAATGGCTATTTAACAGAGGCAGATCCTAAAAAACGAGTAAGTTCAACCATCATTTTTGCTAGTATCATTTCAACCATGTTAAATCATAATTTCAAAGAAGTCAAATAATTTTAGCCTCGCCAGGTGTTATCACCTGACAGCTACATGTTGTCGAACTAATTCTTTCCCCTCACCAAATTTTTATCGAAGCCCTAGGGGCATCTTCCTACGCTGTAGCTTCGGAAGACAAAGGGATGCGGCACCCCGCAGTGGCGTGGGCATGTGAGTCGGCACGAGGAGTATAGCAAACAGCAGGGTGGGGTAAACACCCCAGGAAAACAGATCTCCGCATAGCTCACCAGAACAAATTTAATCAAGTGACACAGTTCGTTGCACAGACCAAATTCCGCGGAAGCGTTCAGCCTTGGCGCATGTTCAGAGCTCCTTGACGCATAACCATTCCGTCTTGACGCATGTTCATAGCTCCTTGACGCATGTTCAAAGCTACTTGACGCATGTTCATAGCTCTTTGACGCATGTTCAAATTTACTTGATGCATGTTCATAGCTACATGCCGCATGACCATTCATTCTTGAAGCATGTTCAAATATCCTTGATGCAAGTTCAAATATCCTTGATGCAAGTTTAAATTTACTTGATGCATGTTCAAAGCCTACATGACGAAGAACCATTTCATCTGGATGCATGTGCAAAGCTCCTTAACGCATGTGCAAAGCTACATTAAGCGTAAGCATTCTTGTCCTGACAACATCGTCAGGACTTTTTTGCATAGTCGGAGCTCCTAGACGCGTAATCTGAGAGTCAGGACGCATAAACTGAGTAGGAGGACGCGGAAGCAAGCTTATCCTGACAGTATCCTCAGGAACAGGAGCAAGGTGAGGTCACACCCCAACCATCCCAACACAAAAACCACCAACCTCCAATCCCAAAGTCCGAATCCCCAATCCCCATTGACGAATGACTAATGACCATTGACCATTGACCAATAACCATTGACCAACTCGTTCAGTCACGGCAGGTTATCCCAATATAAAATCTGTTATTTCTTCTTCGGCACCGGATCATACCCACTCGTGCCCCACGGATGACAACGCCCGATGCGCTTCGATCCTAGCCAGATGCCCTTCAGCACACCCCATTCCTGAATGGCTTCAATTGTGTATTGCGAACAAGAAGGTGTATGGCGGCAGTGCGCCCCCAGATAGGGAGAAATCGCTCCCTGATAAAAACGAATAGGCAGTATAAACAACTTCTTCAGCATCACTCAATGGTATAGGTCATCTCGCCATTTTTTCCATCCTTCAACTGCACACCAATAGCCTGCAAGTCATCACGAATCTTATCCGACAACGCGTAGTTACGATCGGTGCGTGCTTTCTTCCGCATGGCAATCAACACCTGAATCACTCCCTCCAGGTGACTGCCTCCGGCCTCGCTCTCTTCTTTCAATCCAAGCACGTCTTCCATCATCGCGATGTAGGTGGCTTTGAAATTCACAAACGCAGTAGCGTCCAGCTTGTCTATTGTCAGGTTCCCCGACTTGATATCGTTAATCCGTGACGACATTTCAAACAACACCGCAATCACTTTGGCCGAGTTAAAATCATCGCTCATCGAAGTGTAGCATTCTGTCGCCATGCGATTTAACTCAGCAGTCAGGTCATTCGTTACTGCCTGTGTGGGTACTTCTAATTTTTTGATGAACGTCAATGCTTGTGCCAGTCGCTTAAACCCTTTCTCCGCAGACTGCATCGCTTCATTCGAGAAGTCGAGTGTGCTGGAGTAGTGCGATTGCAACATAAAGAAGCGCACGGTCATAGGACTGTAGCCTTTATCGAGAAGCGCGTGTGTGCCTGCAAAAAGTTCGCGCGGCAAAAAGGAATTGCCCAGCGACTTGCTCATTTTTTGTCCGTTCACAGTGAGCATGTTCGAGTGCAACCAATAACGAACCGGATCTTTGCCGTTGGCACCCACCGCCTGCGCAATTTCACATTCGTGGTGCGGGAATTTTAAGTCCATGCCACCTCCGTGGATGTCGAAGGTTTCACCTAAATATTTGGTACTCATTACCGTACACTCAATATGCCAGCCCGGAAAGCCATCGCCCCACGGAGAAGGCCAGCGCATGATGTGAGCAGGAGAGGCCTTTTTCCACAACGCAAAGTCCACCTTGTTTCTTTTCTCATCCTGACTGTCCAGCTTGCGTCCGCTCTCCATCAGTTCCTCGATCTTGCGTCCGGATAAAATGCCGTAGTCGTGCGACTCATTGTATTTCGGCACATCGAAGTACACCGAACCGTTTACTTCATAGGCGAATCCTTTTTCAATCAATCGCTTGGTGATTTCTATCTGTTCTACAATGTGCGCGGTGGCAGTAGGTTCGATGCTGGGCGGCAGCATGTTGAACTGACGCAATACTTCATGAAAACCTTCGGTGTAGTGTTTCACCACTTCCATAGGCTCCAGTTGTTCGAGGCGCGCCTTCTTGGCAATCTTGTCTTCGCCTTCGTCCGCATCGTTTTCCAGGTGACCCACATCGGTAATGTTGCGCACATAGCGCACCTTATACCCGAGGTGGCGAAAGTAACGGCTGATCACATCGAAGGTAAGGAAGGTACGCACGTTGCCCAGATGCACATCACTGTAAACAGTAGGTCCGCACACATACATGCCCACATGGCCGGGGTTTACAGGTTGGAAAAGTTCTTTCTTACCGGAAAGAGAATTGGTAAGCGAAATGGGAAACTGCTCGTATAACTTCATGATCAAGATAATCTGGGGCGAAACTACTTAAAATTCAAGTTTGATGGAGGATTTCCATACCCTTTAAATCCTTAACAGAGTGTTAAACCTTTGAGGTGTCAAGCTCCAGGGCGTCATGACACCTCCCAGATATCAGCCGCCTGAATACCGCTCAAAATAAATCAATGTGCCAACCGCAAGATTTGTTTCGAACTGTATCTTTGCGCGATCAACACACCGTTTTCTTTCAGACCCTACAGCCCATGCCTATCATTGCACCCTCCATACTCGCAGCCGACTTTGCCAACTTGGAACGTGAAGTAAAAATGATTAATGAAAGTGAAGCCGACTGGATTCATGTGGACATCATGGATGGTGTGTTTGTGCCCAATATCTCTTTCGGAATTCCGGTAACAGAAGCCATTAACAAACACGCTACCAAGCCGTTGGATGTTCATTTGATGATCGTGCAGCCGGAGAAATATGTAGAAGCTTTCTTCAAAGCAGGAGCGAAGGTCATTAGCGTGCACATCGAAGCGTGTCCTCATCTGCATCGCAACATTCAACAGATCAAAGCATTGGGAATTAAAGCAGGCGTTGCGGTCAATCCACACACTCCGGTTAGTCAATTAACCGACATCATTGCCGATGTGGACTTGGTGTGCCTGATGTCAGTAAACCCCGGCTTTGGCGGACAAAAGTTCATTGAGAATACCTACGCTAAAGTGAAGGAAATCAAGGCATTAATAACTTCGAAAAACGCTTCGGCCATCATTGAAATAGACGGAGGGGTCAACACGCAAAATGCTCCATTGCTGATTGCGGCCGGAGCCGATGTGTTGGTGGCCGGAAACTTTGTGTTTTCTTCGGCCAACCCAAAAGAAACAATCCAGCGTTTAAAAGCATTGTAAGACAAGATTGGCCTGATTTTCGCGTATAACTAGGTAAACCAGTTTGATGTATGCAGCTCCGATGGATTCACGTTTCCTTGATTGTTTTGTTGATGACCGGTTGTGCCCGCACCGTTTCCCGTATCGATCCGGGCCAGCAGATTGACCTAAGCGGAAGATGGAACGACAGCGACTCTCGTCAAGTAGCAAACAAGATGATTAACGAGTTGCTCGCCAGCGAAAAGTACAAAGACTACGCCAAAGCCCTCGGCAAAAAGCCCGCCATCATCGTGGGTTTAATCAAGAACAAAACCAGCGAACATATTGATGCCTCCAACTACATTAAGAAAATGGAGCTCGCCATTTTTAACTCTGGGGTTGCTGACTTAGTAGAGAGCGATGCTTTCCGTGATAAGATTCGCGAGGAGCGTGCCCAGCAACAAGACTTCGCCAGCCCCGAAACCGTTTCGCAATGGGGCAAAGAAACAGGAGCCAACCTGATGCTGTTTGGCGAAATGACTTCAGAGACAGATGTTTACAACAAGAAGCGGGTGGTGAATTACGTAACCACTTTGTTTCTCACCGATATGGAGACCAACAAGCGAATTTGGTACGGCCAGGAGGAAATCAAGAAATACATCCGCAACTAGCGAGGCACCTAAAAGCTGCGTATGATTTTCGCCCGCACCTCGTTTCAATCCCTGCGCCACCGGGCTGCCCTACTTATCCTGTTGGGTCTCGTGAGTTCATGTGCCACGTACTACCAGGCCAACTACCAGTTCAACCGCGATTTTGAAAACGGCAATCTGAAAGGAGCATTGGCCACCCTCAAGTCCACCAACCGCGATACAGGCCGCGACCGGTTTCTTCACTTTGTCAATAAAGGTTTGGTGCTTTCTATGCTGGGACAATACGAAGAAAGCAACGCCTACTTTGAGCGGGCTTATCTCTTTTGGGAAGATTTTAAAATCGACTACTTCAGCGAGGGGGCATCGTACTTAATCAACCCGACCATCACCGTTTATCGGGGCGAAGACCACGAACACCTGATGTTGCTTTACTACAAGGCACTCAATTACTTGAAGATGCAGAAGACGGAAGAAGCGTTGGTGGAATGTCGCAGACTGAACATCCGCTTGCAACAGTTGAGCGACCGCTATTCCTCTGACAATTATTATAAACACGATGCCTTCATTCAAAGCCTGATGGGCATCATTTACGATGCCGACAAAGATTACAACAATGCATTCATTGCCTATAAAAACTCGTGGGAATCTTATCAGAATGAATACCAATCCATGTTTCAGTTTTCGGCACCCCGCCAGTTGAAACTGGACATCCTTCGCACTGCGTGGCTAAGTGGCATGCAAAGTGATTATGACAAGTTCAAAGAAGAGTTCGCCATGCCCGACTACCAATACACTCCGCAGGAAGGAGGGGAACTGATATTTTTCTGGCACACCGGTCTGGCCCCTTACAAAACAGAGTGGGGCATCAGCTTTGTGATCGACCATGGCAGCGATTATTTCATCTTCCGCAACAACGATTTGAACCTAAGCTTCCGGTTTCCCAAGTCCAATTACTCCCGCGATGAAGTAGATGCACTCACCCGTTTGGAGTTTTTCCGAGTGGTCTTTCCGCGCTATGTGGAGCGATCCTTGTACTTTGATGAAGGCCACTTGAAAGTCAACGAACAAACCTACCCGCTGGAGTTAACCGAAGATGTGAACAAGATCGCTTTCAAGGTATTGGAAGAACGGATGGGTTTTGAGATGAGCAAAGCGTTAATCCGATTAGCGATTAAGAAGGCATCGGAACATACCGCTAAGAAAGAAGACAAACGGTGGGGTGCGTTGTTAGGAGTTGTCAATACCCTCACCGAAAAAGCGGATACCCGCAACTGGCAAACACTTCCCCACAGTATCTACTACGCACGTGTTCCTTTGCCCGAAGGTCAGTCCACCGTCACACTCAGCTTAGGAGGCGTAAGGCGCGATCGAGACGAGAGAACCTTTACTTACGAAGTCAAAAAAGGGCAGGTACTATACCACACCTTCAGTTCGTTAGAAACCACATTCGGAAACAATAGAAACTAATTTGTTCTAATTCTTATCTTTAAGCTTCGAAAAGACCGTATTCTGAAATCGACACGACAAATAGCGCTCTGGATCATCCTCATCGCGACCATGCCCATGGTTTTGCAGGCTCAGGATAAAGGAGGCTCAGGCATTCCATTAGATCATTTCTATGTGAAACGTGAATCAGGCGGAGCTTTTCGTAAGATATTGACCAAGATCACGTTCGGAGCCAATCTGGGGTATGGCAACACTTACTTTAGCCACCAACTGACCGGGTTCGGTATTTATCAAATTCCGGGTGTGAATCCACAGATATTTGATGCGAATACTTTGACACGCTACGGCAATTGGGTCAACGATCCGAATGTAGATAAAACACCTCCCTTGGGTTCGGCATTTGTGTTAAATCCCGGCACGACCGATGTGGGCTTCAAAGGAAATGCCCTGAATATTCCGCTTAACCTGTTTTTGTATTATGGATTTAACCGCTATCGAATAGGGGCAGGGTTCTCTTACGAGTTTATGAGCATTGGCACACTGAGTCCCACCGCATTAACCGATCAGATTTCGAATTTGCAATTGGCCAGCCCTTCCGGATTTGTGCAGAAGTATTATTTGCTCTTGGGTGCCTCGTTCTATCGTAAAGGAGATTACTTGTTTACCGGAGATGTACGCATCGGTGGTTTTACACCAACCGGTAATTTCAGCTCGACTATCACCACAGGAATGTATTTTGATTTGGGAGTGACGGTAGAGCGTGATCTGTCCGAATACTTTAAGGTTTTTGTGCGGCCGTCATTCGATATTAAGAGCTACACCATGCCGTTGCCCGAAACCAGCAAGTTGATTGAAAACAATATGAACGCACTCTACTTCAACTTTGGCGTAACATACCGGATACCCGAGTTGCCGAGATGCTTCCTCAAAGATTGTCACGTGCAAATCAACCATGCCCATGGCAACAAAGAGTACCGCAGCCGCAGGCATCCGTTCTACAAAAAACAAAACCCCGGCTATGGCGAGAACGATAAAACGCTGATCAAATACCGGGGCAAAAACAAGAAGAAATTAAATCCCTATTAAGCGCATTTCTTTCGCTTTTTCTACGATTTCGGGCTTCCTATTTAAGGCTTTTTAAACTACATTGCGTGCTTATTAAAACCTACTACGAACCGTGGCCGAAGAAAGTACGAACCTACCTGAAAGACAGAGTATAATTCCGATCAATATTGAAGATGAAATGCGCGGTGCCTACATCGATTATTCGATGTCGGTGATCGTTTCCCGCGCTTTACCTGATGTGCGCGATGGTCTGAAACCTGTTCATAGACGGGTTCTTTACGGAATGCTCGAATTGGGTGTTAACTACAACAAACCCTTTAAGAAATCAGCCCGTATTGTCGGTGATGTAATGGGTAAGTATCACCCGCATGGTGACTCTTCCATTTATGATACAATGGTGCGGATGGCTCAGGAATGGTCCATGCGCTATATGCTGGTAGATGGGCAAGGAAACTTTGGATCTGTCGATGGTGACCCTCCGGCTGCGATGCGATATACCGAAGCGCGTCTTCGCAGAATAGCCGAAGAGATGTTGTCTGATATCAATAAAGATACGGTCGACTTCCAACCAACCTACGATGATCAGAATACCGAGCCTACCGTATTGCCGGCTAAGGTTCCTAATTTGTTGGTAAATGGTTCTTCCGGAATTGCCGTGGGGATGGCCACGAACATGGCACCCCACAACCTGTCTGAAGTAGTAGACGGTATCATTGCCTACATCGATAACCGTGAGATCACCATTCCGGAATTGATGAAGTTTGTACAAGCTCCTGATTTCCCGACCGGAGGTATCATCTACGGCTACCAAGGCGTGCAGGAAGCGTATCTCACCGGTCGCGGTCGAATTGTGATTCGCGCGAAGGCAGAGATCGTAACGAATGCCAACGGCAAGGACCAAATCATCGCCACCGAAATTCCGTATCAGGTGAATAAGGCGCAGATGATCGAGCGTACCGCTGTCATGATCAACGAAAAGAAGATCGAAGGCATCAGCGATATGCGCGATGAGTCGGACCGTGAAGGTTTCCGCGTGGTTTATGACCTGAAGAAGGATGCTATTCCGAATATCGTCTTAAACAATCTCTTTAAATACACCCAGCTACAGTCGTCTTTTGGTGTAAACAATGTGGCGTTGGTGAAAGGTCGCCCGCAGACCTTGAACTTAAAGGATTTGATCGTTCACTTTGTTGAACACCGTCATGAAGTGGTGGTGCGCAGAACAAAATTTGAGTTAGACGAAGCTGAAAAGAGAGCCCATATTTTGGAGGGGTATTTGATCGCACTCGATCACCTCGATGAAGTGATCGCTTTGATTCGTAATTCAAAAGATCCGGATGTAGCAAAAGCAGGTTTGATGGAGCGATTCGGTTTATCCGAGATTCAATCCAAAGCCATTTTGGAAATGCGTCTCCAACGCCTTACCGGTCTGGAGCGCGAGAAAATCCAAAATGAATATGCAGAAGTCAAAGCATTGATCGAGCGCTTGAAGGAAATCCTGAGCAGCGAACCGGTGCGCATGGGTATCATCAAAGCCGAATTGACCGAAATCAAAGAACGCTATGGCGATGCCAGAAGAACATTGGTTGTTCACAGCGAGGAAGACATCACCGTAGAAGACATGATCCCGAATGAGGAAATGGTGATTACTATTTCCAATCAGGGATATGTGAAGCGTACTTCCTTGTCGGAATACCGCACCCAAGGACGAGGTGGCGTGGGCTCGAAGGCCGTTACTACCAAAGACGATGACTTTACAGAACATTTATTTGTGGCGCAAGCACACAATTACCTCTTGATTTTCACGGCTTTAGGTCAGGTATATTGGAAGAAAGTGTACGAGATTCCCGAGGGCACCAAAACGTCAAAAGGAAGAGCGATTCAGAACCTGTTGAATATTCAACCGGGGGATAGTGTTCGTGCTGTATTGAATGTGAAAAGCATTGAAGATCAGGAATATATCAACAATACGTTTGTGATCTTGTGTACCGAAAAAGGTACCATCAAGAAAACATCCATGGAGGCGTATTCACGTCCCAGAGCCAATGGAATTACCGCCATCACCATCCACGAAGGAGATCGTTTGTTGAATGCCGCATTGACGAATGGCAAGAATCACATCATTATCGCGAAAAGCGAAGGAAAAGCTGTTCATTTTGATGAAGGCGATGTGCGCCCGATGGGCCGTACCGCTGCCGGTGTGCGGGGTGTTACCTTGGAATCAGATGAAGATAAGGTGGTTGGAATGGTGTGTATCTCACGCGAAGATGCCAATTTGTTGGTAGTTTCGGAGAAGGGATATGGCAAAAGAAGCGACATTACTGACTATCGGATCACCCGAAGAGGTGGAAAAGGCGTGAAAACCATTAATATTACTGAAAAAACTGGCAAGCTTGTTGCAATTAAAGAGGTTGTAGACAATGATGATTTGATGATTATTAATAAGTCAGGTATCAGTATCCGCATCAAAGTAGAAGAGCTGAGAGTCATGGGCCGCGCCACACAGGGCGTCAGACTAATCAAACTCAATGACGATGATGCGATTTCTTCAGTAGAAAAAATACAGAAGATGGAGATTGATGGTGACCCGATTGAGCCTTCATCAGAACCAGAAGCTACAAACTAACCCAAATTTAAACTATAAATTAAAGTAAGATGAAAAAGACAGCGATCGCGCTATTACTCCTTTTCCCGATTGCCTTAATGGCGCAGAAGGAAATAAAGCCCAGCATTGGAAAGGCCGAAAGAGCCCTCAAAGCAGGTAAATTAGATGAAGCTAAAGCCATTATTGATGTAACCGTTACGAGCACTGAAGTGATGGTTGACAAGAAAGGAAATCCTTCAAAAAATGCGGCCAAAGCCTGGTATTTAAAAGGCTTGATTTACGCAGCCATCGACACTACCAAAGAAGCGAAGTGGAAAACACTTGAGGCAGAACCTTTTGAAGTGGCCAAAGAAGCGTTTACTAAAAGCAAGGAGATTGACAAAACAGAATTAACATTTTTCAATGACGAGAATTCACTCCCGCTGTTGAATTCTTCATTGGAATCGAAACTGGCCCAGGCCTATTTGAATGTAAGCTTGAAATCGTATCAGGAAGAGAAAGATTACAAGAAAGCATTCAAGTACATGGAGCGTGTGGTATTCCTGCTTCCGAACGATACTTCTATGTTGATGAATGCCGGTGTGTACTTTGCGCCATCAGCGGAAGAATATGACAAAGCGATCGATTATATCACCCGCTATCACGAAAAAGGCGGAAAGAATCAGGATGGTTACATTCAGCTTTACAGCATTTATCGCGACAAAAAGAAAGACAATGAAAAGGCATTGGCAACGGCTAAGGCCATGATTGCCAAATTCCCTAATAACTCTGAGTTCCCTCGTTACGAACTGGATATTTACATTAAAATGGGACGATTAGCGGAAGCAAAAGCATTGATGGAGAAAAACGCCCAATCGAACCCTTCAGATGTAGAATCAAGATTCTATTTGGGTGTGATTAGCAATGAAATGAAGAACCCGGAAGAAGCTAAAAAATGGTTCAATGAAACAATTAAAGTAGATCCTAACCACTACGATGCTTATGCCTCTTTGGCGGATTTAAGCTACAAAGATGTGCGCGCTATCCGTGAAGAACGTAACGAAATAGGAACCACCAAAGATGCGGACATCAAAAAAAGACAAGAGCTCTTTCAAAAGATCGAAGCTAAATTGAAGGAATCGTTGCCTTATTGGGAAAAATGCGAGTCACTAAAGCCAAACGAAGAAGCCGTATTGTATGGTTTGCTTTCAGTGTATGGAGACTTGGCTAACTATGACGAGGCTACCTACAATCCTAAACTGGAGAAGTTGAAAAAGAAAATGAAGTCATTGAAGTTGGAGGTAGATTAATTCCCCAGCCATTTGATAAAATAGAAACCAAGGTTCAAAGCCTTGGTTTTTTTTATGCCTTAGCTCGCTTGCGGAACAATATAACCATTCATCAATTAGAAGAATTGATTATCAACTTTGCAAACCCGACTACCGTTTAGGCTAATCGAACTTATCTTGATTAACTATTAAACAAAACCTTATGCAATTGAAAACTACCAAGATTTATTTGAAGGCAATTGCTTTCATTTTTCTAACGCAGAGCATGGCCTTCGGTCAGCTCATTCAACTTCCCGATGGTGGCGTAAATCTGAAACGCATGACCGGCACGCGTATTGGAGTAACCGACATTGAGATTACCTGGAATGCTCCCGGTGTGAAAGGCCGCGAAGGGAACATTTGGGGTACTTCAACAGCGCATTATGGATTTACAGTACTTGGATTTGGTTCTGATGGCGAGTCGCCCTGGCGAGCAGGTGCCAATGAAAACACGACCATTTCTTTTTCTACCGATGTGATCATCAATGGCAAAAAGCTCAGTGCCGGAAAATACGGGTTCTTCATCGCATTGTATCAGGATACATCAACGCTTATTTTTAGTAAGACAACAACCGCTTGGGGAAGCTATTTTTATAATCCGAAGAATGATGCATTGCGCGTGGGTACCATGCAACAAAAAGATCAGAAACAAAGTGTGGAACGCTTGGATTATGTATTCTCCAATCAAACCGATCGCTCCGTAGAAATTGCGTTGGAGTGGGAGCGTTGGAGAATTCCAATGAAGGTAGAAGTAGACTTGACAGCTACCACTTTGGCTTCGATCCGTGCGCAATTAAGCGGAGCAATGGGCTTCGATCCGCCTAGTTTACAAGCGGCTGCAAGCTGGTGCCTCAACAACAATGTCAATTTTGAAGAAGCACTACACTGGATTCAGGTAGCCGTAGATCCGGCATTGGGTGGCGTCAATTCATTTGCAGCACTTTCCACCAAGGCAGGTTTATTGAACAAACTCAATCGCAAAGCGGAAGCAGATCAGGCCATGACCTTGGCATTAGATAATGCATCCGCATTAGAAATGCATGGCTATGGCCGTCAGTTGCTTGCCGAAAAGAAGGTGAAAGAAGCAATGGTCATCTTCGAACGGAACTACAAGAAACACAAAGGGGCATGGCCGACCAATGGTGGCCTTATGCGTGGCTACTCCGCCATGGGCGATTACAAGAAAGCGCTTGAATATGCTAAATTAGCATTAGCACAAGCGCCCAACGAATTGAATAAAAAGGCACTGGAACAGGCTGTTAAAACCCTTGAATCGGGCAAGCCATTATAGGCCCTATGTTTAAGAAATAAAACCCGAAAATGCCGCTCTATGAGTTCATAGGGCGGTTTTTTTATGACAAAGTCAATTCTAACTTGCTCATTATCAAACAACAAGAAAGCACCTGTAAACGTGAAGGCACTGTATTTAATTTTCTGCTAAATTTGCCCACCTGTTATTAACCAAAGGGCACCAGAATGAATCTATTGGATTTTGAAAAGCCCATCGCTGAGTTGGAAAGTAAGTTGGCTGATATGAAGCAACTCTCAGATGATAGCGATGAAAACGTAACGAAAGCCATTCAGGCACTCGATAAGAAAATCACCGAATTGAAGAAAGAGACTTTTGAAAACCTGACCGGTTGGCAGCGGGTTCAGCTTTCCCGTCATCCGGATCGTCCTTACACCCTCGATTATATTTACGAAATCACCACCGACTTTATTGAGTTGCATGGCGATCGTACGGTGAGTGATGACAAGGCGATGGTGGGAGGTTTAGGCACTATTGATGGACAAACGTTTATGTTCATTGGTCAGCAAAAGGGTCGCAATACCAAGCAGCGTCAGATGCGCAATTTTGGTATGGCCAACCCCGAAGGCTACCGCAAGGCTTTACGCCTGATGAAGATGGCGGAGAAATTTAATAAGCCAATTGTTACCTTCATCGATACACCCGGTGCTTTTCCAGGCTTAGAAGCCGAAGAGCGCGGACAAGGCGAAGCCATTGCGCGTAACTTGAAAGAGATGTTCATGCTCAAGGTGCCTGTGATTTGTATCATCATAGGCGAAGGAGCATCCGGAGGTGCATTGGGAATAGCCATTGGCGATCGCGTGCTGATGTTAGAAAATTCCTGGTACTCGGTTATCTCTCCTGAAAATTGTTCCGCCATTTTGTGGCGCAATTGGGATTACAAAGAGCAAGCTGCAGAACTTTTAAAGCTCACTTCTAAAGATATGCACAGCCTTAAACTAATCGATGGCATTATCAAAGAGCCACTGGGAGGTGCTCATACAGATGTGAAGGCAATGTCTGAAGAAGTAAAGAGAGTTATTCTGGAAAACTTCAAAGAACTTTCAAAGCTTTCTGTTCAAGAGAGAATCAACCAACGTATCGATAAATTCTGTGCGATGGGGCAAGTGAAAGAATAACCAGCATGTAAAATAAATTCAAACCGCTTCCGAGCGGTTTTTTTATTGCTAAACAAGTAAGACGATGCAACTTCATGTAATTGACACCGGCTATTTTAAACTAGATGGAGGTGCTATGTTTGGCGTAGTGCCAAAGTCCATTTGGAAAAAGACCAATCCTTCGGATGAAAACAACCTCTGTTCCTGGGCCATGCGGTGTCTTTTAATTGAAGATGGCAACCGGTTAATTTTAATTGACAATGGCATCGGTACGAAACAGGACGAAAAATTTCTCAGTCATTATGATTTGCATGGCGATGGTGAACTGATTGCATCTATTCGTAAAGCCGGATTTAGCGAAAGCGACATCACCGATATGTTTCTCACACATTTACACTTCGATCATTGTGGGGGTGGTGTGAAACGAGTGGGCGAACAATTGAAACTTACTTTTCCCAATGCTACCTACTGGAGCAACGAAGCGCATTGGAAGTGGGCCACCCAACCAAATGCCCGGGAGAAAGCCAGTTTCTTGAAAGAGAATATTTTACCCATGCAGGAAAGTGGTCAGTTGAAATTTGTGAATCCATCTTCTTCGCCATTTTCACAGATGGATATTTTCACGGCATCGGGTCATACCGATCAAATGATGATTCCCAAAATCAAATTCAAGGATAAAACCATTTGTTTTATGGCCGATCTATTACCGTCTTCATCGCATGTTCCATTACCGTATGTAATGGGCTATGACACAAGACCGCTGCTGACCATGGAAGAGAAGGCGGCATTCTTAGACAAAGCGGCTACGAATCAATACATCCTTTTCTTGGAACACGATCCGTATCATGAATGCTGCACCGTAAAACATACCGAGAAAGGGGTGAGGTTGGATCGTACTTTTTCTTTACAGGAAGTATTGTAATGATAGGGAAAAATTAAAAGAGTAAACATGAAACTGGGATTAGTATTATCAGGTGGCGGAGCGCGGGGTGTGGCCCACATTGGTGTGTTGAAAGCACTCGAAGAAATGAATGTGCGCTTCGATGTGGTGTCTGGAACGAGTGCCGGTTCTATTGTCGGTTCGTTGTATGCCTACGGATATAAGCCCGATGAAATCTTTTCAATCATCAAGACGCTCAGCATTTTCAAATCGGTGCGCCCTGCCTGGACGTGGGCCGGATTACTCCGCATGGATGGTTTACAGGAACTCTTGTTGAAACACATGCCGGAAAATCGATTTGAGAAATTAAAGCTTCCGCTGACAGTTGCGGCTACCGAAATTCGCAAAGGAAGAATTGAATATTTTGATGAAGGTGAATTGGTGCCTGCCATTCTTAGCTCATGCAGTATTCCGGCAGTGTTCAACCCCATGTCGTTTAATGGTGGATTGTATGTAGATGGTGGCTTGTTCGATAATTTGCCCGTTCGCCCCATCAAAGATAAATGCGATAAAGTGGTGGGCTTGCACTGCAATCAAATCAGTCAGGATTTTGATCCGAATAGTTTGCGCACCGTGATTGAACGCAGTTTACTGATGGCCATCAATGCCAATACGATTGTGAGCAAAGGGTTGTGCGATGTGTTCATAGAGCCACCGCAGTTATCGAAATACGGAAGCTTTGATATCGGCAAGGCGCAAGAGATTTTTGACATTGCGTATCAGTTTACCAAAGCCAATTTCGAGCCTCATCATTTCTGGATAGGGCAGGCCGATTCAATCGTTTGAAATGCTTGATAACTGACTTATCTTTGGGCATGATCTCCTTTCAAGAACACATTTTACGAGGCATTCCCGATGAGTTACCTCCCGCTAAACCGTACGATTCTTCGGTTAGTCACGCGCCTAAACGCAAAGACATTTTAACCACGGAAGAAAAGCGGCTGGCGCTTCACAACGCGCTTCGTTATTTTCATCCTCGGCATCATGAAGTGCTCGCGCCTGAGCTTTATCAGGAGCTGCAAACATTCGGAAGGATTTACATGCATCGCTTTCGTCCGGACTATGAAATGAAGGCTCGTCCCATTCAGGAATATCCACACCGGTCGATACAATCAGCAGCCATTCAGTTGATGATTCAAAATAATCTTGATCCGGCTGTAGCGCAGCATCCACATGAGTTGATTACTTACGGTGGGAACGGTGCTGTCTTTCAAAACTGGGCGCAGTATTTATTGACGATGAAGTACCTGGCGACTATGAATGATCGACAAACGTTGCACATGTATTCCGGCCACCCGATGGGATTGTTTCCCTCTTCCGAAGAGGCGCCACGTGTGGTGGTGACCAACGGCATGATGATTCCCAATTATTCCAAGCCGGATGACTGGGAAAAGTTCAATGCATTGGGTGTAACACAATACGGACAGATGACAGCCGGTAGTTACATGTACATTGGGCCACAAGGCATTGTGCATGGCACCAACATTACCATTCTGAATGCAGGTCGCAAGATTTCTAAGAATGGAGAAGGTCTTGCCGGTAAGTTGTTTGTTACATCGGGTTTAGGAGGCATGAGTGGGGCGCAACCCAAAGCAGGAAACATTGCCGGGTGCATTACGGTGATTGCGGAAGTCAATGAAAAAGCAACCTACAAACGTCATTCACAAGGTTGGGTAGATGAAGTGGTTCATGATCTGAATGACTTGGTGAAACGAATACATTCCGCGAAAGCGAAAGAAGAAATTGTATCCATCGCGTATCAGGGAAACATTGTCGATGTGTGGGAGAAATTAGCAACCGAAAACATCTACGTGGATTTAGGTTCCGATCAAACTTCGTTGCACAATCCGTGGGCGGGAGGTTATTATCCGGTAGGATTAAGTTTTGAAGAAGCGAATCGGATGATGGCGAATGATCCAGCTCAATTTAAACAACATGTGCAGCAGTCCTTAAAGCGACACGCACAGGCCATCAACACACACGCGGCACGCGGCACTTATTTCTTTGATTACGGAAATGCATTTTTACTCGAAGCATCGCGGGCAGGAGCAGAGGTGATGGCTGCGGATGGAATCAATTTTAAATATCCATCTTACGTTCAAGACATCATGGGCCCGATGTGTTTTGATTATGGATTTGGTCCGTTTCGCTGGGTGTGTGCATCGGGTAATCCAAATGATTTAGATTTTACCGATCAATTGGCTGCTGAGGTACTCACCGAAATTTTACACACCGCTCCAGCAGAAATCAAATCACAATTAGAAGATAATATTCACTGGATTAAATCTGCGAAAGCGAACCGATTGGTAGTTGGTTCGCAAGCACGCATACTATATGCGGATGCCGAAGGTCGTGCCAAATTGGCCACGGCATTTAATCAGGCAATTCGTGAAGGAAAAATCGGACCGGTGATTTTAGGTCGCGATCACCATGATGTATCAGGTACGGATAGCCCGTATCGCGAGACCTCCAATATTTATGATGGTTCGCGCTTTACTGCCGACATGGCGATTCACAATGTGATTGGTGATTCCTTTCGCGGGGCGACTTGGGTGTCGATTCACAATGGCGGTGGAGTAGGATGGGGCGAGGTAATGAATGGCGGTTTTGGTATGTTGTTGGATGGAAGCACGGAGGCTGATCGTAAACTAAAGAACATGCTTCATTTTGATGTGAACAATGGTATCGCACGAAGAGCATGGGCACGGAATGCAGGAGCGATCAGTGCTATTCAACGTGAAGTCGAGCGTACTTCTCAATTACAAGTCACCATTCCATACGTTGCGGATACATCGTTGATTAACCAAATCATTTAGCCATGCTCAGACTTTTTTATGCGTTTGTTTTTAAGATGATGGGCTGGAAAGTGGAAGGAGCATTCCCTACGGATATCAAAAAATACATTGTAGCTGTAGCGCCTCACACGAGCAATTGGGATTTTATTATTGGTGTTTTAGCACGCAGTGTTTTGAAGGTACAAAAGGCAAAGTTTTTAGGAAAAGACAGTTTATTCAAACCACCTTTTGGCTGGTTGTTTCGCGTGTTGGGCGGATATCCCGTAAACCGGTCTAAGAACAATGATATGGTGCAGCAAGTCGCTATTATCTTTGACCAGCACGATGAGTTTATTTTAGGATTGGCTCCGGAAGGAACCCGCAAGAAGGTAGAGAAATTGAGAACCGGGTTTTATTACATCGCCAAAAAGGCAAGCATACCCATAGTGCCGTGTGGTTTTGATTTTGCACGTAAAACAGTTGTGGTGGGAGTCCCTTTTTATCCCACCGACCATTTTGAAAAAGATATGGAACGATTATTGCAGTTCTACCGCAAGATCACCGGCAAAAACCCCGAAATGGGGATTCAATGATCGGTGATACAAGTATATTTTATTAATTTTGAACCTTAATTAAACAATTAAAACATGAAAAAAGGAGTAATTGTAGTTCTTTTGGTGTTGGGTAGCATTTCTGCTTTTTCACAAGCTCAGGTGGCTATTGGTATCAAGGGTGGATTGAACTTTGCAAACATCGATGCCAGCAGCTTGAATGCAGCATATAATAGCAGAACCGGTTATCATGGCGGAGCATTTGTGTTGGTGAAATTGGGAAAAATCGGAATTCAACCGGAGTTAATTTATTCCAAGCAAGGCTCTACGGTGCGAATCAATTCAACTGATATTGAATCAAATTATGATTACTTCAATATTCCTATTGTATTGAAGTTGTACACTGTAGCCGGTATCAATATACAAGTGGGTCCACAATTTGGATTTGCATCTGGAAATATTCCTTATACTGAAGTTAATGGACAAGGACAGACTGTAACACTGTACGATAAATTGAAAGGCTCAGATATCAGTGCGGCTCTTGGTTTAGGTTGGGATGCGCCATTTGGTTTAACCTTCGATGCACGTTACAATTTAGGATTAACAAAAATCAATGAAGGCCTATTGGCTAAAGATGTTAAAAACCAAGTGATTCAAATTTCAGTTGGTTATAAACTGTTTAAATTCGGAAAATAATTTTTGATTCTCCCCTTAAAAAGCCGGTCACTCGATCGGCTTTTTATTTTACTGATTGTTGTCACTGATCGTCATGTTAACGTACGAAGCGACTCTTGAATTCTTGTATGCCAATCTGCCCATGTTTCAACGAGTGGGTGCTGCAGCATATAAAGCAGATTTAACAAATACGATTGCACTCTGCGAGGAACTAGGTAATCCGCAGTATCAGTTTAAGAGTGTTCATATAGCCGGTACTAATGGCAAGGGGAGTAGCTCGCACATGCTCGCAGCTATTTTACAAACTGCAGGCTACAAAACCGGTTTATATACTTCTCCGCACTTAAAAGAATTCACCGAACGCATTCGCATCAATGGGAGTGAGGTAAGTAAATCATTTGTGATTGACTTTGTAGAACGAATTCGTCCGGCTATCGCGCGCATTCAACCTTCTTTCTTCGAAATTACCGTAGCCATGGCGTTTGATTATTTCGCGCAGCAGAAAGTAGATATCGCTATTATCGAAGTTGGTTTGGGCGGGCGACTAGATTCAACCAATGTGATTAATCCGTTAGCTTCGCTGATCACTAATATTAGTTGGGATCACAAAGAGTTACTGGGTGATACGCTTCCCAAAATCGCGAGCGAGAAAGCAGGAATCATCAAGCCGCAGGTTCCGGTTATTATCAGCGAACGGCAAACGGACGTAGAAGCTGTATTCGTTGCGAAAGCAAACGCATCTAGAAGCCATATTCAATTTGCTTCGGATGTGTATGAAGTGGATTCATCGACCGAAGGAAATTTTCAAATTCACAATCGGGAGACGGGATTGGTTTTGAATTTGTCACTCGACTTGAAAGGAACTTATCAGCGTAAAAATGTGGCCGGTGTATTGGCCATCGTTGATGTATTGCGCAATAACGGTTTTACGATTTTCAATGAACAAGTAGTTCATGCATTACAAAATACCACCACCTTAACAGGATTGAAAGGTCGCTGGCAGAAGCTGAATGATCAACCGCTAATGATTTGTGATACCGGGCATAACGAAGGAGGTATTCAGGAAGTGGTGCAGCAAATTCGTCAACAGAAATACAATCGATTATGGATCGTATTGGGATGTGTCAAAGATAAAGATCTTCAGGCCGTGCTGTCTCTTTTACCCAAGGAAGCATATTATTTTTTCTGCCAGGCCAAGATACCACGAGCACTCGATGCGACAGAGTTAATGAAGCAATCTGATGCGGTTGGACTGACAGGCGAAGTAATTTCCGATGTCAATCAGGCGATTCGCACGGCAAAAGAGAGATCCGGTAAAGATGATTTTATATTTATCGGTGGCAGTACTTTTGTAGTAGCTGAGATTGATGAATTGTAGTATGTGGATTGAGCGTTAGCGGAATCCAGTACTTGCTTAATGAACTAGAAATGAAAAGTAAACTCAAACGATTTGAAATTATTGCCAATCGCGAAAACGTGATTGAGCCGGGCAAGCCTTTGTTTAATTCCATCAAAGGAAAATGGAATAGCGAGTATTTTAAAAACGACCAACCCATTACCATTGAGTTGGCGTGCGGTCGTGGTGAATATTCAGTGAACCTCGCGCGTCAGTTTCCAAACCGAAATTACATTGGAGTAGATAAAAAGGGCGACCGCCTTTGGAAAGGCAGCACCTGGGCGGTGGAAGATGGTCTGACGAATGTCGCTTTCTTGCGCACAGGCATTTTATTCATCGAGAGTTTTTTTGAACCGGAGGAAGTAGACGAAGTATGGTTGACGTTTCCCGATCCGCTTCCGCGAAAGCGCGATGCCAAACGTAGACTTTCCAGCAGCCGCTACATCGATATGTACAAAAAGATATTGAAGCCGGGTGGTTTCTTCCGGTTCAAAACCGATAATACCGATCTATTTAATTTCACATTAGAAGAACTGAACCTGCGGAACGATTTGTTGGACTTTGAATTTACGCACGATTTATATCAATCGCCCTTGCGACCCGAGTGCTACGACATCAAAACCAAATACGAAGAGATGTTTGCTGCACAAGGAGAGGTGATCAAGTATCTGCGCTTTCGCTTTAACCACTCGAGTTAGTTGCATTTCGATAATGGTCTCGTAATACTTTCGTAATGTGGGTTTTGTATAAAAGCTGACAGCAAAAAGGTACATTTGTGAAACCTACTTATGGGAAAAAGCGCAAGACGCAAAGTAGAACTCGTCATTATTTCAGATGTTCATCTGGGCACCTACGGCTGTCATGCCGAAGAGCTTCTCAAATACCTTAAATCCATCAAACCAAATCGTCTGATTCTGAATGGCGATATCATCGACATGTGGCAATTCAGCAAACGCTATTGGCCAAAGTCGCACATGCAGGTGGTGAAGCACATCACCAGCTTACTAGCCAAGGGAACGAAGATCACGTACTTAACCGGGAACCATGACGAGATGCTGCGCAAGTTTGCAGGCTTTCGTTTGGGGTCTTTTCAAATTGCCAATAAGAAAGTCATATCCATCAATGGCCAATCGGCCTGGATATTTCATGGTGATGTATTTGATGTAACCATGCAGCACTCCAAATGGCTGGCCAAACTGGGGGCCGTGGGGTACGACACACTGATCCTGATCAATTCGTTTGTCAACTTTATTTTGAAGGCTTTGGGCCGTAATAAGATCTCTCTTTCCAAGCGGGTCAAAGACAGCGTGAAGCAGGCTGTAAAGTTCATCAACGACTTCGAACTAACCGCTACCGACATTGCTATATCCAATGGTTATCAGTATGTTATATGCGGTCATATCCACCAACCGGAGATGAGGAAAATCACCACGGAGAAAGGAGAGGTGATGTATCTGAATTCTGGAGATTGGGTGGAGAACCTGACTGCCTTGGAGTATAATGAAGGGCAATGGAAAATATACCGGTACCACGAAGACGCCAAGGCCCAGCGAATAAAATTGTCAAAACATGCCCGCCATACGCTAGATAATGACGAGATATTTAAAGACCTTGTGAACGAATTTCTGGCCACCAAAAAATGAAGATTCTATATGCCATCCAGGGCACGGGCAATGGGCATCTTAGCCGTGCGGTAGACATCATCCCCGAATTAAAGAAACATGGAAACCTCGATCTGTTTGTGAGCGGAGCTCAGGCAGAGATTGTTTTGCCTTATCCGGTAAAATACAAATCGAAAGGATTGAGCTTTTATTTTGGAAAGAGTGGGGGCATCAATTTTTTGAAAACCTTTCAGAAGAATAGTTCAAAAGACGTGATGAAGGAAATCAAGAATTTTCCGGTAGAAGATTATGATTTGGTGGTAAATGATTTTGAACCTATCACTGCGTGGGCATGCAAGAAGAAAGAAATTAAGATCGTATCGCTCAGCCATCAATCGGCATTACTCTCTAAAAAAGCTCCTCGACCAAAATTTGTAGATCCTTTTGGTGAATGGATGCTACGGAACTATGCGCCAGTCAAGAAGTACATAGGATTTCACTTTGAAGAATACGACAAGAATATTTTCACACCGGTTATACGCTCAGCCATTCGTTCGGCACGCCCCAAAGATTTAGGTCATTATACGGTTTACTTACCTGCTTATGACGATAAAAAACTGGTGCAGCGATTATTGAAACTGCCGAAGGTGCGCTGGCATATTTTCTCCAAGCATACTAAAAGTGCTTACCACGTGGGGCGTATTTCGGTGTACCCGATTAGTGGTGTTGATTTTGTAGAAAGTGTAGTGACGTGCACCGGTGTGATTTGCGGAGCCGGATTTGAAACGCCAGCCGAAGTGCTGCATCTCAATAAAAAACTGTTGGTGGTGCCGATGAAATCACAATACGAACAAAAGTGCAATGCGGCTGCTTTGAAAAAATTAGGTGTACCTGTATTAAAAAAGGTAAAGAAAAAATCATTGAAGAAGATTGAGCAGTGGCTGGAAGAAAGCAAGCCCTTGGATATTTCCTTCCCCGACATAGCCGGCAAGGCGGTAGAGAAGATGATGGAGAAGTATGGGAATTGATTCCTAATGGCCACAAAAAACATCTGTGCTGGTAATGATTGTCATAAATACAGATAAAAGATATTCTGATTGCTAGGATTCCAGAAAGGAAATAAAGACTTTTGTAAAAATCCCCTAAGTTATTTCCATTTTATCTAAAGACAACATTGTTAACCTGATGTTAATTCGTTATTGCTTTGTATTCGTTCTTCTTTCTTCGTCCAGTAGTTTTGCACAATCCATTCAAGAAGCCTATTATCTTTCTAAAAAGATGCACCTAGACATCACTTCTTCCACTGGAGGTCTTCGTATTCTGGAGCAATTCAATTCTGAAAAAGTTTTTGTTACCAATTTTGACAAGTATTCCAGTGAATCGATTCACTTTTCGGATATGGAGCCACTGATTGAGTTAAAGGCGGAAACACTAACCCCTTTTAAAAACTCTTTCAAAAGAACCAGAGTGGAGACGATTGATACACAAGATATGATGGATCCTGGCATCTTTTATGGTGGATACAAAATTAGCGAGTTTATCTATCCGAACATAAGTAGTGGTTCTGTTGGCAAGTTTGCGTATGTAAAAGAATTGAAAGATCCTCATCTTCTTTCGCCTTTTTATTTTGACGAAAATATCAATGTTCGGTTTGCCGAGTTTTCGGTTTCTATACCCGAGAGTGTTCATTTGAAGTATCAGGTGTTTGGGGATTTAAAGGACAACGTTCGCTTTGTAGAACAACGGAGTAAGGGGCAAATTAAATACAGCTGGTCACTGGCTAGTATACCTCCCTATGAAAAGATGAAGGATTCACCCGCACACGCCTATCATGGAACCCATGTAATCATTTTTATTGATTCGTATTCCTTGAAAGGTGAGCAGATAAAAGTTTCAGGTGATGTAAACGATCTATTCAAATGGTATAGTTCGTTGGTGGAAAAAATTCCCAAACGTGGCAGTTATACGGAACTGCACAAGGTAGAAGATCAATTATTGGATTCGCTCACTTCTCCAGAGGAGAAAGCCAAAGCCATTTTTAACTGGGTACAAAAAAATATCAAGTACATCGCTTTTGAAGATGGGATGGCGGGGTTTATTCCCCGTGAACCAGCCGATGTATTTAATAAGCGTTATGGTGATTGTAAAGACATGGCAAATCTGCTGCGGTACATGATGAACAGAGCGGGTATTGAGTCTTATTTGACATGGGTTGGAACTCGCAGACGCCCGTATACATATGCTTCTGTTCCATCTCCCGTAGTAGATGATCACATGATTTGTGCTGTCAAGACGGGAAATGATTATTTGTTTTTAGATGCGACAAACTCGTATCTAACTTACGGGAGGCCGAGCAGTATGATACAGGGAAAGGAAGCTTTGATCGGTCTAAGTAAAGATCATTATAAGGTGATTTCGGTGCCTGTGCGATCTGCCTCTGAGAACCAACGTATCGACACCATTCGAATGCAAATGGAGAAGAGCGGAATACGTGGAAAATTTACGAGTTGCCTGACCGGCTACAAAAAAGATGATTTTGAAATACAGTATCTGAAGGGGCAGATGAATATTGAAAAAGAATATGTCCGCGATTTCTTTGAGATAGGTGATAATAATATTCAGATTTCGAATGTGGTCATAAATGGATTGGGAAAATCGAGTGAGCCAGCCAAAGTAACCTTTGATTTCACACAACCTGGGTATTCTAAATCGGCCGCGAATAAAATTTATATTAATTTGAATTTACACAAATCTCTGGTAGGGGAACCGGTAGAAGAATCGCGCACGCAGTGGCTAGAGGCTGACTATCATTTCGAGCATTTTTCTACAACTATACTTATGTTACCGGAAGGCTATCAGACCGATTTGCCTTCCGGAAACGCTACCTCCTATAAAGAGTTTGGTTTTGCTACTGCGTATTCCAAGGATGAAACATCACTTATTTTGAATCGAAAGGTGGAATCACGCTACTTGTATCTTACCAAGGATGCGTTTCCTACTTGGAATACGTTTATTCATGCTTTGGCGTCTTCCAACAGACAGCTCGTTACCTTGTACTCCGCAAAATAAGATTTTCTAAATTTAATCATCCTAGAACAATAATTGTTGACAGAACCACCTAATCGTATGAAGCGTTTTACCATTTTTTTAATTGCCATTTGTTTGATTCAAACTGTCACTGCGCAAGGTCTTTATTATACTAACTACAAGTGGGATTCGTCACCCACTATACACTTGTTGGATGGAGATGACGTGGCCCAACCTGCAGTTGTTTTCAGAAAGCTGTATGTAATGGAACTGGAGGTAGATGCCTACAGTGCAAATACATACATTACCCATCATCAGATTATTCATGTCAACAATGATGCCGGAGTGGAACAATATAATAAAGTGCGCATACCGATTCGGAATAATCAGGACTTGCTGGACTTACATGTGCGTTCGATAGCTCCAGATGGGAAGATAACTGAGTTCCGAAAAGAGAATTTGAAAGAGCTAAAGAATGTGAAAGGCTTCGCTAATTTTAAAATATTTGCTGTGGAAGGGTTGACTGTGGGAGGCGAAATGGAATACTATTACACCTTAAAATCATCTCCTCAGTCGTATGGCCGGGAAATAGCGCAAGACGATGTGCCAGTAAAAGATTTTGAGTTTCGCTTAATTTACCCGACCCGTTTTATTTGGGATGTTCGCTCATACAATGGTTTACCAAAACCCAAACAAGAAATATATAATGAGCGAAAGAAAACAACGAGTGTTTCAGCATCACTTATTCCAGCATTGAAAGAAGAGGAGTACTCTGCATATAAGGCAACCCTGCAACGTGTGGAGTTTAAACTGGAGTCGAATGGAAGCATAGCCGATATGATGAGTTGGTCGGACGTGTGTGGAAATATCCTTAAAAGTGTTTACGATTGGAAAGGGGCAGGCCGAATTGCTAAAATGCTGAAGCCATTGAATCTGGAAAGCAAATCACCAGCAGAAAAAGTGCTGGCAGTAGAGAATTACATCAAAAACAATTTTACAGTTCAAGAAGGATCAAATGAGTCATATGAAGATTTGCGTGAAATACTTTCAAGCCACGTAGGCAATGAGACAGGTATGACTAAATTGTATATGTCATGCTGGAATGAGTTAGGAATTACCAGCCAACTTGTGATGGCCAGCGAACGAGAAGATGGTGAGTTTGAAAATGATTTTGTTTCGGTATATCAGATACGGACAATCATGTTTTATTTCCCTCAATTTTCAAAATACTTGTTGCCAACCGAAAGTTCGATGCGCTTGGGCCCTGTACCTGATAACGTAGGAAATGGGGTTTTTATTGCCTACGCAGTTTCCGGAAACTCAATTCGTTATTTAACCCATACTATTAAGCCACTGCCACCGCTGGATTATACGCACAATAAACTCGGCACCAAAGCGACTGTTTCATTTCCGGAATCAATCGAAAGCCCGCAAATTAGCCAGGAGAATTTTTTCCAAGGATATCGGGCATTTCAGATGCGCGGTTTTTATGCGCAGATTCAAAGTGAAAAAAGAGATGAGTTTTTAAAGGAGATTACCCTCTCAGGCATGGAACAGGTGTCTGTTATTAAACGAGAAATAGCAGGAGAAAAGACAGATTTGTCAGCTGATCCCGATGCCTACTTTACGATCAAAACGCAGTATAAAGCACCATCGCTGATAGAAAAAACGGACAAGGAATACTTAGTTTCGATAGGTAAACTGATAGGTAAACAATCGGAACTCTATCAGGAGAGCGAACGCAAAATGGATATTTCGTTTCGATCCATTAGCGACTACCATCATGAATTGCGGTTAATCATTCCGGATGGTTTTATCTGTGAAGGATTAGAGGCAGCCCGTATCGATCATGAAGTTAAAGTGGATGATCAGGTGGTCATGGCATTTAAGTCAGATTATGAGATCAAGGGCAATGAAGTTGTCGTTCGGGTGAATGAAGTCTACAAAGTACTCTATCTACCCAAATCAAAGTACGCTGATTTTCGAGCGGTAATTAATTCGGCAGCTGATTTTAATAAGCTTGTATTGATTTTACGCCCAAGATAATATGTGATAAAACTTATTGGTTTAAATTTCTATCTTAGGTAAATACAATATTTCTTTATAACGCTCAGTTCCGTCTTGAATAATATTTTCCAGTTTAGTGACTATATCTAATAAATTTACTGAAGTAATTGCAAGTAATTTACTTATTCTATCTTCGATAAATACTCACTTTCCTTTTTGATCTTTTCTGCTTTCCGGTACTTGATGATCGCGTATGTTAGGGATGAGATACATATTACCTTCCAAATGATCCCTCGCAACAAGGTTGTCCAATCAATCAAGGCACCAAGAATATAAATGGCAAGTAGCAAACCTAATGCTAAAGCTAATATTTGCATCGGGCTCTTTACAACCAGATATCCTAACACTATAAATCCTACACCAAGAAAAAGATTCAATGCCATTGCAATGATATCCTCTGACATTAATAAACCCAATACGCAGGTCACGATACCAATCGTATACAAAATGCTTTGTGCATTCTTAATGCTGTTCGTTGCATCCCCAATCTCTCCGGCTTTTAATACTTGTCGTGCAATAAAGGAAGATTTCTCTTGGTCCGTTCCCGTAAACGGATATCCGCACTTCGTACACGTAACAATAGTTTCCGGATATTCAGATTGACAGTTAGGACAGATCATAGGTTATAAGTTTGTAATTGAAATTTAACGGAGAGAAATCATTATTCCAAACAGGGGAATCAGATATTACCATGTGCAGTACTACGGATACTGAACAGCTAGCGTAAGGGTCTTAAAACTTTCTTAAAAAAAGTTTCATCTCTGTTATGGAATTAATTACCCAACCGCATCTAGGTAGTAAATAAACTTCAAATCCCATGAAAAATTCGATTACTCTTTCGGTTCCTCAGGCGTGTGCCGAGCAGTGGAGCCGTTTTACACCTATCTCTCAGGGAGGAATGTGCGGATCATGCCAGAAAGAAGTGGTGGACTTTACCACCATGAGCGATCAGCAAATTATGACCTACTTCAGTCGATCTACGGGCTCTACGTGCTCTACGTGCGGATGCTTTCGAGCCAATCAGTTAAAAACCTATTCAGCAGTTGCACCAATAGTTGTTAAACCTAGCTGGACGTTTTTACGAGCAGGGATGCTTGGTTTGTTTCTGGCATTGTTACCCAATCCATCTGACGCATTGCCTCCGGTTTCTCAAATAGCTTCACAAAACCACTTTATGGGATTAGTTGATGTATCTTCCCGACAAAGCCTACCCAAGCCAGTTTTGCGCGTTACCGGAAAGATTACCTCCGCAGAAGATGGTGCACCGATGGTTGGAGTAAATATTGCATTGAAGGGAACTACGATAGGAACAGTCAGTAATGATAATGGAGAATTTTCATTTGATCGTGAATTACAAGAAGGGGATGTGCTGATATTTAGTTACATCGGCTTTAAGACATTCGAGCAGGCAGTTTCTGCCGGATCAACTTCCATTGCGGTGATCATGCAACCCGACCTTGAATTAATTTTAGGTGAGGTAGTGGTAGGTCAGGTGTACGCTGAGCCACCTGCTACCGGGTTTCAAAAGTGGTGGACAAAATTCAAGAATATCTTTTGATGAAGAGTTGGTGCAGTTGGATAGGGGTGATAGGGGTCTGCCTGATGGCAGACCTCTTTGCTCAAACTCTAGGCTTTGCTGACCGTGATTATCATCGGCCCGATAGCGTTGCGGCTCACTATTTGAACCATTCATTGGCCGATGCTCGCACCCTGGCACTAAAACTCACCACACCTTTTTCCGGTGAGCACGAAAAGTATCGCGCTATTTTTCGCTGGGTGTGCGCGAATATTCGGAGCGATTATTCCCTCTATGCAAAAGTGAAACAAATGCGCAAGCGCTACGAGTCTGACCCGACAGCCTTGGCTATTTGGAATCAGAAATTCAACCATGAGTTGTATGAACAATTGCGCAAAAAGAGAAGCACCGTGTGTACGGGTTATGCTTACCTCATTCGTACACTTGCTCAGCATGCAGGCATTCGATGCGAAATCGTGGACGGCTATGCCCGCAACAGCCAATCCAATCTGGGAGGTCGAGGAATTCCCAACCACAGTTGGAATGCCGTTCGCCTCGACAGCGTTTGGTATTTGAGCGATGCCACATGGGCCAGTAGTCAGGTGTACGGGCCAGATGGATTTTACATTCCTCATTTTGAGGAGTCCTACTTTTTAGTAGCACCTGGTTCATTTGCACGCAGTCATTATCCATTGGATACAAGTCAATTATTTCTTTCTTGTAAACAATCGCTTTCGGATTTTCTTCATGCTCCCTTGGTGTATGCTGCTAATTATCGGTATAGACTAGAGCCGGTTTCGCATCCATTATTTTTTATGATGATTGAAAAAGGTGAGGCTGTTCGATTTGTGATACAGAAAGTAAGCGATAAGCCCATTCAGCAATTGGCTTTACAAGCGAATGATGATCAGGTTGTATTCACAGAAGTCGGTTGCGAAAATGCAATAATGAATTACCAATGCACCTACAAATTCAATAAGCGCGGTATGTCGGTTGTTCATGTAGTGGCAGACGGGCATCCGGTGTTTAGTTACCGGGTGAAGGTGAAGTAGGAGAGTTATAACTAACTTTAAGTGATATAAGACTAGAGGATTGAAAATTCCGTCTAAATTTGGGTTATTAATAATTATACAGACTTACTAAATGAAACGGCTATTTCTTCTATTAACCCTTTTAGGACTCACATTTCAGCTTAAGGCCCAATTATTTTTAGTTTTACGAAACGGTAACAAAGTAGAGTTTAAAGATTTTGCAAATTCAAATGCTGAGTTTATTCGCATCAAAACGAAGGAAGGAAAGAGAGAATTTAGGGTTGAAGAAGTAGATTGTTTTTATGATCTGACCTATGTACCAGCATTTCCAAAAAGGTACAATCAATTTGAGTCCTTGCATTACATATACGTTAAAAATGGCGATGTTTGGATGTCTCCCGTGAAGGTTTTGGAAGGTTCTATCAACCTCTATCGAAGAGCAGTTACCCAAGGAAAAACATGGATGTTTATATATTTCCTGGAAAAAGACTCTGAAATGGTGACTATCGAAGAAAGCGGACTATTCACGAATAAGAAAGAAAAGATCGGTATTCTTCGCAAATATATGTCAGATGCCCCTTCGCTAATTACGAAAATGGAATCGGAAGATTTTAAGTATTCCGATGAGTCATTGTTCGACATTATCAAAGAATACAACACATTTAAATTTCAAAAAATGGGTCAGCAAAATGCCAAAATGTCTTCCGTATTCTTTTATTCCAGAGTCAAAAAGACGAC
>DGYK01000025.1:43817-45000 GCA_002398365.1 Flammeovirgaceae bacterium UBA5008
CGACTAAAGAAGACTTAAAATTGGTATTGAACGATAGCATTGAAGTGATGATGCCAGCTAATCGATTAGTTGCTGCAAAAGTGGCAATTGATGCCTTAACTAAAATATGTGTCAGTTCATCTTCTCAAAGTGATTGTTTGTTAGTGAGTGGTTCACCGTACTTTATCAGATATTTTGAAGTGGATTATAATCAAAAGAAGGAAAAGTTAGAAGTTAAGCCGGTGCACTCTGTTGATGCCCAGAATTACATTCGCTTTGCGAATAGTCAGGGTAATTAAAATGCCATTCAGGTGTTAGATGCTCAGAACTACATTCGTTCAGTAATTAATTTGGGAAAATGATATGAATTATATCAATTAATGAAATTACCGATCGAGATACAGTACGCCCATTTTCATCCGGATCAGGTGGAGTCAGTTGGATCAGGTGATTTTGAGCAAGCATTAAAAATAATTCAATCTTTTCCATGGGAAAAAGAGTTTGAGAAAATAGAACGTAGAGATCTGCAAGGCCAGACCTCAACTGTCCCAAATGTTGCAATCAAGAATGCCCGGAAAGAGACGTTGATCATTTCAGCAAGGGATACCGCTAATTGTTTATTTCGTTTGGATGCTATTGGCTATTCTTAACATATTGCTAAGTTAAATTTTGAACAAAAGCGTTGTACGATATGATCAACGAAAAAGAAGCCAATCACATCAGTAAATTTCTAAGTCTTGTACTTCGACATCAACCAGAAACAATTGGTATTCAATTGGATCAGAATGGGTGGGTAGGAGTGAAGGAACTCATCGATAAGGCTGTGCAGCATGGAATAGACATTGATCAATCCAAGCTTGACTATATCGTAGAAAATAACTCCAAGAAGCGTTTCGCTTACAACAGCTCGCGCGATCAAATCAGAGCGAGCCAGGGACATTCTGTTTCAATTGAGTTGGGGTATCAAAGCCAAATGCCACCGGATGTTTTATACCATGGCACCGGAGAAAAGTCGGTGAGCTCCATTCTGGCTACCGGAATAGAAAAGAGAAGCCGGCAACACGTGCATCTCAGTAAAGAGATAGAAACTGCCATACAGGTGGGGCAACGTCACGGCAAACCAGTGATTTTTGAAGTCCTTGCCTCGAAAATGCATAACGATAATTTTACTTTTTTTATTTCCGACAATGGTGTTTGGCTAACC
>DGYK01000025.1:45172-72255 GCA_002398365.1 Flammeovirgaceae bacterium UBA5008
GCGATTATGTGCCTGTTAAGTATTTGCAATTGATCAATTCGTAAATGTAAATTGCCATCGTCAATAGAAAGATCGCTATCCGTTGACATACCTAAGTACCAAGCTTATTTTTTATTCTGCGCCTAATTGAGCAAATCAGCTATCATTGGTATAAATTTTGTTGGTTCTAAGTAACCTCAGTTTGTCAAATAAGTTAATAGAATTAAAGTGAATAAAAAAGAACTGTGTATGAATAAATCCCTAAAAAACACCTTAAAGATTTTAACGTTACCTCTGATTTTCAGTGTTTTAACTTTTATGGGTTGCGACAAAAATGGCGTAACTCCGGCAAAGCCAAATGTAATCATCGATAATTCAACTTCCGGAAGCCCTGTGATCATCAACAACATTGACGAAAAGCTATTTACTCCAGATTTTGCACAAGGGCAGGAATACTTTGATTGGCAAAACCTGACTAACCTACCTCTTCCTCCGACAAGTAAGTCTATTCCGATGCCATGGAATTCGAAAGCAAAGACAGCCTTTAGTGACGACATTCGTAATGATTACAAAAAAACAGACGGTTGGGAGCTTTACATAAGCACCTTCTCTCCAAAGCTTACCACGGATGTCAAGTCATTTATCCTCTATAATAAATGGCGAGGTACGCTTCGGTATTATTATTTCTTAATTATGCCTCCGGCAGATGTTATCACCTACAAAGATTATTCCATCTTGTCACAAAATGTGATGGTCGATGGCCAACATGCATCGCAATCTCCCTTACTCAATTTTTCCCATCAATCGGTTGTAGATGTTACTAAAAACTCAACACGCGCAACTACATTAGAGCCGCAGTCCATTGCTGATTCAGTCTGGTTCGCATGGGAATATGAGTTGGCCTTTGACAAAAATACGTACGATCAAAATGCCAATACCTTCCTACTGAGCTTGGGTTATTCGATGTTAAAGAAGGAACTACTATTCATTAATGACCAGCAACAAAGTACATTACAAGCTAAAATTCGATTGACTGATTCTCAATACAGTTTCGGACAACTTTATTCTGGTGATGCAGCATTTATATTTTATGGCATCAATGATTTGAACAAGGCATCCGGTCTAATTTCCTCTTCTTCCTTCAATATTCTCAAACAACTTTATTTTACGTTGAATTTTAATCAACTTCTAAATGGTGTTGTGGGCGGTAATTCTATCGGACAGGTAGTGTGGAATGGAAAAGTAGATATTTTAACGCAGAGCAATGCATTGGGATTACCAGGATCTAGTTTTTCCACAGTGATCAGTGGTGCTGATAATTCGTCTATGCAAGGGCTGGCACCATTTTATAATCGTGCGCTTGGAGTCTTCTACTTGAACGCTAACCCGAAAGTTAATTTAACAAAATCAGCCGATAACAAGTACATCTATGTGTTGGATGTTCCTTCTGTTCAATATCTGTTTAATCCAGCCGTTACGGAAAGTGCATCAATCGCTAATTTAAAACAAGAAATACTTGCTTCGCAAGATTCAGAGACTTCATTGTCTGACGAGAATAAAGATATATTCATCGGACAAAAGTTTACCTCAGATGTGCCGCTGAATATTTTAGGCGTTCGTGTTAGTTTTGACGTGGTACCTACCAATGGTGCCAAACCCATTCACTTGGTAAAGCTATTTAAAGCTGAGGTAGTTTCCGGCTTGTGATTTACTGAAGTATTATGGAAAAACTGCTTCGGTTTACCTCCAAAGACTTTCAAAACGTAACCTTCGAGGAATGGCTGACAAGTAAACCAAAAGATTTGCAATCAGTAGCAACACACTGGTATCAACAAATGCAAACCTGCGGTCCGGATGTGATGGTGATATTTCATGATAATTACCCGACCGCATGCGTAGAAAACATCCCGTTTGCCTATGTAAACGTGTACACAAAACATATCAATGTTGGCTTCTTTTACGGAGCATTCTTTTATGACGAACACCAACTATTGCAGGGAACAGGAAAGCGAATGCGTCACATCAAGATACATCCAAATGAACCATCCAATAACCAAGCAATCAATGCGTTTTTGAAGACAGCCTATTTAGATATCAAAAAAAGAATAACTTCCGACTAACTTAAGTCGATGGGCAATGAAAAGGAAAAAGTGGTTCCAACGTCCGGTTGGCTTTTCACCCACAGCCGCCCGTTGAGTTTGGCTACAAATTCGTGCACCAATTGTAATCCCAATCCCACTCCGCGCTCGCCTCCGGTACCAACCGTAGAATGTTTATCGATGGAAAAAAGATTCTTGAGCTGCTGATCATTCATCCCCACACCCGTGTCTTGCACTTCTACAATCAACTCTTGATTTTCAAATCGCGCAAGCAGTGTAATGACACCACCCGATCGTGTGAACTTGATGGCGTTGTTGGTGAGATTACGCAAAATGGCTCTCAACATATTCACATCCGCAAGGGCAGCAGGAACCTGATTGGTTGAAACTAAAATCTGAATATCTTTCTTGCCTGCTATGGGCTGGTAGAGTTCAGCCATTTCATTGAAGATCCGAATCACATCTACTTTCTCTAAGCGGATGGCTTCCAGTTCGAGTTGGCCATAAGCCCATCCCAACAGATTTTCCATAGCACCCGAAATAACCTCTACGCGCTGTCCGAGCTCTTTTTTCATCTTATCTAGATCGGCTGAAGTAAGAATGCCGGGATCTAAAAGTGTGAGCAACGCCTTCAACGAGTTAAGTGGGCTGCGTAAATCATGAGCGATGATCGAGAATAATCGGGTCTTTTGCTGATTCGCAATCTCCAATGCCTCAGCTTGCGCTTGCAGCTTGAGTCTTTGTTGGTTAACCTCAACCGTGCGCGCAGCTACTTGCTCTTCCAGCAATTTATTTTGCCTTTGCATGAAGGCTACTCTTGCCCGGAAAGCAATCATAACGAATAAAACCAGTGAGCTATACAATACAAACTGTGCCCACCAAGTTTTCCACCATGGGGGCGTAATGGTTACCATCAACTTGGTATATTCATTTTCAAATTCCCCATGAATATCTGAAGCCCTTACTTTTAAGGTGTAGGTACCGGCAGGTACATTGGTGTAAACAGCTTTACGATCACGAGCATCCGTATAAATCCAATCTTTGTCAAATTCTTCCAACTGATATGCATAACGAATGCGATGGGGCTGATGAAATTCCGGAGCTGCAAACTCCAAGGCAAAAACATAGTCGGAATAGTTGAGCGTTATGCGATCGGTTGACCGAATACTTTGTTTCAAAACAGAAGAATCACTAACGGGTATTGCCTTATTAAAAATTGAAAGACCGGTAAACAAAACACGAGGAGTTCGCAAGGGCGCTTTTAGTTTTGTAGGATCAAAACCAGTTACACCACCTGTGCCACCAAAATACAATTTACCGGATTGGGATTGAAAGCAGGATTTGCTCTCGCTATCATTGGCACATAACCCTGTGCTTTCATCAAAATAGACAAATTGTTTTTTAACAGGATCATACCGATCGATGCCGACATTATGGGCTAACCATAAGATACCCTCACCATCAATCAAAACCGAATTAACATGATCTGCATGTAGACCTTGCGCTTCGCTGATGATGGAGGTGGTTGCGCGTTCCGTGTCGATGATGACTAATCCTATATCGGTAGCAGCATAAATCAATCCGTTCTTATCTTCATTCAGATGAAAGACCGATATTTCGCTCTGATTAAGATAGCGGGTAAAATTTCGTTGATCATGATTCAACAGGTTAAGCCCCTCGTCACTCGCTACCCACACCCGATTTTTGTGATCGATAAAAATATCATTGATATTGTTGCTTGTTAATGAGTGCGGATCACTTTCATTATTTTGAAATTTTTCAATCACACCAGTAGCCAGATCCACACGGTTCAACCCGCCATAATAAAGTCCTACCCAAAGGCTGCCCGCATGATCGTCCAATACTTTTAACACGTTATTGCCGGATAGTTTTCGTGGATCAGATTGATCCTCTTCATAGGGTAAAAAAGTAATTTTGCCAGAGGTAGGATGGAGTTTGCCAACCCCGCGGCTCGTTCCCAGCCACAGATATCCATCGGTGCTTTCGCTGATCGACCAAATGGTTCCTCGTGCCAAGGCATCTCTTGATTCATCCGGCCGCAAGTAAACCTGATAGACCTGAGTGGCGGGATGATAACGATTCAATCCACCCTGATGGGTACCGAACCATAAATCGCCTTGCGCATCTTGGTAAATGGATTTAACATATGGAAGTGTCAGCGTATTTTCTCGTTGACTGTCATGCAGATAACGATCGAATAGTTGATCGGCAGGAGAGAGACGCGACAAACCGGTGGAGCTGGTACCAATCCAAATATCCCCGGTGCGCGATTCAAACAAGGTAGTAATTGAATTGCCACAAATGGAATAACGATTGTCGGGGTTGTTTTTAAAATAGCGACCTGTCCACGTATTTGTTTCGATCAAATTCAATCCATTTGCCCAAGTGCCAACCCACAAATTATTATTAGCATCTACCATCAACGAAAATGCAGCTGTACTCGAAAGGGATGTAGGGTTGGTTGGCTGGTGGGTGTGCTGAGTAAACTGATGAGTGTGTGGGTCGAATACATTGTAGCCGGCATCGGCCGTACCCAAAATCAATCGACCGTCCGGAAGCGCAACCATCTGCCGCATGATTTCAGACGATAACGAATGCGGATCATTAGGTTGGTGTCGGTAGTTAACCAGCTCTTTCGTTTGAATGGTCAATTTAAAAAATCCCTTGCGCGAAGTGGTGATCCACAAATGACCGGAGTTATCCTGGTAAAGACTAAATATACCGGTTCGGTAAAGCGATGAACTTTTATCGGGAAAGAAAGGTACCGGAATTTTTCCGATCGAGTCGAGATAATACAATCCGGTGCTCGATCCAATCCAAAAGCCACCCAGTTGAGAGGGAATGATTTGAGAAATATAGCTGGGTGGTAACGAGTCCCAGTAATTAATAAATCTTTGCTTACGATGATCGAAATAATGTAAGCCTGCCGTGGTGCCAACTAACAAATCATTTTGATTCAGCGAATACAAAGCGGTGATATCATTACTGGCTAATTGCGGCTGACTTCCGTTGGCGTTGCGAAAAACTGTAAAATGATATCCATTGAAAGAGGTCAGACCATTATTAGTCGCGAGCCAAATCATACCATCCGAGTCTTCTACGATGTCGCGAATCCCTGTAGCGGGCAGACCTTCTGACTGACCATAATGGTGAAATCGAAAATCAGGCTGTGCCGAGCATACGGTTATCGAAAGACAAATGGCAGGGAGAATCCACTTCATCATGTAGAATTTAAGGAAAGATAATTGAAGATTTTAAAAAGTGTGAACAGGGAATTAAATAATTGTAAAACAATGAGCAGCTTTTAATTAGATCTATCCGGCACATGAAAGAAGACCAAAAATGGAGGGTGATTATTTCAGTAAACTAAGCGATCATGGGCAGCTTGAACCGATCCAGCCGAAACCACAGACCGCGACATCAGGAGATCAACTGGCACCTGACAATTTTGAAAAACTTAAAACACTATCAACCAGATTATAAAACCATCATTCCGGAGACACGCATTGGCTATGGAAAAAAAAGACGCTCGCTGAAGGATGTCATCTTGTGTTTAGATCAAAGCGGATCGATGGGCACTTCCGTGATTTACTCCGGAATTTTTGGTGCAGTGATGGCATCTTTACCTGCCATCCAAACGAAGATGGTGGTGTTCGATACGAACGTAGTTGATTTAACGGAAGAGTTGACTGATCCGGTAGAATTACTTTTTGGCGTTCAACTAGGAGGGGGCACCGACATTCAACGTGCGCTTACCTACTGCCAGCAGATTGTGCAGCGACCTAACGATACAGTGCTGGTGCTGATCACTGACTTGTTCGAAGGCGGTAATCAGGAAGAGATGCGTAAGCGTGCCAAAAGTTTGGTGGAAGCCGGAGTGCAGGTAATTATTTTGCTCGCACTGAATGACGATGGAGCACCGAGTTACGATCATGGCAATGCTGAATACATGGCATCATTGGGCATACCAATTTTTGCCTGCACACCCGATAAGTTTCCCGATATGATGGCGGCCGCACTCAGCAAGCAAGACATCGCACTTTGGGCCGCGAAGGAAGATTTGGTAACGAAGAAGTAAAGATCACTTCACTTACTTTATCGTTATCCGAATTCTGTTAACAATAGTATTCCTCTCCGAATAATACTATTTTCAGGTTCAATTTATTCCTTATGAAGATCCTTTTCATGGCGCTCTTGGTTCTGGCAACTGGCATAGCGCCACTTTCCGCACAAAAAGCACAAAAGTGGAACTCCGGAGGAAAGCTGCATCCGCTGCAAGCAAATATGGACATCCGTCATTATACGCTCGCGCTCGACATCGATATCCTCAATCAGTCCATTCAAGGATATGTGGAAACCGATCTCGAATTAAAAAAAGCAACCGACACCATTCTATTCGACCTGATCGATCAGTTCGCGGTCACCGCCATTCGCATCGATAACCGCATGGCCAAATTTACGCGCAAAGACGATCAGATCTTTATCACTGCCAATAAACCCATTCCGCAAGGAAAACATAAAGTCAAAATTGAATATGGTGGCAAACCGCCTGTAGCTGCCAATCCACCTTGGCAAGGAGGATTTACATGGACCAAAGATAAAAATGGTAATCCATGGGTAGTCATCAATTGCCAAACAGACGGTGCAAAAATCTATTTCCCATGCAAAGATCACCCCAGCGATGAACCCAACGAAGGCGTTGATTTGTTCGTCACCGTGCCCAATGGTTTAACTGTGGCTGCATTTGGATTGCTAGAAAAAACAAACACAGTCGGAGCGAAGACTACTTTTCATTGGAAGACCAACTACACCATCAGCAATTACTGTGTGTTGTTTAACATTGCAGATTATCAAGTAGTGAGCCGACCGTATAAAACTATTTTAGGCGACACCGTGCCGATGGATTATTATATCCTCAGGCAAGATGCCGACAAAGCAGCCGGTGTGCTGAATATTCGCGAACGCGATACACGCATCTTAGAAAAATACTTTGGCGAATATCCGTGGGTAAAAGAAAAAATTGGAATTGCTCAAGTACCCAACCCCGGCATGGAACACCAAACCATGATCACCTATGGCGATCCGTTCAATTACAAAGTTTTTAATGGCCAATACTATTCCGACAATCTTTACCATGAATTTGCACACGAGTGGTGGGCCAATAAAGTAACGAACAAAGATTGGGCACACATGTGGATACAAGAGGGAATTACCACCTACGCAGAAGCACTTTGCTTTCGCGAACTGACGGGAGAAAAAGGATACGATTCGCTGCTTCTTCACTTTAGTCGATATGTAGAAAACAAAAAGCCCATGGTGCAAGGCGAAGAGGTAAACTCCCAAGATACCTACGGCCGCGATATCTACTTTAAAGGAGCATTGTTTATGCATACGCTGCGCTATGTAACAGGCGATGCGGTATTCTTTCCGACCTTAAAAAAATTAGCCACCGATCCGGCTTACACCTACGACAACTTTGTGACAACGGATGATGTAGAGAAGCTATTCAGCAAAACTTCCGGCAAAAATTTGAAGCCACTGTTTGATTTCTATTTGCGCACCACGCAGCTTTTAGAAGTGGTTGTAAAAAAAGTAGGAGCGACCACGTGGGAGATTCGCGCGAAACAACTACCAGACATTTCACTTCCGTTGGAGATTGCAGGTAGTAATGGAGTAAATAGTTATCAACTTACCACCCAGATTATTTCCGTTGAAAGCACCTCAACACCCATTATTGATCCGGGCAATCATTATCTGAAAAAGGTAGTAGTGGAGTAAGGGATGACACTGTAAACCTATGATGCTGCATCAAGCAGTATGTTCATCTGGATACCAATGCCCCAAATTCCAAGTTCAAATAAATCTAATCCAATCGAACCTACGCAAAAAGACTGCGCACCCACCATTTACATTTGAGGAAAAGATAGAAAATGGATAGGCTGGAAGAACTAAAGATCAAAGTTTTTGGTGTAATCGAAGAGCAATGGCCCCTCGCAGCGTTTGAAACCTGGCTTTATGCACAGGAAGATCTGGCAGACCAGATGAATGACTCCTTGATTCTGGAGTTGTTTGCCTTTAACTACCGTCAGGAAGGTGCACTCTTTGTCTTCAGAGATGTGATGCTCAGGCATTATAATCGAAACGAATTCCTACTCTGGAAGGTGAAAGCGAACCTACAAGATCTGATTGACGGAAAGGACTCACGGGATCGTATTCTCCATGATTTTCTTAGATTGAGTTATAATGATATTCCAATTCTCAACAAGCTAGGCTATTATGCTTATTACTTCGAAGATTTAGAATATACAGGCCGATCAGAAAATGGGATCATACAAGAGATGAAAGCAGAAGCAACCGCTTTACTTCGTGTAATCAACACTCAGCAAGCAAAGAATCTTCATTTTGATATCTGTGATTTTGAGCGGTATAATACTGAGTTGCACGAGCTGGGTTATACCAGGCCTTTGCTCGGCAAAAAATGGTGGCAGTTTTAAAAAATAAGAAACGGAATTAGAAAATTGACATTATGCTATTGACTCTACCTCCCCGTTTTGAAGCTACCTCGGACTCTGCGGAAAACATAATTGATAGCATGTGGACATAGTTGCGGATTGGCTCGCAGTGTGCCACATATTCCTTTACAGAAGACTCTGACGTAAAATGATAACACTTTTTTTGATGATTGGGAGCTAAGCATGAAATTTAAACCCATAGAATACTCAGAGTATCAAAACAGCCCCAACCATCTCATCAACTTTTGCATTTCATTCACATCTTTTAACAATTCGTTTACGAATGCCCAGCAAACAGAAGTGTAGCTTTGTTCATGTACCCAAAACAAAAAACGATGAACAAGCGCTCACTCACTCACCTAACTTTAATTGCGGTTACTTTCTTCTTCGCATGCACTGGGCCCTTTAAAAAAGAGTTGCCAAAAGAGACGGAGCATCCCAAACTTATCAAAACCATCGGCTCTCCCGACTATGGCAATGTGCAATGCAGCCTGCAAGACCGAGCGGGCAACCTCTGGTTTGGAACCACCGAAAACGGACTCTATAAATATGACGGTAAATCGTTTAGCCGATATTTAGATACAGACGGGCTAATCAGTAATCACATTTATTGCCTGTTGGAAGATGCCAACGGAAAAATTTGGATCGGTACAAAAGCGGGTCTGTGTCTGTACGATGGCAATAAATTTACCAAAATAGAGATTCCGTTGCCCAAAGACTTACCTCTTAATAAGAATGAACTCTATCGCAACTCACGCTGGATATTCAGTATGATGCAAACAAAAAACGGGAACCTGTGGTTCGCAACCATAGACGGTGTTTTTATCTACGATGGCAAATCCTTTACACGATTTGTTGTAAGTAATACGGAAGGGGGATTTCTGAACACGAACCATAACATCGAACGAATGTTAGAAGATAACGCGGGTAACATTTGGTTTGGCGTGCGATCGAATGAAGGCGTATACCGATATGATGGAAAAACGGTAACGAACCTGAAGCTGGAAGAATTGTTTCAAGATGGGCCCAAGCCCAAACCGCATACGTGGGGATGGCCACAAGTACAAGACAAAGACGGAAACATTTGGTTCGGCAACTGGGGCGGTGCTTACCGCTACGATGGCAAATCGTTTACCAGTTTTACAAAGAAGGACGGTTTATATGGTGGTGTTACACGCATCATCGAAGATAAAAATGGAAATCTTTGGTTCGGTGGAGATGCAAACGCAGGACTGAGTCGGTACGATGGTAAATCGTTCACACGTTTCACCACACGCCACGGACTTATCCATAGCAGCATTTGGTCTATTATAGAAGATAAAGCCGGAAACATTTGGATAGGTACCAGAGAAACAGGCCTCTCACGGTATGATGGAAAGACATTCGCTACGTATTCGGAGTTTAAACAATAGGATAACATCTTAACCCGATAGTTTGATCCTTCTGTCGCAACATCCTCTCTGCCTGAACACGCTGAACTGCTGTCCTTAGTTTGCAACTAAAGTACCGATACTTAATTTATCGTAAATGGTATTGCTATCTTCGTTTTTGTAAATTTGTCTACCAATCCTGATTCAGGCAGCAAGATTATTTTGCATCTCTGACATCGAAAAGCGAGATTTGCCTTAGCGCAAATTCACTCTCTGATAATTTATAAAAAATGAAAAGAACCATAACGACACTTTTGATCTGTTTTTTATTCACTCGACTTTTCGGTCAGGTTGTACCATTGGCTGACAGCACCAAAAACGTTAAAATTTTTGGGTTGAAATCAATAACCACGAAGTTTAAAACCATTACTGACTTAGAAAAATACAATGGTTTGGAAATGGTAAAGATAAAATTCAACCAAGCAGGACAAAAAATCTATGAGATGTATTTTAGACCCTTTGACGTAGTCGACTACACCCAAGAGTACTACTATAAATATGATAATAATGGGCTCCTGATAGAGAAACTAGAAATTCAAAAAGACCCCGAAGGGACTTCATCCAATAAATGGGCCTACTTCTACAACAACAATGGTCTGGTTGTGAAGGAATTTAATTACCTGACGAGGGATGATAAAGAACCAGCTCACATGATCTCATACGAGTATGATCTCAAAAGCAGAGTTAAAAAAGAAATTCACTTACACCTCATTGCTCCTAAGCAGAATTCTTATTTAAATAAGAGTTGTGAATATTTTTACAACGATGACGGAGCCATTAAGGAAATGAAAGAATCCTGGACTAATAGTGATTATGCTTTTTTGGAAAAATATGAGTACCAAGGAAAAAATCTTGTAAAAAAAACAAGAGAAAGTAATGGAGCCATTCAAGTAAAAACCACCTATGTGTACAATGCGCAAAATAAATTGGCAAAGGAGTTTACCATTAACGAGATGACTGATTACGAACAGACGATTGTATATTCTTACAACAAGAAAGGACAACTTACTGGGAAAACGAACTTATATAAAGATGGAACTACATCAAAATATGAATATACGTATGCAGACAATGGCCAATTGACAGAGGAATTTTGGTTTAAAGAGAATGGGACAAAAGCTTTTTCGTTCGTTACTTCTTATGAGAAGTAATTTATAAAGCCGTGTACATTACCAAAGCCTTTCATCCCAATCCTGCCGATAAAAATGAGTGACGAGATACTTTTCAACATTGGACTTAAAAGCAGCGACTTTGAGGCTCCGGTCGGCTCCAGAAAAGAATTAGTTGATACAATATTAGGTTCTGCGCGACTTTTTAGAAAAGTACTCCAACATTTCGTCTTTAAAGAACTAAAAGCTTATTTCAAAAATCCGGAGTTAGACTTCTCAGAAAAAACCGACAAATACTTTCCTTATTGGGGACGCAAAAAAGACTGGCTACGGTTCAAGAACTCAATGGAACTTAATGTGCCTAGCTTGCGAACAACGAGTCTAGCTAAAGTATTAATGACTATTTACACAGTTCTTTTTGGGTACTGGATTATTCATTTGCTTTCAAAGTATTCGGACTTTTTTGTTCACATGAGTTTAAGTGGGTTCGGAGTTGGAGGACTGATTATTGTTGGATTTCTATTTCCTTTAACAGGAATTTTTGCGCTCGGACAAACACGCCTACCTGCTAAAAATATCGAGGAACTAGTTGACAAAGTTATTCAAGAGAACATGTTTGACTACCTAATAGACGACAAAGCAAAATTTAAGGAAAGACTGGAAACTGAATTAAGTGAGGACTAATCACTCAGCGCACAACAAATGCTCATTGCAAACAGGCGTGTGCGTCATTGCAGTATGTAGTTCTTTATTTATCTTTATCTTGTTGGGCAGGGTTAGTTTTTAATAGCCCGCCAGCAATAAGCTGAACGTTAGCACCGATTATGAACAGACTACTCTGTATATTGACTATTATCATTTCCGCGAGTTGTTCAACACCAAATAGTGACATCTGCACTGGACAGATTCTGAACTTAGAAATGACTTCGTTTAATGATCCGAACAAAAGGCTCTTAGAATATTATAAAACAAATACTATTGTTGAGATCGCAGACACAAATCGACTATTGAGATATGAAGAGCCAAGATATATTCCTCTTTTTTTTCAACGATCAAAAATTGACTCGACAAAAAAGAAATATACTTACAAAGTAAAAGAAGCTATTATCAAAACAGTGAATTACCAATGGGACCTGCTCGTGTTAATCGACAATGACAAAAAAGCTGAAAACATCGTTTATTATTTAAAATCATACAATAACGATAGGAAACAAGTTGGGCATTTGGACTTTGCATACTGGTCTGCGGACAATGAATATGTCTCATCAGGAAGAATTGACTGTGACTCTACGTTGCATATGATTCTAAATAACGGAAGTGAACATCGTGTTTTCAAAACCGACAAGATGGGGCGTAACAATTTAATTGAAGCCAAACAAAAATAACGATAACCATCGCCCTCGTTGGTGCCCTTTTACCTCCCCGCGGAGTCTCGCCTCGGACTCTGCGGCAAAAATAAAGGATTTCGCTCGTCCTCGTTGGAGTTCTTCACCAACGAGTAATCAATCCTTTTTTTGGAGGTGTGGGAGGGAAGAGCGAGATTTGTTAAGCGCAAAACACAATTGCCTCTGGCTTGATAGAATGAAAAGATTTACGAGGTGCCGATGAAATGATTATAGCAGAATCACAGCAATCATATAAATCATAAAAATCACAGTCCAGACAATTTGACTTTTTTTGGAGGTGTGGGAGGGATTAGTGAAATTTGATTATACGATAAGGAGATTCTTGTGGCATATATACATTGGAAATTGGGTGTATATGTGCCATACGGTGCATTAATACAATAGTTAGCAGCAACCTTTTTTAAGAAAGAGTAACCCCCGTCAAAAGACAACGAATGAAGACCCTCATTATTCTGGCAGCCATAATTGCAATCGCGACCATCATTTACATGACGACTGTCAAAAAGAAAGTCATAAATAAGATAAACGACTTAAATACTTCCCCCGCAACAGCTGAGTCTTATAGTCGAACTGCTCCCTTACTGACAACTGACGATTGGAAGGTGAAATTTCAAGACGCGGGACTAGAGCAACACTGGCAAAAATTTGAATCCCTCTTAAGAAGTGAGATTGCCATACAACCAGAGGACGCGGCAGACACAGAAATAAAAGTTGGACAAAGTAAAATAGGCGGGCAACCAGACTTACCAAAAAATCAAACTTGGTTTAAAGAGAATAACGGAAAGAGTCTGGGCTTCCTGGCACAGTTTAATTTAAGTGAGACAAGACAATTTGATAAGTCAAATCAATTACCTTCAAGCGGACTGCTTTACTTCTTTTACTCAGCTGAGCAAGAGGCGTGGGGCTTCGACCCCAAAGACAAAGACAAATTCAAAGTCTTTTATTTTAATGGCGACATTACAGATTTAGAAAGAACTGATTTTCCATCAGACTTACCGGAACATTCAAAGTACAAAACTTGCAAACTAAGTTTTGCGAATTCTGTCAGCGCTCCAAACTGGGAGAGCGACATTGTGAATGGGCTTCTGACTAGCGAAGAGCAAGATGCCTATATAGAACTGACTGTAGACGGTGAAATCACTAAACTACTTGGACATTCTGATAACATTCAAGGAACTATGGAAGAGGAGTGCCAACTAGTTACGAATGGATTGTACTGCGGTGACCCTTCTGGCTATAACGACCCACGTGCTGAAGGACTGAAGAAGGATGCTAACCAATGGATACTACTTTTTCAAATCGACAGTATTGACAAAGCGGGAATGATGTGGGGTGACGTGGGACGAGTCTACTTTTGGATAAAAAAGGACGACTTAGAAAAGAAGTCCTTCGACAAAAGTTGGTTTGTGTTACAGTGCTCTTGAAAATTGACGGTGCAAAAAAGGCAGATGCTAACAAAATGTTTATGCAATACGGGGGTTGGTGTTAAATTAGAATTTATGTTTCATAATGTAGTTCGGTCAAGGGGGACAGTTCAGAGCATGTCGGGCTTAACATTCCGCTGCGCTTCATTTTTAAGCCCTCCTATTCCCCGTACTGAATAAACACAAACGTTAGCACCAATTATTAGACAGACATGGAATTTAAACACGACCAGACATGGGACAACTTTGAACAAGTATTTAATTCCCATCTGACAACTAAAGACGGCTGGAATAAACTTATTGACTTTCACCAAAAAATCGAAGACAAGCCTTACTGGACAGCTTTACGTAATCTCGATTTCGAGACAGAGCAAATTGAAATTAAAAACTGGCTCGAAGAACTTGTTCAGACCGAACCCATCGACAAAAATATTATTGCTTTTTGGGTTGGTATTACAAAATTTGTTAACGACCAAGACAAAGAATCATACACAATTTATTTGATGGGTTGCGACAACTATGATGAAAACGATATTGAGTGGGCAACTGAACCGACATATATGCCCGAAGAAAGATATTTTACTTTTGAAACTCTCAACAAAATAGACGAAATTATCAAAGCCGACAGTGACGACTATTCCTTTCTGGACTGGATTCTTCCTTTAAGTTATTGCGCTTTGACCTTAGACAACATTATAAGAAATAATCTTGACAGTAAATTATTCTTAAAGCATCACGACAAAATTTTTGTAAGTACAGGGCACGACAGCGGTGACTATAAAAACGTAAGCGCAATCGGACAAAAATAACTGGTGCTAACAGCAAATAAACGTAAGCGGGCGGACTCGGTCATCGCTCGGTGCTAAATTTAGCCCTGTCAGGTGTAATCACCTGACAGCCACAACATAATCCCTCTAAGTCTCCCCGTCACCGAATGTTTATCGAAGCCCTAGGGGCATCTTCCTACGCTGTAGCTTCGGAAGACAAAGGGATGGGAGCGGCACCCCGCATCCCGATAGCTATCGAGGAGTATAGCAAACAGCCCGGCCGTCCCCCTTCGATAAATCTTCGGGAGGCCCAAAATATTCCCCTCCTGAAAGGGGAGAAATGCCCGTAGGGTGGGGTGGAAAGCCTTGTCCTGATAGAATCATCAATAGTATCCTGACAGAATCGTCAGGAAAACCCTCTTTTTACGCAAATTCCGCAGAAGCGTTCAGCCTTGGCGCATGTGCAGAGCTCCTTGACGCATAACCATTCCGTCTTAATGCATGTGCAAAGCTCCTTGACGCATGTTCAAATTTACTTGATGCATGTTCAGAGCTACATGATGCAGAACCATTCCATCTGGATGCATGTCCAAAGCTACTTTACGCATGTGCATAGCTACTTTAAGCGTAAGCATTCTTGTCCTGACAACATCGTCAGCACTTTTTTGCATAGTTAGAGCTCCTAGACGTGTAATCGGAGAGACAGGACGCGTAATCGGAGCGGGAGGACGCGTCAACAAGCTTATGCTGACAGCATCGTCAGGACGGGCGCAGGCATTCGCACCAAAAATGGGAGTATGAGCTCGCGGTTATTGCGTGAGCTAACCCAACTTAGCTCTTAGTGGAGTGGATGTGTTGATATAACGCAAACAATTTCCAGAATCGTTGCTTCAATTTTACATCAAGTCGCTGGCGGGTAAAGTCATTCACTACAATCTCTACGGTTTCATCTGTGGTTTCGTATCGACCAATAAAAATCTCCCGTTCAGCAGTATAAAGTCCGATACTATTTGGGCAAAGATGAATGTTTTGTTTGGTCACTTCTTCAAAGATCAACACATCATTCATTTGATAGCGCGGCAATGATTCGTGACTTGCTATATTTGGATTATAACTCACAGCGAGAAGCGAATGATTGTTTATTTCGGGCAGCACAATTTTCGGAAAACGATCGATGTCATTAAACGACAACTCTTCATAATGGCACTTCAAATAGATCGCATCATTGATAATCGGCACTTGCTTAAGCTGTCGATTAATAACATGCTTCTCTTCTTCAATTAATTTATCTCCATTATATTGAAGGATCTCGTGAATGGAGAGATTTTGCGTGATAAACTGATTAAGCGGTATGTTGAAATGGTTAGCAATTTGAATGACTGTTTCAATTTTGGGCTCCGCCCGGTTCTCCTCATAAGAAGATATGTTTCCGCGGGTTAACTCAAAGAGGTCTGCAAAAGCCTGCTGGCTAATCCCTTTGGTGGTTCGCACCTTTTTAATGTTGGCTCCAATCTTCGTCATTCCACAAATATAAGTGTAAAAAACTTTAGCAACAATGCTAATTTTTTTTGCAACTTAAAATATATTGATTACGTTTGTTCAAGCAGCAACAAGCTGATCCGCATGAATACTATTGAGACTATTGAAGATTTCGCACTCCGGCTTGATTGCAAAATTCTCTATAAAGATGAACAAAGCGGTATCCTTAAAATAGATAACCAGGCCGATGGCATCCATAACCTGATTCTCGGATACGCGCCTCCCATTCTGATCATGGAACAGTATCTTTTTACATTCAGAGAAGGGAACATCGAGATGTTTAAAACGCTACTTCAAAAAAACAGAGACACCATTCATGGTGCCTTTGTGATTAGCGAAGAAGGGAACAGAGTATTATTTAGATATACCATGCAATTGCAAAATCTGGATTTCAATGAGTTTGAAAGTGCCCTGAATTCCCTCGGATTATTGGTGAGCGAGTTCTCTCAACAGATCATTGATTTCTCCAAATTATAAAACCTGATAAAGTTATTTTTTTGTTAACCTTAAAGTAATCAGTCATGAATATCTTCAAAAGAATTTTTAGAATCGGCCAGGCTGAAATCCATGCCGCGGTAGACAAAATGGAAGATCCTATTAAGATGACGGAGCAAGGTCTTCGCGAACTTCGCATCGACCTCACGGAAGCCACCGAGTCGTACGCCAAAGTGAAGGCGCTCGCCATTCGTACTGAGAATGAACAACTCAACTGTGATCAGCAGTCGAGAAACTATGCCGAAAAAGCCATTCTGATTATGCAAAAAGCGCAGAGTGGCCAGGTAGATTTGTACAAAGCAGAAGAGCTAGCGCGGGAAGCCTTGTCGCTGCGCAGAAAATATTATGCAGAATCCGAAGAACTGGGACAACAGGTAGCGGCATTGCAACAATCGGAGCGGGAAATGCAGCGCAACACCGAAATTCTCAGAGAAAACCTCGAGAAATGGGAGAAAGAATTGCGCACGTTGAAGGCCCGGGTGAAGGTGAGCAGTGCCACCAAGCATGTGAATAAACAAATGGCCCAACTTGATAACAACGGCACGGTGTCTATGCTGCAGCGGATGAAAACAAAAGTAGAAGATGAGGAAGCATTGGCGAAAGCCTATGGGGAAATAGCCCGCAACAAACACAGTTTGAAAGATGAATTGGACGATCTTTTGAAAGATGATTCGTTTTCAATTGAAAAAGATCTTCAGGCAATCAAAGAAAAATTAGGTATCTAGCAAAAGCAATATTCTAATCCATTCATGGCAAGTTTTGTAGACTTACTTTTTAATCCGTTGAGCAATGCGATCATGACCATTCTCACGGGCATCACAGCACTATACTGGATTACCACCTTTTTTGTGGGAGACTTGTTTGGCGATGTCGGAATCGAAAGCGATCTGGACACCCATGGAGCAGATCTTGATGCGGATGTGGATGGTGGTGACGAAAACGCATCGGAAAAATCTTTTTTTCAGAAGGCGTTGGAATTCGTGAACATTGGAAAAGTGCCATTTATGGTGGTATATTCTGTTTTCAAACTCCTTGCCTGGACCATTACGCTTACTTCATCCATTTTTATTGGTTTAGCATCGTGGGGATGGAAATCCGTGTTCATCTTGTTCCCGGTGTTTTTAATAGCGTATGTATTTACCCGCTATGCCACACGCCCTTTAATCAAAGTATACAGTGCCATGGGCTACAATGGTGAAGAACCGCACGAAATGTTAGGACGCATTGCCCGCATGCGGAGTACCATATCAGGAGATATGATTGGCGCTGCCGAATTACAAATACAAAGTGATATCATCCGCATAAATGTGCGAAGCCAAACAGGTGAATCGATAGCCTATGATGCACAAGTGATGATTAAAGACGAATCACCCGATAAGAAATTTTACCTCGTCATTCCGGAAATCAATCTTTCGAATGTTGTTTAAAAACGTACCATACACTTTAATCTTTTTTATTATCTCAAACCTTAAAAATTCATAATACTATGGGCTTACTCGGTGGCATCGGCCTCACGCTGATCGGTGGAATTGTGTTTGTTATTTTTATCCTCCTGTTCGCGTTCGCGAACTTCTACAAAAAGATACCTCACGGAAAGGCCATCGTGCGTACCGGTGTGGGAGGGGGTAAAGTTGCTTTCAATGCAGGTATGTATGTCATCCCGATTCTTCACCGCATGGAAATCATGGATATCTCGGTCAAGAAATTGCAAATCGATCGCCTCGAAAACGATGGCTTGATTTGCAAAGACAATATTCGCGCAGACATCAAGGTAGCCTTCTTCGTGCGTGTGAACAAAAGTGTAGACGATGTGCTGAACGTAGCCCAAATCATCGGAACCGAGAGAGCCAGTGACGTTGACACGTTACGCAACTTGTTCGAAGCAAAATTCTCGGAAGCGTTAAAAACAGTCGGTAAGAAATTTGATTTTATCGAACTGTATGAAGCTCGCAGAGAATTCAGAACGGAAATTCTGAATATCATTGGCACTGATCTGAACGGCTATATTCTGGATGACTGTGCGATTGATTATTTGGAACAAACCGAAATGAAGTTCCTAAGCGCAGGCAACATCCTCGACTCGCAGGGTATCAAGAAGATTACAGAACTCACTGCTGAGCAAAACATCAAAGCGAATTTGATCAGACGCGAAGAAGAGAAAGTCATTAAGAAACAAAACGTGGAAGCCCGTGAAGCCATTCTGGAGTTAGAGCGCCAGATGACGGAGAAGGAAGAAAAGCAATTCAGAGAAGTTGAAAACATCCGTTCACGCGAGCGGGCTGAGATTCAAAAGGTGCGGGAAGAAGAAAGATTGAGAGGGGAGTCTGTGCGCATCAAAACTGATGAAGCGCTGGCGGTGCAGGAAGAAAATAAACAGCGTCAGGTGGTGATTGCTGAAAAGAATAAGCAACGGACGATTGCCGTAGAAACGGAGCGCGTAGAAAAAGACCGCATGTTGGAAGCTACCGAGCGGGAGAAGATCGTAACCATGGCTCAAATCGAAAAGGAAAAAACATTAGAAGTTGAGCGTAAAAACATTCAGGATGTAATCCGCGATCGCGTGCGTTTGGAGAAAGGAGTGGTGGAAGAACAACAAGGAATAAAAGATGTGGAAGCTTTCCGTGAAGTGGAGCGGAACAAAACCGTCAGCATCACGATAGCGAACCAGCAAGCAGAAGAGAAATTGATTTTCACCGTAAAGGCAGCCGAAGCTGAAAAGAGAGCGGCTGAAGAAAAAGCCAAGCAGATGCTCATTGATGCCGATGCACATAAGGAGTCTGCGGTAAAGCAAGCAGAAGCACGCAAGATACTGGCAGATGCGAAGGCACGCGAAGATGCAACGCTGGGATTATCAGAAGCAGAGGTAATGTTAGCCAAAGCAGATGCATCCGAAAGACAAGGAATCGTGGAAGCTTCCAATGTGGAGAAAATGGCGGAAGCCAAACGCAAAGAAGGACTGGCACAAGCGGAAGTAACGAAAGAAAAGGCATTGGCGGAAGCAGCCGGTATAGAAGAAAAGGCGGAAGCCATGAAGAAGTTGGATACAGTCGGAAAAGATCACGAAGAATTCAAGTTGTTGCTCACCAAAGAAAAAGAGATTGAACTCGCGCAGATCAATATTCAAAAGCACATCGCTGACGCCCAAGCGAAGATTTTGGGTGAAGCATTGAAGACTGCGAAGATTGACATCGTAGGTGGAGAAACGATGTTCTTCCAGAATATCATTAACCAGGTTTCAAATGCAAAAGGTTTCGACCGTTTGATCAACGAAAGCGAAAACGCTACGCAACTAAAAACTGCACTGCTGGGCGATGGTCAACAAGGAGGAGATCTATTGGATCGTGTGAAAGAATTTGCCGGCAAGTATAACATTACGACCAACGATATTAAAAATCTGACGATCTCCAGCCTGATCCTGAAGATGCAACAGAAGAGCACCGATGATGACCGACCATTACTGACCAATCTGGCAAACCTTGTTTCAAGTTTGGGTTTAGGAAATAAAAAGCTGTAGCACCCATACAAAGATGGTATTTCAGGATTCTTTTGGAATCCTGAAATATTGTTGGGTAGGGGAAATGCACTCGATAAAAGGAGTGCTATAAAATTCATCATCGCTTATCTTTTTCAAATGGCAGGTACTGAAAATATAAATGCAAAGCTGGACTCCGGCACGTATGAAATCATCCGGAAAAGGCTGGAAGAACAACGATTGGATTTGCTGGATAGACTGGCGAAGCTGAATAAAGTCCGAAAAGAGATATTCAGCTCAAGCGGTTTTCAACTGGCCTCCAACCAGCGGATCACTACCGAAAACAACGGGATTGCACGTGGCATCATGGCCTTTGGTAACCTGACCATCTTTGGCTACAACGTACATTTTGGGCTGCGCGAAAACATCAAGCTCAGTGATGTTTTTAATATCTACAAATTTACGGGCGATCATTTTACTCCGGAGCCGCTTACGCTTTTGGAGGACGAAAATTTTATTACCGACTTCAACAACTTATATAAATACTACCGCGATTCGATTTTTGCAAAGTTTCACAAGACCGAGAACTATTTGTATCTGATCTTTCAAACGGGTAAAAGCCTGGAAGACCGGAAAGCATTTAAGTGGTTGATCAAAGAGGAGAAACTAATATATATTGATGACCGAAGTGTTCATGAAGTAAAGCGGGCCGCCCAGCATGAATTTGATTGGGTACGAACCGACCTCAGCCACCGCAGGCTGGGTTTACATCCGCATGTTTCGGTATTGGATAAAGTATTTATCGAAGCCGTAAACGGAGACATTACGTTCAAGATTGAAAACAATACCGATACAGGGCAAGGAATTTATTCGGAACCCGTATTGAATAAAGACCAACAACTGGATGATGCGGAATATCATTATGCCGATCTTGGAAACCTGATCCCGGTTAAGATCAAACCGTATGGTGAAAATTTTCGCGGCTACATCTTTAATGTGCGTACCAAGCAGGTTCTGCCGGTAAATAGTTTATTGGATGCCGGTGTGCTGCTGCCCGACAATCAGGGAATCATTTTTCCGAATGGCTATTACTTGCAAAGTGGCGATTACAAGCTATTTGATCTGAATGTAGCAGAACTGGAATTTAACAACAGCATGGCTTCTCCCAATGGAGAAGATTTTTTGTACGTATTCTATCAGAAGCTGACGAATACCTACGTGTTGATGTCCTACAACGTGATCGCCCAACAAGTGGAAACACCGATCATCTGCAATGGCTTCACGGTGTTTAGTGATGGCATGCTCGTGTATTTCAAATCCGAAAGCGAAGCAATAAGACATCATCAGGTACAAATCTGGCGTACACCCTACACCACCACACTGCAGGAAAATAAGACCATGAGCGATAATGTGGTCTATAAGATTGGCAACAAAGCCATCGTCAGTGCGATGAGCGAAAGCCAGGAGGTGGTGCAGCTTTTACAGAAGGAGGACAGCTACGAGGGACTGTATGAAGACATCCACAAACGTGCGAATGATATTGTAGATTCCTATTTCTGGCTCCACGATGAAAGTACCTTCGCGCTTGCTGCGCCTTTAAAGCAAATCAAAACGATTGCCAATACGGCCATTGATGAGTTTGCCAAAGTACAAGCTCAACGTAAGCACGCGAAGGATAATCTCATCGCCCTGCAAAAGCGGGTGGATCAATTGGTGATCGATATCAAAGGTGCTACCATCACATCATTAGATCAGTTGATTAAGTTGCTGGCTTCCACACGGAGCTTGCAAGGCGCAACAATTGACTTGCTGAATGTGCGATACATTGATACAGTTGCCGTCAACGCACTGAAAGAAATACTCAGTCAATACAATAGCTCACTTTCGCAGAACACCGTCCAGTTTCTATTGAAAGAGGAAGCACTTGCTCCGTATGAAACGAAAGTTCTTGATCTGAAGAAACTGGTCAGCACAGTTACTAAAGTAATCGACTCACAACCGGTTGAGCAAGCGATCAAAGAAATTTCCGCTGGACTGGAATTACTCATCGATATACTCAACAGTCTCAAGATAGAAGACACCACGCAAACCACACGGATTGTCGAAAAGATCTCACTGATTTTTGCTTCATTGAATGAAGTGAAGGCTGAACTGGTGCGCATCACCACGGCCCTGAGAGCGCAGGAATCTACCGGTCAGTTTTATGCACAACTTTCGTTACTGGATCAGAGCATCGTAAACTTCCTGGACGTATCTACCACTCCGGAAAAGTGCGATGAGTATTTTACGAAAGTGAGTATTCAGGTAGAAGAGCTGGAAAGTAAGTTTGCTGACTTCGATGAGTTCATCACCAAAATAGCCGACAAGCGGGATGAGGTGATCAAAGCATTCAATGGGAAGAAGGAGATGCTGCTCGCGCAACGCAACAAGCGTACTACCGCGCTGGAGCAAATTGGTTTGCGTGTTTTGAAAAACATTGAAAACAAGGCGCAGGCATTCGACAACAAGGAGAGTATCTACGCTTTTTTCTCTACCGACTTAATGATCGATAAGGTACGCAGCCTAAAAGATGAACTAAAAGAGTTGGGAGATGTAGCCAAAGCCGAAAACCTGGAAAACCTTTTAAAGGTTTCGCAGGAAACGGCCCTGCGCAATCTCAAAGACAAGACCGATCTTTTTGTAGATGGTCAGAATATCATTTCGCTCGGCACCTATAAGTTTACGGTCAATAAGCAGGTGTTGGATCTTACCATCGTACGAAGAAATGAAAGTCTATTCTATCACCTGATTGGGACCAGCTTTTATAAGCAAGTGAGCGATGAAGCATTGTACCAGCATCGTGCCATCTGGGAGCAAGAGCTGATATCTGAAAACACAGAGGTTTATCGCGCGGAGTATTTGGCCTATCAAACATTTCTTGAAAGCCTTCGGAACCACGAGCCCTGGAGCTTTGAAGCTTTTCTGAAAGATCGAACCGAGCGAGACTACGGAGCCGGCCATCTGAAAGGTGTTCATGATGCTGATGCAACCATCCTTTATCAGGGATTGAAAAAACTACAGACAGAGCTGGGCATTCTTCAGTTTTCTCCGGGTGTGCGCGTTTCCGCTCAGTTGTTTTGGTTTGGATTAGACGATGCCACTCGTCATAAATTACAGCAATTGATTACAGCGGCTTATTCGATACAGCAAAGTTTTCCGCAAAGCGAGCGTGCCCGTTTCATCGAAGATGAATTGTCTTCCCGATTCATTCAATCGAAGATCCCCTTCAACCCGGCAGACGCCCATCAGGTTGCGCACTATCTTTATTCGGAGCTTTCTGTTTCCAAACATTTTACGTGCAGTCAGCAAGCACTGCATCTTAAAAAAGCATTCGATGAAAACTTGGTGGCACAGAAACGAGCCACGGTTTTCTGGCAAGAAATAAATAACACCAGCTTTGATACCTTCGAGCGATTCTACATCATTCAAAGTTGGCTGCAGGCATTTCTGCAAACCGGAGCACGTGCAGAGGATAAACTTTATGTGGATGAAACCACTTGTATGATTCTGTTCAAAGATCATACTTACAAAGAACATGTAGCAACCGATACGGTTGAGTTTAGTGGCTTGAAGGGAACACATGCGGTGATTGCCGGGGAAGGAAAATACGTCTTGAAGTTTCATCAGTTCATGACTAAAATGGGCAATTACTTTAACACGATTGTGCCCGCCTTTACGTCATTCAATCAATTGAAAGAACAATTGGTAAAAGCCTATCGTCAGGAACTAAAGATCAGCGAACTGGAGCCGAAAGTACTGAGTTCATTTGTTCGGAATCGCTTGATCAACGAAGTATACTTTCCGTTGATTGGTGCGAACCTCGCCAAGCAAATCGGTGCAGCCGGTGACGATAAACGCACGGCCCGCATGGGAATGTTGCTGCTGGTATCTCCTCCGGGTTATGGCAAAACAACCTTGATGGAATACTTAGCGAAGACGATGGGGCTTCACTTTGTAAAAATCAATGGACCCACGATCGGTCATAGCATCACGTCAATTGACCCACACGAAGCGACCACGTCCGGAGCAAGGGCGGAGCTTAAGAAAATAAATCTCTCTTTTGAAATGGCAGATAATGTGATGTTGTATGTAGATGATATTCAGCATTGCAGTGCAGAGTTTCTCCAGAAGTTTATTTCATTGGCCGATGGTCAGCGGAAAATGGACGGAATTTTTGAAGGAGAAAGCAAAACCTACGATTTGCGTGGAAAACGATTCTGCGTGGTGATGGCGGGCAATCCGTATACCGAAAGTGGGGAGCAATTTAAGATTCCGGATATGTTGGCCAATCGTGCCGATGTTTACAACCTGGGAGATGTGATTGGCAATTCAGATCAATTATTCAAACTCAGTCTGATTGAAAATTGTATGGCAGAGAATCGTTACCTCCAGCAAATCAGCAATCGCAGTTTTGAAGATTTGTACAAACTCATTAGCTACATAGAGACGAATGCAGAACTGCTGCCGGAGCTGGAAGGAAATTACAACCAACAGGAAGTAGATGATGCGATTGCGGTATTGCGGAGCATCATTCGAATTCGCGATGTAGTTATGCTGGTGAACCAGCAATACATTGCGAGTGCTGCGATGAAAGATGCCTATCGCACCGAACCTCCGTTCAAATTACAGGGGTCATACAGAAACATGAGCAAGATGGCGGGCAAGGTGGTGCCGCTGATGAATCCGGATGAAGTGAACACCTTAATTCTGTCGCATTACGAAGGCGAATCACAGACGTTGACATCAGATGCTGAAGCCAATTTACTTCGACTCAAAGAGATCGCAGGCTTCCTTACACCACAGCAAGTAGAACGGTGGAATCAAATCAAAGAAATCTTTGTGAAGAACAATAAGTTCGGTGGGCTGAGCGAACAAGATTCGTCCGGTCAAATACTGGTACAGTTAAACTCATTCAACGAACATCTGGAGTCCATTGCCAAAGCGATTATAGGTAGTAGGTGAGTGGGGAGGGAAAAGCGAGATTTGACAAACAAAGGACTAACATAATAGAAATAGGCGCAAAGTTTAAGGTAAAACATGTGCATACAATATTATTCCTGCAATTTGCGCCCGACAAGCAACTTATGAGAGCATTGATTTTTATTACGCCACTTCTAGCTCTTGCTTGTAGACATACGGACAAGCGATTCCAAGTCGACTTCGACTCATTTAGCAACGGCACAACGTTGACATTAGAAAGTTATTCTCACGATAACAGTGACTGCGGAGAATTCGGTGGCCATAAGGAAACTATTTTGATAAAAAAGGAAAAAAACGAGTTAACTTTTTACTACAAACGTGACAGCACTAATTGCCCAAAAGAATTGGCCATTCGATTTAACAAAGAATTGGATAGACCGACTGAGATAAAGGGACGACTAAGTGGCGACAAACATGATCTTATTCAAAGCTACTTGGATGAGCTTTTAACTCATGAGCCAACTTGGAACAACATTTCAAATGCTCCCAATAGTTATGAAGTACGATTTAGTTCAGAATTTCGCACATTATACTTTCAACTTTCACCTGTTGACAAAGAATGGAAGGCCTATATCACGATGAGAAATAATCTAATAAAGTAGAAGCTATCTGTTGTTTCTAATACTCCGAACAGCTGTCCTTAGTTTGCAATAAGGACATTTACCTCCCCACAGCCTCTTGCCCCAAACGCGTGATCTCTCTGCAGTCCAACTTATCAAGAAAAAGCTTGTGGTGCCGGACTTCCTGACGGACGTGAACGGTCATTCGGTAAGGGTATAAATTCTTTATTATCGTTAGGCGGAAGAATGATTTTGCCTTGCTGCCAATCCGATTTTGCCTGTTCAATTCTTTCTCTTCGCGAAGAAACAAAATTCCACCAGATAAAACGCTCGCCTAAGGGCTCACCGCCCAGCAACATGAGCGTTGATTGTTCTAAAGCTTTTATCGTTGGCTCTGCGTTTTTCTTGAACACCAACATCTGACCGGCCTCGTAATTACTTCCCCCAAACTCAATGCTTCCTTTTACAATGTAAACAGCACGCTCTTCATGTTCTTTGGGTAACCCCAGAATGGCTTGCTTATCCAAGACCACATGTAGATAGAATAGCGGTGAATGTGTTTTTACATCGTTTGCTAAACCAAACGCACTGCCGGCAATCAATCGCATCCATACACCTTTGTCTGTAAACACAGGCAGTTCGTCTTTTTTGTAATTGGCAAAACTCGGATCAGACTCTTCAGCCTTTTCAGGAAGTGCTACCCAAGTTTGGATCATTTCAAACCCGCCCGCTGCCCATACATTCGGATCTTCAAATCGTTCCGAGTGCGCAATGCCTTTTCCGGCAGTCATCCAGTTCACTTCACCGGGTTGTATAATTTGCTCTACTCCCAAACTATCACGGTGAGTCATTTTACCATCAAACAAATAACTTACGGTAGACAACCCGATGTGCGGATGGGGTAAAACATCAAGCGATTGAACGAATGAGGGCTTTGCTGCAATAGGGCCACCGTGATCCATGAAGATGAACGGTCCCACCATTCGTTTCAATCTAAACGGAAGTATCCTCTTCACTTCCATACCTGGTGCGATGGAAGCCCTTCTTGCTTCAATAGCTATTTCTATCATAAGTAATGTATCAGATTAGCTTTTAAATATAGATAGAAAATAATTTTATTCCATCCGCTGCCTTCGTTTCGGAACTCTGTCGCTCGTAAAGATTAACTTTTACCCTACAAGAATCCTGTCAATCCTAAAATCCTTAAAATCCGCGATCAAACTTTTTTGGAGGAGTGGGAGGGAAGAACGA
>DGYK01000025.1:72438-72970 GCA_002398365.1 Flammeovirgaceae bacterium UBA5008
GGAGGGAAGAACGAAATTTGATGAAACAAATTTTGTGCAAAATAGTAACCATGGACTTAAATCCGAAAACGTATGAGCCAAATGTCGAATTGACAGAGTTTGTCAAACGGTATTGGACGTTAGATGGTGAAAAAGAAAATATCCCAATCAAAAACACCATCGTTCCAGATGGAACAATGAAATTAATTTTTCATTATGGCGATACCTACAAACATCATTTACAAAATGGTGAAATAATAATATTACCAAAATGCTTTTTAATTGGACAATTGACAAAGCCCTATGTAATTGAACCCGTAGGGGTAACTGGCAGCTTCGTAGTGCAGTTCAAGCCAAATGGATTTTTGCCTTTTACATCAATCCCGATTAAAGAAATGGAAAACACGGCAGTGCCATTAGATGTATTATTCGGAGAAGATGGCATCAAACTTGGCGAACAAATCTTAAACGCTCATTCAACAGCTGAAAGAATTCAAATCATTGAAACCTTTCTTTTAAAAGAATTAGGTGATAAAAGAACTATTGACAATAT
>DGYK01000025.1:73152-73542 GCA_002398365.1 Flammeovirgaceae bacterium UBA5008
ATAAAAGAACTATTGACAATATCGTAAAATCTACCGTTGAAACCATATTTAAAGCCAATGGACAATTTTCAGTAAATGAATTTTCAAAGAGCAATAATATTAACCGAAGACAATTAGCGCGTAAATTCTCTTCCGTCATCGGGCTAAGCCCCAAGCAACTCGCCAAAACAATTCGAATTCAGGCAACCTTGAAAGTATTGCTCAATGAAGAGATCACAAGCCTGACTGACTTGGCCTACGAAAACGAATATTTCGACCAAGCCCATTTCATCAAGGAGTTTAAAGAGTTTACCGGGCTAACCCCAAAAGAATTCTATGGCGATGATTTAAAAATGTCATTGATCTTCGATAAAATTTAACCTTGTCCCATTTTTACAATTTTGCCGCTGT
>DGYK01000025.1:73762-73890 GCA_002398365.1 Flammeovirgaceae bacterium UBA5008
ACAATTTTGCCGCTGGAGGTCGTTGCAATTTTGCGAAGCAATTTTGCAACAAAACATAAATTTTAACATTCAATGGCAAATGTGAATCCGGTGGGTTGGTTTGACCTCCATGTAGCAGACTTAACCCG
>DGYK01000054.1:0-293 GCA_002398365.1 Flammeovirgaceae bacterium UBA5008
TCTCTTTTCGCTCAATCACATCAAATATATAGCTTTCATTAATTTCCTTTCCGGCATAATTTTCATTTAATTTAATGATATACTTGTGCACATTAAATAACTCTATATACGCGTAAAGTATTTCATTAATCCCAATTACTCTAATAATATGGGAAACTTCCTTCGCTGTTGGGATGTAAATGTCAGTCTCAGGGTAATGAAACCATACTATGTCAAGTTTCTCTTTTGCATCTAAATAAGGAATTAAATGTTTTATGTATTTACTTTCTCCACCTTTGTAAATAAAATAATTA
>DGYK01000054.1:479-3747 GCA_002398365.1 Flammeovirgaceae bacterium UBA5008
CTAATTAAGCGCACTTTTTGTGATAGATCTAAATATTTCCTCACCTCCAATCTCACCTTTAATATCAAGTGGTTCGTCAAAGTATTTTTTTGTTATTACTGCATTCTTCAATACTTCTCCAACATCTATTTTGGGATTCTTTCTTTTGAACCCCTCAATTATTTGTTTCAACTCTTTTACATCTCTGGCTCTAATTGAAACGTTAGCTTGATCACGCTCAACCGTCTTAATAACAACTGGTTTGGATAACTTTGCATTTCCATCATATAGAAGATTATATTCTTCTCCAGTTATACCAAGCTTTGCCTTTATAAACTGAGGTTCTCCTCTTTCCCTTTCGATCGCCAATAAATTCGAGAATACATTTGTCTGTTCAGCTAAAGCTTTGTCAATCGTATTTCCAAATATTGAATTGCAGTTTTTACATAGTAAATCTTTTGATTTCAGTCGGCCCCCACATGCATTTATAATAATATGTTCAACAGTTTTATTCTCAGGTGTAATATCCACGTCACATCTGTAACATTTGCTCATATATATCCTCAAAGTCTGTTCCTAAACAATATAATAAATAGAGCTAACCTTAATTCCAAACTAAGAAAAATGGAGCAACAGATTTAATCTAACAAACAGCATTTTTTGCCGCTTCTTCAATTCCATCACAAATTTTAATTTACAATTACCCAATTGTAGCAGTAAGTACTACAGAGTTTGCCTAAGTTTGAAATTGTTAACAAAGTATTTTTCATTAAAATGTGCATTACTTGTAGCTGGTAAATCTTTAAATGGTGAAGAAACACCAACATAGCCAAGATCATTACTGAAATTTCTTAACAATCATTGCACTAATTCACTTTGTGTACAATAGCTCGAGTGTCGGCCTTAGTTATTACCTAAGTAAAGCGGTTTAGACTAACACAAACTACCAATAGCTGGGGGTGCAACTTAGGGGCAATAATTCTATATTTGACTCTTAGCATCCGTCAATAATTCCCGTTCAAATTTCGTTATATCTAGACTATCAATTGGCAGTTCCCTTATTTGGTTAAGTAAATGGTCAAGGTCACCTTTAGTGTCAAGTTTGTTTTTAATTTTATTACTTGTTTGAATAGGAATTCCATATTCATCCAATGCCACAAATAGCGGGTCAGTAAACAGACATTCAATTTGAGTTGAGAAATAGGAATAGTCGCCTGTTTGAAACTTTATGTTCTCGTATATTTCCTTCTGAATTCTATTCAATGCCATCATGTATTTAGGAAAATTATATTGTGCCCAAAATCGAATAAACTCCAAAATATTCTCGATTGCTTCATTTATTTTTTCTGGCTCCCCATCCTCGTCAATCTCATTGGCTATCAAGTCCTTAATGTTCCCAACAGTTCTTAGATTGTTAATTTTAAAGGCTAATTGACTGCCTGAACTGATCCCACCAATTCTACCACCTTCAATAAAGAACTTCCAAATAAGTTCGCATGCAAATTTCAATTGGTCGTATGTAGGAAAGCGATTCCATTTTAATAGACGATGATAGCCTCTCGGGTTTGCTTTGATAAATGAAGCAAGGTTGATTTGGCTTTGTGGCTCTATGTTGGAATTAGCTTTTATAGTTTTGATACTCAGAATTCCGTTAGTTGCTAATGTCTTAATTCTTTCCTTTGATTTTTCTGACAAATCATCATTATCCATTTGCATTAGGAGCGCTTCAGGAACTTCATCTGTTTGGCTAAATAACGGAAAATCTACTAATGGCAATTCTTCCGTGGGTGGTTCGTGAAATAGGAATACTCGGCCAACAAAATGCTGAAACATTCTGCCGCTTCTTCCACAGATATTGTTGAAAGTAAAAAAATCAAATTTTTCATTTGCGACTTTATTATCGAAGATGATGACATTTTTTGCCTTTGTATTAACTCCTTCAATCAAAGTGCTAGTGCAAACTAAAAATTGAAGTTTATCTTCGTTAAATGCTTTCACAGCAAATTGTGATATAGCTCTTGGTATTTTTCCGTGATGAATGCCTATTCCGAATTTCAATGCTTTTGGGAGGAACCAGAGTGGATGATATTCCTCCTCAAGCCACTCAATGGCATCTTCATTATTTGAGTTAGAACTGAATTTCCCTGAGTCAAATAGAAGTTTAGCAACTTTGTTAGCGCTCTTAGGTGATTTGCAATAAATTAATGTTGGTTCAGTCAATTCAGCGCATAGGTTTAATAATGCATCCTCATCAGTTGCTGGAACTGAAACTTTTACTCTTTCAGTTATTACTGTTTTGTAATCGGTCTTAATGAAGCTTATTTCTACATTTTCAGGAAATACTTTTGAGTTTATATTTTCAATGTTTGGCCCAAGTAAATAGAATTGCCCGCCTTTCTTTAAGAGCTTGTAAAATGCTTGATTCAAAATTATACTTCGTTCTTGGTCCTGAGGTGTTGGTTGAATTTTATAAAATTCATCGATTACAAAAAAATCCACATCCACTTCACCTATAATTTCCATTACTCGTTCTTGAGTAAGGATAAAAATATTTCGTGCATTTACAGATTGCGTTGAATGGGTTATTATTTTATACCTGTCTCGAAATCTAGAAAGTCTCTTCCTTGTCTCGTCAATTAGAGCAATAGTTGGCAGTACTATTGCGATGTTCTTAAATCGTTCTGTGGCGATAATAGTATCAATTAAAAGACTTTTTCCAAAACTTGTTGGAGCACTCAGGATAACATTTTTCCCGTCTAACAATTCAAAATAAACTCTGGCCTGTGCTCTATGAAATACTATATTCTCTTGTTTGATACTATCAGGTCTGTGAAATTCATAAGCAATTTTATCTGCCAGGTTTAGCTCTTTTGGGTCCAGATATGGAAACAAGCCAATTTCTCGTGCGAAGTCATTAATTATCGGTTGATAACTACCAAATTGTGCTCGTTGCTCAATGACTCTTAAAATAACCTCTTGCAAATAGACTTCATTTTTTTGATTGAGATTATTAGAAATTGATTTTATAACAGAAAAGGCGTTCTGTGGGTTGATAGCATTTTGCTTCAACAAACTATTTATTTCAAACAAACTTAAATTCTCTGCCATGCTTCCAATTTATTTAATAGTGTTTGAGCTAGTTTTGCTTTATCTTCTAAAGGGCACAAGAATAAATGAATTCTTACAGGGCATTTTACTTTTGCTAAAAACGCTTTGTGATTTGTCTCAATTTCAATCAGAATTTCACTTAAATAAGCATCATTGAATTCCCGATGTTTCTTTACTAATG
>DGYK01000054.1:3926-26744 GCA_002398365.1 Flammeovirgaceae bacterium UBA5008
TTCTTTACTAATGGAGAGTCATATGTTAATAGGACAGGAACACAAATAGATTTGAATACATCATCTAAGGAGGTATTTGGGTCAAGAAGTCTTGCAAGCTTATCGTAGTGAGGAAAACTTTTATCAATTTTATTTGTGATAGCCGCAAATTCATTTCGTAGATAAACCTTATCAAAATGGGCTTCAATTTCGGGAACTACATCGTAAACCGCTTTATAGAAATCCTTATAAAATTTCACTTCGCCAAGCCACAATTCCAGTCCATCTGTTTCGGTTATAACATGAACGGCATCAAAACCCTTTACCGTTTCATTTGGGCCATCTTTAAAGTAAATTTTACTAATTGCTGGAATTGTATCGTAAGCTTCCTTTAAAATCCCATGCAGTAACAATTCTCCAAACTCGCCTCTCTTAATATTGTCCGTCTGGAAAATGATTCTTGCAGCCTCTCGCAGTTTCTTAGGTGCTGATTTTCCGTCAACCATTTTAAATTCTGAATATTTGAGTGCAAAATCAAGTAAGTGCTCGTCAAATACCCAATCAGCAAATTGATTGTATCTCCATTCTTTCAATTCGTAGCCACCACACAGGCCTGTCACCCTACATTCCAGAGGAGTTTCAGAATGAACAATGAGCTTTAGAAATTTTAGCTTGTCTTTCATTTTCTAAACAAATTGCTTGGCAAGTCAGCTTTCATCTTTCCCTATTTATTAATGAGTTCGATTTTCAAATACCATAATACACATTGGTTTTACGAGTTTACAACTTATAACTCGAATCCATTGTTCCGTAAATTTATTACCAGTCTTAGCTACACTTAAAACTACTTACCTGAATTCTACTGTCAGTCTTTGGTTGCAAACAAAGATTGCAATTTAAACGAACGCAAAACGGATAGCTGATGCAAAGAATAGCTGTTGACCTACTTTTAACTGATTTTACATTTGTCTCTTAGCGTAGTAAACTTGCAGCCTCACCCTCTTTAAAAGGTCTGATCTCAATATGTGAAATATATTTTCGTCCATTAGGATCCCAGCTAAAAACAATGCTAGCTCTAAAGTCGTTACGCAACCTTTCCTCTTGTTCTTTCATTACAGATAACGTATATTCAAATAGTCTTTTTTGTTTGTTACCAACCGTCTCTACAAAAACTTCAAGCTTGTAGTCTCCAGCAGCAAAACTCCATTGTGTATTTTTCGGAAGCAAAAAATGATGATTTGTCGAGACGCCTGCCTTACTTGCATATAGTCCACTACCCCTTACAGTTTCTTTGTCCCCATAAGACCAAGTATTAAAATTTTCTGTTATCCCATCATAAACAAGTCGAACAAACATATTTTGAATATACTGACCCTGATCCGCAGTGGCATAAAGCAATGTCCTTATAAATATTTTCGCCTCATCACCATCATTTTGTCCTACGAAGCAAATTATAGAAGGTCTCGTCATTTTCAAACTACCTTTTTTGATTTTTGTCAACCAGAAAGTCAGTCCTGAGATAAGTAATGATACAATAGAAATCACTAACGCCATGTTTTCCAAAAGAACTTTATTTGTTATCCTTTCCATTAAATTGCTCGAACTAAGCGAATATCATACATTTTGATCTGCTGATTATTTATTGTTCCAATTCCAACTCGATAGCCACGAGTTGCCCTGTTTTTGGATTTGTTGAAACTCGATATGAAACTAATCTACCTTCTGTTCCAATCAATTTAATACCCTTTGCCGAGCTAGAATGAAAAAATATGTTATTAGGTTTTCTCTCGATAAAACCGCAATCCTTCCCGAATTTGTCACGAATAATTTTAACTATTTTTCCCTTGTACCTAAAATTGGGATCATCGATTAAATCCGTAGTGATTCTTTCCTTTTTGTTTATTTCATTTAGGAGTAAGTCAGTAAACTCTTTATTATCCTTTATTCCATGAGGATTCTTCTTCTTCTCTGTTGTCCATTTATCTCTTACCTTATCAAAAAGCTTAATGGAATTATCAAACGACTCTACTAATTTTTTTTCGTCTTTCAAAACAGTAAGAATTAAATGACAATGTTCATCCACCACTTTTTCATTGTTCATATTTGGTCGAGCACCAGCAACCAACTCTCTAAATATCATAAGCAAATGATATTTAAATGAGTAGTGTACTTTCTTATCAAACTTCCCTTGTCTGAATAACTTTTCTAATTTGTAGAATGAGAGAGCCGCACTGAAGTAAGGTAACTTTGACTGATAATCTTGAAATAATGTATTTGAAAAATTCTCTAGTAGTTTTGATTCGTGCCTGTGTGATAGGTGTGGCTCATTTACAAACATTGATACCGTACAATGCACTATGATTCTTAAATTTAACTTCTGAAATTGAGTTATCGATGGATTGTGGTCATATTGCCTCGATCGTCTTTCATAAAAGAACCTTTCATATTCAGGTGACAAAGCATTAATAAATTCTTCTAGTTCTTTATGAAATTTTTTAGTTGTTTCAAAGGCCTCGTCTAAAACAATATTTTGCCGGTTTGTTCCTCTAACTATCTGATTAATGATGTCATTACTTTTTGTTGAGATAACCTTTATAATTAAAGGAGTTTTTACCAGAGTATTTTCATCGTCCCCAGAATGGTAAAGCACATGGCTTGTTTGGCAGCCATTTACAATTTGTGGGTTCTTAATAGTTATTTGACGATTACTCGGAGTATACTTTTCACAAACAATTGTAATACCATTATTAAGCAGAGCAAATTTTTCAGGTTCACTCATTATTGTCTTCGCTATCTCGCTATTGATACTATTGTCGCCTTGAAAATCTCTTACATTGTCATCAAAAAGGGATTTCCTAATCAATCCGTCTTTTGTAGTGAGAAGCTTTTTTAATTCTCCAGCGTAACATAAAAGCATACAAGAATTATCAACCCCTTCAACCGAAGTTAATGGCATTGTATCAATTGAGTTGATAACAGCTTCAAAGTTATTTTCGTTTGAGTCAAGAATTTCTTTGAAACTTTCTAAATCCACAAAATGGATTAAGGCAGATTTATAAGTGTTAAGCCTTTCAATATCATCTTTTAGTTGTTCAGCTAAGGCCAGTTGATGTTTACTGTCATTCCAGCGCCCCATGACGACATAGTAGAGTCTTGCTGATGGGTTGTCCGACCATTTGTAAACGACTTCTTCGCTAAGTAAGTAATCTTTTACAAGAATTAATTCTTTCACTAATTCATTACATGGTTGTCGTTGCTTTTCCGAAAGAAACTCACGAACTCCATCGGTGAAATTATTAAATTCACCTTTGTCAAAATTTGATTTGTACTTCGATTGAATGAATATAAACTCTATGCTTAGTCTGGGAAACTTCTTAACAAGGTCTTTAGCCTCATTGAGGTCTCTTATTAAAAGTCCATTTATTTTGATGGCAATTCCATCAATACCCATGTCATCAGATCCGCCAACATTGACTTTGTCAAACAATTCACTATCTCCATTGAACGCGTCTGGTTGATGAGCTGAGAGTATTGTATAATTTACAAATTGCTCGAATGCCAATCCATCAGCACAATTGTTCAACTCCATCTGGTCGCGAAATCTTTTAAACTTTGCATTAATGATTGGTTCTACGTTCATGGGGCTAATCTTTAATTAAATATTCACGAATAGTATTGATATGTGTATCTATTTTAACGGAAACCCTGTGCTGATTTACATAATAAAGTCGCTTTGCCTTTTAACAAATCTCACCAATCTTACCCACTCCTCCAAAAAAAGCCTTGTCGTAAAATCTCTACAAAACCGTGTAGAGATTTCATGACAAGAAAGTCCGAAATTCTTTTATATTGGCGCGGGTTGATAGAACTAGTAATCTTAGTTGCCAATAAACCATAACTGAGTGTTTGTTCAACATTCTAGATATCGTTAATATTTTTTCCATTCAAAACTCCTGAAACCACTTCCTTGAGCCCACTTTCTCCAGACTGCCTCTAATATTTCATTATCTCTTAACCCTTTTGAGTATTTATAAATTTGATTTTTTGTATCAAAATCTCTCTCGTGTGTTTCTAATATGTGGAGATCCAGGAATTGATTGCCGTTGCTTTTGATAACGGGTAAATTCAATGAGCTATTTGTTTCTAGTGCTGTTAATATGTCTACATGATTAGCTATACAATACTGTCTTATCTTTTCGATTTCAGGAACACCGAAATAGAATTGGCTGTTCGCACTTTTATTTCGATATTCTAAATACCCGTCTGTAAAAATATAAACATCGTTATCGTAATTTATAAAAGTAGTGTCTAAACCATCTGTAACGAATGTATTACTTTTAATAATTGATTTATTCTCAATTTTCTCTATCAGAATACTTATCAAATCCAGCCCTGGATTTCTTGTTTTATCATATACTTTTTTGATACTGTCCTCAAACGTTACAATTCTATGACTTAGACCAATGCCTTTATATTCTCCAGTTGAATTGATAAAGCGTTGTTTTTCTGCCAAATTTTTGATTTGGTTTATATCAATGGTTACAGCATTCTTTTGCGAAAATGCGGAAAAAGATATGGAGGATTTATCCCCAATTTTTTCTCCAGGTTTAACGCACTCATTTTTAAAGTATTGAACTATTTTATGGATTTCATCTAAGTCTTTCGTTGGCATTATGTTGAGCCTGTCCGATAAATCAGAAAGAATGACAATATTTTTATACGTTAATCTCTTATTATCTGGTTGGGAACCACATGAGGTTAGCAATAACAATACTGAGCCAAAAACAAAAAGTATCTTCATTTTAAAATCAATTACTCGAGTTAATAACCTGTTCGATCCTTCCAACCCTCTTAGCTACTTCATCTTCTGAAAAATAAGCGGGTAGATATTCGATGAAGCCTGATTTATATACTGAAACAACACTAAGTAATATTTCTTCAGTGAATATTTTACCGCTTAGTATTTTAGCATGGAAATCGTCAAAGATGTTTTTGATAGATTTTAGTAATTCACCATATCTGCTCTCTACTTGGTTTTGTAACTCATTTAGCTCCTTCTCTAAATGAAGAATTCTATTCGTATTTTCTTTTATAGCTTCTTCCTTTTCCTTTATTCGATTGCTTATTGTTTCTTTCATCGCATTATGATCAATCATCTCTTCATCTAAAACTTTAATCTTTTTTTCTTTTTCTCCATCTACAAGGTCTCTTTTTGATTTCTTGTATGCGTTGTATAGATAATCAATGGCATAGTGAGTGACAATCAATGGCATCATTCCGAATACAAACATCAGCCAAAATTCACCGTGGCCAACTACCTCCCAAACTTTGAGTTGCGGCTCTACACCTTTTATCAGAGATTCTATTTTGTCAGTATTGAATGCAACCATAGCTGCAACCACAATATCAAATACTAATAAACCAATCCAAAACAATAGGCTATTAATCCATTTTTTCTCATTCCCAAATAATTTAATATTCGATATAAGAACCGGAAAGAGAAAGAAGATCACAGCTATGAACCCGAATAATGCTCCTTGTTGTTTAAATATTTTAAGGATCGCGTTAGCGTCAACAAGTTGCGGCAAGCCTGGAGTAACACCTGCTTCCACCGAGTTACGGATTACGTTACCCTCAAAAAAAACTTTGTACAGGGCGGATGCAAAAAATAATGATAAATAAAACGAAAATACAACTAATAGAAGCGTTACAAGTATGGTGCCTACAGACCAAAATTCCTTTACTATGAAACCTTGTTCTAGTGCTTTTTTTTCGAGCTTGTTCTTTTCGATTTCCTTATTGACTTGTAACAAGCCTCTTTCACCTGTGTTCAGGTTACCTGACTCTAATATTGATTTTTCTGCTTGAATACCTGAATTTCTTTCTTTGATTTGACGTATCTCCAAATCAGTACTTTTTGCAATTGCACTCTTTCCATTTTCCTTATCAGCTTCTAATTCCGCCTTCTTGTTTTCAAAGGCATTCGTGATATTAGCCAATAAAATGTTCTTTTTACTTAACAGGCTATCATCGGTTGCATACACTTTAATTTCCTCTTTGATACTTAGGTATTCAGCTTCAAAGACTTCAATATTACCAATGCTTTCTTTTGACTTCTGATATCCTTTCCTCTTATACTCTTCTGTGCTGATTTGAACTGATGAATAAACAAGGTTATACAATTGCTGATAGAAACTATCAGGACTTGAATGCGAGGCTGACTGCGTAGACTTGCTTGGGTCTATTTTTATGTCTCGTACTACTGTATTTAAAGCTATGTTATTATCAATATTATCTCGTATGCGTTCAAATTCAGAGTAGAGTTGTCTATATACATCGTAGTCGTCAGAGACATGTATGTTCTCAACATTATTATTGGAAGCATTATAAGAATAATTGAACGACCCGTTAATCGATATTCGATTATCAATAAGACAAAACTTATGGTGCATCATTCCTCTTTCATCACCTGTTTCGAAAGCATGAACATTGATGTTCGCTCCTTTTAGCATCAGTTTTACGGTTTCATTCTGAGCATTGGAAGAAAGGACAACATCAATAGTAATATTCCTATTTTTAGCTGCAATGAATGCACTGGCAATATCTCTGTCTGTAAACCAGGCCATCGCGAGATAGATACATTGCTTGGCGTTATTAATTTCAGAAATCACTCTTTGCTTAATTTCGCTTCCGTTTGTTAAAATGTCTGTCATAACCCTTTTAAAACTTTACCTATAAAATTCATTGTTTAATCACGCTATTGCCGTCCATGGCTCATTAATTCGACTTCTTCACCACTACTCTTCTCACCTTTTTTGTCCGCTAAAAACCACGAAGAAACAAAACCGGTGAAGGTGCCAAACAGTCCCACTCCTGCTGTCATTAAAACCACCCCTATTATTCTTCCTTCCGTGGTAACCGGAAATTTGTCTCCATAACCAACTGTTGTGATGGTTACGTACGCCCACCAAATGGCATCTTCTGCTGTCTTGATATTGCTTTCCGGGGCATTTTCAAATTGAAGTATCGATATGGATGCAAAAACTATTAATAGTAGCGCGAGCAAAATCACCGTAGTAAATGCTCCTTGCGCTTTGCTTTTAAAAATGTGGGTAACAATATTTTTAGTGGATCGGAACGCCCGGAGAATTCTTAAAATACGGATTAATCGCAAGGCTCTACCGGCTCTCAGCATATCGATGTTGGGTATGCTTGACAACAAATCAATCCAGCCCCACTTCAAAAACTTTAGTTTATTTTCTGCTTTAAAAAACCGAATGAAAAATTCGATGATGAAAAATATACAAATCAAATTGTCAAGAAATCCCAAGACTCTTGAAATTTCACTAGGCAGATGAAAAAAAGTATCTACGAGGAGTGTGCCGAGAACGTAAACGGAAAGGACTAAAACCAATACATCTAATATCCCAAGCTTCTTTTGTTCCACGTCCTTTTCCATCAATTTGACCAAGTATCAATGGTTGTCCCAGACGAGTTTTTAAGATAAATTATTTCATCACTATCATTTATCCCAAACCCAAGCGTAGCATGAGAAAAGGTTTTGGTTTGACCATTTGTCAAACTCGTACTATTGGGAATGTTATAGGCGTTGGGATCATTTTTATCACCGAGCTTCCAATTCGAAATATCCTGTGTCGTTCCCGAGTTGTTCTTAATGGTTATGGATTCCTGGTCGGTGGGTGATTCAACAACGGTAAGAATGTAAACCTTTGTCGGTTCTGCAGATTTTGAAGGTGCCGGATCATTCGAACTGCTACTGCATGCTATTGCGGCTGTCCATAAGGCGAGTATAAGTGGTATAGTATGTTTCATTTCTATTTGAATATTTCATTGCTGCTTAAACGCGTGTATCTACTTTAATTCCCTTCTTCTTTTGTCAGTCGCTTTTTCTACTTTGTTTACAAAGTCCAGAATCGAATCTCTGTTCATTCCCTTCGCTTGAAAATTAATTTTGGCGCCTCCATCCGGAGAAATGGTTATTAAATATCTCTTTGAAGAAAAATAAAGGGCTATCAGTATGAGTCCAACGATGGCTATGAAAACGCCTAACTCACTTGATTCACTCATCAGGGTGATTACGCCAAAACCGGCAGCCAGAACTCCCACGATTAAATACAAAATCTGACTTGAATAATGAATTTCTATGGAACTGATTTTCTCTAACAGGATACTTACAATATGCGCTCGCGTATATTCCGTGTTTGTATATCTTATTCTCCAGTTTGTTAATGTAACAATGTTGTTGTCAGATTGAGTAATGATTTCTTCTCCTTCCAGTAGATCTTTCTTTTCCATATTATTTTAATCCGGGTTGTCTTGTCTTTATATTGTGAAATAGCAAAAGCATATCAACAGAAAGAAAACTACTAACTGTTGCTAATGGCAAGTCGAATATTATAAATGCATTGCATCCCATCATTAGTTTGTTTTTAGATAAGCCTCTTGCCGAGGGGTAACAGTTATCTGATCTCTCATTCTAACACCCCATTTTTGATTTACTTGAACAGCTGTAACTTTAACCACTACCTCAATTGGCTCCATCACATTGTCATTCAACAGTCCTAAATAAACTTTACCGGCCAGTGGCGACTTCATTTGTGCGGCATCATTGATTACATCGCCTTGTTTGTACCGGTTAAATCTGTTGTTAGCCCAAAACAATTGAACATTTTCCCAATCAGAAATAAACCAATACTTTACATTGTCACTTCCGTGCACTTTGCTAATGGTATTCACGCCATGAAGGGCCAGCGCTGCCAATGCACCATAGCCGGAAAAGCTGGATAAGGTGGTAGCTGCGGTATTGATAAAATTATCTTTAGCTCTCTCAAATGCCACTTTTCCCTCTGCTCCTACTCCAATATAATAGCTCCACGCTATCGTGTTTTCCGGTAATTGAAAATCCACCAGACTTTTATTCGGATTTCCATTCAATGCATTGGAAGATGACACTTTGGCGATTTGATCTACTACCGTTATTGCCACCGTATCACTCTTTTCTAAATAATTCTCTTGAACGGGAACACGTATCGTATCATTCACTGTGTGCCAATAGACATTCGTATTAAAGTTTTGTGTAGCCGGTGATGCCGGCATTCGCCTGATTAGAAACTTGCATATTCTACCGAACAGTGCCGAGTTATGAAACCTAAACTTGTAAATAGATGTTCGCGGAATTTCAATGACTTTATCTTCGATTTTCTTGGTCTTATAATCCATGAACCTCGAGGACGAAGGCATTTCGGTGATCTCAATCTCTTTTAACTTATTTCCATTTACCTCTTGAAAGGAGAACATTAATTTATCGCCTTCTGCAAAGCCGTAGTAGAACACTTCTTCACTTAGTCCTGAAACTTTCAATGTTGACTCAGCAATATTTACTACTTGCTGACAGTTCGCGAATATTGGCCGTAACAGGGCTAGAATAAAATATATTATGAACTTCTCTTTCATGTCTACCATTCTAACTTTTGGAAGAGTATTTATCTTTGACATTTTTATTGATGAAGCTGTTGAGCCCCTCGCCTCTTACTGCCAGCGACTTCATCCTCTCTACATTTTCAGCGCCCGTTGTTTGATAGTCGTAGGTGTAGATTCGCTCACTATTGAACTGAACGATCACATGATCGGCTCCTAGTTGATACCCCACAATGGCAGACGATCCACTTCGATTTATATACTTTTGCATATCACTGCTTATTGGAGGTTAATTCATAGTTTTTCAACTCATTCTTTGTTTTCCGAATGATCTCCTCTCGTTTTGCCAACTCATCCAAGGATGTAGTGATTCCTTTCTCCAGTTGGTCGATAACCAATGCTTGTGCTCGCACCTGCTCTTCTCGTTCTGCAGGAGTTCGTAAAAACTGATACTGCTTAATGGTGGTGAGTTTATCTTTGGCAACTTCCAACTCTGCCTTGAGGAGTGACAACCGATTTTCCAGGCCTTCCTTCTCGCTTTCAGTTTGTGATAACAAATCTCTGAGCGACTGAATCTTCTCCATTCGCAAGCGAGTTGCCTTTTCGGTCGCAGAACGGATTGAATCTTCCCGCTCTTGTTTCAAGGCTTTTCGTTGCTGCTCACTTTGGCCACAAGCGAAAAGTAAACCGGTGATTAAAATAGTTAAAACAAGCTTCATCATTTTTCAACTTCTTTAGTTATCTGGTCTTTTGTTCTAAGTTCATTTCTATCTACAAACACATCCTGTTCCGACTACCCATTTACAACAGGCACTTGCGCACACGCTTTGGGTTTTGCCGGAGCATCCGCAATTAGAAGTAGTGGGGCAACCACTACCGCCCGCAGAACTCGGCAAATGTTCGCAGGCAATGCCGTCATTGTCACTATCCAAGTCTTTTTGGCACGTGCGATCTTTATCAAAAGCGGCTTGCGCTTGTTGTTGCGTTGCATAGTCTGAGCAATTGGCGTTGGGGCAAGGAGCAGCACTGTTGGATGAATTACATCCGAAAGAAAAAATACAGGCCATCCAAAAGAGAACAATCACCTTACTCATGTGCCGGTTGTTTTGTATAACAAACAAACCTGTTGGCAGGAACTTTGGAAAATAGAGTTTCCTGTACTGATTCAATTTCTTCCGAAAACGGGTATTGACTTTCCGAACCTATTGATGCTGCCAGCATTTTCCGCTGGGGCTGGTGGTGGTTCTCTTGCATCGCAGTCCTGCTTTTGTGCGACCGGTGCATTGCGAGGAAGTTGATTTAGCAGGTGGGCTTGGGTTGACCTTCGGTGCATCCAGTAAACGATTTACTTTCGTACTGTCATTCGATTCTACCGATTGACTGCAAACCGAACAGGGTGTGTACCCTTTGTTAACGGCATCTGATAATGAAATGGGAAAACTACTTTTACTTAAGTGACGGCAATCAGCGGAATGGTATTTTTTTCCTGTCTTCGTTACATAAACAGTTTGGGCTTCCGTGCTTACCGAAGAACAAGCCACGGGCACTATCCACATCAGGAACCGGATCGTGAAAAAGTAAAGTTTTTGCTTACCCATGACTGCGCTTGTTTTAGATAGGTTTGTTCAGCCAACGCCTCCGGATGAATTGGTACATGCCGGATAGTAAATAAAAAATAAAGGCAACTACATTGTAGATAACGAGGTAGATGAATACGCTTGCCATGATCACCAACAAGATGATGAACCCATTTTTTCCTTTGGCCCAGTTCGCGCGATACGACAGGCCCGGTATACCCGTTTTGATTGAAAAGCCTCCGGTACCGATCGACCCGTGTTTGGTGCGGTAACTGGATGATATACCGGATTGACTTACATTTAAGCCAACACCCTTTCCCAGGTTGATTCTTTTTTGATAGCGAAATGACACGCTAGTTGGGGTCACCTTCAATTCCATCCCATGTTGCAAAATCAACGGCTACGGCTCTAGTCAGTTTTACTCTGAGATTCGCGGTAATAGATTTAATGTCAGCTATAGCGGTTGATGGTGTCGTATTATCCTTCCATACCGTTGTGTTAGGAAGGTTGCAAACTTTAGTTTGCAGTGACAATCTCTTGCTGTATCCTTTTTTAAGAAGCTCATCTTTAACTTCTTTTTGTTTATCGCCAACATCATAAGTAAGTAGTGTTTTCATATGTTATTTGATTTACGTTTCAAACAAAATAACATGGAGTTCGTGAGATGATCTGGCTCTTTTTTCCAGAGATAAGAACAATCTTTCCCGATAATCAAGAATACTTTCCGGCAATCAACGCAAAGAGGCCAACATCCATCGTTGATTTCTTCGTTTGAACACGAGTGACTCTTGTGGCAGAAAGCCCACTAAAAACATTTGATGTCGCTTGGTGTCGCTCGAAGAATGGCTGAATTGCAAATCCACTTGTATATACCGCACATTGTTTTGGTATTGCACATTGATGGTATAGGTGCTATCATTTATCCTTTGTTCATCCAAAGTCGAGTATTCCAATGGTTGAGTATTGAAAATGAAATACGTTGCTTTGGCGGTTTGCCGGTTTACATAAAACTGAGGCAAGCGCAGGTTGTATTCATTGATTGGGTTTAAGTTGTCTACGTCCATCTGTAGAGCAGCCTCTACATTCTTTTTGGATCGGATGGATTGAACTCCATTATAAAATTCATACTCGTTTCGGTAGTATGACTTCTGATTTCGGTAAGCGCGGTAAATAGAGTCTACTATTTCTACCGAGCTTAACATTGCACCTGATTTTTTTGCGTTGTGTAGATACTCTTTTTCTATTTTTTTTAAGAGCGCATCTTTTCTCGCATGGATTTCCCGCTGGATCATCTCCTGCGAAGGCTTATGATCATTTCTTAAAAATGTCCACGATAATACACCAGTTCCCGATAAAGCAATGGCGAGAATGGATGCCACTAAATAGTTCTTTCGATTACTCTTTTTCTTTACAACTCCTGAGGTTTTAATCACATCCATCAACTTACTAACTACAAAGTCCAACCCTTTGTCGGCCTTTATACCAAATCGGTCTGCCATGGTGAGATCTTTGAGGGCAAGATCTTGCGGAGTGATCTCAAAAAGTACAGGAAGGATCACCTTATTCCCCTCACTTTCTCTTGCCAGCAGAAGATAAAATTCTCGGAGCGGCCAATTTTTAGCAATGTAATTTTTACTTAAAATCACAATGCCAAATCTGGATTTGTTCAGGCCCTCATGAATGGAGTTTGCAATGCTGTCGCCTGCGTTTAGTTCTTTTCCGGAATACCAAATAGTAAGACCTTCCGCTTCCAGTCGCGTGCATAACTCGTTTGCAATTGGTATTTTGTCCTCAACTGCATGAGAAATAAAAGCATCGTATTCGTACTTCGAAGTCATTATCCCATCTAATTTCGATCAAGAATAAGAGATCGCTGGCAATACCCATTCCACTAATTTCCCAACAGCTAAAATTTCTTTCCCATCACTTGATTATCGTAAATCGGCCTTTCACCAACTCTTTGTATTCCTGACTCATTTGCACCTGATGTTTTCCGATATGAACAACATTTCCTTCCAGCCTCGTCACTTTGTCTACATTTACCACATACGAGCGATGAACTTTGATGAAGTTATCGCCCGGCAACTGTTCATGGATATGATTCATGCTTTTCGTCATGGTGTAGGTTCCGTTTTCAGTGACAATATTGCAATACGCTCTATCGGCCTTTAAAAACAAAATGCTATCGGTGCTTAACTTATTATACGATTGATTTTCAGTGGCCAGCAAAATGAATCGCGATGGCGCCTTTTTTTGTATTTGCTTTTCCTGATGATTTGCATTGTAAAATGCGATGTCTACCGCACGAATCAATTCTGCTTCCTGAAATGGCTTTGTCAAATAGGTAGCGGGTCTGGTAAGCTTTGCTCTATCTATGGTTGCTTGATCAGCGAAGTCTGTCAGGTAAATCACCGGTATATCGTGTATATCCCGAATCATTTTCGCTGTTGAAACTCCGTCCAATGCACCTGCTAACTGAATGTCCATGATGATCAAATCAGGCACATGGGATTTAACATAGTCTAAGGCTTCCTCGCCTGTGTCAAAAATATCTGCCACATGAAAGGAATGCTTTTTTAACATGGCGGAGATGCTTTCGGCAATAATCGCTTTATCCTCTACAATTAATACGTTGATACTTTCCATTATCTCTAAATTGGTACGATCATTTTGAATTGCGTTCCCTGGTTGGTAGTGAACACTAGTTTCGCTTTCAACTCTTTCGCCAACATATTCACCATCTTTAAACCAAAAGAGGTTGGGTTGTCTATACTCCCTTCGAAGCCGATGCCATTGTCTTCGATCTCTATTTTTATTTCACTTTTGTTTTCCTGGTTTAACCGGACCACGAGTTGGGGGTTGGTTTGTTCTTTGAACGCATACTTGCACGCATTGCTCACCAGTTCGTTGATCACCAACCCAAGCGGAATTGCTTTGTCTACCGCTAACTTGATTTCTTGTATATCTAACACCAGGTTTAACCGATGTTGAGGGTAGCCGTACGACTGCACTAAATATTGAACCAATTCAGGCAAATACTCTTTCATATTGATCTGCTGATTGCGATCATTGATGGAGAGCTTTTTATGAATAAGCGCCATCGCATTGACGCGCCCCTCGTTGCTTTTGATGGCTTGAAAAGCATGGTCATCGTCTTTGATGTAGTTGGATTGAAGCACCAGCAGGCTGGACAATATTTGTAAGTTATTTTTTACGCGGTGATTGAGTTCTTTCAGCAGCAGCTCCACGCGCTCTTTGTTTCGTTGCGATATCCGAAACAGGTAAAAAATCAAAGCTATGATAATCAGGAGCAAAACGGCAGATCCTATCAGCCATCTCACCCAATTTCTATTGGACTGCAGTTGGATGCCCTGCAATGACTTTTCATTTTCCAACAACTTGATGTGTTGTTCTTTTTTATCGGTTTCGTATTTTATTTGGAGCGAGGAAAGTGCCTCTGTTTTTCCAACATTCAAAAGGCTGTCTTTCACTTGAAGCAGTTCTTGCTGATACAAGAAAGCGCTTGAAAAATCGCGTTGCGCTTTATAGAATTTTACCTTTTCTTCAAGTGATTGTTTCAGATACTCCAGTGAGCCGGTTTGTCGCGATAATTTTTCGGATTCATCCAGGTAGATTTTGGCTTTATGGAAATCGGCTGTTAACAAACTCAAATCTCCTAAATTGATCAGCGACTTCAACTGTCCAATCTGATCGCCCATTTCTTTATGTATGGTAAGTGCTTGTTGAAAATACTCAGCCGCCTCTTTAAACCGATTGGTTTTGGCAAACACCTCGCCCAAATTATTCAGCGTGGCTGCTGCCGGTTCTCCATTTTTCTGTTTTATCTCTTTGGCAAGTAGAAGATGATAAAGCGCGCTGTCGTATTGCCCCAACACTAAAAATACTTCGGCCAAATTATTTCGCGATTGCCCCACTCCTTTCGGATATCCCATTTTCGTTCGAACTTCTAATGCTTTTCTGTTAAAGAAAAGAGCTCGATTGTAATCCTTTAAATTCAAGTAGACGGAAGCGACTGTATTGTAACAAGATGCCAAAGGTCTGTCCGGTGGTCGATTTTCCAGTTTGGAGATAGCACTAAAGGCATATTCAAGGGCATCTTCGTAAAGGCCTTTATTCTTATAGATGATCGAAAGATTCGCTTCCACCGCAGTGGTGCTATTTGTCTCCTTCAATTGTTTGTACAGATAAAGGGCGGGCTTATAATAATAGATACTGCTATCGGTATAGCCTTTTTGGTTAAATGAAACGCCCAGGCCATTGAGTGCGGAAGCTTTTAAAGAGGGGTCGAGTTCTGTTGATGATTCAAGGGACTTTTTATAATAGAAAATAGCGCTATCAAATTGGTTGGAATTTAAAAACAGCATCCCGATGTTCGAGAGATAATAGGCCACTTCCCCTACATCGTTCTTTTGAATTGAATTTTGCAGCAGCTTTTTGGTGCTATCTATTTTGCTTTGCGCAATGCACGAACAGGATACCAGTAAGAGGAACAGAATGGGGAAATAAAGCCTCATAACATTTAGGTATGGAAGGTAATAAAAAAACGGTGAATGCTATCATTCACCGTTCAGATTAAGCCATTCCCTCGCCCGTTATTTTTTTGGAGGTGGTGGAGGAATTACGATCGGATCGTCTTCACCCGTTCTGGGTGTAACTTGATCTGCCGTGCAACTCACCATCAATAGGCCAAAAACAAAAATCAATACATACTTCAAGTTTTTCATTTTTTTAAAATTTAAATGTTGAACATCACCGAGGGCGAGCGGCCAAGGCATGGATTGTCCTGCTGAACTACTTCAGAATTGGATTTGTCCAAAGTCTCTTGAACACGCAGACACCTGCGGCCTTTTTGATTATGGGTGGGTGTCTGTCGCGGTGTAGTTCAAAATCATGCTACCCATAAAAACACTCTTTTGTACTACACTTTGACAGACGCTGATCAGCTGTACTAGTATGATACAAAGGTGTAATTGTGCGGGGACGATTCTGTTCTGAAACTGATCATTTGAATTCGTGAATCAGTCGTTTGTTTTCGTTTCTGATTCGTACTTTCTTTGTACAATGGAAGTACAAACACACCACATTGAATTTTTATTGGAGGCTCTTGCAGAGAAGACAGGTCAACTGTTTGAAACCAAAGGCTTTGCTGAAATGACCGAGCAGATCGGTTCTCTCGGAGAGAGATATATTCACGAAAATCTTTATCTGGCAAAAAATAATGCAAAGGCTAAAGGGCAAGCTGTATTGAACCTACAACATTCCAAGCTTGATCTCATCGCCAAATTTCTTGGTTATAAAAACTATCGATTGTTTGTTGAGCAACTAGAGAATCCGATTGATAAAGTTTTAGTGGGATTAATTGGTAGTTACTACAGCTATGTAAGAAAAAACGAAAAGGTGGGTACACTATTCAGGTCGCCTGTGAGCATCACGAATGAAAACGGAAAAATCTGGATGAACTTAAAAGGTCCTAAATGGAATTTTAAAGGAGAGGTTGTATTAAAAAATGGCTGCTTGTTTATTCTTTTAAAATCTGACGGAGGGAAAATGATTCACCATGTTTATAAGATTGGCGTTCGGGAAAGTCCGAATTTGCTTCAAGGGATTTTCTCGGGTGTTTCAACGGCTTTTGATCCCATTGGGGGGCGGGCAATATTGGTTCGTAGCGAAAAAGAATTTGCTACGCTAAAAAATGCAGAGTTGAGTGTTGCTAAATTGAAAAAGTCGAAGGATTTTTTTGATACCAAGCTTGCTACCTATTTTTCATCGTACGAAAAAAACAACTTAAGTATTAATAAGATCGTCTCATTCTCTGAAAAAGATTTGGGCTAGACAATTGTCAATAGTCATTGGGGATTGGGACTTAGGGCTTGGGGCTTGGGAGATGTGGTTGCGACACGGTTGGTGTAAAGAAGTCAGAAGATAGAATTCAGAAGTCGGAATTGGTCAATGGTCAATAGTCAATAGTCATTGGGGCTTAGGACTTGGGACTTGGGAGATCGGGTTGCGACACGGTTGGAGTAAAGAAGTCAGAAGATAGAAGTCGGAATGAGGTATGTTGTAAGATGGATTTCTATGCAAGATAGAAAATCTCACTCCTTAAATTCCTTAGTCTTTATTACTTGGAAACCGCTTTTATCTCTAATTTCCTCAAGTCGCCCAAATAATTTATCCATCTCTGACGTAGGAATTAACAAATTCGAAAAGTGAATTTGCTCTCCATTCTTCTTTATTAGTGTCGTGTATTCAAAATCGTTCCAGGGTGCATTGCTGTCGTTGACGGTTGTCAATCTTTTTGTGAAATCGCCCTTGTCGAGTTGCTCTTTACCAGCGGGTGATACAATAAAAAATATGTTTTCTCCTTTTCTAAAGTATACTTTCCACTGCCCGTTTTTCCTCCAATGATTGACAGCAATTAAAATGCCCGGGAGTGCTATGAGCGATGTAAACGCCTGAAGAATCAGAAATGGGATTAACTTAAATGGGGTGTTATCCATCACTGAACCGTATATCCATATTACCGGAGTCATCACAATAAACAAGATTGAAAACAGTAGTTTTTTAAGTATCGTAGATTTCCTGATTTCATACACATATTCTTCTTTCACCATTTCTCTGGAAGCCCGCGTTTTTCCTTTGGCGAAGAAGAACTCTATCACGTCAAAAATCCAAGGAGTCTGATGGTGGTATTCTGATGTTTTTAGATTTTCCAGAAGTAATTTTCTTTCTGCTTTATTAAATAGCTTAACGAGACTAAAAAGCTGATCAAATCCTTTCACAATGGAAGCGTTCGATCTGACGGTCCATTTCTTAGGAGCATAGAAGACTGCAAATTTGCCGTCCTCAGCCCAGTACATGGATAGTTTGTCCCCCAAATGATTCGTCAAGCAAATCGAGGGTTCCGCGTGTTCTTCAACTATTTTACTGCTCTTGACGTATTCTTCCTCCCAGTTGAATTGCTTTATTGCATTGAGTGTATCTTCTAATGTCAATTCCCGCTCCGCAGTGAACTCATTAATTTCAAACTCCGGAAATTGTTCTCTAACTTTTAAACTCATTACTGATGTTCAAATTTCTACCTTCTACCATAAAAGGCAAACCAAGCTCTCGCCCTAAATTAATCATTTAATTAAATAGTAGCAGGTAGCAACGTGGTTGTTACACGATCACCTTCAAAACTAAATAGCCAACGGCTATACAAATCAAAAGTGATAGTAGTAGTGAGAGGCCTTGTCCGAAAATACCTAAGCCCCATTTGGGTAATACGATATTGGCAAGGCTTCTGCGATAGGGCGGTGCGGGTTGATACTTCGGTATGATGGAGGCGGGTATATGGATATCCCAACTGCCGCGCACCAACAGGGGCATGATAAAATCAAACGTAACTTGTTCATCGCCTTTGGCCCATAGTGTTCGGTACGACCCCATGTTGGGCACACTGATGATGGCATACAGTGGCTTGTTCCAAATGGTTTTATCGGTGGCATTCTCTTCCAACATTTTATCCGGATTCTCCAAATGATTGTAATAGTCTTGCTTGATCAACGGTAGTGCCGTGCCCACCGACTTGGGCTCTACGCCTATGTCGGCACTCTCTTTGGGTAACTTGCGGATTCCTTCGCAGTAGATGGCTCCAATGGCCATGTCTGCTTTTTTATCAAAGGCCTGGCCGGTATTTACATACCACGGAGACACATTGGGCAAAATTTTTAACACAATGCTGAAGGGCTTGTGGCGCTGGTTGGCAATTTCTCTTTTGCCCTCGTCTTCTTCTTCTCTGTCTTTCATCCAGCTCTCGGTTTCTACGGTTACCGAAAACCGGGTGAGCCACATATCCATTTTAATGTTTTGCATAATGATGGTGGAATCGCGCACGAAATAAACTTCCTTCAGGTAAGTTTTGTAAGGAGAAATGGTGTTGCGAGCGCCATCGTATCGTTCTAAAATAGCGGTGAGTGTTTTGCTTCTCGTTTCTTCGAAGGGAGCCGGTGGCACCACCGTGACGCGGATGTCGGGTTTGCCGGACGTGCGATCATCGGGGTCGAAGAGGAAACTGGTAATGGTAAACGGAGTCACAAACTGCGAATACTTTTTGGGGTTTTTGAAAACTGAATCTTGCCGGTATTCTTCTCCCTGATAAATGAATTTATCGATGTGCACCTGGGGTCCTTCGAACTGGTTGCTGGTCATGTGCAGGTGTGCGTTGTAATCAAGTTGCCATTCTTGTTTGTCTTTCAAATTGACTTTGCCTTTTAGCTCGTTTAGCAGATGGGTTTTAAAAGACAGGTAGGCATCTTTGTCGGACTTCTCATATTCTTTGTAAGAAACTTCTTCTTTGTAACTATCATTCTGATGGTTGACGATAATGCCTACACCTAAAATGAGGATGAGCAGTGGCAAGCCGATGCGGAAAATATTTTTGTTCATGGTATTGATTGTTATCTATTGACTATTGACTTATAAAAAAGGTCTACCCGCCTGGTGGCAAAAGCCAGCGCAAGCGAAGTAGACCTAACCCAGGAAACCCAAAATTCTTAGTCCTCGTCTTGGTCTTTAAATTTCAAGCTCGAGAGGCGTTTGAATTCTTTGCTTGATGGCCCGAAGGCAGACCGAGCATATTTTTTAGTTACCCGTACGCACTTAATCAACCCTTGTTCCGTGCCGTACAGAATATTATCGCGATTCTCTAATGCCGAGTTGAAGTCAATTTTGGCGTTTTGCGCTACGTCATTTCGGGTCCTGACTTCATTTAACATCGATTCAAGAGCCTCTACGGTCAGATCCAGTTCGTTGGGCAGATAGTTTTCTTCGGCCTTCACCATGGTGATCAACCTTTTAAAGTTTTTGATCCTGTTGTTCATACTGCCCTGCGCCACGGAGTTGCGTCTGCGTTCCTCTTCCACGGTTGTCTCTGCTGTGGGATCGATCTCTGGTTCATCAATAGCGTTGATGCGCTTACTGCGGTACTTGTTGACCTGCTTGGTGATCTTCACGATTGTTTCCGGAAGAATGTCTAAAGAAGCCGCGGCATTGCTCACGCGGGTGACTAACTTATCTAGTTCATCGAAGACACGCGCACGCGCAGTAATGGCCTTAGTCATGTCGCTGTGCGCCTTATCCAGAACCGTTAGTGCCAGTTGGGCTTGCAACAGCAAGTTCTTCAAGAAGTCGAGCTTGATGATGGCTCGAGCCGGGTTGAACTTAGCACCTAATTTATCGATGCGTTTTACAAATTCATCAAAGTTGGTCACGTTTGTTTCGTGTCCGGAGTCAAATTGTTTTTTCATAGAATTTTATTTTTTGTTTGTAAAAACGCTTGCATAACTCGTGCCAAACTTGAAAACGCGATTTTGAGCGAGATTTGCCAGTTTATGATTCGGAGAGAGGTCTGAACTAACGATATATAAACAATTTGCTCGTTGTATATCAACAAAAATTAAATTTTTGAGGGTGCTGTTGAGGGGTCGTGATGCGAACACGCTTGGGGTAAAGAAGTCGGAATTGGTAAGTAAATTGTCATTGGTCAATGGTTATTAGTCATTGGTCATTGGGGATTAGGACTTGGGACTTGGGACTTAGGGCTTGGGGTTTTGTGCTGAGAGACGGGAGGTGGTAATGGTCATTAGGCAATAGTCACTGGGGTTAGTAGTTATGGATTAGAACTTGGGGATTAGAATTTGTTCCAAAAAACGCACCACAAAAAAATGCCCTTTCAGCGAAGCCAAAAGGGCACTTGTATGATGTAGATGTTCTTCTAAAACAGACTAGGCAAATCGTTTTGCTACTTCTGCCCAGTTTACTACGTTCCAGAAAGCAGCGCAATAATCAGGTCTGCGGTTTTGATAGTTTAAGTAGTAGGCGTGCTCCCACACATCCAAACCTAAAATGGGCGTACCTTTCACTTCGGCAATATCCATCAAGGGATTGTCTTGATTCGGAGTAGACGTGATGGCTAATTTTCCGTCAGCACCTTTAATTAACCAAGCCCAACCGGAGCCGAAGCGTGTGGTGGCTGCTGCGTTAAATTTAGTTTTGAACTCTTCAAAGTTTCCGAAAGCTGCGTTGATCGCATCGGCTAATGCGCCTGTCGGTGCACCACCAGCGTTCGGGCCCATGATCGTCCAGAACAAACTGTGGTTGTAATGTCCACCACCATTGTTGCGAACGGCTGCCGGATATTTTGAAATGTTCTTGCAGATTTCTTCAATAGAAAGATTCGCCTCCGGCTTGTCTGCCAATGCGTTGTTTAAGTTGGTCACATACGCGTTGTGGTGTTTCCCATGGTGAATTTCCATGGTGCGTGCGTCAATGTGTGGTTCTAATGCAGTCGTTGCATACGGTAATGCGGGAAGTGTAAAGGCCATATTATTAAATTTTTAGTTTATTTAAATTACTTTAGTTTTCAAATATACAACCTCGAAAGCGGTCAAAAAGTTTTTAAGCTAAATAAATTAATATCATCTTAAGCGCCACATGAAGTTTCCATCCTTTAAAAAAATCGTCTCCAGTGTAGAATCCGTTCTTGCGAGGTTTCCGTTTGCCATTGTTGCCAGCCTTTTCGGAACGGTGGTATCCTATATGCTGGCGGATTTGCCCTATGACGGTGATGAATTCACACGACTTACCCTTACCCGATTAGAATGGGTATCCATGCTAGCGCTGCCGTTGTTTCTGTCTGCCACGCTTTTCGCTGAATCAAACCGATTCAGTAAACCGAAGACAATAGTATTATCAATTGCGGTTCTACTTCTGACTATCGGAATTTACTTTTCATTTGATTCTGCTCTATTAACATCGGATACCATCCGTTTCGCATTACTCTTCATTAGCTTTCACTTACTAGTATCCTTTGCAGGTTTCTTGTCAAATAGCACGATCAATGCATTCTGGGAATTCAACAAAGTGCTCTTTCTTCGAATCCTTACAGCGTTACTTTATAGTACGGTCATCTACATTGGGTTGTGCATCGCAATCCTGGCTGTTGATCAACTATTTGTGCTAGATCTAAATGCTAAAGTCTACGGAAAGTTGTTTTGTATCATCTTTGGTTTGTTTAATACGATTTTCTTTTTGGCGGGAGTGCCATCTATGATGAAGGAAGGTGATCCTTTGGAATCGTATCCTAAAGGGCTTAAAATTTTCACACAGTTTGTGCTTATTCCATTGAGTATTATCTACCTGATGATTCTTCTGGCTTACGAAGCTAAAATTGTGTTGCAGTGGTCGTTGCCGGATGGATGGGTGGGATGGCTCGTTGCAGGCTACGCAGTGTTCGGAATATTTTCTTTTCTATTGATATTCCCCATTCGCACTCAGGAAGAAAACAGATGGATTCATATTTTTTCAAAATGGTTTTACCTGTTATTGATTCCTCTGATCGTTCTTTTATTCATTGCTATTTGGACGCGGATACGCGCATACGGCATTACTGAAAATCGCTACTTTCTTGTCTTATTAGGAGTATGGCTTACGGGCATTACGATTTACTTCTCATTGCAGAAAACAAACATCCGAATCATACCGATCAGCTTATTCTTGCTCTGCATGATGGCCACTTGGGGTCCTCAAAGTGCCCCCACAATGTCCATGTATTCACAATTGTCCAGAATCATTTCTTTCTACGAGTCCAAAAATTCATACCATGATGGTAAACTGAAAAAATTACCGGATTCAGTTAAAACTCCGAAAGAAATTTACAATCTTCCTGATCATCTCTTGCACCGATACAACCCGCGTGCTTTTCAAAATACCTTTGATATTAATATCGACTCTCTTTTTGAAATAGGATCTCAAAAAAAGGATC
>DGYK01000054.1:26915-70848 GCA_002398365.1 Flammeovirgaceae bacterium UBA5008
TCAGTACCGAAACGCGTTTGAGGTGGCCTCTAGGGTCCGAGCGCACATTGGCATGAATAGCATCGCTGAAGACTATGATAGTTATTTCATTATAGAAAGTAAGGTTGATAGCGTTTCCATTTCCAATTACAAAACGTTAATTCCGGTTGATTTGAATTCAGGTGATTTTCAAAAACTCCGCGCCACCTATCAATCTGATGAATGGCTATTAGAGATCGAGAAATATGGTATCACCTATCAGTTTGCGTTAGATTCTGCGTATCAATCTATTGCCGCTAAATTCGATGGTGAGAATGAAATCGAATTGGATCAACCACTTTACATTACCAACGCCAGGCAACGGTCAACGCTGGTAATCTTCTATCTGATGTATGCAAAAGAAAGGGAATCAGATGTAATATTTGTGGACCATGTCAAGGGTTTGATCTTACTCCATAAAGATTAACTTCACGCAGCTTAAAGTGGGTGTATTAATACTTGCGCACCAATTCGCCCAGCGTCTTCAGCCCCTTGTCCACCTTATCACTCCAGGGTGCGCCATAGCTCAACCGGAAGTAATTGTGAAACTGTCCCTGCGAGGAAAAGATTTGTCCGGGTGCGATGCCGATGTTGTGCTTCAACGCGCGCTTGTGCAGTTTATAGCTATCCACCTTTTTATTCAGCTCTACCCACAGGACAAAGCCTCCCTGTGGACGGGTGATGCGTATATCTTCCGGAAAATAATCACCGATGGCTTGCAGATAACGCAGACATTGGGTGTGCAGTGCTTTGCGCAGATGGCGTAAGTGCAACTCGTAGCGGCCGTTTTGCAAGAAGTGCGCAATGGCGGCTTGCGCCAAGGTGTTGGTGGAAACGTTGTTCATCCGTTTCAAGCTAATCACTTTGTCTTTGAACTTGCCGGGCACCGCCCACCCAATGCGATAGCCGGGTGCCAATGATTTGGAAAATGATCCGCAGTGCAATACGAGTCCCTTCTTATCAAATGTCTTGCACGTCTTCGGGCGGCTTTTGCCAAAATACATTTCACCATAGATGTCGTCTTCAATCAATGGGATTTCTTTTTTCGCCAACATATCCACCAGTTGCTTCTTCTTTTCATCGGGAATGCAACTGCCCACCGGATTATTAAAGTTGCAAACGAACAGGCAGGCTTTGATTTTAAACTTCGGAATGGCTTTCTCCAGATAATCCAAATCAATTCCGGTGTTGGGGTCCGTAGGTACTTCTACTACTTTCAAACCTAAGCTCTGCATCACTCTGAATATTCCATAGAAGGTGGGGCTCTCGGTAGCGACTGCATCGCCCGGCTTGGTCACTGCCTGCAAACACAGCGACAGTGCTTCCATGCAACCGGCTGTCACCACCACATCTTGTTCGCTCAATGCGCCACCCCAATTAAAACTGAGTCGCGCAATTTGTTTCCGCAATTGTTCATTGCCCTGAATGTGTTCGTAGCCCAAACAATGGTCAGCGGAATTGTGCAGTGAATGCATCACCGACTTATTCAACTTGGCAGCCGGTAATAAACTGGGATCGGGTGAGCTCAATGAAAACGATGTTAACTTCGGTGAGCGCAAATCAAAGTAGACACTGGTGATCATCTCATCCACACTCACGGGCAACACTTCGTTCGTGGGCTCGCAACAGGTAGGAATTTCAAATGTATCCTTCGGAGAAAATTTTACATAGTATCCCGACTGTGGTCGCGCTTCAATCAAGCCTTTGCTTTCCAAATGATAATACGATTGAAATGCGGTGCTGAGACTAATACCTTGTTCTTTGCTGAGTGAGCGCACCGACAACAACTTATCACCTACCTTCAGTGATTTTTTTTCAATGAGCTGTTCAATGCGCTCGGCCACTTCCAGATACAAATGATCGGATTTCAATTCGGCAGTCTCGGTATTCATAGCAATAGGTGTTAAACTGATCTGGTCAAAGTTACTAAAACTGAAACTGTTATTTTATCGTTGGATCAACAAAATTTGTGGAATTGATTAATAGCAACATTCGGGTTTCGAGTGGAGTGCCAATCATCGTCCTTTGTTTAAATTAAAATACATGAGCGCACTTCAAAAATGGATATTCGCTACATTTCTTTTACTAACAGGTACGCTGTGCTCACCACTTTGGGCGCAAACGAAAGATTCCGTCAAAGTTGAAAAGAAGCCTTTGCACTGGCGATTGACGGCACGCCTTCACTCGCAAGCCATTTTTAATTATGGAGGTCGGCTAGCCACAGAAAATCCATCGTTTGATGTGAACTTTATTCTCGAAAAAAATAACTGGGGGTTCTTCTTATTTAAAGGAATGGATTTGTACGATCACAATACTTTCTACAACTTTTCGCTTATCTCCGTTTACCGAAATTTCAAATTGTCCAACAAGATTACATTCACTCCGTATGTTGGGTCTTTCCTTGAACAAGAACAAGGCGTGGCCGATCACGGCTCGGACGCGGTGATTATTTTGATCACTACGGCCAAAATACATCCGCAATTAACTTTTGAACACATGAGCTTATTCGGGAATTTGGTTTTAGTGCCGGAAGAAAGAGACTGGGTGAATCGATTCCGATTTTCGTATACCAACCATCATTGGGACGTGATCTCCACTGCCTGGTGGAACAACCATGTGTTTGATCACAGTGATTACTGGACCAGCGGACTTTCCGTGGCTTACAGTCGCATGAAAGTGCGCGACCATCTTTTTCTAAGCGTAGGTGCATCAGGGCTGTGGATGATGCAAACTTCGGATACCGAAGCAAACCCTTACAAAAACGCGCTGCTCCTGACTGTGGCGGCTCAATTCGTGAAGTAAAGGTTATCAACTGATCTGGTTAAAATACTTAAAACTGAAACTGTTTTTTAGCCGTATTAAAGAGAACTTTGAGCCATCATTATGAGAACAAGACGAAAATTGTTTTTGGTGGCCGGAGTGATTGTTGTAATCATCCTATTGTATTTTGGTTTTTAAAGAAAGAAACACAATGACCATCACTTTTACCATTCCCGGATTACTCCGAAAAGCTATTCTGTATTTTCCAGCGACCAAAACAGAAGATTTGATCTGCTGCAAGCCGATGCAATCCATTGCAAAAAGGGAAGCCGGGGCAAAAACAAAATTTGAAAAGAATCCCTGGCGATTTTAGTAATATCGTGCTGCTGAATTTCATTTATGACAAAAGATAAAAACTTACTCGCTTACTTCGCGCTGGGGGCTGTGTGCCTGATCTGGGGAACTACTTATTTGGTATTGAGGATCGGTGTCACCCAATTTCCTCCGTTCTTATTTTCCATGCTGCGGTTTTTGGCGGCCGGCCCGATTCTCATTGCCATCACTCTCTTCTTTGGCAAAGCGAAATGGCCCGATCGCAACACATTGATCAATCAGGCGATCTCCGGACTCTTCATGGTAACACTTGGCATCACTGTAGTGGGTTGGGCGGAAGTATACATTTCCAGCGGAGTAGCTGCAATCATCTGCTCGATGATGCCGATTTGGACCGTATTAATTAATGTGTTGGTAACGAAAGATGAAAAACCAAATTGGTTGATTATTCTCGGATTGGCCACAGGCCTTACGGGCATTCTGCTGATTTTCGGTGAACATCTTACTGAATTTTCGAACGCCAATTATCTGAAGGGAATTATCCTCACCTTCATCGCGAATCTTTGTTGGGCCATTGGAAGTATTTGGATCAAAAAGAAAAACCAAAACTCCGATCCTTTTCTCAATGCCGGATTGCAAATGCTATTTGGTGGAATCTTCGCAATTCCGCTGAGTTTGATATTCGATGATTATTCCGGAGTTCAATGGAACGCATCTGTCCTTCTTTCCTTAGGCTATATGATTATGGTAGGCTCGGTGGCTGCATATGCTTGTTACTCGTACGCGATCAAAAAATTACCGATGACACTTGTTTCATTGTATGCGTACATCAACCCAATTGTAGCGGTGATTTTAGGATGGTTGGTGTTGAATGAAAAACTGAATTTTCAAATTGGCTTTGCAATCAGCATCACCGTGTTGGGAATTTATTTAGTGAACCGTGGCTATCAATTAAAAACGAACCCGCTCGGGCTTGGCTCAATTGGAAAAGTATTGAATATCAAATCCAAACTCTCGAACTAAAATCGGATGGAATTAAAAATGTATCAGGTGGATGCGTTTGCATCGCAGGTGTTTAAAGGAAATCCGGCAGCCGTGTGTCCGCTCACTGAATGGCTTCCCGATTCCGTGATGCAAAATATCGCTATGGAAAATAACCTGGCGGAAACAGCTTTCTATGTGAAAGAGAAAGAAGGATTTCGCATTCGCTGGTTTACCCCTACGGTAGAAGTAGACTTGTGCGGTCATGCTACCCTCGCGACTGCCTTTGTATTGTTTAATTACGAAGGTCATACAGAGAATAAAATTGTTTTCAATTCGCGCAGCGGTTTATTGACTGTTTCAAAAAAGGCTAATCAACTTACACTCGATTTTCCGGTTGACACATTAACGCCTGTTGATGCACTGATTGAATTAGAAGAAGGGCTTGGCGTAAAATCGAAAGCAACGCTCAAAGGAAAAACAGATTATTTAGTTGTGGTGGACAATGAAGCGCAGGTTCAGCAACTTAAGCCTGACTTAAAAAAAATCGCTCAGGTGAAGGCACGCGGTGTCATCGTAACCGCTCGTGGTCAAAATGTAGATTTTGTTTCGCGCTTCTTCGGCCCGCAAAGTGGTGTGGATGAAGATCCGGTAACGGGCTCGGCTCACACCTCATTAACTCCCTATTGGTCGAGCGTATTTAACAAAACAGAATTCACTGCACGGCAGCTTTCGAAGCGTGGTGGCGAGTTGAGTTGCCGCTTGAATGGAAATCGGGTGGAGATAAGCGGTGAAGCAAAGTTGTTTTTGAAGGGCACCATTTACATGGATTGATTGCACCCCATAGATTAAAAATATAATTCATTCTCAAACCCATTTTACTCTATGAAACCAGTATTGCTCATTTGGTTATTTATCGCAAACAGTATTTGGAATACATCTTCTGTGGAGGAAGAAGTAATTGCACGAGACAAAGAGTTGAACCAATTGATTTCCGCGCATCAGGCAAAAGATGCCTCGCTCATCTACGCAGAAGATTTTGTATTGACTACTTCTTCCGGCAAAGCAAAACTAAAGCAAGATATGTTGGCTGATATCAGTTCGCCTGATCTTACGTTAGAAATTAACGAGACAACACAAGTAAAAGTAAGATTGATTGAAAATACGGCCGTACTCACCGGCATCCTGCAACAAAAAGGAACCTACAAAGGAAATGCGTTCTATGTAAAACTCTGCGTAACCGACACGTGGGTGAAAGTAAAGTCCGGTTGGATATTATTGGCCGGGCACGCTACTGTTATTAATACCAAATAAAATGATACGCGTTGAGCAAGCCACTTTACAGCACCTTGAGCCGCTAGCGAAGTTATTCGATCAATATCGGGTGTTTTATGAAAAGCCATCGGATGTAGCCGGTGCAAAACAATTTCTCGAAGCGAGAATCAAAGCCAACGAATCGGTCATCTTCGTTTCGTTTGATGAGAATAATCAAATGACAGGTTTCACGCAGTTGTATCCGCTGTTTTCCTCGACTCGTATGAAAAGACTTTGGTTGCTCAATGATTTGTTTGTGCATACTTCCTTTCGGGGAAAAAGTTTTTCCGTGGCGCTGATTGAAAAAGCGAAAGAACATTGTCGTGCCACCAACGGATGCGGACTGATTCTAGAAACAGCCAAGACAAATACTATTGGCAACAATCTCTATCCGAAAGTTGGTTTTGAATTAGATCGCGATCATCATTATTATAGCTGGGATGCCTGACCGCGCCATGGAAAATAAAACAATTCAAATCAGTTTCTATCAGCCCAAATACCAGGCTGCATTTGAATCATTGAATAGAGCCTGGATCGAAAAGTATTTTTGGATTGAACCGATTGATGTAGAAGTGCTGCAAAATCCGGAAAAGAATATAATGGCTGCGGGAGGCGAAATTCTGATTGCGCTGGTAGACGATCAGCCGGTGGGTGTAGTGGCGTTGAAGCGCGTGAGTGAAAACGTATTAGAGTTTACCAAAATGGCGGTTGACGAAAAATTTCAAGGAAAGAAAATCGGAGAGAAACTGGCAGTGGTAGCTATTGCAACGGCCAAAGTAATGAAAGCCAGCAAAATCATTTTGTACTCGAATACGAAATTAGTGGCGGCCATTCAACTCTACCGAAAACTGGGCTTTGTAGAAGTTGAACTAGATGGCCCTTACAAACGCAGCGACATTAAAATGGAATTGAATTTACAGTAGATGAATTCGCTATTAAAAAAAGAATCGACTGAGCTAGGTCCGTTGTTTGAACAAATAGTCTCGCAAGGAAAAGCTTATCTCAACACGATCAATGATCGCCCTACCTCCACGAAACACACGGTGGAATTAGCAACTAACTTAAACAGTGAAGGAGTAGGCACGTTAGGCGCTTTGCAACAATTCAACGAACGCTTTGAACCGTTGATGGTCGCCTCCTCCGGTCCACGCTATTGGGGATTTGTCACGGGCGGCACCACACCTGCCGCCATCGCAGGCGATTGGCTCACCACTATTTATGATCCTAATCCGCAAGGATTGAAAGGAGCCGGAGATGTTTCTGCGAACATCGAAATGGAAACGATCCAACTCCTGTTGGATTTGTTTGGCTTGCCGAAAGATTTCTTTGGAGGATTTGTGACGGGAGCGATGATGTCCAACTTTACATGCATGGCGGTAGCTCGTCAGTGGATTGGCAAACAACAAGGAAAAGATATTGCGAAAGAAGGCATCAGTTCTTCCATTAAAATTATTTCTACTACGCCTCACTCTTCCTCCATCAAAGCATTGTCATTGTTAGGCGTTGGCAGCAACAACCTTGTTAAAATTGAAACACTTCCCGGAAATCGGGAGGCGATGAATGTGGAGGCACTGGAACGTTACTTGAAAAACAATCCGAACGAACCATTTATTTTGATTTCCAGTGCCGGCACGGTCAACACAGTAGATTTCGATGATTTTACTGCCATCGCGAAACTGAAAGAAAAATATTCCTTCTGGTGGCATATTGATGCAGCATTTGGTGGCTTTGCGGCTTGTTCTTCGATGCGGCAACATTTAGTAAAAGGCTGGGAGCATGCCGACAGCATTACAGTTGATTGTCATAAATGGTTGAACGTGCCTTATGAGAGTGCGCTCTTTTTTGTGAAGCAGAAACACGGTGTGTTGCAAGTAGAAACATTTCAAAATTCAAATGCACCCTACCTTGGCAACCCGATTGAGAATTTCAATTACCTAAATTTCTTACCTGAAAACTCACGAAGACTAAAGGCATTACCTGCGTGGTTTTCGTTAGTGGCTTATGGTAAAGATGGAATTCGCGAGTGGGTTGATAGCAACATAGCGCATGCTGAGCAATTTGGGAAAGGAGTTGAGCAATCCAACGCATTTGAATTGCTGGCGCCTGTTCGATTAAATACCGTTTGCTTCTCACTCAAAGAAGAAGTGAAGCCGAACGAGGTAACAACATTTTTAAATGCAGTCAACGCAACCGGTATTGTATTTATGACACCCACTGTTTACAAAGATCGAAAAGGAATTCGCGCTGCGTTTGTGAATTGGCGTACGACAACCGAAGATGTGAGTCGCGTACTCGCGCTGATGCATGAAGTGTTAACTCAACTGCGAAATGAAAATTGATTCCAACATCCTGTTTGGTGTTACCGATTGGGATGCAGTTCCAGCTGAGCGCCACGAAGGCACAACGGGTTTCGCTATCTGGCGTGTTCAACACTTTGGTGATGTACGCGTGCGAAGGGTGGAATACTCTGCAAACTATTTGGCAGATCATTGGTGCAAAAAAGGACATTTCATTTTTTGTCTGGAGGGCGAAATGATTACTGAGTTGGAAGACGGTCGTGAGTTTATTTTAAAAGCCGGCATGTCGTATCAAGTAGGTGATGGCGCGGAAGATCATCGCACGCGAAGTGAAAAAGGAGTGAAGCTTTTTATTGTAGATTAATTACAGACAACTTTAAGTATGAGTTATACGATTGGACAACATTTGGCTTACTCGGTGTGGGCCGCGGAGCGATTGAAAGAAACACTGGATGCCGTAGACGAATCTATTTTGTTTGCAGAAGTAAAAAGTAGTTTCCCTTCCATCGCCAAAACGTTATTACACGCGTGGGATGCGGAGGTCATCTGGCTAAAGCGACTGCAAGGTGTAAGTTTGGATGCATGGCCTTCACAAAATTTCAAGGGTGGAAAAAAAGAACTGCTGGAAGGAATTGTTCAGTCGGCCAGAGACCTGTCTGCTTTTGTTGAATCTAAAGGAGTTGATTATGTGTCTACCACTGTGCAGTACAAAAACCTGAAAGGCGACTCTTTTGAAAATCAGGTGGAAGATATGCTGTTTCATGTAGTTAATCATGGCACGTATCACCGCGGACAAGTCACTACACTACTCCATCAGCTTGGGGTAACGAAGATTCAAAGCATGGATATCATTTTCTATTTACGCACTCTTAAAAAATAATGTATGTACACTGCAGCCTACGCTAAAAATGAAAACGAAGAAGATCGGAGAGATTTTATTCGTAAAAACGGATTTGGAATTGTGGTGAGCACGGTAGAAGGTAAACTGTGGGCAACCCACATTCCGCTGATGTTGGAAGGAAACAAACTGCACGGACATATCAGTCGAGGAAACAAGCAATGGCGCGAGTTGCCGCAAAACGAAGAAGTGCTGGTGATTTTTCAGGGTGCGCATACATACGTTTCTTCGTCTTGGTATGATCATGAAAATGTGCCTTCGTGGAATTACGAAGCGGTGCATGTGTACGGAAAAGTACGGATGCTTTCGGATGAAGAATTGCTGGAATCGTTGCGGCAACTGACGAACAAGTATGAAAAAGATTCGGTGCACCCGGTGTCGGTAGATACGATGTCACCTAAATTTTTACATACGGAAATGCGCGGAACTATTGGTTTTGAGATTGCCATTGACCGAATGGAAGCGAGTTTCAAACTGAGCCAAAACCGCGATGAAAAAAATCACCGCAACATTATTTCAGAATTAGAGAAAAGAGGCGATGAAAATTCGGTAGGCATTGCGAATGAGATGAGAAAGTATGGTTATCACACGAAGCAGTAATTGCGTACTGTGCATCGGCTAGGGATTGAAGCGAAAAGCCTCCCGATAGCTATCGGGAGACTTGTAGCGAAAAGCCCGGTGGCCCCGATAGCTATCGGGGCTTTCGCACAGCCAAGCCGCCTAAAGAAATAAAATTTTTAATTCCGCATAACTCTGTAATTTTACCCAACAACTTAAAAACTACATACCATGGCCGTATTAACAGAATCCATCCACGTTGAGCGTGTAGCCAAATCACGGCTCTCATCGGTTGATTTCAACAATCTTGGTTTCGGTAATCACATCTCTGACCACATGTTGGTGATTGATTACAAAAATGGAGAATGGCAAGAGCCTAAAATTGTTCCGTATGGAATGATGGAGCTATCGCCCGCGATGCTGGCGTTGCACTATGGCCAATCCGTATTTGAAGGCATGAAAGCTTTTAAGAATGAGCAAGGTGTGATTACGATTTTCAGACCGGAGCGTCACCACAAAAGATTGCTGCGCTCGCTTGAGCGCATGTGCATGCCTGCGATCAGCGAAGAATTATTTTTACAATCTTTATCTGCTTTGATTGAAGTGGATGCTGATTGGATTCCAACTTCCGAAGGTGCTTCCTTGTATTTGCGTCCGTTTGTTTTTGCGAACGAAGCAAAGCTCGGTGTGAAAGTAGCGGAAGAATATAAATTCATCATTTTGACCAGCCCGGTAGGTCCTTATTTCGCGAAGCCTGTACGCGTGAAAGTGGAAGAGGAATTTGTGCGCGCAGCAGAGGGCGGTACCGGATTCGCGAAATGTGCCGGTAACTATGGTGGAGCTTTCTATCCAACCATGCTGGCGCAAAAGCAAGGTTTTGATCAGGTGTTGTGGACGGATGCGAAAGATCACAAATACATTGATGAGTCTGGTGCGATGAATGTGATGTTTGTGATCAACGGAAAATTGGTAACTCCACGCTTGACAACTTCTTTGTTGGATGGCGTAACGCGTGATTCCATTTTAACACTGGCGCAAAGTTTAGGAATAGAAAAGGAAGAGCGCAAAGTAAGCGTAGCTGAAATTGAAGAGGCGTTTAAGAACAAAACCATCACCGAAGCTTTTGGTGTAGGCACAGCCGCAGTGGTTTCTCAAATTGCATCGATCAACATTCATGGTACGGATTATCACTTGCCGGCTGTAACAGAAGCCAGCTTTCAATTGCGCGTAAAAAAGAAATTGAACGATATCCGCAAAGGAATTGAGGCTGATGTTCACGGCTGGAACTACCGCGTGAAATAGTATATCTTCTTAAGCCTGTCAGGATACAGTGTCGATGTATCCTGACAGGTTTTACAAAAACCATTTTTTTATGAAAGCACTTGTTTTCAAAGGAAAAGATCTTCCTTGGGGTGTTACTGATTTTCCCAAACCCAAGCCGGTAAAAGATCAGGTGTTGGTAAAACTAAAAACGGCTGCCATCAACCACCGCGACTTGTGGGCTACACTCGAACAGGCTTCGGTGATGCACAAAGATGGTGTAGTGCTGGGCTCAGACGGATGTGGTGTGGTGGAAGATGTAGGCGAAGATGCCGATCCATTTTTGGTAGGAATGGAAGTGGTGATCAATCCGAGTTTGGATTGGGGCAAGAATCCTGCCGTGCAAGGCGACACATTTCGTATTCTGGGAAACCCCGACCACGGAACAATGGCGGAGTACATCGTGATTTCAAAGAAGAATATTTTTGAGAAACCCGAGCATTTGTCGTTTGAGCAATCTGCAGCGGTGCCTCTTTCTGGCTTGACAGCATATCGTGCGTTGTTTTCGAAAGCACGACTTCGTGCGCAAGAGAAAGTGCTCATCACAGGAATTGGCGGTGGCGCTGCCTTATGGGCATTGCAATTAGCAAGTGCGTATCAGGCGCGAGTGTCAGTCACATCGGGCAACGATGAAAAACTCAGTCGCGCGAAAGCACTGGGTGCACTGAATACCTACAACTATAAAAATCAAGATTGGGCCGAACAAGCAGCCAAGGCATCAGGTGGATTTGATGTGATCATTGACAGTGCGGGTGGAAGTGATTTTGAAAAACTGGTAGACTTGTGTGTGCCGGGTGGTCGCATTGTGAACTTTGGAAGAACGGCCGGAAGCACAGTGTCATTCGACTTGAAAAAATTGTTTTACAAACAGATTTCACTTTTCGGAACAACCATGGGCACACGCGATGAGTTTTTGTCGCTGCTCGAATTTGTCGAAAGCCGCAAGTTGGTGCCGGTAGTCGATCAGGTGTTCCCATTGGCCGATGCCAAGCAAGCCTTTGAACGAATGAAAGAAGGAAGTCAGTTTGGAAAGATTGTTTTGAAAATAGCTTAGCATGAACATTCACTACGAAACCAATCGAAACATAGCAGCCGATGAATTCATCGATGTGCTGAAGCGCTCGACACTGGCAGAACGCAGACCAGTCGACAGCCGTGAACGTATCGAAAAAATGCTTCAACACTGCAACATTTTAGTGACTGCCTGGGATAGCGATTTGTTAGTGGGAGTATCGCGGGCATTGAGTGACTTTTCGTTTTGCTGCTATTTATCTGATTTAGCCGTGGATGAGAAATACCAACACCAAGGCATCGGCAAAGAATTGATTCGCTTAACCCATCAGGTAGCAGGTGTGAATGACAGCACCCTTCTTTTACTGGCTGCGCCAAAGGCAGTGGACTACTATCCTAAAATCGGGATGGAGCAGTTTCCGGCTTGCTTTGTCATTAAGCGCAAAGGATAATCACTACGGCATCACAAATCCCACAGTCACAAAAAAGGTTCTGCCATCTGATGGTAACACGCCAGGGCCTGGATATCCTCCGGCTCGTCTCGTAAAATAATTTTCGTTCATCACATTGTTGATGCCGCTCTTTAGTTGAAGACCGGAGTGATGCTTATAAGCAAGCGCTACATCAATAATTTTATAGGAAGGTATTTTTCCGTTTTGTCCGTTTGCCGTGGGCAAAAGTGTATTGTTAGCATCCGAAAATACCTGGTCGGTGAAACTGTATTGCAGCGTGGTGGAAAATCCTTGGAAGGCATAGGATAATCCGGCACGCAAAATATTTTCGGGAGCGTACTCCACTTTTCTGTTTTGATAATTCGATTCCTGCAAAGCGCTATTGACGGTGGTAATCACCTTAAAGCTATTGTATCGCGCATCGTTATAGCTATACGAAGCAAAAACGCTTACATCGCCCACTCGCTTTGAAGCTGAAAGCGACCGGGTAATGTTGTACTCGGTGAATAATTCAATTCCTTTTGAACTGCTGCTGCCCACGTTGGTTCGCAGATTGTAAAAACTACCATCTAATCGTTGCTGCTTGATGCTGCCGATACGATTGTCGTATTGCAAGTGATACAGGCTGATATCAAATTTTAAAAAATCTCTATGGTGTCCCCGATAGCCAATATCGATATTTAGCCCTTTGGAATCTGTAAGATTGGGATCAATCACATCGGTGGTGGGTGGAGTGGTCAAATCAGCAAATTGTACTGGCCGGTATGACTGTGTAGCATTCGCGTAAAGCGATGCATTTTTTGTTATCCGATACTCAGCCCCTAAGCCGGCAATCACGAAGCCTCTCCCCTGTTCCTGGTTTTGCAAATAAAGGGGCACATTATTTACCAAGCTACTGTAACCGGAAGCTTTTGCGGTAATGTATTCATAGCGAATGCCGGGAATCAAAACAAAACGATCCGTTAGTTGAAACATGTTTTCGGCAAACCAAGCTACGTTGCCACTTTTGTATTCGATGTTTCCTGTCCAGGTAGTTCCTGTTTGAATGGCATCATCATAAGCGCCTCCATTGCTGCCCACACCTCCGCGAAAGCGAAAGGTACTTCCACTATACAATCGAATGCCCGTGCTCAGGCTATGCAGGTTTTTGCCAATGGAATAGTGGTGTAAGTAGCGAGCTTCTAATCCGTAGTTGCGGTATTGATCTTTGTCCAGCGTTCTGTTTGCATATTGACCGGTGTTGAGATCAACCACATCGGCTGTTAAAATTCCGTTGGAGGGATTGAAACCAATACTATTTCGATCGCCATTCATGCCAAATAATTTAATAGAGAGTCGCTGGCTTTCGTTGATCTTGTAATCGGTGTGAATAGCCGCTGTTGCCCATGTGAGATCAAACCAATTTCTGGCACGCAAACTTTGTTGTGGATTTTGATTGAATTGTTCATCCGTCAAACCACCCGGTTGTTGACTCCGTGCATGCCAGTAAGTAAGATCAGCTGTAATGGAAAGTCTTTCGGAAAATTTATACGTCACAGTCCCGGATCCGGTGTTGCTGTTGTATTGATTATTGCTTCTCCATCCTTCGGCATTGCGATGATCAAAAAATGTGTAGTAGTTTACTTTTTTAGTTTTGCCGCCAATGGCATTGTATGTATTAAAAAGACCATTGCTTCCAACGGTTTGAAAAGTTTCCACTTGAAACGGACGTGAAAAATTGCTTCCGTTTTTCAGGATGTAATTCACCATGCCACCAATTTGGGGGCCATATTGAAGTGCACCTTGTCCCCGGACAATTTCAATGCGCTGCACTGCTTGCATTTGTGGATTGTAATATGCTTCGGGATAACCGTAAGGATCTGCAGCTATATCATAGCCATTTTGGCGGACATTAAATTCCCATGATCTGTTGGGACTGAGTCCGCGCGCGGAGATACCGACCTGTATGCCACTTCCTTCACTTTCCCAAATAAAGATACCAGGCACTTTAGCCAGAATTTGGCGCATGGTATTGTTGACGATGTTGCCTTGAACATTATCGAGTACGACCAGCGAACTTTTCTTACCTGCGTAGATATTCGTGCCTACAATTTGTGGAAGTTGATGAATATCTGACTTACTGCCTGCACCCACAATGGTGATTTCAGAAAGTAATCTGGTTTTTAGAGTATCTGAATTTTGAATCCCAATTGAGGTGGAATCTGTTGATTGAGCAACCAATGAATTGACGTTCAAAAAGAGTATAATCCCCGAAAGGGTCAGTTTCTTAAACATTATTTAGAATTGATATAAAGAACAAAACTATTAATTATTTAGATTGATTATAAATAAAATAGAAATTGAACTATAACAAGCTGATTTTCAGAACCACTATTTTTATGGGTGGTGAAATGGAGGTACCAATGCGGTCTTGTCCTTCGGCATAAAAAGCGTATCTTTGCCACTCATTTCACAAAACGGGCTTTTTTAGCCCATAAATCACAAAAAACATGGGAAGACCTCCAATTTTGCCTAAGAAAAAGAAAGATGGCTGGTACATTGAAGTTCGGAATAAAGGAGCCAAAAGCGGTATGATCCTTATTCGCGACACAGAAGTAGCTATGTTTCAGGCAGCCAAACAATACGAAACCACCAAAGATGTGATCATTTTAGGTGAGCACCGCAACGGCAAGCGTGTAGAAGAAAAGAAAATCAAAAAGACGAAAGTGTAAGCTCTTTTTTAACGTTTTGATGAAAGATGGCTCCTCGTGAGCCATTTTTTTTATCCATTCCGAATGCGGTCAAAAAACTGAATCAACAGTTCTTTACTTTCATTGGCAAAAATTCCTTTCACAATTTCTGTGCGTGGATGTAAGAGTGGACTCTTCGCCAAGGAATATCCCCGCTGCACATCCTCCGCACCAAAGACAAGCTTTTGTAGTTGCACCCAGTGAAGCGCCCCCGCACACATCACACAGGGCTCGAGCGTAACGTACAGCGTGCATTCATTCAGATACTTAGAACCCAACGCATACGATGCAGTCGTCACGGCCAGCATTTCGGCATGGGCTGTTGCATCGGTCAATTGCTCTGTTTGATTGTGCGCGCGCGCAATGATCTTGTCCTGACAAACCACCACCGCACCTACCGGCACTTCACCCAAGTCCAGCGCTTTGCGTGCTTCCTTGAGTGCTTCGCCCATGAAGTACTCATGCGATTTAGCGGCCAGTAAACTCACGCTTATTTTACTTTTACCGATTTCATCATCGACCGAACGATGGGCTGCCACTCGCTGCGCTGATCGCGCGGACAGTTGAAGGAAAACACCAAGGCTTTGTCTTTTTCTACTAAGTATTGGATGTAGGTGTAACGGAAAATAGCAGACTGCTCTCCTTCTTTCATGCGGTTGCCATTTACCCGCGATTCAAACTCAAAAAAGATGAACTTCTTTTTGTTAACCGTATGAACACCCTGATCAATGAAGTCAACCCGATCATAAAGGTTGGTAATTCCCGATTTAAAAAACTTCTGTGCCAATTCAATATTCTCATCCGGCCATTGTGTGGCGGAGGTGTTCACACTAAAATCTGCAGTGCGGTTGCCATTGGTAAAGGCTGCTAAAGGAGCGCGAACGGAAGGATATCGCTGAATAATATCTTCTGGAGTCATGGCCGTCAGATCGGCTGGTATGGAAACGGTAATTCCATCGGAAACCTTTGTTTTCACCAACTTGGGAGGAGTAAAGCAAAAAAAGAATAAACTGATTAATATCAATCGTTTGTACATAGCTAATTTATTGAATGAACATCTTGATTTAGTAACGAATGAAGGCAAGCTTTTATTAATTTGCGCCCTCAAATTTAATCATTTTGCCATGCTGCGAACCCATACCTGTGGAGAACTACGAATTTCGGATGTGAACAAAACCGTTACCCTTACCGGCTGGGTACAGCGCCAGCGCGATAAAGGTAGTCTATTGTGGATCGATTTGAGAGATCGCTACGGCATTACGCAATTGTTTTTAGAAGAAGGTAAATCAGATCCGGCTTTGTTAGCCCAAGCTCGTACCATTGGACGCGAGTTTGTAATTAAAGCAACGGGTATCGTAGCTGAGCGCATGTCTAAAAATGATAAGATGCCTACGGGCGATGTGGAGATTAAAGTTACATCCGTTGAAGTGCTCAACGCTTCGAAGATTCCACCATTCACCATTGAAGATCAGACAGACGGAGGCGATGACTTGCGCATGAAGTATCGCTATTTGGATTTGCGTAGAAATCCCGTAAGAGAAAGTTTGCAGTTGCGTCACAAAATGGCGCAACAAACACGCATCTATTTGGATGGATTGAATTTTATTGAAGTAGAAACTCCGGTATTGATCAAATCCACACCCGAAGGTGCCCGCGATTTTGTGGTGCCCTCGCGAATGAATCCGGGTGAGTTCTATGCGTTGCCGCAATCGCCACAAACATTCAAACAATTATTGATGGTTTCCGGCTTCGACCGCTATTATCAAATTGTAAAATGCTTCCGCGATGAGGACTTGCGTGCCGATCGTCAGCCGGAGTTTACACAGATCGACTGTGAGATGGCCTTCATCACGCAAGAAGATATTCTAAAAACATTTGAAGGGCTGGTACGCCATCTCTTCAAAACTGTAAAAGGAATTGACATGCCTTCCGTGCCGCACATGAGCTATGCGGATGCGATGAAATATTACGGATCGGACAAGCCGGACACACGCTTCGAAATGAAGTTTGTTGAATTGAACGATGTGGCCAAAGGCAAAGGCTTTGTAGTATTTGACGATGCGCAATTGGTCGTTGGTATTTGCGCGAAAGGATGTGCGAGCTACACACGCAAGCAACTGGATGAGCTAACCGAATTTGTGAAGAGACCACAGATTGGAGCGAAAGGCTTAGTGTACTTGCGCTGCGAAGCCAACGGCACTTTCAAATCATCGGCCGATAAATTTTTCGATGAAATCGAGTTGAGCAAATGGGCTCAGAAGTTCAATGCCGATGCAGGCGATTTGATTTTAGTGTTAGCCGGAGAAACCGATAAGACCAGAAAAGCTTTAGGTGAATTGCGTTTGCATGTCGCCAATCAATTGGGCTTACGCGATAAAAATAAATTTGCTCCGCTTTGGGTAGTTGATTTTCCTTTGCTCGAGTGGAACGAAGAAACCAACCGCTGGCACGCGATGCACCATCCTTTCACTTCACCGAAGCCGGAGGATATGGCACTGTTGGATAGCGATCCAGGAAATGTACGCGCCAATGCGTATGACATGGTGTTGAATGGAACAGAAATTGGTGGTGGCTCCATTCGTATTCACGATCGCGCTACACAACAATTGATGTTTAGCAAACTGGGCTTCACACCGGAAGAAGCGAAAAAGCAATTTGGCTTTTTGATGGAGGCATTTGAATATGGCGCACCCCCGCATGGTGGCATTGCATTCGGCTTCGACCGCTTGTGTTCGTTGTTTGGTGGTGTTGATTCCATCCGCGATTTTATTGCGTTCCCTAAGAACAATGCCGGCCGCGATACCATGATTGACACACCTTCTTCTATTTCGGATGAACAACTGAAAGAGCTGGGCATCTTGGTAAAAGAAAGTTAAGCTACATTCTTATCGTTTTTCGCTTTTTGAAACAATTCGAATTGATTCATTAATATCTATTGTCCCCACATTATGAAGTTAAATCGCTCCACACGTACGTTTATACCATATGGATTGGTATTACTATTTGTTTTAATCAACAGCCTTTCTAATGTAATTCATGCTCAAACGGTAAGTGCTTTTGATACAAACTCTATCAGTGAACCCATTTTTCCTCTCAATCAACAAAAGGTGTATGGCATTGCTATCTCATCTATTGGAAGCGATGCTATCCTTACCGATCTTACCACACAAGCCACTACTGGAACTTATACCGCATCTGACATTACTAATTTTAGCTTGTATTACAACAACATCAATGATTTTGCGAGCGCCACATTGATCAGCACATCCGGTCCATCAACCGGAGCTGGCGAGGTAATCAGTTTCACCGGATTTTCACAAACCATCGTTGGAGATGGGGTAGACCGCTACTTCTACATAGCTTCCAATGTAAATGCCAGCGCAACAATTGGTAATACCTTTGGCTTTTCATTTTTCTCCAGCAGTAATTTCACCTTCTCTACATCTGTCAGCTTCTCATCTTCATTAGGACCCAGTGGAACAAAAACCATTCAAGCCGTTGCCGCTCCAACCATCTCATCATTCAATCCAAGCTCGGCAGGTAGCGGCAATACTGTAACTATAACGGGAACCGGATTTATCGGTGTTACAGCAGTAAGCTTTGACGGAACGTCAGCCACTTCATTTAGTGTTGTTTCTTCCACCACCATTACTGCCATCGTCAGTACAGGTACTAGTGGAAGTATTTCAGTAACGGCTGCCGGAGGAACCGCTACGATTGCTGGTTTTACTTTTTTGGTTCCACCCACGATATCTTCTATCAATCCAACAGCTGCAGGAACAGGTGCAACAGTGACTATTACAGGAGCTAACTTTGTCGGGATTACGAATGTATCATTTGGTGTAACTCCGGCAGCGTCTTTCACCGTTGTGTCACCCACTACCATCACAGCTGTAGTCGCCAATGGCTCATCCGGTCCGGTAACTATCAAGTCACCAGCAGGCGGAGCTTCTATCGCAGGGTTTACGTTTTTATTGCCACCAACGGTGGTTATATTCAATCCAACCAGTGCAGCACAAGGCGGCTCGGTAACGATTGACGGAACCAATTTCGTAAATGTAACAGGGGTGAGTTTTGGAGGAGTGCCAGCCGAATCATTTGTGGTGGTCTCGACTAAAACCATCACCGCGAAAGTGGGCAAAGGCGCAAGCGGCAGTGTATCCGTTACAACAGGAGGAGGAACTGCGAGTCAGCCAAATTTTGTTTTTCTCGATCCCAAACCTCTTGTAAAAATAGGGAATAGTACAAGCGGTACCCTCGTAACCAATAGTAGCAGTACTATTGTTGACCTTGGAAAAACAACCCTCACGAAAGATTTAACGAAAGAATTTATCATTGAAAATTCTGGGAGTTCTAACCTGACCATACTGAATATAGCTTCCAGCAATTCTAAAATCAGTTTGGTCACTGCACCATCCACACTGATACCTGCAGAAATCGGGCAACTTATTTTTAAACTGGACGCAAAAGATGTAGGTGTTTTTTCATCGCTGATTGAAATCTCTTTCGTTGGTGCCTTATACCAATTTGAATTAAAGGGTGAAGTGCTAGGCGAAAATCCGGAACTCGAAATTTTCAATATTGTAACACCGAACGGAGACGGAGCGCATGATTTCTTAAAACTAGCGAACATTGAAGCCTACCCTAGCAACAACGTAAGCATATTCAATCGCTGGGGTGATAAGGTGTATAGCATCAGTCAATATAATAATTCAGAATCCGGCAAACGTTTTGAAGGAGTTTCGAATGAGGGCGAACAACGTGCGCTCAATGATGGAACTTACTTCTACGTAATCGAATTAGGCAGTCGAAAAATTTCCGGGTTTCTACAATTGAGCCGTTAATCTCCCATACAAAATGGACCATCTTCGCATGAAAAATATTTTACTCGTCCTTACTGTTATCTTTGGTTTCAAAGCATCAGCGCAAAATGACCCGCTCTACGGTCAATATTTGTTTAATCAAACCATGATTAATCCTGCCTATAGCGGTATCCATAATGTGGTAAACGCTACACTCCTGTCAAGAGCTCAATGGGCTGGAATTGACGGAGCACCGCTCACCAATACATTGTCGCTCAGCTCTTCCTTTATGCAAGATAAATTAGGTGGTGGCTTATTGGTGATCAATGACCGATTAGGAATTAACACAACCACAGAACTCAGCGCTTCATTCAATTACAAAATCAAGTTTGAGAATAGTAAACTCTCCTTTGGCTTGCAAGGAGGTGTGGTCAACTACTGGTATGACTATAGCAAACTAAACTTAGAAGTAGTGGATCAGAAAATCACCCAGCCAACCGAGAACTTTTCTAAGCCAACCATCGGTGCGGGAATTTTCTATATGCATGATAAATTTTATGCCGGAATTTCGATTCCACGTTTTATGGATGTTACGGTGCAAGATGGAGTTTCTTCCAGCACGAGATACAAACGTCACATTTACTTAAGCGGTGGTTATATTTTTGATAAGTATGAAAAAATAAAAATTAAGCCTTCCGTGTTAGTCCGCATGGTAGAAAATACTTCCACTTCGATTGACTTCAACTTACAGGTGTTGTTGGCAGAAGTATTGTGGACGGGTGTCATGACACGCAACTTTAATTCCATTGGATTGAATTCGCAATTAGAGCTAAAAAATAAATTGCGAGTTGGCTACCTATTTGAGTTACCGACAAACAAATTATCAGCCAACAGTTTTGGCACACACGAAATCATGCTCAGCATCGATTTGGAATTCTTTGAGCGACAGGTAGCATTGAGAAGGTATTTTTAAAATATCTTAGCTTCGCAGCATGGAAGTCCATGAAAGAGAAGACTATCTATCTATATCCAAAGAGGAAGTATTGGCCCGTGTCAATACGAAGATTAAAAGTTTTAAAAAGGATTGGATAAAGTCCATGGCACAGCAAGACTTTATCGAGTATGATAAAGTAAAAATAAAGGAAGACACCATTTCGCTCACACGTTCTTATCGTTCTAAACAACCGAGTGGTGGAATTTTCATTCGAGTGGAGAACCATCCGAAAGGATCAGCAATGAAGGCGAAAATCTTTATCCATACTGACATTGGTAAATTCTTTCAATACTTATTGGCGGGTTTGGTGCTATTGGGCAGCATTTTATTTCAAATGTGGGAGTTTAGCATCCCAGGGATATTTTTAACACTGTTAATTGAATTAGTCATTTTCATTTATCCGGCAATTTCTAATCGAGAAGGGATAAATGATTTTGAATTCTATTATCAGCGTTTTTTAAATGATATCAGAAAAGGTTGACACGACTTATCTGTTTGCTCGCAATTCCCAAAGTCAAGCAACGCAATTAATTCTCAACCAATGTTTCGTTAATCGAATAAGCTCCAATTTCCGAAAGCTTCACTTCAGGCTTAGATTCTAAAATCCGAATTTTTAATTCGCTTGCACTAACTGATGGAAATGTAAGCAATCGATTATGACCAATCGTGGTTGCTTCCACTTCGCGAACCAAATCGCCTTTCGAGTTATATAGTTGAACTATAAATTTCTTCACACTTTGTCCAAACTGAATTGCCTCTTTCAACTGAATACAATTGATAGCTATCGCTTTATTAAGATTTATAGTAATCGACTCATTCTTTCTTAACGGCACAAATGTTTTAGGCTTCTGATCCGTGAGCACTTTTGTTTTATTGTTAGCGACTAAGATTGTTACGTCCTTCAAAAGATTTTTCTTAAAATTTGCGTCACGTAATTTTTTAAAACCCATTAGGGCAAGAGAATCAAATTCCGTAAACCTGCCCGAATAATCCGGTGGCACATTTAATAATAAGTTAGCACCTCGTCCCACCGACTTTAAGTAAATCGAAAATAACTCTTCGGGTGTTTTTACTTTCGCATCTTCTGCCTGATGATAAAACCAGCCCGGACGAATACTCACATCACACTCTCCCGGAATCCACTGCGCTCCGCTTTCTTCGCCTGTATTGAGTACTTCCGGTTTAGGTGCGCCTTCGCCAGGAGTAAATCCTTCGGTGTTAAGCATATTCCAGTTCGTGGAATTCACTTCTCCTTTCTCATTTCCTACCCAACGGATATGCGGTCCAACATCACTAAACACCACTGTCTCCGGTGATAATTTTTTCACAGTTGCACGAAAGAGATTCCAATCATACTCTTGTCGTTTGCCATTGGGGCCTTCGCCATTCGCCCCATCCCACCAAAATTCCCAGATGGGGCCATAGTTCGTAAAAATCTCCGTCATCATATTCACGAAGACTTGATTGTAAGCCGGAGTTCCATAGTCGGGATGATTGCGATCCCAAGGAGAAAGATAGACTCCAAACTTGAGTCCGTATTCTTTGCATGCCGCAGACAATTCTTTCAGCACATCACCTTGACCATTACGCCATTTGCTTTCGCGAACGGTGTGCTTGGAATATTTACTCGGCCATAAACAAAATCCATCGTGATGTTTAGCTGTAATAATAATACCTGCTGCACCTGCTTGTTTCGCGATGCGACACCATTGTTTGGTATCCAGTTTTTCCGGATTAAACACTTCAGCCGATTCTGTGCCTTTACCCCATTCCAAATCGGTAAATGTATTGGGGCCGAAATGCGCGAATAGATAAAACTCATCATCGTGCCAACGCAATTGCGCTTGCGTAGGCACTTGACCCAATGTAATCAGACTGTTTAACAGAATAGCGACACCTAAAATAATTCGGATCATGACTAAAGATTATGATTATTATCTATAGATTAAAAAAAATGTAAACTACTCAACCACAATAATATTCTTCTTCAGCGGAAGATTCTTCGATGAGTTTCCTACCATCACACGAAACTCTCCTGATTCCACTACCCATTGCATCTGTTCATTTAAAAAACGCAAGCGCTCGATCGGCAGCCGAAGATGCACTTCCGTAGATTGGCCCGGTTTTAAATGCACTTTCTCAAAACATTTCAATTCAAGAATGGGTCGTGAAACCGAACTGAGTAAATCCTTCACATACAATTGAATCACTTCACTTCCTGAATAAGAACCAGTGTTCTTGAGCGTCACGATTACTTCAAGCGTATCGCTGGATTTTAACCGATCGCGGTTAACGCGCAAATTAGAAAATTCAAACTGGGTGTAGCTCAAACCGAAACCAAATGGATACAACGGCTCACCACTTAAGTCGTGATAATCGTTTCCTCTACCGGTGGGGTGATGATTATAAACTAATGGCAATTGCCCTTCTTCTACAGGAAAAGTAATGGGTAACTTACCGGATGGGTTTTCGACACCGAATAGAATTTTAGCAACCGCATTTCCACCTTCTTCTCCCGGATACCAAATCGAGAGGATAGCATCTACTTGATCTTTCCAAGCAGTCGTTTTAATTGCCGATCCACCCGTGAGCAAAACTGCTATTGGTTTTTTAAGCAACGCTACCTGATGAATAAACTCTTCCTGGTTGCCGGGCAATCCAAGAAATGCGCGATCCTGAAATTCACCCTCGTGAATACCGGTGGCCAGTACAATGTAGTCCGCATCACGTGCCATGCGCACCGCCTTTTCAAATTCTTGTTTGGTATCTTTAACTCCATAGTTCCAAATCAATTCGATCGCTGCTTCACCTCGTGTTTCATGAAATTCAACAACAACCTCAAAGTTTTGATCTTTCGTTAGCTCCACCGATTTGAGAATAGTAGAGTAGCCCACCTTTTCCCATTGGTCAATCAGTAATTTCCCATTCCAGTAAAGTCGGAATCCATCATTACCTCGCAAACCAATTTGATAAGTTCCATTCGCAGGAGATTTCAACTTGCCTTTCCATCGAACGCTATAATCATCATTCTTCAAAAGCTTGGGCTCAGGAGAATATAATGTCCAATGAAAATTGATCTCCGCATCTTTTCGGGTAAATGCTGGTTCGTCATGAAGCGTTGAGTTGTTGAAATACGAAGCTTCGAATCCGCCCGGCAAAAAATCTTTCTTAACAACTTCAGTTGACTTCACATTCCAATCAAAGCCTTTGGCATACGAAACTTGTACATCTCGTTGCGAAGCCATTTTCTTCAATCCTTCTAATATGCTCACTTTATTGTTGCCGGGTCCGGCATATCCCCCTAATCGTGCGTCAACAGCATCCGAGCCTACTACTAATATTTTCTTGTACTTAGAAGCAATCGGCAGCGTCTGATTTTTATTTTGGAGTAACACCAATGATTCAACTGCGATTTTCTCCGCTAAAGCCTTGTTGTTTATTTTACTGAGTGCTTGCAACTGCGCTTCACTCACGTATGGATTTTCAAACAAGCCCAACTTAAATTTTGCCCTCAGCACTCTGGCAACTGCATCGTTGATTCTTTCTTTGGAAATTCTTCCATCGAGAAAAGGTGGTATAAAAAGTTTGTAGTGTTGATACTCGGTTTGAAAAATGACATCGAGTCCTGCGTTCATTGCTTGTGCCGATGCATCTTCATAATCGCTGGCAGTCAAGTGCAACACATTAGCACCACCTACAGCGCTGGCATCGCTCACAAAAAAACCGGAGAAGTTCCACTCCTTCTTGACTTTATCTGTCAGCAACCGTTGATTCGCAGTGGACGGCCGACCATCCAACAGATTGTAGGATGTCATCATGGATTGAACATTCGCATCGCGAACACACGCCTGAAAAGGTACCATGTGTGTCTCTTCCAAAAATCGTTTGCTCCAATGAATCGGATATGAATCTCTTCCGCCATCGCCTACATTGGCCAACAGATGCTTTGGTGTAGCAATGATCCCTTTCTTTTCAAATGCGGAAGTATACGCCACTCCCATTACGGACGATAAATAGGGATCTTCTCCGTATGTTTCTTCCGCTCTGCCCCAGCGCACATCACTTGCCAAGTTAACAACCGGAGATAATATTTGTCGGATTCCACGCAGGCGCGTTTCGTCTGCTATCGCATCAGCCACCTGACCTACTAACGCAGGATTGAAACTTGCTGCCATGCCGATGGATTGCGGAAAGGAAGTAGCGCCTTCGCGAACTAATCCATGCAGCGATTCGTCAAATGGGATAATCGGTATCCCCAAGCGCGACTGTTCCACAAAATACTTTTGAATGCTATTGATTTTCTTTGCCAACATCTGCGCACTTTCGTTCGTATTGTACTGAAGCATCTGAGCGTTTGCATTATGGCCTTTCGAACCTGCACTTACCTGTAATCCAAATATGCCGTGCTTGAATTGATCTGGAGTTGCTCCTTCCAAATCACCGGGGATCATAAAACATTGCCAAAATTTTTCTTCCGGTGTCATTCGCTGCAAAAGGTCTTGCACGCGCTCCTCGATTGAATAAGTCGGATTCTTATAAATCGGAACAACCGTTTGAGCAAGTATTTTGCAGTTGATCAAAAAGAAAAACAGCAGAAAAAGTTTTATGAATTTGAAGTGCATGCGCTGTCGGGTAAATGGAGAGAGAAAATAAATGTAATGAATCCAAGAATTGACCTTCATTTGGCTTCCGGTTGGATTTGACCGAGGTGTTATAAAAGTGGAATCAATACTTCAAAAAAATTAGTAGTCCCGACAGGAATCGAACCTGTATCAAAAGTTTAGGAAACTTCTATTCTATCCATTGAACTACGGGACCCTAAAAAGAGAGACAAATGTATGAAAAATACATGCTTCAGGAATGGTGACAATCAATAAAACCCCGCTTTTACCCCTAAAAAGCCTCTGAGAATACCTCTCCATAACGCCATCAAATAAATTATAACCTTTGGGAATAAACTCGGCCTTCCGCTTGTCTAAGATGCAAAGGCGAGAAATTTTGAATGAGCCACAGGAATGATGAAGAACTGATTCGTGACGCGCAAAAGGGCGACCTTACTGCTTTTAAAGAATTGGTAAAACAACATGAGGGGGCAGTGGCCGGTGTGGTAAAATCCATGTTGGGGGCAACGGAAGAAGCGGCCGATGTAGGGCAAGAGGTTTTTATTCGATTCTATCAATCATTAAGCAAATTCAAGGGTGAGAGTTCCTTGCGGACGTACCTCATTCGAATTGCCATTAACCTGTCACTGAATGAATTGAAAAAACGCAAACACCGGAGATCATTTTTCACTTCTGCCAGTGAAGGCGATCAGGTAGCGGCAACAGAGCACAAAATGGATTTGAAAGAATGGTTGGAGTATGAATTCAATCAACTGGAGCCCGAGTTTAAATCAGTAGCTACACTTCGTCTGGTGGAAGGTTATTCTACAGAGGAAACGGCCGAGCTTTTACAGATACCCCTGGGCACGGTGCTATCGCGATTGGCGCGTGCACAGAAGAAGTTAAGAAGCAGATTACAATTTCATTTGAAAAACTAAGATATGAATCAAGAAAAATCAGAAGATCTGTTACTGCGATACTTGGACGGAACTACTTCCGAATCGGAGCAGGTAGAATTGCAAAATCTATTAACAGAAAACTCGGTGTTAGAAAAGGCACAAAAAGATTTTACACAAATTCGATCAATGCTAAGCGAACGTGAAAAACCTAGCTTCGGGCCATTCTTTGCCGAGCGGGTTTTGAATCGCATTCGCACCATGCAAAATGAAGTAGAATATCAACTCTTCTCCTTCTTCAAAAAATATCAAATAATAGCGCTCAGCATTCTTGTCGGCTTGTTAGTGCTAAATATTGTGATGGCCGATTCACTTTCACTAAAGTCAATTTTAGGATTCGATGAAACCGAGAGTGATTTGGTTCAAATTGATTTGTATAACGATATCATTCAATAAATATGACACTGGAAAGAAAAAAAGCAATTCTTGTTTTAATAGCTACCCTCTTTGTGGGCATCGCTATTGGCGCATTGGGCACTGGTATGATGGCCCGTAATCATTACCGAGGACCTCAGAAACAATACCGCGGCAATCACTCCGGCAATCGCAATGTCTTTGCCGACAAGATTTTTCGAATAACCCAGGCTGATTCTGCGCAAGCAAAACAAATGAAGCCGCTAATTGAAGATACAATGATTCAAATTGACTCTCTGGAAAGCCACAGTCGAAAAGAGGCGAAAGTTCTATTAGACTCCATGAAACTTCGCTTCAAATCAATATTGAGACCAGAGCAGATGGAAAAATTAAATGCCTTTACCTCAAAGATGGAGCATAGTCGTCACCGGAGTAGACATTAAACTCTCACAGGAAAAAATCCACTCATGTAATTATCTTAACTATTTCCTTCGAATTGCCGTAATCTTGCCGGCTTGTTGCAGAACAAAACAGTCGAATTTCGGTTTATCAGCTTACTCAAATACACCAAATAGTAGTGACAGACACTGCCAAAACAAAATTAACAACGTGAAAAAATTATTTACAGTCGTATCCCTCAGTTTAATCAGCTTATTCTCCTTTGGTCAAGGACCAGAGGCGCCTAAAGGCAATGGAAAGATTACAGGGATTGTCCGAGATTCCACCAATTCGCAACCAGTGGAGTTTGCCAATGTGGCCCTCATCGATCCTGCGACCAAAAAACCCATCAATGGTGCGGTAGCCGATGACAAAGGTAAATTCTCGATTGTAAAAATTCCGACCGGAAACTACATCGTAGAAATATCTTTTATCGGATATACCACCAAACGCATTCCGGTTAAAATCGCGGAGAAAAGGGGCGATATCGAATTGGGCTTTATCAGCGTTAGTTCAAGCGACAAAGTACTGAACGAAGTGGTCGTGCAAGGTCAGAAGAATTTGATCGAAGAACGCGTAGACCGCACTGTTTATAATGCTGAGAACGATGCAACGACTCGCGGAGGTGACGCTACTGATGTATTGAAACGTGTGCCCTTATTATCTGTAGACTTAGATGGAAATGTGAGTATGCGCGGTAGTTCGAATATTCGTGTGTTGATTAACGGCAAACCATCTACTATTGCTGCCAGCAGTGTGGCAGATGCACTTAAGCAAATACCGGCTGATCAAATTAAAACAGTAGAAGTGATTACCTCTCCTTCGGCTAAGTACGATGCGGAAGGTTCAGGTGGTATAATTAATATCATCACTAAGAAAAACACATTGCAAGGTTTAACATTAAATGTTGATGCCAGTGCCGGTTTGCGCGGATCAAATTTAGGTTTGAATGGAAATTACCGCACGGGCAAAATGGGATTTTCACTCGGTGGATTTGGAAGATCAAACTATAACCAACCGGGAAGTTTTGAAAATATTCAGACTACGAATCCAAATACAGTTCCATCCAAAAACATTCAATCAGCAGATACCCGCACCCAAAACCTTTTTGGGAGATATACTTTAGGTTGGGATTACGACATCAACGAAAAAAACTCATTAGCTGCTTCAATTCAATATGGCGTACGCAATAATAGTAACTGGCAAGACCTATTACGAACTAATAACATCAACAATCCGCTCCGCTCCAATCTATACAATGTGGATGTTACGGATAATTCAGGAACAGTTGATGCCAGTTTAACCTATACACGCCTATTCAAAAAGCCGCAACAAGAATTAAGTTTCCTTGGATCTTACAGTCAGAATAATCGTACAAACGACTTCGTGAGAGATAGTTTAGACTATATCATTACAGAAAAATTAAAATCAACAAAAAACAATAATAAGAGTATCAATACAGAAACCACTATTCAGGTTGATTATCAAACTCCCATTGGAAAAAAGTCGATTCTGGAATTTGGTGGAAAACAGATCATTCGCAAAGTAGAAAGTTCCTATGCCTACTTTAGCGCAGGGGCTAACGGCATCTATATCCAAGATCCAAACGTAAATCTGAGCAATATTTTTAATTACGATCAAAATGTGACGGGCGGTTATACAGCTTATACTTTGTCGTTGCCTAAATCATACAGCCTCAAAGCTGGTGGACGTTATGAATATACAACCATCGATGCTTATTTTCAGGATGAAAAGAGGATTTCACTTCCCTCGTATGGAATTTTAGTGCCCAGTGTAAACGTTTCTAAAAAATTAAAAAATGGAAGTGCAGTTAAAGTAGCTTACAACAGACGTATTCAGCGCCCTTCCATTCAGTTTTTGAATCCTAACATTCAGGCATCAAACCCATTGAACGTTTCCGTAGGAAATCCAAAACTAGATCCGGAATACACCGATAACTATGAACTTTCTTACAGCACCTTCATTAAAGGAACTTCTCTTAATTTTTCTACCTTCTTCAGAAATACAACTGGATCTATACAACGCGTGCGCACAACAGTTGGAGATACCATCAAAACCACCTACCAGAATATCGGTCAGGAAGATGCCTACGGATTTAGTGTGTTTGCCAATGTAAATGCAGGAAAGCTTGGCTTAAATGGAGGCGTGGATACTTATTATACCTTATTAAATAATAATATAGCTGATCCGACATTGGCAGCCAAAAACTCAGGCTGGGTGTATAACGTTCGCTTGTTTGGAAGTTATAATCTAGATAAAGGATGGGGTTTGCAATTCTTCTCGTTCTATCGCGGACAACAAGTGCAACTGCAAGGCTATCAAGGTGGCTTTGGTGTGTATAGTTTAAGTGTTCGTAAAGATATTGCCGATAAAAAAGGAAGTATTGGCTTTGGTGCTGAAAACTTCTTCTACCCTTCCATTACTGTCAAAGGAAGTCAGAATTCTTATTTCTTAAATCAAGAAACAACTTCAGTAACTACCAATCTCAACTTCAAAGTTACCTTCAGTTATCGCATTGGTAAAATGACGATGGATGGCGGTGGCCGTAGACGTAAAAAATCTATTAATAATGATGACTTGAAAGAAGAAGGCGGTGGTGGCGATGGCCAGCAAGGTGGTGGTGGTGGAATGCCACAAGGTGGTGGTGGTGGTGGCGGTGGACGTGGGCAAGCTCCTGCAACAACTGTTGTTCCTGCTGCTACTCGAGCCAATACAAATGCTCCAAAAGATACAGTAGCATATGAAGCAGCCGGAACATGGAATTACACCATCGAATCGCCTCAAGGCGGAATGGGTACGCTCACTATAAAAAAGGAAGGCAATGTATATTCAGGTATAATTGCCAACAATCGCTCAAAGCGTGAAACACCAATTAAAGATGTGGTTTACAAAGACAATCAACTGAGTTTTTCTTACGAGGTAAGCTTCGGTGGAAATACAGCGGTCATAGCAGTGAAAGGAAGCATCACCAAAGATCAGTTCACCGGAACGATGTCGGTAGGATCTTTCGGAGCATTCCCGATGAATGCCACACGAAAAATAGAGTAACAAATTATTTCTTAATCCGATAGCCCGGCCCGACTACCAATCGGCCGGGCTTTTTGTTGGTATGTTCTCCGTCCTTCAACACTTGAACACCATTCACAAAAACATGCACCACTCCGGTAGTATATTGATGTGGATCTTCAAACGTAGCATGATCTTGAATCGTAGCAGGATCAAATAATACTACATCGGCATAGTAGCTAACTTTTAACAATCCTCTCTTCGCAATTTTTAAATTAGAAGCAGGTAAGGAAGTCATCTTGCGGACGGCCTCTTCGGTTGGAAACAATTTTTCCTCACGGGAATATTTGGCAAGTAACCGCGCAAAACTTCCGTACGCACGCGGATGGGTTCCATCATTATTAAAGGGTGGTTCGTCCGGAATGGAAGCTGCATCTGAACAAACACTGACATAAGGAAGCGGCAACATCTTTCGGATGTTGTCTTCTGAAATCAAAAAGAAAATACACGGAATACTCGACTTGTCCGCTACCAACAAATCCAGAATTGTCTCATTCGCACTCTTGCCATGCTTTGCTGCAATTTCATTTAGGCGTTTGCCACGATATAATTGATTCAACGAATCCGTGCGAAAGCCCATCACCATCACATCCTTGGGGTCTGAATTTCTATTGGGAATTCCTAATTCCATTTCGCGCAACAATCGCTTACGCAGAACTGGGTTCTTAAAACGCTTGCGCATGGCTTGCGCTCCGCCTTCCTGCACCCAGGTAGGCAGTCGCGCGGTAATGCTGGTGCCGCTGGCGTTGTACGTGTACATGTCGGCTGTGATTTTCAATCCGGTCTTTTGCGCACTGTCTATCTTGGCCAACACAGCATCTACTTTATTCCAATTCCACTCATTATTAATTTTTAAATGATAAATTTCAGCGGCAACATTTGCTTCGCGCGCAATCCGAAAAAATTCATTCATAGCCGGAAATATTTTATCGCTCTCACTCCGCATGTGAGTGATGTACATACCGTTGTATTCTGACACTACTTTGCTCAACTCAATCAGTTCTTCTGTAGACGCATAATCGGCTGGAGCATAGATAAGAGAAGAACCTAACCCCATCGCGCCTTCCTTCATCGATTCGCGCACCAATTCTTTCATTTGTATTAACTCCTGTGGAGTTGGTTTGCGATTGTCAAAGCCCAGCACATAGTTGCGTACAGTAGTGGCTCCTACAAAAGAACCAAAGTTGGGGCTCACTCCTTTTCTTTTCAGAACTTCAAAATATTCTCCCAGCGAAGTCCATAAGGTGTCTTTGCTGTTTTTCTTTTTACGCGGACCGGGACTCCAGCCTTCGCCAAAAATTTCGAGTGTAACTCCTTGTTTAATGTCACTCATCGAGCGGCCATCTTTTAACAACGAGCCATCAGCCCAACTGAGCATATTGATAAATCCTGGCGAAATGGCAAGTCCTTTTGCATCGATCTCTTCTTTACCAACAGCATTCGAGAGATCACCCATCGCTGCCAATGTATCGCCTTGGATGGCGACATCTCCTCGATAGGGTCTACTACCGGATCCATCGTAAATCATTCCATTGCGAATGATCACATCATATTCTTTCTTGGGCTGAGCACATGAATTCAAAACCGAAAGAAAAAAAACAAAAAACAGATGGATCGGCAAGGCGCTGAAGCACCTGCGAGAAATAGAAGAACAAATATTATTTGCAGCTAACACCTTGCACGTATTTATCAATGGCCTTGATCGATTTGGCAACTTCACTACCTTTAAAACCTTTGATGTCCGCGTAGCGCACCGTCTTCACATATTTTTTCAGCAATTCACTCGAAAGTGGCAAATACGACCAATGCCACTTTTCTTCTTTATAACCGGTACGGCCTTGTGCTTTTGAAGTATACGGTTGGCAAAATCCAAATTCGGCCGCGTGCGCCAACAACCATTGGTAAATTTTCAGTCCTTCACCCGATTCAAAATACGAATTCTCCAACGAATTTAAATCCATGTCCGTACCCCAGTGATGACGAGATGTTCCCGGCATAGAGCTATACAATAAAATCATTCGAGCTCGTTCGGATAAGTCAGAGATGGTAGTCAGGTTTTTGCCTTCTACCAAAGTGCGCCCTTCCCACTTGTTTTCCCAAATCGTTTTCTGCGCTTCATAATTGCGCGTAGCAGAAATGATGAAAAGATTCACTCCCTCCTTTTGGGCAGCCTCGGCCATTTTTACAAATGCCTCGTAGGTTTCTTTTCGCAAATATTTACCTACGGCACTTCCTCTGGCATATTCATCACCGAGTCGAACAAATCGCGCATCTTTCGTTTCATCAAATCGTCCCAACAAGTATTCTTTCTCGCTGAATTGGCCAAGGGCAAAGTTGACAGTTGACAAAAGTACAATTGACAATAGACTCCATTGTAATCTACTGCCAATCATTCGCACCAAAATTTTGTCAACTGCCATTTGTCTATTGTCAACTGATTCTCTAAACTTTCTCTTCAATCTGGTTCATCACCTTCGTCTGCACTTGTATCGACTCATGGTGTACCAAACGCAACAGGTCGCGCATAAATCCTTCTTCCAAACCCATCGCCTTACCCAATGTCACACGCGTTTTGATAATTTCTTCCCAGCGATTCACCTGCAAAATCGTAACGTTATTGTCTTTTTTGTATTGGCCAATCTTCTCAGAAATTTTCATGCGCGAAGCCATTTTCTGCATGATCTCATCATCGAGTTGGTCAATCTGCTCACGCAACACACTCAGCGTATCTTTAAAAGTTTTGTTTTCGCTGCTGCTCGTTCGCACTACCAAGTCACTCAAAATTTTGCCCAATACAGCCGGTGTTACTTGTTGCTTCGCATCGCTCCACGCTGCATCCGGGTTAATATGACTTTCAATCATCAATCCGGCCATGTCTAAATCCAGCGCCTTCTGCGATACAAAAGCAATCAAATCTCTGTTACCTGAAATATGACTTGGATCACAAATAATTTCCAACTCCGGAAAACGTGTCTTCAATTCAATCGCCAAATCCCACATGGGCAAATTGCGGAAAGGACCTTTTTCGAATGAAGAAAACCCACGATGAATAGCCGCCATCTTCTTAATGCCCGCTTTATTTAAACGCTCGAGCGCACCAATCCATAATTCCAAATCAGGGTTCACCGGATTTTTCACCATCACCGGAATGTCCACGCCCTTCAACGAATCGGCAATCTCTTGTACCGAAAATGGATTCACTGTTGTACGAGCACCTACCCACAAAATATCGACACCGGCCTTCAGACAAGCTTCTACGTGTGCAGCATTCGCCACTTCTGTTGTCACCGGCAAGCCTGTTTCTTTCTTGGCTGTCATCAACCAATTCAAACCCACATCGCCCGCACCTTCGTATTGTCCGGGGCGTGTGCGCGGCTTCCAGATTCCTGCACGCAAAGCATGCACCTTTCCAGTAGCAGCAATTTGCTTGGCTGTAGCCACCATCTGCTCTTCTGTTTCAGCGCTGCAAGGGCCACTGATAATGATCGGCTTTTTTACATTCAAAAAACCAGCTATCGATTCAAGTTCCAATCCTTTTTTCATACGATCCAATTGTTATGTTAATATTTAAAATTCATTTCAATAATCCTATTCTCATTTTTGGTGATCCTCAACTTTGTCAACTGCCTATTGTCAATTGTCAACTTACTTCTTCTCCAACACCCTTCTAATTCCATTCGCATTTGTTAATGTCTTCATCAACTCCTTCGAGTCTTTCTTCATCAGGTGATAATGAAATTTCTGCAGGTGCATAATATACTCCAGCAGCGCCTGACTCAAATATTCTGAATTCTGCTCAAAGATGGGTGCCCACATCGCTGGTGAACTTTTTGCGAGGCGCACAGTGGATGCAAAACCACTACCCGCCAAATCAAAAATATTCTTCTCATCTTTTTCAATATCCAACACCGTTTGCCCCAGCAAAAACGAACTCACATGCGACAAGTGTGAAACATACGCCACATGTTTATCATGCTCTTCCGCTTCCATGAAAATGGTTTTCAAACCCACGGCATCAAAAATACTTTGTGCAATCTTCAAGGAGTGCTCCGAAGATTTTTCGTGCTCGCAAATAATATTCGTCTTGCCTACAAACAAACCTTCAAGTGCAGCGGTGGGGCCGGAGTTTTCTGTTCCCGAAATCGGATGGGCCGCCACAAATTGATTTCTTCGCGAATGACCTGAAACCGATTTACAAATCAATCCTTTCGTACTGCCGGTGTCTATTACTACGGTATTCTTGCCAATCTGATCCAGAATCGTAGGCAGCAAAGCGCCAATAGCATTCACCGGAATCGTCAACAAAACCACATCCGATTCGGCAAGCGCCTTATCCTCCGGCAAAATGCGGTCCACCAATCCAAGCACCACAGCTTGCTGTGCGTGTGCCTGATTAAAGTCAACACCAATCAACTCAGTAGCCAATTTCTTTTTTCGTAAGTCAATCGCCAGCGAGCCTCCTATCAATCCCAAACCAATCACCGTTACTTTCATATCGAAACTGGTTTTTTTTCTGGCGAATTTTTCTTGCTCACAAACTCTTTAATTCGCTCGCGCGCTTCATTCAATTTCTCTTCGGTTGCGCAAAGCGAAATGCGAATATGCTTTCGGCCGGCCTCTCCAAAAATAAATCCGGGCGTAATGAACACATGTGTGCCGTATAAAATTTCATCAATCCATTTTTCCACATCCTGAATATGGTCAGGCGCCTTAGCCCACACAAACAATCCGGATTGTTCCTTCGAATACGCACAACCCAGTTCATCTAGAATACGGCAAGCTGCATCTTTGCGCTTTTGATAAATCGTATTGAGTTGTGTGAACCATTCGGTTCCACTTTGCAAGGCCTCCACAGCTGCATGCTGCAATCCTAAAAACATGCCGGAATCCATATTACTTTTCACCCGGAGCACCGCATCAATATACTGTGGGTTGCCTGCTACCCAACCAATGCGCCAGCCCGCCATGTTATGCGACTTACTCAGCGAATTTAATTCCAATGCAACATCGGCTGCACCTTCAATACTCAAAATCGAAAGCGGATGGTTATTCAAAATCAGCGAGTACGGGTTATCATTTACGATTAAAAATTGATGTTTGCGAGCTAAGTCAACCAATTCTTTGAGTTCTGCTCTCGAAGCAATACGACCCGTTGGCATGTGCGGAAAATTAACCCACATCACTTTCACTTTGGATAAATCACGTTTGCGCAATTCTTCCAGGTCGATGCCCCAACCCAGTTCTTCTTTCATGGCATACGTGCTCGTCTTAGCTCCTACTAATTTCGCCACAGAAGCATAGGTGGGGTAACCAGGATCCGGAATCAATACTTCATCTCCTTCATTGACAAATGCCATCATAATGTGCATGATTCCTTCCTTCGATCCCATCAGGGGAAGTATTTCAGTCTCAGTGTTGAGAGTTACGCCATACGTATTTTGATAAAAATCAGCAATGCCATTTCGCAGCTGTGGAATACCTTTGTAATTCTGGTAGCCGTGATTAGCCGGATTTTTTGCTGAAGTAATCAACGCATCGATGGCGTTTGCAGCTGGCATCTGATCCGGACTACCGATACCCAAATTGATTACACGCCACTCCGGTGTGTCAATGCTTCGCACTTCCGCCAGCTTTTTGCTGAAGTAGTACTCTTCTACATTCTTAATTCGATTCGCTGCTTCTATCATTTTTCTTACACTTCAAACTTTCAACTTAAGGACTACTTGTACTCAATTTTCGCTTTCTTGTATTCCCCCAACACATTCAGGTTTCTGACTTGCCGAAGTACTTCTTGAACGGCAGTATCATAATTTTTCCTACGCTTCCACTCCACATCAATGTGAATCGAATACTCACTGGGTTTTCCTACAATTGGTATGGATTGAATTTTTGTTAGATTGATTTGATTTTTCTTCAATGTCATCAACGCTTCTGCCAAGCTTCCCACCTCATTCGCCACCTCAAAACATAACGAAGCTTTGTTGCTGTCTTTGGCTGTTTCTCTGCCCTTTGTTAGCACCAGAAAGCGGGTGAAGTTTTTCTTATTCGTCTCTATTCGCTTTTCTAATATTTGTAAGCCAAATTTCTTAGCGGCATACTCGTTGGCAATCGCTGCTGTATCCATCAGCTTTTTCTCTTTCACTTTCCTTGCTGAAACAGCTGTGTCATCGCTTTCGCGAATTTCAATGTTATTCAGCCGAAACAAAAAATCATTACACTGGCGTATCGCCATCGGGTGCGATTCTATGCATTTAATATCCGTCAGTTTCACACCCGGCATTGCAAGCAAGTGCATGTGAATGGGCAAATACACTTCACCTATGATTGAGAAATGATATTCCTGCAGCAAAAAGTAATTGGGCAAAATGCTTCCCGCAATAGAATTTTCAATCGCCATCATGGCAAAGTCAGACTCCCCTTTCTTAAGCGATTCACACAGCGCATGAAACGACAAGCATTCTACTGTATCAATCGGCTCTTGAAAGTAAGTCAGTGCCGCCACTTCATGAAAGCTGGTGGCGATGCCCTGTATGGCTACTTTAGTTTTTTTCTTCTTGCTCATTCAATCGATATGCTACTTCGGTTACTACTCCTTTAAACTATGGCTACATTTTATAAAACCTATGTAGCACAGGTAAAAAGAAAAGTCCCAGTTTTCACCGGGACTTTTCTGAGTTTCTTTTGTTTTTATGTCTTAACAAAGCGATTCTCTATCTAGTCCCGGTTGGGCTGGATAAAAGTAAAAGCTAAAATAAAATCGCTTGTTGCTCATTTGTCTACTATTGTTCTTCGAAGGAAAACAAAAAAAATCAATCATCAAAAGAAGCACATGATTTTTAATTCAAAAAATTCAAAAACTAACCCTTGTTAGTTAGCTCCAAGATTGAGTGTTGTATATAAATCTGCTACCTTTAGGTGAATCAAAGTTGATCCAACCGCTATGAAAGTAACTTATCTCATTTCTATTTTAGCCATTGCTCTGGCATCTTGTAATCAGTCCGGAAAACAAGAACATCATGCGAGCGATGCGAGTACCGGTGACAATCCAAACGATGTGCTCTACGATCAGGTAATGGATATTCATGATGAAATTATGCCCCAGGTAGAAGACATCTACCAACTTAAGAAACAACTTCAGGATAAAATTGCTGCTACTGCAGAAATGGCAGCAGACAAGAAACAGGAATTAGAGCAAGTAATTGCTCAGTTAGATTCAGCCGATCGGTCTATGATGGATTGGATGCACACCTTCCGCCCTCTGCCCGATTCAGTGGATCAGGAAAAAGCACGCGCTTATCTTGAATCGGAGATGGAAAAAATCAAAAAAGTAAAAGAGCTGATGAACGAAACCATCGAGCGGGCGAAAGAATTAAGCTCTAAGCAATAAGAATTATTTCTTTTTTACTGAACGCTTATTCGCCTTGTGGTGAGGCAACTCTTTACCGGTTGCCTTCTTCCCTTCCTTCTCCCGGTTTTTCTGCTCTAACTTGATGTTGTAGCGAATCACTTGCCAATATTCTGCGCCATAGCCGACAAAGATTTCAGCTCCGGCAGGAATATCCTTCGATGCCTCAATGTAGCATCGCTTCTTTTCTGTTACGTACTCTGAATTGTTTCGCAACCCCTCGATACGGGTGATGCCCATCGCATCGTTGGCATAATGTGCCACCGACTTGTTTGTCTGCCACGCATCGATACAGTATTTACTATTAAAAAAGAATACGTACCCGTTGCGGTCATCGGCCATTTTCTCGACTTCCTTCCAAGTTACAATTTTGCCCTTGTATTCAACAATACGTGTGCCTTTGGCAATGGCTACTTTCGTAAACAATCCGCGTCCCGCTCCGGGTATTTTGGACTTCTTTACAAACAAGGATTTTTCAAGTAGGGCCATAAGCGGGTTTAGTGAAGGGTACAAAAAAAACATCCTGACTGTTCATCAGGATGTTTAATCTATTAATGTGATAAGATTACTTAATGATTACGTCAACACCAGAAGGAAGCTCCAGCTTCATCAACGCATCGATGGTTTTGGTGCTGCTTGAGTAAATGTCAACTACGCGCTTGTACGTGCACAATTGAAACTGCTCACGAGCCTTCTTATTTACGTGTGGTGAACGCAACACAGTGAATTTCTCCTTCTCAGTAGGCAAAGGAATAGGTCCACTTACCACAGCTCCGGTTGCTTTTACCGCGCGAACAATTTTCTCTGAAGATTTATCAACCAGATTATGGTCGTATGACTTCAATTTAATTCTGATTTTTTGGCTCATATCTAAACGTCTTTTAGATGTTTCTGGTTAAATTTTTATTTCGCGGCAAGTGCCCCTTTTACTTCTTCAATTACCTTATCAGCTAAGTTTTTAGGAACTGGCGAATAGTGCGAGAATGTCAGGTTGGCTGAAGCACGACCTGAAGTCAAGGTTCTCAAGTCAGTGATGTAACCGAAAAGTTCTTTCAACGGTACATCTGCCTTAATTACTTGTGCACCACCACGTGTATCCATTCCTTTCATGATACCTCTTCTACGGTTCAAGTCACCGGTTACAGAACCTGTATACTCATCCGGAGAGATTACTTCCACACCCATGATTGGCTCCAACAATTGTGGAGAACACTTGCTAGCAGCTTCTTTGAAACCAATGCGAGCCGCCAATTCAAATGATAAAGAGTCAGAGTCAACATCATGGTAAGAACCATGAAACAAACGAACCTTCATCGAGTCAATTGGATAACCAGCCAACGGACCGTTATTCATTGATTGCTCAAAACCTTTCTGAATAGCCGGGATGAATTCGCGAGGAATCACACCACCTACGATGTCATTCACAAACTCAAGACCTGGTTTATCTTCTGGACCCAACTCGCGTGGCCCGATTTCGAATACGATATCGGCAAACTTACCACGACCACCAGTTTGTTTCTTGTAAACTTCTTTATGTTCAACTGACTTCGTCAAAGCTTCTTTGTAAGCAACCTGAGGTGCACCTTGGTTGATTTCAACTTTGAACTCGCGCTTTAAGCGATCGATAATGATCTCCAAGTGCAATTCACCCATACCGCGCAAAATAGTCTGACCAGTTTCGTGGTCAGTGTTTACGCGAAGCGTAGGATCTTCTTCCACCAATTTGGCGATAGCCATACCTAACTTGTCAGCATCGGCTTGTTTCTTAGGCTCGATGGCATAACCAATTACCGGCTCAGGGAAGATCATTGACTCAAGAATCACGGGGCGCTTTTCATCGCACAATGTATCCCCGGTCTTAATATCCTTGAAACCTACTACCGCTCCAATATCACCAGCGTGCAAACGCTCAATCTGGTTTTGCTTATTCGCGTGCATTTGGAATACACGAGAGATACGCTCTTTTTGTCCTGAACGTGTATTTTGAATATATGATCCAGACTCAAGAACACCAGAATATGCGCGGACAAAGCACAAGCGACCAACGAATGGATCAGTTGCGATTTTGAAGGCAAGACCTACAAAAGGCTCAGCCTCACTTGGTCTGATTTCTACCGGCTCCTCTGTGTCAGGGTTCGTACCGATGATCACATCTTTATCCAGCGGTGAAGGAAGCAACTCCATCACATAATCCAACATGGTTTGCACACCCTTGTTTTTGAATGAAGAACCGCACACCATTGGCACGATTTTCATATCAATAACAGCCTTACGCAAAGCAGTCAAGATTTCAGCTTCGGTAATTGAGTTAGGATCTTCAAAAAACTTCTCAATCAACGTCTCATCGTATTCCGCAACTGCCTCGAGTAATTTTTCGCGGTATTCGTGAGCTTCTGCCTTCATATCTTCAGGAATTGGCACTTCTTGGAAGGTCATTCCTTTGTCATGCTCATTCCAAATGATACCACGGTTGTTGATCAAATCAACTACACCTTTGAAGTTATCTTCAGCACCGATCGGCAATTGCAATGCAACCGCCTTGCTACCTAATTTTTCTTTTACTTGGTTACAAACTCCTAAGAAGTCTGCACCTGAACGGTCCATTTTATTAACGAAACCGATACGCGCCACTTTATAATTATCAGCCAAGCGCCAGTTTGTTTCGGATTGAGGCTCAACACCATCAACCGAGCTAAACAAGAACACAAGACCATCCAATACACGCAATGAGCGATTCACCTCCACAGTAAAGTCTACGTGGCCAGGTGTATCGATGATGTTAACGTGATATTCGTTTTTGCGATATTTCCAGTGTACAGTTGTAGCGGCAGAGGTAATTGTGATACCACGCTCCTGCTCTTGCGCCATCCAGTCCATGGTAGCTGCACCTTCGTGCACCTCACCAATCTTGTGGTTTACACCCGCATAATATAGAATACGCTCAGTGGTGGTGGTTTTACCAGCATCAATGTGCGCAGCGATACCAATGTTTCTTGTAAATCTTAAATCCCGTGCCATTTATTCGATGTGTGTGTTAAATATGAGTTGTGAGATTTAAAATTAGAATCTGAAATGAGAGAATGCCTTGTTGGCTTCTGCCATGCGGTGTGTGTCGTCTTTTTTCTTGATCGCAGCACCTTCACCTTTGGATGCAGCCAAAATTTCTCCGGCCAACTTGTCCATCATGGTTTTTTCACCACGGGCACGTGCGTAGTCAATCAACCACTTAATGCTCAAGTTGATTTTGCGCTCAGGGCGAATTTCCACAGGCACCTGGAACGTAGCTCCACCTACTCTACGGCTTTTCACCTCAACACCTGGCATTACGTTGTTCATAGCGCGTTTCCACACCTCTAAGCCGTTTTCGCCACCTGCTTTCTTTTCTACCTGCTCAATGGCATCGTAAAAAATATTGTAGGCAATACTTTTCTTACCATCATTCATCATGTAGTTCACGAACTTGGTTACCAAAGTATCATTGAACTTAGGATCAGGAAGAAGGTATCTTTTCTTAGGTTTTGACTTTCTCATAACTATTTAAAAATGCTTTATTTCTTTTTTGCTGGTGCTCCTTTAGCCGCTGGTGCTGCAGCTCCTGCCTTCGGACGTTTCGCGCCATACTTCGAACGGCTTTGCTTGCGTCCGTTTACACCCGCTGTATCCAATGCGCCACGCACAATGTGGTAACGAACACCGGGTAAGTCCTTCACACGACCACCTCTTACCAATACGATAGAGTGTTCCTGTAAATTGTGACCTTCGCCCATGATGTAGGCGTTCACCTCTTTCTGATTCGTTAGGCGCACACGGGCTACCTTTCTCATAGCAGAATTTGGCTTTTTAGGGGTTGTAGTGTACACACGTGTACAAACGCCCCTGCGCTGAGGCGATGAATCAAGGGCTGGAGATTTTGACTTGAAGGTCAATTTCGTCCTTCCTTTTCTCACAAGTTGCTGAATGGTAGGCATTTATATTTTCTTTTAAAACCTTTAAAAATAAGGACTGCAAAGGTATTTAAAGAAAGATAGGATGCAAAAGGTTGGCAAAAAGAAATTTTAAATAAATCAGCCTCTGAGCGCAAAAACAGCTGGTATTTTGAATGAAATGACTCAAAAACACTCAAGCCTCACCCATAGTACCACCAAAATTCATTGGAAAGGTAGGCACATCATTGGTTTGCTTAATTGGGCCGAAGGTGGCCTCGTATTTACTAATATTATCCTTTAAAGCTGCCAAAAGCCTTTTGGCGTGCTCAGGCGTAATCACAATCCTCGACTTGACCTTGGCCTTTGGAACTCCCGGCATCAAACGGATAAAATCGATCACAAACTCACTATTAGAATGAGCAATCATGGCCAGATTAGAATAAATGCCTTCGGCTATCTCTTCTGTCAACTCAATGTTGATTTGATTTTGCTGTGGGATGTTCTTATCGTCTGCCATAAAATCAATTTGAAAATTTTACAATTTGAAAATTTGGTAATGTAAGCCTTCAAAAAAAATGTGCGAATGTTTAAAACACCCGCACATTTTCAAATACTATACTTTCAAGTTATTAATCTGCGAGTTCGCGCTCCTTGCTTTTACGCTCGGGTGCGTCTACCAAACGCTGATACTCTTCTTCTGAACCTACGATCAGATCTTCAAATCTGCGCTGACCTGTACCGGCAGGGATCAAGTGACCCACAATTACGTTCTCTTTCAAGCCCATTAATTGATCTGCTTTTCCGCGGATGGCAGCTTCGCTCAACACTTTGGTCGTTTCCTGGAAGGATGCAGCTGACAACCAGCTTTCGGTTTTCAAGGAAGCCTGCGTAATACCTTGCAAAGTAGGACGTGATACGGCTGATAAAGCATCTCTCACTTCTACTACCCGCAAGTCTTTTCTCTTCAAAGCTGAGTTCTCATCTCGTAATTCACGAGGAGTTACGATCTGACCCACTTTGAATCGGCCTGAATCTCCGGCATCCATCACCACTTTCTTATCCAAGATCAAGTCGTTCTCCTCACGGAATTCGAACTTATCTACATATTCACCAGGCAAGAAGGTCGTATCACCTGAATCGATGATTTCTACTTTTTGCATCATCTGGCTTACGATACACTCAATGTGCTTATCGTTGATCTTCACACCTTGCAGGCGGTATACTTCCTGAATTTCGTTCACTAAGTATTCCTGAACAGCAGTCGGTCCTTTGATCGACAAGATGTCGCTTGGCGTAATTGCACCGTCAGACAATGGCTGACCTGCTTTTACGAAGTCATTATCCTGCACCAAAATATGCTTAGACAAAGGCACCAAGTAACGCTTCTGAACACCGTCTTTCGATTCGATGAAAATTTCGCGATTACCACGCTTGATACCTCCGTATGTTACTACACCATCAATTTCGCTGACAACTGCAGGATTCGAAGGATTACGAGCTTCAAACAATTCCGTTACACGAGGAAGACCACCCGTAATATCGCGTGACTTACCCATGGTACGTGGAATCTTCGCCATTACCTGGCCGGCTTGAATTTTCTCTCCTTCATCCACCGCTAAGTGAGCACCTACCGGAATGTTATATCCTTTCGTGTCGTTCTTACCTTTTACAATGATCGAAGGGTTCTTGGTCTTATCACGAGTATCGGTAATTACCTTCTCTCTGTGACCTGTCTGCTCATCGGATTCTTCTTTGTAGGTAACACCTTCAATGATGGATTCATATTCGATTTCACCATCAAATTCAGATAGAATAACCGCGTTGTAAGGATCCCAATAGCAAAGCTCGGTTCCTTTCTCCACTTTCTGACCATCCTTCACACGCAAGTAAGCTCCATAAGGAACGTTGTTGGCAATCAACACACGCTTCTCTTCGTCCAAAATGCGAATCTCACCAGTGCGGCCCATTACCACCTTCACTTTATTGTCCTCCTTATCAGTAGTATCTACTGTACGGATAGCTTCGAATTCTACCGTTCCGCTAAACTTCGCCTTAATGTTAGCATCAACAGCAATGTTAGACGCTGTACCACCCACGTGGAAAGTACGAAGTGTCAACTGTGTACCCGGTTCACCGATTGATTGAGCAGCAATTACACCTACTGCTTCACCTTGTTGTACCATTTTGCCGGTTGCCAAGTTGCGGCCGTAGCATTTTGCACATCCTCCAAACTTGGTTTCGCAAGTAAGGATGGAACGAATTTCTACTTCTTCAATGCTAGTTTCTTCAATTTGTTTGGCGATCTCATCCGTGATTTCCTGATTCGCTGCACAAATCAATTTGTCGGTCAATGGATCGTAGATGTCGTGAACAGTTACACGTCCCACGATACGCTCTGACAAAGGCTCAACGATATCTTCGTTGTCTTTCAAAGCGGCAACGCGCAATCCACGTAATGTACCGCAATCCTCCTCAGTAATTACCAAGTCGTTGGCAACGTCCACCAATCTTCGCGTTAAGTAACCCGCATCAGCTGTTTTCAAAGCTGTATCGGCCAAACCTTTACGCGCACCGTGTGTAGAGATAAAGTATTCCAACACGTCCAATCCTTCTTTGAAGTTTGATAGGATCGGGTTTTCGATGATGGAACCTACTGAACCGGCAAGGTTCTTTTGAGGCTTCGCCATCAAACCACGCAT
>DGYK01000047.1:0-43369 GCA_002398365.1 Flammeovirgaceae bacterium UBA5008
TGAAGCAAATTGCTTTGGAAATCAATCTTTCTATATTTGTTTGAATTCTGAATTTATAAAATCGGAAATGATTGCCGGATGAAATATGTAAGCTCCTTCTGCATCGCAATTTGCTTGCATGTTTCATACGCTCTGTCAGCACAAGATCTGCTTTCTCTTGCAGATGCTCTAAAAATTGCCCGCGAAAGCAATACCGAACTGAAGTCTGGAAAGCTCAATATCAAAATCGCACAAAGTGATTTAACTACGGCAAAACTTCGCCCCAATCCGATACTGAACAACCAAAGCCTTCAATTAATCAATTCCAAATTTTATCCGATTAATACAGAATGGCATCACCCGGCCAACCGACAAGTGTGGTGGCAGTTGACCAAACAATTTCAGTGGCCCCATCTGCGTCAAAATAAAATGGAAGTGGCAACCCAACAGATAGCGTTGAGTGAAAATATATATAATGAATCAGAACATGATTTGACTTTTGAAGTAGCTAACCAGTGGCTTGAGGTGTGGCGACTTAAGCAGTTGCTCACGATACTTCAACAAGCACACTTCAATCTGGATAGTTTGGTCACCATTCAGAAAAAACGCGTAGAAAATAAGATGATTTCTGCCACGGAGCTGATCCGTACACAAATTCCGCTGGAGCAATACAGTTTGCAATTAAAATCTACGCAACTTGATTATCGTAGTGCGGTACAGGAGTTAAAATTTATGCTAAGCTCACCTGATAGTGTAGATGTATCGACCGCCAATTCAATCGAAACCATTTCCATTACCAATCAAACAGATAGTTTATTAGCAATTGCCCTGCGCATGCGGCCTGAGATTCGAACGATTCAAAGTACAATTGCCGTTTCAGAAAGTAATATCAAATTACAAAATTCACTCAAATGGCCGGTGCCAGAGTTAGGTGTTATCTGGAACCCTCAAAACACCATTCCTTATCTTGGTTTTTTTGGCACCATACAACTGCCTTTTTTTTCGCGCAATCAGGGTGCAATTCAAAAGTCAATTTTCATAAAACAGCAAGCGCAACTCAATTTTCAAACACTACAACTAAAAGTAAAAAAAGAAGTAGCTACTGCCTATCAAGCTTATCAACTACAAAAAGAGACAGTCAGTCGTTATGCTACCATCCTTCAAATGTCTACCGAAGTGTTGCGGTCTGATCGCCATTCTTATTTAAAAGGAGAAACAACCTTGATTGAACTATTAGAAGCTGAGCGATCGTGGTTTGATACGCAGCAACTTTACTACGATGCCCAGTCCACTTACTATCAAAGTTACGTGAGACTGCTTTATGCAACGGGACTTATCATTCAACTTTGAAAATGCCCGAATACCAACCATTGGTTGGTTAATGGTCGAGCGATTGAACCTTTTTAAATCATTTCAACTGATAGCCAAGCAGAAATGTAGTAAGGTGATTAGGTTTCAGAAGCCTGATAGAGAGATTACCCAGTTTTGCACCAGAAACTAAATTTAAACCAATGAAAAATTTGAGCGCAAAAATCGCTGGGAAACAATAGATCAGACTAATGAGCTATTTGAATCTTGCTGATCTCAGCCAACGACTCAAACTTCAAAGAATTTCTTACAACATTTTGATGTGCCCAAGATGGCATAAACTATTCCGAAGTCTGACTAACGATTAGCAACGAAAAACTTCGTTCTATTTCTTCATTTATGCCCTCGGTTGAATCTAAAAGTATCAACGGAATATCTCCAAGTATCATCGATGAATGTAAAAGTATCAAAATCGAAGAAAATGTCGTACTAGTTGAATCTCGGAGTATCAACGGAGAATCATTTAGATATTCCCGAATCTCTCAATGTATCATCCACTTTGAAAATAGCCTACTCGTTGAATCTCAAAGAATCAATGGAATCTTTCTAAGTATCATCGTGTAAGAAAATAACTGAAACGATGAGAATAAAAGAATCAAAGGAGTATCTCCGCGAAATTCGCGAAAATCTCAACTTATCAGCGATGTATCAAAACCACTAAAGGGTGAATCGTTGCGATACAAGAATGAAACTAAAAGTGCTGCCGGACTATTTTGGATTGAAATAGGAGGGAGGTAGAAGCCCGGTGTTGATGAAATTGATATTCACAGACGCATAAAAAGGAGCATCGGAAAAAGTCGGTATAAAAAGAAAAACCCGGAGATCTCCTCGAGACGTCCGGGTATTTGAGTAGCACCACCATCATTTGGCAGAGGAAGCCTCATCCGAACCATGAGAGGGCTTATCGTTAGAAGTATTTTTCTTCCGCTTCTTATAACGTTGTCCCAATTGTTCAGCCACGCTCTTTAAACCTGGTGTGGTTTTAGAAGCAGTGCGTACCAGTTCATAAACCGTAAGGCTGGCGACCATCGACTCACTTCCCACTAATCGGTACGTGCTTTCAACCTTCTCTTGCAATGAATCGATCAGCATCTTGATCTCGCTCAGGTTTTTAAATAGTGCAACGTCTTTGAAATATTCTACTTTGTCAAACACCGGAGGTAGCACATTCGGAAAATTAGTCGAAGCCGAAAAAGCATCTTGCGCAAAGTCAACACTTTTAGGTCCAAGTTTGGTGAGATAGCCTACTTCTTCAGGCTTCAACGAAATAAGAAAAGGCATCTTTGCAGTAATGGTTGCAATAGCGGCTTTGATAGCATCAAAGTCTGTTGGAGGCATGACATACGAAATTTGTGTTGTGTTCATAAAAATGAATTTAAGTTTGAGAGAATTAATTTTAGTTCCGATCCATGCATGGACGCAAAAACGAAAACAAACGCTATGCCAAACTAAAATCATCGAAATAGAACGCGTTTAAGCACTTTTTGAATTCAGTACTTCAACGATTAACGAAATAAAACGAAATGACTAACGAAATAAAGCGAAAATTGCCAACTGCATCCTTTCTTTTGGCTTGCATAAAAAGTGATCGCATAAAAAAAGCCGCCTCTTTTTCAGAGACGGCTTTTTTTAATAATGTCAATTTCTAGTAGAGAAATTGTAGTCGTTAACTTTTGTTCTGAACTAATTAAAAGATTAGAATTTATTAGCCGGAACGTACGTTAAATTATTGTATTGGTTGTTGTTATCAGCACCAATAGTTGAAATGTAAGTCATTGACTTTGCAGTAAGGTCAATTTTTACAAAATAGGTTTTTCTGCTGGCACTAATACCGTTGTACAATAATCCATAAACGGTAGCCGTACTTCCATTTTGTGCCATCGCTTTTAGGCTAAGATTAGATGAAACAGAAAAATCTTCTGGAAAGCCTGTGAAAGTGATAACATCTCTTTGATTGGTAATGGCTCCGGTTGCGCCATCAAGGTCACTGATAACTACCTTGTTTTTGTAACCACCATCGTTTGATACAATAAATTTATTGGTCTTGGCATCATACAGCATTCCTAAACCACAGCAAATATTTGCTCTTACGGTCTTTTTAGAGCGAACGCCATCTGTTCCAAATTTTACGACACCATTGCCATCGCCATTAAAGTCTCCAACTGAAATAAGGCTGTCATCTGCTGCTACAGCCCAGTTAACAATCGCATCCCATACCACGCCATTTACACCATTGTTTTGGTTAATTCGGGTAGCAACTTTTGTGGTGGGATTTAAAGTATACAAGTAGCCTAATTGTGTGTTTTGATCTAACGTGTACGAATTTTGGCTTATATAATATAAGTTCTTTTTCGGATGGAAGACCACGGCTCTCACTTCGTTTAAAGTGCTTCCGCTATAGGTAGGCGTAAAGATTTCTTTGGTTGCTCCGGTTTTTTCATCTACGGTGTAGAATTTGCCGGTGGTTCTGTTACCTGCAATGAGTACGTTGGCAACTGGTGCCGGATCATCGCTTTTGCAAGATTGGATAATGGTTAGTCCAACCAATGAAATGGTTAAGAGGAGTAAATTGGTTTTTTTTGTCATAGGGGAGTAAGTTTAGGTCGCAAAAGTAATTTTTTTTTAATTAAATAACTTGCAGTTAATACTCAGTTCATCGAAAAGTAAGCAGCGTTATTTTTTACGGATTGAATTACAATGGGTAGCAATACGGCATTTTTCCAAATTGAATTAAGTTAGCATGGGTTCGTTTTAGCATTTTCAACAGTATTATTGATCAATCAGACACCGAGAATTTACTCATCCTTCAAATAAAAAAAGCCGCCTCTTTTTCAGAGACGGCTTTTTTTTAATGATTGACGGTGATTTCGGCTATACTGCACCGTTGTCCATACCAATCAAATAGGCTGTATAGGCAATGTAAGCCAACAGCATAATACCTGCTTCCCAACGATCGAGTTTTCGCGTATTGAGCGTAAACATAAAGATCATCAGCAATACGGTAGAACCCATCAGAATGTATAAGTCAAAGTTCATGGCTGCATTGTAAGGCATCGGGTTGACAAACCCGGTGATTCCTAAAATAAAGAATATGTTAAAGATGTTTGAACCCACTACGTTACCAATAGCGATATCCGTGTTCTTCTTATAAGCCGCTACACAGCTGGTTGCTAATTCAGGCAAAGAAGTACCAGCCGCTAAAATCGTTAAGCCAATCAATTTTTCAGATAATCCAAAAGCACGGGCAATTTCCAATGCATTGTTTACCACTAATTGTCCACCTCCAATCAACATGGCCAAACCTAATACCACCATACCAATAGAGAGAGGCATACTGTAAATTTTTATGGGCTCGCCTTCTTCCACATCGGTGGTGTGACTCATGGTTTTATAGATATAAAACAAGAACGCGGCAAAGAAGAGCAACAAAATACCGCTGTCGATGCGGCTCAAACTGCCGGCTGCATCGCCCCCTAAAATGGAGTCATTCACTAATAAATAAAGTAATCCTGCTGCAAGTAAAGAAAGCGGTACTTCATATTTTACGGTATTACGTTGAACCACCAGTGGGTAAATCAATCCGGCAATACCTAAAATGAAAAGCAAATTGAAGTTGTTGCTGCCAATCACATTACCAAATGAAGCATCGTTTTTTCCCTGAAAGGCAGAGATTAAACTAACAATCAATTCCGGCATAGAAGTGCCAAAGGCAACTACCGTAAGGCCAATGGCCAGATTTGAAATACCGTATTTCTTAGCGGCAGAGGAAGCTCCGTTTACCAGGAAATCGGCCCCCTTGATCAGAATAACAAATCCGACCAAAAGTAAAAGAATAGGAAAAAGCATAGGTGTTTTGGGTTTAGTGCACGAAAGTTAAAACCATTTTTTGTATTTAAAATACCGCATCATACCAATTACAATTAAAACCATCAATCCCATGACAATGGGGTAGCCATAAGGGGAATTGAGTTCGGGCATATTCCAGGGTGATTTTTCGGTATTGAAGTTCATCCCGTATACACCCACAATAAATGTTAATGGAATGAAAATGGTCGAGATAATGGTTAATACTTTCATCACCTCGTTCATGCGGGTATTCAGCGTATTGATGTAAATATCCATCAAGGCCGAGGTTAAATCTTTGTAAGTATCGAGCGAATCGATCAAATGCACCACATGATCATACACATCCCGATAGTATCGAATGTTGGCGGGTTCAATAAAGCCGCTTTCGTCTTTAATCAACTTACTCATCGCATCGCGCAGGGGGTATAATGCTTTGCGCAGATAGATGAGTTCCTTTTTTAGTTTTTGAATGTTTTTAAACTGCTGCTCGATGGAGTTCTGATAGATATCTTCTTCAATGGTTTCAATCTTTTGCCCGATGGCATCCAGCACAGAATAATAATTATCAACAATAATGTCGATCAGGCGATACAATAAATAATCTGCTTTCTTTTTTCGCACGCGCCCCTGATCCAGACGAATTCGATCGCGTAGATTTCCGAACAAGTCTCCTTCTTTCTCTTGAAATGAAAGCAAGTAATCTTTCCCCAACACAAAACTAATTTGCTCGTAGTCAATACGGTCTTCTTCAATGCGGTAGAGCATTTTCAGCGTAAAGAAGAGATAGTCATCAAACTCTTCCACCTTGGGCTGATGGTCGCTGGTAATATCTTCAACCAACAGCGTGTGGAGGCAAAAATGATCAGCAATTTTCTGAACAATACTCTTGTCTTCCAGTCCGTCCAAGTTTACCCAATTAACTTGTTTGGCTTTGATGTTGGCAATTAATTCACTGATCGGTAAATCTTCGTGTTTTGAATAAGCCGATTCATTGTATTGAATCAATTCCAGAATCACCTTGCTCTCGCTGGGGTGTGGCGTGTCGTTGACAGGCGTTAAGCTTTTCTTTCGAGCCATTTTTATAGACTTTTCATCACCAGCAAATGGTGCAGGTTGGATAATTTGATTCCGGCCGCATCAAACCGTTCTTTAATGGACTTATTCAAATCGCATTTTAAGTCAAATCCATCGGTGGGATTATTCGCCCAGACATACGCACGTAATTGAATGCCAGAATCTAAGAAAGTCATGACCCTTACCATCACACTGTGTTCGCCTCGCTCTTTATCGGTTTCGGTTCTGTTGTCAATATAATAGCGGTGATGGATGGCCTCCTCCTGAATGATGGCAATGGCCTGATCTAAATTCGTGTCCAAGGCCACGGCCAACTCAACAAACATGCAAGTCTTTTCATCGATTATGGTTGAGTTGATAATGGTTTCATTGCTGATGACTGCGTTGGGAATAATCACTCTTCGGTTTTCAAAATCTTTGATGGTGGTATGTCGCAGATTGATGTCTTCTACATCGCCCGAATAGAGTTGACCAATTTTAATGCGATCGCCCACGCTAAAAGGTTTGAAAATCACCAAAAAGAAACCACTGACAATATTCGAGAAGGCAGCCTGTGAAGCAAAACCAACAATCGCGGCCAGCACACCGGCACCTGTTAATAAGGTAGTTCCAACCGTGCGCAACGAGGGGATGGATCTGAAAATAATAACCGTGGCGATGAACAAAAGAATAAAGTCCACGGCATTCTTAAAGAAGTTGTAGCGGGTTGGGTCTACTTTGAGTTTTTTGGCAGCCCCGCGAATGAATCGTCCCACCACAAACCGAAGAATCCGGGAAATGACGAACATGATCACTAACACAGTGATTATGAACAAGAACTGTTCCCAACGTTTATCGACAAGCATCATAAACCCGAAAATAGTAAATAGTACCTACTTTGCCGATTGCGTACCTCTTTTTTGCTGATCGTTCGATCGTTAACCATCGTTTTAATCTTCGTCCCTATTTCCATCAAGAGAAGCGGAGTGAATGTCTTTCTAAATACAATTAAAGTAACCGGTACGCATTACACACAATCTACTATTGACTAATATTGCAGCAATGTCTTCGTCTTTAGACAAAATAAAAGCCCCGGTGGCCCGGGAAATGGACGAGTTCGAGCACAAGTTTCGGGCTTCGATGAAAACGCGTGTCTTGTTGTTGGACAAGATCATGAATTACATTGTGAAGCGGAAGGGAAAGCAGATGAGGCCACTGTTTGTCTTTTTAAGTGCGGGCACGTGTGGCACCATCAATGAATCAACGTTTCGTGGCGCTTCTTTAATCGAATTGGTGCATACGGCCAGCTTGGTGCATGATGATGTAGTGGATAACTCTAACTACAGACGCGGATTCTTTTCTGTGAATGCGCTGTGGAAAAATAAAATTGCCGTTTTAGTGGGAGACTTTCTGTTGACCCGCGGATTGTTTTTAGCGCTGGAACACAAAGACTACGACTTGCTTTCCATCTGTACCGATGCAGTCAAAGAAATGAGCGAAGGCGAATTGATGCAAATGGAAAAAGCCAGGCGCCTGGATATTACCGAAGAGATTTATTACGAAATCATCCGACAGAAAACGGCTTCTCTAATTGCCTCTTGTTGTTCCATCGGGGCTAGTTCGGTGGGCTCTGCCAAAGAACAAGTAGATAAAATGAAATTGTTTGGCGAGAAAGTAGGTATGGCCTTTCAAATCAAAGATGATCTCTTTGATTTTGGCGATGAAGAAATTGGTAAGCCACTGGGAATCGATATCAAAGAAAAGAAAATGACGCTGCCGCTGATCTATGCTTTATCCAAAGCAAGCTGGCTGGAGAAACGCAAAATCATTGGCATTGTGAAAAATGAAAGTGAAAAGCCAAAGAAAGTGCAGGAGGTGATTGCTTTCGTGAAGAACTCAGGTGGTATAGAATATGCCAAGAAAGCTATGGATCGATATTATCAGGAAGCATTGCAACTGTTATCTGAATTTCCCGATTCAACGTATCGCACATCGCTGCGCGATCTGGTGCAGTTTACAATTGAGCGCAGAAATTAGCTCGCCAACTTTACTTTGGATCGACCGGCCTCCAAAATGGCGTAATCCTTCACGGTTTGAAATAAAGAAGAGTCCAGATTTTCCGCTGCTGGGCCGGTTTGAGTTGGAATGAAGTTCCCCTCACTTTCCCACCATTTTTTAGCATTGTCTTTGGCGGAAGCTTTATCAATTTCAAAGTAGTTGATGATGGAATCTGAGATAATCCAGGGCTTGGAGATGCCAGCATATTTTTCAAAAATCATGTTGCGCATCTGGGTGCCGCTCGGCTGATTATTGAAATGCGATATGGTGTACGACATGGTTTCGGGTTCGGTCATTATCATATCCCAGTAACGCTTTGAAGTCACTACCTGAGCGGTAGTTAACAAATAACCGAATCCTTTTTCGATGGGTTCCTTCGTTATTTGGCAAGATGCCTTAAATTCTTTCTTTTTCTTGCCGAAGAGGGTATCAAACAATGCCATAACTTCCTTTATTTATTGTATTAGATACTCTCAAACGGTCAAATAGTTGCACGATTCATACAATTAATTCGATGATTCACGCGCTTTTACGGGCGCTGCACTCTTGGCCGGTTGTGTTTTCTTGAGCTTTTCGAAGCGTTCGTGCTTGGTAAAGAAGTCGTCTAACTGCTTCACGGGCAGTTTTTTAGCAATGATTTTCTTCTTGTCATCTAAAATATAGATGGTAGGGGTGGTTTCGGCATGGTAATACTTAGAGTAGTGCTCTTTCATATACGTGCGCGGACCATTCACCGTAATCCACGGAGTTTTAAACTCATTGATGAACTTCTTCATCTTGGCGATGCTGGTGTCAGAAGCTACGGCAAATACCTCAAAGTTGTACTTGGCCTTGCTCTTATTATAAAACTCAACCAGCTTCGGTGTTTCTTCACGGCAATGCCCGCAGTCCGGATCAAAAATGAATAAAATGGTGTATTTATTCTTGATGTCATACATCGAGCGGGGCTGCAGGTTTTGATCTTGCATAATCAAGTTGGCACCCACCCGACCGATCATACTAATTCTGATTTTATCCGCATGATCTTTCAAACTCTTTTTAATGGAGGCATTAGCCCAGTAATCCATTTCACCGGAGGCAAAGTATTTATCATTTAAACTGACAAATACTTCGTCAAGTCCCATGATTTCAGGTGCCTGATACATCACCATTAAACTATAAACCAAGTACTTATAGGTTTCTTTGTTTTTCTTAGCCTTGTTCACAATTCCTGTAATGGCACGCATGATCGTGTCTGGTGCAGGCACAAATAATTTATCCAGATATTCTTTTACTTTTTCCTGATAAAAAGGACGCGGTAAACGAACCATGGCATCATCGCCCAAATCCATGTTATCAAAGAAATGATCGCGGTAGTATCTTAACTGAAAGGTGGAATCAATGGAGCCATCGGCCTTTTTAGGAGGCGCGGGAACATCGATCGTGCGCGTTACATTTAACAAACGGGCGGTAACGGTGGTAGGATTTTTCTCAATTAATTGCTTTTGGTAGTTCATCACCTTTTCGTTCAGCTTGCCAAAAGCTTCGCGTGCTTCTTTCTTCTGATCTTCTTTCAGCGTGCTGTCTTTCAATATCTTAATGATCGGTTCCGCTTCACCACTCTGTGCCCCGATAAACTGAAGGTTTTCAAAAAACAATTGATTATCTAGGTCGCCTTTGATAGTCAGGTTTTTAATGTATTCATCGATTTGCAAATAATTGCTGGCGCTGGTTTCCATGGAAAAGAATTGGTCTTTGCCCACCACAAAGTCGAATAACTTATTCTTGGCGAGCACCAAATAATAAGCACCTTCCGGCAAGGTTGTTTTGCCATCAAAGTGAAATATTCCGCCCTTTACTTGTGCGGTATCGCGGATCACGTTCGTTTCACCAAAGTAGCTGCCTAAATACACAGTGGTGTCTTTCCAGCTTTTAATCTTAAAATCAATGCGATAGCCGGTCTGAGAAAACGAGGCAAAGGCACAACCTAAAATGGCTAATAATACACTGGCACGTTTCATTTGGTGATGATTTGGTTTACACGAATTGCAAAATTGCTCATTATCTGAAGATCAAACAACGCAATTTATGGGCCAAAAGGCAATTAGGTAAACTTCTCAACTTTTAAACTATTTTTGCGCCACTAAAATGTCACTCGTCATTTCCCATCTTACGAAGCAATATGGCCAGCAATTGGCGGTGAAGGACATTTCCTTTTCTATTGAGAAGGGAGAGATTGTGGGATTCCTCGGCCCGAATGGTGCAGGTAAATCGACCACCATGAAAATTGCCACCACCTATCTTCCACCCACCAATGGAACGGTGCACGTCAACGGGTTTGATGTGGTGAAACAACCGATGGAGGTGCGCAAGATCATTGGATACCTGCCGGAGCATAATCCTTTGTATCTGGATATGTATGTGCACGAATACTTATCATTTGTTTGTGGGGTTTATGGTATTACGGGCAGTGAACGGAAACAGCGGGTGGCAGAAATGATTGAGTTGTGCGGACTCACCAAAGAACAGAACAAAAAAATAGAATCGCTTTCCAAAGGTTACCGGCAGCGGGTTGGTTTAGCACAAGCATTGATCCATAACCCGAGCGTGCTGATCTTAGATGAACCAACGTCCGGTTTAGATCCCAATCAGATTATTGAAATCCGCAAATTGATCAAGCAAATCAGTGCAAATAAAACAGTTATTCTTTCAACGCACATCATGCAAGAGGTGGAGGCGTTGTGTGATCGGGTAATAGTAATTCGCCAGGGTGAGATTGTGGCCGATGATCGTTTGAAAAATCTGTTATCGCAACGAGATGGGGTGAAAATATTATTAGTTGAGTGGGAGGGAACCATTGCCGTGGAAGATCTGCAAACTTTGGCGGGCGTTCGATCGGTTACGCAAACTGGTAAATCGTTCCGAATTGTTACCGAAGTGAATGTGGATGTGCGCGCGGAGTTGTTTCGCCTTTCGGCAGAAAAGAAATTATCATTATTGTCGTTGCGCGAGGAAGAAAGCAATTTGGAAGAAATATTTCGTTCACTTACTTCATCTGAAACGGTAGCATGATCCGCGTTTTCTATAAAGAGTTTAATGGCTTTTTGCATTCGCTGATTGCGTATTTGGTAATCGGTGTCTTTCTGACAGCCATGGGTTTGCTTACCTGGATTTTTCCGGATACTTCGGTGCTCGATTATGGCTTTGCTGATTTAGATACCTTGTTTTCGATGGGGCCGTATGTATTTATATTCCTGATCCCTGCCATAACCATGAAAAGTTTTGCGGAAGAGAAGAAGCTGGGAACCCTGGAGTTACTCTTAACAAAGCCGCTGACCGATTGGGACGTGGTGATTGGTAAATATTTAGCGGCTTTTGCCTTGGTATTGGTGGCTCTGTTCCCTACCGTGATTTATTATTTTTCCGTTTCCCGCTTGGGAAATCCCATTGGTAATATTGATTCCGCTTCCGTAGCAGGTTCGTATGTTGGCCTTGCATTGCTGGCTTCTATCTTTTGTTCGATTGGTATTCTCACCTCTACTTTTTCGAATAATCAGATTGTGTCATTTATAGTTTCTGCGTTTCTCTGCTTCTTTTTTTATACGGGCTTTGATTCGCTTTCGGCTTTTGCAACCGACTATGCCTTGGCGATTAAGCAAATCGGAATTTTGTATCACTACGAATCGTTGAGCAAAGGTTTGATTGACAGCCGCGATGTGATCTATGCAATTACGCTCACGGCCTTTTTCTTATTGACCACCAAAATTATTGTTGCGAGCAGACTATGGTAAATTGGCGCACCAGTAAAAAGATTGGCGATCTGCTCTTATGGGCAAACGGGTTGGTAGTATTGGTACTCATCAATTTATTAGCATCTTCCCATTTCTTCCGCATCGACCTCACCGAAGAAAAGCGCTACACCATCAAACCGCAGACAAAAGAAATGCTGGCCAATCTGGATGATGAAGTGTTTGTGGAAGTCTTTTTAGAAGGAGAATTGAATCCGGGCTTCAAGCGCTTTCAAAAGGCCATCCGCGAAACGTTGGATGAGTTCCGCATTTATTCGAATAATAAGATCCGCTACACATTCACAGATCCCAATCAAGCCATTGGTGAAAAGGCGCGAAATGAATACATGAGTGAATTGGCTGCGAAAGGAATCAGTCCGATGAATGTGATTGAAACAAAAGACGGACAGCGAGTCGAGAAGTTTGTTTTTCCGGGCGCGTTGGTTTCTTATGGTGGATTTGAAACGGGCGTCATGATGTTGAAAGGAAGCCGGGCGCAAGGATCACAAGAAGTGTTAAACCAATCCATTGAAAATGTAGAATTTGAATTGGCTAATGCGATTTATAAGATGGCCAACACGCAACGTAAAAAGTTAGGTTGGGTAAAAGGACATGGCGAATTGGATAGTTTGCAGATGGCTAGTTTTAATGCCGCCTTGCTGGAGCAATACGATGTGTTCAAAACGGATTTGTCTAAGAAAAAATCTTTCAATCATTACGATGCGCTGATTATTGCGAAACCGAGAGCGGAATTTTCAGAAAAGGAGAAGTATCATTTGGATCAATATCTGATGCGTGGAGGCAAAGCACTCTTATTGTTGGATCGTTTGGATGCCAGCATGGATAGTGCTTCGAGTGAAAATTATTTTGCCTTTCCGTACAATCTTAATTTAGATGATCAATTGTTTAAGTATGGTGTGCGTATCAATCCTGATTTGATCCAAGATCGTGTTTCCGGCAAATATCCGATTGTGGTTGGCAATGCAGGTAACCGTCCGCAGATGATGCAACTGGATTGGCCTTTCTTTCCATTACTTAATCAATATGCTGATCATCCCATCACCCGAAATATGGATGCGATTCAATCGAAGTTCGTTAGCAGCATCGACACGGTAAAGGCAGTAGGTGTGCGAAAAACTCCTTTGTTATTTTCTTCTGCGTATTCGCGAAAGCTAACAGCTCCGGTGAAGGTAAGTGTCAATGATTTACGGAGGCAATTGAAAGAAGAAAGCTTTGCTTCGGGAAAGATACCGGTAGCGTATTTGCTGGAAGGAACATTTACTTCAGTGTACAAAAATCGCTTTGCACCGGAAGGTGTGGATTCCGCAAAATTTGTAGAACAAAGTGTCCCCACGAAGATTATTGTCATGGCGGATGGCGATATAGCGCGCAATGATATTAATCCACGAGAGAACAAGCCGCAGCAGTTAGGGTATGATCCGTTTTCACGTTACACTTTTGCCAACCAGGATTTGTTGTTGAATATGGTGGCGTACCTAACCGATGAAAATGGTTTGATCAAGGCGCGCAATAAAGAAGTGAAGATTCGTCCGCTGGACAAAGAGAAGATTCGCAACGAAAGAACATATTGGCAATTGATCAATTTGGTAATGCCATTGGTAGTTTTGGTGGCGATGGGATTGTTGTTGACGTATCTGCGCAAAGCACGCTATGCCCGATTTTAGTTATGCAAGAAAATAGAAACCTCTATTTGTTGATTTCATTGATAGCGTTGTCGCTGATCACGGCTTTTGTTTTGATCTGGAACAGCAGCGACTCAGCAGATATAGATAAATCCCTCTTTAAAATAGCCGCTGATAATAAAGTAGATAAAATTCAATTTGAATCCGCGAAAGGAAAAGTAGAACTCACTTTTAATGGCTCAAAATGGTTAGTGAATAATCAACACGAAGCGGATGCGCAGATGGTGACCGTGTTTTTTGCTTCACTGCTGCAGTCAGAACCCAAGCGTGAATTGACAGGAGCATTTCGTGATTCAATTCAACAGCGAATGAAGCAAACGGGCATTCAGGTAAAACTATGGGAAGGTGATGCGATCGTAAAAGAAATGACGGTGGTTGGCAACGAGCCCAAAACGGAAACGTATTTTCAGTTGCCCGGTGAACAACCCTATTTTGTAACCATTCCCGGATATCGGGTATATGTGGCCTCTATCTTTGAGTTGACCGCGAACGAGTGGCGCGATAAGCGCATCTTTAATTTTAATTGGCAAAACTTCAAATCATTGAAATCGCATTTGCCTGCAGATTCGGCACAGGATTTTACGGTGACATTGGCCAATGGATTATTTGGCATTGAAGAAGTAGCGGTAACAGATACTACCAAACTAAGTCAGTACTTAGAGTCGATTTTTAATCTCAGGGCTGATCGTTTCTTAACATCAGAAGAGATTCAGCAGGAGGATAGTTTACTTTCGGGCAAACCCATCATGGTGCTTACTATTCAGGATATTGCTAAGCACCAATTGCGATTGTCGGTCATGGGAAATAGCAAGAAGAGCAGTGGTTTAATCGCAACCATTAATCAGGAGGCAATTATCCTCCAGCCAAGGCGATTCGAGCCTCTATTTCGCAAACGATCTTACTTCGTTCTCAAATAATCGCCAGCAAGTAGTTTTCGGCAGGTGAATGGAACGGGTTGTTTTATCTAAAGGCAGCTTCGCTTCGTTGTAGAGGTATAACAAAAACAATCTGCTTATGAAAACGTTAAAAATTCTCCCGCTCTTTTTGGTCATTTCCCTATTGTTCTCATTTGCTCCTATTGATGAGAAGCCGGAAGTCGATGATTTAAGGTGTTTGCAGCAAACAGTATCAATTTCTTCGAGTGCCGGTTCTACCAATTCCGGGATCATTACGATTTATCAGAATCAAACGGTCACACTTTATACGACCTCCATTTGTACTGCCACCAGTTACACTTGGACAATTGATCCAGGGTCAGCTTCACGAACAACTTCTACTAACTCCATTACTATATCCGGAGGCGATTTTTTGTGGTACCCTGCAGGTGGTTGCGAAGAGTTTAATTCACACATTGTGGATGGTGTATATTACGCCACCTTAACAGTTCAAACCAGTATCTCTAATCCATATACAGTTCAAATTGCTATTCCGGGGGTCGGACAATGTACCTATCCTGAATGGCCACCTTTGGAATTACCTCATTAACTGAGTATAACCGAGGTAAAAAAGGGCTTCCGGGCTGGTAAACTGTCCGGAAGTTCTTATTTGAGATACTCGTTTTCAGGATTGGTTTTTCTTTATAACTTTACCGTCCGTTATAAATCAAACCACTGATACTGATGAAGTTTATTGTCAATTCTAGTTACCTGCTCAAGCAGCTTTCTAACATTAATGGCGTAATCACTACTAATCCGGTAGTTCCAATTCTAGAAAACTTCCTTTTTGAAATAGATAAGAGCAACCTGACGGTTACAGCTTCTGATTTGCAAACTTCTATGATCACTGAGATTACAGTGGAATCGAAGGAGAAAGGAAGCATTGCCGTGCCAGCTCGTATTTTGTTGGACACGCTAAAAAACTTGCCTGATCAGCCTGTTACTTTTTCAATTGACGCTTCCACTTACAGCATCGAGATCAGTTCCGATAACGGTCGCTATAAATTAGCAGGCGAAAATGCTACCGACTTCCCGAAAGTACCAGCGGTTTCTAACGACTTCTCTGCTTTGATTTCTTCTGAAGTTTTAGCGAAAGCCGTGAACAATACCATCTTTGCTACCAGCAGCGATGAATTACGCCCTGCGATGACAGGTGTTTATGTAAACTTAGGCGAAAAGAATACCACGTTTGTAGCTACGGACGGCCACCGTTTGGTGCGCTACCGCAGATCAGATATTAAATCAGACAATGGCAATGCGATCATCATTCCGCGTAAAGCATTGAATTTATTGAAAGCAACATTGCCAACCGAAAATACGGATGTCAGCATCGACTTTAACATGGCGAATGCTTTCTTCAAATTTGGAAACATCCGGATGATTTGCCGCCTGATCGATGAACGCTTCCCGGATTACGAAAATGTAATCCCTACATCAAATCCAATCAAGATGACCATCAGCCGTACAGACCTGTTGAGTTCATTGAAGCGTATTTCAATCTACGCCAATAAAACTACCCATCAGGTGCGTTTGAAAATCACCGGAAGTGAATTGCAAATTTCTGCTGAAGATTTGGATTTCTCGAACGAAGCCAACGAGCGCCTTTCATGCGAGCACGAAGGTGAAGACATTGAGATTGGTTTCAATGCGAAGTTTTTGGTAGAGATGTTGAGCAACGCTACTGCCGATCAGATTAAATTGAACATGTCTGCGCCCAATAAAGCCGGTGTTATTACACCAGCCGAAAAAGATAAAGCAGAAGATATTTTGATGTTGGTGATGCCGGTAATGCTGAATCAATACGTATAGACTTTAAATACCTAAATCGAAAAGCCGGATGTTATGTCCGGCTTTTTTTATGCCCGATTGCGAGCCACCAATTATTTGGCTAGCTTAAGACTTCAAATTAATTCGCCATGAGCCAGCAAACCATTGATCAGATGTTGGGTATCGACTACCCGATTATTGTTGCACCTATGTTTTTGATCTCGAATACCAAGATGATCAAAGCAGCTCTGGCCAACGGGGTGACGGCTGCTTTCCCTGCGTTGAATTATCGTACAGATGCAGAGTTGCGCCAAGCAATTGAAGAAATTAAAACGGCTACTAACAAACCGTTTGGTGTGAATTTGATTGTGAACAAATCCAATCCGAAATACAAAGGTCAACTTGAAACACTTCTCGATTTAAAAGTGAATTACATCATCACCTCTTTAGGTAGCCCACGTGAAGTGATTGAACGTTGCAAGCCGCTTGGCATAAAAGTGTTTTGCGATGTAGTGGATTTAGCTTACACTAAGAAAGTGGAGGAAATGGGTGCGGATGCGGTGATAGCGGTTAACTCGCGTGCGGGTGGACATGCAGGAAATATTTCACCACAAGATTTAATTCGGCAGTTAAAAGAGAATTGTAGTCTGCCCATTATTTCGGCAGGTGGTATTGCAAAAGGTGCAGATATAAAACAAGTAATGGATTGGGGCGCAGCGGGAGTTTCGGTGGGCACTATTTTTATTGCTTGTGATGAAGCTCCGATTTCACCGGAGTACAAACAAGCCATGATTGAGTATGGTGAGAAAGACATTGTTCGGACCACTAAATTATCCGGTAGTGCGCTGACGGTGATCAATACTCCCTATGTGCAACAACTCGGTACGAAAGCAAACTGGCTGGAGTGGATATTGAACAATAACAAAACATTGAAGAAGTACGCAAAGATGATTATCGCTTTCCGCGGAATGAAGGCGGTAGAGAAAGCGGCCTTTGGTGCTACTTATAAAACTGTTTGGTGTGCAGGACCAGCGATTGAACATGTACACAGTATTCGCCCGATGGCGGAGATAGTAAAGACGTTGACACGTGAATTGGATGAGGCCAGAAAATGAATTTGCCTTCTAGGGCTTGATGTAGAAAACAAGAATGAAGCTATCAGAAATAAAAGTGATTGCATTTGATGCCGATGATACACTGTGGCACAACGAAAACTATTTTCAGGAAGTAGAAGCGGCTTTTTGTCAACTGTTGGAAGATTATCTGCCGCAGCATTCAACCGAACGTGAATTGCTTAAAACCGAAATTGCCAATGTTTCTTTATATGGATATGGCATCAAATCGTTTATGCTGTCGATGATTGAAACTGCGATTCGTATTTCAAATGGAACCATTCGGGTGAATCTGATTGATCGCATCATTCAATTGGGAAAAGAAATGCTTGACAAACCCGTTGACAAAATGGGCGGTGTAGATGAAGTGCTTAGTCTGCTTAAAAATAAATATCGTTTGGTAGTGGCTACGAAAGGCGATCTGTTGGATCAGGAACGCAAACTGAAAAAATCCGGACTCGAACATTACTTTCATCATGTTGAAATTATGTCTGAGAAAGGAGTGGCGGATTATCAAAAATTGATTCGTCATCTGGATATTTCGCCTAATCAATTTCTGATGATCGGCAATTCATTGAAGTCTGATGTGTTGCCGGTATTAGAGTTAGGTGGGTACGGATTTCATATTCCCTACCACATCACCTGGGGGCATGAGAAAGTAGAACATGCGGTGGAGCATGTAAACTTTAAAGAATTAGAAAAAATTACTGATGTATTGAACTATCTGTAACGTTATGGAGAGTCAACCGAATAACCCACTGCATGGTAAAACGCTGGAAATGATTTTGAATCATTTAGTAGAACTGTATGGCTGGGAAGATTTAGGTCGTATCATACCGATCAACTGCTTTAACTTCGATCCGAGCATAAAATCGAGTTTGGTGTTTTTGAGAAAGACACCGTGGGCACGAAAGAAAGTAGAAGATTTGTATATCGACTCACTTCGATAATAGTTCCTAAATAATCTCAAAGTCTATTAATAAAAATCTTCTGACGAGGATTTACCTACTACTCATCATGTTCTTCTTCCACCACCATTGAAATACAATGAGTCCCCAGATACGAGCATGAATGTCTCCCGGATTGGAGGAGAAAAGTTGAGCTTTTAATTTGGCGATCTCCGCGTAATTAAATACGCCTTGTTCTGTAATGAATCTTTCGGAAAGTAAATCATCGACAATCAATGATTTCATTTCATTGCGGAACCATTTCAACAACGGAACTTCAAATCCTTTCTTCGGACGGTTATAAAGCTGAGCGGGCAGCAAATCTTTAAAAGCATCTTGCAAAATTCTCTTTCGGATGCTCGAATTGATTTTAAAATTATCCGGTAACGAAAACAAGAAGTTCACCACTTCAAAATCCAAAAAGGGCACGCGTACTTCCAGCGCGTTTGCCATGCTCATCAAATCCACTTTGGTCAGCATGTCGTTGGCCAACACCAAATGCATGTCTGTTAACAGCATGTCGTTGATGGTGGTATTCGCTGGCATCGATTTTAGAATTTCTGCTTTACGACTTTGGTATTCTTGTTCCTGCCATTTCTCTTTTGATTGATGGCTGAAGAGTTCAGTGATTTGGTTAGCATCTGCAAATCCGGCCCATCGCCAATATCTTTCTGCGGGACTCAGTTTCATGCCTTCCGCGAATCTCTTCAGTTGGCGTACTTTATTCGTAATCGGGTTGTTACGTGATGCCGGAAACAAATTCCAAATTGGCAATAAATTCTTGACTGCATTTTCTTTGAAGCCGGGACGAAGAGATTGCAAGAAACCCGCATGTTTGTTGTAACCAGCCAGCAGCTCGTCTGCACCATCTCCTGAAAGGGCAACCGTGGCATGCTTCCGCGTTTCGCGACTGAGAATATAAACTGCAATAGCGGACGAGTCGGCAAACGGTTCATCGATGTAATCTAAAATCGAATGAACATGTTCGTAGAGATCGGCATTCGTTAATGAAAAGACAGTATGGTCGGTTTTGAAATGAGCGGCTACTAACTTCGCGTATTCCGTTTCATCAAAGAATTTCTCATCGCGGAAGCCGATGGAAAAAGTATGCAGATTGGATTTGTGTTTACTCGCCAATCCGGTGACAACCGATGAATCAATTCCGCCACTTAAAAATGCACCGAGAGGAACGTCAGCAATTAGCCTGCGTTGAACCGATGCTTCTAATAACGCTTTCAGTTTGTCTTTAGCATCTTCGTAGTTGATCGAGTCGGAAGCTGCTTTCTGTTGGTCGTATGGAATCTGGTAGTAAATTCCCTCCTCCATCTTCTTATTGCTGATGCGCAGCCAATGGCCGGGCATTAACTTTTTCACGTGCGTGAAGATGGTGTGCGGTGCCGGAATGTAATTGAGTTGAAGATAGGTGTAGAGCGAAGTATAATCGATCGTTTTTTCGATGCCGTACTGAACGATGGATTTCATCTCAGAGGCAAAGAGAAATTTATCTTCATCAAAAACGTACAGCAATGGCTTGATGCCGTAGCGATCGCGAGCTACAAAGAAGGTTTGCTCTTGCAAGTCATAAATGCAGAACGCAAAGAATCCATTCAGTTGGTTGAGGCACTTTTCTTTTTCACGAATATAGAGTTGCAACAACACTTCCGAATCGGAATCAGTGTGAAAGACTACACCCTTATCTTTTAGTTGTTGCTTAAGTTCTAAGTAGTTAAAAATTTCTCCGTTGAAAACCATGCAGTACCGCTTAGACTGATCCCACATGGGCTGATGCGCGGCCGCACTCGTATCAATAATCGATAGTCTGCGATGACCGAGTCCAACAAATTGATCGGTATAAATTCCTTGATTGTCGGGGCCGCGTTTGTGCAGCGCTTGGGTTGCTGCTGTAACATTAATCAGATTGAATTTACCAACCAGATTAAACGCAAAGATTCCTGTAATGCCGCACATCTAGTCGTACAAAGAAATTAAGGAAGTACTACTACGCTGATGTTTTTGAACCACACTTCACCACCGTGATCTTGCAAGCAAATGCGGCCCTTGGGAGTTGCACCATAACCGGGTGCTTCATTCCACTTGCTTTTGGCTTTGCGTTCTTTCCAGTCTTCAGAACCTAATTCATAGTCCACTACTTTCTTGCCGTTGAGCCAATGTTCCACATGGTTTTTGTTTACCACGATTTTAGAAGTATTCCATTCGCCTACTGGTTTGGGCTCAGCACCTTCGGCTACGTGCATTCCATAATTGGCAGAAGTTTTTTGCCAATCTTCAATTTTGCCTGGATAACCGATATCATCCAATAGTTGATATTCAGGGCCGCTGAGATAAGGTTCGTCATACGTTTCAACTACACCGAACATCACACCGCTATTTCCTTGTGCTGCGATTTTCCAATCCCAGGTTAATTCGAAATTTTCGTAATCCGCTACCGTCATTAGATCGGCACGCTTTTCATTTCCATCAAACGGTTTGCAGTGCAACAAGCCATCGGCAGTTACTTCCCAACTGTTGTTTTCTTTTCCTTTATAAAATTGCCATCCCGTAAGGTCTTTTCCATTGAATAATGAGGTGCTATTCTCTGCTGTCTTAGTCTGACAAGAGGCGATAATTGCAAATACAAGAAGGAAGACGAAGTTTTTCATGATAGGTTGGTTAAAATATCTTTCCGGGATTTAAAATACAATTGGGATCAAATACCTTTTTAATTCCACGCATTAAGTTAAGATTAATCTCGCTCATGGCAATGGGCATATACGGGCGCTTGGCAATGCCAATACCGTGTTCACCGGAAAGCGTACCGCCAAGACTAACGGTCAACTTGAAGATTTCACCGATCCCCTCGTTTACTTTGGTGTTCCAATATTCTTCCGACAAGTTTTCTTTCAAGATATTAACATGCAGGTTGCCATCGCCTAAGTGGCCAAAGCACACCGTGTTGAAGTTATAACGCTTCCCGATTTCTTTTATGCCGTTGATCAACTTAGGAAGATTGGCGCGCGGTACAACTACATCGTCTGATTTCGTTAGCGTGTACCAGTTGACAGCGGGAGAAATGTTTTTACGAATTTTCCACAACTCGGCTTTTTGCGCAGCATTATCCGCAAAGAGTACTTCACCACTTTCAAACTTTTCCACAACACCCATCACACGTTCGGCATCGCGCATCAACACTTCTTCATCATTGCCATCCAATTCGCAGAGAAGATACGCGTTCATGCCTTCCGTTAACTTGGTGGTTACGGGGCTGTTCAATACTTTCTCGCAATAGTCGAACGTTTTGGCGGCTGCTTCTTTTTCAAAGAACTCCATACCGGAAGGCGTGATACCTTCTACATAAATGGCTGCAATGGCTTTGCAGGCTTCTTCGTTGGTGCTGAAAGGTATCATCATCAGCACATTTTTCTTCGGGAAGCCGCGAAGTTTGAATACTATTTTGGTGATGATGCCCAGCGTGCCTTCGCTGCCGCACATCAATTGGGTGAGATTATAACCCGTTGAGTTTTTTAATACGTTTGCGGCAGTCCAGATGATTTCACCAGTCGGCAACACCACTTCCATATTAATAACATAATCGCGGGTAACGCCATACTTCACCGCTTTCGGTCCACCGGAATTATTCGCCAGATTTCCGCCTAAAAAACAAGAACCACCGCTGGCAGGATCGGGTGGATAGAAAAGTCCTTTTTCCTTTACTGCATTTTGAAATACTTCGGTGATGACGCCCGGCTCTACCGTGGCTTGCAAATTCAATTCATCGATCTGAATGATTTTGTTGAATCGTTCCATCGAAATCACTACACCTTTTTTAACAGGAAGTGCGCCACCGCTCAAACCGGTACCTGCACCGCGAGGCGTGGTCGGTAATTTATGAGCATTGCAAATCTTTAGTAGTTCGCTAACCTCTTGCGTATTTGCAGGCCGAACCACCACATCGGGCATAAACTGATAATCCTCTGTCTTATCGTGGCCGTATTCCGTTCTACGTTCTTCATCTACGAATACGTTTTCTTCGCCTACGATAGATTTAAACTGCATGATAATTGCTTCTCCAACAAGAGATGCAACGGGAGCTTCTGTTTCTTTTATCTGTGCCATCAAACAACTAACTTTGAAATGTTTATGCGTGACTTATTCAGCCGTAAAATTAGCCAAATACTTTTACTAGCTCGCCCACTTTCGGCAGTAAGTTTTAGTCAGCTGGCGATTTTCATGTTGGCTATTATTTTTTTGGGTTCCTGTGCGGCTTCGCGCAAAGCACGCACCCGCGAAAACAAGGTAGATGATGTAATCAAAGCCGCTCGCGCCTTCACTGGCACTCCCTATAAATGGGGCGGCACCACACGCTCCGGTATCGATTGTTCAGGACTTACGAGCAATGCTTTCCAAACCATTAAACTTCCTTTGCCACGCACGGCAGACGCACAAGCGTTAGTCGGGGAGAAGGTGAAAATGAAAGATGTGCAACCGGGTGATTTATTATTTTTCGCTACCGGCAAAAAGAAAAATGAAATTACGCATGTGGGCATTGTAACGGTGGTGCGCGGAAAGGACGATGTCAAGTTTATTCATGCATCCACTACGCTGGGCGTGGTTGAAACTAATCTTTATTCAGATTATTACAAAAAGCGTTTTCGCTTTGCGCGAAGGGTGATACAATGATAGTTAACCACTAAGACACGAAGGCACTTAGATACTTTGCAGCACTACTGAAATAAAAAAGGCCGCTTTCGAGGCGGCCTTCTTGTTGAATGATTACACGTACTGTTCGCTGATATTCTCCACGCATTCTTTGATGTTGCGGGCTTTGATGGGTTCGCCCACGGAGATAAAGTCCCAACCTGATGGCGTGCGCACAAATTTTCCCAGCACCATTGACACATAACCACGGAAAGTTTTATCCATCGCTACCTTGAATGATGCCAACTCTTCCAGGTCGTGCGGATTCGATGCATCCACAATGCTGATGTTTGCATAGGGAATCGTTTCGAAGTCCTGTTGCGCATACGAGTTGAGGTAGAATACCACTTTGTCGACTGAGGGATTCAACGTGCGAAGATTCACATGAATCGTTTCGTTGTCCGTTCCATCATCGCCATGGCGATCACCTACCCGGTCGTCACCGGAGTGCTTCACGGCTCCATCCGTTGACACCAGCTTGCGGAAGTACACATTATCCACTAAATGTTTATTTCTAAACAATGCCACCGAGCTATCTAAATCCACAGCCGTGGTGTTGTAGGTGAAACCGAGAATCTGATGCTGAATCGATCCCCAGTTGATACCCACGCGCACTTGCGATAGCGCTCTTCCTTTTTTCTCCAGCGAAATTGAAGACCCTTTCGTCAGGTTAATTCCATTTCTTTTGATCAAGTTCATTTTCTATTTATTAACAATTATCAAATCTTTTTTCGTGCATTGCATTAAACATAGCGGTCTACTAAACCTTGCATACCCACATTGGTACCTTCACCAATCGCTACGAACTCCCAGTTGATAGCATCCGCTCTCCGCAGTTTTCCAAATAACACTTCCGTTCCGAATGAAGCTTCTGCATCGAGGTCATAGATGGCGATCTCTTCTTTTTTCTCTACATCCACCACGCGCACATAGGCATCTTTCAGCTTACCGAAATTGTGGCCACGCGAAGCCGCTTCGTGAATGGTGACATACACTAAGATCTCCTGCGCCTCCGGTTGTATCTGTTTCAGATTCGCTAAGATTAACTCATCATCGCCTTCGCCCACGCCCGAACGGTTGTCGCCCTGGTGTGCAATACTACCATCGGGCGTGCGCAGGTTGTTATAGAAAATAAAGTGTTGTTCTGATAACAGTTTACCATTCGCGCCCAAGATGAACATCGATGCATCGAGGTCCAGCGATTGTGAGAGAAGCTCCCATCCTAAACCGATATAGATTTTAGACAGTTTGGGATTGGCTTTGGTTAAATTGATCGAACCACCTTTCTTTAAATTGATTGACATACTTGTTTTGTTTATAGGGTTTGTTAGTGTTTACTTTTTTTTGTTTTTACTTTTTGATCTCACAGGTTTCTATTCACCAAAGAAGTTTTTTAGTTTTTCTTCTTTCGGTGGTGTAAGCTGCTTGATCGGTTTGGCCGGAGGCAACTGCGTTTCCATTTTGATCTTCAGCGTCTCCAGTTTTTTCTTTTCCATTTCTTCTTTCTTGCGTTCCTCTTCGGTTTGCATTTCCAGTTTCAACGTTTCGAGGTCGTTGCTCACGCTTACCGTTGACTCGAGTTGATCAAACTCACGCTCCAGTTGTTTTTGTGAGAACAGCGATTCTTGCAATGCTTCACTCTGGTCGGCCATTTCGTTGATCTTCTCTTCATAGCGCTGAAAGTTGGAGAGTGCGCTCGTGCCAATGCCTGAGAGTTGCTTTGCTACTTTACCTTGCGCTTCCGCATTTTTGGCTTTCGCTTCCAACACCGACTGCTTCGATTTCATCTCCTTCAATTTGAGTTGAAGCGAGTCGAGATTTTGGCGAAGCACTTTGATGTCCTTCTCCGATTTCTGATAGATGGCTCCGAACTCTGTCATCTTGCGATCTTCGTTCGCTTTTTCCATCAACGCCTTCTTAGCCAGCTCTTCGTTACTTTGCGCAATGGCCAGCTTGGCTTTTTGCTTCCAGTTTTCGGTAGCGAGCGTAGCCTGCTGCAATTCGCGCTCCCACTTTTTATGGTTGGCGAGTGCAATGGAGAAAGCTTCGGTAGCATCGCTGATGGCTTTCTCTAATTCGGCCACTGCCAGCTTGGACATTTCTACCGGATTTTCCAGATGATCAACCGCATGGTGCGCCTTTGCTTTAAAGATGTTCGCCAGCCGTTGAAAAATGTTTAACCACATAATTGTTAGTGTTTGTTTAGTGTACCAGCCTTAGTTCAAATCCATCACCAAGTGCCAAAACAGGCTGAAAAGGGCCTTTTTACTGTTGCGATGCTATCAATTTGGGTTGAGTCGTGTAGAATATGGAAAGGTAGGGGGAAGCAAAGCACGTTCCCGATAAGGGCTATGCTAGGCTAATGTGCTGATTTTGAGCCGGAAGGAGTATTTTTAAGCGCACAGTTAGTGGCTTGTGCCAAAGCACATGCCAAACTCACTAAAATTGGTCGAAAAGTGGGTAATGGGCTGATTAGCAGGCTATCGGTAACTTGTGAGAAGGTGTAACTCGTTGATGATGGTATTATCAAATAGAGAATTTTTTAGGGGCAGTCACGCAGAAACGCGCCAAGAGGTATCTTTCAAAAAAATCATAAAGTTGTTTAAAATGAAATATGTTCTAACGTTGGTGAGTGTGTTGATTTGGACTTCGGTATCTGCCCAAAATACATTTGAAACAGAGTATGCCCGCATTATGGCCACGGTAAAGCAGTGGGAATCTGCACCGGATAGTACCATCGATTTACAATATCGCAATAGTAGAAATGGGCGCAAGGTGCGCGTAAAGACGACCTTTTTCATCAAGCGCAAGTTGCCCAATGGTATGACAAGGGATATCACGTACAAAAAATTATATCGAGTGAAGCATTCCCGCGAGGGAGTGAGTGAGGTTACCAAAGTTTATATTTATGGCGGCCGCGTAGGCCTTATTCGTAAAGTGAATGGCAATTATATGATTGCCCGCGCCTATAGCGATGTTATTGTATTGGATAAAACCATTATAACCTATCTCAATTCCAAAAAGCAAATGTATTTTAGATAGTCACGAAATACACTACACTTAGGTCAGCGCGCGTTTGCAACGCTTGCTTGCCTTGGGCGTTTGCAACCCCCGCTTTTCCTTACTATTTTTCACTTCCCCTTCGCTTTAACTTTCTTTTTTATGTTCGAGAAATACAAATTCAGAGATCCTGAGGGGATTTACTTTATCACCACAACGACTGTTGGCTGGGTTGTTTATCCACGAAATTAGGCTCAGTTAATTTATTTGTCATCGATCTGTAACATTTTATGGACGGCTGTCTCTAACGGCCGAACCATTAAATTATAGACTTATGAAAAAGCTAACCACCGTTTCAACCGTTTTTCTAATCTTTTTCAGCCCGATCTCTGCCGCTTTGATGACACTGTGTGGCTCAACGATTGCGCGAACAGAAGAAAGTCCTTATACATTTGAAGTTCAGAAAAGCGGCCAGGGAGAAAACGCTATTATCTTCATCCCGGGATTTGCAAGTTCAGCCTCCGTGTGGGACGAAACGAAAGCGAAGTTCGAGAAACACTACACTTGCTATACGCTAACGATGGCAGGGTTTGCGGGTGTAAAACCTCAGCCTACCCCGACTTTCAAAAATTGGGAAACCAGCATTGCCCGCTTTATTCAGGAAAATGATATCGAAAAACCAATCATTGTTGGGCATAGCATGGGTGGTGTTATGGCGATGGCATTGGCTGCTGACTATCCGCAACTTGTGAAGAAGATTGTAGTAGTAGATGCACTCCCTTGCCTATCGGCAATGAGTAATCCCGCATTTCAGTCCGCAGCTAAGCCCGATTGTTCGGCCATGGTTCGTCAAATTACTACGGCCACGAATGAGCAATTTTATCAAATGCAAAAGATGACAATGAAAGGCCTTGTAGCTGATACTGCTAAGCAAGCGTTGGTAGTAGAGTGGAGTATGAGATCAGACCGAAATACCATTGGCGAAATGTTCTGCGACTTTTCAAATACCGATCTGCGTGAGCGCATTAAGTCAGTTGAATGCCCCGCTTTGATTCTATTAGAGCCCTATTTCAAAAATATATCTAGTGCGATTGACAGTCAGTACAAGAATTTGAAAACGGCCCAATTGCAGTATGCCAACCGAGGTCTCCATTTTATCATGTATGATGATAAAGAATGGTATTTTAGTCAACTGGACCATTTCATCCCAACCAAATAAGATGCCGTTCGAAGAGATATACAAAACGTATTGGCAGAAAGTGTTTCGGGTGTGTATGGGGTATGCCAACGATTATGATCTTGCCAAAGATATGGCGCAAGAGGCTTTCATTATTGTATGGCAACAATTGCCGAAATTTCGTAACGAGGCAGATATTGGAACCTGGATCTATCGAATTGCAACGAATAATTGTTTGCGTCAGGTGGAGCGACAAAAGCGATTCCCCAAAGCAGCCTTGCCATTGAATTTGGAGGAAGATAAGCAAGTGAATGTTGAACCGCAGCTTCAGCTTTTATATCGGTTCATTTCAGAACTCTCGGAAACAGAACGAATTATCATATCCCTCGAATTGGAAAACGCAAAGCAGTCTGCGATCGCACAAATCGTAGGGCTTTCAGAAGCAAACACCCGTGTAAAAATTCATCGCATCAAAGAGAAGTTAACTCAAAAGTTCAAAGAGCATGGAAACGCCTGATATTGATTTCAAAGAATTGTGGGCCTCACAAAATACAGAGCAACCCAACCTGGCCGACTTGCTGCAAAGAGTTGATCGGTATAAGAAGTCGAGAAGACGACACACCGTTCTCGCTAATCTTAGCTTAAGTATCACCGCAGCCTTTATCTTGTTCGTTTGGTATTATTACCAACCCCAACTCGTGACCACCAAAGTTGGAATTGTTTTTATCATTGCCGCAATCGCGTTGTATATCATCGCTATTAATAAAAGCCGGAGCCTATTTAGACAGGCCGATGAATCAAACAATAATCAGCAATACTTGAATAACCTATTGGAGATCAAAGCCAAACAACAGTTTATCGAAACCACCGTGTTGAATAGCTATTTCGCATTGCTTTCGTTCGGCATCGCTTTGTATATGTATGAATACGCTTCCCATATGACGATGGTCGGGGCAGCGGTCACATATGGCATCACTGGAATTTGGATACTCCTGAATTGGTTTTACCTGCGGCCGTTGCAAATCAGAAAGCAACAGGCAAGGTTGAATGGGTTGATCGATAAGTTGAAAAGCATGCAGGATCAATTAAATCAGGAGTAAACGGAGCGGCTTTCAGTCGTCATTAACCTTTGAAGGAATAAGCAGACGAATATAATAACTTTGAATAGGACTAATTATCTTTAGTGCTCACTATTCCACCCATGAAAACTTCTCGCAGACAATTTTTGAAACTAACGGCTGCTGCCAGCGCATTGCCCTTCGCTTCGATGGCGGCTTCTGCTCCGGCAGTGAATAAACCCATTGTCATTTCTACTTGGAACTTCGGCAAGCAAGCCAACGAAGAAGCATGGAAGATTTTGTCTGCCGGAGGCAAAGCACTAGATGCCGTAGAGGCAGGTGCTCGCGTGCCCGAGGGTGACCCAAAAGAAACCTCGGTGGGCTTAGGCGGTTTGCCGGATCGTGATGGCCGCGTAACACTTGATGCGTGCATCATGGACGAGCAGGGGAACATCGGCTCTGTGGCATGTCTCGAACATATTGTACATCCGGTATCGGTGGCGCGCAAAGTGATGGAGAAAACTCCGCACGTGATGCTCGTGGGAGAGGGGGCCTTGCAGTTTGCGTTGGCGAATGGATTCAAGAAAGAAAAGTTGCTCACCAAAGAATCGGAGAAAGCGTGGAAGGCATGGCTGAAGGAAAAGAAATATAAGCCGGTAGCCAACATTGAAAATCATGATACGATCGGTATTGTAGCGCTGGACGCACAAGGAAATTTATCAGGCGCGTGTACCACCAGCGGCATGGCTTATAAGATGCGTGGCCGCGTAGGCGATTCACCGATTATCGGAGCAGGTTTGTATGTCGACAATGAAGTGGGGGCTGCTACATCCACCGGTGTAGGCGAGGAAGTGATTCGTATCGTAGGTTGTCATTTGGTGGTAGAGCTGATGCGTCAGGGAAATAGCCCGGAGCAAGCCTGCAAGCTGGCGGTAGAGCGTATCATTCGAAAAAATCCGGACAAGGCAAAAACACTTCAGGTGGGTTTTCTCGCACTCAGCAAAAGCGGAGAGTATGGTGCTTATTGCTTACAGAAGGGATTTACGTACGCGGTGCATGACAGTGCTACGAATAAGCTATTTGACGCAACCAGTATTTATTAATTAGTGAAATTGATTCTATGCTGCTGGAAGTAGTTGTATATAATATTGAATCAGCTCTGCGGGCACAAGAAGGTGGCGCAGATCGCATTGAACTGTGTGATAATCCGGGTGAGGGAGGCACTACTCCATCGTATGCTGTAATCGAAGCCGCGCGGCAAAATGTAAACATGGATGTGTTTGTGATGATCCGTCCGCGCGGTGGCGATTTTTTGTATTCCAATTATGAATTTCATGCCATGAAGCGCGACATCCATCAATGCCAGAAGATCAGCGTAGACGGAGTGGTGTTTGGTATGCTTACCGCAGAAGGCCGCATCGATGTAAAGCGATGCAAAGAGTTGGTTGAGCGGGCGCGTCCGTTAAAGGTAACTTGTCACCGAGCATTCGACATGACGCGCGATCCTTTCGAAGCATTAGAAGATTGTATCGAAGCAGGGTTTGATAGAATTTTAACAGCGGGACAACAGGCACAAGCAGCGAGAGGAAAAGAACTGATCGGGCAATTAATTCAAAAAGCGAATGGTCGAATTGCGATCATGCCGGGCTCGGGAGTTAATGAAAACACCGTGGAAGAAATACTGCGTGCATCAAAAGCAACAGAGATTCATTTTTCAGCGACCGCTTTCCGCGAAAGCGGGATGCAGTACCGCAATCAGCAAATTGCGGGTATGGGTTCAGAGGAAGGTAGTGAGTTTAAGTTGCGAACCGTAGATCCGGAGCGTGTTAGGAAAATGCGAGCGTTGGCCGAAGAAGTTGAGCGTAGCAATCAGCGTGTGTAAAATTTCCAAATCAGAGATTCAAAGATTTTCTGTGGAGCGCGACTGAATTAGGTATTCGATATATTTTCTGCTCTTTTTGCCCTTTATTTCTCTTTCCCTTTTAACAGCTTCTTGTCGAGATTCGAAAGATTCATGGTAAACTAGTGCCAAAGGAATGCAAGCCGAGGTGAATGCACCACCCTTACCTTGATTGTGTTCTTCTACGCGCCTTGTCAGTGATTCTGTTTGCCCGATGTAATATTTATTGCACTTATCGGAATAGAGAATGTATACGAAATACATACTGTAGATTTAAAAAAAAAGATGGCTACCGAGCCATCTTTTTTTGTGGAGAATATCGGATTCGAACCGATGACCTCTTCCATGCCATGGAAGCGCTCTAGCCAGCTGAGCTAATCCCCCGAATTAATTATTTCAAATTTCAATTGCTGACCTTCCCGAATGCTTTCGGGACGCTCTAGCCAGCTGAGCTAATCCCCCGTAACTTCCGGCAAATATATTTCAAAATCCAATTAAGCCAAACTTTATCGCGCTACCGCTAGCCCATTATAGCAATCATTTTGAGGATGGGTTGTCCCAACTCATGCAATCCTGAAATGCGAATCCGCTGAAGCGCCTCTTGTGGAGGCAGCCCCTTCGTAAATAGTTTCCAGGCATCGTCAGCCTTGATTTCAACTTCGGCCGCAGGTCGCTCATTTGAATGATCCCAACGCCAACCGGTGGAGGAGTAGCGAATGCTCCAGGAACCACCATTTTCTCCTAAAATGTGAATACGCACAATAGCTCCTTCGTACGACAATACAGATTGATATGCAACCGGCAATGCGCGCATGAATGTATCGATAACCGGAAAATAGAATTCACGCTCCATCAAGCCACCCACACCTACGGCTTCCCGTATTTGCTTTTGATGATGCCACTTCTCGGTGTACTCGCGGGCAATGTGAAACCAATTTTGTGATTCCGCTTCTCCTGCCCACGCTACCGAGAATAAAGCTTTAGCCGAAGGCTCCAGCGACTGCAATACCTTTACATATTCCTTGCCCGATTTCTCCAATAAATCGATCAACACAATCGGACTTACACGCTTGAAACTGTTTACCCAATCGGCATTCAATTGATTGAGATAATTGACCAAATCTTGATAGGAGTTAATCCCTTCCGGTTTCGATCCAAAGTAACCATCGCGCACCATGGATAAGGTGCGCAAGTTTCCATCCAGCAAATGAGCGGCAATGTCTTTGACGGTCCACAACTTAGCCAAAGTGGGTTTGTTCCAATCTTCCAGCTGCAATGATTTCAAAAAGGCGATCAACTGATCGTCCAGCGGCTCAAATAAGTGCAGGGTGGGAATAGGAACAATCATGATGCAATGGTGTCTACAAAGATAGCTTTTGAACCGGAAATAGAGTCAGATCCAACAGATCGGTATGTCGCACTACTTGCACATCGATCATCGTGAGCACTTCTTTTCTGGTAAGCTCTTTGAACAATTGATTTAAGTTGTTCATCGGTTTGTTATTGAACGTTACGATTAAATCTCCTTCTTTAATCTGCGATCGCGAAGCCGGAGATTCCTTTTCAATGCCTACCACAAATAGCGCTTTGTCATTTGGTAGATGGTAATGTCGTTTAATTTTTGGGTGAAGGTTTACTTCCTGTAACTGAAATCCCAGATACGCTTTGAAGACCTTGCCCGTCTTTACCAGTTGACTGCCAATCTCTTTGGCTGTGTTGATGTTGACGGAAAAGCTCATTCCGTTGGCTCCCTGGATGATGGCCGTATTCACACCAACCACTTCACCATTAGTATTGATTAAGGGCCCTCCGGAGTTGCCGGGATTCAGCGCTGCGTCTGACTGAATCACATTGTCGACCAGCATGCCATTTTGCGAACGCAAAGTTCGCCCCAGCGCACTGACTACTCCTGCAGTAACCGTGTGCTGATACCCGAGCGGATTTCCTATCGCCACAACAAACTGACCGATTTGCAATTGTTCGGCATCACCCAGTTGCGATACAGAATATCCTTCGGAATAGATTTTTAGTACGGCCAAATCTGTATCCGGGTCCTGACCAATTAAAGTTGCTTCAATCTCATTTTCGTTGAGCAGCGACACCATGATTCGGTCAGCGCCTTTTACTACATGACTATTGGTGAAGATCAACCCATCGGAAGAGAAAATAAAGCCCGAACCACTGCCAGCGCGCTTGAGCTGACCCTTGTCTTTTTTGTAGATGTCAATTTTGACCACCGCGTTTTTAACCTGCGCCACCGCATCTACAATCATTTGTGAGAATGCATCCATTGTATTTTGTTTACAGGGCATGATCAAATATCCTTCCGAAGTATAGATTCGGTAATAATGTCTATTATAATCTGTCAAATTGGTAGGATATTGGTAACTATTGCTTGTATTTATTAAATTCGTAAACTTTACCCAACTAATATCCCCTTCAATGGCTAAGCTTAAGAACATTGTTAAACAGCTCTCAGAAAAAGACTATGTAGAGATCTACGATTCACTGATGGAGAGTAACGCTGAAAAGTCAGCTTACCTCTTGAAGGCACTGCGGGAAAGACAATTGTCGGATAGTAAAATCATGGTAGAGTTGGAGGTAAATGCAAATGCGTATTATACCCTTCGCTCTCGTTTGAATCAGAAGATTGAGGAGCATTTACTTCAACAAATGGAAAGCCCCCGTACCGACTTGCTTCGCAAGGTGGCCAATTTGAATGAAGTACTTTTTACCAAGAAAAAAACAATTTCAATAGCAACTTTAAAGAAACTTGAAAAGGAGCTACTCGACTATGATCTGGCCAGTGAACTGACGGTGGTTTATAAATCGTTGAAGAAGCTACATATCAACTCACCGGATTATTTCACCTATTCGCAACTCTATAATAGGCATGTGGCTTATATGCTCGCGGTGGATAAAGCGGAAGACTTGTTGGCAGAATATTTCAAAAAGTATGGAAGTTTCTATTTGAGTGCCGATGAAACAGAGAAATTGGGCCTAGAGCTGTTGATCAAGGAAATGCAGAACGTGGCGAAACTATACGACTCGCACCGTTTGTATATTTATCAAAGTTGCATGGTTGTTTTTCACAAGCTGTTCATTGAAAAGGATGACAACATGCAGCGCACGGGTGAATCGATCGAAGATATTTTTGCCCACGCACAGAAAATATTTGAAACCTATAACCTCGATCCGCTCTATTTCCACCTGAATTTGGTGTTTGAGTTCCTGCACCTAGAATACTACAATCATTACAAAGTATACCGGCAGGCCGAGAAGTATTTTGAAGAAGTGAACGATGCAGCCGGCAATCTGCTGGTGAATTATCCTACGTTTACGTTTTCTTCGCAGTTCTTGATTTCTAAAATGGAGCGCAATTTACGCCTGGGCAGCGAGCGAGAATTGTATAGTGAGAATGATCGGATTTTTGCGGACGTTGAACCAGATCCGTTGGACGTGCCCAAGTATGTTATTTATACTGTGTATCGTGCGCTGGTCAGCTATTATGTAGATCGGGTTGATGACGCAGCTAAATTATTGAATACCCTGATCAATGAAGTCAGTTTGAAGAAATATCCGTTTGCTCAAATGGAAATCAAGGCAGTATTGGCCTTGTTGTATTGCCTCATGCACGATTTCGAGTTGTTCAACCAACAGAGCAATAGCATTCAGCGACAAATTCGATCGCTGGGAAAAGATGAATGTGAAAACATTCTGTTGTTCTTAAAAATGCTGAAGATTGCTACCAGTGAAGCAAAGAAAGAGAAGCCAAAGAAAATCACCGCTATCATTAGTAAGCTCAAAGAGGTGAAGGTAGGTTATTTCGCGCCCACCTTGCTCATTAAACTAGACGATGCTTTAGTTGAAAAACTCGTTGCCCTTGAAGCAGAAGGAGATGAGAACTAGACTTCTAAGTTGATAATACTTTCGTGAGAAAGAGGTTTGTTAAGATACAACTTCACGTTTGTATACTTTTTCGAGCGGTTGAAATCTTGGGGATTGATAGATGAGGTAAGCATTACAATCTTACATTTTTTCTTCGCCACATTGCTCAATTTTTCGAATTCATCTAAAAACTGAAAGCCATCCATTAACGGCATATCGATATCCAGAAAAATGATGTCCGGCAATACTTTATCCGCAACATCCATCTTTTCCATGTTCTTTAAAAACTCAATGGCGCTTTTGGCTCCGGTGTGAGTATAGATGTTTTCTGTGATTGCGGCCGCCTCAATCATTTTTTGATTAATGAGATTGTCAATTTCATTATCGTCAATCAACATGACGGTTCTGTATTTTTTGGCGGCCATATTAGGGAAGTCTATGGATTATACTCTCAATTTAGGATTATTGGACTCATTTTCCAAAAAGAATTAGATATCGAACTTAATTCCTTGGGCCAAAGGTAGATTACTTCCGAAATTGATCGTGTTGGTTTGTCTGCGCATATATACTTTCCAAGAATCCGATCCTGACTCTCTTCCACCACCGGTTTCTTTTTCGCCACCAAAAGCTCCGCCAATCTCAGCGCCTGAAGTACCAATGTTCACATTCGCGATACCGCAATCAGAGCCTGCTTGTGATAGGAATTTTTCCATTTCCTGCATATGGGTGGTTATGATCGCAGATGATAATCCCTGTTTCACACCATTCTGGAGTTCAATCGCTTCTTCGATGGTTGAATATTTGATTAAGTATAAGATGGGTGCAAAGGTTTCTTGTTGAACAATTTCGAAATGATTTTCTACCTCTGCAATTGCTGGCTTCACGTAACATCCTGACTCATAGCCCTTCCCGGATAGCACACCACCATTCACTACAAAAGTGCCGCCTTCGGCCTTTACTTTTCGGAGCGCATCTCGGTAAGCTTTAACAGCAAGCTGATCAATCAGTGGACCCACGTGATTGTTTTGATCGAGTGGATTACCAATGCGCAGATGCGCGTAGGCGTTCTTCAAACGAGATTTAACTTCATTATAAACTTTTTCATGAACGATCAATCTGCGTGTAGTAGTGCAGCGCTGTCCGGCAGTTCCAACGGCACCAAACAAAGCACCTCGAATAGCCACTTCCAGATTGGCATTTTCTGAAATGATGATCGCATTATTGCCACCCAATTCCAGCAATGCTCTTCCCAATCGTTCACTCACCGTTCTGCCCACAGCCTTACCCATACGCACGGATCCCGTAGCTGAAACCAATGGAATTGATTCGTTAGAGCACATCAACTGACCAATTTGATAGTCGCCATTGACAATGCATGACACGCCTTCAGGTACGTTATTTTTTGCAAACACTTTTGCGATAATATTTTGACAGGCGATGCTGCAAAGCGGAGTTTTTTCAGAAGGTTTCCAAATACACACATCTCCGCATACCCACGCTAACATCGTATTCCACGACCATACCGCCACAGGGAAGTTGAAAGCAGAAATAATTCCCACAATACCCAGCGGATGGTATTGTTCATACATTCTATGTTGAGGTCTTTCGGAGTGCATTGTCAAGCCATTCAACTGACGAGATAAGCCAACAGCAAAATCGCAGATGTCAATCATCTCTTGTACTTCGCCTAATCCTTCTTGATACGATTTACCCATCTCGTACGAAACCAACTTGCCGAGCGGCTCTTTGTATTTACGAAGCGCTTCACCGATCTGACGCACCACTTCACCGCGCTTCGGTGCCGGCACGAGCCTCCATTCTTTAAATGCTTTTTCAGCTTGTTCTACCACTTTGCCGAATGCTTTTTCATCGGTAGACTGAACCCTTCCAATCAACTTACCGTCTACAGGCGAATAAGAGGAAATAGAGGCGCCTTTCGTGCGAAGCCAGTTTTTTCCGGTGGAAGTACCAGGATTGGTAGATTTCACTCCTAATGTGGCCAGTGCTTCTTTGATACCGAAGTTTTGCATAATGGTTTTGTTAAAATGGTCGGCAAATCTACGTAGATTTTAGGTAACGATGGTTGATCCATCCGCAGTATCACCATTCAATGGCAAATGCTGCCTTCTCGCCATTGGCGGACAAGCCCTCAATCAGCACACCGCCATTTTTAAGTTCTAAAATCCGGTTAAGGTCAGCCACGTTATCAATGGGTGCTTTGTCTATATGTGTGATGATGAAGTTTTCTTTAGCACCGGCTTTCTTCCATTTTCCTTCATCTACATTCTTGATCAAAACGCCTCCATCCAAATTTAACTGGGTGAGTCGCGAGTAAGAAATATCTTCGAAGCGCGCACCTTCTAACGTGTAGTTCACCTCCGGCTTTTTCATTTGAACGGTGCCATCGTACTTTTTCAAAACAGCCTGAACGTGATGGTCGGAATTTCTTCTTCTATATGTTACTTCAATGGATTGACCTGGTCGGTTGCGAGCCACCCATTCTTGCATTTCACTCACACCGTTTACCGCATGTCCGTTGATACCAGTAATCACATCGCCCGCTTCGATTCCGGATGCTTCGGCTGCACTGCCTTTGTTGACGGCCCGGACGAAAACGCCTTGAACTACATCCAACTTTTCTTCGTCCGCCAGTTGTGCATCCACATCATCAATTTGAATGCCAAGCAAGCCCCGTTGCACTTCACCATATTCCAACAAGTCATCCATAATTTTCTTAACCAGACTAACCGGAATAGCAAACGAATAGCCTGCATACGCACCGGTGGAGGTAGCAATGGCCGAATTGATTCCAATTAACTCGCCATTTAAATTAACCAATGCGCCACCACTATTACCGGGATTTACAGCAGCGTCTGTTTGAATAAATGATTCGATCTGAAGATTATTCTTATCGCGCAGGATGCCGATGTTTCGCGCGCGGGCGCTGATGATGCCAGCTGTCACAGTTGAGTTCAAGTCAAACGGATTGCCGATAGCCAGCACCCACTCTCCGAGGGTCAGCGCATCTGAGTTACCGTATTTGACAAAAGGCAAATTGCGTGCTTTAATTTTTAAAAGAGCCAGATCGGTGCTGGGATCTTTGCCAATCAATTTGGCAAAATAGCGTTGATTATTATTCATCACTACCTCAATGGAAGAAGCATCTTCAATTACGTGGTGATTGGTAACAATGTATCCATCATCTGAAATGATTACTCCGGAGCCACTGGATTGGGCATGCGGATTCATATAGCTATCCAACGCATTTAAACTGAAACTTCCCAAACCAAAAACGGTGCGGATATGTACCACAGCGGGTGTGACCGATTTAGCAGCAAACTCAAAATTAACGGCTCCTGAAAGTCGGGATGAAGAATCGGTTAGATAATTAACTGCCTTTAGATTTTGCCGTTGCTCAATCGAAGTGTAAGTCGGCTGATCGCCCAGATAACGAATGGTTAAAAGAGCACCCATTATCGCTCCGATAAATGAAGAGCAAATCACCAGCAAAATCAACAACGTCCGTTTCATCCGTTTGCTATTTTAATTTCAGGAAGGTACGCCCTTCTCGTAAATATTGAAAGGTTAAAAATAAGAAAGGGGCACCTTCTTACGAAGGAGCCCCAACCCACCACCTAAACCAACCTAATTAGTTTACTTTGATTGTTTGCTTCAAAGCTTTCTTTTCGTCTTTTGGAATGGTTAACTCCAAAATTCCTTTGTCGTACTTCGCGTTTATTTTAGTTGCGTCCACATTTTCAGGTAATGAGAAAGCGCGGCTGAAAGAGCCGTAGCTGGTTTCGATAGAATGATAGTTTTTATCTTTCTTCTCATTCGAAAATTTGCGCTCACCACTCACCGTTAGGTAATTGTCTTTCAACTCGATGTTGAAATCTTCCTTGTTTAAGCCGGGCACTGCAAAATGAATTTCAAAGGCTTGCTCGTTTTCCAATACGTCTACTTTGGGAACGAAGGTGCTACCTCCGGCACGAACCATTGAATCGTTGAAGAAACGGTCTACCAGGTTGCTGAATGAAGTTGGTACAAAATCATTCGCGTTATAACGGATGATGCTCATAGTGTTAATTATTTTTGGTTGAACATGAATTTTAAACTTCTGATCATCCTATTAGTAAAAAACGTACCACTTCAATTTTGGACTATTTTTAAGACATTATGGCTTATAAAGCCTCTTTTTTACTCTTAATTAAGTCATTATGTCTGGAATTTTTCTTGGTCTTGAAAGAAAACTCGTCAGTTGGCGAGCGAGATATTCATGGGCAACCCCTCTTTGGCTTTTTTGAGGATCGCATTTTGGGCTGGAATATTGGGGTCAAGTTCCATAAACTCCTTAACTGTAAGCTGCGCCCGCTCTGCATACAATTCATAATATGCTTTTTGAATTTGGTCTAGTGCATAGATAAAGGTTTCATGCGAGGCACCTCGATCCGTTTTGAGGGAGATGACGGCTTTCTCTGGATTCTCGCTCCAATGTGAATTATTGTTTTTGTTGAGTACAAACTCCTGAATTTCGGCAGCAATAGAATTTAGGTTGGGATAGTTTTTTTCTTCTACCAGAAACTCGTTCTGCGAATTGATCCGAATCGAAAATATATTGCGGCTATGGTAGTCTGTTACCCGATCGCTCCATTCAGGAAGAATCATGGTTAGACCTTTGTGAGTGTCAATCACAGCAGTCATTAAAAAAAATGTAAGCAATAGAAAAGCAATGTCGGCCATAGAGCTCGTGCTCACTTCGGCCGCAGGGCGATGCGTCTTCATAAATAGTGGAGTTTAGAAGGATAATCCTTCCGTTGGAAAATGGTCACACCACCATTCAAAAAAAACATTTCGTTCTCCCAATTAAATGTAAATTTGCCAGAATGATTTTTCAGTACCCTTCTTTTCTGTGGGCATTGGTGGCGTTGGCAATACCAGTCATTATTCACCTCTTTAATTTCCGAAAAACCATTACCGTTTATTTCTCTTCTACCCGGTTTTTAAAACAGGTAAAACAAGAAACAACCCAAAAGCGAAAGCTCAAGCAGTATCTCGTACTCGCTTCACGGCTCTTGTTTTTGCTGTTTCTGGTGTTGGCATTTGCGCAGCCTTTTTTGCCTGCCAGCGACCAGGTGGCTGATCAGAAACGCGTCACCATTTATTTGGATAATTCATTGAGCATGTCCGCTCCGGTGGCCGAGAAAACGCGCGCATTGGACGATGCCATTCAACGGGCACGTGAAATTGTAGACGTTTTTCCGGCTGATGTTCAATTCCAAATCATCACGAATGATTTTGCTCCATTCTCCAATTCATTTAAGGCGAAGGCCGAGGTAGTTGATTACTTATCGCAGGTGCGATTATCTTCTATCAGCCGACAGGCATCTGAAATTGCAGCTCGGGTTTTACAACGCAATACTTCGTTTTTCTGGCTTTCTGATTTTCAATCTTCTACTTTCGGCAAGGAGATCGCTTTGGATTCAACTTTAGCCACAAAGTTGATACCCATTACGTTCAGCAAACCTTCGAATGTGTTTATTGATACCCTCTATTTAGAAAACCCGTTCGTCATTGGCGGAGAAAAGAATGCTGCGAAAGTTCAATTGCGCAACCAAGGAGAAAAGCGCGTAGAGGGCTTGATTACAAAACTGTTTGTGAACGATGTTCAGACTTCAGCGGTAACGATCGATATGGAGCCGAATAGTTCGAAGCTGGTATCATTTGATTTGCCTGGTTCGCTCAAGGGAATCAACCGGGCACTGATTTCATTTAGTGACTATCCGGTGAGTTTTGATAACGAGTTTTACTTTACGCTCAATTATTTCGGAAAGGTCAGAGTAATGGAGATCAAAACATCTGCCGAAGCGACTTCGGTTGAACGCGTATTCGGAAATAAAGAGTTGTTCTCGTTAACTTCCTTCTCCGCCTCCAACATCAATTACAATTTACTTTCCACTGCCGACCTTGTCGTTGTTAATCAATTAGATAAAATCGATCCTACTTTACAGGCCGCACTGACTAATCTGAAGCAATCGACCATCTTGATTATTCCCAGTTCACGTTTGGATATTGCGAACTACCGTTCTTTGCTGGGAAGTTCAATTTCTCTTCTAGCAGACAAGAATCAGATCACCCTCAATACGCCTGATTTTCAAAATCCTTTTTTTCAAAATGTATTTGAAGATAAAAACCCAACCATGGCCATGCCGGTGGCAACCAAACTGCTCGATTGGGGCAACGACCGATCCGCTTTGCTACAATTCAAAGATGGAAGGCCTTTCCTTTCTAAAGTTGGAAACTTCTACTTGCTGGCTTGTCCCTTAGAAAAATCATTCACTGATTTTAGTCAGCATGCTTTGTTTGTGCCAGTCATGTATCGTTTGGCAGCTTTGGCCAATCGTATTCAGCAGTTGCCGTATTACAGCCTGTCAGCACCCACCATTTCTCTAGCTGCGGATAGCATTGAAGGCGAGGAGCCCGTGAAAATGAAGGGAAAGGTGGAGGTTATACCCGCACAACGTAAAATCAGTAATCGCTTGGTGTTGGAGATTCCAAAACACGAATTGGAAAAAGGTTTTTATAATTTGCAATTCCGTTCGGATACGCTAACTGTGGTGGCGTATAATCTGGATAAGTCAGAATCGTATTTGCAATCGCTGAAGGCGGAAGAGGTTAAAGCGAAACTAGGCGGACATCGTTCGATTAGCTTATTTGAAAATACGCAACTGGATGATTTCCGCACCGAGTTGAAGAACCGCTATTTGGGTACACCACTTTGGAAATATGCATTGCTTTTAGCCTTGTTTTTCTTGTTAGCAGAAGTACTTTTGTTACGATTCTTAAAATAATTAGTGAATGAAAATCCTGATCCAATCGGCTAAGATTATTTCGAAAGGTTCACCCCATCATCTTAAAAAGCGGAACGTGCTCATTAACTCCGGCCGTATTGCGGAAATAGGAGATAAGAATTTTCAAGCTGATAAAGTGATTGATGCTGAGGGGATGGTGTTAAGTGCAGGTTGGATGGATTTGGGAGCTTATTGCGGAGATCCCGGCTTGGAACATAAAGAAGATTTGGTTTCCGTTGGCAAGGCAGCGGCTGCCGGAGGATTTACAGAAGTAGTTTTGTTGCCCAACACCCAACCGACTGTTCAATCGAAAAACGAAGTCAGTTATATCACGCAGAACAATCCTTCCCGGTTGGTGCAGCTTCACCCCATGGCAGCTGTGACTAAAAGCTGTAAAGGAGAAGAGCTCACAGAAATGATTGATTTGCATGAAGCGGGAGCAATAGCTTTTTCGGATGGATTAAAATCCATATGGCATACCGATTTATTCCTGAAAGCGTTGCAATACCTGCAGAAATTCAATGGAGTATTGATCGATCATCCTGAAGATAAGTGGTTGAGCCTGTTTGGTCAGATGCATGAAGGTATTACCAGTACGGCATTAGGTTTGAAAGGAATACCACGCATTGCGGAGGAAGTGGCTGTCCGCAAGAATCTGGAATTGCTGGAATATGCCGGAGGACGTTTACATATTGCTCATATTTCTACGGCACGTTCGGTGGAAATGATTCGGGCGGCTAAGAAAAAGGGATTGCAGGTAACCTGCGGCATCACCGGCTATCAAGCTTTGTTGGATGACAGTTCACTCAATGATTTTGATACCAATTATAAACTAAGCCCTCCCTTACGGGAAAAATCAGATAATGATGCGTTGATCAAAGGATTGAAAGAAGGCGTTATTGATATTCTTACAACCGGACACTTGCCCCAAGATGATGAAAGCAAATTACTTGAGTTTGATCAGGCAGATGTAGGGATGATCAACTTGCAGACCTTTGCTTCGCAAATAGCTTCACTGAGTAAATCAGTGGAGATGGAAACATTGATTGAGAAAGTAACAAGCGCTCCGCGTGCTCTCCTAAATATGGAAGTGCCGAAGATAGAAGAAGAGGCCAAAGCCAATTTGACTTTGTTTGATCCAAACGCGGAGTGGACGTTTACCGCCAAATCAAATCTGTCAAAGTCGAAGAACTCACCATGGATTGAAAAAGAATTGAAAGGCAGGGCTGTAGCGGTATTTAATAATAATAAACACTGGTTGGATGTTTAAGAGTTGGTCGCCACTGGCACGTATTTCGGCTCGCAATGGCTTGATTGCGGGATTGCTAGGTTTCGTATTGCTACTCGGGTTGTATTTTATGGGTAAGCATCCGTTTTTGTTTCCCATTTACTTCGATTTTCGTTTGTTTTTATTTGGTATTTTTTTAGTGATCACCTTACGTGAAATCCGCGATAATCAAGAGGGGATTTTGTTTTTCTGGCAAGGCATGATTGCTTGTTTTCTCTTCACGATTTTGTTTGCCGCCATTTCAAGCGGATTGATTGGCATTTACGCTTGGTTGAATCCGGCTTTTTTGCAGAATTATATTACCACCGCTATTGAACAAATGAAATCAATTCCGGAAGAGGCGATTAAGCAAATAGGAAAAGATGTATATGAAAGTAATTTAAAGGCACTTCCTGCTACTAATGGGCTTGATATGTCTTTTCACTATCTATGGCAGAGCTTTATTATCAGCTTTTTTTTAAGCATTATAATATCCGTAATTTTAAGACGTCAACCACCGATTGATTCCAAGGAATGACAGAGCTAATCGATACCAAACGGCCTTCCATTCTTCTCTTATCCTTGAAGTTTGGTTTGTTGTGTGCAGTCTCAGCGATAGGGGTGTTTTTTATAACAATTGCCACTGGCGATAATCCATTTGAAGGCGGGCCAAAAAGTTGGTTGTCTACAGTATTTGCAGTGCTCATTGTAGCTTTGGCGCATCAGAGTTATAAAAAGAACGGAACTGGTTTTATGGCATACAGCGAAGCGTTTGGTATAGCCTTTTTAATTCTTTCCATTTCGATAATAGTTAGTGGTACATTTATTTATGTCTATTCAACTCAAATTGAACCTAATTTAGTGAGTGATATTTGGACGAAAGCACAATCGGAAATGGAGAAATCGGGTCAGAAAGAAAGTGCTGATTTCGCCTTGGGTTTTGCAAAAAAGTTCTTTTGGGCATTTTATTTTGCTGGCCGTTTTATTGGCGCTCTGATCAC
>DGYK01000047.1:43549-62135 GCA_002398365.1 Flammeovirgaceae bacterium UBA5008
CTGATCACCTCTTTGATTGTTGCAATTTTTACACAGAAAAAAAATCCGGAACCATTTTCATAACTATAACCTTAAAAAACAAATTTTATGGAAGAATCAACTACACCTAAACCTTCATTAGTTCAACATGCTGCTAAGTGGGGTGCCATTATTGGCGGAGCTAGCATTATTCTAACTTTATTAATATACATCATAGATTATACTCTTTTGGCGGATTGGAAAATGCTCATCTTACTATTGGTGTTTCTTGGTTTTGTTATCTATGCAGGTATTAATTACCGCAATCAAAATGGAGGTTACTTATCGTATGGTAAGGCATTTCAGCATTCATTTATCACTTTCGCAGTATTAGGTATTTTGTCAACTGCATTTACGCTTATTTTATATACAGCTATTGACACCGAATTGCCTGCTAAGTTGACAGAAGTATCCATTGAGAACGCTCAGAAGATGATGGAAAGATTTGGTATGCCAGAAGATCAAATGGATAAGGCATTAGAAGATGCCAGAGCGCGTTCAGCAGATCAATTCTCAGCAGTTGGTCTTGTAAAGGGTTATGCTTTCGGTTTGATCTTTTACGCTGTTTTGTCACTAATTGGTGCGTTGTTTGTACGCAAAAATGAACCTGTCGAATTTTAATGAATATCTCCGTAATCATTCCCGCTAAGGACGAAGAAGAATCGATTCCTGAATTGAGTCAGTGGATTAGCCGTGTGATGAACTCACACGGCTTTTCTTATGAAGTTATTTTTATTGACGATGGCAGTACTGATGGAACTTGGGATGCCATCAAAAAAATCAATCTGGAAAACCCGGCCTTCAAAGGATTTCAGTTCAACCGAAATTTCGGAAAGGCTGCCGCTTTGCACACAGGTTTTAAGGCGGCAAAGGGCGAGGTAGTGATTACCATGGATGCCGATTTACAGGACAGTCCGGACGAAATTCCGGAGTTATATAAGTTAATCAAAGAACAAAAATTTCATTTAGTAAGCGGATGGAAGAAAAAGCGTCACGATCCGATTTCAAAAACACTTCCCTCCAAATTTTTTAATGCTGTCACCAGCAAAATGTCAGGCATCAAACTCCACGATTTTAACTGCGGCTTGAAGGCGTACGATATTCGAGTCGTTAAAAATATTTCGATCTATGGCGATATGCACCGCTATATTCCGGTGATAGCTAAGTGGGCCGGTTTTGGAAAGATAACTGAAAAGGTAGTAGAGCACCGAGAGCGAAAATTTGGCTCAAGCAAATATGGTTGGACACGCCTAATCAGCGGATTTCTGGATTTACTCACGCTTATGTTTGTGGGTAAATTCTCTAAAAAGCCCATGCACTTTTTTGGTTCGATGGGTATCGTATCGTTCATGCTTGGGTTTATTTTCACCTTGAACCTACTATGGCAAAAGATTGACTCTGTTTATATTTCTAAAATTCCGCTAAAGCGAGATGTTTATCAGCAGCCACTTTTTTATCTGGCTTTGGTAGCCGTAGTGATAGGCGTGCAGTTATTTTTAACCGGTTTTATTGCTGATTTACTTGCTCGGCAGTCCTTATCCCGTAAGGATTATCTGGTCATTGACCGATTGGGTATTGATCCGGTAGAATAAGAGTTATTATTTACAATCGATTGTAATCCTACGGTATCCTATTTATTGATTTAGGTCAATACTCTGTTTATTTTTTTACTGTTATTTCGCAGCCAGGTTGTAACAATTTTGGCCTTTTTACGCTTTATAGATGTCTTTAAAAGTTTATGAGAAAATTATACATCGTATTAATTCTGTTTTTTGCAGTCGGAGTGGCAGGAGCGCAGCAATCAAGCGGCAAATTCACGATCAGTGGTTATATCAAAGATGCTTCCAATGGCGAGGCACTAATCGGAGCAACCGTCTATGTGACGGAGACTCAAACCGGAGGTATTACCAACGAGTATGGCTTTTATTCTATTACACTGCCGGCAGCGAATTACAATCTTAACTACAGCTATCTAGGGTATCAAGCGGTGGCTAAAAACATAGGTTTAGATAAAAACACACGGATTGATATTGAACTGACACCGGAGGCCGCACAACTTCAAGAGGTGGTAGTACAAGCTGAGGCTGAACAAGCCAATGTGCAAAACATGGAGATGAGTACCAATAAACTAGAGATTAAAACCATCCAGAAGATACCTGCATTTTTAGGTGAGGTGGATATCATTAAAAGTTTGCAGTTGTTGCCGGGCGTAAGCACAGTAGGAGAGGGCGCCAGTGGATTTAACGTGCGAGGTGGAAGTGTAGGCCAGAATTTGATTTTATTAGATGAAGCACCTGTATATAATTCTTCGCACTTGCTTGGTTTCTTTTCTGTTTTCAATCCGGATGCGGTGAAAGATGTAAAACTTTATAAAGGTGGAATACCGGCTCGCTATGGCGGAAGGCTTTCGTCTTTGCTGGATGTTCGAATGAAAGAAGGAAACAGTAAAAAGACCGAAGTTACCGGAGGTATAGGCACAATCTTTAGTCGGATAGCTGTCGAAGCGCCAATTGTAAAAGATAAGTCTTCTTTTATTATTGCCGCCCGCAGATCCTACATCGATATTCTTGCACGTCCGTTTGTAAAATTACTCCAAGACGGAGGAGCTCTGAATTTTTATGACATCACATTAAAAGCGAATTATAATATTAATCAGCAAAATCGAATTTATTTGTCTGGGTATTTCGGTAGAGATAATTTTAAGTTCGACAAGAATCAAGGATTTAGTTGGGGAAATTCCACAGGTACCTTGCGATGGAATCATATATTTAACGACCGGTTATTTTCAAACTTTACAGGTGTTTTCAGTAACTACGATTACAGTTTGCAGTTTGGAAGAGACGAAAGAGATTCGTTCAAGTGGAATTCAGTCATTTCTAATTACATGTTCAAGCCTTCATTCACTTATTTTATTAATGGAAATAACGAATTGAATTTTGGAGCAGAGTCTATTTATTATGTTTTCGAACCAGCCAACGCGGTAGGGGTGAGCAATGGCTTGCCTACGGATGTGAGTATTTCAAAAAAGTATAATTTGGAAAACGCTCTATATCTCAGCAATTCACAAAAAATAACAAAGTCATTCTCCATTGATTATGGACTTCGGTTTTCGATGTTTCATTATTTTGGTCCAGATTCTACTTACACCTACAAAACGGTTAAGCTTGGCGAACGCAAAGAGGTGGCCGAGCGTAGATACAATCAAAGTGGTGATGTAATTGCATCATACAATAATCTGGAGCCTCGCATTTCATTTAAGATCCAAACTTCTGATAATACCTCCATCAAAGGAAGTTACAACCGGATGGTGCAGTATCTGCATTTGATTTCTAATACAACTGCTTCAAATCCTTTGGATGTATGGAATCCCAGCACTAACAATGTTAAACCACAGATCAGCGATCAATATACGCTCGGCTATTTTCGAGATATCGGTAAGGATAAAAAGTATGAATTATCAGTTGAAGCGTACTATCGAAAAAACCAAAATCAGGTAGACTATATTAATGGAGCAGATTTGTTATTGAATCGCTATCTGGAAGGTGATTTGTTATCAGGGGAAGGAAGAGCGTACGGTATTGAGGGATATTTGCAAAAGAAAGTGGGCCGGCTAACCGGTTGGGTGAGTTATACTTTGGCTCGCACAGAAATGAAAGTAGATGGCATCAATCGAGGTGAGTGGTACCCAACGCGATTTAATCAGACACACAATTTTAAAGTGGCAGGTTTTTATGAGATCAATAAGCGCTGGTCATTCTCTGCTGACTTTGTTTATGTTTCAGGTACGCCCGCAACGTTTCCTACTTCGCGGGCAGTGGTTCAAGGAGTAGTTCTGCCGTACAATGCCAACGATTCACGTGGTAATGTGAACTTGCCTGATTATCATAGACTGGATATCTCTTTCCGCTTGGAAGGCAAGAAAGAAAAACGAGGAGGTGTGCGTAAGAACAGCGATTATTGGGTGTTTGGTATATACAACGTATACGCACGACAAAATCCTTTCTCAATTTATTTTTCGCAAACCGATCAGCGAGTTCCGGCTGGCCAACCCATTAGCTCACAAGCTACTCAACTGGCAATTATCGGAACACTGGTTCCTTCGGTTTCTTATAACTTTAAATTTTGATTGCTATGTATTTAGTTAACAGAACCTATATGTCATTACAACACGTAAGATCATCATTCATCGGTTTAATTTTAGGAGGCATTGCATTAGCCGGATGTGAAACCACAATTAATCCGGAGCTTCAAAATGCGGAGCCTATCTTGGTAGTAGATGCGTGGATTAACAATAAACCCGGTAATCAACAAATTGTGTTGACTAAAACTCAAAATTATTTTGACAGTTCAACACCACCGGCCGTGAGTGGCGCGGTGGTGACAGTAACGGACAATAACGGAACGGTTTTCACTTTCAATGAAGATGCCAATGCACCCGGCAAGTACGTGTGGAAGCCAGTTGCCAACGAAACATTTGGAACGATTGGAAATACCTACCAACTATCTATTCAAGCGGAGGGGCAAACCTATAAAGCTACTTCTAAGATGAATAACACGACTGTAGTGGATAGTATTATCCTGAAGAAGAATGAACCGACACAAATCAATCCGGATTTTTATCGCGCTCAATTTTATGCAAAGGATTTGGTTGGTTTTGGAGATACCTATTGGATTCGGGCTTATAAAAATGGAGTGCTATTAAATAAGCCATCGGATATCAATGTTGCTTATGATGCCGGATTTTCTGGTGGTGGTGCGTTTTCAAGTAGAGTTGAGAAAAAGCCAAATGGACAGGATACTACGATTTTACTGGACTTTATTCCACCCATCCGTGGACGAATCAACCCGAACGATACGGATGCTAACGATAATGCTGTGAGTCCATATATACCTGGTGATTCTGTGTATGTAGAAATTCATGCTATTACACCCGAGGCTTTCACCTATTTGCAGCAGGTGAGTATTCAAACGAACAGACCAGGTGGCTTTAGTGAATTGTTTGCCAGACCAATTGCGAATGTGCCAACCAATATTGAAAACGTAGACCCCAAAGGAAAATCAGCTATAGGCTTTTTCAATGTAGGAGCAGTTTCCGGGAAAGGCCAGAAATTACAGGTGAAGAATTAAGACTGTTTTAAGTTCGAAAACAACTGAACTTTTTTTGCTGTACCTTTGTGTAGAAGTTGAATTTAGTTCTTTGAATTTTGTTGTGAGCACCGCCTTTTGTGTCTGCTATGCGGCAGGGATAGAAGTGAAAAGCCCGCAGTGGTGCTGATAAGCGCCACGAGGACTTGTAACGGATAGCCCGGCTGCCGCCCAAAAAAATCTGGAACTGGTTTAGTTCTCCAAAAGTTAAGATTGGAAAACCGTCCTTCAATAAAGCTTGGAGTAGATGATCCTCCTTCGCTGAAGCTACGAGTTGATGATCCTCCTTCGCTGAAGCTACGGAGGATGAATAGGGGCTGACCGGTATTGACAGGATGCGTGAGGGTGTGAGTAAGCATGCAGGCTCATGGGATGAGAGCCTTGAAAGATAGTCCTACCATTTACGTGGCGAAAATACTTACGCCATGGCTGCTTAATCTGACGTATCGTTAGATTTGCTTGTCTCGCTTAAGAAGTGAGAGGCCATCATCGCCCATACCTCTGTTCTGCGGGTGTGGATCAGCGGTGTCGACAGCTTGAACTGGGCCGCTTCGTTGTTGCGCGAGGTTGTCGAGAAAACAGTAACTAAGAAGTAGTTTAGGCTGTTGCCTGCCTTGCTGCTTCCGACAATTAAAGTCAACTAAGCATGTAGAAGGTACACATTCATCTTCTCTGGACCAGGGTTCGATTCCCTGCAGCTCCACTTGCCCTCCGAAGCTTTAGCGTAGGAGGGCTTTTTTTTGTTTTTACTCTATCTCTACCGAAGCTTTAGCTGCGGTCGGCTTTTTTTTGTTTTAACTCCATTTCTTCCAACGATTTAGCGAAGGAGGTTTTTTACTTCAAGCGTGAAAGTTATCTTCTAAAGTTTCTTCAGCGCACTTTCCAAGTCTTGCAATAAATCTTCTACATTTTCGATGCCAACTGAATAGCGAACCAGGCTTTCAGGAATACCGAGTTGGCGTCTTTGTTCTTCCGTTAGTTCTACATGGCTAGTAGTGCGTGGTGGGCCCGCGAGTGTACTCACCGATCCAAGACTAGCTCCGAGATGCACCAGTTTTAATTCAGTCAAAAATTTCTTTACATGCTCCCAGCCGCCATCTAAAGAAAAGCTCATCATACCGCCAAAGCCACGCATTTGTGATTTTGCAATGGAATGACCGGTATGACTTTCCAGGCCGGGATAGAAAACGTCTTTTATTTTAGGATGACTTTTCAGGTATTTCGCAATCTGCAAGGCAGAGGCATTTTGTCTTTCAATACGCAACTCTAGTGTTTTCATGCCGCGTGCAATCATGTAAGCTGGATCGGCTTGCAGGCTAGCTCCGTTAATTTCACGGAAGTTGAAAATCTTCTTTACAAGTTCTGCCTTTCCTGCTACCAGACCGCCCATTGCATCGGAGTGACCGCATAGAAATTTAGTGGCGCTGTGAACGACTAAATCTGTGCCAAGCTGAAGCGGATTTTGATTGATAGGTGTTGCAAAGGTGTTATCTACAATCGTAATCGCTCCGACTTTTTTTGCTGCTGAAGTTAATCTTTTGATGTCTACGATTTTTAAAGTGGGATTGGTAGGTGTTTCTAAGTACAACACATCGCAACCTTTAGCTACTTCTGCTTCAATGGCTTCGGGATTGGTAGTATCGCAGAGTTGAACATGAACACCATAATTCGGAAGGAAATCAAGAAAGATTTTGCTGGTGCCACCATACGTGTCTTTCAATGATACTACCCGCTTCCCTGAGGTGAGGAATGTAAACAAACTATTGCTGATCGCTGCCATGCCGGTAGCGAAAGAGGTAGCAGCTTCCGCTCCTTCCAGCACACGAATTTTTTCTTCAAGTGCCGCAACTGTTGGGTTGGTGTTACGACTATAAATGTAGCCTTCTTGTTTACCTGTAGCCACCGCTTGCCATTCGTCTAAATCATGATATGCATAGGTGACAGCATTGACAATCGGGGTGGTAACCGCTCCGTGCAAATTGGCATGTCCTTCTCCGGCCCAAACGGCATCGGTTCCTTTTTTATAAGAAGACTTCATATTTGGCGTATTTCCTTTGCTAACTAAGATACAATTCCGAATTAGATTTCGAGGGTTTTGAAAGCCTTTTTATTTACCGCTACCCGGTAGAGCATTTACTGGCGAATCAGTACTTTTGCAAACATTTCCCAAGTTATGATCTACAACTCCATTATCGAAACCATTGGCAATACGCCTATTGTTCGCTTGAATAAATTATCTAAAGGAATTCCCGGAAGCATCGTAGCAAAAGTGGAATACTTTAATCCGGGCAACTCGACTAAAGACCGCATGGCTTTAAAGATGATTGAAGATGCGGAGAAGAGCGGTTCACTGAAACCGGGCGGTACCATCATTGAAGGAACATCCGGTAACACGGGTATGGGACTTGCTCTTACCGCTGTCGCGAAAGGCTATAAGTGTATTTTCACCATGGCCGACAAACAATCACAGGAGAAGATCAATATCTTGAGAGCGGTGGGCGCAGAAGTAATTGTTTGCCCTACCAACGTAGAGCCTGAAGATCCACGCAGTTATTATTCGGTTGCGCGTAAGTTGAATAAAGAAATTCCAAACTCGATTTACCCCAATCAATACGACAATCCTTCGAATGCCAAAGCGCATTATGAAACGACCGGCCCTGAAATTTGGCGCCAAACCGGTGGTAAGATTACGCACTACGTAGCAACGGTAGGTACAGGTGGATCGATGTGCGGAACTTCAAAATACCTGAAAGAGCAAAATCCACATATCAAAGCCATCGGTATTGACACCTATGGCTCTGTATTCAAAAAGTATAAAGAGACGGGCGTTTTCGATCGTAATGAAATTTATCCTTACCTGACGGAAGGCTTCGGAGAAGATATTCTGCCAAAGAATGTGGACTTTGATGTGATTGATCAGTTTATCAAAGTGACCGATAAAGATGGCGCTATTATGGCTCGCAGACTTTCACGCGAAGAGGGAATCTTTGGTGGATGGAGCTGCGGATCAGCATTGCATGGTGCCTTGGAGTATGCCCGCGAAAATTTGAAGAAAGATGATTTGATGGTGGTGTTATTGCCTGACCATGGCACGCGTTACTTGGGCAAAGTGTACAATGATATGTGGATGAAGGACCACGGCTTTTTGGAAGAGCGCACCTATGGAACAGCTCGTCAGATTATTGATGGGCGCAAGGGAAAAGACAGTTTGTTTACAGTCACCAAAACGTCAACCATTGGAGAAGCTATTCAAATTATGAATCGCGAGGGAGTAGACCAGATGCCGGTGGTAGAAGGCAAGGAGTTTGTCGGCAGCATTACCACAGCAAGTGTAGTAGAGAAAATTATTTCAGATCCCACATTGAAAGACAAAGCGGTAGCTGAAATCATGGATAAACCGATGCAGGTGGTAGCACTCGATAGTACTTTGGATGTGCTATCGTCTTTGTTAAACAGAACTAATAAGGCATTGCTGGTACGCGATGATCAGGAGCGCCCGCACATTATCACGCAGCACGATATACTTCGTGCGATGATGGGTTAGTTTTTTACAAACTCAATTTCGACTCGGTCATTTAACTGACCGAGTGTACCACCGGTAGGGTAGAGAGGAATTCGTCCACCTTCTCCTTTTACGCTGATGCGATCTTTTTCAATTCCTTGGCTAACCAGATAGTCGCGTACGGTTTCTGCGCGTGCCAATGAAAGATCTTTGGGCGACATTTTCTTGTGATCAACATCTGCTGATGGATTGGTAGCGAAGAAACTTGAATTCGGTCCTCGCGTAAATGATTCACGGTCTTGGGTGCCATTTACGTGGCCGTGAATCTTAATTTTATATTTCGGATTTTCTTTGAGTAGATCAACCACTCCATCCAATTCACCTTGTGAAACCGGTTGAAGGATGGAACTGTTTTTAAAGAACTTCACATTGGCGAAATCAATGTAATCTCCCTTTTTTGCTTTCGGAACTACAATTTCAATGATGGACTCTTCCGATGCGCCTTTGGTTTCTGTTGGGTTCTGAAAATCGATGACGGTGGTTGCTTGCGCATATCCCGGCACTTGAGTGGCAATAGAGTAGGTGCCATTCTTATTTTTTGGTGCAGAGAGGTAAACTACTTCACCCGGTTTGAAAGATTGATATTGTGTGGCTGCTGATGACTCCATCAGGTGGACTTCACCCGACTTAATTTCGGTTCCATCTTTCTCACTAACCAATTTAAAGTAGAAAGGCTTTCCGGCCGGTTTTTTTACCTCTGGTTTTTCTTCGGGCTTTTCAACCGGCTTCTCGATGGGTGCAGTTTTAACCGAATCAACTACGGGTGTTGGAGTAGGAATGACTGGCGTTGGCTCTACTACTGGTTTAGTCTCCACCACAGGAGTTTCTTCGATAACATCACCGACTAAATATCCGATGAAAATCCAAGCTAATTTGTATTCTGTTTCTGAGCGAAGTTTGGCAACCAATTTTTCGGCTGATTGCTTGTCGGTGGTGGAGAGTACATAAACGTAATGGAGGTTGCCATTTGGTTTTTGGCCATATCGCACATCATATCCTTGCTGTGTAGCCTTCTCTTTCAAATTCTTGGCATTGGATTCCTTGACAAAAACCCCGATAGTTACGTAGAATCGTCTGGCGTCCTGACTTTGAGCAGTAAAGCATATACTTGCCAATAATAAAGAAGACAAAATCAGGTGCTTCATGTGCTAGTTGTTATGGTATCTCTTTTATGCGGTTTAACACGACAAAGTAAGCCTAAAAAGATTAGGAAGACTTACCATTTTCTAACCTTTCAGTAATTTCCTGCAACATATCAATTTGTATTTTTTGAATTTCGAACAATCGCTGCTGCTGATGAAGGATCAGATGATCTATTTTTTCGTGGAGCATTCGAATTTCTAATTCCGCTTTTAGATTGACTTGGTAATCGTGTTTTGATCTTTCACGGTCTTTCTCCTCCTGCCGGTTTTGGCTCATCATAATAACGGGAGCCTGAAGCGAAGCTAGGCATGAAAGGATGAGATTGAGTAAAATGAAGGGATAGGGATCGAATGGTTGATTTAAAAAGTAAATATTGGTTGCGATCCAACAGAAAAGAACAAGGAAAAATGAGATGATAAACGTCCAGCTTCCGCCAAATGAGGCAATCCGATCCGCCAGGCGCTGGCCATACGTCAAATGATCTTCCGTAGCCTGATCGATGTCCCCCGAAATTGTTTCGTTGTTATGAAGGGCCTCGAGCACTTCTTTCTCAAGTTCACTTAAAGTGCCTACCTCTTTTTGCAGCGTAGATTCAATGTATTTGCTTCTGAAAAGGTTTAATTCGGATTGTGCGAGATGGCAATTTTCATCAAAGTGTGGATGCTCTTCTTTAATGGTAGAAAAGATCTCTTTTTTAATGTTGCCTGCGGCAATCTTTTGAAATTCTGGAAATTCCTTTCCCGATATGTCACTTTTGAACGTTCCCATGCGGGAAAGTTCAGTATAATAGATTAGTCTTCCAAAATTTCAATTTCTACGCGCACATTTGCTTGTGCCAGTGTGTGATCCACATCATAAACAGGGCGTTTGCCACCCCACGCTTTGATTTGCATGCGATTGATATCGATGCCTTGTGATACTAGATAGCTTTGTATGACTTTAGCACGTTCCTCTGAAAGCTTTTTCGCTGACCCGAATCCCTCTTTTACATCGGCTGTAATACCAAAGAAGTTTTTCGAATCTCCCATAGAGATTACTTTACCTGCTGCATTTCCATTGGTATGTCCGTGGATTCGAATTTTATACTTCGGATTTTCTTTGAGCATTTCCAACAGGCTATTCACTTCATATTTTGATTCGGGGCGCATGATTCCGGCATCTTTATAGAAATAGACATTATACATCACGGCATAATCTCCTTTCTTTAAGCGCACCAGTTCAAAAGGAACCACGGCTTTGTTTTCTTCCACCGTTATGCCTTCCGTAGCTTCCGGTTGATTAAAGTTGGTAGTAGTTTGCAGCTTACGATACCCAAAGACTTCACAAACAAAACTTACATTTCCACTTTGATTGGCAGGCTTCACGTTTACCACTTCATTACCTCGGTACGATGCCACCTTACGCGGCTTGGTTTTATCAAGATCCATCACATCCACATCTCCTTGAATTTCTTTTTGGCCGTTTGAAGTGTATATTTTAAATAAGAATTTTTTACTTCCTGGCTCAATCTCTTCAACTACGGCTGGTGCAGCGGTTTCAGGAACAGACGAAACAACGGGTTGTTCAGCGACAGGATTGGCTGGTGTGGTTACAGTTGAACTAGCTAAAGAAGCTTCCGATTGAGTAGTTGCCGGTCCATCGGATGGTTTAATAATTTGGATCGCTTCACGAGTTACTGGATTGGTGTCAGCACCTTTTTGCGTTTCATCTTCACCTAATATACCCGTGTATACCCAAGCATCTGAATAGGCAGGGTCTTTTCGAAGTTTCTTCGCTTCCTCTATGGCTACTTCTTGATTGGGAGTGGCGAGGACATATACATAAAATAGTTTGCGGATGGGGTTAATTGAAAATTCTGCAGCGAGATTTTTTTGTTTGGCGCTATTCGTAAAATCAATGGCATTTTTAGGGATTGAAAAAGCCCCAATTACTACATAATTCGAGCTTAGCTGACCATTGGTGGCTGAAACCTTTAAATTAAAGGCTACCGATAGAATAAAGAGTACTAAAGACAACTTCTTTTTCATAAAACCATTTCTATTTTCATGACAAATCTCGCACATACTAATCAATTAATTTAAGCTAATATAAGCAAAACCTTACATTTCAAATAGTTATGCTATTTTTTGTTGTTAGAAAGCACTAAAAATGACCTGGAAATGGCTTCTCCGGTGTTGTCTACAACAGTCAATAGGTGTTTTCCAGCGGTTGGAATCAGGGAAATTTGATGGATTTTGGTGGTCGATCCAACAAAAACATCATCAATGTGCCAATAAAGTGTTGCGTCAGGCGATTGATGGGCGGCTTCGAAAACCGTGTAATTTGGAGTGCCGGTTAGCTCAATTGGAATGTAAATTTTAGCATCCGGCTTGGGATAAATCAGGTCGAGGGAGGTATTCAAAGAAGGATTAACACAGTCGGCTCGAAAAGGTGGCAGCACTTTATAGCTTGAATTTTTTTGTTTGAAATAGTAGGCCTGCACCGGAGGTAATACAAATTGCGACTTGCTGAAAATTTTTGATGGTTCTTCGCACCCGGCATGCACTCTGAATTTCTGATCGGTTGACAAGTGTATTTTCTGATGAAAAGGACAAGCTGCGGTCTGCAGTCCGGCATGCGTTATCCAAATCGTATCAGCTTTTTCGCATGCTTCCGAAAAACGATAACCACTCTTCGAGCATACGGGCACTTTACTCATTTCAGAAGCTGGCTCCGAAAACCATCTGCCGTTCGGCAGTGCAGAAAACAAATCGAACAAAATAGGCGCGGCTGCTTCCGTTCCTGTGAGTCCCGGACGGCCTTCCCCATCGGCATTACCAACCCATACACCTACTGCATAGTTAGCGTTTACACCAACAGCCCATCCATCGCGAAAGCCATGACTGGTGCCGGTTTTCCACGCAATCTTTTTTGAACTGCTAAAATATTTCCAACCGGTTTCTTCTCCCGGTCGGTAGAGTTCTGTCAACGCATCCAGTGTGAGGTAGATGGATGCCGCACTCAGCCAGGAGTTTGATTCTATAGGTGAGTCCACCGAATCAGAAACAAATTGATAACCCGGTGGGTGAAAATCGGATTTGCGATATCTGTTTTTTCCGGGATGCTCAAAATAATTATTCAAGGTGCGTGCCATCGATGCATACATTCCGGTAATGTCCCAGAGTGTTCCTTCGGCACCTCCTAAAATGAGTGCCAGTCCGTAATGATCGGCAGGTTTATTTAATGTAGTGAGCCCTGTATTTTTTAACAACGAGTAGAATTTTTCATAGCGATAACTTCGCAGTTCTTCTACGGCCGGCACATTGAGCGAGCGAATGAGTGCCTGATCGGCTGGTACGGCACCATCAAACTCATTAGAGAAATTTTTAGGTGCAAAACCGTTGATCAAAATCGGAATATCTGGTTGTAGGGTTTTAGAAATCATTTTGCCCTCATCGAGCATGGCAGCAAAAAGAAAAGGCTTCAAAATACTACCCGTGCTGCGAGGTGAAGCGACTACGTCTACTTGCTCTTGATTTTGATAACCCGAAGTCACATTTCCCACATACGCCAGCACGTGACCGGTCTTTGCATCGAGTATAATTGCCGCTGCATTAAAAATCTGATTAGCTTGTAAGCGATTGTAGTGATCGTGAAGAATTTGGTTGGTGCGCTGCTGTATTGAATAGTCAAGGGTAGAAGTAATCGTATGTTGCTCCAATCCGTCTTTCGTAGCCCGATCCAATAGATGAGGAGCTAATCGCGGCAGGGGAGTGGGGTTTGCCGGAATGGGTTCTGACAGCGCCAATGACAAAGTCATCGCATCAAATTTACCTTCCCGAAACAGTCGGTTTAAAAGCCGATCGCGTTTTTGTTTTAATTGATTTCTATTTTTCCCGAGGTGAATTAAGGAAGGGTTGTTGGGAAGCACCGCCAACATGGCCGCTTCGCCCCAACTTAATTCGCGTGATGATCGGCCGAAGTAGCGCCAGCAGGCTGCTTCGATACCCACTACGTTTCCACCGAACGGTGCGTGCGATGCATAGAAGGATAAAATTTCGTCTTTGGAATAACGCAACTCCAATCGCACGGCTAAGATGATTTCAATTGCCTTTTCAAAAAAACTTCTTGGCTTATTCTTCCGTGACAACCGAATGACCTGCATGGAGATGGTACTTCCGCCACTCACAACTTTTCCGGCTTTGATATTCTGACGAGTCGCTCGTGCCAATGAAAGAAAATCGACACCCAGGTGGTGACGGAAGTGCTTATCTTCAAAAAGACTAAGTGCCTCTGTAAATTTATTTGGAATAACTTTCTGTTCCGGAAAACGCCACTGCCCGTCTTTTGAAATGGCTGCGCTTAACAAATGTCCTTCCCGATCTTGTAGTACAGTAGAATATGAATCATTAAAGAGTGGATCGGGAAGCGCAAAGTAAAACGCGATGAGTGCAACACTCAAGAAGGAAATGATGTAGATCCGATATTTTTTCCATCGGCTTTTCACTTATTCGCTGAATTGCTTTCCAGATATTTTTTTACCCGCAGGGCTACATTCTCCCGAATGTTCATATAAAAGAAGTTGTAGTCGGCCCGGTGCCAGCTTTTGTTTTTCACGAGCCAACTTCCTTTGATATGCGGACGATTGACCCACAACATGTTTTGTTGAATTTGTGCATCCACCAACTGTGGTGCGAAAGTAAATTTAAAAGCAACGCCTCCTTTGTTGAGTTCATGCGATGCGTATGTTTCAGAACTATTCCATAGCAAAGGGTTGATGCACACCGATCCTTTGTAATAACTGTCGTAATTAAAAGGCACATAGTTGCGACCTACCGTATTCCACGTCACCCAACCACCAATTTGATCGGCAGTAGTTGCCGGCTGAATATGCTTAAATACGTCTGCTTTAATCGCACGGCCAATCAGGTAGGCAGCTACTAATTGTTTCTGTAATTCTTTTCCATCAACGTAATCTTGTATCAAACGCACGCCATGTAAACTTCCCTGGCTGTGTGAGGCAATGATAATCGGGCGCCCCTGATTGTAATTCTTCAGGTAATATTCGAATGCGGCCTTCACATCTTCGTAAGCAAGGTCCAACGCACTTTTAGCATCTGACTTGTTCGATGTATAAAATGCATACAAGTGCGCTTGTCGGTAATAAGGTGAGTAGATTCTCGCACTTCCGTTAAACACGCTGGCTTGGTTGAGAATGGTGCTTAATTGAATATCGCGATTGAGTACTTCATCATTTACATCGGCATTCCAGATAAATTGATTTTTAGGTTTTTCCGTGAAGATGGTTGGGTAGATGAAAAACACATCTACCGATGCTAATGCTTGTTCATTTTGAAGATTGGCTTTTCGTGGTGTGCTGTCGGCCGCATCTGCTTTTTGCGGAAGCGAAGCCCAATGTTTTGATAGCGAATAATCCGGTGGAGGTGGAGTAGGCGATTTCGGGAAGTCTACCGACAACCGATGGATGCCGGATGAACAGGAAGAGATTACCAGCGCAAGGGCAAACCAATAGTAGAAGCGATTCATGATTGTAATGGAATTTGTAAAGATATAATGCTCCGTACCAACAAAGTGCTACTGCGGTAAATTACGAAGGAAAAAATCCCGGACGTTGCCACCGAGTATCTGCTCAATTTCTGAGCGGGTAAACTTCAGTTTTTCTAATTCGCTTACTAACAGTGGCAATCCGGTAACATCGAAGTGTGCTTCAATGGCTCCATCCCAATCAGAACCCAAGGCCACTTTATCAACTCCAATCTTGTCGGCCACATAGCGAATACTTTTAGCGGTTGCTGCTGCATCTTTGCCGCACACGGCAGTTTCCCACAGGCCAATGCCTACCAATCCATTTCGCCTTCCGATTTCCTGCAAGTGCTCATCGGATAAGTTTCGTTGATTGTCGCACACGCCTTTGATGCCCGTGTGCGAAACTAACACGGGACCTTCATGAAGAGTGAACACATCATTAATGGTTTGCTGCGAAGAATGCGCCAAGTCGATGAGAATGTGCAGGCTATCCATTTTTTTGATGAGTTGCTTGCCTAATGGTGTGAGTCCTCCTTTCTCCATGCCGTGAGCCGAGCCGGCAAATTCATTGTCATAGAAGTGAGCGAGACCGATATAGCGCACACCTATATTATAGAATTCCTGCAAGTTGTTCAGATTTCCTTCCAAGGGCTGCGCACCTTCTAAACCAAGCATTCCGGAAGTGAGCTTGGGATTCGTTTTGCGATCGGTGATGAACTGTTGTAATTCATTGCGTGAAGTGATAACACGCAACTGTCCATTGGATTCTTTCGCGAAATCATGCAGAGTCTGGCATTGATTCAATGCACGTGCTTTAATGCTAAACCAATTCGACACCGGTCGTAATTGAGCAAAGCTGAGTAATGCGATTTGATCGCTGTTGCCATCATTCTTCTCGATGTTGATGCCCGCAGGTACTTTGCTGACAATGGTAAAAACCTGAAAGGCCATATTGGCTTGCTGCATGCGCGGCACATCTACGTGACCGTAGTCGATCTTCTTTAATAAATTCCTATCCCACAATAACTCATCGCAGTGCAAGTCTGCAATGAATGGTATGGAATCATACCAACCAATTTTAGTGGCAGCGCCTGCTATTATGACTTTATTACTGGACTTGTCGACATAGGCAGGAGCAAACATGAAGAATCCCAGCAAGACGATTGCAATGATGATGAAAAAAATTTGGAGATTTTTTTTTGTCATGTGTTCAATTCATTTTTTCTGTTGCAAATGGAATCTCAATTTACCTTGAGGTGTTGAAAGATTCATGTAAATTTCGAACTTTAAATTAAACTAGTGTTATGTTTATCAAATATTTAGTTTTTCTGACAGTAGCGTTATTTCTTAGTATGTCATGCGTATTTTCTCAGACTAATTTTGTTGTAGGATCAGTTGTAACAATTCAAGGAGATACACTTAAAGGCTATATTAATAATCGTGAATGGGATATTTCACCAACTACAATTGAGTTTAGAAGAGAGGGGAATGAGAGCGTTCAAGTTTATACAATAAAGGATATCATTTCTTTTGATGTTAATTCAATCAAGTATTTGGTGGCTGAAGTCGATATTGAAACTAGCCCTTACCTAATTGGGAGAATGGATACAATTGCTGTATTCTCAACAGCAAAAGCAAAAGTTTTTCTTAAACAGCTGGTATCAGGACCTAAATCACTCTATCGATATGCAGAGAAAAACGATCACCCCTTTTTCTATATTAATAATGATGGGCAATTTGAGTTACTGAAGCATAAACGATACTTTCGTTATCAATTAGTAACTACTCACGGTTATAGTGCAAAAAAGTTAATATTAGAAAATAAGGCTTATCTAGCTCAGGTAGTACGCTATTTAAATGACTGCATGGAAGTAAATAGGTACCTTCAATACACAAGATATGATCAGAAAAGCCTATTACAGCTGTTCAAATTGTACTACAAATGTAACAATGACAAGAAAGCTGTAATACTTAATAACAGTGATGATTATAAATTTGAAATGGGACCCGTACTCTATATGGCTAGCCCTACTCTTAGTTTTTCAGGTGCAAATTTTGCTGGAAATTACCCTGTAAGATCTTCCTTCTCAACTTCCCCATTACTGAGCATCGGTTTTTCGGGTGACTTTTTTTTCAAAAACGCCAATAGAAAATTTACATTAGGTAATGAATTAATTTATAATTCACTAAAAAGTACTGGATACTATACAGTATTTGTCACAAATGATGACTATGATAAGTACACCACGCAAGTGGATATATCCATAATTCGGCTCAATACCATTTTTAGACTTAGCAAGAGTGTGGGACAAGTTGATGTATCTGTTTTGGCGGGGTTTCTAGCAAATATTTTGATTGATCAAAAGAGTAATAAAACAGATGAAATTAAAAGACCGAATAATGCAGCCCCTACGATAACAACGAAAAGGGTTGAATTATTCAACAGTTCCGTTAACACCGGAATTATTTCTGGGGTAGGACTTGGCTTTAGGAGATATCGACTGGATGCCAGATATGAATTGGGCCTAGCTATGAATGGCCCAAGCGAATTACGCGATTTAGGAACAACTGGCCAAATTAATTCTTTTGCGATGGTATTATCCTACAAATGGTAGACCAATTAAAAGCAATAGACTATTGAAAACGATGTGCCTGTCATTCCTAATTCGTATTCTTGAAAAGAGGCTTTAGCCAAATCAGTAAGCCTTAACTCCAACTGAAGGGCATTAACTTTTTGAATAGGAATTTGGATTCCAATTGCAGAAGTAAGACCAAATTGTAGCGTTGAAGATGATGATGAAGCCGCTCCAGTTGATGTACTAATTGTGGAGTAAGATGGAAGAAATCCACCTTTTAGAAATGGTTTAATACGATAATTGGATATTACCCATTTTAATCCAATTGGAAGTAAAATGTAGTGAGCTGAAATTTGTTTAGAAGTATTAGTGTTTGAACTTATCTTGCCGGAAAGCAAGCTTATGTTTAATTCGGCTGTAAGAAATAAGTTTTTAGGTTTATAGAATGGAAACTCTTTACCAATTCCAATCGAGGGAGAGGTAAACTTTCCCACAACTCGCTCTGCGGTTAGCAGCCCACCGTCTCCTTTAACCTCAATCTGATTTATGCTAAATAGAAGGGTTGTATGAGTAAAAAGAATTTTCTCCGTTTTGCATGATTTCACAATCATGTTTA
>DGYK01000065.1 GCA_002398365.1 Flammeovirgaceae bacterium UBA5008
GAAATGATACGGTATTTTCTGTAATAAACGTTTGAGAATTGATTAATTATGAAACATTCATTTTGGGTAAGAATTGATTAAGCTGTGCGTAGAATAAAAACCATCTTTCCCGCTTCGAGGCGAAAAAGATGGTCCATCCTATCAGATTATCTGAATATACTTACTTTGATTGCTACATTTATTTCATGGAGTGAAAGCCAACTTTGTTTCCTTCAGTATCGATAAAAAGTGCGATAAAGCCGTTTTCGCCAATAGCAGTTTTCGGCAGAATAATTTTTCCACCGGCCTTTTCTACTCTGCCTAAAGGAACGGATAAATCTTTTCCGCCATCTAAATAAACTGTTGTGCCTGTGATAGATGGAATAAAGTTTTCACCGATTCCAATGGCTCCGCCAAATCCGCCCTTCTTTGGGTCAGCCGGTAAATAAGCATATTGTCTGTTCGGGTCGTCATGAATTTGAGCATCTAAAACTTTGGCATAAAATGCTTTTGCTCTGTCGAAATCTGTTGCCGGAATTTCAAACCAATTCAACGTAGTTACCATGTTGTTAAAATTTATTTATGTTATTAAAATTTGATTTTTTTCTCTTTAGTATTTAAGGAATCAGCACCGTTTTACCGGTTGTTTTCCTGCTTTCCATTTGACGATGTGCTTCGGCAGCATCTTTCAAAGGAAAGGATTGGCCGATGTGAATTTTTAGCTTTCCGGTTGCCGCATTTGAAAACAAGAATTGATATGCTTCCTGCATCAAGTCTGGTTTGTCGAAATAAGTTGCCAGTCCAAAACCCTGCACGATATGATTATAATTGACAAGTGCCGCGAAGGCATCAACTAAAGTGGAACCACCACTTGGATTTCCGTAACTAATTAACTTACCAAAAGGCGCAAGAATACTCAGGTTACTTTTAAAAATCTCACCTCCTACGCCATCTAAAACTAAATCGACTCCTTTTCCTCCGGTAGCTTCTTTCACTTTTTGCACCCAGTCTGATTCGGTATAATTAATTAACTCATCTGCACCCAATGATTTGGCAACGGCTAATTTCTCAGCACTACCTGCTGTAGCAATTATCTTACCCGCTCCCATCAGTTTTGCAATTTGAACCAGCAATGTACCCACACCTCCAGCTGCTGCTTGTACCAGTACAGTTTGTCCTGCTTCTAGTTTGGCTCCGTTTTTTAACATCAGGAATGCAGTAAGACCTTGAACCTGCAATGCCAACGATTCCTGAGAAGAAATAGTAGGCGGAAGAACTGCTGCCAAATAAGAAGGTGTTACAGCATATTCCGCATATCCTCCGCCACCGGGAAGCATTGCCACCACACGATCTCCTAAGGCGATATTTTCGACACCTTTTCCCAGCTCGGTTACTTTTCCAGCCACCTCCCAACCGGGTAGATAAGGTAACGTGACAGGGAAGACATATTGATTTCGTCTTTGCATGGCGTCCGAAAAATTTACTCCGGCTGCTTCCACTTTGATTCGAATTTGACCATCACCTACCGATGGCACTGCTACCTCATGTATGATCAACTTCTCCGGGCTTCCAAATTCATTCACTATGATTTGTTTCATTGTATTGAATTTATCGTCCATTAATTTTTTACAACTTCATAGACGGTGTCTATGTTTCCTTTTGTTGCTTTTGAATAAGAGCAAATCGATTTAGTTGCTTCGACCAGTTTTTTTGCAGTAGCGTAGTCTACATCATCGATTTTAACCAGAAGATGTGCACCCAAATTGAAATTACCTTTATCATGTATTACACCTACTTTAGCAGTTACTGAAACTTCTCCGATTTTAACTTTTTCAATTCCTGCTGCCACTGCAACGCTCGTTCCAAAACATGCCGACCAAGCCGCAGCAAAAAGCTGTTCGGGATTAGTTGCGCCACCGGCACCTCCCATTTCCTTCGGGATTCGTACATCGAGATCTAATATTGCATCTGATGATTTTGCGTGACCGTTTCTACCTGCTACTGTGGTTACTTCTGCTTCATACAATTTTTCCATATTACTTTTTTGTTTTAATGTTTTGTTGCTTGTGAATGATACTCTATTGACGAATGAATTTGAGGTATTTGGATTAAGAGAGTCGCACCTTAATTTTGTTTCTGAATCGGGCGAACTTCTACTTTTCCCTTCTCTTTAGTTAGAAGAGGACAGCCTTTTGCAATCTCTACAGCCTCAGTGATATCTTTCGCATTCACAATGAGATAACCATCTACTGTTTGGCCAGATGCTAAAACAGCCCCATCTGTTACAACTTTACTTTTTCCGTTTACCACTTTGCCGATGGTTTGAAGAGGATCTCCTCCAACAAGAATTCCTTTCTGCGCAAGGCCTTGTTGCCAGGTTATCCACAATTGAATGTAATCCTTCACTTCTTTCAATTCATAATTAGCCGTTTGAATGTGCATGTCTTCACCTCTGAATATGAAAATGAATTTTTCGGTCTTACTTTCTGCCTTTGATTGTGCATAACTGCTCATGGTAGCCATCGTAATCATGGCTATTGTAAATAATGTTGTTTTTAGATTTTTCATTGCTTTATTAGTTTATGTTTTTGACTTGTATTCTATTGACGAACGAGTTTCGGAAAATTGGACAGTGCTGAATAGCTAATTTTCAGATTTCAGAACTTGTCTCACTTCTACCTTTCCGTTCTCCTTAAAAATGGGACACTCCTTTCCGATCTCTACCGCTTCGTTGATGTCTTTTGCCAAAATGAAAAGATGACCATTCACCATTTCTTTGCCTATCATAAAAGGACCGTCTGTTACTACTTTATTTTTTCCCTTTATCTGTTTTCCCGTTCGATAAAGATTATCACCTCCTATCAGGATTCCCTTCTGTGCAAGACCTTGCATCCAGGTAATCCATGATTGAATGTATTCCTTTGCTTCTTTTGAATCTTCGGCATTTTGGAGGTGCGTATCACCACCCCGGAACAGGAGCATAAACTTTTCTTTCTTAACCTCTACTGTTGCTTGTGCGGAACTGCTCATTGTAGCGATCGTCATGATAACTAGGGCAAATGCGAGTGTTGTTAGATTTTTCATAGTTTTTGTTTTTTATTGGTTACTATTGTTAGTACACCCCCTTGACGATTGGCTTTTTAGAAATTGGACAAAAAATGAAATATTTTTTATCTGGCGGATTTAGCCATTGACACGATAACAATAGTGGCAGCGGGTTTTGCTTTAGAAACCTCTTTTATTCAATAAGAAAGGTCTTAACGCACAAATTGCTCTGGCGAGTTACCTGTAGAAGACGAGGATTAAGAACCTAGAGCTTTGAATGGTGGCTGTTGAACACTGAATAAATGTTCAATCAGAGTACTTTACTCGCTGGCGGAAAAACTTGGTAAGCTGTCGCGTTTCTTTTTAAGTTCGCTCAACTTATTATTCAATAGTGATTTGTCATTATCGGTTTTTGCTTTCTGCTGGGCCATTTCAAAATACGAAATAGCTTTTCCATCGTCCAGGTCGGTGTATAAATAACCTAACAAAGAATAGTAGAAATGATTATCTGTTAGATTTAATTTTTCTGCTTCTCGAATGGCCGTTTGCTTGCCTTTTACTTGTGCCAACGCATACGTTCTGTTCAGTGCAGTTATCGGGGAGTATTCTATTAGTAAAAGTTGATTATAAGCTTGTAAAATATTGTTCCACTTTTGGGGATTTTCAATTTTGCTACTATGCCAATAGGCAATGTTTGCCTCTAAATGATATTTGCTTAATTCATTGCCTTGGGCGCTCTGTATTAAATAATAATTTCCTTTTGTGATAAGTTCTTCGTTCCATAAATTTTTGTCCTGTTGGTCGTACAAAATCGGTTCGCCTATTTCATTGATTCTTGCTTCAAAACGTGAAGCGTGAAAGCACATCAACGCCATCAATGCATTTACGATGGGTTTGTTGGTCGTTTTATTTTCAATCAAAAAATAATTTAAACGCATGGCTTCCAAACATAATTCTTTTCGTAAATGCGTTTTTTGAGTGGTGGAATGATACCCTTCATTAAAAAGCAAGTACAAGGTTGCCAGAACAGAATCTAATCTTGACTTAACATCGATTTCCGTAGAGAATACAATGTTAATGTTTTCAGTCCGCAACTTTTCTTTCGCTCGAAATAAGCGTTTGTTGATGGTATCTTTATTTGTTAAAAATGCTTCTGCGATTTCATCTATTCCAAAACCACAAAGAATTCGTAAGGCTAAACCAATTTGTGCTTCTGCTGGTATGATTGGATTGCAAATGGTAAAAATCATTTGCAATTGGCTGTCATTTATATTTTTTGGAGATAAATCAACTTCAATTGATTCGCTTTGTTTTTGATTTAGTTTTAAATCAGCAACTATTTTCTCAGAAAATGTTTTATGCCGTTTTAGATAGTCTTTGGTTTTGTTTTTAGCTACCGTATAAAGCCACGCGGTTGGGTTTTCGGGAATTCCTTTTAAACCCCACGTTTCAGAAGCCTGTAAAAAAGTATCATTTGTAATATCCTCGGCAATTTCAATCCCGCTCAAAGCGGGACCAAACAAATTACAGAGTACAGAAATTATTTTCCTGTACTCTGTTTTAAAAAGTTGTGGAATTAATTCTTTCTCGCTCAAGTTAGCCGTTCATTGGTATGATGCTTCTTACCTCCACGTGACCTCCGTGGATAAGAATCGGACAACCCTCCGCCAACTTCATTGCTTCGTCTAAGTTGGTTGCTTTTACAATGACATAACCTCCGATTATTTCTTTTACCTCCGCATAAGGTCCGTCTGCAATTACATGATTAGGCTTCAATGTTTTTCCTTCAAAACTCAATCGATTGGCACTGACAATTTTTCCTTGCGCTGCAATGCCACCAAACCAATCCATCCACTGTTGAATGTTTGATTGCATTTGTTCCGGTGACGGGCCAAAGGATTCGTTGATTTCGCTGCTGAAAATCATCATAAACTCTTTCATGTTGTATCTTTTTAAATGGTTAATTAATTGACGCTCTCATGACGATTAACTTTTGTAAAATTGGACAGCTCTTTGCGTTTATCTGTATTCAAGCATCATGAATAAATTCAATCTTGTTATGAGTTACATCTTCTACTACAGCACGAAGTTTTCATGATAAGAGAGAAACGAGGGTTCTTGTAATTAAAGTGATTTTAGTTGTCCTACTCATTAGTTTTATTCAACTTTGTAGTGCAATTATTCAGTGTTATTAACAAGGAAACAAGTAGTATTCTAAATAGGCCTTAGTATGATAAACAATACTATTATTGAAAATCAAGCAGATACAACAGAACAAAAAATCATCTTTGATGAAAATTCTTGTCCTGTAACTGCCACCATGAAAGTTTTGGGAGGAAAATGGAAACCCATACTCATTAATGCCATCTATCTTACTACGCCTGCCCGATTTGGGGAATTGAAGCGAAGCGTAAAGGGAATAACCCAATCGATGCTCACTCAGCAATTGAGAGAATTAGAAGAGGATGGAATAATCAGCAGAAAAATTTATGCGGAAATTCCACCACGAGTTGAATATACTTTAACGGAGTTTGGGCTTACCCTGTCTCCAATCATGCTGGCTTTGGCCAAGTGGGGAAAAGAGTATCGATTAAACAAGCAGAAAGTGTGACTACCTCCCTCTGTTACATCAAGGCCGAAATGCCATTCGTTAAAATAATTGTTTCGAAAATTCTTCCTGGTGCAGTTGATGTGAGGAGACAAAATTAAAGAAGGCGCTTTTGTGACGTTGCTGATCTGCCTTATCAAAAATTCGACATGCCCTAAACGGACATGTCGAATTGTATGAAGGCCATGACGAAGTCTAATGATTTGTATCCATCTAATTTTTCCTGATCATTAATTTGACTTATAAATCGCTGCAAACTCCGTGGCAAAATCTTCCAATTTTATTTTGCCCAAAGTCGGTTTATTGGCCAAAGAAAAGTAATGACCCGTTGATTCTCTTTTAGCAAGCTGTTCCCCAAGTTCAATAATTAAATCGATCAGATGTGGCGGGAATTGGCTTTGTTCCAAACCCGCTTTTAATTGCTCATTAGTGAAAGGTGTCCAGCGCAATTCTTTGCCAATGGCTTCGCCAATTACGGATGCAATATCATTTAACGACCGATTGTCACTCACAACATAATAGGGCTCTTTGCTACTTATGTTTGAGGTTGTAATAGCCTCAAAAGCCACTTCCGCAATGTCTCTGGTATGCACCAGTGGAACGATATTTTCAGGGTCACCATAGTTATTGCCAATTACCCCGATACTTTTTATTGAAGCAATTTGAGGAATCAGGTTGGAATAAAAATAAGCAGCTCTTAAGTTAATTACTTCTACATTTTGAAGTTTACTTAACTCATGCTCTAATTGTGCGATTGACTTTAGTATGCCCTGGCCGCTCGCAAGATGAGCCCCATACGTACTTAGGTTCACCACTTTTTTGATATGATTGGCTTCGATGGCTTTTCGGTAGTTTTCTGCAATCCGTTTACTGTACTCCACCCAATCTGTAGTAATATGATACGGAGCTGGTATCATCGCATAAACAGCATCAGCCCCCTTAAATACTTTTGAAATAAAAGCCCCATCCTCAATGGTGCCGATCGCTGCCGTTGCACCCGTATCCGTTACAGGTTTTAAATTTTCTACACTACGACCAATTACCGTTACATGATGACCTTGGCTTAGTAATTTTTCGGCAAGTAGTCTAGTGATATTACCGGCTGCGCCTGTTAATGTTATTTTCATTTTTTTATTGATAGATTATGATTCGACTTTGTTTCTCGTTATTTAATGCCTCGTTTGATTAAGAAGGCTTTGATGATTTTTGCAGCTTCTTCATGTTTTTCTTCTAATAAAAAATGTCCTGCATCGATCGGGCTAATTTGAGCGGTAGGCACGTCTTGTAAGAAATATTTATTGCCGGATTCTATAAATATTTTATCACGTTTGCCGGATATAACTAATAAGTTCGGCTTATATGCTTTTAAATAGTTCTGAGCTTGCGGAAAGAATTCGAAGTTACTTTTATAGTCCTTCAAGTTGGCGAGCAAAATCAAATCGGCTCCCGGCTTCGAAACATGATAGTAATCCAGTAAGTATCCATCCGGGCTTATCTTTTCAGGATTCGTTGCCCATGGTAAATACAATGATTTGATAACATCTAATTGAAAAAATATTCTTGCTGCCTTTTCCGTTTCAGGGTTCGGATTCAACGTATAATCAAAAACAGTTTTTGCCACATTGGGATCTGCTCCCTCCGGATAAATAGTTGTATTCTGCACTATGATCGACTGGACTCTATCCGGATGAGCGACCGCTATTCTGAATCCAATCGGGCCACCGATGTCAAACACGTATAAAGAATATTTTGCTATGCCTAAGGTTTCAATGAACTTGCTCGTGTTACCCGCAATGTTATCAAAAGAGTAATTGAACTGATCCACTTTGGGAGCATCACTTTGTCCCATACCGATGTAATCGGGTGCTACCACATAATATTTATCCGATAAGTCTTTAATCAAATCGCGATACTGATGGGAAGAAGAGGGAAAGCCATGAAGCAATACTATGGCAGGCTTGCTTTTATCTCCCGCTTCGCGGTAGAATATATTGTAGCCATCTACATTTACCGTTTTAAAGGAAACGTTTTGATTTGGTTGAGCATTTGCATTTAAAAATGTTATTGCAGTTACAACTGCGATAAAGATGATTGCTGTCAAATTTTTCATTTTTGTTTTTTTTAGTTTTTTACTAATTCATTTAACCCAAAGTTTTGCAATAAACCAGCCTGCACTTTGCTGGCTGTGTCATTAATGATTTCGGTAGTGCCGCCCATTATTTTATCTACCACAACCCGAAGGGGACGTTTCCCGTGAGGAGTTTCCACCAGTTTCGCGATTGCGTCAGCAACGTCTTGGGGTTTGTTAGGAATGGCAGGATCGCTCATGGTCTTTTGGAAATATTCAAAAAAACCACCCATTAATTGGGTTGTCAGTCCGTATTCAGCTGCAACAGATTGGTTGGCGGGTTGGAAAACCTTCTCAAATATTTCAGTGGGAAAAGGGCCGGGCTGTACAATACTAACATCGACACCTAACGGCCTTAATTCGTAATGTAAACTTTCGTTGATGGCTTCTACCGCAAACTTGGTCGCATCATACACACCACCAAACGGTATAATCACCCTGCCCAATACGCTTGATATTTGTACAATCAAACCTGAACCTTGTTTGCGTAGGATGGGTAAAAACGCATTGGCTACTCTAACAGAGCCAAAAACATTTACTTCAAAAAAATTCTTATAGTCTGTAATGGTAAAGCTCTCTGTTATGCCTCCACCGTAAATGCCTGCATTGTTTATCACTACATCCAACTGACCATTGGCAAGCGATATAATTTCTTCTTTGGCGGAAGCCACGCTGTTGTCTGAGGTTACATCAAGCTCAACCACTTCAAGTTTTGCCTTGTTATCTTTTGCCCACTGTTTCAAATGATGTGCGTGCTGAGCGTTTTTCCCTTTTATATCGCGCATTGTGGCAAATACACGGTGGCCTCCTAGGGCAAGAGTTTGAGCAGTCAGTTTTCCAAAACCTGTACTCGCTCCAGTGATTAAAATAGTTTGTTTCATGAGGTAAAAATTTGATATAACCTCAGACATCATTTTTTAATGATAAGTTCAATAAATTTTAGTACTACTATAAATCATATATAGTTTTGTAAATAATACTTATATTGAATATCAACACATTATGAAAGCAAAAGAAATGACTTCTGATAAAAATTTCTTACCCAAAAACTTCCACTATGAATGTTTTGGGTTGAAAATGGAAACTCATACTCGTTAATTTGATCTATCTCACTACCCCCGCACGATTTGGGGAATTGAAGCGTATTGTAAAAGGAAACACACCATCGATGCTTACTCAGCAATTGAGTTAGAAGAGGATGGGTTAATCAGCAGGAAAATTTATGCAGAAATTCCTCCGAGGGTTGAGTACACATTAACCGAGTTTGGACTAACGCTGTCGCCAGTAATGCTGGCTTTGGGTAAGTGGGGGAAAGAATACGGAATGAAAAACCAACCGGAGTAAGGATAAAATCTCTGACTCATTGGTTAGTCATCTGCTTTTGTAATCACACTTACATATTCAACACTATGTCTGAATGCTGTTTATAATTATTTTGCTTATAAAATCTTTACAACAAGTTTTCGGAGCAATTGGAGGCGTGGTGTATGTAGAGCTTGGGACTTGGTTTTGAGTTGATGAAAGTTAGAGGGCACGGAAGTGAACTTCTGCGCCAGAAGAATAAAATGACAGCCCGATTGGGTGAATTGAATTCTTAATCTGTTGTTAAAAGTGTAGTGTCATAATAAAACGGTTGGGCGAATATCAATTTTTGATTTTCAACCGTATATATCTGTACCATGTCTGTTTCAATTATTTTCCCTGTTTTTAGAACTACACCACGAATTTTTGAAATGGCGAAAACTTTGTTGTCGGAGTAAAAATAATCCGATTGTAAGGTTTCAAATTCTCGCCAAAAGGCATAAAATTTTTGAAAGAAATCATTAAGCCCATTTACACCAATGTATTCACCACCGTATGGAAGCGATGCAGCTTGATTTAACACAAAATCATTTGATAACAGCGAATAAGCATCCTGTCGATTTCCCTTTGCAAGGAACTCATAAAACTTCTTGACTAATTCTACCTCAGTCATTTGTCTTTTTAGCTTTAATTTGTTGAATTAAGCCTGACCAATCTACTACGTCCCAATGCTCAGCAAGCTTACCATTTTCAATACGCCACCAGTCTGTGCCTGTCCAAGTTACCTTAACATTAGAAGCTGGAATTCCAAATAGCTCTCCCTTGTGTGTACCCGACCACGTAAATCTAGCTACCACCAAATCACCTTCTACCACTATAGCGTCAATCGTAGCTTGAACATCAGGGAAAACGACCTCAAACCACTTTGCTCCTTCTTGAATACCTGTCAATCCTTGCTTTACCATCGGATTGTGTTGTTTATAATTCAAAGAAATAACTTCTCCAAATTTGTCTGATTGCTTGGTTGTCAATAAGTAAATAAACCTTGAAACCAATTGTTTCTTTTGTTCAGTTGTCATTGTGTTTGCTTTTTTTGTTTGGCCAAACGTGGGTGCATTCAAAACTAAACTACATACCACTAAAACTAATTTCATGTACTCCATTTTTTATAGATTTAAAAATATTGTACTGCAAAAGTAGTTAGCAAGCTAATTTCAATGATTGCAAAAAAAGTCCATTCAATTGAAGATTTGAAACATTTCATCCCTAAACTCCATGGGAGTTTTTCGATTCATTTTTTTAAAAAAATTATTAAAGTGACCAGTATCTTCAAAGCCCAAATCGTAACAAATATCTTTTACCGGGCTTTCGCTGTAAAACAATTTACGTTTGGCTTCTAAATTTATTCGTTCGTGAATAACAGATAAGGCTGTTTTCTTGGTGGCTTTCTTACAAACCATATTCAATTGTTTTGCAGTAACATGAAGCAATTTAGCATAGCCTTGAACTGACTTGATTTGATTAAAGTTATTTTCCAATAGCGTCAGGAATTTTAAATAAAGATTATTCTTATCCGCTTTAACCTGTGGAATTTGCTTCTGTTCTCTGCAGACATAAGTCAACAAGATTTTTATAAAATGCAGGATGAGTTCATTTGACTTAGGTTTCTTAAACTGCGATTCGGCTTGAATCTGCTTAAACAGACTTGTAAAAAAATCATCTTTTTTGAGATAAAATGCGGGTGATTGTGAAAATCCCCCAAAAAGTTCAGTCATTTCATTATCCAGAAGATGAATGATTTCGTGGTCAATTGAAATGACGTATCCAATATTGTGGGAATTAGGCTTTGCTGTTATGTAATGAACTTGATTATAAGAAATCAGAAAGAAAGAATTGTCTTTTATTTCGAATTCTTCAAAGTCAATAAAATGACTGGCATTTCCCTTTTCAAAGTAGAATATTTCGTAGTGTTTGTGCGAATGTGGATTGCTTACAAAGCCATTGTCATCGGTTTTGTAGTCAATAGAAAAAAATTTGATTACGCTTTCTTTCAATTTGATGTCGTTCAAAACTGCCTATAGCTCTTGTTTAATCCGACTATTTCATAAAACCCCTCATGCTCTAAATTAAGTTTTCCTATAACCTAGACAATGCATCAATCTGGAACCGTTCTAACCGCAAAGAAATAGAAAGGCAAAGACTAAAACCAAAATAAAACTTAATAGGGCGTCTTTTCGTGGTAAGTATAGTCATTCAATCTTACTGTTTTATATTATTGCCGCTTGAATAAGAACATGCTTCCATTAAAATTTACTCCTGATTCATTTTAGTGCATTTGTTCAAATCTCGCTCTTCCCTCTCACTCCTCCAAAAAAAGTGTTGTTGTAATTGTCTGCATCAGGGTTACAGGATTACAGGATTTTAGGATAGGCAGGATTGGTTGATTTTTTCTCGCGACCACCCCGCCCTGCCGGGCACCCTTGCCAAGGAGGGGAATGTTTTACGATTATACTTCGTTGTATCGAATCTTGTGGATACCTCGGAGTAGGTTTTGTGTTGAGACATGATCCTGACCTCAGACACGTATACTCCTGATAATTATTATCCTATTTTATTCAATGAAAGCAAGGATATGGACGTACTTTCCGCGCCTTGAATAGGCTTGTTTAATTGATGATAGCGTTTATTTTGCCCCACAGTTCGTTGTCAAAACCTGAAACCGCAAAATTTGAGTTTGCAAGATCAGACGCATCTCCCATTCTTATAACTACCATTTTTTTACTTGGGATTACATAAATTCTTTGGTCATTCGCGCCCATTGCCGAATACATATCAGCAGGTGCATTTGGAACCAAGTATCCCCGATAAACTGTTTGCTCACCCGGAATCATAAAACTAGTTTTTCCATTTAACCACCATAAATATCCATAAGAAGGATTGATATTTTGAGAGGTTGATATGCTTTCGTTAAAAAAGGTCTCATTAATAATTTGTTCGTTATTCCATTTTCCTTTCGCCAATGCCATAAGACCGAATCTTGCCATACTTCTGGTGGTGCTATGGTAAATGGTAAAGATTGTTCCAAAATTCCAAAATCCATCCATTCCAATTTTGTTTTTTAATTTCTCATTAAAATATGTTTCAAAAGGTTTATTGCTTGCACCGGCAACAACATCGGTTAACTTTTGAAAAATATTGCTGTACGCCCACCGAGTTCCTGCGTCTGCAACATATGTTAAGTTGGTCTTAACAACATATTGTTTTGTATCATCATTGCCTGCTGTCATTATTAGTAAATTTTTTAAAGAAATTAAGTTTTCTTTTGCCAAGGGCATACTCGTCCATTCCGTTCCCAAATAATCAGATGCTTTGTTGTTAATATTCAATAATCCTTCTTGTTGTGCGATTCCCGTTGTAGTGGCAACTAAGGTTTTACCTGCACTGTTCCATTCCCAAGTAATGTTTGCAGAATGACCATTAAAATATTCTTCCATTACAATTCTTCCATTTACAAGAATCATAAATGATTTTGTGTTTCTTTGCGTAAGAAAATCTTTCAATGGTTGAATTGCATTTTGAATCCAACCTAAACTTGAAGGGGGTATAGTTTCCCAAGTAGAATTTGTCTTGGAAGGGAAATACATAGATGCTAATGTTGTAGGTTGAACAACATCATCATTTTTACTACAATTCGAAATCAATAGTAACAGCAATAAAAGAATTGTAGAAGACTTCATGATTATTTTAAGATTTAGTTTAATACATCAATTAGATGATTTATTCCCTCAAAGGTTTAACGTGTTTTAGCCTTTTTGGTGTGTTATTTTACCAGGACCGCCAACATAGGGTATGCTCATCTTTTACTTGTGAAACTCGCGTATGCTTCCAAAACTTGCGCCTATTTCATTTATATCCGCTGGTTCTTTGTTCAAATTTCACTCTTCCCTCCCACTCCTCCAAAAAAGTGTTGCTGTAATTGTCTGCATAAGGATTTACAGGATTTTAGGATGGGCAAGATTGGTTGTAGGAATAAAGAAGAGCCTCCCTAGGAGAATCTGCGAAGAAATCGCTTTCTTTTGCTAATAATTCGAACGTACGTTTCCATTTTTCATCCAGTGTTCGTAAACATCTTTGTTTCGCCCAATCAAAAGTTTTCGGGCAATATCATTACATTTTTTGCTTGCATATAGTCCTTCATAAATTCCAATTACAAGCAAATTGTCAATACTTTCGTCTTTTCTTTCACCAAGCAAATTGAAAAATTGAAAGCATTTTGCGGTAAAATTAGTGGTCGTATTGTTTGTTGCAATGTCTTCAAAGAGTTTTAAACTAAGCTCTCCAAAAACCATATAAGGTAATTCGTCATTCAGATGATCTGCAACTTTGCTAAACTCAACAACATTGTCATAGAGTTCTTTAACTAAGGGATGCTTAGAGGATTCAAGTTCTCCTGTCGCTTCAAGCTTAACCACATGTCTGTAACAATGGCAATTATTTAAATTTGTTCCATCAATTTTGGCATTTTTAAAATCAGCACATTCAAGAGAACAATTTTCAAAGGTTGTATTTGTCAAATTGCAATGAGAGAAGTTGCTACATTTTAAATTACAATTGGCAAACTTTGAATTTGTGAAGTCTGTTTGTGAAAAGTCAACAGAAAAGCAACAATTCTCAAATGTCGCGTTGGAAAGTAATTGGCCAATCAATTTTTCGCCCTTGTCAAAATCAAGGTTTAAAAAATAACGATATCCAGCTTTATACTTTTCTATTATGCTATGCATGTCAGTTGTTGTGGTCATAAAATTGCTGGTAACATCCTGCTATTGGTACCTATCTTAAATAGCCTCTTCGTGTTCTTCTCTCAATTATTCAAATAATAGCCTCTCGTGTTCTAAATTTAAGCTATCGCCTTTCTATTTAGCCTCCCATGTAATGTCAAATTTTCTTAAGTAATCTTCGATTGGTTCTAATCCCATTTCGCGTCTTCTTTCATTGACGGTTTCCGGTTCTGCTAAATCATACAATTTTCCATTTTCAATTTGGCTTCCATAGATTTGAGGTTTACCCTCATCCATCAAAATTCTATCTTTCATTAATGCGTATTGCTCTTTGCTTAAGTCGCCATTTTTGACCGCCTTTTCAATCAGCGGAAAATACTTTATTCTATATTTACTTACGGTGTGCTGCAATCCGAGCCAGATTGCATTCATCTGTTCCTGGTTGACTTCTTGTAAGGTGGGCATGCCGCATTTCTCAATGATGCTGATCACCAATTCCTGATTCCGATGGTCTTCCTTTGCATGCTTAATCAGATTATTCTCTCGTCTTATTCTTTGGTCGCTTTTATAAACTTGACTCAGTATTTCGGCTTTCTTTAAGCAGTCCACCTCTATGTAGTCCACCGAACCCACGTAAGCAAATTTATCTCTTTTGATATATAAGAATATCGCTACCATCAATACGAGGGACATCAGAATAAGTAGAAACACCTTTGTCTTTTTCATTTGTTTTTGGTTTGTGTTTACCACCCCTCCCATTCCTTGTCAGGAAAAGTGGTTGTCTAATATTTCCAACTTTTCAAATCAGCGCCCTTCGGAGCGCTCTCCTCAATTCGCTTCAAAATTTTGGGTAAGTATTGTGTGTTGTATCGAAGTCGGGATATGTAATTCGGATTGTTGTGGTCGCCATTCCAGCAATGTTCTGCCCGATCGCCATAGTCCACTTCTCCTTTGTAAAATGGTGACTCTGTTTTCTTTAAAAAATCTTCCATCAAATACACGGCATTGTTCAGATAGTAGTTATCCATATCACCACAGTAAATATGGATTTTGCCCTCCAACTTGGGGCCCAGCGTTTTCCAGTCGCGCTCTAAAATATAGCGCAGGTCGAAATGCTCTCTCCAATACGCTGCAACGCTTTTATCAATCTCGCCCGTTTCTTTGTTAAAGATCCGCTTCGGGTAACCATCTTCTCCTTGCGGAGAGTACACGGCCTCCCAAATATCCCATTGCTGGCCTGAGCGCGAGTGTGTGCCGAGTGCTAATTCATAATGGTTGGATTCTTGCATCGTATTTTGAATCTGACCTAAATAATTTCGGTGGGCCGGACGCGCCAATTTTTTAAACTCACTGTCATACCAATAGGCATTCGTGTCTTTGTAAATATCCACCAGGCAAAAGGCACTAAAATCAATCGGATCGGGGCACGCTGCAAAACATCCGTTGAACTCATCGGGATAAAACATTTGCACTGCCAACGCCTCCCAGCCTCCGGTAGAACCTCCATAGGTAAAGCGTGCCCAGCCTTGACCTATGCCGCGAAACTTCGATTCAATTTCAGGCAACAATTCTTTCATGATGGCATCGCCCCACGGCCCCATGCTGGCCGAGTTAACCGCATACGAATCATCATAGTAAGGTGTGGCATGTTGAATTTCTACCACCAGAAAACGCGGAAAATTTTTGCTCGTCCACTGCTTATAAAAATTATACGCTTCTTGTTTTTGCAATTTGTTGTAGCCATATATTCCAAAGCGCGCGCTGTAATCGCTCGTGTCCATTTTAGGGTCTGGCGGTTCGGTGCTAAAGCCGCCAAAGTCTTTGGGAAAGTGGCCATGATAAATCATTAACGGATAGTGCGTTTGCGGGTGTTCATCAAACCCTTCGGGAAGGAGCACGTGCGCCCCCACGTACATGGGTTTTCCGTAGAACTCGCTCAGCAATTTGCTTTGCACTTTTAGGTGCTTTACATACTTCGTATCCTCCGGTTCTTTGACGGGCGCAATTTTTTGATCCATCACCACTTTTATGATTTCATTTTTGGTTGAATCAATGTAGATCTTGGTGGGTTTGCTATAAAAGTTTCCCGGTTTCGAATTCCACTGCTGGCCTTCTCCCTGGTCGGGAGGCAGTTTTACGGTATGCCCCGTTTTCAAATGAAATGTTTCATAGCGATTGATCAATCCCTGCACGTAATACTCTCCGGCCGGAATATCTTTCAGATTGCGGAGCGGATAACCAAAAGCCGATTCATCGATTGCAATTTCATCGCCCGGTTTCATACCCTCTACGTCCACACCAAAGACAAGTTGAGTTTCCAATCCATCATTGATTTGAAAACGCGGCTCGGCTTTGTTGTTGGTAGATAGCAAGAGCAATAGCCGTCCGTCTTGTGCCTGTTCACTGAGTTCTTTGGTAAACGAGATCGAAAATTTTGGTATACTTTTAGTGTCTGCCGAGTCGGAACACTGTATGCAGAGTAAGAAAACGAAAGGAAGAAATCGCAGCCACTTCATAGTTGATAAAATTTAGATTGGAAGATACTTCGAATCTACGGGGCTTGCAACATGATTTATTTTTTTGGGCGGCTTGTCCCCCGAAGATTTATCGTAGGGGCGGTGGCCGGGCTGTACGCTACAAGTCCTCGTGTCGGCCCATACTCACTATCCAATAGGGGCCGCCCCTGTGGGCTTTTCGCTCCCATCCCTACCGCGAGGGCTTCGGTATAACGAGCGGTGAATGGGAAGAAGTAGAGTAAAGTTCTAAATTTTGCACGCAGGTTGTAAACTTACGTATCGTTCGACATGCTCTAACGGAACATGCCGAACAGCGGGATTATTTACTCCCTCTGCTTTTTAAATAATCATCAAAGGTATCAAAGTGTCCTACGATATTACTTCCTTTATCAATGGCGAAATAATGTCCCGGCTTCTGTTTAAGTTGCCCGATGAGTGACTTATCAAGTTTGTATTTTTTGAAAATATTGTCTAGCAGCTCCTGGTCAACATTGTCAATGGGAAATTGGATTGAAACCTCTCCATCATCATGACTCACTATGGTTGTCCCATTTTCTAATCTGATTTCACAATTATGAATGTAGTATTCAGAATTCTTAATAAAGAAAGCATTTAAATCTCCTATCGTATCAAACTGCCTGTCCAAGTATTTATAGTTGTCGGTGTAGGCGACAATCTCAGCGCTGATAATTTTTAGTCCCTGCGGTAATAGTGTTGTTGCTTGCAACGTTGACATTTCAAGGAAATAAAACCCTTCAGTCAGGCTGGATGACTTTTGATAACTCAATAGTTGAATTGTCAGATATTCGTCTAATTCGAGTGTTATCATTGTAGTTGACCATTAGTTTGAACAATGTTTGTTTTTTGCTGAAAGCATATCAACTTGTCTCGCTTACTCTCTTTTGAAAAACAATTACCAAATAGATCATGAGTAAAGTGACGTTCGTTAGTAGTATAATGATGCTTCGGACTAAGGCTAGATTAACGATTTCGCCCGCTTCTATGTAGCGCACTTTAGAAAGCTCTATTGCTTCAGCATAATTTTCATTAACATAGAGTTGGACAACCGTGGAGAATACAATTATCATTAATGAAATTAATCCTATCATTCGAAATGTTTTCAATGAAAGAATTGTTCCGCTACTCATGCCCTCTTTTTTTCTTGACGAAATTATACGGAACAAAATATATAGTAGCCCTAGAAAAATGATTCCCCTATATGAAATTGAAATAACGCCCAACAACTTAACGGGATAGAGTGAAAATGTCATTCTAACTAATCCATCTAATAAATTATCAAAAGAGTGAATTACGTATGGAAACAACATGCCTGCTACTACCAATAAAATGACTGGATTTTTTACTTTCTCTTTTGTATCTAATGGCACCATAACCTGCTCTAGTTTTCGTATCAGATCGCCTAGTGACAACACTTCATCCAATCAGGTTGAAGTCCATACTTTATAATTTCGTTTATTGTTGGGATGAGTTCTTTCATTTTAGAGACTTAAAATGCACGTGACTCTTTCAACAAACATCGTTCTTCTTCCTCACTCCCGCGATAAGTCTTGTCCGAATCAGAATTGACAGGATTTTATATACATAAGTCATCACTTCCGTAGAGCTATTTTAGAAATCTATGAAAATGCTGACTACAGGATGAACGCAATACGTTATTTCAACACTTTAAACTTATCAATTGTATAGAACTGTTTTCCAGATGCTTCTACTGATATTGTATAGTCACCCGTGTTCATTGATGGGCACTTGACTCTCAATAAAGTGTCAGAAGCAAATAGAACAGTAGCGGTGGTAAAATAAAACAAGACTCGATTACCTGAAATACTGCGACTGAAATTTTTTCCCTCTAACACCACCTCAGTTCCTGCAAAACCTTCTTTAGGTGCGAAATTAAAAATTATAGGGGCCGTACTGCCTTGGCTTATAAATTGCACTACATTTCCATATATAACCTTGTCCTTCATTTGTACAAATGCTCTAACATTGTATTTCCGGTTCAGTATTAAATCATTGGTAATCTGTTTAGTGAATATTCCACGTTTCAATTTAGAAGTGAAAGTAAAGGATGATGAGAAAGAACTGTTCAATATAGGTTTATTGCTTTCCGACCAAACAAAACCAAAACTCAACACATTTTGTTCAACGGCTAACTCTTCAATTTTTATACTAAAAGTAGCACCATCAGAATTAATGTTGGTCACATCCATTGTTATAAATACCGGGATATTTACAGGGCTCAATGAATTATCTTCTTGAACACAACTAAAAACAAACAACGACAAAATGATGGCAACTAATCTATTATACATTTTCTTATTCTTTAAATTGTGTAACCCAATTTGATAGACAAACCACTATAACCTACAGACATTACGTTGCTAAATGATGTGTTAAAAAATGTCTTTTCATATCTTAAACCAAGATGAATATTCTTTCTCTTTCCATTGTTTATTTCTATTCCAGCATCAATCGTAAATCCATAAAAGGGACGAACATTATGTAAAATATTGTCTTTTGCAACTTCGATGGTTGAGCTATTAATTACTTTATTATTGAGAACGCCAGTGGGTGAATCGACAGCTAAAATAGTAACTACCCCTCCTGCTTTAGCATATGGTCTAATTCGCTTTCCGTTTTCTGAAATCAATTTCAGGCTTATTGGAATCATTACACCACTTAAGTCAAGCTTTGTGTAATAAGAAGAATTTGGTGTTTCATTATAAAACGTTGGCTTCGCTTTAACAAAAAGTAATTCGGTAGACAAATATAAGCTACGATTCAAAAGCAGAGGAAAGTCACCAAATAGCCCAACCGTGATAACACTTTGGTCGACTTGATTAGAGATGGTGCTCTCATTTCCTAACTGTGAAGTGAATTTGAGTTGACCATACGCTACGGTTACTCCAATTTTTTTATAATTTAATTTATCAGAGTTACCTACGCCTTTATTGCATTGATCCACAAACCTTCGAAGTGATGCCTTGGTGTAGCTAAGCCTCGAAAGTGTCGTTTCTCTTCCGTCAAATTTGGTTGACTTTTTCAAAACAGCCTTAAAGTTTCTTCGTTGAAATTTTATGAGACTATCCTGTTTTTTTAAGAGGTAGTGCTTTCTACCCTTGTATAAACTAGTATTGCCGGTTGTAAGCAGCAAATAAAATTTATCAGATCCATCAAAAGAAAGTGACTGATAGAGGTCTCCATCGAACCTATATTCATTTACTTCCGCAGGCGAAAAAAATACCCAAGGAACCTTCTTGGACTCTCGAAACGCTACCTTAAGCATACCATGACGAGAAACAAAACCTTGCTTATAGGCCGAATCAGTTCTAACATAATCCGGTTTGGATTGCCCGAATGAAAAAAGAGAAATCATGAGCAACTTCAAGGTTATAGCGATAAGTTTTTTGTTTATAGTTGAAATATTCATGTCCATTGTAATTGGCTCTTATATTGATTGAGGGTAAATATCTTAAAATAGTTTGATAAACCGATAATCTGTATTCAAGCTTATTTGAAAAACCAATTAACTGAGGAGATAATCCCTTCCACTCCCGCCTAACATGATTATCATTGGCAGAAACTGGAAAGCAAGAAAGGATCAGTTGTCGCGTAGGTTATGATAGTTGTTCTCGACAGAATCCTTCGAGACGGGTACTTCGAAGCTGGTGTGATTTCAGCAATTTAAATGATTTTTTGAATACGCATTCCAGTTGATAATATCAGTTTGTGTATCTCTCCTTCTGCAATGGTAATCTTAAAATACATTGTCGAGTCCGGGTTTTGCTTGTTAACAAATGGGAAATTGAATTCTTTAAATGTTTGTTCTCCCGAAATTGATTTTTTTGTTATGATCGAAACTGTAATAATGGAATCGCTGGGATATGCATTATTCTTTATCACGTCATATCCTTTTTCAAAAAGCCACTTTAATTGTTCAGGGTTTGCTTTCTGTAAAATCTCTTCACTCAATAATTGATTTAAACTGTCCGGTTTATTTTCTTCAATTAAATGCAATGACTTCTTTGCTAATGCCAATTCTTTACCATCTTTCAGTTCATTTATCCCTCTTCCACTTTCAGAATAGTTAAAACTACAACTAGTCATAATGAATATGAAAATCATCTGAACATTTAAAGTCACTCTCCTTTTCATAAGCATTCATTTCGATTGATTCTACCAAATTTCGGAGTTCTAACCCACTCCTGCAAATCATTAATGACCTCCTTATGAATTAACCATTTTTTTGAGTACTCGTTACTTTAATGTGTAATTTCCGTCAGTACGGGTAGCCGTTACCTCATAAAATTGCTCTGAAGTACTTTTAGTAACTATTCCTAGAATGAGATGAACTGTTTTTTCAAGAAGATCAATCTGTTGTTGGAAATCCTTCATATAAATCATAGATCTCTTATCTTCAACTTCTTGAAAGCCCGCCAGAGAATTGCTTTCGTGCAATATTTCTCTTAATTTCTTTCCCTTATTTGAATTTTTATCGATGTCTATATTTAAAGTAAAGCCCGGTTGTTTATCCAACCCTATGCCATATAAAATCATTTGTCGCGAGTCAGTAATTCTCAAATTAAATTTGGGAATGTTACAATGAATGGTAACACTCATACAGGAGCCGTCAATCAAACTTTTCTCCAGTATTTCTTTCAATGGCGACATGGAACTATATTTAATAAGATTAAGTTACGATTAAGCAAGAATTTAAAACCGGGGTCCTTTCTATTCATCGAACTTTGAACGAAGATAAAAATTAAAATTAACTCACTACCGCAATATGGAAGGAACATGCAATTGAAGATGGTGCACATCAGTCAATTGTTTTTGACCACCTTTAACTATTAAGATATTTATTGGGAACGTTTACTGGATGATAGTCAATTCCGTATTGTGCTTTTAACAAGAGTGACACAACTTCATAAACATGATTCTCTGTCCGCTGAAATTGCCGGAGGAGTCCCATCATGGCATAGCTTATCGGATTCACCGAAGGAATGAATGTTTCCCATTCATAACCTTTGCCCCACACAAGTCCTTTTACTGTTAATGACAAGTCGGCCTTTTGGGAGATCAGGAAATTCAATACATCCAAACATTTATTGGCGTCTTGATTTACCGTATGAAAAATCGGAGTGTGTCCACCAAAGCCATTGGTATCAAGTCCTGCGGTGGCGTTAATGTCAGCTCCGTGTTTGACAAGAACCTCCGCACATGCCAGATGATTGTATTCCGCACAGATATGTAACAATGAAACTTCGTACAGCGGTGTGAAAGCACCATCCAAAGAGTATTTTTTTAGCAACACATTTTTACTGGAAGATAACTGATTGTCCAGTTGATTAGCATCGTCCAATAAAACAGCTAGCAATGCCGGGTCATCCAACTCCAGTCCGTAGTCCACCAATACACTCATGCATTTCTTGAATAATGGCCCGCGGGTATACATGTTAATGAGTTTGTAAATAAGGGGTTTACCATCAATTATTTGATTAGGACTTATTCCCTTCTCCAAACACTCTTTAATTTCATCCACAGAATGTAGTTCAAAGGCCGTTATGATTTTTTTTAAATAATCCATGTAAACAATTGTATTAAGTGAAACCACGATTCACAACTCATTGGTTTGCGTTGGCTATCTGCGGCCGAAACGAAATAGAAAATCCAAATTCTGTTGCTGGTTGCAAACCGGTACCAAATTAATCATTTTAGGAGATAGCGCCATGCGGTAACGCGAAGGGCCAATGAAGACAGCTTACCACTGAAGTAACTGAGCCAAGACGATGTTGGCGGTAGTGTGTTGTAGGATGCTTGGTAGATAACCGGAAGTCAGGTTGTCTGTGATTGTCTTATTATTTCTTTAAGAGCTAATGGTTGTAACCATCACCGCACTACTTACGAAGAATAAACAAATCACAACTTGACCAATCCATTTCTGATTGCGTACAAAACCAATCCCGCCACGTTTTTCGCTCCGGTTTTTCTTAAAAGATTGTTGCGATGTCCATTCACCGTCTTGGGGCTTATGCTTAAGCGATCGGCAATTTCTTCGGTGGTGAGTTGTAGGCAAATCATTTGAATGATTTCTTCCTCCCGCTTGGTTAATTCTTCAATTGAAATGAATGAGGAACGTGTCAAATTCTTGCGGTTCACTTTCTTTTGAATGGCTTTCAGCGTGAGCGCATTGATATACGAGCCTTTGTGATAAACAGAAGTAATGGCTTCATACACTTCGTCCGGGTCAGAATCTTTCACAAGATAGCCGTGTGCCCCACTCTCAATCAATTGTGCGATGTGGCTCTCATCGTTGGAAATCGAGAGAATGATGATTTTTATATCCGGATAGTGTTTTACCAGTTCGATGGTGACATGCTTGCCACTGAATTCTTCTTTTCCATTGGGGGGAAGGGAAAGATCTAGGAGCATCACATCCGGGCGTACAGCTACATTCTTTAATTTTTCACATACGGTGTAACCCTCTGCAGATTCAAACACAACCTGTAACTCCGGCCAACTGGAAAGAATCGCTTTCATACCTTGTCGGAAAAGCAATTGATCTTCTACTAAGCCTATGTGAATGGTAGGTTGCATATTTAATTAATGAACTTGTAAAAATAGATTCACCGGAATGTGGATGATCGAATAAAAACCATTGGATCTGTTCTTATCGATTCGAAAAGTGCCACCCATGGTAGTCACGCGCATTTCGATATTGCTAAGACCTCGGCCGTCTGTCTTTTGATTTCTGATTCCGCTACCATCATCTTGATAGGTGAATAACAATGTGTCTGCATCTTGACGAAGAACCATTTCAATTTGTTTGGCTTGAGAATGTTTGAGTGTATTATTCACCAACTCCATAAAAATACGGTATAAGTTCAATTCTACCGTCATCGGCCATCGCATGGAAACATCCGGTGTTTCAAACATTACTTTCAATTTTTGAGCCTCATTGATTTGTTGCATCGTAGACTCGATGGTTTTGATCAAGCCAAATTCATTGAGCGTGGGCGGCATTAATTCATGACTGATTCTTCGCATGGTGGCCAGCGCAGCTTCCGTCAATTTAAAAACTTCCAACAGATTCGGTTCCAGATTACCCATGCCTTTGGCATAGAGGTCGCGCACCCGCACAATGTGCATGCGGGCGATGGAGAGCACGGCACCCAGTTCATCGTGTAGATCTTGTGAAATTCGCTTGCGTTCTTCATCGAGCGTTTCAATACTTGTTTTTAATAATTTTTGCTGATGGAAAAACTTCACTTCCAACTCCAGCAAATCTTTCGTTTGCTCTAACTCTAAATTTTTCTCTTTCAGCATGGCAGCCTGCTCCAACAGCGTGGCATTTTGAAAAGCAATTTCCTTGTTCTGTTGTTGAATCTCAATGGTTCGGTCGGCTACAATTTTTTCCAACTGAATCGCTCGATTCTTCAACGAATGGATATGTACATAATAAAATCCCGGAAGCACCATCAACGCTGCTAACGAAATTAAAATCCACAACCAAGGTTTTCTCCAAAGTGGTGCATCGATGACGATGGGAAGTAGGGTAGCTTCTTCCTGCCAATTACCGTAGGAGTCAGAGGCTTTCACTTTAAAAGTGTAACTGCCCGGTTGGATGTTGGTGAAATTGATGTGTTGCAAAGAACCGATGTCGTGCCATTGATTATCATAATTTTCTAACATGTAGCGGTAACGTGCTCTTGCGGGGAGTGAAAAACCTATCGTGATAAAATCAAATCCAAAATCACGCTCACTATATTTCAATGTAAAATAAGATGTGGTATCTGTTTTTTTCAAAAAATCTTCATAGTTCGTGATCTGTTTTCCGTTGACGTAATAGCCCGTGATGGTTGCTTTCGACACCGGGTTGCCGGTATTAATTTTTTGAGGATCAAAATACGTTACACCATTAATTCCACCAAAATACATTCTTCCAGACTTCGACTTAAAAAAAGCGCCTGTATTAAACTCATTGGATTGCAGTCCATCGAATACATCAAAGTTTTGCATCTGACGGGTTTCCGGATTGAATTTACACAGCCCTTTGTTTGTGCTGAGCCAAAGGTTGCCATCATTGTCTTCTAAAATTCCATACACAACATTATTGGGAAGTCCATCTTCAACCCGGTAGTGTGTAAACTTATCTTGCTCCGGGTGATAGAGGCATAGTCCATTGCCACCCGTACCAATCCACATTCTTTTTTTTGAATCGCGGAAAACACATTTAATGCCACCTGCCGCCTGAATAAAACTATCATCATTGGGATGGTTGTAAAACTGCTTGATTCGTTTTCGGGTACTGAACTGATAAAGGTTTAAGGGGTTGGGAGCTGTAGCTCCAAACCCAACCCAAACTGTATCACCATACACCTGCAATTCCTGAACATCGTAAGAAGATATTTCATCAAAAAGGAATTCCCACTTTCCATAATTCAATAATTTAATCCGGGCACCTGCGATGATGGCTCGTTTGATCTTGGGGTAAAGTTTAATATCTCGGTGCTGCGATAAGCCTGCTGAAATAAATTTATCACCCTTCAACAGCCAGGCTTCATCTTCGTTTAATAACCATAATTCACCAGCCTCATCAGTCATGATGTGTCGGATGCGGCCCGGGGCTGATAAAGGAATTGATTTTTTTGCAGATAAGTCAACCACATCGATACCATCAGGTGTACTAACATAGATAATGGTGTCGTTGTTCGTATAAATGGCATCCACATAATTTTGCCGGAGGCGAAGGGTACTATTGCTAGATGTGCCCAGATAGCCGAACTGATTAGCGCGTGGGTTGTATTTCTTTAAGCCATAACCCAGCGTACCAATCCAGATGACACCATCGCGCGTTTGGTACAAAGCTCTGATGGGATTGCTTGCGCTACCTACTATTTCGAAAGAGGAGATCTTATCGTTTAGATTGCCTTGTTTGTCGTATATCAAAATATGATCATCCCAGGCAAGCCACATGTCGCCATTGGTCATGTTGTGCATTTGAACGTAAGAAGCCCAGTACTTGAACCGATAATCCACTTCCCACTTGCCTGGCGAGACGTATTTCAATAAGAGGGATTTGAAAAATGTATAAACTTGGTCTTGGGCCGGTAGATAGAAAGCTCCTAATATTTCGGCTGGGGAATACATCCAGTCTTTTACTCCGGGTAATTTTTGTAGCGTGAATGTATTGCCGATCACAAAATTGCCTTTGGCTTTTGTCTTGAAGAAGGCTACTACCGGCTTGCCAACAATCTGCTTAAACTCATCTTGCAAAAAAAATTGTTTCCGTCTTATGTCAAAGTGAAAGAAGCCTTCGTTTGTGCTAAGTGCAATTACACCGGGTGAATATTCTGCAACAGACCAAATGTATACTTCAGGATTCATCGCCACTCCGTCAATCGCCAGTTTGTAATTTGAAAATGTATCGGTGGAAGGATTGTATTTGCTCAGATAACCAAGTGTCGCTACCCAAAGGTTTTTTTCAACGTCTACAAACAGATGCGTGATTAAGTTCTTTACAATGGAAAGCGAATCACTTTGCCTGTTACGATAAATCTTAAAGGTTTGACCATCGTATCGGTTGAGGCCATCTTGTGTACCCACCCACAAGTAGCCAATTTCATCTTGCACTAAACAGGTAACTCCAGACTGCGATAACCCTTCGTTGATCGACAGATCTTCAAACCGATACGTCTTTTGGGCGAGGGAAACCAAAGATGCAAACCACGTAAGAAAAAAAAGAATAAATCTCATCTACTGGTATTAAATCGTTCTTCTATTTTTTAGCACGTATTTCAATTCGTAATAATGGTTCAGCACCTCTCCACACAATAACCCTGCAATCTGCAAGTCAAATAAAGGAGGTGGTAGCATAAAAACATCCGATTTTAAAAATAGACATAAGTACCTGTTTTTGAAAACGTAAAAGGGGAAGTCGTTTTGCAGCACTTTCAGAGGGATCGCTGTAATCTACATATTCAAATATTGGTTAAAAATCAAATAGAAAAGCAGACAGCAACGCATGTTGCCGCCTGCCAATTCTAAACCCAAACATGAGGAGGAACAAAACTCATCAAAGTTTATTTGCCCGTCAATGGATAAAAGTATGTGATTTTTGAAAACAGTGATTTCTACCCGGTTGAGTGTAAAGAAGGATTGGGAACAGGAAGTGATACGATCAGAACCACTAAAAGAAGTCAGCCACCCTGAACAAGTAGTTATAAGGGTTTTTAAAAACAGTTATTTCTACCTGTTTTTTAATGCAAGCTGAAAGGGAGATTTGTAGTAGGTGAAAAAACACTTGATATATGGCCAAATCGAAGTCTATAGCTGATCATCCGAACAAAATTAAAAACGATTTACTCACCTTCGATCAATACGAAATTTTTTACAGACGATTTCAAGCTAAAGCAACGTGCGGTTGTGAATACCTGTCTAAAATTACCAAAGCAATCATAGCCCTCTCGTTTTTAATCGCGATTGAGAGCACTGGGCTAATGGCGCAAACCCTTAATGTGAAGCAAGCTGCTTTTGTTCAAAATGGGTATGGATCATCTCCTAGTCTTCTTAAAGCGGGAAATGTTTTTGTCGCGGGCAACTATGCCTACGTAACAGGACAGGATTATATGCAGATCATTGAAATTACTTCACCGGGCAACCCAATTCCACGAGGCGTGATATATAATGGTCAGGGTGGTGCGCAATTTTTAACGCCAACAGGAATTTTTGTATCAGGGTCGTATGCTTACATCGTCACGCACAATTATCAATTAGAAATAATAAACATATCCAACCCCGACAATCCACAACACATCGCAGTTTACAAAACAATGACAGATGCACTTGGCGATTTGGGTTGGGCAAGAGGCATTCACGTGCAAGGAAATTACGCATATATAAGTTCGGCAACCAAAGGCACTCAGGTAATTGATGTTTCCAAACCTGCTGAACCCAAATATGTCACTTTTATTGGCGGAACTTCATCACGGGTTACCATTGCGACAGTCAAAGGAATCACTTACGCTTTTATGGTGAGTGGTAGTTTGCTGCGAATTGCCAATATCAGCAACCCTTTATCTCCGATAACTTTGGATCTTAATGGCGCTGCCGCAGGCTCTGATTATGACTTGGGCTCTGGCAACGCTACCGATGTGGCGGTTGCCGGCCACAACGTTTTTGTGACCACTAGGGGCATTCCTCCGACCTTCAATCCCACTGCCGATAATAAGCTAATGAAAATCAATGTAGGCAATATGGCCAGCCCTCAGCTGAGAGGCACAATTACCACTGCCAATATCAACGACCCTCCCACGACAACGCCATATCTTACCGGGCCCTTGTCAGTACGGGTTTTTGGATCGCAAGTCTATGTGCACGGTGCATTGGGTACGCTAATGGTGGCAGACACTGCAGGTACAATAAGTAACGCTATCAGCCATAGGGCCAGCCTTTACAATGCCAACATGGCAAATGAATACAACTACCCAACCAGAATGGCGGTGGCGGGCAACCACGCTTACATACCCGGTTACACCAGCGGCACACTCACTATTGTAGACGTAAGTAATCCTCTCAGTCCGTTTGTTAAGAAAACCATCAACACGGGTACAAACGGAGTTCAAATGCAAGGTCCTCGCAAGGTAGTGATCAAAGATAATTTTGCCTATCTCATAAGCAATGATGATTCATCGCTCGAGATCATCAATATCAATAACCCCTACAGCCCTCTCCATGCCTGCAAATTCACTGTAGCCAATGGCGCAGGCAATGGTCCGCGGTCGTTATTTGTACTGGGCACCTACGCATACATCGGCACTTCCAACAGCATCGAGATAGTGGATGTTTCCAACCCATACTTCCCAGTGTGGGTAAGCCGGGCTCAAAACGTGGGGGCTCCGTCAATTATACTAAATGATGTGAGAGACCTATCAGCCCTTTCAGTTGGTGGGAAAACCTTTGTAGCAGCTGCCTCGAGAGGAAGTAACAGTGTTGCGATTATTGACGTGACTAATCCTGCAAGCCCCGCCCACAAGGCAACCGTAAACGATGGTCTTGGATCGGCACCTTTTCTTAATTCGCCCACTGGAATTTACATATTCGGGACGGATGCCTACGTTTTGTCGCGGCATAGTACCAACGTCACGGATAATCTAGGGGCGTTGCAAATAATAGATCTTAAAAATTTGGCAGCGGGTAACCCGATCGTTACAGGATTCTTGCAGGGAGTGGGAAGTGATTGGCAACCTACCAATGGAGAGGGAGACCAATCGAGTAGTCCAGGCTTCGGAGCAAATCGGATTGTAATCGCGCAAGTCGGGGCAACCAGGTATGCCTATATAGCCGATACCAGGAATGCTGCATTAAAAATTGTAAACGTGACTAATAACCTTGCGCCCGTTCTAACCGGTAACACAGGCCAAAGGGGAAGTCTTTCTGGCAGCAAAGGCATTGCCTTGTTTGACAAGTATGCGCTGGTAAGCTTTTTCAATCTCGATGGTGCGCCCGCACCAGCTGACTTTGGAGTAGATATATGGGATGTCAGCAACCCGGCCCTTCCAGTGCACGTCATCAACCCAATAACAAATAACAATCTCAATGGAACCCTCAGGAACAGCGATGGAAATGGGGCAAACCTATATACGCCAATATCGATAACCGTTGATGGCACGTATGCTTATGTGGCCGTAGATGGATTTATTGACCAGGGACTTAGTGTATTGGACTTGTACTCTCCGGATATTGCTTCCGTTTCTGGTTTTTCTCCGCTCAGCGGCTCAGTTGGATCCTCTGTGACTGTCAACGGGAGCAACTTCAACACCTTGTTGACAGCTACCATCGATGGTATTCCAGCCACAGTGACCAATGTTACAGCCAGCACACTTACACTCACCGTTCCGCCCAACGCCACTATAGGAAAAATCGCCATCTTTGGCAGCAAGGAATTGGCCAGAAGCAGCGCCAATTTTCTGGTGATTCCTAATGCCAACCCGGCCACCACGGTAACTCAAAACAGTTTCACGGCCAATTGGTCGGATGTGGGAGCAACAACCTATTTCCTTGATGTTTCGACCAACAACTCATTCTCAACTTTTATAGCCAGCAATAACAACAGGAACGTTAGCAACGTAACGTCAGCCTCCGTATCAGGACTCGCTCCCGGTACCAACTATTTTTATCGCATAAGGTCTAACGATGGCACTACTTCATCCGGTAATTCATCTTTTGAATCAGTGCTCACCATTCCAGCAACACCAACACCGGGTGCTACAACGGCCATTACCCAATCTGGCTTTACATTAAACTGGAATGCTGTGGGTGGTGTTGTCAGCAACTATTTTCTGGATGTAGCAACCAATGTGAGTTTTACCAACTATGTGCCGGGTTACAATAATCTGAGTGTGCCGGGCAATGTGACTACACAAGTGGTTTCGGGTTTAAACCCAGGTACCTATTACGCCCGCATTCGTTCTGCAAACGCGAGTGGTTCTTCACCCAACTCTACCATAGTGACCGTTGCCACGGTGCCTCCCAATCCAATTGCGGTGGAATCTTCTTCAGTCACTTCTACTGCATTTGCAGCCAAGTGGAATTCATCAACCGGTGCAACCAGTTATCTGCTGGATGTATCGAGAGATAATTTTGCCACATTCGCAAAAACAGCGTGGCTTAATGGAGCCAACAGAGCTTTTGTATCTGGCAATTATGCTTATGTGGCCAGTGAGTTTGATGCGGCTCTTCAAATTGTAGATATCAGTAATCCGGCCAAACCGAAACCAGCAGGAACTTTATTAGATGGCGGAAGCGGAATACCTTATCTATCAAACGCGTATGGTATTGACGTGGTAGGCAATTACGCCTATGTTTCAGGCTACAATGACAATGCATTAGAGATTATTAATGTATCCAATCCGGCAATGCCTGTTCACACCGGCAGTTTGTTGCACGGTGCCGGAGGCGCGACATTAATCAACCCCACCGGAATAGATGTGTTTGGTAACTATGCGTATATCGCAAGCTTTAATGGCGATGCGCTGGAGATCGTTGACATTACTAACCCGAACACACCGATTCATGCCGGTAAGATTTTGAACGGTGGGACTGTGGAATTAGATGGTTGCATCGAAGTGAGCGTTGATCCTGGCGGTGTCTATGCGTATGCGTTGGCAGGAGTTAGCGGAGCTTTAGAGATCATAGACATTACCAATAAGTCTGCACCCACGCATGTGAGTAAAATCACCAAAGCTACGGTGCCTGAACTTGCCTCTGCACGGGGTATGTTTGTATTGGGCAACTACGCCTACATTGTTTGCAACACGAATAATGCGTTGGTCATTATTAACATCACCAACAAAGCAGCCCCGGTTTTGGCAGGCAAACTTTTAAACGGTGGTGGTGGCGGAGCAGGTGCTTCTTTGCTGAGCCCCAATGGAATTTTTGTATCTGGCATCTATGCGTACATTGCCAGCACCAACAGCAACGCATTACAAATTGTAAATGTTTCTAATCCGACAACACCAACTCATGTCGGTAAAATCACCAGTGCCGCTGCTCCGGCACTTGGTGGGGCCTTCAATGTTTTTGTCTCCGGCAATCATGCGTATGTACCTAGTCGATTGCAAAACGCGCTGACAATCGTGGATGTTTCGATACCGGCAACCCCAACACAAAAAGGCACCATCAGTTCCGCATCGTTAAGTTCAATCAATGTGGGCACGGATACAACGTACAACGTATCAAATGTTTTACCGGGTACCTCCTATCAATATCGTGCTCGGGCCATTAATTCCAGTGGTACTTCGGGAAATTCCAATATCATTTCAACCATCACCATACCCGCTGCCCCTGTTGCCATCGCTCCCACTGCTATCACCAACACCTCGTTTACCGCAAACTGGAATTTATCTACTGGTGCCACGTCTTACACACTAGAGTGGTCGACTAACGTTAATTTCAGCTCTCTAGCAGGAAGCTACACCTCTACAGGTATTGCTTCTTCTTACTTGGTAAACGCGAATGCGGAAGGTTCTTATTTCTATCGAGTGACGGCAACCAACTCGAGTGGAACTTCAGTAGTATCCAATGTAATTAATCTGAAAACATTATCCGGTGAGCCTGGTACCCAAGCTTCTTCCATTCTCTTCAGCGGTGTATCTAATACATCCTTTACCATTAATTGTACTTCGGGCACCGGAAACAACCGGTTGATTGTGGTAAGTGCCGGAGTCCCGTTGAATGCCTTGCCGGTAGATCAGATATCGTACAATGCTAGTCCAGTTTTTGGTTCGGGTTCCGCTCTTGGAAACGGCTTTGTGGTGAGCAATAATTCCAGTAATTCAGTCATTGTCACAAATCTCCAGCCTGCCACCACTTACTTCGTTCAGGCGTTTGATTTTTTCAACGCTCCGGTTACGGGAGGAACTGAAAATTACATAACCAGTACTGCCACAGGCAATCCGGCCAGTCAAATAACATTATCCACCCCACCTGCTATTCAACCCATCAATTTAAATTTTACCAATATAACCTCTAACTCATTATCAGCTTCTTTTAATGCAAATGGAGGAAGCCCCTCTGGATATTTGACTGTGCGTTCATCCACTTCAGGTATTCCGATTGCTCCTACGAATGGGGTTGTATATTCGAACGGAAGTACGATTGGAAGCAACACCGTAGTATACGTTGGAAGTGCAACCTCATTTAGCGAAAGTGGTTTGACAGCGGGCAGTACGTATTATTATACAGTGTATCCGTACAACGGAAGTGGCTCAACATTGAATTACTTAACCGCACCTGCATTATTACAAAAATCAGTAACCATGGTGCCTCCGGCACCAGTAGCCGGATCAGCCACCAATGTTAAAGAAACAGAATTTACAGCCAACTGGTCTTCCGCTAATGGTGCCACCGGATATTCGCTTGATGTTTCATCCGATAACTTTATCACATTTGTACAAAAAGATTTGCCTGTTACAGGTACATCTATAATCATTTCAAATTTATTATCTGGCACATCGTATCAATATCGGGTAAGGGCAAACATTGTTACCGGCTCTCTTGTTTCAACTTATTCAAACTCCACGTTTTTAATCACACGACCCACTGCACCTGTAGCACAAAGTCCATCTTCGGTAACCCACAATTCATTTACTGCCCGATGGACTCAGCCCAAGGGTGCAACCGATTATAAATTAGAAGTATCGCTTAATAGTGATTTATCAAGTCCGATATTTAATGGTAGCACAGGTGATGTTTCTGCTTATACTATCCCGGTACCAACCCCTGGTGTTACCTACTATTATCGAGTAACCGCGAGCAATCAGACGGGTTCATCAGCAGTATCTAACATTATTCAATTAACCTCATTGGCAACGCCAGCCAGCACACAATCATCAGGTATTACTTTTTCAAGCGTTACGAGTAACAGCATGACGGTCAATTTCTCTTTAGGAAATGGTACCTCTCACTTAGTTGTTGCCAGCGCAGGGTCACCGCTGATCACTGCATTACCGGATAATCAAAGAAATTATGTGGTTGGCGAGGCCATCGGAAATGGCTTTGTGGTGGGCATTACAACGAGTGCCACATTTGTTAATGTTACCGGCCTTTCACCATCCACAACTTATTTTTTCCAAGTGTTTGATTATGCTGGTGCTGGTTTAACGGCCAACTATTTAACTACTACAGCTGCTAATAACCCTGCCAGTCAGGCTACGTTGGCTTCGACCTCCACACTTACCCAACCTGCTAACCTTGTTTTCAGCAACATCACTACTACATCGTTAACCGGTAGTTTTACCGCTGCAGGTGGCAGCCCCAGTGGTTACCTGGTGATACGATCAACAGCAGCAAGTATACCAACTGCACCTGTTAACGGAACAACCTACATAACCGGTTCAATTTATGGCACAGATAGAGTTGCTTTTGCGGGGGCTGGTATATCTTTTAATGATAGTGGCTTAGGCAATGGTATAACCTATTATTATACTATCTATCCGTTTACCGGTAGTGGGCCCACAACAAATTATCTAACGAGCAATCCCCTTCAAAACTCCGTAACTACTATTCCACCTGCACCGGTTATTGCAAATGCAAGCGCAATAGGATCTAATGGATTTACGGCAAACTGGTCGGCTACAACAGGGGCCGTTGATTACTTGCTGGATATTTCGACAGACAATTTTACTACACTGGTTCCCGGTTATAGTAGCTTATTGGTCGGTTCTGTTACCAGTTATCAGGCAGCAGGGCTTATTGCTGGCACTTCCTATCGATACCGGGTAAGAGCCAGAAACAACTCGGGTATTTCCGTAAGTTCAAATTCCTCAGCGGTTACTACACTGCCATCACCACCAACGGGTTTAAGTGTTTCCAATGTGGCTGATAATTCCTTTTCATTAACTTGGTCGAAATCATTAGGAGCAACCGGTTATTTTATTGATGTTTCACCGAACAGTTCATTTACCACACTCACTTATAACAATATCAATGCTGGCGATGTTTCTTCATTTTCTATCGGTGGATTAACGGCAGGTAGCACTTATTATGTGCGTGTTCGGTCATCGAATACTACGGGATCTTCTTCGAACTCATCATCCGTTTCAGCCACTACCTATGCCGTTTTTCCAAGTCAGCAATCCGGTAGCCTATCGTTTAGTAATGTGAACAGTACTTCCATTACCGCAAATTTCACATCCGGCAATGGATCATCCCGATTGATGGTTGTTAGTTTTGGTGCGCCTCTCACAGCCACGCCTGTTAATGGTTTTTCATATAGTGCCGACACCAAATTTGGCTCAGGTACGCCTATTGGAAATGGCTTTGTAGTAAGCACGGGGGCGGGTCCGGTAACGGCCACTAATCTACAGCCAACTTCTTTATACTACTTTCAAGTTTTTGAATTTAATGGATCGGGCGGGACGGAGAATTATAATAAACAGACCGTGATCGGTAATCCATTAAGTCAATCTACTATTTCATTTACTCCACTAGAGCAACCCACTAATCTTTTATTCTCCGGACAAACATCTTCATCGGTTAATGTTTCATTTACACCAGCGGTCAATAATCCATCAGGATATTTAGTGCTTCGCACAACCAATGCTGCACCTTCGGTTGCACCCGTCAATGGAACAGCTTATACAATTGGAACATCCTTAGGCAATTCCGTGGTGGCCTCTGTTGGACCGAGTGTTTCATTTTTTGATGGTGGATTGCCTACGGAGAAAACTTACACCTATACGGTATATGCGTATAATGGAGTTGGTTCAACTTCCAGCTATCGGGTGGTAAATCCATTACAGGCTAATGTAATTTTGGACACAACCCCTCCGGTGATTAGCTTCCCGATCAGCAACCCTACCTCCATCACCGAGGGTAATACACCCTTGTTTAATGCAACGGTCACCGACAATGTGAGCGTAAACTCAGTGACGTTCTTTTATCGAGGAATTTCGCAATTAAATTTTAAAAGCGTTGCTATGAATAGTGGTACGAGTAACAATTACTCAGTGCAAATTCAATCCGATTGGTATGACTCACTGGGATTGGAGTACTATGTACAGGCGATTGATCAGAATAATAATACATCTGCTCGCGGCAGCAGCTTCTTTGCCCGATTGATAAAACCATCCATTACGTTGCCATCGCTGCCAACCGGCACCGGGTTAGCCGATTATCGAATCGTGTCGTTCCCCTACTTACTTCCTGTAAATAATGATGTAACAACTGTCTACAGCAATGTTCCATGGAATGATAATACAAAGGCAGGGCTGTGGTGGTGGAATCCTTCTGCGAATAACGGGCTGGGCGGCTACGATCAGTATGGAAAGAGCCCCACCTTGAGAACGATTGATCCCGGCAAGGGCTATTGGGTGATCACCAGTTCACCGGTAACACCACAACTTACCAATGTGCCGGCACCGAATTATAATAAAGATAAGTTGTATCAAATGAATTTGAAGCCCGGATGGAATCAAATCGGCAATCCCTATCCCATTTCAGTTTCATGGGATGAAGTGATTGCCTATAACGAAGCGCGCGGCTCAGGAGCATTTGGCAAACTCAATATCTATGACGGTCAGACCATCAAAGAAGCAACGGGAAACACTTTATTGAAAGCTTTTCAGGGAGGCTTTGTTAAGAACCTCACCTCCTCTGATATCACCCTACAAATTCCTATGCCCGGACAAGCGAAAGGTGGTAGAAAAGCAACTTCAGAAAATAGTGACATCACACAAGAAGACTGGAGGTTATTTCTACACATACAACAAGGTGGAATAAAAAATGAGTTAGGTGGATTTGGTATGCATCCCAAGGCAACGATAGGAGAAGATCCATTCGACAATTTCAACATACCCGCTTTTGTAAATGCACCTGAAGTGCAGTTTTCGCGAATCGAAGCACCAAAAAGTATATTCAGCAGTGATGTGGTGAAAACACAGGCCCATTTTGTATGGACGTTTAAACCAAAAGGTGTAGGCACCCATAAAGCACGTCTATCATGGAACGAGCAGATAATAACTGGTGATCAGCAACTATTTTTATTGGATGAGGAAAATCTAAATATCGTTGACATGAGTCAAGTGAGCTATTATGATTTCAACTTGTCAGCCAACTGCAGCTTCAAAATTTATTATGGCAAAGATGCACTCCAATCGATCACATCTGAAAAAATTCAAATCAGCGAGCCACATCCAAACCCTGTTTCGGCAGATAACTTAGTGGCTTTCAAGATGGCTCTTCCTCAGACAGTGGATCCGTATTCTGTTCAGATTCAAGTTTTCAACCTGCAGGGTATTACGATCTATAAGTCCGAAAAGAAATTTGCCGAAGGCTTACGTAAATTAGAACTAGAACTTAATTCAGATCTACCTGCAGGCACTTACTTGTATCAGGTTGTGGTGTCATCTCCGAATTTACAGGAATCTCGCACCGGAAAACTCATAAAGAAATAAAAAGGCTGTATTTCAAATACGTAACATCATCTAATCAGACATCAAGTGATCAAAAAAATAAAAAATTAATATATGAAGATAAAAAGATACTTACTTCTTGTTTTGGGATTGTTCATACTGTTGAATGGCCATGTCAACGCTCAAAACATAAATATTGATTTCATCGAGTTTGAAGGCCGCAACATTGTGGTACACTACACGCTGGATGATGGGGCCAACAGCAATCGCCAATTTCTCGTGCAGCTCTATTCTTCACAGGATAACTTCTCTACACCTCTTACAAGAGTCAGTGGCGATTTCGGAACAGAAGTAACCGCAGGATTTGACAAGAAGATAGTCTGGGATATTACTCAGGAACTGGGTGCCTATGAAGGTACCATTTCGCTGGAATTGCGCGGACGAGTGTATGTTCCGTTCGTCAAATTGAGTTTAGAGGAGAATCAGATTTTTAAACGCGGAAAAAACTATCCATTGAACTGGACATCCGGAAATTTGAGCGGCCAGGTAAACATTGAACTTTATAATAATGCGGGCGAACGGATTTGGGGTGAAAATAATGTTCCCAATGTTGGCAAGTTCGACTGGTATCTTCCCGCGAGCGTTAAAGCGGGAAATGATTACAAATTAAAGTTCACCAATGTGAAAGACAGAAACGATGTTGTGTTTTCCAAAGCCATCACCATCAAACCTAAAATTCCATTATTAATAAAACTGGGCACCGGCATTCTATTGGCAGGGGCTGCTGCCTACGTCATCTCAACGAGCACCACTTCCAGCGAGCCTACACCATTTCCCACACCTATATCTCCAAGATAACAAATGAAAAATTATATCATCACTTTCTGGATAGCGCTGATCAGCATTTCAACCGTTGCGCAAAATTTCGCGTCACGTTCCAACGAAATGATTCTCAACTATAAAGATCCCAAAAAGAATTTATCTACTACCCTACCAAAAATTAGTTGGCAATCTCCTTTTAATGAAACCATTTTTTTGAAAGAAGGTAAACTAGCTGTAGAATTTACGGTCGACTCTAAAACGCCTATCAAGAGCATTCAATTACTCGTACGAGATAAGATAAACAATGTGATAAAAGGTACTGTATCCGTACCAATTGAAGATGAAAAACAACTCCAAATAAAAGTGACGAAAAATATAACTTTCAGTGACGGGATCAGCGAACTGGAAGTATCTGTACAGAACCGAGACGGGCAGCGAGCCATTTCCAATCGACAGGTTCACGTTGGCTCCACCGCGCTAGCCGATGCCGCTAAACTCAACAGAAAAGATTACGCATTAATTTTTGCCACCGACAAATATGATAACTGGAAAGCATTGGTCAATCCGGTTTTTGATTCACGTTTTATCGCTGAAAGCTTGAGTAAAACATACGGTTTTTCAACAGAGATAGTTGAAAATCCTAATCAAGCACAAGTGCTCGATAAACTGCGTGAGTATGCTGAGAAAAAATTTGGTCCTATGGACCAGCTCTTTATTTTTTTTGCCGGCCATGGTTTCTATGATGAAACATTTAAAGAGGGATTTGTGGTAACGAGAGAATCACTGCCAGATGACCCGGGGCGAAACTCTTATTTACGCCACAGCGTGTTGCGATCTACCATAAACAACAACCCTTGCCAACACATTTTCTTGGTGATGGATGTATGCTTTGGGGGGACTTTCGATGAAAACGCAAACCACCGCTCACTGGATGAAACCTATGCGATTGCTTCTCAATCGGATATTATCGGAAGGAAATTGCGTTTCAAAACAAGAAAGTACCTGACGAGCGGAGGTAAAGAATACGTAAGCGATGGTATTGTTGGTAAACATTCCCCCTTCGCCAAACAATTGCTCGAAGCCCTTGATAAAGGAATGGGAGGTGATGGCATTCTAACCACTGCTGAAATTTTAGCGTATGTGGAGACGCTGAAAACAGCACCACAATTTGGAACGTTTGGTGCAGACCAATTGGGCAGTGACTTTGTCTTTGTGGTGAGTGGGAAATAAAGTCATGAGGTATCAAAAGCATAGAATGAACTGCTCTAGCATGACTAGCGTTGTGTAGCTAAATTTCATCAACCACTAAATATCTAGATGATCGATAGTCATTGATCGTAATTTGAATTCTCATCAATTACATACAGGATCTACTCTTTTACTGCTACCATTATTCGAAAGATTGGAGAATCCTTTCCTAAGAAGGGAATTAGTGTCAAAAACTTTCAAAGTAGCGTCACTTATTTTCAAATACGTCATTTCTTGTTAGCCTTGTAACATCAACTAACAATCCTAAAAATATGACTCAAAAGCTAACACTTCTTCAAATCGTTAAACAGTATTTAAACGCAATCGAACAAAGGGAGCCAATAGATAAAATAATAGATTTCTATAGCTCTGATGCCGAACAGATCGAGTATCCCAATTTGATCACAAAAATTCTAACAAAAAGGAATGTTTCCGATATTAAGCGTGCCTACGAATCAGGTTAGAAAGTATTAAAGAGCCAAACATATCGAATTACTCATTCTTATGAGGTAGATGATTCAATTGTAATCGAATCAATTTGGACGGGTGTACTTGCAATTCCGTTAGGTCAAAAGATAATGGGTGATACAATCGTTGCTAATTTTTGTCAGATCTATCAGTTCAAAAACAATAAGATTATTCGTCAGATAAACTATGATTGCTTTGAACCATTTTAGATACAGCACTCAAGAAATATCTTGGGGCTTCACCGGTTATAGCCTTAGCATCTTTAACGAAGTGAGAAAAATTTGAATATGCAAACGAATGCACATTAAATGTATACCCATCTATTTGATAGGCTTGCAATGCTTTCTTGAAACGTATGATTTTTTGGGAATACTAAGGTGAAAAGCCAACTTGTTCCACAAAATACCTTCTCAAAGTAGGATATGTAATGCTGAGATTATTACATAATCTATCTATGTCTATAAATGTTCTCGTCTGCAGCAGATGGAATGCTCTATCAATTGTAATTAGTTTGTGATTAATGGAAGATGCATTTACTAACTGAAGCAGCAATTTTTGCATGGTGCTTACGCGTGCATAAAAATCATGTTGAGAATGAAATTCATGCAATCCATTCACATCAATTATTTCAGTGAGGTCAATCTGTTCATCCTGGATTTCGCATCCATTACTTTTTAACATTACTGATGCCTTGCCTGGCTTCAACTTTACAAAAAAGAAAGATGCATGAGGAGGAAATTTTGCTAAAAACATATCATCTGAATGACTAAAAAGGTAGTCGCCTTGAATGTTTATTTGCCTCCCACTTTTTTTTCCTATACTGCTCCATCCTTCAGCGAGATTGATACAGATAAGTGATTGGAAGGATGGCAAACCCAATAGCGGAAGGTTACTACCACTTACTTCAATGAAAGCTTCAACGAAAGCAGCCAGTTCAGGAATTGGCTGAGCCACCATCACGGAATGATTATTTTCATTTGCAAAGATGACCCTTCCCTGTTTTCGCATTTCTAAAGATAATCATAACTCGGAATTATTCTTCCACTTGATGGTTTTTTGCCAATCGCTTAGAATAATTAAATCTTAACTTATTGGGCGTTTAGTATATAAAGTATACAATGCACTAAATTCGATTAAATAGAAAAAGAGCAGTAGACATGGTCTACTGCTCTTTTCATTTATTCCAAAAAATTATTTAGTACCTTCTATATTAGCAGCTTCTACATTGATGGCTGAAACAGCTACATCGGTTAAGGTAGCGTCTGCTGCTTTCTCTTCTTCCAGCGTTGCTTCCAGAGAAAGTATATCATGAATAAGAAGGCTTCTGAAGATTTATCTGACCTTAACAGGTTTAATCGTCACTCTGTCAGAAATATATTTTCCGTTTTACAAGATTTCCCTATATTGAATGTTGAAAAGTTATGGACATTGTTCCATTCACTTCGATAAATCCCGACTTTAACTATTCATTACTAACCCATGAAAAAGAAAATAATTTTGGTAGCAAGCATCTTATTCGGATTGATGTTTATTAATGCTGGCCTGAATAAATTTTTTAATTATATACCCGTTCCAGAAAATGTGCCCGACCACTTGGCTAAGTTTATGAATGCCATTATGGAAATTGGCTGGCTCTGGCCACTGTTGGGAGCCATGGAAATTGTGGGCGGCATCCTTTTCATCACCAATAGGTTTCGTGCACTGGGTGCTATTATTATTTTTCCGATGATGGTGGGAATTTTACTTACTCATATTTTCGTAGACACCACTACCCTACCCATCGCCATCGTTTTAATGGCGATTAACGTGTGGGTGATTTGGGAAAACCGAGAGAAATATTTGCCGATGGTGCGCTAGTGTTCAATCTGCAAGGTTTCTGTGTTCTCAATTCCTTAAGCCAAGTTGCTTTAGGCTTTTAGTAGTTATACTAAATCTCAATCATTTTTTTCACTGCTGACATACCGTTGTCACTTTGAGCGCATTCATTTGTCCTTATGGATCCACTGAAAGAAATGTTTAATCGTGCCTACTATGCCAAGCTGGCGGAGGCAGTACATTCGGTTTATCAGCCTTTTCCGGTTAAAGTCTTCCTCACCGAGGTGTGCGAACCTCTCGCATCACTTTCGCTCAATGAGCGCATGCGCCACACGAGCGTGGTTTTACAAAAACATTTACCCTCGCACTATCCAAAATCCATTGGCATTCTCAGCGAAGTCATTCCGCGCATGCCGGTTGGGTACACCAATTTGTTGTTTCCCGATTATGTGAGTCAGTTTGGAACGCATGATTTCAAAACCAGTTTGAAAGCGTTGCACTACTTTACCCGCTTTGGTTCGTCTGAGTTTGCCATTCGCACATTTTTAAAAATGGATTTTGACCGGACGATTCAGGAGATGTATCGTTGGTCCGAAGATGAAAACGAACATGTACGCAGGTTGTCTTCGGAAGGTAGTCGCCCGCGATTGCCGTGGTCGTTTAAGCTGGATGAAGTGATTCATAATCCTACCCGCACGCAACCTATCTTGGAAAACTTGAAACAAGATGAATCGCTCTACGTGCGCAAGTCGGTGGCCAACCATCTCAACGATTTTTCAAAAGACTCACCGGAGTTTGTAGTAAAGCTGGTGAAGCGTTGGGATACGGAACACCCACATACCGCGTGGATTGTGAAGCACGGTTGCCGCTCATTGTTCAAACAAGGTGATCAGAAATCGTTCGCTGTTTTTAATTACACAAAAGACGTTCAGGTGACGATTGGTCATTTCAGCATCACTCCAAAAGCAGTTGCCATTGGCGATGCTTTGTCATTTGATTTTGAGTTGATCTCGAACAAAAAATCATCTCAGAAGCTGATGGTAGATTACCGGATTCATTACGTAAAAAAGAATGGATCATTAAGTCCGAAAGTATTCAAGTTGAAAGAAGTCGATCTGCCCGCTGGCAAATCTATTCACATTTCAAAGAAGCAACGCTTTCAGGATTTCACTACACGCAAACACACTGCCGGAAAACACAAACTGGAAATATTGGTGAATGGCGAGGTGGTGAAGTCGGTGCAGTTTCAAGTTCGAAACTAAAATATTCGTTCAAACCGGGCTCTATTTTATTTTTTTATCAGCTAAGCTTTAAACAAACATGCAAATGCTTTGCTGATTGAAAAGAGTCTTTTCAGTTTTATCAAGCCCCAGGCCTGATTCTCATCATTTATTTTCTTTAATAATCTTATACCCGTAGTAAATCAGTAACAACCCGATGAACTCGGTTATATACAAGACTTCTACATAACCGGCCCGCGTAAACGATCCGCCTATTCCCGGAAGGAGTCCACCGATGGCAATGAAAATGTTTCCTTTAAAGGGCACATCCTTGATCCCATTGCGGTAGTATTTAATAGCGGAGTAGATGGCGCCTCCGACCAGAAATATAAAGGAGTAAATGTTAATGAATGGTGAAAAGTAACGCACCCAGTACCAAGCCAAAACTTTTCCGGTTAATTTTCCATTAAACGAATCCGGCAACTCGATCGGACTTAAAATTACCGAGAGTGAAGCAACCACAATTAGTAAAACAAAAATGACAGATGTGACATCCGCAAATCGCTTTTTCATCAGCAGATACACGCTTCCCTGAGCCAAAGGAAATCCACCCAGTAGCGCTCCCACGATGTACCAATACTTTAGATTAATTTCACTCCAGCCAAAAAGAACGTTGATACTTTCAGCCAGTGTACCCAATCCAAAGGTTAACACACCAATCGCCCACCACAACAAATAATTCTTCTTTCGCTGCTGATAGTGCGGAATAATTTCACGCAAAAAATAAATTGAAAAGATGGTTGTCAGAATAGGTATGTATTCTGGTAGGCTATGAGCGGTCATCCGATGTTTTTTATCTGCATTAAGAATGTGCGGACAAAGTAAAAACATTCATGTAATATCCTACACCCAAAAAGGCCTTTTGAATACCTGTAGAAGGATTAATTTTATCGTATGTGAAACCAGATTCTGATTTCTAGACAATACTGAGTGGTGACGAGCGCAGGCTATTCAATTTATACTTGGTGACATCCAATGCCACGCCCATATAGTTTCCATTGGGCATGATGGAGTTGGCCCAACTCAACCATACTTTTTGGCCATCTTTCGTGCGCACGCTTGTTTCGATAGTGATTATTTCTTTTGGCAAGATGTTGGGGTAATTCAAAATAAATTCTCTCTCAATCCAGCCATCTTCCAGATTTTTTATTCGCCACCAGCCATCTTTGATTAATTCAGCCGGTTCATAACCAAGCAGCTGCTTGACCGAAGGACTGACAAATACAATCTCGCCTTCTTTATTGGCAATCAATGCCAGTACATTTAGTTTCTCTAAGTTGGCATGCGAATTTTGCAGGCTGGAAATGAGGCTCAATCGCACGGCAATCACAATACCAAAAGCGCCCAGCGAAATCAATAGATTGAGCAGCGCTATTAAATGACCGTTGTCGATGGGAATGCTTATATAGGCGATGGCGGATGTCGTTATTATGATCATCGATTGAATTCCGTAATACAACAAACTATTGATAATAATGGTACTCGCTCCTACAACTAAAATCAAGATGGTGACTGCGTTGGGATCAAAATGATTGATGACCGCAAAAGCAATCACATAAACCAGTGTAAGCGAATACAGAAAAAAGGAAAAGTAGGGCACAATAACTTTTCGCCTATAGGGTATAAAAGTGGTGAAAAAGAAAATACAACCCAGGGCAATAATCGACCAGCGCAAAAAATCAATATCCGCCAGATTGGGAAGAAAATGATTATAAAGTAACTTGATGATTGCTGCAGCAATGGTAAATAAAGCAATGATTAATCGCACAGAACCAATGGACTGCCATAAGAGTGCTTTTTTGACAAACGGATCTGGTGTGTTTGTACTCATGGGGAGGTTTTTTGACAGATCAAATTACGTTGATCCCATCCACATTTTAAAAGGGTTCATCGGAAAGGCAGAAAAGATTTTGCGAAGTGGTTACCTCGCTCAAAAATTCTACTTGAATGACCTTTTTTGAAGTAATTTAGCTTCGTTTAAGGAAGCTTTTTTAAATTTTCAGTCGCGCGTGGGTTACCAGGGCGGAGTTTGAGTGCTTGCTCAAAACATTTTTTTGCTTCGGCTTTGTCATTTGTTTGCAGGTAGAGTTCACCGAGTTCATTCCAGCACACTACTATATTCGGGAATGCCCTGGTATAATATTGATACAACGCAATGGCCGGTTTCACTTGCCCTTCGTTGGTTAGCTTTTGCCCTACTTCCAGCAACAATATATCATCCTCTATCTGAATTTTTTGTGTTACCATTTGGGATTCAAATTGCGTGTAATCACCTTGTGTGAGTAGTTCATATATTTTATTCGTCACCGGGTGATCAAATTTCTGTGCGGTGAAATCGCGTTCGATTTTACCATCAAAATACAACTGGGTAAGATTAGGCATTATCATATTAGCATTCACGGCATTGTTATTCGTGATGACATAGAATACCATATTCTCTTCAGGCAAGCGTAGGAGGCGCGCATGATAAACACCATTGCTACCACCATTATCAATCATTTTCGTGCCTCTCCTGCTTTTCAGAATATTGCAGCCATATCCAAAATAGGATTCGCCACCATATCCCTCTTCAGCTACTTGTTTAGAAAACATTTGTTGGATGGAGTTTTCAGCCAGTACAAAGTGTTTGGTAAATGCGTTCACCCATCGCTCCATATCATCTAACGAAACTTCAAGTCCCCCATTGGCTTTCAAATTCCAATAAGGTCCACCACCTGCTTTTTTGTAGCGCTGCTGATGGGTGCCCCAAACACTTCCATTTTTATAACCAATCGCAATGCGATCGCTATACACCTCGGGATAAGTATAGGCTATTTCTTGAATGCCGTTGGGTTCAAATAATTGTTTCTTTAAAAATAGTTCGTAGTCCATTCCACTCACCTGCTCGATGATGATTCCTAAAATACTCATACCGACATTGGTGTAAATGGCCTTGCTGCCAGGCTTAAAAGCCAATGGTTGTGCAAATGCACGTTTCAAAAATAAATCTGTATTTATTACTTCAAAATCGCCCTGGTCACCTTCTAAAAATTCGACAAAACCGCTGGAATGTGTGAGCAGTTGATGAATAGTAATATCTTTCTTATCGGTTGGAACATTTATAAAAAAATGAGAAAGCGGATTAGAGAGGCGGAGCTTCCCTTGCTCTACTAATTTCATGATGGCTGTGGCAGTGAAAAGTTTGGTGATACTTCCGATTGAACCCAACGTAGAAGAAGAATAGATTATTCGCTTCTCGCGATTGGCAAAACCATACCCTTTCTTTAAGATAGTTTCGTTGCCTTGAATAACCAACACGCCTCCTGAAAATGATTTTTCTTCTGCTAACCTTGTTAAATAAATATCCAGTTGCCGCGCTTTTTCTTGCGAGGCCACGTAATCCTGACTGTAGGCACAAAAGTTTGCAATCAGAAAAAGGATAAGAAAAGTCTGTTTCATGGGATAAATATAGGTTAATAGTAAAGATGTATGATCCCATCAAAAAGTTTTAAAATCAAGCAATCTGATTGATTTGGATCCTCAACTAACAAACCTGAATTGACTACGAAAGCGTGCTACCTTACTATTCTTTCGCTATCTCCAAAAATAAATTCACTAACTCAACCGGCTTGCTAAAGAAAGGCGAGTGACTGGTTTGCATTTTGTATACCTTCCGGCATGGTGTTTCGGTATGCATTTTTTGTTGAATGAAAGGTGTAACCGCTTTGTCTTCGGTGCACTCAATGTAATACCGCGGCACGCGACCGAAGTTTTGCTCGGTTAGTTGCAAAGGTGTCATGCCGGTTACGATTGGCTCGTGGCTTAATAATACTTTTGCTAATTCAGTAATAGAGTCATCACAATCATGATAAAGACCTTCTTTGTAAATCGCTGCTTCTAAGGTAGTGCTGTTGGTTGCTTCATGTCTCTGAACGTAGGGCTTCAACACACCATGCGTGTCCTGCATTGAATACTCTCGCTGGGTCTTGCCGTTGGGGATCAGGTAGGCAGCCAGATAAATTAATTTCTCAATCTTATCAGGGCGGTATTCGGCAGCCTGCGAGATTATAATTCCATTCTTACTGTGTCCTACCAGAATTACTTTTCCCTCAATGCTATCGATTAGCTTACAAATTTTGCTAACCGACATCTCCAGCGTAACGGTTTCAATAGGTGTTTTATCACGCCCCATTCCGGGCAAGTCGATAGCGAATACGCGATGTCCCATTTTCTCCAAGAGTGGTGTTACTTTGTGCCAGTTCCAGGCGCTGTGCCACGATCCGTGAATCAGAATGAATGTTTTCGTTTCCATTTGTTTTTGTGCATTTAGTTTGTTGTATGAAAAGAGGGCTAATGCTAATAGGAAAAGCGCACTCTTCGTTTTTGTCGTTTGTTTCATTGGTTATGTTTTTGATGAAACAAAAGTAAAATGCATGACAAGGGGTGGAAACCCGATACTTGCGGAGTTAACAAAATCTACTTCGGATAATTCGGATGCGCTTTTACTTTCCTGAGTTGACGCAAGTGGCGGTCAGTGTGGCCGAAGATCATCATGTAATTTTGGTGAACGTTCGGGCCGAAGCAAATGTAATGCACCCGCAAATTCTTGGTGGTTGTCTTCAAGTATTCAATGGATTCATCGCGCATCGTCATGATCCATGTCACATTATTCTTTCCCTCATTATTACCTAAAGGAATTGCGTAGGTAAATGGCTTGGTATAATCCAATGCATTTTTTAGATCTGCCGACTTCGGCCCTTTTTCAAAGAGACTGTCCTGAAGAAAATGCTCATAGGTAGGAATCGGGTCATAATTAATTGCCACTGATATCTCGCGCATCAAAAGCAATTCCCAAATTGCCAGGTGCTCCACAATCTGGTTAATACTCCAGCGGTCGGGACTCTCTTTAAAGTTCCACTGCTTCTTGGTCAGATTTTTCGTTTCATCCAATAACTCCTGCTTCGTTCGAATTAAATTATCTAATAAATACTTTCGGTCGGCTTCTGTCCAAACTGGTGTGGCGGGTTTTTCATTGGTTTGTGCAGTACTGATCAGACTCAGTACAAAAACAAAATGGAGGGCGAGTAGTGTATGCTTCATTTTTGATTGGGTTATATCGGTGCAACGTAATTAGTGAAGATTCGTTTTCTCTCAATTTCGATCAGACAATTCACTCAGAATTGTCATGGCACGTTCGGCATCTTTTTGGTCGACAAAAATATGATCGTGATAAAAAGCAGCAACCACATTACAACTGATTCCTTCATCTGCGAGTGCTTTCGAAAACGCAGCTGTTAAACCCACCGCTGCCAACGAAGAGTGAACCGTCAATGTAATCCAACTGGCTACAAAAGAATACGAAAGGTGTAGTTGATCGGCAATTTCTTTTTTGATAATCAGTGTATTTCCTTCTTCTTCCCTAAAGTTCATGATAATGCTGTTCGGGTTTACACTTGAAACATCTTGAACTACACAAAAAACAAATTGACCTTCATGGAGCTTGGGCTTCATGCTTTTCAATAGCTCGCTCAAATCCGTTTGGCCGGTAGGTGTCATTTTGTTTTTAAATAAGCAATTAATCCATACAACGACACGAGCGTCCAGCAGCCTTCCAGAATAATGAAAGGAATGTAGTTTAACAGAATCGATGCTACGCAGGCAATGGCAGCGCCCATCAGGTTCATCAGAATGTAAACGAGACTGTCTTTCTCAATGACATGGCGCAAGTTTAAAAAGAAGGCCACCAGCAAAATGGTCACTCCGATAAATCCAATCCAGTCGGTAAAATTCATAACTTCGGCTACCCACCAAAGGTCGCTTAAGCGATTGACATTTAAAAAGCCGGAGTTCCTAACCTGACCTTCATTATTCGCGATCAATATCTTTTCCCACTACGCTCAAAACCTTCCGCACACACGCCAAATTTTCCTATTTTTGCCGACTTATATAATCGACAATGGCACTGGCAACTAAATACAACCCGGCAGAAGTAGAAGACAAGTGGTATCAGTATTGGATGGAGCATCGCTTCTTCCATTCAGAGCCGAACCCCAACAAAGAACCTTATACCATTGTAATCCCGCCACCCAATGTAACCGGTGTGTTGCACATGGGGCATATGCTCAACAACACCATTCAGGATGTGTTGATCCGCAAGGCGCGCATGGAAGGCAAAGAGGCTTGCTGGGTTCCGGGCACGGACCACGCTTCGATCGCTACGGAAGCAAAAGTAGTTGCTATGCTAAAAGAACGGGGCATCAAAAAGTCAGACATTGGCCGCGAAGAGTTTCTGAAATATGCTTGGGAGTGGAAAGAGAAATACGGTGGCATCATCTTAGAGCAACTCAAAAAGTTAGGAGCTTCTTGTGATTGGGAGCGCACCCGTTTCACCATGGATCCGCCCATGACGGAAGCCGTAATTGACGTATTCATCGACCTATATAAGAAGGGCTACATCTACCGCGGCATGCGGATGGTGAACTGGGATCCGGTGGGCAAAACAGCCTTGTCGGATGACGAGGTGAACTACAAGGATGTGAATTCGAAGCTGTATTACATTCAGTATCCGATCGAAGGAAGTGACGGTGAATTTGTGACGATTGCCACGGTTCGTCCCGAGACCATCATGGCCGATGCGGCCGTTTGTATTAACCCGAATGACGAGCGCTACCGCCATCTGAAAGGCAAACGCGTATTGATTCCATTAATTAACAAATCCATACCAATCATTGAAGATGAGTATGTTACGATGGATTTCGGAACCGGTTGCTTGAAGGTAACTCCGGCTCACGATACCAACGACTACGCCCTCGGCCAGAAGCACGGACTGGAGGTAATCGACATCTTAAATGACGATGGCACGCTGAATCAGTTGGCACAAATCTATGTGGGCGAAGACCGCTTTATCGCGCGCAAGAAGATTGGTAAGGAGTTGGAAGAGAAAGGCTTTTTGGCGAAAGTAGAAGACTACAAAAGCAACGTGGGCCACTCGGAAAGAACCGATGCGGTGATTGAGCCGCGCTTGTCGCTGCAGTGGTTTGTGAGCATGAAAGAGATCACCAAGCCTGCATTGGAAAATGTGATGAACGACAATATCCAGTTGATTCCACCGAAGTTTAAAAACACCTACAAACACTGGATGGAAAATGTGCGCGACTGGTGTATTTCACGACAGTTGTGGTGGGGACAACGCATCCCGGCATGGTATGCTCCAGACGGAACGTTTGTGGTGGCGAAGACACGAGAGGAAGCGTTTTCTCAAATCGCACATCTCAAATCTCACATCTCGATTCATGATTTGAAACAAGATGAGGATGTGCTGGACACTTGGTTCTCAAGTTGGCTGTGGCCGATCTCGGTGTTTGATCCTACTATTTTTGGTGATAGCAAAAACAAAGGCAATGCCGATGTGAACTACTACTACCCTACCAATGATTTGATCACCGCACCGGAGATTCTTTTCTTCTGGGTAGCCCGTATGATCATTGCCGGCTATGAATACCGTGGGGCGATGCCATTCAAGAATGTGTACCTCACTGGTATTGTTCGCGACAAGCAAGGCAGAAAGATGTCGAAGAGTTTGGGCAACTCACCCGATCCATTGGAGTTGATCAAAACCTACGGAGCGGATGGTGTGCGCACGGGCATGTTGTTCAGTTCACCGGCCGGTAATGATTTATTATTTGATGAGAAGTTGTGTGAGCAAGGCAGAAATTTCTCGAACAAAATCTGGAATGCATTCCGTTTGGTGAAAGGTTGGGAAGTAGTGAAGATGGATCAACCGCAAGAAAACAAAGTAGCAATCGATTGGTTTGATGCCAAGCTACACGAATCGTTGACTGAGTTGGAAGATCATTTTTCTAAGTTTCGAATTTCAGATGCATTGCACACGACTTATAAATTAGTGTGGACCGACTTCTGTGCGTGGTACTTAGAAATTGTGAAGCCGGAGTTTGAAAAACCAATTGATTCGGCCACATACGAAAAAACCGTTTACTTCTTTGAAGAGTTGTTGAAAGTGTTGCATCCTTTCATGCCATTCATTACTGAGGAACTTTGGCACGAATTGAAAGATCGCAAAGAGAAAGAGTGCATCATTGTAGAAGCATGGCCGAAAGCCAAAGTCAGCGATGCGAGCATCGTGAAGAATGGAGCGTTAGCATTTGATGTAATTGCACAAGTACGAAACACGCGCAGCAGCAAAGGTCTCTCACCGAAAGAAGCCTTGAAGCTGATTGCCAAACCTGAAAGCAAAGAATCACTTCAACTCTTCTTGCCGGTGATTTCAAAGCTTGCTAACCTGAGCGAATTATCCTTCTCGAACGAGAAGGTAGCGAATGCTACGGGCTTCTTGGTCGGCACACTCGAGTTTTTGATTCCGATGGAAGGTAAAATTGATTCAGCGAAAGAGCGCGAAGCGATTCTAAAAGATATTGAATACCAAAAAGGCTTTTTGGCTTCAGTAGACAAGAAACTTTCCAATGAAAAGTTTGTGAGCAGCGCACCGCCACAAGTGATTGAGAACGAGCGCAAGAAAAAAGCCGATGCCGAAGCGAAGATCAAATCGCTGGAAGAAAGTTTGAAGGGATTTTAGAAACTAGTTACTGGTTGCTAGTTGCAGGTTATATCCAGCAACTAGCAACCAGTAACCTAAAACTACTTCAATCCGCCTTCACAGCAGTGACCTCGATTTCTACCAGAAAGTCGGGGTCGATCAACGCTTTGATTTCGATCATCGAAGTAACAGGCTTGATGTCTTTGAAAAATTCACCATGCGCCTTCCCTACCTCCTGCCAAAATGAAATGTCGGTGACGAAAATGCGGGTGCGCACCACATCCGTTAGCGCAAAGCCGCCACGCTTCAAAGCAGCCTCAATCTTCTGAATGGCATACTTCGTTTGCAAATAAAAATCACCCTTGCCCACCACGCCATTTTCATCCGAAGCCACCGTTCCGGATATTTCCATGGTGTTGCCCACTTGTACGGCCCTGGAATACCCCACAATATTTTCCCACTTTGCACCACTGGAATAATTGATTCGCTTGCTCATAATTCGCTATTAGATGTGTAAATTTCGATCAAAGATGAGCCATCGCAGTCAATTTTCAAAAGAAGAAAACGAACGCTACAGCCGGCATTTTGCTTTACCCGGATTTGGTGAAGAGGCTCAGGCCAAACTAAAGAATAGCAGCGTAGTTGTGATTGGTGCCGGAGGCCTTGGATGCCTTGTGCTTCAATATCTGACGGCTGCCGGTGTGGGCACTGTCGCCATCGTTGATCATGATCGGATCAGCCTTTCGAATCTGCAACGACAAGTTTTATTCAATGCGGACGAAATTGGTTTGTATAAATCTGAGGTAGCACTATCTAAACTTCAACGTCTGAATGCCAACATTAATTTTCGCAGCATCGCCAGCCAAATCCATTCACAAAATGCGTTGGAGTTATTATCGCCTTACGACCTGATCATCGACTGCACGGATAATTTCCCCACGCGTTATCTATTAAACGATGCCAGCGTATTGCTGAACAAACCGCTTATCTATGGTTCTATTTTTCGCTATGAAGGTCAGGTTGCCGTCTTCAATTATTTGGGTGGCGTGACGTACCGCGATCTATATCCGCAACCTCCTGCACCCGGAACTGTGCCTACGTGCGAAGAAGGTGGCGTGCTGGGCACGCTGGCCGGTATCATAGGTTGCATGCAAGCCAATGAAGCCTTGAAAGTACTCGCAGGTTTTGCCCCACCCCTCTCCGGAAAACTGCTTTTGTTTGACTCCCTGTCGAATGAAACGACTATTGTCAACATACCCCCTAAAAACGAGCGCAAAAAGATTAGCGAATTGATCAATTATGATGATTTTTGTAATGTCCAACCAAACCCAGTAAAATATATGAAAGAAGTAACGGTACAAGAGCTGAAGGAACTTAAAGACAAAGGCGCCAACTTTCAATTGATTGATGTGCGCGAACCACACGAGGTAGACATTTGTGAAATCGGTGGCGAACTGATTCCGCAAGGTGACATTCCGCACAACGTAGATAAAATCTCTCGCGACAAGCAGGTGATCATTCACTGCCGTAGTGGCGCGCGCAGTGGCAACATGGTCAAGTGGTTGGAAACGAATCACGGCTTTACTAACCTTTACAACCTGAAAGGTGGCATCTTAGCTTGGGCCAAAGAAATTGATACGTCTATGCCTACCTATTAAGATTTGAGATTTATGATTTGAGGATTGAGATTTGAGAGTGAAAAAGATCAAACAAAATTTATGAAAAAAATTAAACTAACTGCAATTGTGTTGATGGGATTGGCGCTCACGCAATGTGAGAAAGGAACTGAACAAAAGTATCCGCAAGTAAAAGCACCGGTTGCCGCTGTAAAGCCGCACGAAATTACCTCGAAACATGGCGATAAGCGCATCGACAATTATTTCTGGTTACGCCAACGCGAAGACTCTGCCGTTGTCAACTATTTGAAGGCGGAAAACGCGTATCTCGATACGATGCTCTCGCACACGAAAGGCTTGCAGGAAAAACTTTTCAACGAGATGAAAGGACGGATCAAAGAAAAAGATGAATCGGTTCCTTACAAAATAGATGATTACTATTACTACTCTCGCGTGGTAGAAGGTGGTGAGTATCCACTGTATTGCCGCAAGAAAGGATCGCTGGAAAGTGCCGAAGAAATCATTGCCGATGGAAATGAACTGGGCAAAGGGCATGGCTACTTTAGTATGTTTGCCACCACCAGTCCTAACCACAACATTGCCGTGCTGGCCATGGACACAGTTGGAAGAAGATTCTATACGCTCTCCTTCAAAGACATGCAAACCGGCAAAATGCTGGCGGACAAAATCCCCGGCACCACCGGAAACTTTGAGTGGGCCAACAACAACAAAACCATCTTCTACTCCAAACAAGATCCCAACACGCTGCGCTCTGATAAAATTTACAAGCATGAGTTGGGCACCGATGCATCTAAAGATGTGGTGGTATTCGAAGAAAAAGATCAAACCCTCTCCGCATACATTGGCAAAACACGATCTAAGAAATTCCTGATCGTGCAATCGGGCCGAACGGATGCTTCGGTAGTGCGCTTTATGGAAATCGATAACCCCAAAGCAACTTTGCAGGTCATCGAGCCGCTAAAAGAAAATGTGCAATACTCCGCTGACCACATGAATGGCAAATTCTACATTCGCACGAATGCAGATGCTACCAACTACCGGTTAGCAACTATGGAAGAAAACAAACTTGGCAAAGAAAACTGGAAAGATCTGATTCCTAATCGGGAAGATAAGTTCTTAGAAAGTTTCGAACTCTTCAATAATTATTTAGTGATTCAGGAAACAGTTGCCGGACTGGTGAACATCCGATTAATAAAATGGGCCGATCAATCCGAACACAGCATCGACTTTGGTGAAGCGGCTTATGTAGCTGGTATTGGTAACAATCCCGATCCTAAGTCTACTACCCTGCGCTACTACTATCAATCGATGACCACGCCTTCATCGCAATACGATTATGCGATGGATAGCAAAGAGAAAAAATTACTAAAGCAGCAGGAAGTGCTGGGCGGATTTAACCACGAGAATTATCAGACTGAGCGTGTGTGGGCTACCGCGCGAGATGGCGTGAAAGTGCCGGTGTCCATTGTTTATCGGAAAGACAAATTTAAAAAAGACGGAAGCAGCCCTTGCTTTCAATATGCGTATGGATCGTATGGCTCTTCAATGCCTGCCTTCTTCAGCTCGAGTCGACTGAGTTTGCTGGATCGTGGCTTTGTGTATGCGATTGCACACATCCGTGGTGGACAAGAGATGGGCGGCAAATGGTATGAAGATGGGAAGATGTTGAAGAAGAAAAACACATTCAATGACTTCATCGATGTATCGGAATTTTTGATCAACGAAAAGTATGCGGGCAAAGACAAGCTGTTTGCCAATGGCGGAAGCGCAGGAGGTTTGCTGATGGGTGCTATTACGAACATGCGTCCCGATCTTTACAAAGGCATCATTGCCGATGTGCCGTTTGTGGATGTGATCAACACGATGGAAGACGAAACCATTCCGCTCACCACCTTCGAGTGGAAAGAGTGGGGCAATCCGAATGTGAAAGAAGAATACGACTACATGCTTTCGTACTCACCGTACGACAATGTAGAAAAGAAAGCTTATCCGAATTTGTTGGTCACCACCGGCTTGCACGACAGTCAGGTGCAATATTGGGAACCGGCCAAGTGGGTGGCGAAATTGCGCGCCCACAAAACCGACAACAACTTATTATTATTAAAAACCAATATGGAAGCCGGACACGGAGGTGCGAGCGGCCGCTTCGAATCACTAAAAGAAGATGCGCTGATGTATGCGTTTGTGTTTGATTTGGTAGGAATTAAAGAATAAAATCAGCCTAGTAATAAGAAGCCGGTGTATATGTAATTGTACACCGGCTTTTTTTTATGCGACCTTCTTCAACCACCTTCTAACAGGCTCGTCAAAGTACTTTAACGATACGTAAGCCAAACTGATGCAGCTAACCAAAACCAACACACCCATCGGCCATGCTTGTTGTAATTTCATTTGATGGTTGGCCACCCAACCCGTGTAGATATAAATGATCGGATAGTGCGTGATGTAAATAGGGTAAGAAATGTCGCCAAAGAATTTACATACTTTCGAAGCGGTGTGGTTTTCAATTTTACCACTGGCGCCTAGAAAAACGATCAGCGGAAATGCCAGTATCACAATCAGTGCATCATACAAACCATTCAACCAAATTGAATCGGCCCCTCCTACCCGAGGCATACACAGTACGATCGCCAATAAAATACTACAAAGCAGAAACGCATTTTTGATGTGCGTTAAGCGTGCCGTACGAAACAACAACAACCCGGCAAAAAACGGAAACATCACTCGCACCAAGCCGACATGCATCTGTTCTAAGGTCAGCGACCAACCTCCTATGATATCTCCCTGCGGACTGGTTACCGCCAAGTGTATCAACGCGGCTGCCGACAACACAACCAAAACTGTCAATAGTGTTTTTGAAAACCTGCGCACAAAAAGTGCATATAACACATTGGCCACATACTCATAGAATAATGACCAACCAGGACCATTCAAAGGATGCATCTCTCCCCAGCCCCGGATATCCAGCGCAGGCGGAACTGGCAAGAGGGTGAAGCCAACAACCATCAAGAGTATCATTTTCCAAATGGGCACTTCGTGTATGTGCGGCCAGAGAACAGAATCCTGAAAGTAGAAACAAATCGCCCCAATCAACATGCCCATTACAACCATCGGCTGCAGTCGTGTCAATCGTCTCTTGAAAAAATCTTTGAGGCTCATGGTTGTCCATTGCTCATCATACGCATAGCCGATCACAAAACCGGAGAGCAGAAAAAAGAAATCCACTGCCAGGTAGCCGTGGTTGATGAGTTGATCAAAATGGCTGGTAGCGTGGGCTTCGAATATATGAAACGCCACAACCAATAAGGCTGCTACACCGCGCAAGCCATCCAGGATTTCGTAATGGGGTTTGGTTTGAGTCAAGGGTTAATCAATAAATTGTTTTCCGTTTCTAAAATTACTTTAATCGTCTCGCCAACTTGATAGATCGTTTTAATGAATTGATGTTCGTCCAATCGTGATGTGAAACAATGATGTGCTTCGGATTAGAGCATTTTTTCTGTACCCGCCTTAATGTAGTTTCGTATTCAGCTACATTGGCATCGCCTAGGTAACCCAAATTATCTGCCTCTGCTCCTTTTATTAAACAACCACCATATAACACCTTTTCATTGGGAAACCACGCTATAATGTTATCAGCCGTGTGACCTTCTCCAGGATAATAAATTTCAAAGGAGTATTTCCCAACTGTAAAAACGGTGTCTTTGGTCATCAAAAACTCTGCTCGTTTCTTTCCATTTTTTTTACTCCACTGATCGGTTAATGCAGTTGTATAAGTTTTTATTCCTTGCTTTCGATAGTACGCAAGACCCTCGGTTCTGTCGCCATGCCAGTGCGTGGCTATGCAGATCGCAACACGTTGCTGATGCTTTACTCGAATGCTATCCAGCAAGGGTTGAAATTGAGTAGAATCCCAGGGTGTATCAAACAACACCGCACCTTGGTCAGTAAGCAGATACATGCCATGTGCCGGAGTGTAGTTTCCTTCATACACATTGTATGTCGTGTAAATGTAAAAATCACCCATCAACGGTGTGATTTTTAGTCGTGCTTTTTCGGCCTGCGCAAAACTATGGGCTGCACAAAAAACAAGAATGGTGGCAACGATGCTTATTCGCATGACTAATCAGTAACGATTGTTTATACAAAGTTAAAGATGAACAAGGTAAAGATGTGTTTCCAAAATAACAACTGACGAATATCTGCTACTTTTATTTCTTGTTGGTACACATGCTACTTTGCCTGCAACTTGCTTTGTGGCCAGAAGTAAAGGAAGATCAATCCAATGGTTACAGAAACCACAACGCGGATCCAATACATATTCAACTCCGGAGTGGCAAGATCGATCTGCGAAATAATTCCTTCCTGAATGCCATTGCCTGCACCATGTGCGATGGCTGCCGGAATAAAACTCTTTGAGTATATCGTTATCCAGCCCATGAAGAAGGAGTATCCTATCAATATAAGTGGAGAGATCACAAAGCTACCCAAGATCGGGTTTTCCGGATAATTATAGCCGAATAACTGAATGGGCAAATGCCACATCGCCCACAAAAAACCGAGCAGCAGAATTCCTTTCCACACACCTAAGCGTTCCACCAACAATCCCTGCAAAAATCCACGCCACGCGATCTCCTCTCCTGCCGCCAGAAAGCCATTGAGGAAGGCGAAGATAAAACCGGTAACAAACAGATTGGCGGCAAAGATAAACCAGGACTGTCTGCCCAAGCCCAATAAAAACGGGCCATCAGAAATGGTAACGCTACTTGAAAACTCAAACCATCGGGAAGTACCCCAGTGCAACGATTCAAAAATGAGAACCACCAGCGAAGCGAATACGATCGGAATCAAAACTGAAAGAAAAACAGCCCACACTATTTTTATAGTGGGCTTCCACACCAACTTCGATTGGAGCGTGGGATGAAAGCGCAGGAAGAAAAACGTCACGATGGCCGGAGTGAGCATGGTGGCTGCTAACCATCCATTCATCGCGGGATCATCCAACCCGGCAGTCACGTTGATAGCCGTGATCTGTAACCCCCAACTGAAAAGGAACAATGTTCCCATATAGCGAAGGATAACAGTCCACGAAACCACATTCGCGTTCATTTCTATTGTGTCAGTTATCTTTTGTTTTGGTGCCGACTTCATAAGTTTTCTTTTTTTGCCACGAAATAAAAGTATTTGCAGCAAGAGAAAGTGCCACTTTATAAACCGGGAAGTATTTTAGAGAGATTTGATTCTATGTAATTGATTGTCACACCGATCATTTAGGCGATCGTATCCTACGGTTAAATTTTAAAGCAACTTCCGGCCACCACTTTAAGTCCATCTGGAAACATTTTCCAAACCCGGATATAACGAAACTGCCCTTCGATGGGAGTCCCTAACATCTTTCCTTTGGTGTTATACACCACCACGACTACCGCATTGTCACCCAAAACTTTGACACTCTCATAACTGGCGATAAGCTGTTCTACCTCCATTTGCCCGGAGCGATGCGAAGCCAAATCCATTTCTTTGGTTACCGTCTGCCCATTGGGTGCAATAAAAAGCAAATCGTCATGGAGCATGCGGTCGAGCGAGTTGAGGTCACTCGTTTTAATTGCTTCGATTAATTGGTTTTCAATTGTAATGATATCTTCGGCTGTCATCTATTTGTTTGTTTGTATGATGACTAAATACGCGATCGAATATTATTTGTTGGATACTGAGATAATCTGACGAAACAATTCAAAGATATCTTTTTGTCCATAGCTAAACGCCATAGCGCGTGTGTGAAAAATATAGAGACATGATCCATTTGCGATGTAATAAGGATTCGTATTAAAATAAGGGAAAGGGTATCTTGAGTTTAACTTTGCCAATGCAATCTGTGTGGTCGCCTCGTTTTTAAACTTCCATTGTTCAATAACACCATCGCTTACCCAGCTAGCCGTTTCCCTTTTCCGATAAAAATAGAGCCAGGTACTTTCTGCCGTACGGAAGATTTCAGTGTCAATAGAATCACTTGCATTCCGCACCACCGTATTCCACCATAGTACTTCAGATTTTTCTTTAGCAATTTTATAAAAAGGGAACATTCCAAAGAGATGAATTCTGCCATCCAGTAACTCCCGATAATTTTTCAATCTTTTCACTCTGCCTGTGTCGCTTTTGAAGCCAAGTGAGTCCAAAGCAACAACCAGTTCTTGGAATTCATGTGTTGGCCCATCAGCCGATTTTTCACGAACGATCGGACGATTGGCGCTCGGTTGATCCACAGTAGCGTGAGTTGGCGGTTTGGTTTTCTTTTCATGACACGAAATTGCCAAAAGTAGTAAACACAAAAGGAGGATACTTTTCATTTATTCCGATTCAAATCGAATTGCAAGAATAAGATTGCCTTCACTACAATCTATTAGTTATGGCCAAATACAGTTCGTTAAACTCTGATTTATTCGATAAGCAATGCCGTTCTGATAAACTAAAAATCGATCAACACAGACAATATCTATATGATCGGAATATTGTATTAAAATTTGAGCCCTCGTGTCAATCTCTTCTACAGTACTTAATCTTGGCAAGTTCTTTAACTCCGTTAACAGATATTCAATATCTTTCTTTGACTTGATCAGCCTTACGGATTTCTTTTCTTTATTAAACCTGCTCTCAAAGTATGCGCAATCTACCCTCATTTTTGATTCGATGAACCTATCAACCGAAATAATGGAAATGGTTGGCAATGAATTGTTAAAGTGAATACCCTGTATCAAAACTATACTTATCAGTAATCGTATCATAATGGCTTTTTAAGCTTTTAACTAACCATTTCTTACGTAGCTTATTTCCGATAAACACCTTCATAAATCAACTCACCTTGCTCGTTCCACTCTTTACACGTTCCTTTATCGTAGGAATTATATTGATCTCTGTTGCCATTGTAGCATTCTTTCTTCTTTTGACCCGATTCATAATAGACAATTAGCTTATTGTAATCCCAAAACTCATTGGCTGGTTTGCCGTCAAAATAAAGAATAAATCGTTCCCTGCTGATTTCGTCTTTGATGTTCCCATTCGGATAAAGGCGCACACGTCTCTTTAGGTGATAATCCTCATACTCGAAATATCCTTTTGTCATGAGGCTATCTTCAGGAAGCGTCCAGACACCTTGTTTTAAACCGTACCTATCTCTAAAGTTAATAGTATCTCCTCTTAACACTTTATAAGTAATCGGAAATGTTTTGAATTTCTCTGTTGAGAATTCGATTTCTTTATTTCGGAAAGTGATCTTCACCTGATCGTCTACTCCTTTTATCTGATAAAAAAATTCATAACAGCAGCTACACTCGCACAAAGTTCCCGTCTCTTCAAAGTCCAAGTTTAAGACTCCATTTTTGAGCGTTGCCCTTGGCAGGAAGGTAGCACAACAGGTGGCCATGTCTCCTATCTGAACAGTTAATATGCCGTTGGAAAATGATTTACTGATGATCCGAGTGCGCAGTTGGTGATATTCGTCAATTTGTTCGCATGTAGAATTAGTAAACGCAAAAACGTGAACCGTAGGTGTTTGGCTTCGGGTGATGATGGTAGCCAAACTAAAAATAATAAGTGCCAGCCGGTTCATGTACTAGAAATTGTAATACACAATTTAGACATCTCAGATCAAACTACCAATGTTGTTGAACATTTGATTAATTCGTCTGACCACAATTTGGACATGTGAAGTTATCTCTTAGTACTTCTTTGGGAGTCAACTCTACTTCAGTACCACAATGCCTGCAAATTGCATCTGTTCTGATAACTGTTGTGTTGGCCATCATGTCTCCGATTCTTTGGTTTTTCTCTGAATTGTTAATGATCAATAGTGCAGGAATCCCTAAAAAGAGGATTTCAAATAGGTCTAACATACGCCTTAAAAAGGCTTGGAAAACATGAGGGGGTTGTCCGGTGATGTCTACCACATGTAAGTGAAGCGCTCTTTTACCTAGTGTCTGACCGATGGTTCCTTCACAAACCGGAAAATAGATAAACCAAACCAATGGAACTAAAAGAGCCTTGAAACCAGTCACCCGGTAAGTTCCGAATTCATCACCGTCACCGGCCAAGTAGATATACAAAACAGTAAAAAGCAGAAAGATTAAATAGTCAATTAAATTGGCATAATATCGTTGAGCCAAATTCTTATTCTTTCCGGCTATGATGATCATGTGGTAAGTATTTTGAATGAGTACAAATATAGTTTTGACAGCCAGCGTATCACCGCAGCTTTTCAATTTTTCCGTTGGCTGTTATTCTATATTTAATGATCGCTACAGTTAAAGAGTCTGTCCCTTGTATGACATCCGTACCATCCTCATTTATTTTCATGGCCCAGGTACTGTCAATGAATACGATTTCCCGATTTGGATAGATTGTAACCACATTCTTTGACGCAACTCCCATGTCACCACCAGCAGTCTCGTAAACTAAATAGGAGTCTATTTCTTTTCCTGTTTTATCAAAAATCAATACCTGTGGTGAGCCCGTGTCGTTCGGAACAATTCCAACAATTGCCACAAAGTCGTCCGTCTCAAATAGCTTCCCTAAGATTCCATAACCCGGAATTTTACTTTGTAGACTATCGATTACCTCTTGGTTAATCTTTAAGCCAACGGGAGATTTATCAGAGTTGAATGTAACAGGTGTTTTGATAGTCGGGAGCTGGTCGATTAACTTGATTAATTCACTCTTGTGCTCTAATCGTTGCCCACTACAACTAAATAATAGTAATAGCCAGAATATCAGTAATCGCATTTGCCTTTAATCTTTACAGTGAACATCCGCTTTCATATAACTTTCACTTCCTTTATTGAATTTCCTCTAAGTCAAACATCTAAAAAGAGAGGTCATTGAGAGTTCAAGATACCAAACCCAAATTAATTGGGAAATGAAGGCAGTTTAAAAATCAAAAGAATAGGTGGAATGTACTTAGTTGCAAACTAAGTACAGCAGTGTTCGATACAGGTCACCTCTGCCTACTGCCTACTTTAAAACAAATCGTGTCAAAGCACCATACCATTGTCACTTGCCCATTTGTCAACTGTCAATTGTTAAATTTCAATTTGAGAAGATTCCTCGTGCCTCAGAAGGACAGGGCGGGTTACGAAACTGTACTATTTTCATCTGCCAACTACTATCGGCTACCTGCTTTAAACCAAGATACTGCATTCTTGCTACCATTTGCTTAACAGGACGCTGAGCAAGCCTCGCATCGAAGTTTGCAGCCCTTACAACTCAATTGTCAGGTCACACAACTCAATGTGCACGCCTCACAACTTAATTGTGAGCCCTCACAACTTACTGTGCATGCCTCACAACTTAATTGTCAGCCCTGACAACTTAATTGTCATGCCTCACAACTCAATGTGCATGCCTCACAACGTGATGTTGAGGGCTCACAACAAGGGAAGCTAGCCTACTCACGATTTGTTAAGCTTGGGCTTTTTGTAGCGGAAAGGCAATAAGACAAGAATTTTGCTATATATCGCTACTCAAATATCGAAATAAAAAAATTAAAAGGAATTTTAGTTAGTGGGTAAGATGAATTGTTAGGATTCATTCAAAATCCAATCAACTGGAATTATTCTCAAAGATTAGCCCACTTATGCTTTCGATATGGTTCCAACCATCCTCTCACAAATCTCCTTCACCAACCCCGGTCCTTCATACACAAAGCCAGTATACAACTGCACAAGGTCGGCTCCGGCTTTGAGTTTGTCGAGTGCATCATCGGCAGTCATAATCCCTCCTACTCCGATGATCGGAAAGTCTTTGCCTAACTTGGCGCGCAGGTAACTGATCACTTCATTCGATCGGTTCGTCAGAGGCTTCCCGCTCAGTCCGCCATTGCCAATGGCAGTAAGCGTTTCTGCAGGCGTGTTCAATCCTTCGCGCGAGATGGTGGTGTTGGTGGCAATCACTCCGTCTGCTTTCGTAGTTTGTAACACTTCTACTACATCGTCTAATTGCGAGTTGGTGAGGTCGGGAGCAATTTTTAACAACACAGGCTTCGGACTTGCACTGTTATTGCTTAGTGTTTTTACATGCAGCATCAGTTGCTTCAGTGGTTCTTTCTCCTGGAGCTCGCGCAAGCCGGGTGTGTTGGGCGAACTGACATTCACCACAAAATAATCCACGTGTGGTTGCAATGCGTTCAGGCAAATCGCATAATCTTCAAATGCCTTTTCATTGGGAGTGACTTTGTTTTTGCCAATGTTTCCTCCAATGATAATTTTTGATTTGCGCTTTCGCAGACGAACTACTGCTTCTTCTACCCCACCGTTGTTAAACCCCATGCGGTTAATCAACGCTTGATCCATCGGCAAACGAAAGAGCCGGGGCTGCTCGTTGCCCGGTTGTGCTTTCGGTGTGAGTGTGCCTATTTCAATAAATCCAAAACCAAAAGATGCCAACTCATCTGTCAGCTTGGCATCTTTGTCAAATCCGGCTGCTAAACCTACCGGGTTATCAAACGTTACGCCAAACAAAGTACGCTTGAGTTTTTCGCTTTTTACCGTATAGCTATTGCGCAACACAAGACCTACTCCGGGCAAGTAGTGAATGAGTTTCAAAAATCGAAAGGTAAAGTGGTGAATAGCCTCGGGAGCAAATAGAAAGAGAAACGGACGGATGAGATGTTTATACACAGCAGTTACTTTTTAGGTCGTTGCATTTTTTTAAATTTCCGAAATCCCCGCTCTACGATGCCATCGATTAACTTCTGACTGAGTGGTGCGGTGAGGTTGTTGGTAGAACTGACTCGCCAGATGAGATTACCGGAGCGGTCATTCAGATCGATGATGAAAGTGCTTTGCTGATAATCGAAGGTATGCATCTCCTCGATGCCCTTTCCGGGAGTCTGCGCCAGCGGACCCAACACTTGATAATTCGTTCGGGCTTCGATGGCGAAATAATACGTGACAATCACATCAGCCGCATCCTGCTGTGTCAATTGGAACGAGGTAAGCTTACCAGATAAGGCAGTGTGAATCCAACGCTGCAACGTGGTATCAGCGATGATCTTCTGCGCCTTTGAAACAATGACATCCCCTTTATTGATTTGAAAAGTACGGATGTAGCTGAGGCTCTTATGCTTATTGTATTCTACTTTAAAGGTTTGTGCTGCTAATGAAAGAATAGTAAAGTAAAACAATAAGGAAAGCAAATACTTCATTGCCGCAAGATACATCAATTCGTAAAGTTATATGCTAGTTCTGGCCACACGTTTAGATAGAATCGGCCGCTCATATTCAGCTTAGTTTATGCACAAGGCTTTATGGTGCTATCAAGCTTACGTTTTTTGAAATACGCAACGATCTCCGCCTTCGACATTTTAGATAGTTTGTCGCTTAGCATATTGCGCTGCTGTCGCATAAAATTAACTGCATCAAATTGTTTCTCAGTCGTCTTCATATTTTATAAACTCTCGCGGTGATCGAATTTGAATTCGCTGAAACAAAGGTGTGGTATACTCGGCAAATTCATCATCAAAATAGCCTCCAAACACTGATTTATCTATGTAAATTCGTTGTTTCACTGATCAAAATTAGCAAAAATTAACCATGTAAGTGCTTTAAGTCAATTGTCCACCAATTTGAGAAGTGTAAAATGTATTAAATATAGGGTCAAACCTAAATAATCTCAGCTACGCGGATGAAACTCCTGCACCACCTGCCGTAGGTAATCACGATCGAGGTGGGTGTAAATTTCAGTGGTGGTGATGGACTCGTGTCCGAGCATTTCTTGCACGGCCCGTAGATCGGCACCGCCTTCAATCAGGTGGGTGGCAAATGAATGGCGGAACGTATGTGGACTAATCGACTTCTTTAAGCCAATGGTAGCGGCCAACTTTTTGATAGCGGTAAAAACCGACACGCGCGAGAGGCTGCTGCCACGGTTATTGAGAAACACATGGCTCTCAAACCCTTTCTTCACCGGCACATGCACACGCACTTCGTCAATGTAAATCTTCAGGTATTTCAACGCCTCGCGGCCGATCGGCACGAGTCGCTCTTTGTTGCCTTTACCAATTACACGCAAAAAACCGATGTCGTGGTAGACGTTGGCAATTTTTAATTCGACTAACTCGGATACACGTAAGCCCGAACTGTACAACACTTCCAGCATAGCGCGGGTGCGGGCGCCTTCGGCTGTAGACAAGTCAATGGCGCTCAGTAGTTTTTCAATCTCCACATACTCTAAAGTATCGGGTAGCTTGCGGCCAATCTTCGGCCCTTCAATCAAAGCCGTGGGGTCTTTGTCAATCAGTTCTTCGAAGAGCAGGTATTTATAAAAAGCTTTCAGTCCGGAGAGAATGCGCGCCTGACTGTAAGTGCTCATGCCCAGTTCGTTGATGAATTCCAGAAATCCCTGCAGGTGATTGACTTTAACAGAAAGCGGGCTCAATCCCGCATGATGCAGCGACACGTATTGATCAAGTTTCTCCACATCGCGCACATAGGCTTCGATGGAGTTGGCCGACAGCGAGCGCTCCAACTTCAGGTAGTCGCTGAATTGTTTGATGTACGATTGCCAGCTCATGATCACAAAAATGCAACTATTTTATGGAGTGCGAGAAAGTAAAAGGCACTTTTGATTATCTTGGCTGAAAGTATTTGACCTATGAAGATTCAAATTATCAACGGACCTAACCTGAACTTGTTAGGGAAACGCGAACCGGACGTGTATGGCAGCACCACGTTTGAAGCGTTCTTTGAAAACCTCAAAGCGAGTTTCAACACAATAGAGATCAATTACTTTCAATCGAATGTAGAGGGCGAACTGATTAATAAATTACATGAAGTGGGCTTCGATTACGATGGAATTATCTTGAATGCCGGTGCCTACACGCATACTTCGATTGCCATTCACGATGCGATCGGTGCCATCAAAACCCCGGTAGTGGAAGTCCACATCTCCAACATCTACGCCCGCGAAGAATTCAGACACAAAAGTCTGATTACTGCCAAGTGTGCCGGACTGATCACCGGGTTTGGTATGGAAGGCTATGCACTGGCGCTGCTTTATCTGATGAATAAGAAAGCGTAACTGTTTTCGGTTACAAGTTACTGGTTGCCAGTTCTAAGAACAAGCAACCAGAAACGTGCAACTAAGACGACCTGTATGCCATCTCGTAAACCGATTTGGAATGGGGCCCAAGGAACACACGCGCGAATATCCGAATAATGGCAAGTCCGTCAATGATAAAACTCAATGAGGTGAAAAGTGCCAGCACCAATTGATCTTCATGAATGTGACTGAAGATCAAGTCTTCTCCTATAAACGTAGGTGATATCGGGAAACCGGTAGCCGCCAAGCAAGCAATCAAAAAGGCTGTAGCAATTTTCGGGTGGCGATACGAGTGTCCGTGAAATTGATTCAGATCGATGTTACCTTCAAGCATCACAAGTCTGCGCAAGGTTAAGAATCCAAAGATCCCGGCAACGGTAATTCCACTCAAGTAAATGTGGATGTCGGTAAAACTGAAGTTTTCGTTGAATGAAATAGCAAGTGCGATCCAGAAGTGATTCATGATCACCAGCATCCAGCTCATGCGTGCCTGCTTGCGCTCGGTAAATGATTTCAATACGCAGATCAACGCAATCAGCGAGAACACTATTGGCAGGACATGTTGCACTTGTTCAGAAACCAAATCTTTGTGATACACTAAAAAGAGACCGATCAGGTACGCAGGCACAAAAATACCAATCACCCTGCGCAGCGTGAGGAAATCCACTCTCTGTCCCAGCCTCTTCACTGGGTTCCACAGATAGCGATACATGAATGAATCCAGATTCCACTCTTTGATGCACAGAATATATAAGGTGTATTGCATCTTCTTTGGAAACGAATCTTCAATCGAGCGGAGCTTCGGCATGAAGTTGTAAAACTGCTCGCGGATTAGGTAACTCACCACCGAAGGTGACACCAGCAATTGATACGTGCGTAAGAATGCGTTGCCCGCAAAGTGTACCAAGGCAATCGCGCCCCAGCCTGCGGCTATCTCAATAAAGATCAATCCAATCTGTGCGATAGAGCTATACGCGATCTGACTCTTCACCGAAGATTGTACACGTGCAATGCCCGTAGCAATGATCGCGGTGAGCAAGCCCATGATACCAATGAGGATGCGAACGGAAAGTTGATTCTCCCAGAACGGATACGACCGCAGCATGATGAATACTCCCAGGTGGACCGACAGCGATCCATAGAAAATCGCGCTGCTCGGTGTAGGACCTTCCATGGCACGGGGCAGCCACGATGAAAAAGGAAGCTGTGCCGACTTCGCAATGGCCGACAGCCAAAACATCAATGCGATGAAAATACCCACCCAACTGTGTTCTTGCAGATGCGAGTGAATTAACTCTGCATTGGTCAGCTTATCGAAGGTAATACTCTCGTGCCACAAATGGTGACTCAGCCACATCGCGAGAATCAATCCAACATCTGCAATGCGGTAAATCGAAAATACTTTCACCGCATTCTTCACCGGCAGGTAGCGATCGCGATAGAAAGCAATTAACAAAAAGGAACTGATGCCTAAAATCTCCCAGCCAATGAACAGTGTTTCTAAGTTTCCGGAAAACACCACAATGTTGTATCCCAAATAAAAGAAAAGAATGGTGTTGAAGAACCGCTTAAAGCCATGCTCTCGATGCATGTAGGCGCGACTGTACAACGCCACCATGAATGTGAGTAACGAGCCAACGAAAACATAAACAGCGGTGATCTTGTCAAAATAAAAATCGAGGAAAAACTCGTAGCCATCTGTTAGGTACAGCACATAATCTTTCAGATTGATTTGCTGATAGCCATCAATCAACCAATAAATCAAAAACACCTGAAAGCTGATCATATGAGTCGCTACCGATCCAAATGCCCAGCGGGCAATCAGCGTTTCATTCTTTCGCGGCAACACTAAGCTCACCAAAAATCCGATGAGGGGAATGAGTATAAAAAATTCTAAAAATGATTTCATAGCTACAACTTAAAAGCTCTCTAATTCAAATACTGGTAAATTCTCGGGGTTCTCTTCGAAAACCGCAGCCAAGTTGGCCGCCTTTTCTACTTGCTTCACTGTCGGCTGATACGGTTCAAACTTTCCGTCCGCAAACAAATGCAATTGATGCGTCTCCGGATGTACGGCCACCAATCGCACCCATTCATTTAAAAACCATTCGTAGGTGGGCGCTTCTTTCTGAATCGCCTGCAAAACGATTTCCGGAAAATGCTCAACAATCACCAACAAGCGCACGGGGTCGTGCACCTCAATCATCTGACTCGGTAAGCCGGGGCGCAAGTCGCCATCAATACCATTCGCCACACCAATCAGTCCCATTACATTGTGGGGCAGCTTCGTGCCCGCTCCTAATTTCTGATTGTCCACGCGCGAGAAGAAATATTCCAGATTAATACCACCACACACCGGACCCACGGGGCGCAACACATTCACTAAAAACTTTCCATCTAAGTCCACGCGATAATCATATGAGTTCATGAATGAGCGTCTGTCCATAAACAAGTGCTTCGTCAGCTCTCTCCTACCCACCACACACAGTGCGTTCGTGGCGTGATTCAGTTCGGGCCTTGGTTCAAACAAGGAAACCGAGCGCGTCAGAATCTTATCGTGAATTTGTGCAGGTGTCAAGTGCGAATCGATTGATTCAAACCTGCGTGAGCGCTCCTTTGCATTAAAGTCAAGTGCCTTCGCGAATGTCACTTCATTCTTGTTATGCGATTCAAGATTTTTCTTTGACAGCGAATTTTCATCGAAGAAGATGATTTCATCCCGCGTAGTATCGTGTAAGCCACCTAGAAACTGAGTCGCCTCGGGAATATCAATGCCTCGTGTCCTCAACACTTCGCGCACCTTAGGGTGATTGCCCATGAAGGAAACCACACGCGAATTAACGGAGCCCGCGCGACCGGAACATGCACCACAGTCGTATGCTGCGTAGTGCGGATTATTGACGCTGCTGGAGCCATGACCAATCACATATATAATAGGTGCAAAGTCTTTCACCAGTCCGATGCTCTTCAACAACGCCTCCACCCGATTGGCCATTTCATCAATCGTAAAACCAATCTGTAAATCGTTCTCACGGTCATCCAGATTTTTATTCTCAATGGTGAGCTGCGATTTTTTGCTCATGTGTTTGAACGAAGAGGCCGTGGCTGGACCCATGGAAGGTTTGAAGATGTTCAGGAACAACAGAAATGCCGACCAGAACCCGAGCGTTTGTGAAATGAGCCAACCTCCATATATCGAGTGGCTCGTCTTGCTGAGATACGCATCTTTCTGACGTTTCTCTTCCCCAATACCTTTGATGAGATGTTTTGGAGTAACCGGTGCAGGACACAGTTTGGTATAAAACTTTCCTCCTTCCGGCTGATAATAAAACTCTACCGAAAAAAATCCGGGCGTACCAAATGTCTCTGACTCATGATCAAACTCTTCGATGTATCTGCGGAAAGAGCACTCGCGGTCGTCTATGCAAAGTAATGCCTGAAAACTTTTCTTGGTGAATTGTCGCGGAGCATTTTTCTTTTGCAGAATTCCGGCCAATACCTGATCGTGGTAGCTCCACTCAAAAGCCTCTTGCCAGATAAAAAGCACTTCGTGCATTTCCGTCTCCGGCACATCGGCAAATAATTCTATAGGCTTTTCCACCAAACTTTCACACAATGGTTTCCAACCGTTTTTAAATTGGCGATCGAGTGCATCGATTTCCATCAGCAATTCAAACACGATTAAATCGTGCATTGACAACTGTCGTGAATCTAATATGGTGAATGGCTGATCTTCAATAGTTGAAACCATGCCTGACCAACCCTGATGGGAAAACTGTTGATCGAACAGATATCGGGTGTACAGCGATTCATCGCCTACTACTATCTTGAGTAAATCAGCAATCTCGCATGTGGTTTCAAGTAACAAATGTTTGGCACGTTTGCCTTTAAAGAAACTAGCGAGCGTGTTCCGTTCCATTTCGCGGATAGCTGCGAGAAATGTCTTTTCACGAACCGGAAAATTCCAAATAGCGATTCCCTGATCGAGGTAACTGCACAAAATGCGAAACAAAGTAGGCTGCACCAGCGAATCCAAGTCGATGCGATAGTGTTTTTTCCAATTAGCGCGCAAGGCACCGATGCGCGGAAAAGCAATATTGTCATACACCTGGGTTAATGCTTTTTTTCGCCATTCATGCAAATGGGGTACGCCTTTTCTTTGAATGATTATCCGCACTAGCACTTCTGGAAGTATGAATCCTTTTTCATAAAGACTTCTAAAATCAGTGAGTGACAATGAAGAACGGTATCCCAGAATCTCAGAAGCATGGCGCACGCCATCCCTGAACTTCATATGCTGAAATGCGTGCAGCGTATTGTGATGGATAAAATCCTTTAACGGTGCCTGAGCCGGCAGATAGTGCTTTAACTGATGAATTACTTCGTGCTCATTAAACGAAGCATGATTGAAACTCTTCATAACAATTTAAAATAGAAAGACAGGTATAGAAAAAACAGCGTCACGCAGTAGGCGCAAACGACATGATAGTAGTACTATCGAAATTGATTAAATCAGGAAAACCTGCTTGGCGAGATACAGAGGAAGGTTAGTAATGCTGGCAAAGGAAGGATGCGTGTTGTTCTCGTCTGTTCGTACCAACGAAAGCGCATTTATAAACGAATAGGTAAATTGAATGAAGGGCGTATTGTGGATCGATTCGGTGGAATCTTTCGCTTCCGTTTCCTCGCATAACTCGGCTGAGTTGATGAGCGTTTGTGTAGCTATGAATTTATTGCTAAAAAAAGTTTCACCCGTCTTCTCAGAGGGGGCACCCGAGCCAAAAGCCAAAAAGATAGGCAGCAACAACACCAGCATGAAGAAACTGGAGCCAAACTTGATATGTGCTTTTTTGACTATCATGATTTCAAAGGTAGTTAAATTCATAAAGAAAGAACAACTTCCTTTAGACCGCACACGTGTTCGGAAAATTGATAAATTGGATTTTTAAAAAATATTTAACCAACTTTCGGATAATTGATGCCTTTTGAATGCAGTTGAGAAACAGCTATCTACTGAAATTCTTTGCAATCCTGCTCTTCTCTTTCGAGCTAATGGCTCCTGCATTGCTCAACACCGAGGCACAACCGGATGACAGTGACGCTAGAGATCAAAGCCATTTAACCGCTGCTCAGTCATCAATTAATTCGCTTCTATTCCTGGAAGAATGTAATGAAGAAGAACGCGAAGGGAAGGATGCTCTGCCCCTCGCCATTGAAGTCTATTTATTTAAGTACTTATCGCTTGCGAACTACTCATGCCGAACGAATATACCGTTACAATCAAGGCAAAACTTATTTGATACACACCCTCCGCTGTATCAACTCCATCAGGTATTTTTAATTTAGGATTTCTATTGCGATCATTTCGATCGTGAGCAGTCGCTGCTCAAATTCTCAATTATTTTCTAAATCGATGTTTGCTTACGCAACATCTCAACCGATATTTATTAAATGAAAACATTAGAAATTCCGCAAGATGGATTCGAAGGCCTCAAACAAAATTGGAGAAGCGATGCGCTTTCTGGTTTCATGGTCTTTTTACTTGCCTTGCCATTAAGCCTGGGCATTGCTAAAGCGAGTGAGTTTCCCCCAGCTATGGGTGTGCTTACCGCTATGGTTGGTGGGCTATTTGTAAGTCTGTTTGCCGGATCACGCCTGACGATCAAAGGCCCGGCTGCAGGACTAATCACGATTTGTGCTGGTGCAGTCACTGAATTAGGTGGCGGAACTGAAGGATGGAAATTGGCACTGGGTGTCATTGTAGTAGCTTCCTTATTGCAAATTGCCTTCGGCTTCCTGAAGTTTGGAGCGCTTAGCGATTTCTTCCCGCACTCAGTAGTGCATGGCATGCTGGCAGCTATTGGGCTGATTATTTTCTCTAAGCAAATTCATATTCTCTTAGGTATCGACCCTGCTACGCTAAAAGGATTAGAAACGATTGAGCTCTTCGAACGTATTCCCGATTCGCTCTACCATGAAGATCCCCGTGTAACGCTGGTCGGCATTATCAGCTTGATTATTATTTTCGGCATGCCCTTTATCAAAAGTAAATACATTAAAAAAATACCAATTCCATTGGTCGTGCTCTTAGTAGCTGTGCCGATGACTACCTGGATGGATTTTCGACATACTGAACCCGCTTTTGATTTGGTAACAGTCGGTAACTTCTGGGGTGATATTGGCTTTAATGCCGATTTTTCAGCAATCGGCTCTTTTGTATTCTGGAAATACGTGCTTATGTTTTTATTAGTGGGCAGTTTGGAATCGCTGCTAACTGTAAAAGCAATGGATAGCCTCGATCCATGGAAACGGACATCAAATGCTAACAAGGACCTGATTGCTGTGGGTGGCGGCAACATGTTAGCCGGTTTGTTGGGCGGTTTACCAATGATCTCAGAGGTGGCGCGCAGTTCGGCCAACATCAACTTTGGCGGACGTACGCAATGGGGCAATTTTTTTCATGGCTTCTTTCTCTTGTTGGCTATGCTGTTGTTCATTCCCATCATTGAATTAATTCCAAATGCAGCATTAGCAGCACTTTTGATTGCCGTTGGGTATCGACTGGCTTCTCCGAATGAATTTTTTAAAACCTATAAAATCGGAGCCGAGCAACTTACCATTTTTGTGATCACAATCATCGCCACGTTGGCCACCGACTTGCTGGTGGGTGTGGGTGTAGGTATTTTGATGAAGTTCATTTTTCATTTACTCAATGGTGCAACTGTAAAAAGTTTATTCAAAGCACACTTTGAGTATGCAGAAACAGAAGGTGTTCACATGATTTCCGTTAAGGAGTCGGCCATATTTTCTAACCTGATTGGGTTCAAGAAAATGTTCAACCGAATAAAGCCGGGACAAAAGGTAGTGATCAATTTTTCTGAAGCGAGAATGGTTGATCACTCGTTTATGGAATTTCTGCATCACTTTGAAGAAGAGTATCAACACCAAGGAGGAGTGGTTTCCATTCAAGGATTTGATTATTTTCAAATGTTTTCCAACCATCCCTTGGCTTCGCGCAAGCTCGTCCCGGTCAATCCTTCAAAAATTGAATTACGACTTAGCCCACGGCAAATCGAGTTGCGAAAGCTTGCTGAAAATAATGAATGGGCGTATTACCCACAGCGCACGCGTGCCACGATTAAATACAAAGGCTTCCCTTTCCAAACCGGAAAAAAGATTTCGTTCGAAGAAAATATTTTGTCTCAATATACAGAGCATGGGAAACTGGAACTTTCAGATGTAACCTTGCTGGAAGGTGCATTACAAGATCAAAAAGAAATTCCGATTACTATTCTTCACATTTCGGATGTAGATATACTTGCGCCTGACTTTGCGCTCGAGCCGGAAGGCATGTGGTCAAAGTTGTTTGAAGGTATTTCGGGTAAAGACATCGACTTCGCCCAATATCCGGTCTTCTCGAAAAAGTATTATTTGCGATCCCCTCAGGAAAACGATATTCCGTCTTTCTTTACGGAATCACTCATTCATTTTCTGGAAAATCAGGAAGACATGCATATCGAGTGTCACAAACACCGTTTTATCTTTTATAAGAAAAGAGATCTACTAGAACCGGCCGAGATGCTACATCTCGCCAAATTTGCCGAAGATTTTCTAGAAGTAATCTCTACGAATAAAAAGTAAAATCTCAAACAAAATCAACGCATTCACCTGACTATCTTTGGTGAATGCGTTACCTATTATTTTCTATGAAATATACCCGTTGGATTATTTGGATGTGTGTGTTCGTTCCCTTGTTTGCCGTTGGACAATCGGGTACTGAACCCAAAAAGGAATTAGACGAGTTGCGTCTCAAGTTAAATGAGTCTGGAAGTCACTACATCAAAGCCACTATTCTCAATCAGGTATGGCTTCGCTACAACGACAGCAATCCCGGCACCACCGTATTGGGCGACCCCACCAACGAAACATTTGATATTGGCTTACGCAGAACTCGCTTGCAGTTGTATGGACAGATTACCGATCGCGTATTTTTCTATCTGCAATTTGGACAAAACAATTTCAATTATCTCGCGGGACAAAACGCGACCAACAGTGGCAATCGGAAATTTCAAGTCTTCTTTCATGATGCATTGGGAGAATACCGGGTGTTCAAAGACAATGACAAGCTTCACCTGGGTGCTGGGCTAACGATTACCAACGGGCTTTCTCGCTTCAGCCAACCGAGTATCGGCACCATCATGAGTATGGATGTGCCTGTTTTTGCCCAAGCAACTGTCGATCAAACCGATGAGTTCTCGCGCAAGCTAAGTGTGTATGCGCGCGGACAAATTGGAAAATTGGATTACCGAGTTGTGCTGAGTGATCCTTTTCCCATTACCTCCAACGGAACAGGCATCACGACAGCTAACGGTATCAATGCAACGAACGCCAGCTTCGCGTTTGACAAACACAGCAAGCAATACCAGGCTATGCTGATTTGGAATTTCTTCGATAAAGAATCGCATGTTACGCCTTACATGACGGGAACTTATCTCGGCAAAAAGAAAGTACTCAATGTGGAGGCAGGTATCATTTCGCAAAATAATGCTACGTGGACAGGCACTTCTGTTACAGACCCCGACCGGAAATATTATGACATGAAACTGTGGTCGGTGGCATTATTCTACGATGCACCTGTTAACATTGAAAAAGGCACCGCTATCAATGCCTATCTCGGCTATTTCAATACGGATTATGGCAAAGGCTATTTGCGGTACAATGGCATTATGAATCCGGCCAACGGAACAACCGTGGCCGCCAGCCCTGCGGGGAGTTTCGGCAATGCATTCCCCATGTTTGGCACCGGATCGGTGATTTATGCGCAATTCGGCTATTTATTGAAAAAAGATTTGCTGGGCGAAACACACGGAACGCTCATGCCTTACGTTACTTATCAGAGTTCTAACTACGAACGCTTGGATAAGCAGATGACGGTATACGATGTGGGCGTGAACTGGTTTTTAAAAGGGCACTCGAGCAAATTAACACTCGACTATCAATTGCGCCCTACCTATACACCCGTGGGCAATGCGCTCATACAAGATGCGGGTATGAAAGGCCAACTCGTTTTACAGTATCAGTTTTTCTTTTAAGCTCCGTAGCTAGAGGGGAGTTTGGGTTTTACGAAGGCCGGGGTGGTTACCCGGCCTTTACTTTTTATTTTGGTGGAATCAAATATTGATATATCGGATCAAGTGGGGTATTCGGTTCCATCTCTACAAGATTATGCAAGATGCCATCAGTCAATCGATACACCCATCCATGCAACATGGGTCGGTTCTCTTCTTTCCACGCATGTTGAATGATAGATGTTTTTGCCAAATTCATGACTTGTTCCGCTACGCTTAATTCTGTCAATCGATCTGCTCGTTTCTCTTCATCTGTTATCGCATCTAGTTCTGTTCGATGAATGCGGTACGTGTCTTTGATATTTCTTAACCATTTATTGATTAATCCTAAATCATTTTGCGTCATGGCTGCGCGCACACCTCCACATCCGTAGTGGCCACACACGATTATATGTTTTACTTTTAATACCTGCACAGCATATTGCAACACGCTTAGTAAATTCAAATCGGTGTGCACCACTAAATTGGCAATATTGCGATGCACGAAAATTTCTCCGGGGGCGGTGTTGGTAATTTCATTGGCCGGCACGCGGCTGTCGGAACAACCGATCCAAAGAAATTCCGGAGTCTGTAATTTAGCCAGCCGTGAGAAAAAATCTTTATCCATTTCTACGTGCTCTTTGGCCCAAGCCTTGTTCTCTAACAACAACTTTTGATATGATTTCATAATAAAATTTAAATGGTGAATTATATGGATTGTTCTTCAAATCGAAAATAAGGATGCTGCGCCTTGTTAGATTTCTTAATCTCCACAGAAATACTTCTGGACGTGGCACTGGTCAAAAAATCTTCCAGCATCGAAATTATATCTTGATCAATATGCTGCGCGTTTGATCCATCCACGATTACATGCGCTCCGGATGGAATTCGCTCAAATGCATTTCGCAAGGCAGATTTATTCAGGAAAGAAACATCTTTAGTAAACTTGAGCAAAAAATTGTTTTCTGTACTCACTACCATCACTGCAGATTTGTGATTTCTGCTCACCAAAAAAACGACTGATACCAAAATGCCTATAAATACGCCAATTAATAAATCAGAAAAGAGTATGGCAATAATTGTAATTACAAAAGGTATAAATTGTGTTAACCCTTGCGCATACATTTTTTTAAATACAGAGATGGAGGTAAGCTTGTAACCCACCATTAACAAGATAGCTGCCAATACTGCTAACGGTATCATCTCCAGGATATGAGGTATCAGCATTACGGCCAATAATAGCAGCACGCCATGAACAATCGTAGAAATTTTTGTCCTCGCTCCTGCCGCTAGATTGGCTGATGTACGTACAATTACCGATGTTACCGGCAAACCACCAATCAACCCGGAAACAAGATTACCCACGCCTTGCGCCTTCAACTCATGATTCAAAGGTGTAATACGATGGTATGGATCTAGCTTATCGGCTGCTTCAATACTGAGAAGTGTTTCCAAACTAGCCACTAAGGCAATGGTAATGGCAATTTTATAGACTGAGGGATTATTCCACTGAGAAAAATCAGGAAAAGTGAGTAAGTCAACAATACTCTCCCGGTTGGCCACTTCCGGAAAGGAAACCAAATGCGAAGCTTTGACTTCGAGGCTCGGAATATATCTGGCAAAGAACAGATTGATTCCAATACTTAAAAGCACAATGACCAAAGGACCCGGAATCAATTTGGCATACTTATTATTTTGAATCATCGGACGCTCCCACACAATCAACAGCAATAATGAGATGGCGGAAATAACAATCGCTCCACTGGTGAAATAATTGAAAGAGTACAACAAATCGCTGAACGTGTTTTCACCATCCGGCTGATAAAAACTTTCATCCCCTTCAAAATCTACATCATACCCTACGGCATGTGGTATTTGTTTTAGTATTAATATCAAGCCAATGGCAGCCAGCATTCCTTTGATGACAGCCACCGGAACAAAATGGCCAATGACTCCGGCATGTAAATAGCCAAGCGCAATTTGAATCGCGCCAGCCATCACCACACAACTAAGAAATACCGGAAATGAATTAACGTCATGAATAGCCAGAATAACAATGGAAGTAAGCCCGGCCGCTGGGCCGCTTACACTTAATGAGGACCGGCTGATGGCACCCACTACAATGGCACCAACAGCACCGGCTAAAATGCCGGAAAAGATGGGTGCTCCCGAGGCCAGCGCAATGCCCATGCACAAAGGCAAGGCCACTAAAAAAACAACGACCGATGCCGGAAGGTCATAAATAAGATTATCAGAAAACCGTGATGACAGTTTATCTTCCATACAAAAAAGGTAGAATTCGGGTAAACGAAAATGAAAAAAAAGAGACTCGAGCGAATGAAGGCTACACCTTGGGAGGTGGCGGTACTATTTCGGAAACTAGACCTTCGGTGAGTTGTGATGAATGACCGTGAAGTGCGGTCTTTGTTGTGAGTGTGAGATTACCTTGAATCATTGCAGTGTGCACAAAATATTCATCTTCCGGCTCCAGATCCGCCTTCTCTTCTCCATCCACCTCACATTCAGTTGCTTGATCAAAGAATGAAAATGGTGATTTGTTGGAAAAAGTGTCTAAAGAGAAGCACAAAAACATTTTGCTGCAAACAACAACTAAGAGAAAGAGCTTTATAGTCTGGATGAATGTGTATCTCACAGTAACAAAGATTATCATTTTATCCCAACATAAAAAGAACTCCCGCGCTCAGGTGCCATTATCAGTATGTTTAGCAGGTTTTGTTAACTTCGCATTTTAAACCCCATGGATAGCAAAGAAATTTTCTCCGTCACGCTCATTCTCTTTTCCGTTATTGATATTCTTGGCTCGATTCCATTTGTGATCCTCATTCGCAAAAGAGAAGGTAGGATTTATGCCGAGAAGGCTACACTCATTGCAGCCGTTTTAATGATTGTGTTTCTTTTCCTCGGTCAATCGATCCTTACACTTTTTGGTTTGGATGTAGGATCGTTTGCCGTAGCAGGTGCAATTGTCATGTTTATCATTGCCATGGAAATGATTTTAGGTATCGATTTAATAAAAGACGATCCCGATGCAAAAGGTACCGGCTCTATTGTACCCATTGCTTTTCCATTAATTGCCGGTGCCGGTACGCTGACTACCATATTATCACTCCGAGCGGTGTATGAAGAAACCAACATTCTGATTGGCATTATCTTAAACCTGATCTTCGTTTACATTGTACTTCGCTCCAGCGGCTGGCTGGAACAAAAAATCGGTAAATCAGGATTTGTAGTTTTACGAAAAGTATTCGGAGTTATTCTGCTCGCCATTGCTGTTAAAATCTTCAAGAGTAATCTTAACTTCGGATGATTCGCATTTACACAGACGGAGCTGCACAAGGTAATCCGGGGCCGGGTGGCTATGGTACCATTTTAAAATTTGGTGCCCACGAAAAAGAATTGGCCGAAGGCTTTCGCCTGACTACCAACAACCGCATGGAATTGCTGGCGGTAATCCGCGGATTGGAAGCCATCAAAAAAGACGGTCATGCTGTCACCATTTACTCTGATTCCAAATACGTGGTCGATTCGATCGAGAAAGGATGGATATGGAATTGGGAGAAAAAGAATTTTGCCAAAAAAGCAAATCCGGATTTGTGGAAACAATACATTCAGCTGCATCACAAATTCAAACCTAAGTTTGTTTGGATCAAAGGGCACGCGGGGCATCCGGAAAATGAGCGGTGCGATCAATTGGCGGTAGCGGCCGCTGAAGGCCGTGGCTTATTGGTCGATAGCTGGTACGAAGCAAATCAAAACACAGAAGAATAATTCCTAGTCTCCGCCTGATTTAATACATTAGTCAAAAGATAAATCGTTTTGACTCCGGAAACCTCTATTCATTTCTCTGCGGATAGTTTAGTAGCACTCAATGTGTGCCTCGCCATCATCATGTTGGGTGTGAGCCTCGAAATCAAACTCGTTCATTTCAAAGAATTGTTTCACCAAAAGAAAGCCGTATTCACGGGATTGTTTTCTCAGTTGGTACTTCTCCCCTTTCTGACATTACTATTGGTGATGGTGCTGCCCATCCCGAAAGGTTTTGCTTTAGGAATGATTTTGGTAGCGGCCTGTCCGGGTGGAAATGTATCCAATTTTTTCACTTCGCTGGCGCAAGGAAATGTTGCTTTATCAGTCGCGCTCACAGCCGCATCCTCATTGCTTGCCTTTGTGCTGACACCACTCAACTTTTTTATCTGGGCCTCGCTGGCCGGACTCTCATCGGAAGTAAAAGAATTGCACATCGACTTTCTTTCGCTGGTGATCAACATGAGTTTAATTTTATTGTTGCCGTTGGTAGTGGGAATGTGGCTTGCCGATCGCTTTGCCCGATTAGCCGAGAAGATGGGCAAACCCATTCGGGTGATCTCCATTTTGTTTTTGGCGGGGTTCGTGGCCGTTGCGTTGATCAACAATCGTCTGGCATTTCTAAATCATTTCTTCGATGTGTTTTGGATCGTGCTTTTGCACAATGGTCTCGCCTTAGTGGGTTCCTACTACTTTAGCGTGGCGTTGAAAAACACGGAGGCTACGCATCGCACGGTGGCTATTGAAACGGCCATACAAAATTCAGGCTTGGGTCTCATACTCATTTTTACA
>DGYK01000033.1:0-13187 GCA_002398365.1 Flammeovirgaceae bacterium UBA5008
CGCGGACAATTTGGAATTGAGCGTGGATAATTTGGAATGAAGCGCGGACAATTTGGAATTAAGCGCAGACAATTTGGAATGAGGCGCGGACAATTTGGAATGGAGTGCGGACAATTTGGAATGGAGCGCGGATAATTTGGAATAGAGCACAGACAATTTAGAATGAAGCTCAGATAATTTGGAATAGAGCACAGACAATTTGGAATGGAGCGCAGACAATTTGGAATGAAGCGCAGACAATTTGGAATTGAGTGCGGATAATTTAGAATGAAGCGCGGATAATTTGGAATGAGGCGCGGACAATTTAGAATGAAGCGCGGACAATTTGGAATGAAGCGCGGATAATTTAGAATGAAGCGCGGATAATTTGGAATGAGGCGCGAACAATTTGGAATGGAGCGCGGATAATTTGGAATGGGGCGCGGATAATTTGAAATGAAGCGTGGATAATTTGGAATGGATAGCAGACAATTTGGAATGAGGCGTGGATAATTTAGAATGGAGCGCGGATAATTTGGAATGAGGCGCGGACAATTTGGAATAGAGTGTGGACAATTTGGAATTGAGCACAGACAATTTGGAATGAGGCACGGATAATTTGAAATGAAGCGTGGATAATTTGGAATGGAGTGCAGACAATTTGGAATGGAGCGCGGATAATTTAGAATGAGGCGCGGATAATTTGGAATGATGTGCGGACAATTTGGAATGGAGCGTGGATAATTTGGAATGAAGCGCGGATAATTTGTTATGAGCGTGGACAATTTGGAATGAGGCGCGGGTAATTTGGAATGGAGCGCGGACAATTTGGAATGAAGCGCGGACAATTTGGAATTGAGCGCGGACAATTTGGAATGAGGCGCGGATAATTTGGAATGAGGCGCGGGGTAAAATAGAATGATTCTAAATAAGGAAAAATGGTAAAATGAGGCACATGAACAAGCACCAGAGAAAAATAGCCGTGTAAAGTAACAATAGGGGTGATGAGGTGCGATGATAAGATGACCTGTATCTGACAAAAAAGTGAGATGAAAAAGAAAACAAACGCGGCAAGTAACGTTGAAAGGCAACGCACTTGATGAAAGCCAACGTTGTGTTTATTTTACATGCGCAAAACCAACAACCATAAAAGAATGCCATGATATCAGTAGACACATTTCGCAAACTGGCATTGGCATTTCCGGAGGCAACCGAAGAACCGCACTTTGAGAAAACATCATTCCGCGTAAAGAAAAAAATATTTGCTACGTACGATGCAGTGAAAAACCGTGCGTGTGTCAAGTTATCGGCTTCTGAACAAGACATCTTCACTTCGTCACACCCGTTGGTTATTTTTCCACTCGATAATAAGTGGGGCAAACAAGGCTGGACGTTGATAGAACTCAGTAAAGTGAAAAAAGAATTGTTTGCAGCAACTCTTACTGCCGCTTATCGCGAAGTAGCTCCGGTGAAGTTGGCGCAGTCTGTGAAATAGTTAATAGTAAAGCGTTAGCAGTTGAGTAAAGCGTGTCGAATAACTAATAACGATTAACGTTTCCCAATGACGATTAACTATTACCCATTCTCACTCTCCAATTAGCCGGATACAAATTGTTGATTCGATTACCAAGCAGGTTCACCCACCCTAATGGAAAATGCTGATACGTTACGAGTGCAAAGCCTTTCCGGCCTTCGCCCAGCAATGGTGTTTCTTTGCGCAGATAAGCCAATGCCTCTTCCAGCGATACATCAAGTTGAATAAATTGATCCGCTTGCAATTCAATAGAAAGCGCAGCCGAATGTTCAGGAATAAACTTGTCGTGCTTGATAGTTGCCACAGCTGTTCCTTTAGTCAATACATTCAACTGCTGAGTCAACCAATTAATTTCCGTAGCGAAATCTTCGGGCAAGGCTACGATCAATTCATTCAATTGAATCAACTGATGCGGACGCAGCAACCAATGATTCAGTTGCTCAGCCGTTTTCTTCGCCAATAAAGGCAACACATTCTTCGTGCGAAACAAGGGTTGTGGAGTCGCTTCGCGCTTGCGCACTACAGCCATAAAAAATCCTTCGCCCTGTACCAGGTGCGGATAGCAATGATACCCCACCATGTTTCCCACCACCGATTTCGTTACACCCCACGTTGCATCCATCTGTAGCGTAACAAATTCTACTTCTTTATTTTCGGCCAGCCATTGCAGGTTGCCTTCGTTTTCTATTTCGTTGTACGTACACGTAGAATAAATCAGCAATCCATTTTCTTTCAAGGCCGGCCACACATCGGCCAAAATGCGTTGTTGTCGCTGGGCACACAGCGCCACATTGTTCTCTGACCACTCTTGCATCGCTTCAGGATCTTTACGAAAAAGTCCTTCACCCGAACAAGGAGCGTCTACCACCATCACATCAAAGTAGCCGCTGAGGCGCTCAAAGTCTTTCGGGTCGTTGTTGCTCACCACCACGTTCGCATTTCCCCACTTCTGCACATTCTCCGACAAGATGGAAGCCCGTGAGCGAATCACCTCATTGCTCACCAGCAAAGATTGTTGATTCATCAAGCTCAACAGGTGTGTAGACTTCCCTCCGGGGGCCGCACACAAGTCGAGCACCCGAAGGGAGTGCGAAGCATCGGTGCATTGTATAAAGGCTTGTTCGATCAACATCGAGCTGGCCTCTTGCACATAATAAGCGCCCGCATGCAAGAGAGGATCTAAGGTAAAAACAGGGCGTTCCGGCAAATAATAGCCGTGAGTCGTCCAGGGTATTTTAGTAAAATCAGGTTGGTATCGCTTTCGCGGATTGGCACGAATACTAACAGGCGATGGTAACGCGTGAGCCGCACGCAGGGCAGGCCATTGCTCCGGCAGCGCAGATTGCATTCTGTTTTCAAAAGCTTCCGGAAAGTGCATCGGTCAAAAATATCAGATACACACCTGTAAAGCAACATCTATGCTGCGATTTGACTAATTTTGAATTTGTAAAACGTATGGAAACAATTCGCGCCAACAATCCTCAGTTAAAGTCGTGGGTAGAAGTACCCGCACACTCCGACTTCCCCATTCAAAACCTGCCTTTTGGAATATTCAAGACACGCTATCTTTCTTCTGTGGCAGGCGTGGCTATCGGCAACCATGTGCTTGATTTAGTTTATCTGCATGAAAATGGTTTTCTGGATGGACTCGGTTTGCCCGCAGGCATTTTTAATCAGCCGTACTTAAATGATTTCATGGCATTGGGTCGTGCAAAAACACGGGCAGTGCGCGAGCGCTTGTCGGAGTTGTTGCAACATGACAATGATGAATTGAAAGATAATGTGGCCGCACGCGAGTTGGCACTCATTCCGATGAATGAAGTACAAATGCAGATGCCGGTGCGCATTCCGAACTATACTGATTTTTATAGTAGCGAAGAGCATGCAACGAATGTGGGCACACTCTTCCGCGATCCGAAAAATGCACTGCTGCCGAACTGGAAACATCTGCCGGTAGGCTATCATGGAAGGGCTTCGAGCATTGTTGTTTCGGGCACGCCCATCCATCGCCCGAAAGGGCAAATTAAACCACCCGATGCGGAGATGCCGTTGTTTTGTCCGTCAAAGAAAATGGACTTTGAATTGGAGATGGCATTTATTACCTGCACCGAAACCAAATTGGGTACCAGCGTTTCCGCGAAAGCGGCAGAAGAACATATCTTCGGATTGGTGTTGTTCAACGACTGGAGTGCGCGTGATATTCAAAATTGGGAGTATGTTCCGTTGGGCCCATTTCTGGGAAAGAATTTCGGTTCCACCATCTCACCGTGGATTGTGACACTCGATGCACTGGAACCGTTTCGGGTGAAAGGTCCGGAGCAGTTTCCGCATGTGTTGCCGTATTTGGCAACGGAAGGCGATCGCAACTTCGACATTACGTTAGAGGTGGCGATGCAGCCGGAGAAAGGAAGTGAAACGGTGGTGAGCCGCTCAAACTTTAAGTACATGTATTGGAATATGTGTCAGCAGTTGGCGCACCATACCATCAATGGTTGCAACATACAAGTAGGAGATATGTATGCATCCGGAACGATCAGCGGACCGTCACCGGGATCATTTGGTTCGTTGCTGGAGCTTACGTGGAATGGACAGCGGCCATTGCATCTCAGCGAAGGAGTGGAGCGCAAGTTTATTGAAGATGGCGACACGGTGATCATGCGCGGCCATTGTGAGAAAGAAGGCGTGCGCATTGGCTTTGGTGAATGCAAAGGGAAAATACTTGCAGCGGTTTGATATGCCTACGTTTTACATTGTAGCGGGTTGTAATGGTGCAGGGAAGACAACGGCTTCTTATACAATCTTGCCGGATGTTTTGAATTGTCGTGAATTTGTGAATGCCGATAATATAGCTGCAGGTCTTTCACCTTTTGATGTAGAAAAATACGCGGTGGAAGCAGGAAGACTTATGCTGAATCGAATAACTCAGTTGATGGAGGGGAAAGCAGACTTTGCCATAGAAACAACACTGGCATCGAAGACATATCAGCAAACTATTTTAAATGCAAAGTCGAAAGGATACGAGGTGATTCTTTTCTTTTTTTGGTTAAGTAGTTCAAAGTTGGCAATACAGAGAGTAAAGGGTAGAGTTCGATCGGGTGGACATAATATTCCAATCGAAACGATCAAAGGAAGATACACCCGAGGGTTGAAGAATTTTATGGATATTTATATCCCCTTAGTTGACATTTGGACTATCTTTGATAACTCAGAAGAAGCTATGCAAAAGATAGCTTCAGGTGCTAGAGGTAAGGATGTGAAAGTCTTCAATGAAAAAACATGGAGCAGAATAAAGAATCAATATCGAAGAGGCAAAGCTTAATCAACAAAAGAGTTTCTAAAGGGCTGAAACTAGCTTTTAAAAGATTGGTAAAAGAGAAGTCGTTAAAAGACGAAAAGTTAGTTTTTGAGAAGAACGGTAAGATTAAATTTGTAAAAGCCCGAAAGATCAAGGTATAGATTCTTGTATGATCATCAACCCGAAAGAAATACCATTACCTAAATTAGTAAGCTATTTGCAAGGCACGGTGGCACCCCGCCCGATTGCGTTGGTAAGTTCGGTGGATCAACAAGGCTATGTGAATTTGAGCCCGTTTAGTTTCTTTAATCTCTTCAGTCTCAATCCACCGATCTTAGTGTTTTCGCCTTCGCGAAGAGCCCGCAACAACACCACCAAACATACTTTAGAAAATGTGTTGGAAGTCCCAGAAGTGGTGATCAACATCGTGCACTACGACATGGTACAACAAGTGTCGCTGGCCAGTTGCGATTTCCCGAAAGGGGTGAATGAGTTTAACAAGGCAGGATTGACCGAAGTAAAATCAGCAGTAGTAAAACCACCACGAGTAGGAGAGTCGCACGTATCGTTTGAATGTAAAGTCAATCAAGTAATTCCTTTAGGCACGGAAGGAGGGGCCGGCAACTTGGTGGTATGCGAGGTGTTGTTGATGCACATCAACGATGCGGTACTTGATGGAGAAGGTAGAATCAATCCCCATTTATACAATGCTGTGGCGCGCATGGGCAATGATTATTATAGCCGCGCCAGTGGAGAGGCAATCTTTACGGTGCCTAAACCCAATGAGAAAGTAGGTCTAGGTATCGATGCATTGCCAAAAGAAATTCGCAACAGCAAAATACTTTCTGGTAATGACTTAGGAATGCTCGGCAACAGCGAAACACTTCCCACAGCCGAAGCGATTGCACAATTCAAAAACGAACACCCTTCATTTGCACTCCTAAGCGAAGTTGAATCCCACCAGCAAGCCAAACAATTTTTACAGGCAGGAGACGTGGAGAAAGCCTGGCTGGTGTTGATGAAAGATTGATTTGTCGGTATCTTTACCCTTACCCCCTTACCCTCGGTCTGTGTCTTCACAGACCGAAATTACATTGCTTTTCCTTATCCTACCCCTCGATCTGTGTCCCACAGACCGAAAATACTTTTTCCTTAACTCTTCATAATCCTCGGCCTGTGTCCTCACAGACCGAAAATACATTGCTTTTCCTTTCCTTTCCTTTCCTTATCCTCGGTCTATGTCTTCACTAGCCGAAAATATTTTTCTTTAATTTTTCCTCCTCCCAAATTACTTTACTTTTCCTTATCCTCGGTCTGTGTCCCCACAGACCGAAATTACATTGCTTTTCCATATCCTACCCCTCGATCTGTGTATTCACAGACCGAAAATACTTTTTCCTTAACTCTTCATAATCCTCGGCCTGTGTCCTCATAGACCGAAACTGAGTTCGTAGATCAGAAAAAAAACGAGGTGATTTATCCGAAAATACTTTTTTAACAGAAGTCGGCATAAACTCAGACGATAATGTTTAATTAATTTATTGAAAATGGTCTGTGCGGACACAGACCATGGATTAGGTATTCTGACAAACTATCCTAATTCTTTGGCACGATTGATGTATAGTTATCAAAAAACCGTATCTTGTTCATACCCTAACACCTAAACACCTCACTGTATGAATCGTTTCCAATCAGTGCTATTTCTCCTATTAGCACTTGTTAGTCCCTTTTTGCTGGGGGCTCAGAATGCACCTCCTTCAGAAGAAGTCATCAATAAAATGAAAGCAGCATTGGCTCCGCTCTTTCAGGAAAATCAGGATTACGTATTCTCCGATCTAAAGAGTGAAAGCTCAGGTAGTGGCTTTCGAATCAGTGGCAATGCCACATTCTTTCAAACGAATAGTGTAACGTTGGTTGCCACGTTCGCTTCCGCGGATGTGATGGCTCGTTTCGAACTGCAATTTCCGCAAGGAAGTAAACTTCCGAACGATGCGCAGCAAAAATTGGCCAAACAAAACATTGTCAACTGGATGCCCCCCGACATTCAGAAAGTAGTAAGCCTGCAATCACTCTATGTGGAGTTGGCACAAAACACCATCAGTACCGTAGGCATTCATTTCGCGGCTCAGCAAGATTGGAACCCTGTTGCCGGAATCGCTGCGAAAAATTTAACCGTTGATTTTAACTTGAATAATCCCCTCGGTGCCGTTTCCATTTCATCTACACTCAACAGTGATTTCAAAATTGGCGATGCCTCGATCAAAGTAGGAGCCACCTTGTCGAGTAACCCCAATGATTGCGTGTTGTCGGGCGATATTAGTAATCTGAGCTTGGGAAATGTGCTGAGTAGCATCGGCATGAGTAAAGCTCCCGAGTGGCCCGATGCCTTTTGGAATCTCTCGATGTCGAAGGGCACCATCTCCATGACACCATTCGCCAAGACATTGTCACTTAACACTACCTCTGATTTTGGGCAGGTAGAATTTTTTATCAATGCTTCCAAAACACCTGTAGAGTTTATAGTCGGTGTTTCACCGCCTTCCGATTTTTCATTCAAGCGCATAGACCCGAATCTCGGTGTTCTCGATAATGTAGGTTTAAAGAATACGGCAATTGTGTTGGCATCGTCCACACAAAAAACACGACTTGCCTTGTTTAAGAAGTTAGGACAAGAAACAGAAGTCACCCGCGGACTTACTTTGCTGTCGCTGTACGATATCTCCGCCATGTCCAAAGAGGTGGAGCAGTTGATTGGCAAAAGTCAGTTGTTGTTGCGCGCCACGGTCAGCAACAATCCGGGCGAAATGAAGTTAATGGCTTCATTGGATACCAACATTCCGTTTGATGCAAAGCGTACTACGATCTTAAAGAATGTCAACTTCACCATTGCACCCAATCCCGCCAACTTTGAAGTAAGTCTGGGTGGAACGATGGAAGTGAAGGCGGAGAAAAACAGAACACTGAGTTTCACCACACGGGTAGCAGTCAACATTACCAATGCAGAGTTAAGCATCGAAGGAATAATGACCGGCACGTGGGATCGTCCCTTTGAAACCAATGGCGTACAATTGATTGATTTAGGAATAGGCGTAGGTGTGAGTTTTAAAACTTCTCCTTTGCCCATGCCCACCATGCAATTCAAAGGAAAAATTAAAGTAGGCGACCCACGCAATCCTGCCTTTGCAGGCGATGTGACGTTTGCACTCGATCCCTCCAATCCCACACAATCTATGATCGATGCGGGCTTCAATCAGATATTGATGAAAGATCTGGTACGAGTTGTTCAATATTCCAATCCTTCTTTTCGTGTGCCGGATGATTCGCGCAACCTGATTAACTCCATGGGCGTAACCGATGCGCGTCTTACCATTGTGCCGGGACTCACCACTGTTACGGTATTAGAGAAAAATTATGATCCGGGATTTTTGATCAAAGGAAGTGCGGCAATTGACGGCTACAACACCAATTTATTGGTAGGCATTTCATCAGCCGGAATCAAAGCCGGAGCCGGAATTTCTTCGATTGTATTTCCTCCTTACTTCTCATTCACCGGTGCGTTGGATAAACCCGATCCGTTTTTCAACATGGTGCTCAGCACGACTGATCCTAAGTCTTCTAAAGTTGCTTACAGCGGAAAAGCAACTGTACTCAAGCTGACGGCTGAGTCGGACATGATGTTAAGTGATAAGGGATTTGATCTTTATATGAATGGAAAAATCTTTGATAAGTTCCAAGCCAAGTTGCGCATAGCCGCAGGCAGCACGAAAGACGGTGCAGGTTATAATGTGATGGCCACGATGGACTCGGACTTGCAAAAGTACATTAGTGATATCGCTTCCGCGGAAATCGATAAGGCTACGAAGAATTCACAAAAAGCATTTAAAGAGGCGCAGACTACACTCACGCAAAAGCAACAAGAGGTTGCTACACTCAATACAGAGATTGAAAAGCAACGCGCTATCGTGCAAGCTGAACGCGATAAAGATTGCAAGAAGTTCAACGATGCGGAGTCGGATGTAAAAAGAGATCGCAAGAAACTGAATAATTTAAAAGATGATATCGATGATAGAGAAGATAAAATAAAAAAATTAGCAAAGGCAATTGAGAAGGACGCTACCAAAGCCATTGAAAATGGTGCGAAGATTACCAAACTGAAAGCGGAAGTAGTTGGTTTAGAGGCTGCGTTGGCCACAGCCAGAGGCGTGTTAAAAGCTTCTGAAAAAGTGTTGGAGGCGTTGGGCAAAGGCTGTGATCAAACACCAATTGATCTCGATCCACGCATTGCCGGATTAATCACCGCTCGCGAAACAGCCGATAAGAGTTTGCAAGCCGCGAAGCTAATTGTGCAAGGAACCGGTGCCATTACAGGAGGATCGCTCAAAGCTACGAAATACATCGTTGAAAAGGGAAGTACGGGCGTGGTGACCATCACCTATGCTTATTTCGAAAGTAAGTTGAGTGTAGCCGATGGCGGCATGGTATCGATGAAAGTGAGAGGCACTTACGCAGGAGAGCCGCTCGATCAATCGTTCACCATCAACCTGCCAAGCCCGCAAGCAACTGTCGAAGCTTTTGCGCGTGAGTTATTGAAGTAATCAGAATGCTATCCCAATTATCTATGAAAAAATCAATCACGTGGATGTTGTTCTGTTGCTGTTTTTCCATCGCGCAGGCACAAGTCAATCCGCTTCTCAAGAAATATGCAGGTGCTTATTACCTGCTCAACTTTGGTGAAGAGACTCCCAGCGCAGCCACAGAAAAAATTAATTTGACAGCCGATGGTAAATGGACGAGCGTAAGTTTTGCGATGGATGAAAATGGAAAAGTTTCGAAAGTGCCTGTAAAGAAATCAGGTACTTGGAAAGCAGCCGAGGGAACCATTCAATTGGTTGAAGTTGGATCATCTACGACAAATGAGTTTAAGTGGGATGCGGGTATATTTTTGGGAAGCAGTACTTATTTGCAGAATATATTTGTTTCTAATCCGGTTTATCAAGCCAAGTATGCAGGCACCTTTCACTTGCTTGGCGCGGATGAAGAAAAGCCTTCGGACTTTACCGAAACCATCACACTCAAAGCAGATGGAAAATGTGTTCGTTCAACTCCCGCAGTCGATGACAATGGAGTGATTGGCAAAGCTCCTATTATCGTTCATGGAACATGGAAGGCGAATGAACGCATCATTCAAATTACTTTTCCCGAAGAAGGGCAGGAGCGCATGACGGAGTTTGTTTCCAAAGAGGGAAAATTTGTGGATCGTGGAGGAAACTATTTGAAGAAGCCGGTTCGATCAGTACCTCAAGTGACTTTGTTGCCCAAGTATGCCGGTAGCTATTACATGTTGGGAAATGGAGAATCGCCAACACCCAATTCAGATAAGTATGTTTTAACACCTGATGGAAAGGGTACATGGACGTACTTTAAAGACGATGGCACCGCGGTGGTAACGAAAGGCACATGGAAAGCAAGCGAAGGGTTGATCCAATTGTATTTTAGCACCGGTGAGGAGGGGATGGGCCAAGAGTTGCTGACTGATTTCAAATGGATCGATGGTGCATTCCGTGCAGAAAGCATCTATTTAAAAAAGATCGATTCAAAAACAGCACCAACAAAAAAGTAAGCCGAAAAAATTAAATCATCCCAAACCATATCTTCTAAACTATGATTGCAATTCTTATCATCATCGGCATTGTCATTCTGATCCCGATTTTTATTTACAACGGTCTGATCACTTCTCGTAATGCAGTGGAAAGTGCTTTCGGAAGCATCGATGCTATGCTCAAAAAACGCTACGATCTTATCCCCAATTTGGTGGAATCGGTGAAGGTCTACATGAAGCATGAAAAAGATACACTCATGCAGGTAACTGAATTACGCACCAAAGCGGTGTCAGGTTCCGTAACTACTGAAGAGAAAGTAGCTATAGACAATCAACTTTCTTCTATGATGCGTAAAGTAATGGTATCAGTAGAAAGTTATCCCGATTTAAAATCCAGCGAACAATTCACCATGCTGCAACGCAGTTGGAATGAAGCCGAAGAGCAAATTGCTGCAGCACGCAGAGCTTATAATTCGGCCGTTACGCAATACAACAACGCCATCGAAAAATTTCCTTCCAATATTTTGGCAGGCATGTTTAATCATGCGCGCAAAGCGGTGTTTGAAATTCCACAAGCCGAACGCGAAAATATCAGTGCGAAAAACTTATTTGGTAATTGATAATTATGAAGCCGACAGAATCATTCCATTCATTTTATCAAACTACACTTACTCCAATCGTTAATGCTTTAGAGTGGGAGCGAAAGGAGATGGTGAAGAAGATCTACATGGCCGGAGCAGCCGCGGTGATCTTTATGATTCTCTACGGCACGATCAATCAATCGACTGTCAGTGAAACACAACTCGGACCCAATGGCCCCACGCAATACTCCTATTCCGGTGGATACTCCGGTGCGATCTTTTACATCGCGATTGCCGGTGCGTTGGGCTATTTCTTTTGGTATCGCCCGAGGGCAAAGAAGTTTAGAAGCAGATTTAAAAATGAAGTTATCAGAAGCATCATCAAACACGCAGATGAAAATTTAGAATATAATCCGGAGGCCGGTATTTCCATCACAGACTTTATTCAAAGCACTATTTTTGATACGGCAGGCGATCGCTACTTGTGTGAAGATTTAGTGAGTGGAAAAATTGGCAGCACCACCATACGCTTCTCGGATGTCCACACGCAGCGAAAGAAAGAGTTGAAAGGCGATGATGGTGCACCTGGCTTCAAACGATGGGTCACACTTTTTAAAGGAATAATTTTTATTGCTGACTTCAACAAACATTTCAAAGGGCGCACCACGGTGCTCACCGATCAGGCCGAAAAATCATTAGGTAGTTTGGGCACTTTCTTTCAAAAAATGAATGCTCAACGTGACCCGCTCGTGAAAATGGAAAATACGGATTTTGAGAAAGCGTTTGTGGTGTACGCTTCCGATGCCGTGGAGGCACACTACATTTTAACACCTTCACTGATGGAACGCATGTTGAATCTTCGTTCACGGTTGGGAAACGTTCAATTTGCCTTTTACAACTCGGTGGTGTTCATTTCCATCCCAGCGAAGAATGACCTGTTTGAAACTAACATATTTCGCCCAATAACCGCGCAACCTGAAATGGAAAAGTATCTCGTACAACTTCAACTCTTTACCGGCATCGTAGAAGAACTCAACCTCAACAACCGAATTTGGACGAAGGAGTAGCTATTGTCATAGAACCTGGATTTGTGCTTTGGTAAAGCGAATTTTTTGTTATTTGAAATATAGCTATCTTTACAATAACAATCCAATCTAACTATGGGTCTTGTGTATGCTCCTATTTTATTAATCAATGGTGAAGATTTAGTCTTAGCTAATCGGCATATCATTGGTCAGGATGAAGTAAAGCAAATGACGGTGAATATGTTGGTCGATTCAGGTGCCTATATGCTTGCCATCAACGAGTCGATTCAGGAACAATTAAAGTTTCCGGTCATTGAAAGAAGAAAAGCACAAATGGCGAATGGCTCACTTGAAGAATATGATGTAGTCGGACCGGTGGAAGTGCGTTTCAAGAATAGACAATGTACCTGCCGAGCGATGGTATTGCCGGGAGATAATGAGCCACTTCTCGGGGCAATTCCTATGGAAGATATGGATGTATTGATTCATCCATTACGGCAGGAGTTAGTCGTTAATCCAGAGCATCCGTACTTTGCTCAAATGAAAATGAAGTAGTTATTTCTTCTTCTTCTTCTTCTTTCTTTTTACAGCCAATTCCAGATAGCCGTAAGTAGAATCTTTCTCCCGATCGAATTCCACATCGGTTAAGATGCCAATCACGATTTCGGCTGTCGTGTAGATTAAGTTGTTATCAAGTAAATGTCCGCCTGTGGTGACACCCAAACTATCCGATACCGATAAGTGAAGATGAGCCGCAGTTTCATTAAACGTGCCCACCAGCGACACAATTTCAAAATGACCTTGTCGTAAAGAACCGGAAGATTGATTGGCGTAACGAAGATTCACCTGTTCCAAACTGCCAACACAGGTGGCAATAAATCCGGCTTTGATTTTCTCCTTCACCGCCAACGCCATCAACTCCTTTTTCAAGTCCTGATGAGGCTTCAACCGGATCGTAATAAACGTAGCCTTACTGCTTACTTCCTGCGCCATACTATTGCTTGCCGAAAACAAGGCGATAAATAAAATTGCAACTGTGACTCTCGATTTTACTCCCACACAACTCATTTTAAATTAACGAATCATCGAATCATCGAATTAATGAATCACCGAATTACTTCATTTTCAAATTTTCAAATTGACTAATTTTAAAATTAACGAATCATCGAATTAA
>DGYK01000033.1:13348-13764 GCA_002398365.1 Flammeovirgaceae bacterium UBA5008
AATTAACGAATCATCGAATTACCGAATTAGCAAATTGCCTATGGAAACTTCGGGAATTTCGAAAAATCCGGTTCACGCTTTTCGAGAAACGCATTCTTGCCTTCCTTCGCTTCATCACTCAGATAATAGAGCAATGTAGCATTGCCTGCCAATTCCTGAATACCTGCCTGACCGTCTAGCTCGGCATTGAACGCACACTTCAACATACGTATCGCTAGCGGGCTCTTCTTCAAAATTTTGTTGGCCCACGCCACATACGTTTCTTCCAATTGATCGAGTGGCACCACTTTATTCACTAAACCCATTTCCAACGCTTCGGCTGCATCGTATTGATCGCATAGATACCAGATCTCACGCGCTTTCTTTTGTCCGACAATGCGAGCCAGGTACGAAGCACCAAAACCTCCGTCAAAACT
>DGYK01000009.1:0-39853 GCA_002398365.1 Flammeovirgaceae bacterium UBA5008
GTGTATGAATATAATGGTGCTGCCGGTCTTGAATCGTACAATGTCAATACCGCCACCAATAACCCCAATAACAGATTTTCGCTCGAGTCTGAACCAACGAGTGAGTCAACCGGCCTAACTTTTAGTGCAGTGACCACAACCAGCATGACCGTAAACTTGACACCGGGTAACGGCAGCGCAAGAATGCTGATTGCTTTCAATGGTGCCATCGGGTTTGTTCCGGTGGATGGAACATCGTACACTGCCAACAGTAACTTTACGACCGCCACCAATCAGGCGGGCAACGGAAAAATTGTAGGTCTGGGTACGGGAAATTCATTCAACGTTACTAATCTAACAGCCAACACTTCCTACACATTCAAAGTAGTAGAACTGAACGGAACGGTGGGTTCAGGCACCGAAAACTACTATAATGGCGGAACGCCTCTTACCGGATCACAATCAACAGCTGCCAATGCTCCCTCCACACAGGCGAGCAATATTAGTTTCTCAAGTGTCACTCCTACAAGCATGACCATTACGTGGACTAATGGAAATGGAAGTAATCGAATCGTATTGGTGCGAGAGGGTTCGGCCGTCAGCACAAACCCCTCTAACTTCACTTCTTATACAGCAAGTTCGAATTGGGCCGCACCGGGCTCGCAAATTGGAGTTGGAAACTTTGTAGTGTATAATGGTTCTGGCAATTCTGTATCGTTGACCAATTTAAATTCCGGCCAAACCTATCATGTTCGGGTTTATGAATTTAGCGGAACAATCGGCTCTGCACTGGAAAACTACAATGTAAATACTGCGTCAAATAACCCGAATAGCCAAGCAATTCTTTGCGCCCCTCCTACTATTCAGGCTACTGCGATTACGTTTGGTACAATTAATTCTTCAACTATTGATTTGAATTGGGTTAGAGGAAATGGAAATAATGTACTTATTCTAGCACGAGATGGTGCTGCCGCTACAGTAAACCCAACCAATGGAGTTTCCTATACTGCCAATGCAGCATTTGGATCGGGTACTGCAATTACCATTCCTGGTAATGATTACTTCGCGGTTTATAATGGTTCAGGCACTTCCGTTACGGTAACCAATTTAAATGGTAGCACTGCATACAACTTCAAAGCTTTTGAATACAATACAACCAATACCTGCTATTTACAAACATCACCACCTTCCAACGATGCCACCACTGGCTCTGCCGACAATACATCAACTCTCACACTGGCAACAGGTTCTGTTTCTATCTCATCTATAGCTAATACGCAACCGGCAGCGGTTACAGCTTTGCAATGGACCGCAACTGATATTGGTGGAGATGGTATCTCTACCCGATTTACGCAACTTGTTGTACGACCAGGGCCCAGCAATGATATTGCAGACTTTACTGAACTCATTTTAGGTGCAGAGCTTGTTGATAATTTTGGTACTCCCGTTCAACACGGTACAGCGGTAATTACATCTAATAGTATTACGATTCCATCAATCAATGTAGGCGATATCAATACCACTGCCAACGCTGCAGATTTGGGAACCATTCCGAATAACAGCAGCAAAATCTATGGACTCAAAATTTGGTTGAAGCCGAGTTTGGGGGGCACACTCCCTACTACCGTAGATGGATTGAATTTAGTGCTATCAGTAGCCGCAGCAGATTTCACCACAGTGCCTGGTAGAAGCGCTTTTGTTCCTGCATCTTCCGTCAATTCAGGGGCAACCAACAACGCAATTGCGGTAGTTGCTACCAATCTGTCATTCGTGCAGCAACCATCTACCACCGCCAACGCTACCATCCCTTTAGCCACGCAACCTATTCTTCAAGCCACGGATGTGAACAATAACCGAGATCTTGGCTTTAACAATGCAATTGCATCGGTAAACACCGGAGCACCTTCCAACCTGAATGCCGCGTTTACGGGCTTTAACTTTATTAGTGGTGTTGCGACCTTCACCGATTTACGATTTAACTCGGTAGGAACATCTACCATGACGGTTACTTCCAACAGCATTACCTCTGCGGCTAGTGTAAGCCCAATAACAGTTAGTGCAAGCACCAATGTAACAGCAGGTGGTTTGCTGGGAATAAATGCTGGTCCCAATTTAACAAACAGCACGGTTAACCAAGCTGTCTTTGGTTTTACCCTTGCCACTACCGGCACTACTCTTGATTTTACAGATATTACGATCACTAGTACATCTGATCCTGATGTTGCATTTAAACCAGGATCAATTCGACTAGTCCGCTCTACAGACAATGATTTTGCAACGGCTGGAAATAACACCGTAGTATCTTCTACTTACACTACCCCCGGAAACAGCATTGACTTTTCGCCATTTACTGCTTCCATCAATGGAACTCCTTCATACTTCTTTATCGTAGTTGATATTCAAGACTCTTACCCTACACTGCTGCCGACCATACAACTCTCATTGGCATCAACAACAGATTTTACTGTTTCCTTGGGCGGAAAAACAGGGGCAACACCGATCACAGGAATTAACTACACACTTCAAGATACTACTCCTCCTACCGTTACCTCCATTGCCAGTAGCTCAACAGTTAAATTGTTTGGTAATCAAGGCATCACCGGAACAAGTGTTGATTTTCTGGTAACCTTTAGCGAACCAATTGCAAGCGGCATTGATCCGGGTGATTTTACCATTTCAGCTGACCCGAGCGTAGGATATAACGCTGCGGTAGCCATTGCGGGTAGCGGAAATACACGAACAGTAACTATCAACGGAATTAGCGGCACCGGTAGAATTAGTCTAGGGATAACCGATGACAATAGCATTTTGGATGTTGCAGGAAACACATTAGCTGGTGCTTCGAATGGTAGTGTAGCACCTGCCTATACCGGTACTCGATATTATACGATTACACTTCCACAACCATCCAATTCCGTTACCGGATTTTCTTCTTCAGCAACATCGAATACGGTAACCGTCAACTGGAATGACGCAGTTGCGCCCGCACAACAAGCAACTCATTATTTAGTCAGAATCAAAAAATCAACCTCAACGTTTTCTCCTGTTACGCTAATCGAAAACACCAATGATGGTACCGATTATACGGATACCAATTTTGCGGATGGAACGCTGGCCACTTATGTGCCTTACGATGCCTCTCCTACCGGGACTGTCACATTTAATGTAACATCCGGTTCTACGTATAATGTTGAAATTTATCCACTTACCTACACCACAAACTATGGGGTTGCTGATTGGGATTATCGTTTCTCATCGCCACTTACCGGCTCCGAAACTACCCCTATTTCATTTTTAAGTAGTGCGGTGCTCAATACACTAGTGGTTCCGATCAGTTCACTTAAAACAACTGCCGGCAACAGTGCCGATGTGATGCAATTCAGAATCTTTGACGATGGTCAAGATCCTATCTTACCTAACGTAATGACCTTGCAACTAAATGGTGCCGGTACGGAAAGAATCATTTTCAAATTAAGAGATCAACTAACTTTGAATGAGGGCGATAACGTAACTGGCTTTACAACCAGCACCGGTTCGATCGCCACTGCCGTCTATACCGGCAAGGGTACAACCAATACCATCACACTGACAAGCACCAATAATGGCGATTGGAATTCGACCACAACGGTGAGTTATTCCGGTAGCGGTAATGCGATTTTTTCAACGTTGGGACCGCTTCAAGTTATTAGCTCACACCCGGTTGCGCAAGCAGCAGACCAAGTTGTAACATTTAACAGCAATGGCACTTTTATAGTCCCGGCCGGAGTTACCAACATCACTGTTGAAACCTGGGGCGGTGGCGGTGCCGGTGGTGCCGGTGTGGGCGGAGCTTTCTTCGATGCCGGTGGTGGTGGTGGTGGTGGTGGCTACAGCCGATCTTTTTTGACAGTCGTTCCCGGTAGTTCATTTGGAGTAACCGTAGGTACAGGCGGACCTGTAAGTAGTGCCAATGGTACAGCCAGCAATTTTGGAAGTGGATTAGTAGTGGCCTTAGGTGGACAAGGTGGAGCACAAAATACTGGTAGCAGTGCCGGTAGCGGTGGTGCCGGAGCCGGATTAGGTACAGGTCAGGTTGTCTTTTCAGGAGGTGCCGGTAGATCCGGATTTTTTGGAGGCAGTCTACCCGCTTCAGCAGGCGCTGGCGGAGGTGGTGGATCTTCAGCAGGCATTAACTCTAATGGAACCTCTGCAACAACAAGTACAGGTGCCAACGCCCCGTTGGATGGTGGTGATGGCGGTAATGGAATTAATATAGGTTCAGGAATAATTGGCTCCATCCCGGGTGGAGGCGGTGGAGGTAGTGGAAACGGTTTGGGAGGAGATGGAGCGAATGGACGCGTAAGAATTACTTATTCTGATCCAACTCCTCTCACGGGAGCATCGGATTGGGATGGTGATAACGCTGATTTCAAATTCTCACAATTGGTCATTAATCAAGGTATAGGCAATAGCAATGGACCGGGTGAAGTTGCCAATTGGCAAGATATCATTGAAGCCGGGGGAGCCCAATTGTCTGACGGCACGAACACGTTTACCGGAACAGTCAATCCGACCAACATTACTTTTTCAAGTATACCTTCTTCCAGTGCTGCCAACATAGGCTTTATTGCCGATGCCAGTGGTGCTCCATCATCAAAAACTTACACACTCAAAATTTGGTTAAAGCCAAATTTAAGCAGTGCGTTGGCGGCTAATATCGATGGACTTAACCTCGCATTTAGCCTGAGCCCGGCCAGTTTCTCTTATAACGATGGCAGTGGTCAAAGCAGCCGGCTTTTAGGATCTCAACCTGTTCTTCAATCAGGTGCAAAAGAGATAGAAGTAGTTGCCACTAAATTGGATTTTACCACCAATCCTGCTCCAACACAATTAGTTTTAACAGGGATCAACAGCACTTCGGTAGCGCCTGACCTCTCAACTACCTCTTTAATTCGCGCACGCGATGTAAATGGAAATACAGATAAAGATTACGGTGCATCTATTACGGTAACAGGTGCCGTGGCTGCGACTTTACCGGCAACCGTAACCATGACAAACGGAAAGGCAAATTTGTCGGGCGTTCAATATCAAAACGGTGGAGATGGAACACTGACAGCGACAACAGCTACCGTGGCTGCCAACAGCCTCGTACCTGCCTCTGGCACAAGCGCTGCTGTAACGGTAAATTATAGCAACCTGTCTACCATCCAACCAGGTGTTCTTACCACACCTGCTACTTTCTCTTCGCTCAACACATCTTCATTCGTGCAGGTGTTTGATTTTAGAGTAGTAGATGATAACGGAAGTGGAGGTGATGGTTCACCTACCCGCATTTCACAAATTGTATATACTCAAGGAACCGGCAATGACATCACCAATTGGTCGCAGGCAATCTCGCAAGTTCAATTGTGGGATGGGGTTTTGGCTAACGCTCCTATTACGGGAACAGTTTCTACCAATTCAATTACATTCAGTGGCATTAATCCGGCTGGTTTAGGTTTTATTAATGACAATGGCTTAAAGAACTACCGCTTGTATATCACCTTGAAGTCAAGTCTGGGAGGCACCCTGCCGAATGATATCGATACCAAGAACTTTGTTTTTGAAGTGCTGGAAAGTAACATTGGTCTTACCGCGCAGAGCAGCTTGTTTACAGGTTCGGAAAGCGAGAATTCCGGAGCAGCCAATATTGCAGTTAATGTGATCGCCAGTAAGTTACAATTTGATGTCAATCCACTTCCAGTCCTGTTGGTGGGAAAAGATATTTCATCACAACCACCGGTGCCAGTGGTAGAAGCATTGGATGTAAACAATAACAGAGATATCAATTATAATTCGAGCACTGTTACCGTTACCAACTCTCTGGGTTTAACCATGGGCAACATTCCCGGCAACGGCTCCATCATTAATGGTGTACTCACGTTTCCCAACAATTTTAAATTCAATACTTCAGGAATAGGTGCTACGCTAACGGTAGCAGCAACGGGACCTTCGGCCGTTTCCAGTGGAACCTCTACTCCTTTTGATGTAAGAGGAGGTAATGCAACTACTATCACCGCAGGGGCATTAGCAGGGCCTGCCATTGTTTCATCATTAACCGACCTGGTAAATACACCTGCCGGTTTAGCGGTGTTTGATTTTGTAATTAATGATGACCCCGGAGGAACACCGGCAAACGAAAACGATGGCAATGCTACACAGCTCAACGCGGTGACGATCACTTCGGGTGCAGGTAATACCGTATTAGGTTGGAACGATGCTATCGCCACGGCAACTCTAAGCGATAATACAAACACTGTTACGGTAACCACCATTGACCCGTCTAACTATCTCTACTTCGATCTAAGTTCTGCTGCCGGGCAATCGCTGGGCTTAATAACGGACAATAACAGCAAAACCTATACCCTTCGTATTTGGTTAAAGTCTGCCCTCGGAGGCACCTTGCCTACTACAATAGATGGCTTACGTTTTGTATTCGATGTGCAGAAAGCAAACATTTCGTTATCAGCAAACGGAACTAATTTTGCGCCCACGCCTCAGACCCAAAACTCAGGGAGTGGAAACAATCTGGTAGATGTGGTGGCTACTAAAATTGATTTTACTACTCCGGTTGATCCGGCAGGGCCCACAACTGCTACCGCTTCTTTAAATAGCCCCTTGCAAGTAGTGGCACAAGCACGCGATATAAACGGCAACCGTGATTTAGGCTTTTCATCAGCAATTACAGTATTATCCAATGCATCCGGTGCTACTATGACGAGTACTCCGGCAGTAGTTGGCAGTAATTTTGGGGCAGGGGTCTTCAATTTCCCCTCTGATTTTAAATTTATTACCGGAACCAATGGCGATAATGTAACGCTCAGCATGTCGACCAGTAGTGGAGTTAACAGTGTGGCGTTTCCGGCAGCATTTACGCCCGAGATCAGATTGATTTCATCCTTTGAATCCACACTTACATTCAACCCGGTTGCTCCCGACCCTACCATTGATTATGTGAATTATCAAGGAGCTTCCAATGTTACAAGCGCCAACAGTGTAATTTTGGAGACGCTTACACTAACAGACGGTGATGCGGATGGTGATGCAGATGGTGCAAACACCACACTCAATTCAGTGACCTTCTCTATCACAAATCCTTCGAACATCAACCGGATCGCCTTGTATGATGCGACCGGTCTAATCGAAATTGCAGAACAATCAGTAGGAGGTGCATCTAGTATAACCTTCAGTGGTCTTTCCATTGCTGCGGTTGACACGCAGGGGCCAACCCAAGGAGTTACGAACTTTGTGATCAGAGCTACCTTTAACAATACAGCCGCGAACGTACATGATCTTGATTTGATTCAACTTCGTGTCACTGCAGCTGTTCTCGGTGTTGGGTCTAAGTTTATTAATGATGCTTTGTCTCCTACCCCATCGCCAAGCTTTATTGGTGGGGTGAATAATGGTAGTTTGTCGCCTGTTCAAAACATTGCCGTAACTGCGACCAGCCTTGACTTTACTACATCTAATCAACCCTCACCATATGCGGGTGTGAATGAGCCTGTTGGTCCATCGTATACAACATCACCTTTACCAAGTACAACAGCTGGAGTTGTGCTGGCGCGAGATATTTTTCAAATTATTGATACCGAGTTCTCTCCTACTACCATTGACTTAAAAGACGCAGCTGGTAATACGCTCATTAAGCCTACAGGACTGGCGTTCAGCAATGGCCAATTAAATTTAGATGGTATGCGATATCCGGTTGCGGTAGGCAACAAAGGTGCGGTCAGTGTGATTACGACTCTACCTAACTTGAATAGCAGCACAGGGGCATTCGCATGCCAGACGGTAAACGTCCTAGAGGTATTAGGAACTTTTGATTCAAACAATGGTGTTGTAACTGCATCTTCGGGTACGGCTCCATTAAAGGGAGGATTTACCGATATCAAACTATTTGGAATTAAGTTTACAGCTACAACAGCAGGTACAGAGCCACAATTAAGCAGCTTCAAGCTCAATTTTAAATCCGGTCCTAACTCAGCCGGACCTGCCAGTAACTGGTACCGAGATTCAAATAATGGAGTAACTGTCTTTTCTAATTTTAGGGTATTGTACTTTAATGGTACAGCTTTAGTAAATATTACCTCATCCTTTCCGGGAAGTACAGTAACGGAAGTTTCAACGGGAAGCAACGGTTTCTTTGATCAAATTAATGTTGTGTTAGGATCATCCCTACAAATAACATCTGCGGGAAATCAATTTATACTGGTGGCTGATGTTGATCCAAGTACCAATTCGAGTACGCAAACCCTGATTCCTTACTTTATTGACGCAGGATATAATACTCCCTCCGACAAAAACTCAGTGGTAACCAATGGAACTTCTATTGGCGTATCCAATACGACCACGCCTGGTGAGGTAGCCGGAGCTGAATTTTCATTCGCATCCACTCAACCTCCTACTTTACGTGCGGATAAGAAAAAATTCAAGTCAACGAGTACATCACCTTACTTGGCTCAATCAAACGTAAGCCCCTCTCTAAATAAAATCACGCTAGAATTTGATACTAATGTGGGCGTTCTTGATAACATCTCTAAGAATGAATATACAGGTGAAATCTGGAGCCGTTTTGCCAATAAGAAAGTAGCCGACCTGATACTCAATACAACCGACCCGGTAGCCCCCTATACAAATCCAACAACTCCGGCAGCTCAAGGCACCGTGTCCGGTCAAACGCTGGCCAATATTTATCCGAGGTTAATCTTTAACATCGTCAACAAAGATGCTTTATTATTACCAGGAGGCAATTTTGTCAATGATGAGGTTTACTTTGTTAAACTGAGACAAGGATCGTATGACCCTGTATCTCAAGTTGGTCATGGTATTTCAGATTTTGGTTTGAACTTCTATGGAGGTATTTCTGATAACTCTACCCTTTATTTTAAAATCGCCAGTGCAAATGCTCCCAAACTTCTGAGCGCAAAAAGCACGTTCAATACGAGAAGTGTTGGTTCGTTAACCACCGCATTCGATGCGTTTGGAACAGCTTACTATTTAATTATTCCTAACGGTAGTAGCGCTCCTACGATCAACCAAATTAAGGGCGTTACCAACTATACCGGTAGTGTTGCAAATGGTTCATTTAAGATCAGTTCTGTAGGATCAATCAATCCGGCTAATAACAATGTTACTGGCGAGAGTACGATTTCCTTTAGTGCCAATTATCTGGCAGGCACGGATTATGATGTCTATATTTTTGCAGAGAACGATGCCATACCTCCTGTTCCTGCGGCTGGTTCTTATGGACCAAGTCCCAATTTCACGGCTGGTAGTTCTTCACCTACATTAACAATTCCTAGTTCTGCTATTTCTTTCGGAACTCCGGTGGCTACACCATCCAACCCGGCAGGAAAATTAGTGCTAACCATTTGCCCGGATAGTTATGTAACGTTGCAAGAACCGCTGATCATTGGAGAAATAAATAATAACTCCTTTTTCTCACGAACCTCTAAACAAGATTTTAATATTTTATTGCCGCAAGGCTTCGAATTTGATGTAACCGTACCACCAGTGGTTGACTTGATAGGTAATGATTTCAAATTAGTAGATGTACCCAATTCCAAGAAATTCAACTATAAATACAAGAGCAATAGCTTATTGAATATTGAATTCTTAAATACAGGATCTACTTCTACCGATTTCATTAGCATTTCAGGCCTGAGTGTAAAAGGAACTTCAGGAAGTACGCAAGGTCCGATTCAATGGTTCTATGGAGATAATGTATATACACCTACAAAACCAGTTATTGAATTAGCACAAATTACCTTTCAATCATCCAGAATTCCAGATTTCACAAATTCATACTGGTATAATAACAACTTAGCTGATTCAAATATTCGCTTCCCAATAGCTTTTCAAAGTTCGACTGCTTCAATAAATGCAAACGCTAACTCAGCTTTTGATAAAACAGTCAACACGATACCTGACAACTTTATTGATCCTAGTAACATTGGAGCGGTTCGTCTTTTGCCTATGACTCCGCCATATATTACATCTGCTACAAATGATACATTTGCCCCTGGCGATTATTTAGCCAGTATATTTAGCGGGAATGGCGTAAGTGGCGACTTACTTACTCTCAATGCGGTAACTACGGGTGCGGCATTTAACATAACCATTAGTCATACAGATTTAAACGGCTGTACTACTTCTAAGAAACAGCAATACTTGATATACGATCATAACAGCCCTATCTCAAAAAAATTAGGCGCTACAATGAATGCCTCCGTAGATCAAGTTACACAACAGCCTTCACCAATCGGAACGAAGCAAGATATTATAAATGCCAGCTTTATTGGGGCTGCCAGTGATATCCCATCTCAAACTATATTGTATAATGAACTAGCCGGTTATTCATTGATTCAGCTCAACGCAGATTTACCTACGAGTGAAATTGTACTTAACAACTCAAGTACACCAAGTACATCTCAGTTTATCAGCGGACCAGACTGGCGTACCTTGATACGTCAATTATTGACAAATACTCCAGACGGCCCAAATGCCAGCACCTCTTTTAATAATTACACCTGGAATTATGGTAAAATTTTAAAAGCCAGTGCCCCTGCTCTCCCCGCAGATAAAAGTAATGTATACGATTACTTTATAGCAAAAGCATCCACTTCGGGCAACACCTATTGGAAAGGTGGATCGCTGGGCAAAATTGAATTTACTGGCATTTATCAAAGTACTGCAGACCAAACTGTTTTTGCTCCGTTTAGGCAATCAGTGGAATTATTTGTTCCCGCAGTGCCATTAATTGAGGTAACATCGCCTAAGCCTTTCTTTGATAACTCCATAACAGAGATTAGCAATACATCGTTACCTGAATTTAATTTTAATACAACGAAGTACTCCGCAGGTTCGGGCTATCCGGGTACAGCTACATTCTGTGAATCTGACGCAATAATAACATTAAATGCATTTCCGGTTGCTTCTGGCGGAACGTCAACTGGTTTCTTTCAACTATATGATTTCAATAGCTATAAACAAAATATAGTTGCTATTGGAACCGGTACAATCTCTAACTCTTATAATACCCCTAACACAATTTCTGGAACGGGCACATCATTTAATTCGCAGTTAAAAGTAGGAACGATCATATATGTTTCAGCAAGTGCAATTGGGGTAGTTACCAGTATTCAATCAGACACAAAACTCACGTACTCTGCAACTGCAAATACTGTATTTAATAATTCCACTTTTAGTTTCTTAAATCCAATTGCCAATTCGGCACCTAATAGCGACTTCGTAGATAATGCTAACGGTACGATGACACTGAAACCATCGCAAATAAAAAATAACTACGATAATATTTTAGTTACTTATACCTACCAAGATAATAACTCACCAGCAGTAGGCACTGGCTATTTAGTTATCCGCGTCACTCCAAATCCAGTGGCTAAGTTCACCATAGCTAGTTCTGTCGCAGGTTCTGGACTAAGTGGATCAGCTAAATTTGATGGATTCTGCCTTGGGAATCAAATCAGTTTTGACGCATCGCCCTCAAGCATTTCCGCACCAACCAACAGCAATACTCCGGCAAATAGTATTGCCTCATATCGATGGGATTTTGGAGATCCAAATTCTGGTACTCCTAATACACCTAGTGGTCCTGGCGGAGCTGCAGTTACTGCGGTACAACCCCAAGCTAGTTCAATTCCTCAAACCTATGATAAGCCCGTTCACTTTTACAATACGTCAAGTACGTTTACAGTGAACCTGACCCTGACATCCAAGTGGGGATGTAGTTCGATTGCATCGGGATCTTCAGTTGTTCCCGTAACACAGACGGCTGATGTGCTATATGCTGGATCAAGAGGCGATATCGCGATAGGTGAAATCCCGATTCCTAAATTCACTTTTTTGGGTAACTGTGCAGAAGACGATATTAATTTTGATGCTTCAACTTCAAAAATGCCTTCTACACCTTCCACCGGAAATGCAACCATTAATAGATATGACTGGGACTTTGATCTCGCTAATTCAACTTCTGCACCAACTCCTAAAACCAGCTCACTTGGAGTAGCTGCTAGCAAGACCAAATATCCTAAATCAGGTTTCTACAATGTGCAGTTAACAGCATTTAGTACCTTAGGGTGTAAGTCTTCGTCTACGCAATACGTGGCTCAGTTACCGAAGGTGGTTAAACCAAGTCAAAGTTCGAGCTTCGATGAAAAATTCTCTACCAATGATGGTGGTTGGATTTCAATCGATCTGAATCAAACTTCTAACCAATCAACAATACCTTCAAAAGGATCATGGAAATATGCTGACCTATCCAATTCTCAGAATTTAAAATTCGAGGGAAAAGGCTGGACAACCGGACCTTATTTAAGCGGTGAAAAATCTGCATTGTATACTGCTTGCCTCGATTTGTCAACGGTACCACGTCCGATGATCTCATTCGATAGTTACATCGATCTGAATACCGGGGAAGGATTAGTTGTTCAATACTCCACGGATGACAAAAATATTCTTGATCCTACCAAAAATTGGACTGTCTTAGGTGACTTTTCAAATGGATTTTCTTCAGGCTTGGATTGGTATGACTTCAGCGCTATACCTTCCTCACCTGGTTCCGGCACCTCAAATCCTTCTGGCTACGGTTGGTCTAAACCGACAACTCCTTACCCGAATACATTACAACCCAAACACAAACTAGAAAATGTCGGATCAGGTAAAGCAATTCTCCGATTTGCCTTATCTGCCCTGAATGCGGGAGGTAAGGGTGTTTCCATTGACAACATCCGAGTGGGAAGCAGAACTCGTACAATCCTTTTTGAAAACTTTACGACAACTGATGATAATGGAAACACTACATTAAGGTCGGACTTGGAAAGTGATGCTGCAGCCATTTCGGCCTTCAACAATGCTAACATCAATAGTACCCAGATAGTAAATATTAATTATCACATTGGATTTGTAGGGTCTGACCCGTTCAATTTAGATAACCCGGCTGATCCTAGCTCACGTGCGCTGTATTACAATGTAAGCAAGGTGCCCTATGCCCTGCTAGATGGAGAACATCGTTCACAATATTCCTTACCTACCGCAGCTAACCCAGATCTTTTCGGAAACTGGGGACAAAAAGCGTATGATCTTCAGACTTTAAAACTGGCACAAGCCGACTTTACGGGCACCACCGTTAAGTTTGAAAATGACTCCATCAAGGTAAACGTAAAAGCAACCAATACTACATCCTTGGATTTACCCAAGCAGACTTCTCTTTATGTTGCGATTTTGGAAACTTCGGTATTGAAGAATGAATTAAAAGCAGGGTCTAAAGTAACAACCAACGAAACAGTTTTCCCTTACGTGTTGAAGAAGTTGCTACCAAATGCTGTAGGAACAAAATTAGCTTCTGGAAAATTGAAAGCTACAGTAAATAGTGTACCCCTTCCTCCTGTAGATTTGGGAACGTATGGATGGAGGCCTAGTCCATTCTATTCTACCGGAAAGAATTATTCGGTGGTGGTTTTTCTTCAAAACGATTCAACCAAAGAAGTTTACCAAGCCGAACTCAATCCTGGCAAACTCCCAACGGATAACCCTAGTGACTATCAGTTGCCAGGTCCTATTACCGGAATCGAACCACTCTCTCCGGAAAGTGTGAACATCTATCCGAACCCGGCCAATCAGGAGTTTGTGATTGAGTTGCCAAATGCTTTGAGTGTAGACTCTAACATCAGTCTGGTTGATCAAATGGGTAAAACGATCGATGGCGGCATCCTTCCCGCTGGTAGAACCAACAAGTCCGTAGGAACCTACGACCTGGCTGCCGGAGTGTACATCGTACAAATCAAAACCGATGGCGGTGATGTAGTGCGGAAGAAGGTGGTGATTGTGCACTAGATGTGAGATGTGAGATTAAAAAAAAACGGGCTTGATCAAGCCCGTTTTTTTTTGACTATTACTCAGTACTCATTCAAAATTAACCCGATAATTCGTAGTCCTCCCTCCGTTCAGGGAAACTAAAATTCCCTGCGCTACCAAATCTTGCAAATGCCTGGTAGCGATGGCTTTTGATACGTGGGTAATCGACTGATATTTTTTTGCATTCATTCCACCTACAAATTCATTTTCACCTTCCTCCAGCATTCGATTGATCACTTTAAGCTGTGCATCGTTCAATTGTGATTGGTGCCTGTCAAAAAAACCAGCCTTCTTACATGTAAAATTTATCGTGTCGATAAACTCCCGTTGTGACTTCAAGATTGTCTCCGAAAAATAATGGATCCATTTTGTTAAATCATTGGTACGCTGCCCTTGTTTTAGTGCCTCGTAATATGACTTCTTATCGGCCTCAATGGCAACGGACAAGCTCATTAAGACGGGTCTTTTCAATCCTTGTGCCAATGCCTTTTCGGCAATGATCCGCCCCATTCTCCCGTTTCCATCTTCAAATGGATGGATAGTCTCAAAATACAAGTGCGCAATTGATGCTCTTATGAGCAAGTTGGGAATGTGTTGTGTGCCCTCCCGTTTTGTATTGTTAAACCATTCTAAGAACAATTGCATCTCTTCCCGAACTTGTGCCGATGGCGGTGCTTCAAAATGGATTACCTCCCTTCCAACTGTACCAGAAACTACCTGCATGGGTGCAGTGTGACTTCGGTATTGCCCTGCGTTAATCCAGTTATTACCTAGCGTTTGTCTTTACTTTTTTGGCCGTGAGTTGCGTATCCCAAATTTCGTTGGATACTCGAAACTAAATCCTCCCTGCTTAGATACTCCCCCTCAATAGCTGAAGTTTTTATAGCCTCCTTTACTAAAAGCGTGATGATCGACTCATGCTGCGTGTTAACCGACAGGTTTTGAATCGCGCCCTGGCCTTCACCAGCCAAAGCCATAACTTCGAGGGCAATTCCTGTAAAATTCGGATTCATTAAACCGAAATTGCCTCCAATCTTGCTGTTGCCAATTATACATACCGAGCCGATTTATCATTTAATCGGCTCAAATAGAGCAATTTTATGAGCCGATTAAGGCTATTATTCGGCTCATTTAGGTCTATTGATGATGAACGAACTTTAGACGTGGCGAGAATGGCTCTTACCGTTTTGGAATGCTCGTGAGTCGCGGTGACAGTCGTTTCCCACGTCTTGGGATTTGTTCCGGCAGTGGCGACAATCGCTCCTCCCGTCTTATAGATCGCTTCGGACGTTTATACAATCGCTTCCCGCGGCTTATATATCGCTCAGGTCGTTTGTACAATCGCTTCTCCTGCATTATAGATCGTTTCGGTAGTTTATACAATGCTTCCTCCCTTTTTGGAAATTGCACCAGTCGTGGCAAAGTAGCTTCCTCCCGTTTTAGAATTTGCGTCAGTCGTGGCGAGAATGCTTCCTCCCGTTTCGAAATTCACGTCAGTTGTGATATAGTTGGTTCTTCCCTTTTTTAGAATTAGCATTAGTCGTGGTAAAGTTGGCTCCTCCTGTCTTTTGGAATTTGAACCTTGGTAAAATTACTCGACACTTTTAAGGGTAGTTACTAAATTTTTTTTTGGGTTTGTAGTGTAACCCTGATTCAAGGTTACAAATGTTTTCGGTGTTTCGAAAAGGAATAAGTCTATTTATTAGGGATGAAAACCTCCCCCACCATACACCGCACACTTCCTCCACCAATTGTTTCGATTGTAGGAATGGCAATTGGAACCAATTCAACAAACTTACTCAGTTGGTCTATTTGCAATTGACTTAATGATTGATACGCCCGTTGTGACATCACCAAAATTTTGTTGCCGGAAGTGGTTTGGAGTTGCAGCATGTTGCCGGCAAAGTGATTTACTTGATCGAGTGAGATTGTAATAAATTGATGGTGGGGTTGCCTTAACTTTTCTTCTACATGCGCACACTCGTGCTTGTCTTGGATACTCTCTAAACAAATAACAACATATTCATCGCCCATGGCCATCATCACATTGGTATGGTAGATCGCTTGGCCTTTCGCATTGACTGAATGAAAATAGATCGGTTCATAGTTCAAGAGCTTGCATACTTCTACAAATAAGTCGCGATCGGTGCGAGGAGAAAGACACGCATACGCTACCCGGTGAACATGATCAAAAATGATACTACCCGTTCCTTCTAGAAATTGATTGACTGATTCATAGTGTGACAGATCAATCACTTCTTTAATGGAAAACTTTCGCTTAAACTCTTCTATGATTTCCACTCTTCGTTCCCACCTTCGGTTGATGGTACACATCGGATACAAAATCAGTTTACCATCGGCATGAAGGGAAATCCAGTTGTTGGGAAAAATGGCATCAGGTTTCGGTGGTATGGGTGTATCGTGAAAAACATAAACCTCCACTCCTTTCGCTCGAAGTATTTCTACCATTGCATCAAACTCGGCTAATGCCTTACGTTGAATTTCTTCATTGGCTAATGCTAACTCGGATTGAAATGAATTTGTGAGCGCTGTTTGTGGATTGTAGCCAAACGCAGCGGGGCGAACCATGAAAATAGAATGGGTGGATTGAGTAGGGGTCATATTTTTTTACCACTAAGGCACGGAGGCACGAAGAATTATTCTTGCTGATCCTTATGCCTAAATACGAAAACAAAAAGCGCCAGACGCATTCGCATCTGGCGCTCTCTAAAATCAATTACTAAATTAAATCCACTTCTTCACGTTGGCTATACTTTTTTCAATACTGTCCATCGGTGAAACGGGATACGCTTCTTGTTCTACATAAAAATGTTTCAATCCGGATTGTTTTGCTTTAGCAAACAGCGCGGCAAAATCTATTCGTCCGGTGCCCACATCTACTTGTTTTTTCGGATCGGTCTTATCCATGTCTTTCACATGCCATTGTTCAAAACGACCGGGATACTTGGCAAAATACTCCAATGCATTTTGATTGGCATAATTCACCCAATACAAATCCAACTCCATCGATACATTTTTAGGATCCAATTCCTTCAGCATCAGATCATACGCAACTTGTCCATCGAACTTCTCAAATTCAAATTCATGATTATGATACCCCATGCGAATACCATTTTTCTTACAAACTTCGGCAGCCTTGTTGATGGTTTCACAAATGCGTTTATAATCATCCAACGATTTACGTTCATCCGCAATGAGGTAGGCGAGAATCATATACTCCTGCCCTACTTCCTTGGCATCGGCCACCGCGCGTTCCCAATCATTTAGCAAGGTACCTTTCATCGCCTTGGTAGAATCAGATTTACCAAGCAAATAATGTCCGCTAGTGACTTTCAATTTCAAGCTCTTTGCTAACGCAGCAAACTCTTTGGCAGCCATGCCAAACAACTTACCGTCATTGTATCCGTAGGCTTCTACTTTCTGATATCCCAGCGCAGCTACTTTTTCTAAAGTGCCTTTCACATCTTTGTTGATCACATCGCGTAGGGTGTACAACTGCAACCCAATTTCGCTTTTTTGCTTAAAGCTAAACGATGACAACGCCAAAGCGCCCGCGGCTGCCATGGCTGTTTGTTGGATAAATTCTCGTCTCTTCATTTTTAAATTATTTTAACTCGCGAATCTTGATATTCTTATACCATACTAAATCGCCATGGTCTTGCAGGGAGATATGACCTTTCTTTGATTTACCAAATCCGGGCATGTCTTTGAATTTACTTCCTTTGATCATGACATCCCACTCGGGTGTGAACATCTGGGTGTCTACTTGCAGCACTCCGTTCAGAAATAACTGCAAATGTCCTTTATTCAATTTGATCACGGCTACATTCCATTCATTGGCAGGCTTTACCGATTCTTTCGGACTTTGAATCAAGTCATATAAATTTCCGGCACGGTGCTTTTCAATCTTTGCATCGGGATGACAGGTATTGTCCAACACTTGCATCTCGGGGCCAGTTTGCCATACATACTGATATTGTGTCGATTCGGTGACATTAAAAATAATTCCACTGTTCCCGCAAGGAGCAATTTTCCATTCGAGACTCAACTCAAAATTTTCAAATTCTCCGGCTGTGACAATATCGCCACCACCCTTCACCTGAAATCCTTCTTGCTGTTGTTTATTGAGGTGAATCGCTCCGTCTACCACTTGCCACGCTTCGCCAATCTTATCGCTGTTAAAATTGTGCCAACCATTCAAGGTTTTTCCATCAAACAGTAATTTCCAGCCTTGTTTTTTTTCTTTAGCGGTGAGCGTGTTGTCTTGCGCCTGCAATGCAGATGCAACCACAATTGCCAAAACCACCAGAATTGAATTTCTCATAGCGATCATTTTATAGTGTATCGATTAATGTTCCGTCTCACCATCTAACGACAGCACATATCTCGCCATCTTTTCGGCATCCGCCTGACTTAAATCAGGATGGCCGGACATCATTACTTCACCCCAAACACCGGAACCTCCCTTAATGATTTTACCTGCCAGATATTCTACATTGGCTTTCGTAAACTCATACTTCTTGGCTACATCAGTATGTGATGGTCCGATGATCTTATTGACTGAGTGATGACATGTTTTGCAATCACTCGCCTTCACCAATGACTCACCTTGCGTAATCGCATCCGCAGCTGTAACCGGAGCGGTTGCTTCTTCGGTAGGTGTTCCGTAGTCTTCTTGATTGGCGGCCTCTTTTTTTGAACCACAAGCGAATGTTGCCACGCCAAGCGCAGCTACCAGAATGATTGAATTAAATTTGTTTGAAGTCATAATGCTAGTATTAAATTCCTAAAATTGATTTATTGAGTTTTGGATTTTTTCCTGCAGATGCGAAATCATCAAATGCTTTTTCGGTCACGCGAATGATGTGGTTCTTGATGAAAGGAGCCCCCTCAGAAGCACCTTGTTCCGGATGTTTGATGCAACACTCCCACTCCAGCACAGCCCAACCACTGTAGTCGTATTGTGCTAACTTACTGAAGATGGATTTAAAATCTACCTGACCATCTCCGGGTGAACGGAATCGTCCGGGGCGGTCGATCCAATTCTGATAACCACCATACACACCGCTCTTGCCAGTAGCATTGAACTCAGCATCTTTTACATGGAACATTTTAATGAACGAATGATAGAAGTCGATGTACTGCAAATAATCTAATTGCTGAAGTACGAAGTGACTTGGATCATAGAGAATATTGCAACGAATGTGACTGCCCGTTGCCTCCCAGAAACGCTCGAAGGTGATGCCATCGTGCAAATCTTCTCCGGGGTGAATTTCATAACACAAGTCCACTCCTACTTTATCAAATGCATTTAAAATCGGGAGCCAGCGCTTCGCTAATTCTTTGAATCCATCTTCCACCAATCCGGCCGGGCGTTGCGGCCATGGATATACGGTGTGCCACATCAGTGCTCCGGAAAATGTAGCGTGTGCATTCAATCCTAAATTACGACTGGCTTTAGCGGCCAACTTTAATTGATCGACTGCCCATGCGGTGCGCTCCTTCGGTTTGCCGTGCACACTTTTAGGTGCGAACGCATCGAACATCGTATCGTAGGCGGGATTGACTGCTACTAATTGTCCTTGTAAATGTGTCGATAGCTCAGTGATTTTTAAACCACACGAATCCACCGTCTCACGAATTTCATCTGCATAATCTTTGCTTTCGGCTGCTTTCTTCAAATCGATACAGCGCGCATCCCAACTAGGAATTTGAACACCGACATATCCCAAAGAAGCAGCCCACTTACAAATCGATTTTAAATTATCAAACGGAGCTTCATCGCCCATAAACTGCGCGAGAAAAATTCCGGGTCCCTGTATATTCTTCATCGTTATAATTTTTACCACTCAGGCACGAAGGCACTAAGCTTTATTTTATTTAAGAATGTCATTATTATCCGATTTTCAAATTTTCAAATTGATTAATTTTCAAATCAAATCAACGAATCACCGAATTAGCAAATTACCGAATCAGATTTCAAAGTTCGTCCACTTCTCTTTACTCTGGCCACTTTTCACCACATTATCGATAAAGGCCATTCCACGAATTCCGTCTTCTACCGTAGGAAAGTCAACTACTTTCGGAGCTGGAGTTCCATCGACTCGTGCAGACAAAGCCAAAGCAAAATTGCGATACAAATTGGCAAATGCTTCAAGATACCCTTCGGGGTGACCGGCAGGAGTTCTGAAATTGAAGATCGCATCGGGATGTAAAAACCCGTTGGTGCCTGCACGTAAAATTTGCGTTGGTTTATCGAGCCACTTCACCAGCAATGTATTGGGTTCCATTTGCGCCCACTCAAGGCCACCATGTTCGCCATAAATTTTAATACGCAGCGCATTCTCTTCACCTGCTGCAACTTGTGATGCAATGAGAACACCGGCAGCGCCATTATCAAATTTTAACAACACGTTGCCATCGTCATCCAATGCGCGGCCTTGCACTAAAATATTTAAGTCGGCACACAGCTGCGTGATTTTCAAACCGGAAATAAATTCGGCTAAGTGCGCGGCATGCGTTCCAATGTCGCCCATGGATCCTGCCTTACCTGACTTTTTCGGATCGGTGCGCCAAGCTGCCTGTGCATTGCCTTCACGTTCACTCAACTTACTCAACCAGCCTTGCGGATATTCTACTACAATCTTTCTGATTTTACCCAAGGCACCTTCGCGCACCATCGCGCGTGCCTGACGTACCATCGGGTAACCGGAGTAGGTATGTGTGAGACACAAGATCAAACCGGTCTCTTCTACTTTCTTTTTTAACTGACGCGCTTCATCGAGTGTAAACGTGATGGGCTTTTCAATGACAACGTGAAACCCTTTCTCTAATGCGAGCATGGCCGGAGCAAAGTGCGCAAAGTTGGGCGTAACGATGGTAACAAAATCAATTCGCTTGTCGGCAGGAAGTTTACTTTCCTTTTCGATCATTTCTTCATAGGTGAGATACGTGCGGTCTTCTGCCAGAAAAAGTGCTTTACCACTTTCTTTGGCGATCTCCGGATTGATGCTAAGCGCACCGGCCACTACTTCAATGAGGCCATCCATATTGGCAGCCAGGCGATGAATGGATCCGATGAAAGCATCTTTGCCTCCACCCACCATTCCCATGCGTAATTTTCTGTTCATAGGTTTAGACTGAAATTCAATTTATTGAAGGTATAAAATCTATTGTTAAACTCTAATAGCAAGGTAAATTAATGAATAATCCCGATAGAATAGCGTGGATTTTTGTGGGTGGCTGTAATTTTTACACAATCAAAACCTAACAAACCGTAGGCAAAAAAAAGAGGACTCCCGAAAGAGTCCTCTTGATAAAGAATTGGATGAAATTCTTAAACGGTAATAGTACTGCCATTCAGAGCGAGCTGCACCGGCTCACCTGATTCGCGAATGGTTTCCACACCTTGCTTGGAAACTTTCACTTTGATGACGTGACCTCTGAATTCAATGCGGAAAGAATACGACTTCCACTGATCGGGAATGAATGGATTGAAATGAAGCATACCGTCTTTCACGCGCATGCCGCCAAATCCTTTCACCACGCTCATCCATGTTCCGGCCATACTGGTGATGTGACAACCATCTTCCGTATCGTTGTTGTAGTCATCCAAATCCAAGCGCGAAGTGCGCAAATACATTTCGTACGCCTTTTCTTTGTAGCCAATTTTAGAAGCTAAGATTACATGCACGCAAGGAGACAAAGATGATTCATGCACCGTGAGCGGTTCGTAGAAATCGAAGTTGCGTTGAATGGTGGCATTGTCGAAGCGATCATCGAACAAATACAAACCTTGCAATACATCGGCTTGCTTGATATAACAAGAGCGCAGGATGCGATCCCAAGACCATTTTTGATTCAGCGGTCTGTCCTGCGGACGAAGCTGGCTAACGGGAACTAATTCCTTATCGAGGAATCCATCCTGTTGTAAGTACACACCCAACTTTTTGTCCTCACCCAAATACATGCGCTTGCGAATATCAGCCCAGCGAGCGGTTTCTTCTTTTTCGTTGAACTTAGTTGATGCCACCAATTTATTGAATTTAGTCGGATCATCTTTGCGCACAAAATCCAATGCTTGTTGCGTGTACTCCATGGTCCAGCAAGCAATGTAGCTGGTGTACCAGTTGTTGTTCACATTGTTTTCGTATTCGTTCGGGCCGGTTACACCCAACATCACATACTGTTGTTTTGCTTCCGAGAAAGTGATGCGTTGCGACCAGAAGCGGGAAATTCCCAACAACACTTCTAATCCAAATTCACTTAGATATTTCTCATCTCCCGTGTAGCGGATATAGTCATAAATCGCGAAAGCAATGGCGCCATTGCGATGCACTTCTTCAAATGTAATCTCCCATTCGTTGTGACACTCCTCTCCGTTCATGGTCACCATGGGATAGAGGGCTGCGCCATTGGTAAAACCTAATTTCTGTGCATTCTCGATGGCACGCTTCAAATGTTTATGGCGATAGACCAGCAAATTGCGACCAACCTTCGGATCGGATGTTCCGAGGTAGAAAGGCAAACAATAAGCTTCTGTATCCCAATACGTACTGCCACCATATTTCTCACCGGTAAAACCTTTCGGACCGATATTCAGACGTTGATCTTCACCTGTATAGGTTTGCATCAACTGAAAAATATTAAAGCGAATACCTTGCTGTGCGGCAATATCTCCTTCAATGGTGATGTCGCACTTTTTCCAGATTTGCGTCCACACCGCAACGTGCGCAGCAAACAGTTGATCATAGCCAGCAGTAGCAGCTGCTTTCAATTTCTTTTTGGCATTGTCGGCCAATTTCTGCTTCGGATGATTCTCTGAAGACAAAACAGCTGCATATTTATAGATGGTCGTTTCAACTCCTTTCTTCAAAGGGATGGTCACCACATTATCTGCATACTTTTCTTTCTTATTCGCTTTGCTTTTTCCCTTTACGGCTTTGCCTCCGCTGTGAATGCTATAGGTCACAGCGGTGGTGACATGGAACTGCGTCTTCTTAGTTTCAGCAGTTACCAGAGCTAATCCGGCTTTGGCTTCCTTCGCTATTTCCGTCCAGAACTTTTCATCGTAGTTGGAATCTTTATTCACCACATCCGCATCTACCGACAAGGTGATCACGGCATTGGCAGAAAAATTCTCTGGTGTAATGGAGTATCGGATTGCACCGACTTCGCCATCGGCCATACTACAAAAGCGACTCGCTTCTATTTTTACTTTCTTTCCATCCGGAAGCGTAGCCACAAATGAACGTTGCAACAAGCCTTGCTTCATATCGAGCACGCGCTTGAAGCCTGCCACTTTGCATTGCTTCAAATCAAGTTCTTGTTTGCCGATCTTAATCTGAATACCAATCCACGATGGTGCATTCAGTACTTTGGCGAAATATTCGGGATAACCGTTCTTCCACCAGCCTACGCGTGTTTTGTCAGGATAATAAACACCGGCCACATAGGTGCCTTGATGCGTATCACCGGAATATTTTTCTTCGAAGTTGGCGCGCTGGCCCATGCGGCCGTTGCCGAGACTGAAAATACTTTCTGAAATACGATTGTAATGGGGATCAAATCCTTGTTCGATGATTTGCCATTCGTGCTTTTTGAGATATTGCTTCATATCTATAAGGAATACTGTTAATAGTTAATAGTTAATCGTTAATGGTAATTTGGTTAGAGTGAATTTAATTTAGAGATCGGAAAATCAGCTGTGCTTTTCACAATGGCGTGTGCTTTGCCTAATTGATCGGCTGATCCCACTCCAACGCACTTCATACCCGCTGCCAAAGCGGCTTCCACCCCTGCTTCGGCATCTTCAAACACCACACACACATCCGGTGAAACGGCCAGTTTGCTGGCTGCCAATAAAAATATTTCGGGATCAGGTTTGCTATTCTTGACCATCGTGCCATCTACTACCGTATCGAACAGATTTTTTACTTGCAACAAACGCAATACAGTTTCCGCATTTTTGCTACTTGAGGCTAATGCTACTTTGAATCCCTGCGCGCGCAAATCTTGCAGCATTTCTTTCACGCCTTTAAAAATTTCTTCCGGGCGAATGGCTTCAATGTATTCAACAAACCAACTGTTTTTCTTGGTTGCCAATTCTTCTTTCTTTGCTTCAGAAAGAGTAACACCACCAATCTCCAGAATAATTTCCAGTGAATGCATGCGACTAACACCTTTCAATCGCTCGTTTTCCTTCTCAGTAAATGCAATACCCAACTCATTGGCCAGTCGCTGCCAGGCAATAAAATGGTAGTGGGCAGTATCTACAATCACTCCATCCAAATCAAAAATTACGGCTTTTATCACGCTATATAGTTTAGTTGGCGCGAATATAGCCCAGCTTCATTATTTGTTCCGTTTCGGCCTGAGATTTAAATACCGCAAACGTTTTCCCTTGCGTTCTGAGCGCTCCAAGTGCGTTTCCGTAGCGGACAGCTTTCACATAATCTTTCGGGCTTTGCAGTAATCCGAAGCCAACGCCTCCGGCAAATGAATCGCCACAGCCGGTGGTATCGATCACCTGCTCAACTTTTACAGCCGGCACCAGATCTTCCAAAATCTTATTTCGGTCTTTTCGATAGACAAGACATCCGCGCGAGTCAACGGTGACGCAGACGCACTTCACACCGAGATTAAGACAATGGGTGGCAAACGCTAATAATTCTTTGCGATCGGGCTCTTCGGAAATCGTAAAATCCTGACTCTCATATTCTTTTTTAAACCACGATGCCTGCGCTTCTTCGAGATTCATTTTCAGCACATCGATGTAAGGAAGCCACTGGTCGCGATCAACCCAAAATTTGCGTTGGCGCTCTCCGTTCGCCAGACACGCAGTAGTTGGTCCATGTGCATCGAAAATGACCGTTCCTTTGCTGCGCTTCTTCAGGTACTTTAGTGTATCTAATGAGATTTCATAATCGCTGATGGGAATAAAAACAAAAACTTTGCAGTCGAGGAGTTTTTTAAAATCCTCGGGCACGATCGGATCCATAAAACCCGTTTGCCGCTCAAGTCGGTTATTCACATCCACAAAGCGAAGGCTGATGATATCACCCTGATCATTTTTAGAAGAAATGAATTTGGTGTTGATGCCTTTGTATCCTTTGAACACTTCGCGCACGTTGTCCATATCGACTTTGCGCACATGCGATACCGGGATGACTTCCAGCTTCTCTCCCGCCATAGCTGAAAGCGCAATGACCGGATGTGTAACACAACCCCACTTTTGAATTAACTCTCCCTGATGGGTCACAATGTGATCTCTTGGGATCGGACCGATAACGGCAATTTTTTTTCTGGGCATATCGACTACTTTTTTAATCGTTGTTCCGTTTCAACTAACTCGCGTTCTCTTTTTATCTCCTGAACCAATTGTTTTTCGGTAGGAAGATACGTTTTGTACTTCGAAGCAAAAACCTGTTTGCTTTCGCTTAGCAAACTATACTTCACGATGGTTTTATTTTTCTCTGAACATAAAATTAAACCAATCGTTGGGTTGTCTCCTTTCTGCTTTACCTGATCCTCAAAATAGCGAACATACATGTCCATCTGTCCGATATCCTGATGGGTAAGTTCACCAACTTTTAAGTCAATCACTACAAAACACTTCAAAATGTAGTTGTAAAATACTAAATCTGCATAGAAATGTTTGCGTGCATCAACGGTTAGTCGGTATTGCCTTGCCACAAAACAAAATCCTTTGCCAAGCTCCAATAAGAAATCTTGTAACTTATCAATGATGGCTTGTTCCAAATCATGCTCATAGAAATCAGCTTTTGACTTCAGATCCAAAAATTCCAAGACATAGGGATCTTTAATAATATCGCTTGCTAGTGTCTTTTCCTTTTTGCTATCCGCCTCTTTTTTTATCAATCCTCTCTTTCTGACTGGCGTGAGCATCATTCTTTCGAAATACAAACTATTAATTTGGCGTTCAAGCGTTCGGGTACTCCAATTTCCATCAATAGATTCTTGTAAATAAAAATCCTTTGCATCTTCTCGTTCTACTTTGAGCAATAGACGGTAATGAGTCCAGGACAATTCAGGACGCAGTGCGTCCTGAATTGGAAATGAGGAATAAAAGCCTCTCATGTGCCTTAAATTACTTTCATCAAAACCTTTACCATATTCATTATTCATTGGTTAACTGCTCTGACAATTCTTTAAGCAAAAAGGAACCGTATTCGGCTCTTTTCTTTCCCTTTTGCTCTTCCACGACAATCAACTTTCCAATCTGCCAATAGGCTTGCACCATAGTAAAATTAGCCGTTCTATAAACTTTACTTCTGGCTTCGTCAATAATCTGACGAATACTGCTGTAGAGCGTTTGAACCTTATTTCCGGTAGCAATTTTCCGAGGCATTCTTCAGAAATCAAACCGTCAAATAAGCTGCACCAAACACCCCGGCACTATCGCCCAGGCTTGGCTTTACAATAGGTGTATCCAACACTCCGTTGTTAAATGCATACTTCCTCACCGACTCCACTCCTTCCGAATAGATCTCATCAATATTGCCCACACCTCCGCCAATCACAATCACATCCGGATCGATGATATTCACAATCACACTCAACGCCACGCCAAAGAAGTGTGTCATGCGGTGAATGGTTTGCGTAGCCTGTGCATCGCCCGCTTTGTATAACTCATAAATTTCTTTGAGTCGCTTGGGTTGCCCTGAAATGCTGGCGTAATATTTTTCGAGCGATGGGCCCGAAAGTACTTTCTCCACACATCCCGATTTGCCACAATAACATGGTCCGCCTGAAGCATCTAAAAAGTTATGTCCCCATTCACCTCCAATGCCTTGCAAGCCATTCAACACTTTGCCATCCACCACTAAACCACCGCCTACACCTGTGCCCATAATCACTCCGAAGACCACATTGGCCTTCGGAAATTTTTCTTTTACGACACCCATCTGAGCTTCGGCCAGCGCAAAACAATTCGCATCATTAGCTATGAATATTTCCATACCCAGCAATTTTTCCAAATCACTTTTCATAGGCTGAAAATTCATGCACTCTGAATTACATCCCTTCATGGTTCCCAGCTTCGGGTCTAACGTGCCGGGTGTGCAGATGCCCAACTTCGTTGTGCGATAGCCCATCTTGTCAGCCATCATATCCACTAAGGTTTTGATTTGCCCAAGAATATGCTGGTAGCCATTTTCAGCACCGGTCGGAACACGATCGCGAAACAAGATTTCTTTCAGTCCACCGGGGCCTAATACAATTCCTTCTGCTTTTGTACCACCGAGGTCAATGCCCCACAAATAATTTTTAGAGTCGCTCATAGTTTATAGATCAAGGCTTCCCACGCACGCAGTTTTTCCGAGGTACCGGGATAGTTGCCGATGACTCTTTTTCCAGTGAGCGGGATAGGAAAGTTAAGATTCTCTTCAGAAAAATTCAGCATCACCAGAAATTTTTCTTTTCCCTCCTGACGATAGTAGGCAAACAACCGATCAGGTGTGTCCGTCAGCATCGTATAGCTTCCATAGGTGAGCGCGTGATTTTTCTTCTTTAGTTGAGCCATTTCTTTAAAGTAATTCAAGATGGAATCGGGCGTCTGCTCTTGCTGCTGCACGTTGATTCTATCTTTATTAGAATGGATTGGCATCCAAGGAATTCCGGTCGTAAATCCGGCCTTCTCCGCCTCCGTCCATTGCATAGGAGTGCGCGCATTATCGCGACCTGAATAATTCGCGCGCTGGATAAACTCGGCTTCGCTCATACCAAGTTTATTGGCTTCACGCCAGCCATTCTGTGTTTCAATGTCTTTGGATTCAGTTACGGAACGCAACGTAGTATTGGTCATACCAATCTCATCGCCTTGATAAATGAAGGTGGTGCCACGCATCGATAGCAGCAACGTAATCAACAATTTCGATGATTTCTCCCAATGCTCGCGATCATTGCCCCAACGGGAAACCATGCGCGCAAAATCGTGGTTGCCGAGGAATATGCTACCCCAACCTTTCGCGGCAAACGCGTCATCCCACGTTTTGAAGACTTTTTTAAAATCATTCATCGTCCATGGAATCGGGTCGAAGCGACCACCTGAACCTTGATCCATAAACATGTGCCCAAAGTGAAAAATCATATTGAGCCCTTCCTTTTCATCCAGATAATCGAGCGCATTGAATGGTGTAATACCGGGGCCTTCGCCTACGGTCATCACCTGTGGATAATGAACCAAAACGTTTCGCTTCGTCTCGGCTATAAATTCGCGCAAACGAGGGCCATTGGAATAATACTTGCGAATGGTTTCGTTGAAGTCGTTTGTATCCGTGTCCGGGAAGTCGGTGCGTTTAGAAATAGCTGAGATCACATCCAGGCGCAAACCATCCACCCCTTTCTTCAACCAAAAATCCATCAGCTTAAAAATTTCCTGACGTAATGCCGGGCTCTCCCAATTTAAATCAGGCTGCTTTTTTGAAAAGAGATGCAGGTAATATTCGCCTGTAGTTTCATCTAGTTGCCACGCGCTGCCACCAAAGAAAGAAGGCCAGTTATTAGGCGGGTTCGAACCTTTGCCGGGGCGCCAGAAATAAAAATCGCGATAGGGATTGGTAGTTGATTTTTTTGATTCCTGAAACCAGGGGTGCTCATCGGAAGAGTGATTGAGCACCAAATCCATAATAAGTTTTAATCCACGTTGATGAAGCCCGTGCAGTAATTCATCAAAGTCTTCCATCGTGCCAAACTCAGGTTGAATGGAATAATAATCGCTGATGTCGTAGCCGCCATCATCATTGGGCGATTTGAAAATCGGATTCAACCAAACGGCATCAATACCGAGTGATTGAATATAATCCAGTTGTTGAATGATGCCGCGCAAGTCGCCAACACCATCGGCATTGCTGTCTTTAAAACTGCGCGGATAAATTTGATAAACGATGGCTTCTTTCCACCAGCTTTTTGCTGAATCCATTGCGATAAATATTCAGTCTATAATTTCTTAGGTTGATATTGCTCTGTATTCGGATGAAATGTTTTCCACGAATGCCAAAATTCCTGATACGATTGCACAGGCGTCAACTTCGACCCAACAAATTTCCCTTCTTCGCATTCGCCTTTCCAATTCCACCGTGAGCCATATTTTGTGTCGGTCAGTTTCAAACTATCGGACACCTGAAATTGAAGGGTATCACTTTGCACTACGGTCAACCACACATGAAATGTAGCTGAATCTTTTTCCATTGCCACCACAATTGGTTTACCCGCAATCTGGTCATTGATTGCTTTCGCTGCTGTCAACTCATTCCAATCATACGCTTTGGCAAACAAGCCCATCGGCACCCCCACTACCCATGATTTATCTTTCCACGAAAGTGAATCTCTTCCTTCCAATCGTCCTTTCATTTTCCCTTCATCGTATTTTTCCAACACTTCATAGCGATCTTTAAACTTCGGATCAGGTTGTAGAATTGTAGAATTGGGATAGCGATCGAGCCAAGCACGCAATGTCATTTGCTCCGAAGGAATTTCGTTCAACTTTTTTCCTTTGCTGGGTCCGGTAATCGCTTCGCCACTCACCTGCCTCCACCAACTGTGTGTGGACGCATCTTCAAACATCGCATTGTAATGATCCATGCCTACTAAGCGAAACGTCTCCGGGTTGCCATCCACTTCAGGACTAAATACTCGTCCGGTACGACATACGGTACAGTACGTGACCATCAATGATTTACCTGCCAGTGTATCTCGCACCTGATGGTGATAGCCTATGACTTCAATAGGATAGGCTTTTGCTTTTCCATCTAAGACCACACCAATGACTAATTGCTGATCGCTCACTTTGTTGTCCTTGGCAGGTAACAAAACAACAGACTCCGGTTGATAAAACATTTTATCTGCCAGAAATCGGAAATTAAAAGCATACACTACAATAACCCAGAAACCGAGTAGCGCAGCTACCGTCCACTTGAGGTAAGGATTGGTACCCACAATGTATGTAAAGGCAGGATAGGCAATCAGCGCAATGCCAATCACACGAAAAACCCAAATGTATTGATGTAAAAAATACGCCACATCGATCATCTCTTCCACCTGACTTCCCGGAAACGGCATGATATAATACACCCGGGCAATCTCGCTTGCAATTAGTAAGACAATCCCGACTAAGAATAAAAGAACCTTCATATAATTTTATGGTTGTTTAAAATGTGTACTATTAGAAATAAGAAGCTCCAGGGCAGCGGCTTCGGACTGTCTTTTGTCTGCACTCCAATTAAGTTGTTTGCTGAATTCTTGTATTAGAATTTCTTTGTATTTATTCAAGCGCGGCATATTGAAGTATAACATGCCGGATCTGCGTACGACAAAATCTGCTACTGCGGTAGTGATTTCATACTGGATACAAAACCCTATTTCGGCACGAAGTAAATCAGCTCCGGCATCGCCTGTTTGGTGAGATTGCAGATAGGATAAGATCGAGTCGCTTTGCTTTCCGTAAGTACCTACCAAATAAGCCGCTTCATTTTCTAATCCGAACGGCTTCAGTTTGCTAGCTACTTCAACGATGTAATTTCGAACAGCCTGGTAATTGGCAAAATCGCTGCCCACAAATGGCGTGGTGGCTGTTTTGCATTTCGCTTGGCGATCTTCAAAATGCGTTTCAAAAACCAGATCCACAATACGTTCGGCCATTTTACGATAGCCAGTAAGTTTACCACCCGCAATTGAAATGAGTCCCGAAGGCGAAACGAAGATTTCATCTTTCCGCGAAAGTTCCGATGCCGACTTCCCTTCTTCATGAATCAATGGTCGCAATCCAGCCCAACTTGATTCGATATCAGCAACTGTCAATATTGACTGCGGAAAAGTGCGATTGACTGCATTTACCAGATAGTTTGCATCTTCATGGGTGGCATGCACTTCATCTTTGCTTCCATCATAATTCGTGTCCGTAGTACCGATGTAAGTTGTCCTTCCTCGAGGAATTGCGAAAATCATTCGACCATCTTCTACATCAAAATAAATGGCTTGTTGAATAGGAAACTTTTCTTTGCTTACCACCAAATGTACCCCCTTGGTCAGGTGCAGTCGCTTTCCTTTCTTAGACTGATCCAACTCGCGCAATTCATCTACCCATGGGCCGGCAGCATTGACGATAGCTTTGCCCGAAAGAGAAAACTGTAATTGACGGATCTCATCCCATACCTCCACACCAACGATCTTTTCAGCGTCATATCTTAGTTTGGTCACTTTACAGTAACTCAAAGGCTTGGCACCAAAATGGAAGGCAGATTTAATAATCTCAATGGTCAGCCGGGCATCGTCCGTTCGGTATTCTGCGTAGATGGCACCCCCATTTACATCATCCGGATTCAGTAAGGGCTCCTGCCGAAGGGTTTGTTTGCGAGTAAGCATTTTTCGCTGATCAGCCACTAAAACACCGGCCAGCCAATCATAAATTTTCAGGCCAATAGAAGTTAGCCAATAGCCTAATCCCCGCTTTTCGTAAAGCGGCAATAACATCTTTTCCGGAATTACTAAGTGGGGAGCCAGCTTGTGCACAATAGCCCGCTCACTTCCCACTTCTTTTACCAACCCAAATTCCAATTGTTTGAGATAGCGGAGACCACCATGAATTAATTTGGTTGATCGGCTGCTGGTGCCATAGGCAAAATCATCTTTTTCTACTAAAACCACCTTCAATCCGCGCAAAGCTGCATCGAGTGCAATGCCTGCTCCGGTAATACCTCCACCGATAACAATCAAGTCAAAAGATTCATTTTTGGCTTGTTTTATTAGGTCTTGTCGGACTGCAAATGAAAACGGTTTAGCCATGGGATGGTCCATAATAAAAATCTTATCAAAAATGGTTTAAAACTGTGATTTTCTTTTGCTTAATGCCTGTTTTTTTAATTCAACTCTTTGCTTAATTTGGCTCAAATTTCAAATCCTGTCTGCATGGAAATTTTTCTTAAAGCCGATACTTGGCTTGCTCTTCTAACCCTTTGTTTTTTAGAGATCGTATTAGGTATCGACAACATCATTTTCATATCAATTGTCTCCAATAAACTACCCGAAGAGATGCGCAAAAAAGCCCGAAACACGGGTTTATTCCTTGCGATGTTCGTTCGTATTGGATTTCTGCTTTGTATCACGTGGATTATCGGTTTCAAAGAGCCTCTTTTTGCATTGGGCGATTTTATGCCCGATTGGCTTATTAATTTCTTTGGATTCCATGCCGACCATACTTTTAGTGGTCGTGATTTGATTCTTTGTTTTGGAGGTTTCTTCCTAATCGCGAAAAGCACCATGGAAATTAATCACGAAATGGAAGGTGATGACGATGAAGAAGGTGGAGCAAAAAAAGCGGCTGTTACATTTACCGCTACTATCGTTCAAATCATTTTATTAGACATCATTTTCTCCTTCGATTCTATATTGACTGCGGTGGGAATTGTGCCTCCCGAACAAGTATTAATCATGATCATTGCTGTTATGGTTTCCATTTTGGTAATGATGTTCTTCTCTGGTGCCATCAGCGATTTCATCCGCAATCACCCTTCCATGGAGGTATTGGCGCTTGGTTTCTTAATTCTGATTGGATTCACCTTGGTGTTGGAAGGTTTCCACAACGAAATCCCAAAAGGATATATTTACTTCGCAGTAGCATTCTCTTTGTTGATTGAGTTTACTAACATCCGTGTAAAGAAAAAGAGAAATGCAAAGAAGCCTGTAAAACTGCATAAGTCTTTCAGCGACAAAGAAATCGAGGACGCGATTAGAAAAGAATAAGCATGGAGCCGGTTGATCTTCGCTATCCGATTGGAAAATTTCAAGCGAAAGAAAGTTATTCCAAAGAAGAAGTAGCTCAATTCACAGAGCGGATTGAATCACTTCCTTTAAAATTGCATAGTGCCGTTGTTTCATTGAACGATGCGCAATTAGATACACCTTATCGTGATGGAGGCTGGACGGTGCGCCAAGTGATTCACCACATGGCAGATAGCCATAGCAACGCTTACATTCGAATCAAATGGACTCTCACAGAGCCTACTCCCATCATCAAAGCGTATGATGAAAAATTGTGGGCCGAAACCCCTGAAACCACTCTACCCATTTTTATTTCACTGAATGTATTGCAGGCGCTGCATGCAAAAATGGTGGCGCTGGCAAAATCGATTCCTCACGAAAGCCTTTCAAAAAAATTCATCCACCCTGAATCTAAAAAGGAAGTGCGCTTGGATCAACTTTTGGGAACGTATGCCTGGCATGGTGAGCATCACTTAGCGCATATCAGTTCTTTAAAAGAAAGAAAAGGCTGGCATTTGTAATTCGCTCAGTTTCATGCAATCGTACGAAGCCCCTTCGTTTTTTTTCAATGCCCATATTGAAACGATTTGGCCCGCTCTTTTCCGCAAAATTCAACTTTCGCCTTATCAACGTGAGCGTCTCACCACACCTGATGATGATTTTCTGGATTTGGATTGGCTGAAGCAAGGTTCGAATAAGCTGGTGATCATTTCGCATGGATTGGAAGGGAACAGTGAGCGGGCCTACATAAAAGGAATGGCCAAACAGTTTTTTACACATGACTATGATGTCCTTGCTTGGAATTATCGAGGTTGCAGTGGTGAAATGAATCGACAAAAGCGATTTTATCACAGCGGGGCGACCGATGATTTGCAATGGGTAATTAATCATGCCTCTGAGAAGTACGATTCCGTCTGTCTGATTGGGTTTAGTCTGGGTGGCAACCTGACATTGAAGTATCTGGGAGAAGGAAAAGTGAATCCGTTAGTCAAGAAGGCAGTTGTGTTTTCCGTTCCGTTGGAATTACACACCAGTTGTCTCGAAATATTGAAACCTTCGAACTGGATGTATCACCACCGTTTTTTAAAAAGTCTGAAGGCCAAAGTAGTAGCCAAAGCGAGTCAGCGTACTGACTTGGACATTCGCCCATTGAATCAGATCAAAACCCTGATCGAGTTTGACGATCATTTAACCGCTCCGATTCATGGTTTTGAAAATGCCATAGACTATTACAAAAAGTGCAGTTCACTTTATTTTCTCTCAGGCATTCACACGCCCACACTCATCGTCAACGCAAAAAATGATCCGTTTCTAAGCAATGATTGCTACCCTGAATTACCCGAAGCTTCGAGTGTAAAGTTGGAAACACCTGCCCGAGGTGGACATGTGGGTTTCGCTCAGTTCGGGCAAAATGGACTATATTGGTCGGAATTAAGAGCCTTCGACTTTATAAATCATGATTGAGCGTTTTTCCATTGCAGTTCCTGCCGGTTTATTAGCTAGTCGCTTTGCAGTAGAAGAGCCCATAGCCTATCAACCCAAATACAATGGAGCTCCTTCGCAATTGTTTCCATTAATTACCAGTGAAGATCCACAAGGCTTTTCGTTTTTCTATTGGGGTTTGCCACCCAGTTGGGCTAAAAACAAATCAATGGCCGAGCGTATCATCAACTGGCGTAGCGAGCAGATTCTGGAAAAGCCCGCTTTGAAAAAGAAACTATCCAAGCATCGTTGTTTGGTGCCAGCAGATGGCTTTTACGTATGGAAGAAAGTTGGTAAGAAAACCCAAATTCCCTGGCGTTTTACACTGAAGTCCAAAGAGCTATTTTCAATTGCCGGAGTGTGGGAAGAATACGAAGATGAAAATGAATCCTTTCACACCTTTTCAATTATCACCATTCCGGCAACCGGTTTTGTTCAAACCGCTTCTGAGCGAATGCCGTTAATTTTAACAAAAGCACAAGAAGCCATTTGGTTGCAATCGGAAGTATCGGAATTGGAATTGGATTCAGTTTTAACCAGTGTATTTGCCGAAGCTATGGATGGATACACGGTGTCTCCTCAAATTAATTCAATTGAAGCGGATAGGCCTTCGCTCATGTTACCCATGCCTGCGGCTGATCAATTTGGCAATCTTACTTTGTTCGATTAAGAGAACCCAGGTTTAGCTGAAACCATTCTTTGGCGGATGATGCTTTTCGTTCGGCCAGCACTTCTTCTTCGATTTTCCTTTGTGCGTTTTCGATCGAACGGGTAATCATGGCATGTGCAATCACTTCATTTTCTTGCACTCCCATTTTATGCATCAATTCAATGGTTCGCTCTCCGCCAAAATAATGAATGAATGGCTCTTCCAATGAAACCAGAACTGGCACTTGGTTAAGTTGAAGCTTCTGAAACAGTACTTGTTCTTTCTTTCGAAGGGGATGGTGCTCTCCAAAGATGATCAATTTACCCGCAATAGATTCACGGGAAAGTGATTCAGCCAAAACCGCTTGAGTTGACTCCGAAGAAATATGGCTCAGTACAAGAAATTCGTTGAGTGAATCTTCAAACCAGAACACCAGCAAGCAAGAGCTATTGGCCTCCATCATTTTGTGAGCAGCCTGCAACTTTGCCTTTTGCGAAAGCCACACCTGATCGTTGGTTGCAATTCCTTTCTCTTTCTTTCCAAATAAGCCAAACATGAATGAGAGGTTTAGAATTTCTCTTCCTCTTCTTTTTTAGCCTCTTCTTTTTTCTGCTGCTGTGCGGCAGGATCTTCTTTCGGCTTTTTCTTGAACATACCTAAGAGACCTTTTTTCTTTTTAGGAGTTTCAGGTGCTACAGCCGTTGAGTCATTTGGGTTTTGAACCACCGCCTCCGGTTTTACCGGCTCTTTCGGCTTTTTCTTAAATAGGTTTTTGAAGAAGCCAGTGAATCCTTTCTTTTCCTTCGTCTTTTCAGCTGCCTTTCCTTCGGCTGGAGCGCCTTCCATGGCAATGCGCACATCCGGCAATACCAACACGTTGCGGAAGTACCACATGTAGTTATCCTGCTCTACATTGAATTTTTCTTTCTCGATCGAAATAACGTACGTGCTGTCTTTTACCTCCTTCTTTCCATCGGTTGAAGTTCCAGAAACAGTCAAGGTATCGGTTATACTTCTGGCGGCACTGTCCAGCGCCTTTTTGATATCCACAGAGTCCGGTTCTTTTTTAGGATACACAGGCTTCATTTCTACCGTTTGGAGGGCTCTGAGGGCTTTTTTATAGGTCTTCTCGGGCAATAAGAGGTAACGAGTGCGTTTATTTCGCTTTTCCTTCGGCAAAGCCGGCCCTTGAATGACCACACTATTTGCCCAAGTAGAGTCGTTGGCAGGTAAATTCAGTGTTTTGCTATTTGAAGCCAGTACTTCGCGAGGCTGGTTTTTGTTCGAGTTATAATAGACGAACGTTTCTTTCTGAGTGGGCTTATCGTGTATAAAGGCGCTCTGGTAGGCAGGGCAAATCATCTGCTCCGTTTTGCAACTGAAAAGCATGCCGCAAGCAAAAACACATACAATTAAAGCCCGAATCATCCAAAAAGGGTATTCCTAATCAACAAAACTAAAAAATTAACCCAAGTTATCCGAAGATTATAAGAAATGTAACCGGAATATAAATAACTGGCTGTCAATGTATTTCACTAATTGACACCATCTATCCCATTAAAAAAGCCCCTTTCAGGCACTATTTTCAAGAACCAGAATCGGTTAATTGGTAGGCTTACTGATATATTCCTCTTCTTTTAATGATGGCATTCGCATGGGACTCACATCCGATTCTTCGAGCAAGATCGCATGGGGAACGATCATTGAAACGTTGGTTTGAACAAAATTTCTGTCATAGATAGCGTCATCCAAATTGAATGCTGCGTACTTTTCAGATGCTCCCAAAATACGTTTCCACGTTTTCATTCCTAGTTCGCGCATGGATACATTCTTAATCGGCTCCTCTCGGCCGTCATCAACGTACACTTTGTAAACTTTGGCTTGCCCCATGCGGGATGAGCTTTCACGAAACAGTAACGCAAAAGATAGTCCTTCCTTTTTGGCTTGCTGAATGAGCTTATTCTTCAGTGTAGCATCATTGTCTTTTTGCGAAACTGTTACTTCTAAAACACCCGGTGTAGATCCAAAACCATTGGCTGATTGATTGGCATTGGTGAGCGTGCGATTGTTTAAGAGATTTCGCAAAACGCCATTTTCAATAATCGTCAATTCATCGGGCGGAACAACACCTTCATTGTCGAGTTCAAAGCTTCCTGTTAATTCTATCCCATTATAAGAATTGAGTTTGGGTTTAGCTTTAATGGTGATTTGTGTATTGATGACTGTCTTTCCGATTTTGGCTTCTGATGTTTGGGTTTCGTCATCAAACTGAAATCCTTTCAACTTTGGAATATTATCGTTCGCAAATATGCCTTCGCGGCCGCGCAAAATGGACGAAGCCAATGTTTCGGCTACTGCTTTACCTTCCAACAATACCGGCCCGGTATACTCCTCTTCTAACTCTGTCAACTTTTTATTGGATTCAATTCGTTTAATCAGATTTTGAATATCTTTCATGATTTGATCGTCCGTAGGAAGTTTATCCAGGCTGCTTGCTTCATAAACCTCCCGCTCGAATGAAAATTTGCCATCACTGGTTTTTACTTGAACGGCTAGCGACAGCGTAGCAGAGGTAAATGGAATTTTTGCTACCAGTCCTTCGGTGTTAACCAGATATTTATGACCCTCTGTATACGAAACAAATACAAATGAATTGTTGATATCGGCTGTAGTGGTAAATGCCGCTGATAATTTCCGTACGCGTTGCTCCCAATGGGGAAGCGAGTAAACTGCCGGTGTAAGTGATCGAACAATTTTTACCGGAGCCACTTTTGCAAATCTACGGTGTGGAATTTCTTCGAGTGCTTTGCCAGTTTCTTTTAGTGTTTGTTTGTTTTTCTCATAATGGCGAGCGGCACTTCTGTACACGTTATCGGTTGCTGCCCAGAAAGATCTGCGAATGCCCCAATAGTCATCGTCAATGGGAAGGGCTAGTTCCATTGCGGATGGCCCGGTGGTGATGTTGTCATCTAAACTTTCATCATTAAATTCATAATCGCCTACCAGCAGTCGGGTGGTGGTTTTATAACGGTCTTTATTTTCAGAAGAGCTGGTAAGTGCCCCCATAGAAGCTGCGGCTCGCATCGTTTTAATGTCTGTAAGCCCATACATGATAAAGAACGGACGATCCAGATTCTTTAGTGTCAATTCTTTATAATTCCGATCCAGTTCATCTTGCATAGCTTTTAGGATTACGTCCTCCTGCTGCGCAAAAGTTATTGTACAAACGAAGGTTAAAGAGACGAAAGAAATATATTTCATGGCAATGGTATCAATGATTATCAACAGGTTTCTCTAAAATGGTGGTTTCAACTTGTGCTACCATTTTCTTTTGTGTTTCGATGCGCTTCACGTAAAGTGATGGCGAGATGGCGGTGACAGGTATGCTCCCCGATTCAGCGCCACAAAATCCGGTAAACACTTCGCTTTTATCATCTGCCGCTTGAATTTCAGCAAACATAGCTAGTGGTGTGCCTATCAAATCGACACCGCGAACTAATTCGTCAGGTCTTCCATCCACATAAATGCGGTATACTTCAGTTGGAAAAATATTAAATGCATTCGGCATCACTCGTCCGGTGTTGGTAAATCCGCCCACAACATCCATAAACAAGTAGCCATACTTTTTATTTTGGCGCTTGCATTCTGCTATCAACATCTTCCGGAGGCCTGTCATTTCAACTACTTTCTTATTTTCAATAATCAAATTTGATTGACGTGTAACCACATCAGCTCCTGCTTCCGCTCTACCATGTCCATTAGAGTGCGAGAATTTCTCAATTGGAGTGCGTGACATTAAAAAAGTTTTGAGCACGCCATTTTCAACCACGGTAACTTTTCGGGCTTTCACACCTTCATCATCAAATTGATAATGACCATTGAGGGCTTGTTCGTTAAACTTTTGAAGTGTCGGATCAAAAACTACATTCAGTGTTTTCGGCAGAACCAATTCGTTCACCTTGTCTTTAAAGGTTTGTCCATCGAAATTACTTTTCAATCGCTGCCCCTCTACCCGGTGCCCAAATATTTCGTGAAAGAAAACGCCCGCTGCATGCGCATACAAGATGGCCGGCCCGGTGTAAGGCTCAACTACTGGTGCGGTGCTGAGTTGCGTTAGCTTCGTCATCATTTTATCGATGTCTTTGCGAAGGACATCATCGCCAGGTAACTGATCGGGAGTAGTAGCATAATAAGATAGGTGCAGGGGAAGTATGTCACCATCTTCTGCTCGTATGGCCGCTGAAATCGTAAGAAAAACAGAGGTGCGGTTTTGTACGATGCGCGAACCTTCAGTAGACAAATAATACTTGCGATCTAAGTCTACGTGAATACTCACATCTCCGTCCACAATGCCTTTCAATTTGAGAAAGGAGGCACTCAGTGATTTCACTTTCTTCTTCCAGTTTTCAATCTGAATAAATTTTTCGATTGACGGAAGGGGTTGTTCAACAAAAACAGAAGGCTCTTCTTTTGAGAAATCGGCCACCGCTTTCGATTCTTCTTTAATGTTAGCATTTTGCAACGACTTGAAAGAAGCCAATGCCGAGCGATAGGCTGATTGTGTCTGCTGCCACATGCGCAACTTGATGGGCAATGGTTTATTATCGAGAGGTAAAAATTGGGATACCCGCTCACCTCCCATTCCATCCATCGGGAAATAGTTATCATCAAAATCGAGCGGGTGCGAATCGTCAAACGCATAGTCGCCAACACGCACGGAGGCACGCAATACTCTGGATCGATCTTTGTTTTCATCTACTAGGCTGCCAAGCGAAGCTCTGAGCCTGAATCCTTGACTATCGGTTACTCGATAGGAAAGAAAATAGGGTGGTTGTTTGGCTTTTTGCAACTCATCCCATTCGCGTTGCATTTCAGATTCTAAAATTATGAGTAAAGAGTCGCTGACACTTTGTGCGCGAAGCGCTATGGAGGCGAGGCCAAGGCAAACGATCAAACAGAAAACTTTCTTCATCACAGGCATTTTCACTTGAATAAACTATTATGTAAATCAAACTAAATTTATAAGGTAGTTCTTGTTTCGGTCAATCG
>DGYK01000009.1:40009-40435 GCA_002398365.1 Flammeovirgaceae bacterium UBA5008
TCAATCGCATAGTGCGTTTGCTGGTTGCAAAACCATCCTATTTTGTCAAACATTTTATGTGGATATAATTCAAACAAGCGATTCCGTCACATTTTAGGAATAGAACGAAAACAAACTTAAATAATTGGATGGAGTAATCCGATTGGGCGGGTCCTAAACGCTCCACAAATATTATAAAGTTTGTAATTCAGCCTGTAGACGCTTGGGCAGGCTGGAAACCACGAGTTGATAGGAGGCATCAATCCACTGCTTCATGATTTTGTCGCTGATGGAACCATCCATTTGAACGGTAATCCAGTGCTTCTTATTCATGTGGTAGCCGGGAGATACGGCCGGATATTGTTCTCGTAATTCCGTACCAACTTCGGGATCACATTTTAGGTTGATGGAACTGAATTCATCAATATCAGTGAGGACAAACATCTT
>DGYK01000045.1 GCA_002398365.1 Flammeovirgaceae bacterium UBA5008
GCAAATTGAAAATCCAACGAATCGAGTCGGGCCATTTTAGATTCGTTGGATTTTCAATTTGCGATGTCCATCAACGAAGGTTCGAATCTCTTTGAAGTAGAACAGAAAGGGGAAACTTTGACTAAAGTGAGTTCGAAAGGCGTGAAAGCCATCTTTAATGAAGATGATACCAAAAAACCAGCTGATGTTGCTCGTGATACGCTCGGCTACGCCATTACTGCTTATGAGCTCCGACAATATGAACTAGCTGAATCACGTTTCAAAAATGCAAAGAGTTATATGGAAGCCAACAGCCTCACCGATGGACTTACTTACCTGCGCTGTATCTCCAGTATTGGTGTGATGTACATGGTGCAAGGCCGCAATGAAGAAGCCGAGAAATATATTTCAGAAGCGCTTGCCAAAAGCGATTCTGTGCTAGGTAAAAAAAGCGCAGGTTACGCTTCCAACCTCAACAGTTTTGCTAAACTTAACCAGCTACTAGGAAAATACAATGAAGCCGAACAGCAATTTGATGAAGCCTTACCCATTGTACAAAAAGTGTTTGGCGAGAAAAGTATGCAGAATGCTATTATGCTTAATAACAAAGCCATGCTCTATCAAGCGATGGGGCGCAATGCCGATGCGTTAGCGTTGATGAAAAAAGCAGTGGTGAGTGCTGAGAGTGCGCCCAAAAAAGTAACCAACAATTCATTTGATAGTCGCAAGTTTCAAGTAAATCTTGCTTTGATATATCAACTCAATGGAAGTTTACCGGAAGCCGAAGCGGCCTTTGCAAGTATCAAAAAAGTATTTGAATCCAAAGGGCAAGTCAACAACCCCGAGTATGCCAGTTTGCTCAATCAATTAGGCGTGCTCTATATTCAAATGAACAAGCCCGAGCAAGTAGAGCCTTTGTTAAAAAAATCACTGGATGTATACAAGCGCAAATTTGGTGAAGAGAATATTTCGTATGCCAAAGTGCAAAATGATCTAGGGAATTTTTATCGCATGCAGGTGCGCTTTGCCGATGCAGAGGCTGCGTTAAAAAGAGCCGTTGAGATCCGAAAAAATGTGCTGGGCGAGTCGCACCCCGATTACGTAAAGTCAATTGAAAGCCTCGGTATTTTATATTGGAAAAAAGGCGATTTGACTGCCGCTTATCAACCTTTAAAGGAGGCAGCCGATAAATCGTTAGACTTCATCAGTCACTATTTCCCTCCCATGAGCGAGGCTGAAAAAACAAAATACTGGGATGTTCTCCATCCACGCTTTCAGCGATTTTACAATTACGCTATCGAGGCGAGCTCCACCAATCCGGAATTGCTCAAGGTAATTTTTGATTATCAGATTGCTACGAAAGCTTTACTGCTCAGCTCTACCAATAAAATTAAAAAATCAATTTTGCAAAGTGGTGATAAGGCATTGATTGCTGAATACACCTCGTGGCTTACCCAAAAGGAAAATCTATCGCGTTATTATTCGATGTCTAAAGAAGATTTACAGCGTCAGAAAATAGATTTAGCGGAGTTAGAGAAAGCTGCTAACGCCACAGAGCGTTCGTTATCCAAAAAATCATCTGCGTTCTCCCAGGCATTCGCAGCCGAACGTATTTCAGTTCCACAAGTCACTGCACAGTTGAACGATCTTGAGGCACTTGTAGAAATTATTCGAGTACGCTCATTTGATAAAGATTTCACAGCTGATTCGCGTTATGCAGTTTTGGTTGTTTCAAAATCATCGCCCCAACCTAAATTGGTGGTGCTTGACAATGGCGCACAACTGGAAACACGTTACGCCAAGTATTATAAAAACTCGATTCAGCAAAAGTCGGTAGATGAATTTTCGTATGATCAGTATTGCGCTAAAATCGAACCACTCTTAGCAGGAAAGAAAACTATTTATCTTTCTCCAGATGGAGTTTACAATCAGATCAATATTAACACATTGAAAAAGAAAGAGGGTGATTTTGTGTTGAATCGTTTTGAAGTAGTAATCATTGGCAATTCCAAGGATTTAATTTCCATTAAGCAGCGCAAGCCTGTAGTCGCTAAAAAGAACGCGTTCATCTTGGGTTTCCCCGATTATGCCGGAGCTGCTGTTCCACTTCCAGGTACCAAAGTAGAAATTGATGCCATCAATAAAATATTAACCGTAGCCGGGTTTAAAACTACAGTCAAACAAGGCACCGATGCATCTGAAACGAATTTTAAAGCTGTGAAAGGTCCGCAGTTAATGCACATTGCGACACACGGTTATTTCTTAGCCGACTCCGATTTGCAAGGTGGTGATGCGTTGGGAGTGAATGGCGAGAGCGCCAAGAATAATCCGTTGCTACGTTCAGGGTTGATTTTAGCAGGAGCCAAATCCAAAGAGAATAGTGATGTTAATCTCTCGGCCAACGACAACGGTATTCTTACCGCCTACGAGGCAATGAACCTCGACTTAGTGGGCACTGATTTGATTGTCATGAGCGCCTGCGAAACAGGTCTTGGTGATGTCAAATCAGGAGAAGGTGTGTACGGATTGCAGCGTGCATTTTTAGTGGCCGGAGCGAATGCCATGATCATGAGCTTATGGAAAGTAGACGATGCGGCTACCCAACAACTCATGACTAATTTCTATACCAACTGGACAAAGTCTGGCAATAAGCTTAAAGCATTCAAGCAAGCACAACAACAGCTCATGCTCAAGTACAAAGAGCCTTACTATTGGGGCGCGTTCGTCATGATGGGGATGTAATTTTTTTGCTTGCCCTCCGAAAATATATTGAAGGAGTGGATTTCCTCTGAAAATTTTATTGAAGGAGTGGCTTGCAGGCTTTCCACTACAAATCAGATAAAGTTTAGATAAAATACCGTTGTTATAATTTAACAACGGTATTTTGTTTTGAGTTATTATTGATCCAGCCCAATCATCATAAATGGACCCCAATAGTAAGGCTCTGGATATTCTGTACGAAGTTCTTTCTTTGCATCGATAAAGCTTTGACGCATGTTGTTAGTAGTAAGCCACTTTTTATAAAAATTGAGAACCAGTTTTTGGGTAGCTTCATCATCCACTTTAAACATACTCATGATGAGCACTTTTGCCCCGGCTACGAGAAATGCTCTTTGCAATCCATATACCCCCTCACCATTTGCAATTTCTCCTAATCCTGTCTCGCAAGCACTCAATACCACCAAGTCAGTTTTGTCGAGGTTTAAGCTCATGGCTTCATAGGCTGTCAGAATTCCGTTATCGATGTTATAATTAACATTCGTTTTATCCAGAATATCTCCTGCGCCTCTCAGAAGTAGACCAGTCTTCATGAGTGGATTTTCTGCTTGCTGTGCCTCGCTGGTGGTTAATTCATTTAGCTCATTTTTATCGGCAGCGGGTTGGGTAAATCCATGTGTGGCAATGTGGAAAATTTTGGGGCTTTCCAGAAGTTTGGCCTGATCTTCAGTTGCTTCCTTCTCGACATATTCATTGGTCTTCCAGCCTTTTTGCTTAAATAATTCATCCAATTCGCTGATTTCTTTTTGTGTTCCAGGAAGAGATGCAACACGTTGTGAGTTAGAAGCCGTTAGGTAGAAAGTAGGATTACCAAACATGGTGGCAGTATTGCTCGGCACACCCCCTTTTGACTTCACCTTTCTCAAATACAAATCTTTAGTATTGCTTACCAATACGATATTGGAGTTGTCGATCACAAATTTTCCATCCGGTGTAGGAATAGCTTCGAGGTTGAGTTGATTGTAAACTCCATCCGGAGAAAGATAGATGGACGTATTGAGTCCCAGTTCTTTTTGAATGGGTTCCCAGAATACTTTATAAGAATACTTGTCTTCCGTTTTACTGATGATGCTATTTCTAAAGTATTTGAAATAGCGAGTTTCCATTCTGTAGCCCTCCGGTAATTGAATGGCCTTGGGGCGATTGTTATCATTTTTTACGTACAAGGCTACATACATCACGGAGTCGGTGAAGGTGTGATTGAAGTAGCGATAGCGCACCATTTCAATGGCTACTTCATTTTTAGTAATCGACTTTTGTACGTTTTCGTAGGTGATTTTCTTGTTTTCGAAACTTTGACCGAACAACTCAGATTTTTCGCTCAACGAACGTTCAAGTTTTTCAACTTCTTGATTAAGCAAGTTCGGATCAATGCCGTTCAATGTCAATTGTTCAGTGCTCATGGAAAGAGCATTTGTTAAAAACTCTTTCTTCTGTATCCAATCAGTATAGGTTTTCTTCAAAGCCTCATCTTTACTGTTCATGATACGCTCGCGGATTTTTATTGAGGAGCTTAGTAGGAGCGCTTTGGTGAGTAACTGATAGTTATAGACCTTTCCGGTTAAATCTTTAAAGTCATCTAGCTGAGAAAATGCCAACGTATTGTAGAACTCAAAGTCTACTTTGATGGTGTTCCAATATTTAGCTTTTTGACGTTCACTCAAGGCAGGGAAGTATTGTTTGATGAAGTTTTCATAATTGGCTAATGCTTCTTCTATATTTTTCTTCGAGCGTTTGAAGTCTTTTTCCATGTAATAGACTTTCGCTTGTTTGGAAATGATCTTCACATACTCCGGATGGTTTTTATTAAAATATTTTTCATAAATATTTTTCGCCTGAATGTAATACTCTTCAGCTTTTTTATAGTTCTTGATTTGATAGAATACATCACCTGTTAAGGTAAAAATAGCTGCAGCATTGATATTATTTTTAGAGCCGGTTTTGGTGCGCCAGATACTTTCGGCTTGTGTTAATGAGGAGAATGCAGCATTGTATTTTTTAGCAGCAATGTTGATTACCGCCACATTTTTGAGAATGTCCGCGTATTGCGGATTTTCTTTGCCCAGACGATTGCCCATAATTTCTTGTGCTTCGATCATTAGTTTTTCAACTTTATCGAATGGCTCGCCTTTATGAAATTTGATGAGTGATAACTGGGCCAAAGATTTCGCAACTTCGATGTGGTTGCGACCAAACTGTTTCTCCTGACTGGCCATCGCCTTGGTAATATTTTCATCGGCACGTTCATAGTCACCAATGGCATATTCAATATCGCCTAAAAGCTTTTCTGTACTGGCTGTTTTTGAAGATTTAGGTCCATAAACAGCCACTGCAATTTGATTGGCGCGTTGGGCGGTTTTATTGGCTTCTGTGTAATCACCAGCGGCCAACGAAATTCTTCCTCTGTTCACCAACGGCTCTACCAATCGTAAAGAATTCTTTCCATACAGTTTCTCATACTCTTCAACTAGTTTTTCTAATAGTTCTTCCGTTTCTGCATAGCGGCCCAGCTGAATAAATAGACTTGAAAGCTGTTGGGCAGTGTTAAGTTCATCAATCCCAACAATAGGCTGATCGGCACGTTTAAAAATCTTTTCAGCTTTTTCCAGTTTATCTTCTGCATCATCAAATAGCCCTTTGATACCAAATAAAGTTGCTTGCGTTTCAAGAGTGTTGATAATAAATATTTTTTTATCATCGTCCTTTCGAAATTTATCTAAAATTTCAGCTGCTTTGATGAGATTTTCTTCTGCCTTTTCATACTGCCCCAGTTTAATCTGCAACCGTGCAATTTGAGTTAACTCGTCTCCATAAAGAAAATCCTTATCATCATACTTAGCGCGAGCTACTAATCCAGCTTTATCCAGAACGTCATTTGCATCTGTATAGCGGTCAGTTAGTTCATATAAATGTGCGAGATGGTTAAGGATTTCAAGATGATCTTTGTGCCATGCTCCAATTTCTTTTGCAACAACATTTTCATAGCTGTTTGTATAGATTTTGGTAGCTTCATCAATGTTGTTGGTATAATCCAAATAATAGTTAGCTAACTTAATTCTTGCCAGATGTGTTTCTGGAGCATCTGCACCATATAAGTCTTCCTTAATTTCAATGATTGTTTTTATATACTTTTCTGCATTTGCGTAGTTCTTTTGATAAATAGCAAGTCCTGTTAAGAAATCAAGAACATCTGCAGTGACGATATTATTTTTAGGCAGAGCTTTTGTATTGGCTATTAAAGCATTCGCGTCTTTTTCTAAATTTTTCGTTTTGTCTTTGCTCAACTTAGAATCAAATTCGATTGCTTTAAGTCTTACGGGGTAAATACTACCTTCCTTGTAATTGCTCTTGATCATTTTTTCGTATTCCAGCTTGGTATTTGCAAACTTGGAAACGTTATCTTGAGCTAAAAGGCGCTTCAAATGTTGTTCATAGATTAAAGCCGCTAAGTAGTGAGAATTTTTGTGCTCCTTTAAAAGATTATTCAATGCTTTAGTGTATCCAGTTCCTGTTGGGAATTCATCATCCAGATTAAGTCCATTTTCTACCAGCAAGTTGGAGTGTAAAAATTGATTTCTAGCGAAAGCGATATTTGATTCGCCTAAATTTTTGTCAATCCACCGTGTAGTAACGGCAAACGTTGAGTCTGCACTGAGGAATTTTCCTTGATTTCGGTATGTGTCACCTATGTCGGTTAAGATTCGTGCGTATTCTTCCAGTCGCACCTTCAATTCATCATCCGATAATTTTCTACTTTTCAAATTACCCTTATCATCTATAAATGTCTCTTGCTTGATGGCGCGACCGGCATAATATTTTTCATTTTTCCGAAGCAATTCCAAGGCACTGTTGTAGTAGCCCTGTCCTGTCATTGCCTCCGCCATGATCACTTCCCATTGTGCGCGTGTTCCTTCTTGAAAAGTAGCACTGGCGTCTAAATTTTTCTTCGCATCGGCTAAATAATTTCGAGCCACTCGATACGAACCATTTTGCACATACAACTCGGCAGCATTCATTAAAAGAATGCCATGCTTCTGACTATTCTCTTTGTTAATCAACAAGCTGCTTGATATGGCGGATTGTAAACTTGTTTCAAATTCTGCAAATCGGCCTGAAGCCAAATGCATCTTGGCATGCATCAAATGGTACTTTACCAAATAGGGATTGCTGTCTCCCAGTTTTTTGAAATTTTTCTTTTTGAATTTTTCTAACAAAGAGGTGGCTTTGTCATAGTCACCAATTTCATAAGCTGTTTCTACTGCTTTGATAGCTTTGTCTAGCTTACTTTGAGCTTGACTAAGGGAAGCGACCAGTAATAGACACACGAAAATTTTAACGGATTTCATAGGGAGGTATTTAGTATGATAAAATTACGCTTTTTTACTATGAAGAACGACATGTATCGCTCCATGGGAATTTTGAAAGAAAAAGACTCAGCCTTCTATCAATTTCTGCAAAATAGAACGTGCCGCTTCAGTAACAGGCGTACCCGGACCAAAAATGCCGCTAACACCTTGTTGATAGAGAAATTCATAATCTTTTTGCGGAATTACTCCACCGGCTACAACAAGAATATCGGGTCGTCCTATTTTTTTTAAGGCTTCAATCAATTCAGGAACGAGCGTTTTGTGGCCAGCTGCTAAACTCGATGCGCCTACTACGTGTACATCATTTTCTGCCGCTTGTTGTGCTACTTCTTGTGGTGTTTGAAAGAGTGGCCCGATATCTACATCAAAACCTAAATCTGCGAAAGCAGTAGCAATTACTTTTGCGCCACGATCGTGCCCATCTTGCCCCATTTTTGCTATCAAAATGCGCGGTCTGCGACCATCCAACTCTGCAAATTGATCAGCCAAACTGCGAACTTCCAAAAGTTCTTTTTTATTATTCATCTCGTTGGAATAAACGCCTGAAATAGATTGAATCGTAGCTTTATATCGGCCAAATGATTTTTCGAGCGCAGAAGATATTTCACCCAGTGTGGCCCTCTCTCTTGCAGCCACAATAGCTAATTCTAATAAATTTCCGCTTCCAGTAGCGGCCGCATTTTCCAATTGACTCAACGCTTGGTTGACAGCTTCTGTATTTCTTTCTTTCTTTAAAAGATTTAAGCGCTCGATCTGTTCCTGACGCACTGCGGTATTGTCAATATCTAAAATTTCGAAATCAGGTTTTTCATCGGTTAGGTATTTGTTGACACCCACGATCACATCTTTGCCGGAGTCAATGCGCGCCTGCTTACCGGCTGCCGATTCTTCAATGCGCATTTTTGGCAGACCACTTTCAATGGCTTTGGTCATGCCCCCCAGTTTCTCAACTTCTTCAATCAATGCCCATGCCTTCTCAACTAATTGTTCGGTCAAATATTCAACATAATACGATCCGCCTAATGGATCTATCACTTGCGTGATTCCTGTTTCTTTTTGCAAATACAATTGCGTGTTGCGGGCAATTCGTGCCGAGAAATCAGTTGGCAACGCAATGGCTTCATCCAACGAATTGGTGTGCAGCGATTGTGTGCCACCAAGTGCCGCTGCCAATGCTTCAATACACGTGCGTGTTACATTGTTGTAAGGATCTTGCTCTGTTAAACTCCAGCCCGATGTCTGGCAATGTGTGCGCAATGCCATCGACTTGGGGTTCGTAGCATTAAACTGTTTGACAATTTTTGCCCACAGCAAGCGCCCTGCCCGCATCTTGGCCACTTCCATAAAGAAGTTCATCCCGATGCCCCAGAAAAAAGAAAGGCGAGGCGCAAAATCATCAATGGCTATGCCCGCTTTAATTCCTGCCCTAATGTATTCCAGTCCATCCGCCAGCGTGTATGCGAGTTCTATGTGAGCCGGAGCTCCGGCTTCGTGCATGTGATAGCCGCTGATACTAATGCTATTGAACTTAGGCATGTGCTTCGAACAATACGAAAAAATATCAGCCACAATCCGCATGGATTGCACAGGCGGATAGATATAGGTATTGCGCACCATGAATTCTTTCAAGATGTCATTCTGTATGGTACCGCTTAATTGGTGGGGCCGCACGCCTTGTTCTTCCGCAGCTACAATATAAAAGGCAAGAATGGGAATGACGGCTCCATTCATTGTCATTGACACCGACATTTTATCGAGCGGAATCTGATCGAACAGAATTTTCATGTCCAATACCGAATCAATGGCAACGCCTGCTTTGCCGACATCTCCGCTTACGCGAGGATGGTCAGAGTCATACCCCCGGTGAGTAGCCAAATCAAACGCAACCGAAAGGCCCTTTTGACCAGCTGCTAAATTTTTACGATAAAAAGCATTTGAATCTTTCGCAGTTGAAAAACCGGCATACTGACGAATCGTCCATGGTCGAACGGTGTACATGGTAGCGTAAGGGCCTCGTATGAATGGTGGTAAACCGGCCTGAGAATTTTCTGCTCGTTCGTTTTGGCCTTGGCGATTTTGAAAAGAAGAGGGTACTGCAATTTTTTCAGGCGTGATCCATTCATTTCGCTTTTTTTCCGATGAACTGGACGTTTCTACCGGAGGGTTTGGATCAAAACCAAGACGATGATTTTCAATTTTTTTCCAGGTCGCGCTTATTACTTCTGAAGTGACCGAGTCAATGAAATAAGAGCCCGCCAAAGGATCGGCTACCTGTGATAAAAATGATTCTTCTCGCAGGATTGAAGAAGTGTTTCGGGCCATTCGCACCATCATGGATTGTGCCGCATCTTCCGGCTCAACGGTTAGTCCATCACAGCCTCCCAATATCCCGGCCATGGCTGCGTAAGTTTCTTTTATCAAATTTCCATGCGGCTGATAAGCTGATTTAATCCAAGCTGGAGATTCTGCATGAATGAATACATCTGCCGATGCATCGGGCGAAGCCAAGCGCGTCCAAAGTTGACGCAACGCCCGCAACTGCACGATCGACAGAAAAAAATCGTTACCTAATGTCATTGAAAAGGCAACTGATCGATAGGCTTCGTTAGCTGAATACCCCAGTTTCTTCAGATCCTCCAAACAGGTAACAGCTTGTGATATGGTGGCTGAGATTACTTCAGTGATTTCATTGGCAGGTTGTGCTACTACTCCACAACTTTTAAATGATGACCATTTTTTGAATTGAGCAGCAGCTGGGAAAGTAACTTTATCTTTCCAGAAGATGCCTCCTCTTAAGCTTACGGGATCGTATTTTCCCTCCGTGTAAGCTTGAAAATCTGTGATAAATCCTGCCGACCCCGCAGCAATGGAAAAGTAAATGCTGCAGTAAGGTAATTCAATTTCATGTAATAGCTGTTCGACTGAAACGCTGCCGTTTCTGATTTCAAAAAGAATTCCATCGGCTCCGTTTTGTAGATGATGCAGTGCCTGTTGATTTGCCGTGAGAGCATCTTCTACTAAAACTTTTGGCATGTTTACCCAATGGCGTGCTCCACCAAATTCGTCTTTTGATTCAGGAAGTTGAGGAACCGGGGTGTCGGTTAGGTCGGCAGTAGTGTAATAAGGTTTTATTTGTAGGCCTTCTTTCGTTTGCACTAAATTTTCTAACGATTGTCCCGCTTCTAATTCTTTTTGGGCAGCGTCTTCCCAGTTTCGAACAGATTGTTGAGCGAAAAAAGAAGTATGCGAATGTTCCACGATCTTTTGATTAGTATGTTCCACGAAATTGAACTCAATGGGCTTTCAAGTTGAGGCTAAGTTTCCATTTTATCAATTCTTTTTTTGCTTGATTTTGAGGGTAATTGATTACTGAAATTCTTTTCTAAAAGTCAAGCGCGATTTTTATTTTTTCTCCCTTTTGAATTTCATTTTTTTTTACACCTTTGTTTCCCGCTTTAAAAAAAAAGGCGAAAAACTGTAAACTCTTGAACTCAATAATGGAAGTAGCCACCACCTCAGTTTGGAATGATTGTTTGGAAATTATCAAGCAAGAGGTAGATGATCAAAGTTTTGACACTTGGTTTAAGCCAATTACCCCATTACGAACAGAAGGTGATGTGCTCACCATTCAAGTTCCCTCTCAATTCTTTTACGAATGGCTGGAAGAGCATTATGTTCCGGTATTGAAAAAGGCTGTTCACCAAATTCTGGGCCCTGGCGGCAGATTGGAATATTCTGTGATTGTAGACAGCGGAAATCAAACCAATCCTCCCGTGCTGGTGAACTACCCTAACGGTAGCGGATTCAAGAAAAGTAACGCCCAAGCTGTCAATGGCCATGAAGAATATTCGCCATTCAGCTTTAAAGCACTCAATCCGCAAACAGTCAATTCACGCCTCAACCCCAACTACTCCTTTGATAATTTTGTAGAAGGAGATTGCAATCGCCTGGCGCGATCGGCCGGGGTGGCGGTTGCAAAAAAGCCCGGTACTACTTCCTTCAATCCGTTGATGTTGTATGGAGGTGTAGGTGTTGGTAAAACGCATCTGGTACAAGCCATCGGAAATGAAATTAAGAAGAACCTTCCTGAGAAGATCGTTTTATATGTAGATCAAAACGATTTTACCAGCCAGTTTCTAAATGCCCTGCAAAACCATAAAATGCAGGAATTCCAAAATTTCTACCTCCAGGTCGATTTGTTGATTTTGGATGATGTGCAGTTTTTGGCCGGTCGTGAAAAAACACAGGAAATTTTCTTCCATATCTTCAATCAGCTACATCAATCGGGCAAACAGATCATTATGACCAGCGATTGCCCGCCTCGCGATTTGAAAGGTTTTCAGGAGCGTTTGTTATCCCGCTTTAAGTGGGGACTCACAGCCGATTTGCAAGAACCGGACTTTGAAACGAAACTCGCTATCATTCACAACAAAATGCAATCGGATGGTATTGAAATACCTACCGATGTGGCTGAATACCTCGCATTTAGTGTAGATACAAACCTTCGCGACATGGAGGGAGTCCTCAACTCACTGCTTTTCCATGCAACGCTTCTCAAAAAAGAAATTGATCTAGAATTGGCAAAGGAAGTTCTCAAAAATATTGTTAAAGAGATTCAGTCTGATGTAAGTGTTGATTATATCCAAAAGACGGTTGCCGATTTCTTTAAAGTAGAATTGGAAGCTATGAAAAGCAAAGGGAAGAAGCGTGAAATCGTAATTCCTCGGCAGACGGCTATGTATTTCTGCAAGCGATATACGCAATTGACCTTGGCTTTGATTGGAGAGAATTTTGGTGGCCGCGACCACAGCACTGTTATTCATGCCTTAGAGTCGGTGGAAGATATGATGAAGACCGATATCAATTACAAAAACAGTGTGGATGAATTAACCAAAAAGTTTAAATCACGCATGTCGGCTTAAGATGGGCTGGCAAGATTAGATTTTTCTTATTAGGTTAGGAAGAAATATCCCCGCTTGAAATCCTTTTTTACCCGGTTTTTCCTTTCTCCTTTTCGGATTTCTCATTTTGTACTTTCTCCTCAAGAATACAAGAGGGTGATTCTCACCTCGCAGTTGAGCCTAATATTCGTATTGGCACTTATCTGCTTCATGATTCTTGACTTTTTTAGCAATTATTATGAACCGATGCCCTATAATCTGGTGGGTATTGCTCTGGGAATAACAGTCATTTACTTAAATGGAAAAGGGCATTTTATGACTGCCCGAGTCTTATTGGCCATTACCGTGAATGTGATTACCATTTTCTTTACTGCTATTCTGGTAAGGGAAATGGGAGTTTATATATTTTCAATCTGCATCAATATAGGGGTCTTTGTGGCTTTTGGCTATGAGCGTATCCGCTATTCATTTATGATTGTTGCTATCTCTACGCTGGGTTTCATAGCAGCCATTTTTCATCCTTACAGCCGCTTGACAGGTGATTTTGTGACCAAAGAATATGTGGACAAAAACTTGTTGACCGTCTTTCTGATAGCGAGTTTCTCAGCTGTCGTTATTGTCTATTACATGCTTCGATTGAATTATCGGTTTGAATCAAAGTTGATGAAACGTGAAAAAGACATTGAGTTGAGAAATCAGGAACTGTTAAAAGTAAATGCCGAATTGGATAAATTTTTCTACAGTGCCTCGCACGATATGCGTGCGCCCTTAACATCGATTAAAGGGCTCATTCAATTGATGGAAATGAGTGACAATGTAAAGGAGTTGAAGGAGTATGCTGCGATGCTAAAGGGGAGGGCAGACAATCTGGATCAGTTTATCAAAAGCATCAGCGAGTATGCAGCCAACGCCCGGCAGCAGCTTAATTTTCAAATTTTGGATCTGAAAGGTGTATTGAAGGAAAATCTGGAGAACTTTAAATTTTACCCCGGTGCCAATAAAGTAAAGGTGATATTGGATGTGCAGGGCGACTTTATGATTAACTCGGATCCTGTGCGATTGCAAGTAATTTTTGGAAACATTATTTCAAATGCATTTAAGTACCACGACTATTCTAAACCGAATCCATTTTTGAAAATATCCACGGTTGTTGAAAATGCAGCTATCAGAATATATTTTGAAGATAATGGCAGCGGTATTCGTGAGGAATATCTTGCTAAGATTTTTACGATGTTCTACCGAGCCAATACACAAGCAGAAGGAGCGGGGCTGGGACTGTTCATTGTGCGGGAAGCTATTGATAAACTTCACGGATCAATTGAAGTTTCGTCCGTTTATGGTGAAGGCACTACGTTTGTAGTCACCTTACCGCTTCTGCAGCCTTAGACATTTTCTTTTATAGAGGGAATGTTGTTTTGTCGATTCCTGGAATTACTTGTAAGGCATTTTGGTAGTACACTTTTTTCAAAACGGAATCCGGCAATTCCAGGCCATACATTTTCCAATGCGCATGACGCTTACGATAGTAATCAAAATATTCATCGCCCGTTTCCAACACCCGAAAGTAGGTGTAATACTCTTCCATCTTATAGGTGTCTTTTCCAAACATGATCCGATTCTGGTATTTGATCATAAAGGCACGTGCTGCTTTTGGTTGACGGCCTAACTCAGCGAGGACAGCACCTAACTCGGTGTAAACATTCGGCATCTCATCAAATAATTTTCCAAGCCGTTCTAAATCATTTCCAAACCAACCGAGGTGCGCATCAATAAATTTTGTGTTCGGATGTTTTCGGAATACGCTGTGCTGTTCAGCCATGATTTCTTCAAACGAGGGAACTTTGGCAGGATCGCGATAGCGACCAGGTTCTTGTTTGAGTTCGAGCCATCGCTCATTGTATTTGTCCTTAGGTTTCCAGAATGAATTAGGTTCACCGGAGTGAATCAACACAGGTATGCCCAACTCGCCACACTTGGCCCAAATTGGATCGAGGCGCGGATCATTCGCGGCAATACGTTTACCTTCGTTGTCGACATCAGTAAGGCCTAGTCCTTTATAAACTTTCAATCCATTGGCACCTTGCTTCACCGCATTCTCCATCATTTCTAGCGTTTCATTAGGCCAGCCTGCATCGTCCAGATTTTCAAAATTGATATTCATGAAAACGATGAAGCGTTTGGGATAATTTTCTTTTACATTATCCAGCGACCATTCTAAAAATTTTCCACGGAAGCCACTCAGGTTCACCATCACCTGCATGTTGAGCGAATCCATCTCGGCAACGAGCTTATCCAGATTTTGAATAGGCATTGTCCATTGGTGGTTGTGCACATCGATGAAAGGATACTTCGCTCTTTTCAAAATATGTTGCGGCACCTTGAGCGTGGAAATAGGTTCGTATTCTTCCACATCCATCACATTCATGCGGTATTGAATTTTGCCGATGAGGAAGTACGCAAGGCCGAGAAAGATCAGGATAAGAATTGCTGAGCCGAAGATTTGTTTTTTGGATAGAGCCATGTGGAAGGAAAAAAATGAGCCTATTTTTTTAGGATAGGCTCGTGTAAGTGAGTTTCGGATTTTAGTTAAGGCTGGGTAATGGGTACACGTACTTGGATTTTATCCCACACAAAATCCATATTCACGCCCACCGAATCGCTGGCAAAGTTGATCACAAATTGTTCAACTTCATTGTTGGTTGTAATTACAGGCACATCTACTTTCACAACATCAAGCGTGTAATCTGGCTCTTGTACACCTAAAAAAACACCCAATTCGCTGTTTAATGAAACCTGAAAAGTTGAAGCGCCCGGCACAGCATACATCCGATAGCTTCCTGCCTTCACCGCTTTGCCGGCAAAGTTTACATCTTTGCTGAAAGTAATTTCTGTAGCAGCATTAGCACCAAGTCTCCAGTATTTTCCATAAGGTTGTAGTGCACCATCCTTCTCTTCGCCAAAAATCAAACGACCTTTTTTGTAGGGTTGGCTATAGCTTACTTTAATGTCTAATCCACGATCGCTGAATTCAGTTGTTTTCTTCGGGCTTTTTGGAAAGAGGTTGGAGTAGACGATGAACGCAACAAAGGCGAGGAGGATAACACCCACGCCAATCAAGATTTTCTTAATCATAGTATAGTTGTTTAGTTATTTGGTTTTCTTCTTCAATTGAAATGCGCGTGTAATGTTAAACCCGAAGTGGATACCTCCGTCAAAGAAGTTATCGGCTGTTTCGGTTACAAAAGTTCGTTCAATCATTCCTTGTGTATTGGAAAGCACGAGTTGAAATACGTGGCCACCGGTTTCAATATCTAAACCAATGCCTAATGAGTTGTAGTAAGGAGTATTGGCAATCGGATTAATACGGTAAAAATATTCTGCATTGATAGCGAGACTTTTTGTGAGTTTGTAGCGTGCCCCTATACCTAAAGCAGCTTGGTCGTTCAGTAGCTTCGATTGATCCACTACGTTGGTATGGATGAAAGTAGGTGTTATTTGTGCAGAGAACTTAGGAGAAAACTTGCGGGCAATTAATAACTGGCTGATGTAACTGGCGCGGTCCATGAAGCTTGTATAGGTGCCTGGAGTTTGTTCAAAATCCTGCAAGTTAATGCTTCCAAATGCAGTGATGGTGAATGGCGAACTACCGGGGCCAGTGCTTTGGCGAACCAGTTTGTATTTTAGGTATGAATCGTAAATTTTGTTAAACGAACTCCTGCCGATTCCAATTCCCAAGCGATCTGTAATTCCATATTCCAGGCCGATGCGAATGTATGCCTGATCCAATCCAAAGAGATTGTAGCCGCCTGAGTTGATGGTACCGAACCGGTGGGAGATAATGAACTCCAACTCTCCGGCTCCTTTCATTTCTACTGAATGGCCGTTGATGATGCGCGTGCCTTTGAAGGTGGCAATGGTGTATTCTTTCTCTTTCTTTTCTTCTTGTTGGAGTTCAGCCAGCAGATCTTGCCCATAAGTTGGAATCATGCAAATGCTCAATAGAAAAAGTAATCCGATTCGTGAATTCATAGATGTGTTTAGGTTTAATTCAACTGGTGTGACGGTGCGTTTGCGAAAAGGGTTGCCTCACCACCAAATTATTTCTTGGTTAATGTAAAGTCTACCTTCACTTCAATTTCTTCAGCAATATTTTGCCAGAGCACTTGCGGAATTTTTATTTTATAATCTTCCAATTTCACAATAAATGTAGAGGCAATACTCAAAGTTGTTTCGGTGGTGGCTTCCATGGTTCCGGTCAATTCCACATCTTTTGTCACTCCGTGCATGGTCATTTTGCCGATCGCTTTTACATTTTGAGGTCCTTTTGTGGCGGCATCAAAACCTTCAATTTTACCTTGAAAAGTAGCTTTCGGGTACTTTTCGCTTTCCATGTATTTTTCATTGAAGTGCTCCTGCATCAGTTTTTTATCGAACACAAAATCTTTGATTGAAATGGAAAAAGCTACGGTGCTATTGGAAAGATCAGCTAACCCGATCGAAGTGGTGTTAGCCGCTTTAATGTCTTCAATGGTGGCGTGTGAATAAAAACTTACCACACTTTTGGTGGCAGCATATTTTTGGGCAAACGATGAACTGATAGTAAACAAACTAACTGCCATCAGGCATAACCAAAATTTCTTCATAGGTAAAGGTTTTATTAAAGGTACAAATTAATTAATTGAAAGAGATGCGATTAGGATCGGCTGCAAACAAAAAAAGCCGTCTTGGTCGCACGACCGAGACGGCTAAATTGAAAATAGCGTTGCCTTACTTCAAAAAGAAAGTGATGGGCACTTCTTGTCGAGAGCTGTTAAAACCATACAAATAAACTCGTCCTTTAAACTTATTAAAGAACTCAATTACGTCTTGTGGGTCGGTTATACGCTGGCGGTTGATGGACACAATAGTGTAATTTTCAGGCAGACCTAACCGCTTAAATACGCCATCGCGAATTTTATTGATTTTCACACCGTAGTCTACTGCTTCCAAATTGACACCTAGGGTAGCATCACTGAAGATTTTACGCTTGACTAAATTAGTGTCGCCATTTTTGTTGAAGAGTGTAATGTTCGTATTGTTGGTTTTTCCCTCGCGCACGTACGACACGCTGATTTTATCTCCTGGGTAGTGGTAGCTAATTTCTTCGTCAAACGCGCTCTTGCTGTTAATTTCTACATTGTTCAGTTTGGTGATGATGTCGCCTTCTTGTAAGCCGACAGCAGAGGCCGCACCTCCGCGGGTGATGTCGCCAAGCAGGACACCCCGAAACTCTTTCACGTTTACATCGAGGTCGAACTTCTTGGCGTTCTCATAATCGTACTCTAAAATGTTGGCACCAAAGAACGCCTTTTGTGGTAAGCCATATTTAATCAAATCTTCTACTACTTTTTTGGCGATGTCCACAGGCACGGCAAACGCATAACCTGTGTATGATCCGGTTCTAGAAAGGATGGCAGTGTTGATACCTACCAGATCTCCGTTTTTGTTGACGAGCGCTCCTCCGCTATTACCCGGATTGATGGCGGCATCGGTTTGAATAAATGATTCGATGGGGAATTTATCTTCTACGATGTTGATTCTGCGACCTTTGGCGCTCACAATACCGACTGTAACTGTGGAAGAAAGTGAAAACGGATTTCCGACAGCTACTACCCATTCGCCCACGGCCAGTGTTTTGGAGTTGCCCAGTGTGATGGCGGGTAGGTTCGTTTCCTTAATTTTTAAAACGGCCAGATCGGTGGAGGGATCGGTGCCTACCAGCTCGGCATCATACGATTTTTTGTTGTAGAGCACTTGAATTTTTTCGGCTGCTTCTACCACGTGGTTGTTGGTGACAATATAGCCGTCTTGGGTGAAGATAACACCCGAACCGGAGCTCACTTGAGTCTGTGATCCGCCACCTCCGAAGAGTAAGTCCCAATACGAATAGCTTGCACCGCTTTGCGAGATGGAGTTGATGTAGACTACACTCGGTGTTGCCTTGGCAGCCGCCTGACTGAAGTCTACGTTTTCACCGCCAGCTGTTGTTGTGGGCTCTACTAGATTCGGGCGGTAAATTTCTTTGGGCTCATAGTCGGCCACATTGATTTGCTGGTTATTTTTTTCGCGGGCTGCCTTTTCCGTTTGATAGGCAAAAAAAGAATAAGCTCCGGCAATTCCGGCTATAAAGGCTACGACAATCGTTTTTAGTGTATTCATATTTCAAGCGAGTTAGCAACATAACGCAACAAGGCTGCGCATAGTTGATTGTAGATGTCGCTTCTTATGCAAAAGTTGAACCAAAACGGGTTGGGTATGCAATTTTGGCAGATTGGGGAGGGTGAATAGGGGTAAGGAAGGTGGATTTATGTATTCTCTAGTGGAATTTTGTGCTGTACCATAGAGTTACACCGAGGAGCATAAAGTTTCGCGGAGGATATTGCAAATGCTTTCGGAAGATTGACTAGTTGGATGTGTTAGGATGAATTCCTTTGTACAAGAGCAAACACAGTGCTCCGGTAATGATGGTTGCGGCAAAATCCCATAGGTCGGTGGGTTTTCCGAGCAGCGGATGCATGATTTCGTAAAGTGCTACGCTGAAGGTGATAAGCTTGATAAGAAAAAGGTGTTGGGTTCTGCCTTGCCCAATGAAGCCGATTAAAACAAATACCGTTGCTATGGTGCCGAGTGTATTGCCAATGGTATCGGCAATATGGAAATCGTTGATATGATGTTCATAAATGTATGGGCGATAGATGGGGCGAGCAATAAACTCATAGATTAAAACAGCCGCAAAACCAATCGCCAAATTGATGATTCTTTCTTTGGTTAATTTCCAGTTAGTTATTCCATTTTTTAAATCTTGAATTGTCATCGCTGCTGCGTTACGGATTTAATAACCCTTCGTTATACGCTTGCTCGACTTTGAGGTTTAGAATGGATATCAATTCAGGTTGCATGAAATCGTATTGGTCAGGTATGTATAAACAAGTAATCCTTTTGGTTCGGTAAATATCCTTGAACTTTTTGTGGATATAGTTGCGATGGATTTTTTCCATGACTACTACGCTGTCGGCCCAATTTAATAATTCAGTACTCAAAACAGTATTGGCTATTTTATCGGTTCCGGCAGACTTTACCTCAAACCGATCATCTTTTTCGAATATCTTCTCGGCAGTGGCGCTTCTCATTCGATTGACAGTGCACACAAAGAGTATTTTTAGTTTTTGATTGGGCATCTGCTAGACGATTTTTTGATGGTATTCAATTTACTATTATTTGAAATGATTTTGAGTGCTATGAAATTCTTCCACCAAGAAGCACAAAGTTGCACGAAGCTTTTGCGTAGGCAGCTATGATCTGGCGCCAGCGGGCAAAGGATTGAAGTGGAAAGGGTGCCTACTTATGCTTGTAACGAAGCCATACTTTTGTCAATTGACGTAACTGTGATTTCGATAGCCCACGGCACACTTGCAACGAAAAGCCTGGTAGCCTTGCGCCTCGCTTGGCTATGCCCCCCAATAACACAACTTTACAACCAAACTTGATTTCTTACCTTTGCACACTATGGGAATACGTTCTGTTTTAGCCAAGCCTTTTGCCGCTTACATTGCCGGCCAAACGAAAGAGTGGTCGGGTAAGCCGGGGCTTTATCAAAGCCGGGTTTTTGAGGAGTTGTTGCAAGGCGGGCGCACCACGCTGTTTGGCAAAGATCATGGCTTTGCGGACATCCGCAGTTACGATGACTTTAAAAAACAGGTGCCCATTCGCGACTATGAAGAGTTGAAGCCGTATGTGGAAAAAGTACTGCATGGGGAGTCGGATATTTTGTGGAAGGGCAAGCCTGCGTACTTCGCGAAAACATCGGGAACGACCTCGGGCACTAAATATATTCCTATTACGAAAGAGTCGGTGCCCAACCACATCAACAGTGCACGCAATGCACTGCTGAGCTATGTGCACGAAACAGGTAATGGTGCTTTTCTGGATGGCGGTTTGATTTTTTTATCGGGCAGCCCTGAGTTGGATGAGAAGGCCGGAATAAAAACAGGAAGGCTGTCGGGCATTGTTAATCACCACGTGCCGCAGTATCTGCGCTCGAACCAAAAGCCGAGCTACGCTACCAACTGCATCGAAGACTGGGAAGAAAAACTCGATAAGATTATTGAAGAAACGATTTTAGCAGACATGACACTGATATCGGGCATTCCGCCCTGGGCGCAGATGTATTTTGATCGCATCATTGCGCGCACGGGCAAGAAGGCGAAGGATGTGTTTCCGAATTTTTCGTTGTTTGTTTATGGGGGTGTGAACTTTGAGCCGTATCGTGCAAAGTTGTTTGAAACGATTGGCAAGCGCGTGGACTCGATTGAGACGTATCCGGCTTCGGAGGGATTTATTGCGTATCAGGATTCGCAGCGTGCTGAGGGGTTGTTGCTGTTGCTGAACAGTGGTATTTTCTTTGAGTTTATTCCGGCCGATGAATATTTTAATGAGAAGCCTACACGGCTGTCGATTGAAGAGGTGGAGTTGGGAAAAAATTATGCGGTGATTATTAACAACAACGCGGGCTTGTGGGGCTACTCGATTGGCGATACGATAAAGTTTGTTTCGAAAGATCCGTATCGGATTGTGGTTAGCGGGCGCATCAAACATTTTATTTCGGCCTTTGGCGAGCACGTGATTGGCGAAGAGGTAGAGAAGGCGATGAAGTTTACGATGGAGAAAATGAAGGAGGTGGAGCTGGTGGAGTTTACGGTGGCACCCAATGTGGCACCCAAGGAAGGAATGCCGCACCACGAGTGGTTGATTGAGTTTGCGAACGCACCTGCAGATATGGAGGCGTTTCGGTTGGAACTGGATACGCAACTGCGCAAGCTGAATGTGTATTACGATGATTTGATTACCGGAAATATTCTTTGTCCGCTGAAGATTACGGCTTTGCAGAAGAATGGGTTTATTGATTACATGAAATCGCAAGGCAAGCTGGGCGGACAAAACAAAGTGCCGCGGCTTTCGAATGATCGGAAGATTGCAGGAGAATTGGTTAAATTTGCTCTATGATTACGCACCAGCAACAAGCGATTATTTTGGATTTGTTAAAACCCCTGAAGCCGGTGAAGGTGGGAGTTTTTGGCTCCTATGCGCGTGGAGAAAACAAAGAAGAAAGCGACTTGGATATTTTGGTGCATTTAAGTTACCCCAATACGATTAGTTTATTGAAGCTGGCAGGTGTGGAGCAAAATCTGCAGGATGCGCTGGGTATACCTATTGATTTGGTAACGGATAAATCAATTTCTCCTTATATGCTCCCTTATATAGAAAAGGATTTGCGTTATATTCTTGAATGAAAAGTCATTTTAGTTGGTCGGAGAAATTAAAAAACTACCTGACAGAACAATAACGTGGCAAGTTTGACTCTCCTCATGCCCGTTTACAATGCAGCGCCTTTTTTGCGCGAGGCGGTGGACAGCCTGTTGCAACAAACATTTACCGATTTTGAGCTGTGGCTGATTGATGATGGATCGACCGATACATCGCGTGCCATCATGCAATCATATACCGATACACGCATTCGTTTTTTTTGGTTTGATTATAATCGCGGACGGGTAACGGTGGTGAACGAAGTGGTAATGCAAGTAACTACTCCTTTTTTCTCAATTACTGATGCCGATGATGTATCGGACCCGCAGCGATTGCAAAAGCAAATGGAGGTTTTGCTGAAGGATGAATCGATTATGCTATGCGGCACATCTTATGTGGCGATGGATACAGCAGGAAAAATTTTTCGAAATTTGTTGTTGCCACAGCGCCATGAGTTGATTTATGAACGAATGCCGCGACACGCGCAGGTGCATGGACCCACCACGATCATGCGAAGGGAATTACTCAATGTATTCACTCCACTTTACCGCGATTATTTTAGAGATCATATTGCCGATGCGGATTTGGCTTCACGAATAGTCGATCGCTATCGCGCGGCAAACGTGCCTGAGGCATTGTATGCGTATCGCATTGTGGGCACGTCTAATTCGCGTAAGAGTGTATCGATTCGCTTTTTACACTTGTACAAGCTCATTACTTTTTTGAGCGATCAGCGTAGGCACACCGGCAGTGATAGTTTGGAGCAGAACCGCGCGGAGGAGGTGGACGCGTATTTCAATAAAATTGCTGAGCCGTATCTTCGCGATGCATCCGTGCACCACCGCCATGCGGCCTTTTATCATTTGTATTGGCATTCGCTGGCCAAAGCGTGGCGAAGTGGCTGGCAGGCGTGGCAACTAAAGCCATATCATCCTAAAAACAATTTTTTATTGTTTTACCTTGTAACAAAATCGGTGGTTTATCTCTTTAATGAGAAATGGGTCGATCCGCATTACACAACGTATTTCAAAAACACAACGCATTGATGCACCAGTACTTTCAATATTCTTCAAACCCAGCTTCGATGCTATGCGGTTGTTTGTCTATTCTAAATTCCTTTGTGCCTTTGTGCCTTCGTGGCTAAAATATTATGAGTAAAGAAAAAAAGTCGATTGCAATTTTAGGTTCTACCGGTTCCATAGGCACGCAAGCACTGGAAGTGATAGCTGCCCATCCCGATCAGTTTGAAGTAGAAGTGCTCACCGCTCAATCCAATGCCGAGTTGCTGATCGCGCAAGCAAAGGCATTTCAGCCCAACGCAGTGGTGATTGGCAATGAAGATTTGTACACTGTGGTGAAGGAAGCTTTGGTGCCGTTGAATATCAAAGTATTTGCAGGCGAAAAAGCATTGTCTTCGATTGTACAGATGGATAGCATTGATCTGGTGTTGACAGCTTTGGTTGGCTATGCCGGATTGAATCCTACGTTGAAAGCGATTGAAGCAGGCAAAAATATTGCCCTAGCTAACAAAGAAACACTGGTCGTGGCAGGGGAGTTGGTCACCCAATTAGCACGATCTAAAGGCGTGAACATTTACCCGGTCGATTCAGAACACTCGGCTATCTTTCAGTGTCTGGTGGGCGAATTCGATAATCCCATCGAGAAAATCATATTAACGGCATCGGGTGGTCCTTTTCGGGGAAAGAAACGCGATGAACTATTACAAGTAACTAAGGCACAAGCGCTCAAGCATCCCAATTGGACAATGGGTGCCAAGGTAACGATTGACTCGGCCAGCCTTATGAACAAGGGATTGGAAGTGATTGAAGCGAAGTGGTTGTTTGCGTTGAAGCCATCTCAGATTGAGGTGATTGTACACCCACAAAGCATTGTACATTCGCTGGTGCAGTTTCAGGATAGCTCGATCAAAGCGCAATTGGGTCTGCCCGACATGCGGTTGCCCATTCAGTTTGCACTCGGCTACCCGCAGCGGCTGTCGGCCACCTTTCCGCGATTTAACTTTGCGGCTTACCCATCTTTAACTTTTGAGCCACCCGATACAGAAACTTTTCGTAACCTTGCACTCGCTTTTAGCGCGATGGAGCGGGGTGGCAACATGCCATGCGTGTTGAATGCCGCCAACGAAATAGCGGTAGCGGAATTTTTAAAAGATAAAGTGGGTTTCTTGCAGATGTCGGATGTGGTAGAACATTGTTTGAATACCATTCCCTTCAAGGCAAAGCCCACATTAGAAGATTATATAGCAACAGATAAAGAAACCCGAATTAGAGCCAAAGAGCGAATCGGGTAGCAGGAACAGACAAATCAACAAATTAACGAATCATCGAAT
>DGYK01000030.1:0-2353 GCA_002398365.1 Flammeovirgaceae bacterium UBA5008
CATTGGCTACGATGGATGGCAGTAAGCTTTGTAATGCCTTCGACCCCAGCAAATCCGGGGTTATAATAAAGTGTATTGAACATGTACTGCGAAAATTGAGGATCCTGCTGAGCCTCCGCTTTCGCTAAAGCCAACACAATAACCGCGGAAAGTAGGACGATTCGTTTCACAGATATAACTAAACAGACTTAAAGATAATGGAAAAAAATAGACATGGACAACACTATATTATTAAAGTGCAAAAAAATGTCAACCTTCCTAAAAACGTAAGAATGAAGGCTTTATTTAATTCCGTTTGCTTTTTTTATGTAAAGTTCAAGAGCCCCCGTCATTGAAGGAGCATTTGGCAATGGTGCCTCAATGTCCAATATCAGGCCGGCATCACGCACAGCTTTCGCAGTGGTTGGGCCGAAAGCAGCTAATCTGGTATTGTTTTGCTTAAACTCCGGAAAGTTGACGAACAATGAATTAATTCCGGATGGGCTAAAAAATGCCAAAATATCGTAATACACATTTTTCAAGTCACTCAGATTGGCGGCAACGGTGTGATTAATAATTGCCTCTGTAAAAGTAAATCCATTCTCCTTTAAAAAATCCGGAATATCGTTTTTGCGAATATCTGAGCAAGGGAAGAGGAATTTCTCGTTTTTGTGCTTTTTGATGATTTCCAGTAAATCTTTCGTGTCCTTCAGGCCAGAGAAGATTTTACGCTTTCGGATCACGATGTATTTCTGGAGGTAATTGGATGTTTGATCTGAAATACAGAAATACTTCATATCGGGTGGCATCTCAAGTTTGAGCTCCAAACAAAGTGCAAAAAAATGATCTACCGCATTGCGGCTGGTGAATATAATGGCGGTATGCTGTAAAATCTCTACTTTCTGCTTTCTAAACTCTTTGGCAGGAACTGGTTCTACCTGAATAAATGGGCGAAAATCTATTTTGAGATTATACTTTTCGGCCAACTTAAGATATGGAGAGTTTACATCTGTTGGAGCTTCCTGTGTGACTAAGATGCTCTTTACTTTTCGCATCCTGTCCGTAGCAGTTTCGGTCATATCAGCACTAATCGGTTGGCTTAGTAGAATAATACCTTCATCAAAACCAATAATGGAATGATTTCGGATGCGCAAAGGTAGGAAAATAAATGAAAGAAATGGAAAGGCATTCGGCTCAATAATTTGAAATAGATGATCAGGGTACCCGCAACAAATATTCCCGAAAGGATATAGATCAACGTTTCGAAGTAACTACTTTCTTGTACTTTAAACGCGTAAAATATGACACATAGAAATGCGATGGCTGTTACCGCCAGCAATACCATTCGAATAAAATTGAAAAACTGAAAACTTACCGTGTCGCGAAAGCCAAAAAGGGCCGTCAAAATTGTGAGCCAAACTAACTTCAACAGAAACAACAGAAAGATAATTGAAGATAACCACAGCCATTGCACAAGGGCTTGCGATGTTGAACCCATCTGAAATCGCTGCGAAAGCCAAAACTGATTTCCGGCTAAACGAAAAGCTACCAATAAGATCAGTGCGAGAAAAAAACTACCGAACAAATAGATCAGCAAATTAACACTGGAAGCAATTCGCAGAGTGAATTTGCTTTCATCTTTATCTTGGAAAGAAAACAATTTGTTCACGTTTAGATAATCTAGTGTAAGGGCCGGGTTCGTTCGCCAGAAAATGGCGAAACAGGCAATCAGCATCAGCGTGGCGATTATGGTAAAGTCCAGAAAATAGCTATTGCTTCTTTTTAGTAATTCCAGATCACGCTCTGGCACCCGATCAGACATAAACGTTTGCAAGTGATGAACTCCCGCATCTGAATATACCGCACAAAAAAGTGGCGGTGTAAACGCGCTCAGCAAGCTATCTACTGAAATGGTGACATCGCCTTTTTTTTGAGCTACCAACTGGTTATTGACATACAAACTAAAGTTATGTCTGGAATCTATTTTGAGAAGCGCATGACGCTGTTGGGTATTCAGCCAAAAGTAAATGGCCTTTGCCGGCTTATTATTATAGGACTGAAATTTGTTATCCTGATGAATGAGCCAAATTGGGCGGAGGTCTTTCATGACCTGCACCTGATTTTCAGGTTGCGCGTGGCTGATAATTGACAGCAGCAGGAAATAGAGCAGGGTTATTTTCTTCACAGTATGTATTGCGCGACCAAAAATATCAGAATAGTATGGCATAACCGAAATCATTTGTCTTGTTTTACAATTTTCATCGACAAACTGATTCGTGGTGGCAGGTATTTACATCCATATCCCCTTTTGCAAGCAGGCGTGCCACTATTGCGACTTTCATTTTTCTACCAATCAATCGCATCGCTCAGCGAT
>DGYK01000030.1:2558-25145 GCA_002398365.1 Flammeovirgaceae bacterium UBA5008
GCGATGTGTAAGGCTATCGCTGATGAGTTGGCATTGCAGGCAAACTATCTTCAGGGCAAACAAATCTCTACGATATACTGGGGTGGCGGCACGCCTTCCTTATTAACAGAGGCAGAGTTGCGAATCATTTTGGATTCGATTCATCAGCATTTCACTATCGATGAAAATTTGGAACAGACCTTAGAAGCCAATCCAGACGATCTAACGAAAGAAAAGCTTCATCTTCTTCGGAGCCTGGGGTTCAATCGACTCAGTATTGGCATTCAATCATTTGATGATGAGGTGCTAAAATTTTTTAACCGAGCGCACTCTGCCGCAGAGGCTTCGAAATGCGTGGAGTTGGCCCGAGAAGCTGGTTTTAATAATATCAGCATCGACTTGATCTATGCCATTCCCGGGCAATCGGCTGATGATTGGAAGAAAACCATTCAAACTGCTCTGGCACTCGAGCCAGAACATATCTCAGCTTATTCCTTAACTATTGAAGAAAAAACCGTTTTCGGCAATTGGAACAAGAAAGGCAAATTGAAACCTGCCGAAGAAAACGATGCGGCAATACATTTTACCACACTGATGGACATGTTGGAACAGCATGGCTACGAGCACTATGAAATATCGAACTTCTGCAAACCGGGATTTTACTCTCGCCACAACAGCAGTTACTGGAAGCAGACGCACTATCTCGGTGTGGGGCCCAGCGCTCACTCCTATAATAGTGTGAGTCGTCAAGCGAATGTGAGTAACAACAGCCAGTATCAAAAATCGATTGAAGCAGGGACTGTACCTGCCGAAATCGAAATATTAACCCGCGAAAACAAAATCAATGAATACATTTTTACTACGCTGCGCACTTCGTGGGGCTGTCATCTTTCCTACTTAAAAGAAAACCATGGTTACGATCTGGCTTCAAATGGAATCCTTCAAAAAATGAAAGATCAGGATTGGGTGATTCAGCACGGCACTATTCTCTATCTCACCAGAAAAGGGAAATTGTTGGCTGATCAAATAGCCTCTGATCTGTTTATTTCTGATTAGTTGATTCGCTCCATTCAAATAGAAATTACTATTTTTCAGCCATGACAGAAGAAGAAAAACGGGTCTACATGCTTCTGAAGGCGGTGATCTATCACTATCACGGCTTGGATGAGTTGGAAAAAGTAGATTTGGAAGAGACCGCTAACCAATACAATGCCCATGATCAATTGAAATGGGCACTTGAATTTATTGCAAAAGATTATCTTACCTCTTTCGACCGGGCGCGTACTTATTTAAATGAGATTATTGGAGATTACACCAAAGCGAAGCGCATTGAGCTTATTAATATGGTCTGGCAGGCCAATAACCTGAAAGGATACGTTACTGAAATGGAAGCTACCGCTATGCTCAAGCTCGCCAAAGACTGGAGCGTAGAAAAAGAATTGATTGAGATGGTACTAAAGTAGCCTGGCTACAGCGACATCATATCTTTGAACTTAGCAGCTTGCCTGCGGCTTACTTCTACTTTATCACCTCCGCGCAAGCGCACCATCAACCCTCCATTGAACCAAGGCTCAATGCCTTCCACCCAGCTTAAATTAACAATGTGTTTGCGACTGGCTCTGAAGAAGGCCCGTTCATCCAACTTTTCATCCAATGCATTCAACGACTTGTGAATCATCGGGCGGTTGTTGTCGAAATAAACTTTGATATAGTTTCCGTCTGATTCAAACATGCGCACATTAGCGAGGCTAACAAACCAACAGCGCTCACCATCTTTTACAAACACCTGATCTTCCAAACCCAATTTCTTTTCACCTGAGCGTCCTTCCTTCATGCGCTCTTTATCCATTACCTTGTGTACCGCTTCGCTTAAGCGTTCGGCCACAATGGGCTTCAACAAGTAATCCAACGCATTTACCTCAAATGCTTTGAGTGCATGCTGATCGTAAGCGGTGGTGAACACCACCATCGGAGCGGAGTCCAGAGATTCCAGCAACTGAAAACCAGTTCGTCCCGGCATTTGAATATCCAGAAACAACAAATCCGGATTGAGTTCTTCAATCATTTTCTCTGCTTCATCGGCATTCATCGCTTCGCCCACTACTTCAATGGAAGGATGAGCTTCTAACAACGTGAGCAATTCTTTGCGAGCCAAGCGCTCATCATCAATAACCAGTGCTTTCATAGAGGAAGTAAGAAAAATTTAAGAAGACTTTGATTTAGTATATGGAATTTGAATTTCAGTAAGTACAAAATTATTCTTTTCGTTGGTGATTCTAAAGCTTGCGACATCCCCATACAATAATTTCAGTCGCTGAATAGTGTTATTAATGCCGAGACCTTCACCTTTTTCATGTCCGTTTACGTATTGCCCGCTGTTTTGGATACGAATGGTGAGGCCAACCTCATCGACCCAAGTAGAAACACGAATAAGGCCACCTTCTTTCAGTTTTGAAATTCCGTGTTTTACTCCATTCTCCACAAGGGTTTGAATCATCAGAGGTGGTACCATAAAATCATGCGAATCGGGATGTATGTCAAACTCCGTATGTAATCGTTCCTCAAATCGAATTCCTTCCAGACCGAGATAATCCCGAACCATTCTCATTTCCTCATCAAATCGGGTAAGGCCGCGTTTTTCCATGGTGAGAGAACTGCGCAATATGCTGGACAATTGATTAATAGCCAATTTGGACTTTTGCGGATTCTCGTCTACCAACGCTCGAATGCTATTCAACGCATTGAAAATAAAGTGAGGGTTCAGTTGCGACTTGAGGTTTTGTAGTTCGATCTCTTTAACAGATGCTTCGTATTTCAATGACTTATTGTAGCGCTCGAAGTAATTATAAATGAAATAGAGCACGGCCCATAAAAAAAAGATAAACGCGTAATAAACAGATAGGCCAAAAAAGACATTGATATCAAGGGCCACCTCCTTCTTAAACAAACCCAATGGAATGGAGATGGGTATTCTCACCAAGTAAATAACAGCGCCCAATAAAAATACTCCGGCTACCACGCGTGGTATCAGACGAGGAAAGCCCAGGTCAAGCCAGTGCCATTTGAGAATATAGCTGCGGAATGCGTGCGTAGCGAGCAAACACAGCAACGCTTCGTACAGAAAAAATAATATTCGTTGTGTGCTTACCTCAGTTGAAGTAGAGTTGAGAATGGAAGCAATGATCTGAACGATGGCATAAAATGACCAACCACCTATTTGCAGGCTCCAATACAATCGGTTTTTGTTGTTGATCATACCTGCAAAAGTAGAAATATAGCCAAGCGAAACGAAGGGAAGTTATTTTAGCGGTAATCGAAAAAACTTCCAGTCAACTGAATTGCTACTCCAACTCCGGTCTCAAAAACTTACCCGTAAAGCTGGCCGGGTTGTTGGCCACTTGCTCAGGGGTTCCCTTCGCTACAATTCTTCCTCCACCTTGTCCACCTTCGGGGCCCAAATCAATTATGTAGTCGGATGATTTGATGACATCCATATTGTGCTCAATCACCAAAACCGTATTGCCTTTATCAACTAACTTTTGCAATACATCCAGCAAATGACTGATATCCTGAAAATGTAAACCGGTCGTTGGCTCATCTAAAATATATAATGTCTTACCCGTGTCGCGCTTGCTCAATTCAGTTGCCAGTTTTACGCGTTGTGCTTCCCCACCTGAAAGTGTAGTAGCGTGCTGGCCTAAGGAAATGTATCCTAAACCAACTTCACCCAGCGTTTGAATTTTGCGCAAGATGCGCGGCTGATTTTCAAAAAACTGAATAGCCTCCTCCACGGTCATATCCAATACATCGGAAATGGATTTGCCTTTGAAGCGTACCTCCAGCGTTTCACGATTATAACGCTTGCCCTTACACGTTTCACAAGGCACATATACATCGGGCAAAAATTCCATTTCAATCAGGCGCAAGCCGGCACCTTCACAGGTTTCGCAGCGACCACCCTTAACGTTGAATGAGAATCGACCTGTTTTATATCCTCTGATTTTGGCTTCCGGCATTTGAGCGAACAAATCACGGATATCAGTGAACACACCAGTGTACGTGGCCGGGTTTGATCTTGGTGTACGCCCAATCGGAGACTGATCTACTTCAATCACTTTATCAATCAACTTCAGTCCCTCTATTTTTTTGTAAGGCAACGGCTCCTGACGTGAGTTGAAGAAATGTTGATTTAAAATCGGGAAAAGTGTTTCGTGAATCAAGGTTGATTTTCCACTACCGGAAACTCCTGTGATGCACGTAAATGTGCCCAACGTTATTTCAAGATCAACATTCTTTAAATTGTTTCCCGTAGCTCCCATCAGCGAAAGCTTTTCGCCACTTCCCTTTCTTCGTTGCTTGGAATAATTGATTCCGATTTTCCCGCTTAGGTATTTCGCGGTGGTGCTATCGATTTTCAAAAATGTTTTGGGATCGCCTTCTGCAACGATATGTCCGCCATGACGCCCGGCTCCGGGACCTACATCAATGATATAGTCGGCTTCGAGCATCATTTCTTTATCGTGTTCTACCACGATCACTGAGTTGCCCAAATCGCGCAAGTCTTTCAGTGCCTTGATTAACTTGGAATTGTCGCGGGCATGCAACCCAATACTTGGCTCGTCTAATATGTACAACACTCCCACTAACTGCGTTCCGATTTGTGTAGCCAAGCGAATACGCTGCGCTTCGCCTCCACTCAATGTGCGCAGCGGACGATTGAGATGCAGATAATCTAAACCCACATCCAGCAAAAAGCCAATGCGCTTGCGAATTTCCTTCAGCACTTCGGCCGCAATTACTTTCTGCTTTTCGTTGAGTCGGCTTTCGAGACCATCAAACCATTTTTTCAATGCATCGATGTTGAGATCGGCCAACTCGGCAATATTCTTTTTGTCGATTTTGAAATGCAGCGACTCTTTTTTCAGACGTGCTCCGTGACACTCGGGGCAAACTTTGGTGATCGTAAAATCATCTACCCATTTTTTGATGGCATCCGATCCTTCGTCTTTTTGCTTTTGCAAGAAGTTGACAATGCCTTCAAACTTTGTGTTCCACTCTGTGCCGGGATATTTCAAGGAAGCAACAGCTACCGGTTCGTCATCGCCATAGAGCAAAACTTTTAAAGCTTCTTTCGGAATATCTTTAATAGGAGTGGTGAGTGTAAGTTTGTAACGCTTGAGGATGGCTTCAATCTTTTTGAAAATCCAGATATCGCGGTATTCGCCCAAAGGCAAAATACCACCGCGACTGATGCTTAGTTTTTTATCGGGAATGACGGACTCTTCCGTAATCTCTTCAATCTGACCTAGGCCCGTGCACGTTGGACAAGCGCCATAGGGTGAGTTGAATGAAAAATTATTGGGTGCAGGTTCATCGTATGACAGACCGGTTTTCGGATCCATCAAAAACTTGGAGAAGTGATGCACTTTGCCATTTTCCTCTTGCACCATGATGACACCCTTTCCTTCTTTCAGAGCCGTATTCACGGATTGCCCGATGCGGTAGCGGTCTGCTTTAGTGGGCACAATGCGGTCGATGACAATTTCAATATCATGGATTTTGAAACGATCGACTTGCATTTTGGCAGTGATGTCCAGTACTTCACCATCTACCCGAACTTTAGAATATCCTTGCTTCCGAATCTGTACGAAAAGCTCACGATAATGTCCCTTTCGTCCCTTGATGATCGGTGCCAACACAAGCAGTTTTTTGCCGGCATAATTCTGAATGATGGCATCTAAAATTTGCTCTTCGCTTTGGCGCACCATCTTATCGCCATTAATGTAAGAAAAGGCTTCGCCTGCTCGGGCGTAAAGAAGACGCATGAAATCGTAAATCTCCGTGACAGTGCCTACGGTAGACCGTGGGTTGCGTGAGGTCGTTTTTTGTTCAATCGAAATAACGGGGCTCAGGCCGTTGATTTTATCGACATCGGGTCGCTCGAGGTTGCCGATGAAACTGCGGGCGTAGGCCGAAAAGCTTTCCATGTATCTGCGCTGGCCTTCCGCATAGATGGTGTCGAATGCCAAAGATGATTTTCCGCTTCCACTAATGCCGGTGAGGACTACGAGCTTGTTGCGCGGAAAGGAAACGCTGATGTTTTTCAGGTTGTGCTCGCGGGCACCAATGATTTCAATATAATCGTGACCGGAAAGGTCTTTACTTTTTTTAGCTGCAGCAGTGTTGGACATGAATTGGGTTTCAGACTAGCCTAACTACAAAAGTGAGGCTAAGAATGTTGCGGTGCAAAGATATTTTTTTTGCGTTGGCGGGTATTTTATCAAAAAACAAATTCAGCGTGCAAAAGGTGTGATTGAATTTTACCAAGGTCTTCGCCTATCCGGTGGTAAACACCTTCTTTCAGGGCGTAACCAAGCGCTAATTTGGTTTCGGGGTCTACAATCCAATATTCTTGCACGCCAAATTTTTCGTAGAGGTCTTTCTTTGTGACCAGATCATGTTCTTTGTTTCCGGGAGACAAAATCTCTACTACCAAATCCGGGATGCCTACATACAGACCATCTACGATTTGGTTGGGGTTTGACTTCAGAATAACAGTTATATCTGGCTGTACTGCATTTCGTGTTGCGTCTAACTTTACATCAAAAGGAGCAATAATCACCTCTCCCAGATTTACATTTTCAACAATCTCAACCAACTTATTCGCCAGTTTGAGTAATAACTTTTGATGTGAAGAAAAAGGTGCCGGTGACATATAGATTTGATTATCGATCAATTCTGCCAAAGTGCCTTCAGGAAGCATTTCATATACTTCCATAATGGTACGGGGAGGATTTTCGATTACTATATTCATAATCTTTTGATGGCCGGCCTATGGGCGTTCACTTAACTAAATTACAAAAAAACAGCATTCCAACTCTACGACTTCATCCATTCATACGCTTGGTAATGGTCGCCATTCATACCCAATCGTGAGTATACTTCCTTAGCTGCAAGGTTGGTTTTGTCAACATACAAACGAATGCCACGCAAATCCGGATCGGCTTCTACCATTTGCTGAATGTGCGAATACAATTTTTTATACACGCCTTTGCCACGGTGTGTACCATTAATATAGACTGATTGAATCCAGATGACGGTGCCACATCGCCAATCGCTCCATTCATAAGTTGTCATCAGGCAACCTATTACTTCCTCATTTTCCTCAGCCACATAGTAGCGTCCTTTACTGGAATCTTTGAAGAGTCGCTTTACGCCTTGCGTAAGAGTAGATATATCGAGGGTAAGGTTTTCAGTTTCCAAGGCCATCTTTAACTGAAAATCGATGATAGAAGGAATGTCTTTCTCGGTAGCTTCGCGAACCATAATTGCCATTTGAGTATTGAAGTAAAAAGTTGGGGTAATTCTATAGTGCTTGTTGAATATCGTTTATTAAGTCTTCTGCTTCCTCAATGCCAACGGACAAACGTACGAGTATATCCGTGATACCAACCTTTGCGCGCTCTGTTGCACTCAGTTTGGCATGCGATGTTTTTACCGGTGAAGTGATGGTAGACTCTACTCCTCCCAAGCTGACTGCCTTTCGAATCAGCTTGAGGCGCTTCAAAAAACGCTCGGGGTCGCCCTTCAGTTCAAAAGACAACATCCCTCCAAATCCTCCGGGCATTTGCCTCTTAGCTACTTTGTGCAAGGGATGATCTTTTAAGCCCGGGTAATACACGCGACCTATTTTTGATTCTGCGCTCAAGAAGTTTGCCAAGGCGAGGGCGTTTTTATTTTGCTGCTTCACGCGAAGAACGATCGTTTTCAAACTTCGTTCTACCAGATAACTGGTTTGCGCATCTAAACTGCCGCCAAAATGCAGCGCACTGGATTTGATTTTTTCAGTCAACTTTTTTGTTGTTACCACCACGCCACAGCACAAATCGCTATGGCCACCAATGTACTTGGTGCCACTGTGGGTAACAATATCTATTCCGAAGTCAATTGGATTTTGATTGACCGGAGAGGCAAACGTATTGTCGATTATAGTTGTGATGGAATGCTTACGTGCCAGTTTTGCCACCGCAGCAATATCCGTAATTTTTAGAAGGGGATTTGAGGGCGTTTCAATGTAAATGACCTTCGTGTTTTTTTGAATAGCCTTTTCAAATGCTGTCAGGTCATCGGCATCAACCATCGTGTAGCTGATTCCATAGCGGTTGAGTTCAGTCAGCGCGGCATGATGTGTGCCACCATACAAATCATTTTGAAAAAGAATATGATCGCCTTGTTTTACCATAGCAAAAAGCGATGTCATAATAGCGGCCATTCCCGAACTAAAGAGTAACCCATCCTGGCCATTTTCTAACGCTGCCATTTTTTCAACTACGGCATTCTGATTGGGAGTATTGAAATAGCGGGGATAACGAATGCCGGTTTCGTAATCATAGGCGGATGAGGTGTAAATGGGGTTAACCACACCTCCATACAGCGGATCGCCTACCGAACCCACATGAACACTCTTTGTTAATTTTGAATAACGCATTTAACTTGGGTTGAATCCGCTCAAAGGTAATTAAGACTACGATGTTTTCCTCTACCAATGTACTCAAAACAAGAGTTGAACAGGAATTAAGGCGTGTGCCAATCGGAGATTTGAAACACAACCTTTTACTTTGTCAAAAAAAATTACAATCCCTGTAAAGAGTGTACCGTTATTAAGAATATTTTCATTTTATTGTAGTTTCAGATACACATGCGTTTGATAAGTCTCTCAACAACATTACGAACTTCACAATACTGGTCAAGGCTAGTTGGCATCCGATGGCAGTTTATCATAGCGATACTTGTCTTTTGGGCGGCCACCGTCTGGCTAAAAAATGAATATGGTCAGGACGACTCGAATCTTTGGCTGGTGATGCAGCTCTTTCTGCAATTGGTGAAGTGGACGTTGGTAGGAATTGTGGCGTTAAGCCTCTTGTCCGTTTTAGCCACTTGGGCGTATTTCATTTGGGCTGTGAAAAATAAATCCGTTTCACTTCAGGTTAAATTTGGCGATGGCCAAAAAGCCGAAGCAGGCTTAGTGCCGCTGCATGTGCAGGTGTTGGGTTTTGTGCTTCGCCCTTTGCTGGGCACGGTTCGGGCCCAATTACTTCTTTCGGGCAACCGACTATCCGATGTGATTGTATTGGATGGCAGTGTTCGTCAGCCGCGACAACTTTGGCGTGCTGGTATTCGAGGTGGCGGCACCTCATTATTGCATGATCGTGGCGTTTACGATGTGGAAAAAGTACTTTTCTCTTTCTGTGATATGCTTGGATTGGTGGCATTGCCGTATCGGGTAGCCTATACCCAGCAACTGTACACATTACCGCTGCCGCAAAAAGAGCAACGCATTCGGTCGAACCCCAATGCTACTGAAGAACAAAAGCATCGCATTGAAATCCCCAAACGAATAGAAGGCGAGCATGTGAATTACAAGGAGTTTGAAACGGGAGATAATATTCAGCGCATTGTTTGGAAAATTTATGCAAAGAGCGGCCAGTTGGTAGTGCGCATTCCTGAAATAAAAGACCCGTATGCTTCGCATCTGTATTTCTATGCCAGCTTTTATAATGGTCTTTCGAGTGAGATGGGCGCCTTCGAACGCGAATTACTTAATGTTTATAAAGATCAGGTAAGAAACCTATGGGAGTCGTTGAAGAAAAATGATTATGAAATTCGCATGCCGTTGGATCAGGAGATACCTCGACTAAGCGGTGTGAGTGAAAAGAAAAATGAGCTGTTTCAGATCACCGCTTCGAATTGGCAACAACAATTGGTGCCTTCGCAGTTTATTGTGTTTAACAAAGCAGCTTTTGTATGCTTTTCTTCTTTAACACCGGTTGCGGAAATTGAAAGCTGTATCAAAAAGCTACCGGATTGGCTTCCGGTGGTAGTAGTAAAACTTTCGGAGGCTATCCCTTCTCCTTTTCAATTTTCTGTAAAAGATGTTTTCTTTAAGCCGGAAGAAACACCTGCCGACAAGCTTAAGCAACCGTGGCTCTTTTCCTCCTTGCGAAAAGAATTGGTGAAGAACGAAAAAGAAATAGGCGATTTGCTCAAGCGCAGAGGAAACAGTTGGCTTACCACTAGAATTGAATTTGAAAAATGAAGTATACATCTCCACAAGATCGCATTCAACAGCTACTCATTCGGTGGGTATTGGTTTTGGTGCCTACTTTATTGATAGGATTTATCACGCTGCGCTTTCTTAATTTTTCGTACACTTCGCTGAACACCAGCATTGGATTACAAACTTTATATTTTGGATTGGGGTTAGTGGTAGCTTACAGCCTGTACTTTTACGGTGCGCGCTGGCTCATAACCATTATCATTCTCTGGCTGGTGTATTGGTTATTTGAAAAAATAATTAACCGGCTTCCCGGAGAGTTTGACGTTTTTTACACCACAGCCAAGTTTCAACTTTACTCGACACTATTTATTTTCGGTTGGGCTTTTGGATTTTTGCTGGCACGCGTCCGGTGGGCTTATGCTATACTCTTTGGTTTACTTTCTGTAGTGACTCTGGTAAGCATATCCGACACGATTGATGTCAGTCTATCGTATATTCTTTCTCGCATTGCACCAGTAGTAGTGTATGGATTGTACATGTTGTTTCTCACACCCATACTCGTCAATCGAATTGAGCTAAATCCAAAGAAGTCAGCCTGGCTGGTGGTGCGTGTGGCACTTTTTGCTTTACTGATTTTATTGGCATTTGCCATTACTGAAAGTTTGATGAAAGGCAACTTGAAGGCAGTTGAAAAAGAACTGGCTGCGCGTGGTGCCAAAGGAGATAAAGACGGAGGCTCGAAAAAAGGTGATGACTACGATGATCGGAATGGGTTGATGGATAAAACCGATGACGGCTATCGGTTGAAAGACACCATGTGGGTAAATTCAAAAATGAGTCAGTCGGATAAGTTGATGTTTTGCAGTAAGCTCGATAATTATTTTCCTGATGGATCTCCAGCACCGTTGTATTTTGTTTATCACTACTTAACACGCTACGATCCGGTAAAAGAAACTTTCACCCGCGACATCAACGTGCCTTCGTTTGATGAGATTGATGTAGACCCCACCAAAATTCCGATGTACTACTCATATACGGATACTTCCATCATTCGCAAATCAAAAGGATTGAAATTTCGAAGGATTGTAGAAGCGCAAGTGTATTTGTCAGAGAACACCTGGAAACATTCCGTGCTGGGGCCGGCTAGTGTGTTTTCGATCCAAACTATTCCCGTAGAAAAAGATTTTCAAAAGACATTTATATCAGGATATAAGATAACCTCGTTCGCTTCTGAGTTGAACAACGCTTACTTCGTTTACAATATTTCAGCCAACCCTAAACTGGAGCCCTTGCAAGAGCAGCGTCATGATGAGTTGCGTGATGTGAATGGATACCAAAAGACAGATCCGCGCTTTGTGGAATATTATACGAAAATACCAACCGGAGGCATTTATGATTCTATCTCTAAATTAGCCAGCAGTTTAGTTTCCAAAGACGCCAAGCCGGTTGATAAAGTCATAGCCGTGCGCGATTTCTTTTTGCAACGAAATGAAAACGGCAAACGGGTTTTCCGATACACGCTGAAAGCAGGAGCGGTTGATGATCCAAATATCCCAAGCTCGCGCATGCTATATGATTTCTTGTTTAAAACACACGCGGGCTATTGTACATACTATGCAGGTGCCTCTCTATTTATGCTTCGCTCGTTGGGTGTGCCTACCCGATTTACCACCGGTTTTGCTACCATCAATCGAAGTGATAAAAACAAAGGATGGTATTGGTTTTATGCGAGTCAGGCACACGCTTGGACACAAGTTTATTTTCCGGGATATGGTTGGTTGGATTTCGACATGACGATTGGTAATGAAGATCAACAAAGCGCTCCGAAGCCGGATGGAACACCACCCCTTCCGCCACCTGAGCCATGGCTGGTGCTGAATGCAAAAGCAGAGACGGTGAATGTAACTGCTAAAAAATTAGATGCTAACTTCAATCAACTGATTCATTTTAATACTCCGTATGTATTGAATCAAACCTTTAGCAAACCGATTGATGCTAGCTTGTGCCGTGTGTTGATCAACAAACGAGATACTACATTCGCAGCCATTCAGCCGGGCGACTCTATTATTATAGTGTCCTATAAAGATGAAGCCAAGAAAATTCCGGCACCACGGGCAGGCGTAGCGATTGAAGAACAGATTCGTTCATTCCCTACTCCAATCATTGCCGATGAAATTCATATTCACAAAAAAGAGGTTGAAAAGAAAAAAGAGAATGCAGGTAAAAAGCCAACAGCCATGCAAGAGAAAAAAATGACATGGCAGGAAATTGCGTGGCTTGCCGCGAAAGCATTCGGCATTCTATTTATACTCATTCTTCTGCTGCCAATTTTGTATTTAATCTATCGCCTGGCACGGATTGCTTTCTCATCCACTACAGCGAGCAAAGCCGACCAAGTGTATCGCGCTGCGTTGTATCGTTTCCACATGGCCGGATTTGAAAGAGAAACCGAAACTCCCCTGGAATATGCGCAACAAAAAATTGATCCAACTACTCAAGCGGGCTTCGAAGAATTCATGCGCATGTATTTGCGTTTGAAATATTCCAACGGCACCCTACGCGATGGCGATGAATCTACCATTCGTACTTTCCAATCATCAGTAGGCAACACCATTCGAAAGTCGGTAGGTACCTTCCGAGCAACAATCAACTATTTTAATATATTCCGCGCCTTGCGCTATTTTCAACAACCTGAAATCAATTCTGAAAATTCATCCTTATGAGTAACTCTGCATCCAAACTAAAAAGCTTAACTGCCAACATTGAAACGATCATTCGCGGAAAGCCGCAAGAAATAAAATATGTTGTCACGGCTCTACTGTCACGTGGTCACATTTTGTTGGAAGACAATCCGGGGGCAGGTAAAACGGTTTTAGCCAAAACTTTGGCACAATCCATCTCCGAAGGTGCCATTGATTTCCATTCTGCCAATGGAGGTGTTGCCTTTAAGCGTATTCAATTTACTCCCGATCTTTTACCCATGGACTTGATCGGCTCGTACATCTTTGATGAAGCAAAAAAAGATTTCGTCTTTAAGAAGGGCCCACTGTTTACACACGTGCTCCTAGCTGATGAAATTAACCGCGCATCACCCAAAGTACAAAGTGCTCTGCTGGAGTGTATGGCCGAAAATCAAATTTCATCCGGAGATCATACGTTTCAATTGGATCAATTCTTTTTTACCATCGCTACACAAAACCCGATTGAGATGGAAGGGACGTATCCATTACCGACTGCGCAGCTCGATCGCTTTAGTATGAAAATCTCTTTTGGATATGTTTCGGAAGAAGTTGAGTTTGACATCTACTCGAATTATCTGGCCATCAACAATGGAAAAAATACAGTAAAACAAGTGCTCACTTATCAGGATATCATTCAATTGCAAAAAGAAGCCGAAGAAGTTTATATTCATCCTGAGTTGGTCAAAGGCATTGTAAAAATCGTGCAAGGCACTCGTCAGCATGCAGAAATTGCTTTAGGGTGCTCGACACGCGGAGGTATTACCTTCATTAAAAGTTTGAAGGCTTGGGCGCTAGTCAATCAACGCGATTATGTAATCGAAGACGACTTACGTGCGCTCGCACAGCCGGTGTTGCATCATCGCCTCATTTTCAGAAATCGCGAAGCATCACAAACTGCCCTTGCACAGATTGTTGATAAAGTAGTAAATGGTTTGGCTAAGTTGGGAATTAGCGGTAAGAAGTAAATGAGACCAGATATTAACAGATAGGTATGAGAATAATTGCACTTCTCGTTTTCAGTTTCATCTCCTTGAGCGTTTACGCCCAAACCACCATTCGTGCCCAAATCGATCAAGAGCGTAATGGTTCATTTCTAGATGAGAAAACATACGAAAAGGCGAGAGGCTTCATTCGAAAAGACAGCACTTATTATGTGGGATACTTGTTGGAAGGTGCATTTCTATTTTTTCGTGCCAACGATGAGCTTGGCTTCAACAAAGCCATTGCCCCGTTGAAGAAAGCTCTGGAAAAAATCGAGTATGACTTCGATCCGATACTGCGCATTCGTTCCAATAACTATGCGGTGTATAGCGCTAACTATCGCTATCACTTTGACTACGGCTTGATCACGTATTTTCTGAGTCGCTGCTACCAAAATGTAGAGCAGCAAGACAAGGCCATGGAAGTATTGATGCACATTCGCGATCGCAACTTCCAGGTAGAGATCAACATGGACTCGTATAATACGATGGCTTGGATTTTCCATCGCAACCGCGTGTATACCTCGAAGCAATTTCCGTTTTTGAAAAACTCCGTAAAAGAAAATGTAGCGGCTGCCAATCGTTACCTAGACTCTGCTCTTCTAAAAATTCAAAACGACTTTGCAGTGAACAATGGTTTGTATGATCCCAACTTTTTGAATCGGCAATATCTGAGTACGTATCACTACAAAGCGATGATTCACGATTATTTGCTTGATATTGATTCTGCCAATTACTATTACGAAATGCTGATTCAGAACCAAGCATACTCTAGTAACAATTATGCAGAGTTCAAATTAGCCATGGGTGAATTCGAAGAAGCCGATCTGTTTTTTCGCGAGGCAGAAGATCGTGAGCGCAGCCCGGAGAAAACCACGAAAGAGTATTACTATATGCGAGGAACTTTGGCTACCTACCGAGGACAACCCCAGCAAGCCGATTCTATTTTAAGCAATGTATTGCAATCGCAGGGAAGCACTCCAGGTTATGGCTGGCACTGCATTGGCCTTGCACGCGCACAACATTACGAAGGGCTTACGGCTGAAAGCCAGGAGCGCACCAACAAGGCTGCTCGCTTTCAGGAACTACACATTGGCACTACGTGGGGGCAAGAGCAATATAACATGGCGGTAGCCTCGCTTAATTATATCAATCAACTGCAATTCAAAAAAGAATATTGGTTTGAACATGATGAGTGGTATTTCTGGCTCAACCCGGTGAACTGGTATCGTTGGGTGAAGTACACTTTAGAAATTCGTCATCACAAAATGGTTCTAGCTTCTTTGATTGCAGAGAACCCGGAACGTGAGCAGGTAATTTATTCCATCTTCTCTCCGGAAAACTTGATTTCCTTTGATGAAGTATGGTCTGTTATTGACGGATTTGGTAATGAATACTTCATTGACATTTACAAGAAGAAATTGCAAACCGATAAGAGGCCGCGCGTGAAAAAGTATTTTCGCTATTTTCTAGGTAAGCTTTATCTGGCGGAAGGAAAAGAAACAGAAGCCATTCAATTCTTCAATCAAGTGTTAAATGATCCGGATAGCACCGATCCTTACCAAACTATGCTTTTAGCAAGAACCTATGAAGGATTAGCCATGGCCAACAGTGGAAGTGAAAAAGCACGCTACACGCAATTGCTCTATAATCTATACCCACAATTAGTCCCTTTCAGCGACTTAAAGATGGAATTCAACCTACAAGAAGTAACTACCGCTAATGAAGAGCAGGAAAAAATCGTCAGCGAATTAAAAAATACAAGCATCTATTTTTCATCGAATAATCAAGTTCCTCAAGTCACTATTTCATTCTCCGCTCGTGGTGAAGCGTTGGACATTCGGTATGCCGTAAATAATAGGGGGAATGCGAGTCAACAAGGAGTGCTGACTATTGAGCCAAATGAGCGTGTCAATGCCGGTAAACTTTTGGCATATCATCTATTTGGCGTACACAAAACCAAAATTGGTGAACAGCCTCGTATTACACCAGCTGTAGAAAAAGAGAAAACGGAAGAAACAGAGAAGACCAAAAAAGTAGTTTAATCGAGCTTCTTGATTTTAGTCGGATTACTCAACTTATAATCGCTTCTTTTATCTGAAATCTTCAAGGCCTTATTCATATAGCCCTTGGTGTACGCCTTACTGCGGGCTTCAAATTCAATGATATCTCCGGGGTGTAGTTGTGCCTTCACAAAACCTTGGGTATAGCTAAACCAGATATGATCAGCCACCCTCGTAGTAGTTTCCATATCTACTACATTCTTTAATAAAATGGTTTCCTCGCTGTATCCTTTATAATTGATTTTCTTGCCAATACGCTCAAATTGAGCCTTGTATTTCTTACGAACTCCCTCCCGTTTTTTCAATTCTTTCCGCATTTTCAAAGGTACGAACAGATCTGTCAAATTAGATTGATTCCTGTTTTCTATCTTTATCCAATGAAAAAGATAATTGTACACTTGCTATTGTTCTGTGGCGTGTCTGCTGCCCAAGCACAAACCGCTGACTATGAAAAACAAAAAAGCGAAAAGCTGAAGGTTCCTTCACCTTTCGAGGCGATTATAAGCCGGCAAGACAATCGTGAAATTGTATACCAAGATGATTATGTGGTAGCCTTTGTACCTATTCGCAAGCAGGCACCCGTCCATTTGCTCATTGTGCCGAAGAAACGTGTTTATACCATGAACGATGTTGAAGATACCGATGCGGCTATGCTCAGCAGCATGATGTTGGCTGCTAAAAAGTTAGCGAAACAATATCAGGTAGATAAAACCGGCTATCGTTTGGTGATCAACACCAACGAAAACGCGAACCAAACGGTATTTCATTTACACTTGCACCTATTGGGGGGAATGCCCTTAGGCCCGGCAGTAACACAATCCTATTCTGAAAAATAATTTTTCTGAATATGTAATTATTGCCTTCGTTGTCCGACCTATCGGATAATTGAATTTGGCAACATGTCGACTCAGAAAAAAAAGATACGAAGTTTCGCGAGTGTAATTATTTTGATGATTGCCGGTGGAGCAATCGGCTACTTAGGTGCGCAGTGGGGAATGAGTGCCGCCAAAACAATGCCGGGCCTCCATGTTGCCACACTATTGGTAGCCTTAATTCCCGTTTATTTTGTAGTGGTGGGATTTCATGAAGCTGGGCATGTGGCAGCCGGCATTTGGATGGATTTTGAATTCCGCATGTTTGTGATTGGCCCGTTTTTGTGGGAGAAGGAAAATGGCCAGATGAAATTTAAGTGGAATACCAATGTCAATGTATCCGGTGGAATGGCCATCTGTCTTCCCAGAGATTCAGAAAATCTGACCAAACGATTTTCCATTTATGCTGCAGGTGGGCCCATTGCCAGTCTGATTTTAAGCGGATTCACATTCTTACTCTATGCTGTAACAGATGCGTGGGCAGAAGGCACTGAGTGGGGTTCTATTATTCAGGAACTCCTCTTTATGACTACATTTCTCTCACTCTTTATTTTTGTACTTACGGCATTGCCTTTTCATACCGGAGGATTTTATTCCGATGGAGCGCGGGTGCTTCGATTTATGCGCGGTGGTGATGTGGCACGCTTTGATTTACTGTTATTAAAAATAATTACAGGAAGCGCTAGTGGTATCAGGCCACGCGATTTACCAATTGCAGAAATACAGGAGGCCAAAGAATTAGCAGAAAAACTACAAGCTCCCATGGGGGTCTACCTACATTCGTATCATTATCAAGTAGAATTAGATACCAATAATATTGAAAGTGCCGAAGTGCATTTGCTAAACTACGTGAAGCTAGCCAATGATGTGCCGGGGGGAATACGAAATGCAGTATGGCTGGATGCTGCATTTTTTTATGCTGCAATTAAACAAGATATGGAAAAAGCTGAATTCTATTGGAAGCAGTTTGCTCCTTCTGCATTGATCCCTAAAGCAATGGTGCTAGCCACCGAGGCGGCTTTTTCCCGGTTGAAAAATGATACAAATACGTTTAAAGAAAAGTATCATGCTGCTTTACGCGAATTACCCAACATGCTCGACAAAGGAATAAGCATATCATTAATAGATCAATTAGAATTACTAAACAGCCGCGAACAGCAAAATCTAACGACTCATTTTAGTCAGCCAATCGGCCAGGCGGTTTGAGTAGCCCCACTCATTATCAAACCATGCCATCAGTTTTGCATGTGTGCCATTCGTAACTTTAGTGAGCGCTCCATCTACCAATGCAGAATGCGGATTGCTCAGCACATCCGATGACACGATCGGATCAAACGTAATCGCCACAGTGTTCTTCATTTCAAATTCTGCATTCTGTTGAATCAACTCATTCACAGAATCAGCATTGGTTTTAGTTTTTAAGATAAGCGAAATATCTGCCAATGCTCCACAGGGAATGGGCACACGCGTGGACATGGTTTCTATTTTTCCGCTTAAAGCCGGAAAGATAGTTTCAAGTACAGGTCGAATGTTTACTTCAAATGGTATAATCGAATGGGCAGCTGCTCTGCCTCTTCGTAGTCCTTTATAAGGTGCATCGATTAGCTGTTGACGTGTGGTGTAACCTTGAATGACATTGACATGAACCGACTCTATACCGCCAGCCTTTTCCATAATTTGTAAAAGCGGGGCTACGCAATTAATCGTACAATCACCTGGGGAAACAAATGATGAAATCGGTTGGTGGTTGACACCCCAAATGGTGGAAGGCAAATCTTTAGAATAGGTAGTGAGTAAAACCTTCTGTGCCCCAGCAGCTACATGTTGTTGCATTTCCGTAGAGTGAGTGAACAAGCCCGTTGCTTCAATCACGATATCTATCTGAAGCGGTTGCCAATTCAGTTTGTTGATTTCCGGTTGCTGTATATAAATGATATCATGGCCATCAATTGAAAATCCATTAGCTGTAGGCTGAATAGTGTTGGCCAAGGTTCCGTGAATCGAGTCGTACTTGAGCAGATAAATCAAATTCTCTTTGGGCATCAGGTCATTGACGGCAATCAGTCGCTTTACTTGGCCACGCTCGTGCAAAACTCGAAACAGCGTGCGACCAATTCGTCCCATCCCATTAATTGCATATCGGCTCATAGCTTCCATTTAGTTCGGTGCAATTTTACTAAGAATACTGATCGAACGCGATACTTCTTTAAATGTTCGTGTGTGTTACTCATAAAAATGGTCAAATACTCATTATCCTCTGCATCCGACTCAAAATGGGTTAACCACAAAAGCGTGGTCACGTATGTTTGCATCACTAACCAAAATAACTCCCCTTATGAAAAACTGGATGATCTTCGCTCTTTGTTCATTTGCTATCTTTAGCTGTAGTAAAGACGAAACTGTAACACCCACAATTGTTGAATCGCCCTTCAGCACATTTTTATCTTCCAAAACAGATTTAACTTTTGACACCTTCAGTTCCAATTCCTACTCACTGGGTTATGAATTTAAAACAACAGCTGATGGATCAGTAACTGCATTGGGTTGCTCATCAACCGAAGCAGGCACTTTCGCATTGCAACTGTACAAAGTAGACAGCGTGAATAATACCGGAACACTGGTTGCTTCAGCTTCAATTGATTTGACTGCTGGTGATATCTCCAATCGTAAATTCAATTATAAAACATTGGCACAAAAGGTGGCCATTAGTAAAGGTGTTTACTATCGTGTAACTTATTCCGTTGTTAACAAAACATTTGAGCGGTTACAAGCATCATTGAATCCATCAATGACTTTTCCAATCACATCTGCTAATAAAAAGGTTTCGATTAAGCGTGGTGTTTATGGAGAGCCCAGCAGCTACCCTTCCAACTCGTGGGATGTATTGTACATGGCTGACGCAAAATTAGAATTCAAATAACATTTTACGATCCCCATCAAAAAAAACCGAAGATAATCCTCTTCGGTTTTTTTTGCTTTTCTAAATAAGACTATCGGCTGGTTTTCAATTTATTTTTATCTTGAAACTTCCTAACCCAAAACCTACCTATGAAAAAAATTCTTTCGTATGCACTCTTTGCTATTGGCTTTGTCATTGTAGCATTTGCCGGATTGTTCTTCTATGTAAAATTTGCATTGCCCGATGTGGGTGAAGCTGAAAACATTTCCGTATCGGCAACTCCAGAACAAATTGAACGCGGGAAATATTTAGCGAACGCTGTGGCTGTATGTATGGATTGCCACTCCACCCGCGACTGGTCAAAATTTTCCGGTCCACTTACACCGGGCACGCTTGGCCAAGGTGGCGAGCGCTTTGATCTTCCTGGTCACGGCAGCCGGTAAGGGAGCCGGGCAGAGATACCGCGTCCGTCCCTTGGTGTACTTGGCCGCATAGTCGTAGAACCCGCCCGGTGCCTCGATCTCAACCGGAGGCAGCGCTGCCGGCTTTGGCGCGCCGGCCAGCACGGAAACCGCCACCTCGTGTCCGGCGATATAGGACTCTACTATTACCTCCCGATCATAGCGATAGGCGCGCCTGAGGGCCGGCCGCCACTCAGCCGGGCGTCGGACGATCGACACGCCGATCGTGGACCCTTCCGCAGCCGGCTTCACGACACCAGGCCAGTGCAGGCCGGTCGGAAGCGATCTCGGCAACCCGCGTCCGCGTTCTTCAGGCAGCACCGTGCCGGGCGGCACCATTACCCCGTGGGAGGCCAAGAGCGCTTTGGCCGTGACCTTATGCATCGCAATCGCGCTGGCCCTGACGCCCGAGCCGGTATATNNAGGTATACCGATGGTGAATTGTATCGTGTAATTACCACAGGTGTAACCAAAGAAGGAAGAGCCATGTTTCCATTGATGCCTTATATATATTATGGAAAAATGGATAAGGAAGACATCTATGCGATCATCGCATACCTGCGCACCATCCCCTCACTTCAACATGAAGTACCATCATCCAATGCAGACTTTCCGGTGAATGTTATCATGAATACTATACCCACGAAGGCACAACCTCAACCCAAACCTGCGCCTACCGACATGCTGGCCTATGGCGCTTACATGACTAATGCCGCTGCTTGCATGGAGTGTCATACGAAAGTAAATGATCAAGGGCAAGTCATTCCAGAAGTTGCCTTTGGCGGTGGTCGGACATTTCAATATCCCGATGGTTCTGTAGTAACTTCATCTAACATTACACCTGATGTAGGAACAGGTATTGGTAACTGGACCGAAGAAGCATTTGTTCAGCGATTCAAAGCTTATGCCGATAGTTCGAATGTAACTCCGGTTGTAGCTAAGGGAGAATTTCAAACCATCATGCCTTGGACGATGTATGCACAAATGAAACGCGAAGATCTGGCAGCGATTTATAATTATTTGAAAACCGTAAAGCCCATTAACCAAAAAGTAGTAAAGTTTACGGCTGCCCGCTAAATTCCAGATTCCTCTGTGCGCTCATTCGACCGCACAGAGGATTAACTTCCTTGCTGCGAAGTTTTTTTGGTGACCGTGAAATTACAATGTAGCTTGCGTCCGAATTATACAACCTATGAGCGCAACAAAAATTATCATTAACAACAACGGTTCCATTAAAGTAGAAGGCGATTTTGAAATCGTAGACAGTCAGGGCAATGCGTATGGCTTACAGGGCAGGACAGTCATTGGTCTTTGCAGATGCGGCCTCTCTGCCAATAAGCCATTTTGCGATGGCTCGCATAAAGAGAAATTTACACACCAAGCCACGGCTTTCGAATTGCCTCCACGCAAAGTTTAAAAACCAGCATACCGACCTAACTCAAGAATTTCAATGAAAAAAATTGTAGAGGCCCGCAAGTTGTTGGGTGTTGATAAAGATATTGACTTAAAAGAGTTGAAGTCAATCTATCGCACATTTATGAAAGATTGGCATCCGGATAAATTTCATGACAATCCGCAGGGAAAATTGGAGGCCGAAGAGAAAAGTAAAAATTTCATTGAGGCCTATCACTTACTCGTGAGCATCGCCCCTGAAACGCATGCACTGCAAGCTGAGCAATACACGAATAGTATTACCACCTCGCGCATCGCAGACTTTCAATACAAATCGCAAACGCTGCAAGTGAACTTTGTAGATGGCAGTTGCTACGAATACTTTGGATTGCCTAAAAACATCTATCAAAAATTGGTAAACTCCGATACGCCCGACCGTTTTGCCCGCAGGCATATTTACCACTCTTATATGTATCGGAAAGCTAGCAAAGCTACAGAAGAATAAGCCCCTCAGGCAAGGCACTGCCTACCCCCTTCGGTGGCGGGGTTTGGTTGGAGTTTCATCGAATTTATGATGAAAGTGGAATTTTATTGGGCAAAAGACAAAAAAAGTAATTCTAAAAATCAGTAGTATTGGCTATTGTTCAACCCCAAAATCTTATACAATGGCTAAGAAGAAAAAAAAATTGTTGCGCTTTCGCGGAAATGAAGGAGGTGCAATGGATGAAAAGGTAGTGAAGAAATGGATACAACAACACGAAGATCACCATGTAACAAAAGCCCATTTCTTCGGCCGCGAGATCATTGAAAAAATACTTCGTCAACCCGACTGTGTGGGTATCCGTATTTATTATGCCCTTGATGACGAAGGACAAAAGCAATTGATTTTAGTAGGTGCGGATGAGAAAGGAAATAACCTATGGCCCAGCACGAAAACAAATCGTAAAAAAGGATTGATGGGTGATGGTGGTGGTAATACTGCCGCGGACGGATCATATCCGTGCCCGCCAAATTGTCCACCTAAGTAGCTTGTTTATGACAACGGATTATAGACTATTTTGGATTTTTGCGCATGGTTCAACTTTGTCAGCACTCATTCCATTTCTCATTGGAGTAAAGCTTTATAAGAAAAGAATCCTGCCG
>DGYK01000030.1:25282-27292 GCA_002398365.1 Flammeovirgaceae bacterium UBA5008
GCCGCTACAGGCAATTTGCATATTCTGCTTTCTTTGCTTTTGCTTTGATATCGCATCTTGGCAGATCAATCAATATGCTAATGAAGTAAATAATCTTTACCGGTTGGTTGAATTCATTATGCTCTTATTCATCTATTTTGTGGCAGGTCAAAATGGAAAAAACAAAATAGTTTATATCGCGTTGGGCTTAGTATATATACTTTTTTTTATAGCCGAACTATCTGTTTACTCTCATAAACAACTCAATTCCTATAGCATTACGCTAACATCTTTAATTTTTATTTTTTTTTCGGTTAGGTACTTCTATTTCTTGATGCGTGATTTACCGACAGATCAAATTCAAAGGCTGCCCATGTTTTGGGTGAATACCGGTGTACTCACCTACTTCGCAGGCGGCCTTTTTCTATTTGCTATGCGAAACTATGTGATTACCGTTTTCAACGATAATCAGACAACCTATTGGAGTTTCCACAATTTTTTGAATATTGTTAAAAACTTACTCTTTGCAGTTGCCTTATGGCAGGACCTACGGAAACCCAAGCCTATCTGATTTTTGCCGTTGGCACAGTGGCCATGCTGTTTATGGCCGGGGCCATTATCTTATTTGTCTCTTTGTACCAAAAGCGGATGTTGAACGAGCAACTTCGCAGGCAGGCGATGGAAGCAGACTATCAACGCAAGTTGCTCGAAGCCCAATTGGAATCGCAGGAACGTGAACGCGCCCGCGTTTCCAAAGACTTACATGATGATGTTGGGCTGATGTTGCAAGCCTTGCGCACCACCACCCTGGCCGTTATCCATCAGGCCCCAGAAGAAGATCGACAGGAAGTACAGCAAATGGTTTCTGAAATTACCGAATCGGTGCGAAGAATCTCCTGGGATTTGATGCCTTCCAGTCTCGAGCGTTTTGGTCTCACCGAAACAATCGATGAACTTTGCATGCGCTTGCATAAAAGAGGTTTACCTGTTCATTTCGAATTAAAAGGAACACCTGTAGCACTTAGCAAACGCAATGAGGTCTTGCTTTACCGCATGACACAAGAAACGGTAAACAATGCATTGAAACATGCCAAGGCTTCCTCCATTGATGTAGCACTTCTATGGCAAACCGATTCACTTGTATTACAGGTAAAAGATAATGGAGTAGGTTTTGAGTTGCCCACGAGTGTCAACTACTCACCCATTGGCAGCGGCCTTGGCTTACTTAGTTTGAAAAGTCGCGCTGATTTATTGAACGCCCAGCTTACCTTTGAAAAAAATTTACCATCAGGTACCGTCATCACTGTAAACTTCCCGATCAGCCATGTCCAAAATTGATGTTTGTGTAATTGATGATCATCAACTTTTCCGCAAGGCCATGATGCGCTTGTTAAAAACCTTTAAGCGAATCAATGAAGTAACCGAAGCTGAAAACGGACAAGCGTGTCTACAGTTATTAAAACAACAAGAGCCAAAACCTCAGGTACTGTTACTTGATTTAGAGATGCCCGTGATGAATGGTGTAGATTGTGCCGAAGCCGTATTAAAGAAATATCCGGACATTAAAATCATTATTCTCACCATGCACGATAGTGAAAAATATATGCTCTATCTAATGGAAATGGGAGTGCATTCCTTTCTCTTAAAAAATACTGGTCCAGAAGAATTGGAGTTGGCCATTCAACATGTGGTGGACAATGATTTTTATCATAACGAGTTACTGAACACTGTGCTGCGTAAAGGCATTCATCAAAATGGCAAGAAAATGGAGAAACCGGCTTTTGTAAAATTAGCCGATCTCACAGATCGTGAGCAAGAAGTGTTACGGATGATTTGTCAGGAAATGAGTGTGAAAGATATGGCCCTTAAGTTAGGTGTTGCGCCCAGCTCTGTTCAAACCTATAAGACCCGGATTATGGCCAAGCTGGGAATTAAAAATACGATCGGATTATTGCGCTTTGCCCTCGAAACCGGGTTGATTTTGTAAAACCCGCTTGTCGTTTTTTCACTACAAACTTGTCGTTTTTTCGC
>DGYK01000030.1:27496-33750 GCA_002398365.1 Flammeovirgaceae bacterium UBA5008
ACTTGTCGTTTTTTCGCTACAAGATTTTTTTCAAAACCCCTTAAACGCTTCAAATTCGCATTTTTTTGAGTTTCCATTTTTTCGGAGCTCCAAAGATCAAAATTTCTTTTTTTAATACGCTGCATCTTCGGTACGGTTTAGGGTTTTTTAATCACGTACAGATGAAGGTATTGGTAGTTCACCGGCAAGAGGCAGTTCTCGACAGCATCACACAGCAGTTGGCGAAGTGGCATGTAGAAATCTATAACAACGGACTGGATGCTCTGTTGGCAGCGCGTATTGAAGCATTTGATTTAATCTTATGCGGCAAAGACTTGCCGGTGGTTACCGGTATCGAAATGGTGCGCTCGCTACGCAACTTCGGTCTTAACAAATTAACACCTGTTATCTTATTAGCCGATGGTACTGAAAGCGAAGAGCACGCACGCATCTATCAAATGCTGAATGTGAACCTGCTAACCATGACTGAAATTGAAGAAATGAAAAACCTCCAAATCGAATGAGTACAGTAGCCCCCCCAGCTAATACCGCTTATCAACTTGGACTCCTCCACTTTGTTCACGTGCTAATGGCCGCAGATGGAATTATTCACCAGCGTGAACAAAATGTGTTAGAAGAAATAAAACGAGAAGAAAATATTTCATCCGAGTTATTCGAAGAATTTTGTTACTCAATTCTCGGTAAAAACGAATTGCAAGTGTTTCGTGAAGGAGTGGAACTGATGAATAATGCCACCGATCAAGATCGGTTGTGCGCGTTGGTTCATTTGTATCGCCTGTCAGAAGCCGATGAAAATATTCATGAAGAGGAAGTTCGTTTCTTGTTTAACTCGCTTAAGCAAACCAAGGTAGATTTTGAGGATGTGGTGCTTGCTTCTCGATTAGCGAAAAGCAAAAAAAAATAGTCGAGATACACTTCATTGTGTAGGTGGTCGGCTATCGGAAGTCGCAAAGGCAAACTGAATATACGATGTCACACACCACTCCTCGTGGTTGGGTACCCGATTTACCTGACCATCGCGATCAGCGCTATGATGCGCCACGAAAAGTTGTACGCAAACTTCCTTCCAGTATCAACCTTACCAAACTCTGTCCGCCCGTTTATAATCAGGGCGATATGAATAGTTGCACCGCACATGCCATCGGTGCGGCCTATCAATTTGAATTACTTCGTCAAAATCGCAAAGATGTTTTTATGCCTTCTCGGTTGTTCATCTACTACAACGAGCGGGCCATGGAGGGCAACATTAAAAGTGATAGTGGTGCCATGATTCGCAATGGCATAAAAAGTGTGAATAAGCAAGGTGTTTGCCCAGAAGATATGTGGCCATACAATTTTGCTCTGTTCGCCAGCAAACCCACTACTGCTTGCTATGCCAGGGCTTTGCGTCATCAGGTATTGTCGTATCATCGGGTGCCACGCTCACTTACGCAAATGAAAAGTTGTCTGGCCGAAGGTTACCCATTCGTTTTTGGTTTTACTGTATTCGATTCTTTCAATAGTAAAGAAGTAAAACGCACCGGCAAACTAAACATGCCAAAAAAAACCGAAAAAGACGATGGCGGCCATGCCGTGTTGGCCGTTGGCTATAGCGATAGTTCCAAGCGATTTATAGTTCGCAACAGCTATGGCTCGAAGTGGGGCAATCAAGGATATTTCACCATGCCTTATAACTATCTGTTAGATGAAGATTTGGCAGACGACTTTTGGACGCTACGCGTGATTGAATAACGATTTAACTACTTAAGATTAACGAATACAATGGAATGGTTGAAACTGGAAGAGGAACACAAAAACACGTTTGGCAGAGAGTATGTAGCTTGCCATGAACCCTATGAACGAAATTGGATTATAGAAAACGTAATTCAAGTGTTACCACAATATCGGAAAAGTGTTGTAGAGACTGCAGTGGTAGAAGTTTGCTCTTCCATGAAAGCAACACCGCGGCATCGAAAAGAATTTTTTACACGCCTCAGTGTCGCCCTGGATGCCAAGCGGATTCATGTGCAAGAGCGGTTAAAGAAAGTCAATCATCCTACTTCATAACCACAAACAAAACCAGACCATGAAGCAGCAAGGCAAATTTTTACTCCTTTCGGTGAACGAATTTGATAATTGGCTGAAGGGCCTTCAGCTTAAACGAAAGATTACGCTGATACAAAACCATCATACCTGGTTGCCTAACTATGCAACGTTCGATAAGTCAGGTGATCACTTTAAGATGCTGTTCTCCATGGAAAAATCACACATTGAGCGCGGCTTTAGCGAGATCGCTCAAAATCTCACCACGTTTCCGGATGGTACAATCGCGGTATGCCGATCGTTTGAAACCATTCCGGCCGGTATTAAAGGGGCTAATCAATTTGGTATTTGCATAGAGCATATAGGCAATTTTGACAAAGGTGCTGACTCAATGCGTGCCGCTCATCGTACAACCATTATCAAAGCAAACTCTTTGCTATTGAAAAAGTTTGGATTGACTCCATCTACCAACTCGGTAGTGTATCATCACTGGTATGATTTAACTACCGGCAAACGTGTGCCGGATGGTAGCCCTAACACCAAGTCGTGCCCCGGCACTAATTTCTTTGGTGGTAATACGATTGAATCTTGTAAAAACAATTTATTGCCCTTATTAACATAGCTGTGAATACACATACCCACCTTATTACCACAGGCCATGGGAAAAAATCGATTGGATAACATACGCGCTCACTTTGTCGGAAAGCTTCCGGTCTATGTCATATCTGGGGTGTTGATTGGCTTAATCTGTTTTTACTATTTCGTTTACTTACCTAAAAACGAACAGCACCTCAATGAACATGTCGATCGACTGCTCACTAACAAGTCGCAGACGATTTATGAAAAATACAAAGGCTATGAAAATGCACTCAATAGCTCCGCTCGAACTTATTTTGCCAAATGGCTATTTGATACGCGCAAAACAAATACAACGCTTCAGCTTCTGGAAGCTAACGACACAACCTACTACCAGTTTTCTAACGGGACGGTAATAGCCAACTTTAAAACAATGGCTCCGGCCGATCTGAAGTACGCACCGATCGATTCAAAATTTAAGTCGCAGATACGTGGTCCACAAAAAGAAACACCTCATTTGTCGTTGTGGCAAGTGGCATCCGGCAACTATCATTTTGTCTTTGAATTACCGGGTGAGTATTTAGCCTACTCTGAAAAATCCAAAAAATTAAAAGACAAAGTGGTAGAGCATCCCTATTTGTGGATGAGTGCCAACACCTTCACCGCCAACTTAAAATCATCAGCATTTTTTGATGATTTGTTTTTAGTTTCCATCTACGAAGATGATCCAAAACACGCGAGCACTCAAGTAAGTGGTTTTGTAAAAGATGGAGTGATTGTTGACAAATCAGTGCTTGGCCTGACAAAGTTCACACTACACGACTCCATCAAAGCTGCTGGAGTTGGAATTTTTAACCGAAAAATTGCAGGCGAAACGTATCGCGTGTATGCCAAACGTATCCATCTGCAACGCAACTTAGATGTATTTGTCGTTGGACTAATCGATAGCAGTAAGTTTAAAAGAATGGCGACCGATGTGCCTGCCTGGTTTATCATTTTCTGTATCGTGATTGTTTTGGCTTTGATTTTTTTGATGCCGCTGATAAAGCTTTACGCACTTAATGAAAGTGAACGGCTTTCTGCGGGCGATGCACGCCTGTCTGTATTTTCAATGATTCTAATCGTCAGCCTCGTTACCATTATACTTTCCGGTAGTTATGTATTCTGGAGCTTTGAGAAGGAAGAAGTAGATAATCAGCTTCTACAAATCACTAACAAAATTAAAGGAAACACCCATCATCAAATTTCATCGCTTAAAAATTTAGTCAGTGATCCCACACTTTTTCAAAAATCCGTAGATAGCATTCGGACAAAGCATACTGAGGTCGATTATTACAATGAATTGTTTTCGTTGGACACTAAGGGTAACACGCTGCAAGTCATTGTTGGAAACAATCGCTTAGACTCCATTTTCAAAACCTGTCCGTATAACCTAAGTTCGAGAAATTACTTTCAAAACATCCGTTCTGCACAGGTCCGACATGATTCGATTGATTATAGCCTTGTTTCCATAAATTCATTTTCAAGTGGCAGCAGCGAGGCCGCCTTAAGTATTGATTGGAAAGGCGATACGGTTCGTGTCGTTACTGCAAGAATTCCAGCCATCATCCAATCCGTCATACCTGCACCCTATCAGTTTGCTGTTGTTGATAAAACAGGGGATGTAAAATTCCATTCTGACTGGACCGAGCTTCAATTTGAAAACTTCATCAGCGAATGCGATGACAATCCGCAGTTGAAAGCCATGGTACAAAACGGAATCACCGGAGACATTGATTTTTCCTATCTCATCAACGATTGTCAGGGGTACGGCACTCCTCTTATTAAAGATTGGTATCTGATTGTTTATTACGAAAAACAAGCGTTGCGAAATTTGGCAGCCGAAGTCTTTGGGCTATGCATTATTACCATCTTGATCGTAGCTCTTTTACTTTGGCTCATTCAATTTGCACTCGCGCAAGATCGCTATCATATTGGTCTGATTAAAACACAGCCGTTCTTTTACCATTGGCTCAATCCCAATTCTTCTTCCATTCGCAAGTGGATGGCCCTCACATTTTTTAATTTGTATTTGTTCACGTGTCAAACCATTTGGTCCTTCTTATTCAACTCCCTCATCGCATCCATCTTCTTTATCTTTCTCTCCATTCTTGCCTTTTACATTATTGGATACGGTTGCCTAAACGAAATCAATAAGAAAAACATTTTTTCCTCTCGCACGATGTGGTGGCTGGTGATGCTCTTCTTTACCGTATTGGGCTGCGTGCTGGCGGCCGGATGGATACTTCAAAGCATTCGTTTGGTAATTTTTACCATCCTCTTTCTACTGGGTATTGCTGTGTCCGCGCGGTTATTCCAAAAGTGGGAATGGTCACTCTTCAAAAAGTGGAAACCCTATCTTGGCTTTCGGACATTTCTCGCTTCATCTTTGCTGGTGATGGCAGTGGGACCTTCGTGGACATTTCTGACTGATCATTATTATTACGCTTCGCTATCCTATCACTATAGTTCCGCACTGCATGATTTAAAGAAGCTAGAGGCCTATCGCCTGCGTGATCATGTCATCGACAATTTTACTAACTCCAGCGTGCCTGCATCCTTTGCTAAGGAAGAGACGAAAAAACAAGATTCTTCTGACATTGCTCTCTATACTTATTTGCAGGAATTTAAATCAAGAGCCGAATCACTCGACTCCTATAGCTTCGATCGTGTACTGAATGCCGCTCGCTACCAGATTAATCATACGTCTAGTTATATCACTGCCAAAATCCGTACAGAAACACCTGCACTTCAGGTGGTCATACCTGTTCACAAAATTGCTGTCAAACACAATTGGCTTGCCGTTGCAGTTACTTTTCTGGCAATCCTTACAGGCGTACTGATCTGGCAATCGCTAGGCATCTTGCCACACAAACTATTCTATTCGCCTGTCATTCGACTATGGGAATCACTCCCTGCTAAAAGGAAGAATATCAATTTTGCTAAACAGGAATTTGAAGGCGATGCAGACGAACAGCACCCGTTGCATCACTTAGATGAGGAGATTAAAGACAATTGGATAAAACAGGCAGCAACAGAGTATGACAAACCCGGCTTATCCCGAAAGGAAAAAGTGGCGGTACAAGAAAAATATCTTTTGCAACTGGAAGTGCTGGCGCATGCGCATTATGCAAAAGCATTAGCGCTCTGTTCACAGGAAGAAAAATATTTTCTCTTTGATCTTTCAACCGATGGCGTTACCAATTTCGCCAATGAAACGGTGATTGGCTCACTGGCGCACAAGCGATTGATCCGTACCAACCCTGCTATTGAAATCGTCAACCGAAGTTTCGCGCACCATGTGTTACACAGCTTGACAGCGGAAGAAATCAGCAAGTGGGAAGAAAAAGAAAACAGTCAGGGAAATTGGGGCAACTTGAAACTCATTCTCATCATCGTGATCAGTGTGGCCTTTGTGTTTCTGTCCTTCACCATTGAAGGATTTATGGGACGTGTGAGCGCACTGCTCGCACCGCTGGGACTGATTCTGCCGAAAGTAGTTAGCCTGATTTCGAACTATTCCAGTTTACCTAAACAAGCGATTAAATAAAACACACGGATAAAAGAATTTGAATTTCAAAACCTAACCGGAGTAAGCCGAAAATCCGAAGAAGAGT
>DGYK01000030.1:33931-36386 GCA_002398365.1 Flammeovirgaceae bacterium UBA5008
AGCCGAAAATCCGAAGAAGAGTAAGCAACGTAAAACACCAACTATGGCCATACCTAAAGCAAAGAATTTCTACATCGGGGGGTTGCTCTATGTATTAATCTTCGGAGGTGCCGGGGCGGGAGTGGTTGATCGTGACAACGACTCGAAATGCAGCGGAAATGAACGATGGATCATTAAAATTGCCAGCGATGAAGCCGCTGAGGAAATCATTCGCAAGCCAACCGTCATCACGTTGGAGGAACTGATTCAAATCAATACCGATGCTATTCCGAAAGGAAATGTGCGGGGAGAAGAAGAAAAAGTAATCTATACGTTAAAGAATGTACTCATCACACACGCCATTCTGGAAAATGACAATGACATCCACCTCGTGATCGAAGACGGGCATGCGCATACCATCATTGCCGAAATTCCGGATATGAGTTGCAAAGACAATGCAAAGTCCATTTTCGGCAAAGAGATAAGCAAAGCGCAAAAAACATTCATACGTTATCAAGACACCTACGATCAATACCTCTTCAATATCACCGGAGTATTTTTTAGAGATAAACCGCACGGACAAACTGGCAAGGCACCTAACAATGCCGAGTTACATCCTGTCATTAAGCTTGAAAAAGTAAAAAAAATAAAACTCACTACTAAACGCTAAACCGTTATGAAAAATTTACTCGAAAATTTTGGCCGGGTGTTGATTGCCATTGGCGCCATCGGCTTTGTTGTTTCAGGAATCCTTAGTTTTACTGACTACTCGGGTCTTGATGAAGGTGCCATGCCTGCGGCCTCGTTCTTCCTAATTCTGGTGGGCATGACATTTATTTTCCCCACCCTGTTACAGGAAGCCAACGGTGGTGTAAGCACCATGCGCGTAGTGGTGTTTGCGGTGGTGATGGTGTTCTCCATCATTCACTTAAAAATCGGATGGAATGCCGGCAGCTTTAAAGATTTTGAAATTGATAACACTTGGGTCTACATTCTTGGATTAGCCTTCGGTAGTAAAGTGTTTCAAAAGTTTGGAGAGAGTACTACCCCTCCGGCAGATGGTGGCGAGGGTAAATAACAAGCAGACAATAAAATCAAAACGGAGCAACCGAAAATCCGATGAAGAGTAGGTATATTTTTTAAAAATATGAGCAAAATTCCATACCAGATTTTAACTATTGCTTGCTTGAGCATGATGGTGCTGGAAAGTCCGGGGCAAAAGCAAGATACTACGAAAGTACCCAAACTAAATTTCTTTGGTACCGGCAACATCCAAAAATCGTTGGATAGCGGTGAAAAACTCCCCGCAAGCACAGGCTTAGGGGTTAATTACACGCATTGGTTTGACACCACAAATACGAAGTTTCTTTTTGATAAATTAGAACTCGATGTTTCAATTAACGTAGCAGCTACCGTAGATACAATAAGAGCTAAGTACGATAACGGGATTGTTACAAACGCAAGTTCATTTGGCTCATCCATATTGACGCCTCTTAATTCAGGGCAAGCAGTTAAAATTGGATTACGGCTAAACTTTAAAAAATCACTCGTTGGAAAAATTCTGATTGATGGAATTAAAGTCAAGTACATTGGTTCCAATCGAAATTGGCAAGTTGAAAACAATGGAAGTTCCAAAATAGTATTAGGTACGAATAACTATTTCAGGATCGGTTTATTCCAAGAATTTCTTCCGAAATATTTACTAGATGAATATTCAATAAACCTCGGACTTTATCTCGCACATAACTCGATTAAGGGAGACATCGGACAGCAAGCCAATGACCTAGTGCGAACTCAAGTGCTTGGTACCAATATAAAAAATTTTATTGGACCTGAAGTAGCCTTAGAAGTAAGGCTGTTAAATCTACGAGCTGAATTCGGATATTCTTGGCTTGGGTCGGATGCTGAGGTACCCGGCTTAACAGGCGGAAGGCTGATGACAACAATATCATTTGTGGGCGGATTTGGTTTAATGTTGGATAGAGAAAAAAAGAAAACTAAATAAGGAACTATGATTCACCAATTTGAAGCCAATGCAGAAGAGCCACTCCGCAAAAAAAGTCTGACCGATGATATCCGGTGGGTAGAAAACGATACAGCCATATTAGTAATCCACGGCATCGGCAATCAATTACCATTAGAAACCCTTGATCAATTCGGAAGGGGCATAATTAAAACATATAAAAAGAATTTTCAAGACGAGATTAGTATAAGCCATCAGCTAATTGATAAATCTGATAATCGTGGAGGTGTTTGGTTCGATAATATTTTAAGAATATCCAAAAAAGGCAGCGAACACACCATCGATATTTATGAATACTATTGGGCGAACTACTCTGAAGATAAAGCTACTTGGCGCGACATCAACTCATGGATACAGGGTGTTGTAAGTGGAGCAAAAAGTTTTTACAAACGAAATGCACAGCTTGGATATCAATACAAAGACAAAAGCCCTTTCTTCGATTCCAAAACAGGG
>DGYK01000030.1:36559-42936 GCA_002398365.1 Flammeovirgaceae bacterium UBA5008
GGGCCTTTAATGCCGGCACCTACAATTTCTTTATCTCTGTTGCTTCCAAGATAATTTTAGCGCTGGATGCCATCATCCGAGGATTTATTTGGCTAATATCTAGAATTCCATTTCTAGGAGGTTTCGCAGAATCTTTATTACAAAGCTATGCCGACAATGCGATCCAAGGTTTAACCAATGTAATTGGCGATGTGGTGGTTTACAATGTCTCTGACCCTAAATCTAAATTCTATACAGTTAAGAAAAAGATACAAGAAGGAGCAGTTCACTCTCTACGATTTCTGATCGAACGCAACAAAGTTGATCAACCTTTCTACCCCAGTGTATTAGTGGCTGGACATTCATTAGGTAGTCAAGTAGCCTACGATGCAATCAATCGAATCAATCTTCTGGTCAATCAGAATCAAATAAAAGGATACGATAAAGATGGGATCAACGATAAAACAAAGGCTCATATTTCAAACCACCTAAAAGGCTTTATAACATTTGGGTGCCCGTTGGACAAGATCATTTTCTTCTTGCGCGAAAATGTGCCAGACGATCAATATATCCGGCAACAGTTCCTCGACCATTTCAACGGATTTAAACAGCGCGACATCAATTTCAATAACAACCCGAGTTCCAATCATAATTATATCAAAGCCAATAGCGGATTAAAACGACATTTGGAGGATATTCAATGGAGAAATTATTATGACGGACACGATTATGTAAGTGGAGGATTGGATTATTACCGTGGACTTACCAATATCGATTGTCAGTTTAAATCCGGAAGATTTGGGTTTACCCATAGTCACTACTGGGACTGTGAAGAATTTTATCAAGACATCATCCTCCATTTTTTAAAGCAGTAGGATTATGGAAAATACAAACCAGCCCACAGAAAAAATACAGACAAATCCAATCAAATTTCCAATAGATTTTAATCCTACCGACAACGAATCAAAACTCACGGAGCTCTTTCGTAATGAATTACTAAACGAACAAATCAAAGAATCTACTTCTATTGCATCACGCAGCATTCGCTGGGCCACACTCATCATTCTTATCTCTTTTGGTGCAATAGTAGCAGTGAGTTTTGTGTCCAAGAAATCTGAAATGCCACCTGCTCAAGAATATCTCTGTTGCAACAATAAGCTCGCCTATATCGGAGGTTCTTCAATGTATGATTATAGTATCTATGGCTTTATTGCCTTGTCCATTTTTGGATTAGGCATCGGCTGGATGCTAGTACAGAATTATGTTTCTTCCACTAAAAAAATTGCCTCATTAGTCGATCAATATGAGGTGACCCGAAGCCTTCAAGTAGCATGGGAGATGTCAAAAGGACTTGCTGACTGGTCGGAAAATGTTCCCAAGAGCACAGTTGTAGATAGTAAGACTACTGAACCAGATGTTAAGTCATCAGAAAGAATCATAGTGGTAGATGGAAAAACAGTCACCAAAGAAGTAGAATACGCTTACCCCCGGCAGCGCGCACAACAGCAAATTATAGAAGCTATCTTATCAAAAATAGGCAGATAAAAAGTCATCCGATACCACTCAAACCAAAAGTGTCTATGAAAAAATTATTTATCATCCTCTCACTTATCTTACTTCAGTCCTGTTACTCTGTCCGCATTACCTGCAAAGATTGTATCCCGGAAAAATCAGCTACGATGCAAGGCGATGGTTTTTACCGCGACAAAAAAGCAACCACGCTTAAAGTCACCCAAAAGTTGAGCTTTACCGAAACCACTCGTTCACAATACGTGCTAGACTCCGCTGCATGTCCCAATGGATTCTATTCCATCGAATATAAAACCACTTTAGGTCACGTCTTCTTGAGTGGCATCACCTTCGGACGTATCCGGAAAGTAAGAGTCATCTACATCTGCCAAAAGGAAACCAATTAACACCATGGCCACTACGACAACAAATTACATCCAATCATGGGATACGCTCCATCAAAACGGGCCCTTTCCCAGTCAGATTATGTATGAAACTAGGTTGGCAAGAAATATGCCTAACAAAATTCAGCGATACAATGATGCAAGTATTGAAATCCAGCGCCTCTTAAATGTATGCGTGCAGCAGCAAGTAGGCTTTCGTGCCATGGGCTCAGGATGGTCGTTGTCCAGCATTGCACACCATCATGAACGCATGCACAACAATGCCGCCATGAATATTCATTTGCCCATTCCATCAAACCAATTGCATCCTTCCACCAATTTTCAAAGCGACAATCTCTTTCTTTTTCAAACTGGCACTACACTAAAAGAAGTTTCTAAGCATCTCACCAACTACGGCAAAGCCATCAAAGCCAGCGGCACTAATAGCGGGCAAACGCTGGTCGGAGCCGTTTCTACCGGAGTGCACGGCTCTGCGATTGATGTGGGTTCAATACAAGATTGCATCGTGGGCATCCACCTCATCACGGGACCCAATCCAACAGACCAAGTTTATTTAGAGCGGCAAAGTGAGCCTGCACTAAGTGATTCTTTTGCAACTTCCATCAACAGCCGTGTAATCCGCAGCGATGCAATGTTCAACGCAGCGCTAGTGGGGCTTGGTTCATTTGGATTTGTGATGGGTTTGGTGCTGGAAGCGGAAGACATCTACTTGCTGAAAAGATATGTGCGAAAGATAAAGAGAGGTGATGCGTTGGAACTGGCAACTACTTTCAACTTCGCTCACTCTAATTTTAAAATACCTAATGAGTTGGAAAATAATGGAGATGGAAAAAGGCCCTATCATTATAAACTCTATGTCAATCCCTACAACGATCAGGAAGACTTTGTAACGGAAATCATTTATAAGCATCCTTACCAACCCAACTACCCTGATCCGCGACCGGAAGCCGAAAAATTTCTCTTCAACGAGTTGCCCAGGCTCATCGCCAGCATTGCAGCCAAACACAAAGGCGTAATTCCAACGATTATCAACGCCATGAAGGGAAACATTTTTCCCGAACTAGACAAGGACACGACCGGCACGATCAGTCAGCTATTTGGCGATGGTGCTGCGCAAGGTAAAGTGTTTGCGTGGGCATTTGCCGTAAGGCAGGAAGACACCGTGCAAGCATTCAATCTTTTTACATCCATCCTCAAACAGTTGGGGCCCGTGCCAGGCGCTATCGGCATCCGGTTTGTGAAAGCCTCACGTGCTACGCTGGCGTTTACACAGTTTCCTATTTCGTGTGTGATTGAAATGGACGGCTTGCAATGGAAAGGAAACGCTAACATGAGAACCATGCAGGAAGTGGAGACTGCTCTTGTCCATGAGTTCATGACGAGTGGTATTCCTTTCTCGTGGCATTGGGGTAAAAATGCCGACTGGGGTTATCCGGGTCTGCTTGACTATATGTACAAGAATAAAGCCGAAGATTGGAAAGAGCAACGCAGGCAGTTGTTGACTCCAGTAATGCAAAAAGTATTTTCTAATCGCTTTACTGAAACTGCGGGACTGACAGATGAGAATGTATTGCCTGCAGCTGTGATAGTATAACAACAACGAATTGAAGTTTAGATTATTACAGAGGTAAAAGAATCAGTTCTTGAATCGGATACAAGCTTACCACCGAAAATCTAAAAAAGTGCGGATTAGAAGATAATAATATTTCACATGGATCCAAAAAACTTATTAAAACATCTGGGCGACAAAACGCTTCCCACCAAATTAGGTGATTACGAGTTTGAACAAAAGTTAATCGATGTTCCTGCCGGTGATGACAAAGTGCAATTTGCCTTTGGCGTAGAAGCCAAGCCCGAACTCTTTCTGTTCAATGACGCCAATGACTTTGACCCTAAGAATCCGGACGATGTGCTAGGTCCCAACTCCCTCATCGCTTTTACTCCCGGCAGTGCCTGGCTGAAATATGCTGCGTTGGCAGGAATCAAAACAGAATCCGGAATAGAAGTAGAACAGCTCGGGTTCAACTTTGGTGGAAAAGGCTCTGTTATCTCCACAAGCTATAGCAAGCATGGCCTCAACGAAACAGTAAAAGATGCCATTGCTCATGATGTTACAAACTTCAAATCTATTTTTGATCGCGATCAGATCAAGTCACTGGAAGCCGATGAAGCGGTTACATTCACCCTCAAAGGAAGTTTACAGGCGTCCGTCAAACTAAAATGGTCGGATACATTTTCAGGCAGTCTTTCTGCGCTGGGTGAGTTGATCAACCAAAATCAGTTATTCAAAATAAAAGTAGGAGCCGAAGCATTTGCTTCCTATAAGATTACCATTACCGATGATTTCACGGCCAAAATTATATGCAAGCAAAAAGGCCAATACGGTATTTACATTTCGAAAAGTGTTTGCACCAATCAGGTAGGTTCGGTAGGAGCCAAAGTAGGTGCCGAATTTGAAGACAAAGCAGATATTGCCAAAGCCATAGGACATCTGATTGAAGGATATTTTGGCATGGCAGAAAATGAAATTGAATCGTTGGTAGAAAAAGCGGAAGAGGCCCTCTCAAAAAAAGAGAAAGAAGCACTGCAAGCGATTGGAGAAAAATTAGGGTGGCTGGAAGAAAATTTTGATCTGGTCAAAAAGCTTAAAGAAGAATATGAAAACCTGAAGAAGAAAATTGGCGAAAAGATTGAAGAATGGGCAAGCATTAAAGTTTCCGTTGCATTTACCTACGACTACAACCGCATCAGCACACGCGCTACTTTATTGGAAGCCGAAACCAATGATGCTGGCATCGATCGCTTTCACCTTCCCATTCTAAAGATGAATGCCGATGCGCTCATTCAATCGCACCAAAACAATGAAGGAATCTTATCGAATGTAAAATTTATCAAAACCGATGTAAAAGAAGTGATTCATTCCACCGGTTTTTCACTTGGTATTGGCAAATGGACAGCCGGCAGCTCCAAAAAGATTTCCATCAAAACAGAAGAACAGGAAGATCAATCCGGTTTTAAGAAAATCAGCTATCAGGGAAACCGGTATTATGGCGAAGAGGCATTCGGAGACGGTGTGAATTGGAAAATAGATTTGAATGCACAAATGAGTGCTTTCTCACAAAACAAAATTCCGTTTGCCAACGAATTTGACTACGGATTTTACGTGGGTTACGAATGGAAAGAGAACAAACTCAATTTCAATGAGTGTGCGCACTTCACCGATCTGGCTGCCATTTGGGGAATTATTCCTGTGGAAAAAATAGAGAGCGAAGCACAACGCCTGGCAGACGAATTAAAAACCCGGAGAAACATAAAACTCTCCTGCGAGATCAAAGTGAAAGCGGAAGCCTTTGAAATGATTTTACCTGGATTGGCAAAAAGCAGCAAGCGACAAGATTTCATTGCGGTGGCCCTAGGCAAATCCATGCCACGGTGGGGTGACTACAAAACAAGAAAAGACATCGCGCTGCGGACGCAAGTGTACAGTGCCCTGTGGAAGTCGTATCTCTCCGAACTAGACGATCCGCATCCTACTACGCAGCTCTATGCAGATGAAGCATATCGTGCCCTGCGTAACACCGATAAAGATCTGGCTGAGGCGGAATTGAATTATAAAGAAGGCGTATTTAAACCCTACTCATTCGGCTCGACTATTAACATAAACAAGAATACCTATTTGGCTGCAACAAAGCTGGCTGATGGCTTTTCACTCTTGGCCTCCGGCAATGATCCACGGTCTACGTTGGTACACAACAAAGTTATCCCTGCAGCATTTGACAGCATCGAAGATTTCTGGCGTTTTCCGCATCAGATCAAAACACTGGGCACATTACTCGCGCTTGTGTTGGATGGCTACCCAACGTTAAAACCTTTTGTAGACCGGACTGCAACCATTCAATTTAAAGATGAGCAAGGAAAAGAAATGGTGATAGTGATTGGGCGGTGAGAAATAATGCAGAATAAGAACAAGCTTGTAATAGCGTACTAATTTAAGACTAATGGAATATAATTGAACTCATTTCTAAGTAAGCAATTATCATCTGGTAAAATAACCGATTGCCTAACATTGAAGGTTATACTTTCTTTTCAGATTTAATTTGTCACCCTTCAAGTAGAATTGTAATCAACAATTTGAATTTTGGGATTATCTTCGCCAATGCTTAGGTTTTACACCCCTCTATTAATTTTGCAAGCGGTAACGCTCTATCTGGCGTATCGCAATAATGCTGAACAGCGCTGGTATTGGTTTATCATTTTCTTTCCCGGGCTGGGCAGCTTGTTGTATCTCTTTGATCAGTACTACAATCGGAAAAACATCAGCTCAATTACAGAGACGATTAAAGAAGTGGTTAATACCAACCACAAAACAGAACAACTCGAGAAAGCACTCCGCTTCAGCGATAACACCAAAAACAAACTCAATCTGGCAGCTGCCTATATGGAGATTGGCCGCTATGCCGATGCCGCCCGTCTTTACGAAAGCAC
>DGYK01000030.1:43142-43746 GCA_002398365.1 Flammeovirgaceae bacterium UBA5008
GCCGCCCGTCTTTACGAAAGCACATTGACCGGTTTTATGGAAGATGACCCCGGAGTGCGGATGAAATTGCTGGAAGCTTACTTCATGGCAAAGAGCTATGAGCAAGCGATCGCTCTGGGCGAAAAATTGGAAAGCGAAAAAACTTTTAAGAACGCAGAGGCACGGATTTCCTATGCGTGGGCGCTACACCATCAGGGCAAACCGGAGGTCGCTGAGAAAATCTTTCAGGACATGAACAAACCATTCTCCAACTTCAAACATCGAGTTGCGTATGGAGCTTTCCTGTCAGCAACTTCGCGAAAGCCGGAAGCGAAAGTTTTGCTGGAAGGGCTCTTCGAAGAATTTGAACACATGAGTGGCCCGGAGCGAAAGTTGCACCGCGATGTAAACCGCGATGCCAGAAATCTTTATAATTCGCTTGCACAGAAGTAGCTTGCGCAATGGAATAACCATTGTCTCCCATTAAGGCTAAGAAAAAAACTGTCGTTCAATTGTGAATTCATAATATTCACTTAATTTCGAATCAAAGCCAACCCGTTGGCATGTCTCTCCCCAGACAACTTTTAAAAATTAGTTTGGGTTCAGGATCGAGTACATGCGTCAA
>DGYK01000050.1 GCA_002398365.1 Flammeovirgaceae bacterium UBA5008
TTCTAGTATGCCTTGCGCAGGCTATCTTGCCTTGAAAGCTAAAAATAATTAGACACACGCTATTTATAAATGATGAAAACACTATTGATCACCGGAGGAAGTAAAGGAATTGGTTACGGCATTGCCGAAGTGATGATTCGCGCAGGTTGGAATGCCGCTATTACCGGACGCAATCAAAAGCAAGTAGACGAAGCAGCTGCGCAATTGAATACCATTCGCAAAGACAGTGCGCTGGGCATCGTGGCCGATGTGCGAAACCTGTCGCAACAGCAGGCAGCCGTGGCGCAAGTGTTGCATCAATGGGGACAATTAGATGTGATGGTAGCCAACGCAGGTATCGGACATTTCGGTTCGATCGAAACGATCACCGAAGAACAATGGCATGAAACGATGGACACCAACTTAACCGGAGTGTTCTACAGTGTCAAAGCCAGTGTAGAAGCACTCAAGAAAACCAAAGGATACATTATTACCATCGCCAGCTTAGCGGGAACAAATTTCTTTTCCGGTGGCAGCGCATACAATGCAAGCAAGTTCGGATTGGTAGGATTTACGCAAGCCATCATGCTCGACTTACGTGCACACGGTATTAAAGTAAGCACCATCATGCCGGGTTCGGTGGCAACGTATTTTGGAGGACATGTACCCAACGAAAGCGATGGCTGGAAGATTCAACCCGAAGATGTAGGACAACTCGTGTTGGATTTGTTAAACATGAATCCACGCACACTGCCGAGCAAGATTGAGGTGCGACCTTCCGCCCCAGCCGGCAAGTAAGTACCATTGAGTTGTTAACTGTTAATTATATGAGTTTAACAATTAAGCATTGAGACTTAATAATTAACAGTTAATCCTTAAACGTCAGTTTAAAGAATAGTAGGGTAGAGGCCAACAACAACGTCAGCAGGTTGGCTGCAATCACGGGAATGTCGTTCACCAAAATGCCATAGGCCAGCCACATGGCTACACCGGCACAAAAAAACAGAAACATGCCGAGCGATAAATCTTTTGCCGAGCGACTCTTCCATGTTTTAACAACCTGCGGAAGAAACGCGATGGTCGTAAAGGCACCTGCAGAAAGACCCAACAATTGAACTGGATTCATAATAGTATATTAGATTACGATGCAAAGATACGGCTTCGGCCGTGCCTTGGTTGCCGCATGTAATTTATTCCCACGGAATGTCCGGAAAAACGATTGCGGAAGTTTGATTTTAGGTTTTAAATGAATATGCAGAGCATCGTTTTCCCTTTTATTTGGGTGTATTATTGATGAGATGGTTAACAATAGGTATCATATCAATGATCAAGTCAGGTACCACAGGCTTCGAATTCTTACTTCCTTGTATTGATGACATCTAATGATAAATGTCCGCCACTACACATGAAGCAAGGTGTTCTTCTCCTTATTCTAATTAGATTGGTCACCTTTAGATTTATTTAAGCTGAAATTGTTTTAGACAGTATTTACTACGGAATGGGTTTTTCATCCCTAAACTGTCCGTGCACAAATTGTCGTTGATCGAGGTTTTACTGATCTTAATCGAAAACAGCCTACTGGCAGTGTCTTTGATGATACGTTTGCGCCAACTTTAAACACTAACAAAAAATGATATGCTGAAAGAATTTAAAGACTTTGCAATGAAGGGCAACGTAGTTGACCTAGCAATTGGCGTAATTATCGGTGGGGCATTTGGTAAAATTGTCAGCTCACTGATTGATGATGTGATTACTCCTTTATTGTTAAAACCTGCACTCGATGCAGCCAACTTAACGGAGTTAAAAGACCTCACCATTTTTGGTGCGGTGCGTTATGGAAGTTTCCTTTCATCGGTGATTAACTTTGTGATCATTGCATTCGTGCTTTTTTTGATCATCAAAGGAATGAATGCTTCTAAAAAGAAAGAAGCTCCGAAAGCAGACGCTCCGGCTGCACCTCCTGCCGATATCGCTCTGCTTACAGAAATTCGTGATTTGCTAAAAAAATAATTCCCATGTTTATGAAGAAAATCAATCAATTCATCCTTGTAATTGCACTTTCGGTTTGCGGCATCGCAGCCATGGCCCAGCGCCCTGTTACCATTGGTGTTTCCAGCCACTTTACCAACTTCACCACCGGTAGTTATTTCCCTGCTGAGAATTGGCAGATCGGTATAGCACGTGTTTCAGTTGGTGTGCCCATTTCCAACCGTTTGACGTATACTCCAACAGTCGGTTTTGGTTATGCCAAAACAATTGCTGCCGATAAAAATTTCTATTGGGACTTTGACTACCTGTCCATACAATATGTACTTACCGAAACAAAGCTTCAGCCATTTATTTCTGCAGCTGCCAGTGTCAATGGTTTTGAGAAGAATGTATATGGCGGGTACAATGCCGGACTTGGATTAAACTATTGGATCAGCGACCGTGTAGCGTTAACAGCTCAAACCAATTATGACGTAGTATTAAGCTTCAAAAACTACTGGCATAACTCAGTAGGCATTGCTTTTGCTCTTAAAAGCAGTCCGAAAGATTCTGATAAAGATGGTGTTCCGGATTTGCAAGATGCTTGCCCAACGGTGAAAGGCAGCACAACTACACAAGGTTGCCCGGATGCTGATAATGACGGCATCGTTGACAAGGATGATGCATGCCCTACAGAAGCAGGTACTATTGCTACCAAAGGTTGCCCTGATGCAGATGGTGATGGTGTGGCCAATGCGCAAGACAATTGTCCACAGCAAGCCGGTAAACCTGCCAATGGCGGTTGCCCGGATAGCGATAATGACGGAGTGCTCGATAAAGATGATACGTGCCCCACAGTAGCCGGTGTGAAATCCTTGGCAGGTTGCCCGGATTCAGATGGTGACGGTGTAGCAGATGCAACAGACCTATGCCCCAATGTAAGAGGTACTTTGCCATCGGGTTGTCCGGCAGACAGAGATAACGATGGTGTAGCAGACACTGATGACAGTTGCCCGGATGTGGCAGGTAGTGTAGCAAACAAAGGCTGCCCTGAAATTAAGGAAGAAGAAAAGAAGAAACTTGAATCAAAATTGAATATGGTTGCCAAGTTGATTCAATTTGAAACCGGCTCTGCCACTATCAAACCAATTTCTTACAAAGAACTGGACGAAATTGTAGCCATCATGAATCAATATCCGGCTTCACGATTCAACGTAGAAGGACATACTGATAACACCGGAAATGCCACGAACAATACAGTGCTTTCGGGCAAACGTGCCGATGCGGTAAAGGCCTACATTGCCAGCAAGGGCATTAGCGAAAGCAGGTTAAATGCAGCCGGATTTGGTTCCAGCCGCCCGATTGCTTCAAATGCAACTCCGGCCGGACGTACCCAAAACAGACGAGTAGAAATTCATCTGGCTCAATAAGATAACTAAAGTAAGATGGCAGAAGATGCCATCTTACTTATTAACTTTAACCATTAACCCCAAAAATTATGAAAATAGTATTATTCAGTATGTTGGTGTTCTTCGCCATGAATGCCGCCTTTGCGCAGGAAAACCCGCTCGAGAAAGAAAAGCGCGAGCGCAAAGAAAAAATAGAAAAAGAGAAGAAGGAGTTAGAGAAAAAAAGTCAGGAGATCAAAGACACCACCAAGGCGGCTGCCGAGCGTGCAGCGAAACGCGGTGAGCAAGAAAAAGAAAAGGCTGAAAAAGAAGCCAAAGAAAAAGTGAACGAAGGAAAAGCTTACGGCAAAGAAAAAGAAAAGGAAGCCAAAGAGATGGCTGAAAAGAAAAAAGAAGAAGCCAAAGCCAAAGTGAAGGAAAAGAAAGAGAAAGAAAAGAAGAAAGTGAAAGAGAAGGTAAAAGAAAAAGAGAAGGAGAAGAAAAATTAGTAATTACTCAAAGAGCGTTTCGGATACGACCGGGCGCTCTTCTTTTTTAGAATACCCCCATGTGCAAAATAGTAGTAGGAGAAGATAATGTGATTACCCAGCAAGTGATAGAGGCGTTGCTGGAAGGCCGCTGCCGCCAATGGTGGATGGCAGGCAACTATGCCGAACTGCTGCAACACCTCAAAGAACAATCACCCGATCTGTTGCTGCTCGACTACCACCTGGATAAAGATGCACAAGAAGGCATTGCCGAAATCCGAGCGATTCATCCCACTCTTCCGATTTATATTTTGTCGGCCGATCCCGAAGCCATCATCCGCAAGAAGATGAGCGGAGTAGACGTAGCCGGGTTTTTACAGAAGCCACTTAACGGAACGATGATCGACCAAATCATTCGTCCCTTTGCCGCCCGCGAAGACGAGAAACCCGCGCGTCAGTCCGAGGGAGATTACCTGAACAATCTGAAAGCATTATTGGGACACAACCCCGAACGCTTGCAGCGCATCGTTAAAATATTTGTAGAGGAGGCGCCTGCGCATTTCGCATCGATGCAAACATTGATCGACCAGAAACAATGGCCTCAACTGAAGGCGCTCGTACACCGCGTGCGGGCTAGCTATGGCTACTTAGGCTTGCAGACCTTACACGAGCGCATCACGCAATGGGAAACCGACATTGAGCACCAACGCAACACCCAATCCTATTCCACCATCCTGCAGGAAATCAAGTCCGCCACGGAAAAATTAATCGAAGAAATACGTCAGGCAGTAAAGATTTAGGTGGAGAGTGCTCAAGGCACTTGGCACAGGCGAGTAGGATGGAAAGCCTGCCACTAATTACAACTACGTGACCACTCATTATTTCGCCCTTTCAGGAAGGAAAAAGGTTATCTTCGTTCCACGTTTGGCGTAGTTTACAGAAAACAACTTCGGAAAGGCACCACCATGTAAAAGCAAGTTTAGTGGTAATTAGTTAATATGGATAAGAATAGAAAAAAGGAAATAATAAATAATTATAAAAAAGACGAACTTATCAAATTAAGTCAGTCTGACGATAAGATACTGGCGGACTTTGCAAAAAATAAGCTCGGAATAAAGTCGGATGATTTAACCTTCGAACAGCTTAGGAATATACAAGACGACCAATTAATTGATTTAATCTTTGATAAAATAAAGGAAGTATTAGCACTTAGATATAAGTCTAACCAGAAAAAATATAAAACGCCCGACAATGTAATCCATGAATTGAATACATCCTTGCAAGCAATTTATTTCACCAGCATTTTCGAAATGTATGTTCAAATGGGCGACACGGACAAGTTTATCAATGAGGCGACATCTTCCGAATTACTGGGACTAATTAGTGCTTACAGGCTTTTCAACCTTGATAATATAGCAGATAAGATTTCGCATGGGACAACATCTGACATTGAAAAAGAAATCAGTGACCGCGGCAAGATTGAGAAGCTTAAAATAAATTATTTACGAAAGCATTTGAATGAGTTTGAGTTAAACTAACTACCGCTACTATATTGATTAAATTATATCTGGATTCAATATTTGATATGGTGACTCGTCTTCACGAAACGCTTTGACTGAACAAACAGTAAGCTACTTCCGAAAAGTGCCACTGAAGAAATACAAATACTATTCGGCAGCTTGAAACGCAACAATGACTAAAAATCAAATAGAATGAGAAAACTAATAATGTGGAATGTAATGACCCTGGACGGTTATTTTGAAGGTAATCAAAATTGGGACTTATCATTTCATAATCTTATTTGGGGACCCGAACTTGAAAAATTAAGCATCGAACAACTTCAATCTGCTGACTATCTCGTTTTTGGGCGAGTGACGTATGAAGGAATGGCTGCCTATTGGACAAACGCAGCCGAAACCGCGGAACAAGAAGTTGCGAAACTAATGAACAGCATACCAAAAATTGTTTTCTCCAAAACTCTAAAAACGGCTGATTGGAACAACACCACAATTATAAGCGATAACGCTTCAGAAGAAATCCTGAAACTAAAAGAACAAGGTGGAAAAGATATGTATGTTTTCGGAAGTGCAAACCTGTCAGAGACATTTATAAACGACAACCTGTTTGACGAATATCGCATCGGTATTGCTCCGGTTATTTTAGGTAATGGACGACCACTTTTCCAACAAGGGATTGCTTCCAACAACTTATCACTCGTTTCAACACAGCCTCTGACTTCAGGTGGAGTGATCTTGAAATATTCAAACAATAAAAACCAACCAGGTTGACAAACGGTTACGCCTCACCACCCACACCACCGGCAACCAGCAACTTGCAACTAAAAACATCCCACCGTTTCTCAACACCAATCTCTCAAGTCCCAAGTCCTAATCCCCAATTCCCAATAACAATAACACATTTTTGGAGGAATGGAAGGGAAGAGCGAGATTTGGTAAGGCACAAACAGAAATAGCTAATAGCAAAATAAAACTAAAGACATGCGCACATTCTAATGTTATGTGCTAATTTAAAAACAACATTCTGCAACAAATGAAACTGTTCAACAAGATATTTAAATCTAACAAGATAGTGCCTGCCGACTTGACAACTATAACAAGAACTGAAACTCTTGAAGGATTTTCTATTCCAGGGATAATCCATAATATGCAATATCACTTTACAGACTTGCAGGTGTATAGTGACGGACTTATCTCTTGTTGGGAAATGGTTGACTTACCAATGTTTAAGGATAAATTGAATAAAGGTTGGGTCGTTACATCTATTCCGAATGGAGAAGCTATTTCTGTTTTTAATTTAGGACATTGGACTATCGAACAAGGTGAATGGCACCACACCAAAGAAACTTTATATGAGTTTGTTTATTCATTGGTAAAAAAGCTCAATCCAACACTTGAAAACTTATATAATTACAATGGTAGGAATTCAAAGTTGGTAGGGAAAGTAGATGTTGCAAAACACTTTATCCCAAACCCCAAGCCATACTATTTAGACGACCCAAATTCTTTCTTTCCTGAAAAAATCAATGGAGAGAAATTTCATTTTTTCTATCGAAATAACGACTCTGCAACGTATCTGGCTGAATTGTCCATTTACAAGAGTGGATACGTTGAAATAACTAATTTGCCTACAAAAAAAGTTTTCAAATTCGAAGAGCTTAGTGAGCTAACCCAAAAAGGAATCCTTACGACAGATTTAAAAATCGGAGAAACTGTTACAATTCTGAATTTAGGTTCTTTTAAAATTGTTTCAGGAAGCGGTGTTGACATTAAATTCAAATTAAACGAATTGACAGACAAGTTTAATGAACTAAATGGGAGAGAAAATAGCATCACTAAGTGTGCTAGAATTTTTGAAGAGTACAAACAGAAACCAACAAAGCGATTACGAGACGAATTAAAAGATGCATATGAAGCTGTCCCAGAACATAAAAGAATTTTCGTTGGTACAATGGACACAAAAGATTATGAAGTGCGTCAAGTAATTTATGGCGACATTATTAAAAAAGAATGGGAAGATGACTATGGTTATGAGTATCCATTTGATGATATGCCAAAACCAATTGACGAATAAGAGGAAAAACTCCCTAATGACCAATGACCAATAACACCAATACATTTTTGTATGAGTGAGGTGGAACAGCGAGATTTGATAAAATAAGGAACTCCCGGATATAATAGAAATAGGCCCAGGTTTTGGTAATAGATGCATGTATTCTAATGTGATGCTACATAAAAATTAAATATGTTTTGGTTTGACATCTACGGGTTAAGTGACAAAAAGGACAAAGAATTAATTAATAAGTTCTTAAGTGAGTTTGCCCATCGAGATCAGATCGAAGATAGATCTGGGGATATCGTAACGATATTTAGTGATCAGAATGATGATGCGAATCAAGAAAACATCGCAGTTGAGACGACAACGGACTTAATAGAGTTAGGCGTAAAAACATTTAACAAGGGATTTGTAGTCTACTTTCATAAAGGATTGAAACCAGACATTACTTCCCTATTGTTAAAATTTACTTACGATAACAAGATTATTTATGGGGTGTCTGTTGATCAGAACAATAAAACTGAAGCAAGAAACGTAAGGGACAAATTAATTAGAGACTTCCATGTAAAAGACGTAAGTATTGAATGTGAGTTTCCGCCTGCTGACGATGAGAGTGAATTTTACAGAAACAAAGAATATTGGAAGGATATTTTAAAAGATTAGTGTGAATTTTTAGCGTAGCACAACAAAGTGTATGCGCTATTTTCACCCTCTCAAGTATTATCCCGTGAAGCCTACAGGTTCAATCCAGATCATTTTGAGAGGGTGAAAATAGCGCAT
>DGYK01000053.1 GCA_002398365.1 Flammeovirgaceae bacterium UBA5008
CATTTTTTCTCAATGCCGGCATTGTGCAACGCTACCTCAGTAAAGTGAGTGGTCCCTTATTAGATCGCATCGACTTGCATGTGGAAGTGGTTCCGGTGAGTTTTGATCAGATGACGGCATTGAGAAAAAATGAAAGCAGTGCGGAGATACGCGAGCGTGTGGTGAAAGCGCGCGAGCGCCAGAGTGAGCGTTTCAAGGATCAAAAGAATGTGTATTGCAATGCCATGATGCCCTCGAACATGGTGAAGGAAGTATGTGTGATCAACGAGGCCGGACGCGCATTGCTGAAGACTGCCATGGAGCGTTTGGGGCTAAGTGCACGTGCGTATGATCGTATTTTAAAAGTATCGCGTACCATTGCTGACTTGGCTGGCAGTGCCGACATCAAAATTGAACATCTGGCGGAAGCCATTCAATATCGAAGTTTGGATCGAGAAGGGTGGGCCGGCTAATTAGACTGGTCGATTTGAAAAGGTGTTTAAAGATGATAGTTGCTGTTGCTAGGGTTGGTTTGCAAAAACTAAGAAATTGACTTACCTAGCACATCACCTAACCATTGGGTAATTACCGATAACCCTTTCAACTATGTTCAATTTTGCAAAGAGTCACACTTTTAACAGGTCAGTAAGCGTTGCTATTATTTTGTGTTCCATCACACTAGGAGTAGAAACCTTTTATCCTGAACATCAGGTCGTATTTGATGTGCTGGACATTTTGTTTACGACCTTTTTCACTTTTGAAATAGTTATCCGACTAATTGCAGAGAAAAATCCAATAAAGTTTTTCAAACTCTTCTCATTCAAGAATAAGGAGATTGTGATTGACGAGGATGGGGTTTGGAATTGGTTTGATTTTACAATTGTCGTGGTAAGTATCGTAAGCTTGTTTGGCCACTTGTTCGAACACCCGGAATTTTTGGTAGTAAGCAGATTGTTTAGGGTGTTGCGCGTACTTAGGTTGCTCGAGGTAAGTGCCGAACTAAAAGCAGTTGAGCGAAAAATCGTTTCTATCGTGCCCACCATTTTTTCGTTTGCATTGTTGTTGGGCATTCTTCTGTATATCTACTCGATCATCGGGATTTATTTATTCTCCCATCATCAATATCAGAATGCGGATTTCACCACATTGGGTCATGCGTTTATTACACTTTTCCAATTAATGACATTGGATGGCTGGAGCGATATGATGTATTCGGCCAGTGCCAGTTATAATGATAGCTGGTTAATCAAATCGTATTTTGTCAGTTTTGTTATCCTCACAGCAATCGTAAGTTTCAATGTATTTGTGGCGGTGCTAACTTCTCAGGTGCATGAGAAAGTGGTGGAAGATCAAAAGATGAATAAGAAGCAGATCGCGCAACTGGAAGACGAAGTGTTAGAGACGGGCGAGGAAGTACAAGCCGGATTTAAAGAGGTTCTCCATGAGCTAAAGAAGTTAAGAGATGAGGTGAAGACATTGCAAGATAGGCTAGAACAAACAAAAGGATAATCTTAGAAATAATCTAGAAATGAAAGGCAATGATTAAATCAATAACGAATTCAAAATCCAAAATCGGCTAAAATCGCAAAATCTGATATGCTCATCTTTTCCCATCTATTTTCCTTTCTCGCTTAAACTTTACCCGCGTTTTGCACTCTAATCAATAATTCGGGTCTTATCTTACATTTTCTTAGAAAATTAGAAATATGATACACTTCAGAAATATTGGCGTGCTAGTCGTGGTACTAGCGGCCTCACTTTCAGGAAAAGCACAAACCATTACCGCAGCCGATTCCACCGGACTGCCGGGTGATAACTTTAGTTTGGAAGGGGCATTGGAGTTGTTCAAGAAATCAACCTCACCGGAAGAATTTGAAAAGATGCTCAACACCGAGGATAGTAAAGTGAATAATCTGGATTTGAATGGCGATGGCGAAACCGATTATATCAACGTGATCGATCAAACCAAGAAAGGTTCACACGCTTTTGTTTTGCAGGTAGCGGTCAATGAAAATGAAAAGCAGGACATTGCGGTGATTGAGTTAGAGAAGACCGGCAATGATAAAGCGGTTGCACAAATAGTGGGCGATGAAGACATGTATGGCGAGCAAACCATTGTCGAGCCAACAGAAGAAGTAGTAACGAATGCAGGCACCAGTCGCCAGCAGGTGGTGGTGAATGTGTGGACGTGGCCGAGTGTGCGCTATGTGTATGCGCCAGCGTATGCCGTGTGGATTTCACCGTATCGCTGGAGAGCCTATCCCGGATGGTGGAGACCCTGGAGACCTTTACGTTACCGGGCATTTTATGCATATCGCGCACCGTACCGTAGCCATTATATGGTGGTTACTAATCATCGCGTTGTACGGGCACATCGGGTGTATACGCCCCATCGTGCAACATCTGTCACTGTGCGCACACGCCACACGGCTGCAGTGACGCATTACCGCACTACGCGCACCGTGCGAGTACATCATCACGGAGCCGGACGAGTAAAGACAACCAGAACGGTTCGGACGGGGAGAAAGAGGAATTAGACTTGGAGATAAACACCCAATGCGTTTAAAAGATTTAAAGTAAACCATAGTACCTTGCGGTGAATTATTTACCACCGCAATGACAAAATTTATTGAACTCACCGTTTCCGATGAGGAGCAAACTAAAACCGAGTTGATCAACGTGGCCAACATTGGCCGCGTGTATCCCAGTCCACAGAACAGCCTGAAGTGCATTGTCGAGTTGAACTACCAAAGTATCAACGATGCACCCGTTTACATGGAAGTAGAAATGCCCTACGAAAAATTAAGATTGAGTTTTTTGAGTTAGATGATCACCATCCGTCAACGACTCCTCTTCGGAATTTCAGCTGCTGTAGTGTGGAGCGTCATCATTCTCATCCTTAGCTTAAAAGAGATTTGGCGATGGCTCGAATATCCATATTCTCCCGCCCCTGACCTCAATATAATGCTATGGATCATTGGCATTTCTGTTTTTCTCTGGACCACACGCTTTCGGGTGGATATACATGTGGAGAAGGGTTATATCAAACACTATCTCTGGGTGTTGGGATTAAAACTCGGTATCAAAAAACCTTTAGGAGAAATCGAGAAGATATTTATCAATCGCCAATTGATGAAGGATCATGTTGACGAATATTATTACATCTTTAGAAATGAATATTGGGCTTTTCTCAAGTTTACCGATGGCGAAAAGATTAAAATAAAATCACAAAGGAATAAGGAGTCTCTGATCAGAAATCTGAAACGATATAACCGGATTTTAAAGACGATTATTATTGATACCACCACCGATCCACCGGTAGTAATCGACTCTTAAACAATCACAGAAATGTGCTACCTTTCATATTATCATCACAACAACCCGATTCAAAATGAAATTATTCCGATACGGAGAAGTAGGAAAGGAAAAGCCCGGTATTCTTCTCGATGGTAAACATTATGATGCGTCTACTTTTGGCGAAGACTATGGTGAACTATTTTTTGAATCGAATGGACTTCAACGCCTGCAAGCATGGCTAACGACTCATGGCGATCAGCTGACACAGATACCGGAAGGCAGTCGCTTTGGTGCATGTTTTCAACGACCTTCTAAAATTATTTGTGTGGGATTAAACTACACGCATCACGCCTTTGAAACCAACATGCCCATGCCGAAGGAGCCGATTTTCTTTTTCAAATCGACTACCGCACTCACTGGCCCCAATGATGGATTGATTATTCCGCGTAACAGCAGAAAGACCGATTATGAAATTGAGTTGGCCGTGGTAGTGGGCAAGAAAGCCTCGTATGTAGAAGAGAAAGATGCGATGGACTATGTGGCGGGCTTTTGTTTGCACAATGATTACAGCGAGCGCGAATTTCAATTAGAACGAAACGGCCAGTGGACGAAAGGAAAGGGCTGCGATTCGTTTGCACCCATGGGACCCTATCTTGTTACCAAAGATGAAGTGCGCGATTTCAATGATTTAAAAATGTGGCTGAAGGTGAATGGTGAGTTGCGTCAGGATAACAATACAGACGACATGATTTTTGAGGTGCCGTTTCTGATTAGCTACATCAGCCAATTCATGACCCTGCTGCCGGGCGATGTCATTTCCACCGGTACACCATCGGGTGTGGGACATGGATTTAAACCGCCCATTTATCTGAAAGCAGGTGATGTGATTGAATTAGGAATTGAGGGATTGGGCGAGCAACTACAGGTGGCGCGATTAATGTAAACCGGTTCAACCATGAAGGATCTTATCACCCGCACCGATATTGAACTACTCGTCAACTCTTTTTATGAGCGTGTGCGTAAAGATGAATTGTTGTCACCCTTATTTAATCATGTCGATTGGCCGGAGCACTTGCCGGTGATGTATAATTTCTGGTCTTCGATGCTGTTGGGTGATCAATCGTATCAAGGTAGTCCATTTCAAAAACACATGCCACTCGACATCGATTCGCGCCACTTTCAGCAATGGCTGGCGCTGTTCACGCAGACAGTGGATGAACATTTCACAGGCGAGAAAGCTGATGAAGTGAAGAGTCGTGCACGCAGCATTGCCGCACTGTGGCAACACAAGAAAGAAATGTATTCAAAAAATTAGGGTGAACTTTTCTGCAATGCCCACACATCATTGCTATATCGGAAGTCGGGATGATTGGGCGTGCCGCCATACTTACCTCCGGTCATAATGATCTTTCCCTCATAAACAGCAGCTGCCACTCCACCACGTGGCGACCACGGTGCATCTTCGCCTCGCCAGTTTTTGCCATCCTCACTCACCAACACCTGACTGGAGAATTGGCCGTTGCGATTGCAACCCAGTAGCCAGATTTTTTCATCCATCACTACAACTGCATAGCCAAAAATGGTTTCGCCCTTCACCAACTCGGTAGTTTCTTGTTGCCAGTTGAGTCCGTCTGTAGAACTCCACACATCATTGTCTAGCAAAAAAAGTTTGTCTTTCAGTTGCACCACTTGACTTCCACTGCGTTCGCCAAAAGGCAAATTCTCTTTTTGTTTTTCCCAATGAATGCCATCGGCTGAATTCCAGATGTCGTTGTATTTTTTGTTTTTGTCTTCGCCACCAATGATCCACAGTTTATTTTGAAAGACAAACGGATGGTAGAAGAAGCGTGCGGGCAGATTACTTTTTTCGGAAAGCACTTCCCACGTTTTCAAATTACCAGCGCGAAATATTTTCGGTTGATAGGTGAACCGCTCAATGTTACCTTGAAAATAACCGAGGCCGTAGATGGCATTTTGAAACGGAATGTAGTCGAGGAAGGCAAGGTTGTTGATGGCGTTGGGTAATGCGGACTTGTGCCAATTTACGCCATCGGTAGAATGCCACGTGCCATCGGGGTGAAACACCCACAACGTGTCACGTAAGTTGAACATCTGAAAATTGTAGTTCTTTCGCCATTCGGCACTGTCTCGAAGGGAAGTCCACTTATAATGCGTTTCAGTTTTAGCGGTATCGGAAGTAATGGATTCAGAAGAGGTGGAGGACGGGCGTTGTTGTGCGCAGGCCATGAGTAGCGCCCACAAAGCGATGTGAATGTAAGCGGGTTTCATATAAAATTTATTTAAGTGAGTAACTGCTTTTCCATACAAACACTATTCTCCACGTTTATGTACTGGCCGAAGTTGGGAATGATTTGATACCCGGCTTTCTGATACAGTCGAATCGCTTCGGGTTGCTTCTTCCCGGTTTCTAAAACGGTGCTCATGTAGCCTGACTCTCTGGCCCAAGTTTCCAACTCTTGTAAAATATGTAGTGCTATTCCGCGTCCGCGAAAATCGGGATGAACAAACATCCTTTTGATTTCTACTTGGTTTACACCAAAGGCTTTGAAGGCACCACAACCAACGGGTTGATTATTTTCATATGCTACCACCACCGCCTGAAGATTCACGCTTGTATTGAAGGGCGCATAGAAGGCGTGGTCTTCACCATCGCGCAAAGCTAAGTCCGCATCTAACAATTTGACCAGCTGTTGAAAGTCAGTGTTGGTAATATTGGAGCGGTGCAAGTTGAGCATTCCTTATTAGATTATTCTACATAAACTTGAATAGGGTCAAAGTCTTTAAAATCAATCGTGAAGAAATAATTTTCGTCACCGATTGATTCAAATGATGCATCCCAAAAGAATGGGGTCTTCTCCAACCGAGGTATATTGAGAAGTGTTATTATAAATTCTTTTCTGAAGTTTTGGATCTTAAACCCTTCTATGTCGTTACGAAATTCTTTTTCAATAAGAGGGATTGCTTTTTCGATCAACACATCATAATTAGTTTGCAGATGTTGATAAAATTCTCTCTGAGCACTTGCGGGCCCACTCAAATCACATTGGATAAAAAATTCGACTGTCTCGTTAATAGGCCCAAACATTCGATTTCCTTCATAACAGTTTTTGGAAGCATCTTTATTGGTTACCCATCGTAGTGTGCCAAAAAAAGGATCTTGAATAGTAGTTGGTTTTTTGAAAAGATCAAAGAGTCCCATGAATCATAGTTTGAAATACGAATATAGCTAATCCATTAATTAGATTTTTTGCTTTTCAATACATTCACTATCTGCAAACTAAGTGCGCGCGCGATTGTGCGTGTCCATGTGTTCAAGCTACACGAAATAGGAACTTTACTTATTTCACGCGCTGCACAGCGGTACCCCGATGAACGTTTATCGGATCCTGTGTCATCTTACATGAGTCATAGTTAAAGAATCGCAGTTATGTCGAAGGAGCCGAGTGACATTGGAGGTGCAAGCATTCACCTTAGATGTGAGAATAGTCATGTATTTGAGTGCGATTTTCTGGCGGTTTTTTGCCCCCTGCGAAAAACGCCCTGAAAAACAGCTAACCGTTTTTAATCGGATAAAGTGCATTTTTAGCTCAGAAACGCAGAAGTACCAAAATGCTTGTAGCGAAAAAACGACAAGTTTGTAGCGAAAAAACGACAAGCCTTTTTTTTAGGGTGTGGAAGCGATTAGTGAGATTTGTAAATGTTGCAGATTGATTCAGTCATGATGCAAGAACAAAGATCATCGATGATTGGACGAATGGCTCGCCCAACGGTTGGGTAGCGACTTCCTGCAATTTGTAAGAAGGAGTTAGAGGATAGATATTAACAACGTTTTTCTGTCTGTTTTTTTTATAAAATGACTAAATCTAGAAATGAATGGAGGCAATCGGGGAGATTTTTGAAAACATTTTCAGCTCAGGTGGTTTTATGCCTCGCTGGATTTGCGGTAGGTGGTCAGAAACATTAGGTTGGCTTTATATTGTGGCGAACGTAGCCACTGCATTGGCTTACTTTACGATTCCGGTTTTACTCTATCGCTTTCTCGTGAAGCGCAAAGAGAAATTGTTTAATCAGGTATTTATATGCTTTATACTCTTTATTTTCTTTTGTGGTACAACTCATTTGATCGATGCGGTTATTTTTTGGGACCCGCTATATCGGTTGAATGCGGTGGTTCTTGGAGCAACGGCCATCGTATCCTGGATAACCGTGTGGGTTTTGTATCGATTTCTACCACAAGCATTACAATATCGTTCACCGGCTGAACTGCAACTTGTTATTGATGGGCAAACACGAGAGCTGGCCGAAGCTTATCAGAAATTGGCCATTAGTGAAAATCAGTTTAAGACACTTGTGAATAGTAATCCGGATATTATAACTCGCATTGATAAAAGTTTAACCTATCAATTTGTGAATGATTCCATTCGAAAAGTGCGCAGCACTGGGGGCGAAGAGCTTATCGGAAAGAAATTGTGGGAGGTGCAACGTGCGGGCGATGCAAAAATCAATGAACGATTTATCCAGCATGTTCAATCGGTTTTCCAATCCAACCAACCGGAAACTTTTGAATTTGAAACCTACACACTGACGAGTCAAAATAGTTATTTTCAATTGTCGGTTATACCGCTTGAAAACCCGAAGGGAGGAATGCCCGAGGATGTTCTTACCATCACTACAGATATCACACAACAGAAGCAAAACGAGCTGGCACTTCAACGAAACATCGACCATCTTCAGCTCTTGGCTGAGCGCATTGAGCGCAAGCGTAAAATATTAGAAGACTTTACTTACATCGTGTCACATAATTTGCGCTCACCTGTGGCAAACCTTGCTGCATTGCTAAACTTACTCAAGATGGAGAACGACCCACAGGTAAAGGATATGTATATTCAAAAAATTGATATTGCATTTACCAATCTCTCAGCAACAGTCACGGATTTAACCAATGCGGTGCGAATTCGACAGAATACGGAGATTCCCAAAGAAGAAATCTATTTTAAGGATGTTTTGGAACGACATCTGGTCAATCTTGAAACACAGATTAGCCAAACAAAATCAGTCATCAGCAGTGATTTTAGCGCTTGTGAAAAGATTGATTATCCCAAAGTTTATTTAGAGAGTATATTTCTGAACTTGTTAACCAATGCCATCAAGTATCGTTCGCCCCAACGTGTACCGCAAATTTTCCTTCGAACCTTCGTTGATAAAGATGGCTGCGTTACACTGACCTGCGAAGACAATGGGCTTGGTATTAACATGGAAAAATATGGAGCAAAATTATTTGGCTTAAACAAAACTTTTCATCAGCACCCGGATGCGAAAGGAACAGGCCTGTTTATCACTCGAAATCAGATCGAAACGATGGGAGGCGCCATTACGGCAGAAAGTCAGGTAGATGTTGGTACCAAGTTTACGATTTTGTTTAACGTGCACGAAATGTAATGAAGTTACCTCAATTCAGGTACTGTAATTAAGTTGTATATTACTAACATGTTGTTATCTGAAAGAATAAGTTGATTGGGGGATGTACTTTTCAGTGTGATAAATTTCCATTCCTTCAGTTGATAGTGTTAACCATGAGAGCTTTTGTAGAAATTAAATAGAAGAAATATGAAAAAGGTGGATACTGTTTGCATTGTTGATGACGATGATATTTATCAGTTTACAACTACTATTCTATTGCGGAAAACGGAATTAGTGAACAAGATTGTGGTATTTTCAAACGGACTCAAGGCAATTGATTTCCTGAAAGAAGAAATGGGCAATAGAGAAAATATTCCTGATATCTTGCTATTAGATGTGAACATGCCCGTGATGGATGGATGGGAGTTTTTGGAAGAGTACTTATTGATTCGCTCTAAGCTTCCAAAGTCAGTTGTAATCTACATGGTCAGTTCTTCCGTTGATGAACGCGATGTGTTGCGAGCTAAAAGTATCAGTGCACTTTCTGGGTATCTTGTCAAGCCAATCTCAAGTGAAAACTTAATGGATATTATTTCAGCGGTGTTGAATTGAGATTTTCATCATAGATAACTACTGGGTCAGGCATGTTTCATAATGCAAATAGAAGTTTAGACCAAGACATTTGTATTCATTACCTGTTTTTGGATCATTCCAACCATCGGTTATAGCGTAAAATTTCCAAACCTTTCATTTTCTTGAAATAGTATGGCATAACTAAGCCCTTGCTTCTGTGCAAGGCGGGTAAAGATTACAGCGATTCTACTCATTGCATTTGATGTTAGTTATAGTTGGCGATAGCATAGAGGCGAACGATTTTACAATTCAATTCCTCATTCGATATTTCTTTGTCTGGATAAACACCTTCTTTATGTTAAGAAAATCAGAGTAAGTACATAGAAATACGATCAATCTATTTTATGATGTGTAAATTTTTAGGTGATTTGTGAGCGAAACAGGTACCGCTGTGATTTACAAAAGAGCATGCACTGTTAAATATGAAAGCCGTCAACATTCAAATCATCGAATCCCTGGTAGTAGTTGGGGTGTATATTATTACCTATTTTATAGTCAGATCCATAATCAAAAATGTTCTCAAGAAGACTCAATTGGAACGAGGGCGAAGAAAAATGGCGATCCGAGCAGTTCAGCTTTTTACAACCCTCACTGCCATCATACTGCTCACCGGTATTTGGGGTATTAAGCAAGAGCAGATTGCCTTATTTGCCAGCACCATTCTTACCGCACTCGGCATCGCTTTCTTTGCGCAATGGTCATTGCTTTCTAACATCACTTCAAGTATTCTCATTTTCTTTCATCACCCGGTAAAATTGGGAGACTATATAAGAGTATTGCATAAAGACTGCCAGTATGAAGGTGAAGTAACAGAAATGAATTACTTTTTTGTCCATATTAAGACACCCAAAGATGAAGTAATCACTATTCCGAATTCTCATTTTTTCGATCGATCATTTTCTGTGTTAGATACTAAAAAGGAAACCAAACCTTCATGAGAACTTTTTATCTTACTACTGCTGCTTTATTGTTATCCTCAACTTCTGTTTCAGCGCAGGCTCCTGATTTGGGCAGTTGGAATATTCTGAATTTGAAATACGGCTATAATGAAAAATGGAGTTTTTTTGGCGAAGCCCAATTGCGTTCGTTAAAGTTTTACAACAACTTTCATTACTACGAATACAAAGGCGGTTTTAATTACAAATTCCACAGCCATGCACAACTGACATTAGGTGCGGGTAGTTACCAAACTTATAATGAAGATGGAAATTTTGCGTTGCCAAAAAACAATGACGAATTCAGGTTGTGGCCACAGATTACTTTATTTCAATCAGTCGGTAAGATAAAAGTCGAGCAGCGATATCGAGCCGAATTGAGATGGACGAGCAACGGGTATCGGAGTCGTTTTCGCTACCGATTGGGTGTATCCTATTCTTTTGGCAAGGAACAAGATGGATACAAGCCCTATCAACTGAGTGCCAGTAATGAACTATTTTTTACGGACAAAGAACCCTACTTTGAAAGAAACCGGTTGTTGTTTGCATTCAACTATAAAACCTCTAAAGCAACCACTTTGCAAGTGGGGTATTTGCATCAATTCGATTATAAAATCAATGATGAGACAGGGCGAGACTTTCTGGTGATTGGTTTTTATTATGAGCTATTCCGAAAGTCAACAACCAAGTCAGAGACCCATCACGAATTGAAGGATAATTAATAGCCGGCTAATAACTTGTATTCAAGCGCCTTCGAGTAGCTAGGGTAATTTATCCTCAGATTAAAACAGCTTTACAACCAACTACATATTCAATTAGACTTATTCCAGTTGACTCAATGTAACGGCCTTCTCTTAATCATCCCCCCCTTAGTATCCTTCACCGGGTTCATCACCACAAAAGCATTCGGTTCTATTTTTTCAATCTCGGTAGTGAGTTTGCTCAACTCTAATCGGGTGATGACAGTGTAGATGATTTCGGTGTCGCGGGTTTCGCCTCGCTTGCCGTAGCCGCTCTTGCCACTATAAACTGTTACGCCACGGCCCATCACTTGAATAATCATTTGTCGGATTTCTTCACTGTGCGATGACACAATCGTCACGCCAATGTATTCTTCAATACCCTCCACAATAAAATCCAATGTCTTCGATGCCGCCAAATAAGTAATCATAGAATACAAGGCAATCTCTACACCCAAAAAATGTGCGGCTGCTCCGAAGATAATGACGTTAATCGCAATAATGATATCGCCAATGGTTGTTCCGAATTTCCGACTCAGATAAATCGCCAACACTTCGGTGCCGTCAATTACGGCTCCACCTCGAATCGCAAAGCCGATGCCTCCACCCAGAAAAAATCCGCCAAAAATGGCGACCAGTAAATTGTCATTCGTCACATTCGGAAATGAAATCGTGGCCAACACAAAAGAGAGACCGGTAATCGCTAAAGCTGTTTTAATGGCGAATTGTTTCCCCACCACGTAAAAGGCCAGTACAATAAAAGGAATGTTCACTCCGATGATTAACAAATACAACGGAATTTCGGTGAGGGCAGAAATTAACAACGATATGCCGGTAGCTCCGCCATCGATAAAACGATTGGTGAGCAAAAAACCTTTGAAGCCAAACGCAGCGGAGAAAATCCCGATGGAGATCAGGATGATGTCTTTCACGGTTCTTTTCAGCACAATGCGCAACTCGCGATAGGCTTTGGCAAAGGCATAACTGGAGCTGCGCTGAATCGCGCTCGTTCGTTCTTTGTGAGCTAAAATCGTACGCGTAATTACTTTTTTCAGGAAGGCATTCATGTGAGTAAGGTACGGCTTTTTTGGCGGATCTGAGCCGAACGCGGTTTTCCGGGCATCGCGCAGGGTGTGCTATCATTTGAATGATTTGTGCTATTCCCTTCCAGCGCAATCGATTTAATATTGTTTAAAACTTAAACAAACGATCTATGTCAACGAAACGACCTACTTTCAAATCGCACTATGACAATTTCATAGGCGGCAAATTTGTGGCTCCTGTCAAAGCCGAATACTTTGAAAACAGCAGCCCCATTGATGGAAAAGTTTTTACCAAGGCGGCACGCTCGGGCAAAGAGGATATTGAGTTAGCACTCGATGCGGCTCATGCAGCTTTTCCGGCATGGAGTAAAACTTCCGCTGCGTACCGATCCAACCTACTCAACCAAATTGCCGATATCATTCAAGCCAATTTGCAAGACTTAGCCGTAGTGGAAACAATTGATAACGGCAAACCGATCCGCGAAACAGTGAATGTGGATTTGCCGCTGGTGATTGATCACTTCCGCTACTTCGCGGGTGTGATTCGTGCCGAAGAGGGCAGCATCTCTGAACATGACGAAACCACCGTCAGCATTTGTTTGCACGAGCCGTTGGGTGTGGTGGGGCAAATCATCCCTTGGAATTTTCCGCTGCTGATGGCTACGTGGAAACTCGCTCCGGCCTTGGCAGCCGGTTGCTGTGTGGTGATGAAGCCTGCGGAGCAAACACCAACTTCCATTATGTTTTTAATGGAGTTGTTGAAAGATGTAGTTCCTGCCGGAGTAATTAACGTGGTGACCGGTTTTGGACCGGAAGCCGGAAAACCATTGGCACAATCGCCACGCGTTGCGAAGGTATCGTTTACAGGTGAAACAACTACCGGCCGATTGATCATGCAATATGCTTCCGAAAATTTAGTGCCGGTTACGATGGAACTCGGTGGCAAGTCGCCCAACATTTTCTTCCCTTCCGTGGCCGATCACGATGATGACTTTTTTGACAAAGCTGTGGAAGGTGCCGTGCTCTTTGCTGTGAACCAAGGAGAAGTGTGTACGTGTCCTTCACGCATTCTTGTGCACGAAAGCATTTACGATAAGTTTATGAACAAAGTCATTGCGCGTACCAAAGCCATTAAGATGGGCAATCCGCTGGACAGCTCCACCATGATGGGCGCACAAGCCAGCAACGATCAATACGAAAAAATTCAATCGTATCTGAAGTTAGGAAAAGAAGAAGGTGCTGAAGTATTGTGTGGTGGCGATGTGCAAAAACTGGATGGCGAACTGGCGGGTGGTTATTACATTCAGCCTACGTTATTCAAAGGTCACAACAAGATGCGCATCTTCCAGGAAGAAATTTTTGGTCCGGTGGTGTGTGTCACAACTTTCAAGACAACCGAAGAAGCCATTGCTATTGCGAATGATACTTTGTACGGATTGGGTGCCGGTGTGTGGACACGCGATGCGCATGAACTGTACCAAGTACCGCGTGCGATTCAGGCAGGCCGTGTGTGGGTGAACTGCTATCATGCTTATCCGGCACATGCACCGTTTGGTGGATACAAAAAGTCCGGCTTCGGCAGAGAAAATCACCACATGATGTTGGCGCACTATCGTCAGACAAAAAACATGTTGATTTCCTACAGCAAGAATAAATTAGGCTTCTTTTAGTCTGTTGTAATCTCAGGCGTCTGACGAGTCATGTAGATTTGTCTGACGCCTGATTACATTTTACTTTTCTAAATTTAAATTCGATGACACCCCGCGTAACCATCAGTCCCGAAGCCATTGCCATTGTCAACGACTTGAAAGGTCGCTTTGGCGAATTGATGTTTCATCAGAGTGGTGGCTGTTGCGATGGCTCGCAGCCCATGTGTTTTGAGAAAGGAGATTTTAAAGTGGGCGGCAGCGATGTTTGCATTGGCACGATTGAAGGTTGCGAATTTTGGATGAACAAAGATCAGTTTGAATATTGGAAGTACACGCAACTTCATATTCACGTGGCGAAGGGGAGGGGCTCTAGTTTTTCATTGGAGATTCCGCTGGGAGTTCGCTTCCTCACGCAATCGCGATTGTTTACCGAAGCCGAGTTGGCGGACTTAGAACAGTTACGATTTTCAGAAAGCTGAGTCGCTGTTTTTTAATAACAGTTGTTGGTATTGCTTAGGCGTGATGCCCTCGTAATGTTTAAACAAGCGTATAAAATAATTACTGTCTTCAAAGCCCGCTTCGTACGACACATTTTTAATGTAGATGTCTTTGTTGCAAAGGTATTGCTTCGCTAGTTTTATTTTTTCCAGAATCACAAACTCCACCGGACTGATGCCCATTTCATTTTTGAACAAACGATAGAGCGAGGAAGTGCTCAAGCCAGCTTGGCGTGCAATCTGCTTCAATTCAATTTTGTTTTTAATATTATCACGAATCAAAGTCACTACCTGATTTAAAAGCGGGTTGTTGATTTTGGTGTTTTTCTCGCGCACGCCTTTCAGCGTTTGAAGCTGCACAATCTTTACCAGCAATTCCTGTAAAGACAAATCGGCCAGCGTGTCTTTAAAAATCGAAGTACTCTGGCAAATGGTGATAATCTTATTAATCAGATTGGCCATCTCCGCATTATTCTCAAAGTAGAAATTGGCTTCGTTTAGTTGCCAGAAGTTAGTGACGCCCTGCTGTGGGTATTTTTCGTTCAGAAATTGCAGTGTATCGGTAATCTTTTTGTTGTCGATGGCAAGCGCCAAGCATTGTGTGGGGTTATTAAAAGTAGCTTCGGGAAAGTCGATTTTCATTTCCACATTGGAAGGTACGATCACCGATTCTCCGGGCAGATAATCAAACCCATCTTTATCGAACAGGTGCATTACCTTCTTGCCCTTGAGCATGCTCGTCACCACCAGGTCGTTGAATTTAAGCGGCACCAGTTCCGAAGCCTGATAAGTTTCAAATAGATTCAGTTCGCAGTTTTCCAAATTGTAGATCGTGCGATTCTCAACCAAAGTTTTTAGCAACTTTTCGTTGGTCAGATCAGGTCCGAGTGGAATGGCTTTGGAATGACTCATGATAGTTATAAGATCAATTTAAGTGCTACCGGTCAAATTCCCAAAAGGTTTATCTAAGCGGTAGCCGTCATGATCCATTTACATGACAAAAATCATCTTTTCAGCTAATTGCCATCATAACCCACGCGATGGCCTCATTCTACTTTTATTACCGTAATCAGACCAACCAACTCTATGGAACTACAAAAAATTCAATACGACAACAAGGTTGTCAAGGCCTTTATGATCGCCACTGTCATCTTTGGCATTGTGGGCATGACGGTCGGCTTGCTGGCTTCCATCCAGCTCTTTTACCCGATTTTCAATTTTGATCTGCAGTACACTTCCTTCGGACGCATTCGTCCGCTGCACACCAATGCGGTGATTTTTGCATTTGTGGGCAACGCCATGTTTGCAGGAGTGTATTATTCGATGCAGCGCTTGTTGAAAACACGCATGTTCAACGACACGCTCAGCTGGGTGCACTTCTGGGGCTGGCAGCTTATCATCTTAGCGGCCGCCATCACGTTGCCACTCGGTATCACTACCTCCAAAGAATATGCGGAGTTAGAATGGCCCATCGACATTGCCATTGCGGTGGTGTGGGTTGTGTTTGGCTGGAACATGATTGGTACCATTATTAAGCGGAGAGAAAAGCACATGTATGTGGCTATCTGGTTTTACATCGCCACCTTCATTACGGTTGCGGTGTTGCACATTGTCAACTCGTTTGAAATGCCCGTTACTTTTTTCAAAAGCTACTCGTGGTATGCAGGTGTGCAGGATGCGCTGGTGCAATGGTGGTATGGTCACAATGCGGTGGCGTTTTTCCTTACTACTCCCTTCTTAGGTTTGATGTATTACTTCCTGCCCAAAGCGGCTAATCGTCCGGTGTATTCATACCGCTTGTCGATTGTGCACTTCTGGTCGTTGATCTTTATTTATATCTGGGCAGGTCCTCACCACTTATTATATACTGCATTGCCCGGATGGGCCCAGTCACTCGGAGTGGTTTTCTCCATCATGCTCATCGCGCCAAGTTGGGGTGGCATGCTGAATGGTTTACTCACATTGCGAGGTGCATGGGACAAAGTGCGCGAAGAGCCCGTATTGAAATTTATGGTGGTAGCGGTGACGGCTTATGGTATGGCCACGCTGGAAGGACCTCTTCTTTCATTAAAAAATGTAAATGCCATTGCACACTTTACCGATTGGATTGTAGCACACGTACACGTAGGTGGTTTGGGTTGGAATGGCTTCCTCATCTTCGGTATCTTCTATTGGCTGGTACCCAAAATGTGGTCGACTAAATTGTACTCTACTCAATTGGCGAATATTCACTTTTGGTTGGGAACATTGGGAATCATTTTCTATGCCCTTCCGATGTACACTGCAGGTGTCGTACAAAGTTTAATGTGGAAAGAGTTTACTCCGGACGGATTCCTGGCTTACAGCAATTTCCTGGAAACGACTACTAAAATTCTTCCGCTGTATATGCTGCGCTCATTTGGTGGTCTGTTGTATTTGGTGGGTGTATTCATTATGGCTTACAATTTGATCAAGACCGCTTACGCGGGATCGTTCATGGCCAATGAAGAAGTAGAAGTACCTCCGATGATCAAGGCTTCCAACGAAGGCGGTGGCTGGCACCATGCATTGGAAAGTAAGCCCGTATTATTTACAGCTTTAGCTCTTGTTGCCATTTTGATTGGCGGTTTGATTGAGTTGGTTCCTACTTTCTTAATCAAGTCCAACATACCAACGATCGCCACGGTAAAACCATACACACCACTGGAGTTACACGGCCGTGATATTTACATTCGCGAAGGCTGTGTGGGTTGTCACTCACAAATGGTGCGCCCGTTCCGCAGCGAAGTGCAACGCTACGATCCGAAGGCAGGAGAATATTCCAAAGCAGGTGAATATGTATATGATCATCCATTCTTATGGGGAAGTAAACGCACCGGTCCTGATTTGCAACGTGTAGGAGCGAAGTATGCCGATAGCTGGCACTTCCGCCACATGTTGGCACCGACCGAGGTAAGTACCGGTTCCATCATGCCTGCCTATCCTTGGCTCTACGAGCAAGTGATTGACAAGTCGGCAACAGCCGGAAAGATTTCAGCGCTGCGGACGGTAGGCGTTCCTTATGAAGAAGGCTACGAATTGAAAGCCAATGAAGAACTGGAAGCTCAAGCCAATAAAATTGCGGCCAGTCTGAAAGCAGATGGATACGAAATTCAAAGCGAAGCAGAGATTGTTGCATTGATAGCTTACCTGCAGCGCTTGGGCACCGACATCAAAGTGAAAAACGAAGTAGCAGAACAAAAATAGAAAGCCATGTACAAGAATATTTTGCAAAACATCGACAATATCCAGGTGTGGCCTGTGATATCCTTTGTCATCTTCTTTCTCTTCTTCGCCTTACTACTATGGTGGGTCATCACAGTAGATAAAAAGTACGTGGACGAGATGGGGCAGAAGCCTCTCAGCGATGGCGCATCCAATAACTCAACCGACAACTTAACTCGCTTGTTATGAAGAAGTTTTTTGTAACCCTCTCTCTCCTCGTCTTGACACTGCCTTTGGCATTTGGCCAAGATGCAGCCGCAGCTGCGCCAGCTACTTCGTTTCTCGATGATCCTTTGTTGCCATTCTATATGGTGGTGGGCTTCATCTTCATCATTGCTTTGCTGGTGCTCACGGTGGCAGCCTATATGTTGCGTGTGCTCAATATCATGGCTCGGCAAGCGGAAAAAGAGCGTGCCGAAAAATTGGGTATACCTTATGTAGAAGCCCCATCGATGTGGCAACGCCTCTGGGATCAATGGAACGCCTTGAAACCTTTGGAAAAAGAAGCGGATATTATGCTCGATCATAATTATGACGGCATTCGCGAATTAGACAATCACCTGCCACCATGGTGGAAATGGTTATTTTATTTCACCATTGGCTTTGCCGCAGTTTATCTGATGGTGTTCGATGTGTTCAACACATTACCCACACAATTGCAGGAGTACGATAATGAAGTCGCTTATGCGCAGCAACAAGCCTTAAAACGTCAGGCTTCAAATCCGGTAGCGGCCATTGATGAGAATAGTGTCGAAGCAACTACCGATGCACTGGCTTTGGCCGATGGTAAACAAACATTCCTCACAACGTGCGCATCGTGTCATCGCAAAGATGGTGGTGGTGATATTGGTCCTAACCTCACCGATGAATACTGGTTGCATGGCGGCACCATTAAAGATGTGTTTAAAGTTGTGCGACATGGAGTAGCAGGTACCAATATGATTGCGTGGGAAGGCGTAATCAGTCCCGAAAAAATGAAGAACGTGGCAAGTTATGTGCTCACACTTCAAGGATCGAATCCGGCTAATCCGAAAAAGCCGCAAGGCGATTTGTTCAAGCCAGAGAAGGAAAAATTGAATGCCGATACCGTGAAAATGGATACCGTGAAGACCCAAGCAGCTCTCTAGTAAATATAGTTACCCGGAGCGCTCTGAAAAGAGCGCTCCGTTTTTGAAGGTTCCCTAAGAAAATGGCAAACGATTTTTATCACTTTGACGAAGAGTTCAGAAACTCCATCAGCACGGTAGACGCGAGTGGCAAGCGCGTGTGGGTGTACGCGAAGAAACCCAGCGGAATTTTTCATAACAAACGCATTATCGTTTCGACCGTTTTGTTGTTGCTGTTTTTTACCGGGCCATTTATCAAGTGGCACGATCGCCCTTTTTTGTTGCTGAATATTTTTGAGCGCAAGTTTATTTTGTTTGGTCATGTTTTTTGGCCACAGGATTTCTTTTTACTAGCCATCACCGCTATTACCTTTTTCGTTTTCATCATTTTGTTTACCGTGGCCTTCGGACGTGTGTGGTGTGGCTGGGCGTGCCCGCAAACACTGTTTATGGAAATGGTGTTCCGTAAAGTAGAATACTGGATTGAAGGCGATGCTAACGAGCAACGCAGACTGAACAACTCTGCATGGACTTCGTCTAAAATTTTTAAGAAGTCAATCAAACATGTGATTTTTATTGTCATTGCTTTACTGATTGCGCACGTAGCCATGGCCTACCTCATTGGCATCGAACAGGTGAAAGAAATTATTTCGCAGCCGCCAACCGAGCATCTGAGTGGATTTATAGGACTACTCGTATTCACCGCGATATTTTACGGAGTGTTTTCTTGGTTTCGCGAGCAAGCGTGCATTGTGGTTTGCCCTTATGGCCGATTGCAAAGTGTGTTGTTGGTAAAAGATTCGATTGTAGTTGCCTACGATTGGCTGCGCGGTGAGAAGCGTGGCAAGTTGAAAAAGGATCAATCCAAAATTACAGAGAAGCAAGGTGATTGTATTGACTGTAAACTGTGCGTGCATGTGTGCCCTACCGGCATCGACATTCGCAATGGTACCCAATTGGAGTGCGTGAATTGCACGGCTTGTATTGATGCCTGTGATGATGTAATGACGAAAATAGAAAAGCCGAAAGGGTTGATTCGCTATTCGTCTTACAATGCGATCAAAGACGGAAAGCAAAAATTACTGACACCGCGAACCATCGGTTATACTGTAGTGCTCACGGCCTTGCTGAGTTTATTGAGTTATTTCATCTTCACCCGAGCAGATATTGAAACGACCATTCTCAAGGCACCCGGAACACTCTATACAAAAACAGATGACGGTAAAATCACGAATTTGTACACGCTGGAGTTCATGAACAAAACATTCGAAGACATCAACCTCGATTTGAAAATAGAATCTCCTGCTACCGCAACACTCAAGAAAATCGGGGATGAAAAAATTATCGTGCCCAAAGAAGGATTTTTAAAAAGTATTGTGATGGTGAAGTTGCCGGAAGAAGCGCTCACCAATCGCAAAACGATAATTGAAGTGGGAATTTATAAAGCTGGAAAACGTATTGGCACAGCTAAAGCTAAATTTATTGGTCCGATTCAATCATTTAAGAAATAATTTCAAAACTAAATACGTGATGTATGAAATGGGTTATCTTTTCTTTTATCGGGTTTGCATTGTTTATCGGCACACTCGTTACCATTTGTGTTCGCCAGGATGTGAGTTTGGTATCCACAAACTACTATCAGGACGAATTGGTACATCAGGCGAAGATGACTAAACAACAAAATATGCTCGACTTAAAAAGCGAGCCGAGTTTAAGTCTTACTCTGGAGCACATTAGAATTTCGTATCCCGCATTGAATGCATTGGAGCATGGTGAGATTCGGTTAACACGACCTTCTGATTCGCGGCTGGATCAACGATTTACTTTAACCAAAGAATCGGAGCAGGATTTTATTTTGCCGAAATCAGAGAAAGGTCTTTATCGTGTTACGATGCAATGGAGTATGAATGGTAAAGATTATTACTATGAAAAATTGATGGTGTTATGAATTGGATCGTCACCGCTTTAATCATGGGACTTGCCGGCAGTTTTCACTGCATGGGTATGTGCAGTCCTTTGGTAATGGCGTCAACAACACACAATCCATTTTTGATTTCGAAAATCATTTACAATTCGGGACGTGTGCTGGTATACGGATTACTGGGTGCGGTCGCTGCGGCAGTTGGTAGCAGTTGGATACAGGTGCCAGAACAAAACTACCTGTCTCTTGCCATGGGTATTCTGTTTTTGTTTCTGGGATTTGGAGTTTTTAAAAAAGTACACATTCCATTAATAAGTCAAAGTGTAACACAGCTTCTCTCACACTTGCGCAAGTGGTTTGGTTATTGGTTACCAGCCCGCACGAATGTCTCGATGTGGGTTTTGGGGATGCTTAATGGATTACTACCCTGCGGCCTCACGTATATGGCAGTCGCATCCTGTTTCATTTTACCATCAGCGGCAGATGGATTTTGGTTCATGATGGTATTTGGCTTGGGAACGTGGCCTGTGATGGTCGGTATTACGTGGATGGCCAACGGTTTTATTCGTAAGATGAGTTATCAACGGGTTACCACCACTCTCTTTTTGCTGACCGGTATTTTATTGATTGGCAGAGTGTTCTGGACGCACCAGCATTCCATACATACCGAAACCCGTCAGCCTGTAGCAGTTTGCAAATAGCTGAGATAACGGAACAGAATTCGATGTAAGTATTCCATCCAAAAAATGAACAGGAAGAACTGAAAATAGCTTATTTTTACTAAGAACTTAAAACGAAACTTTTTATTTAATATGAAAAAAATATTAGTTCCAACCGATTTCTCAAAGACTTCTATTACAGCGTATGAAACTGCCTTTGAGATTGCCAAGAAAGCAGGTGCTACCATTTATTTGTTGCATGTGGTAGAAGAGGCTACACCCGATTCGTATCGTATCACCGGAGAATATGTAAAAGATGATTGGGAAGATCGTTTGTTTACTTTCAAGCTTTTAGAAAAGGCGAAAGCGCAATTAGAAAAATTAGTGAAAGATCCTCGTTTTGATGCGGTGAAAGTGGTAGGTGAGTTACGACTCGGAAATCCCTTCCACGGTATGAATGCAATCATAGCCGAACAAAAAGTGGATTTAGTGGTAATGGGTACGCGTGGCCAAACAAATCTGGAAGCGATGGTAATTGGTACTAACACCGAACGAATTGTTCGCCATTCTAAGTGCCCCATTTTGACGGTACACAAGAAGCCGGCATCAACGGATTTTAAAAATATTGTTTACGCTACAGCGATGTCAAAAGATGAGGAAGTGTTTTCACGGATCGTCAAGCGCACACAACAACTCTACGATTCTACGATTCACTTAGTGCGCATCAATACTCCGGGCGACTTCCAACGCGACAAAGTGGTGAAAGAATATATGAATAAGTTTGCGAAGAGCTTGCAGCTAAAGAATTTCACCGTCAACGTTTATAATGACTTAAGCGAAGAACAAGGTATCCTTTATTTTGCGGACAGCATTGATGCTGACTTGATTGCCATGGCCACTCACGGTCGAACAGGCTTTGCCCATGTATTGGCCGGCAGCATCGCAGAAGATGTTGTAAGTAAAGCGAAACGCCCTGTATTGACATTTGTAGTTAAGCGCTAAACACTTGTTGGCGAATCATTTTTAAAGCCCCTTTACCGGGGCTTTATTATTTTAGGGCAATTCCCTATACTTGATTCTTGAAAAACTATTACTTCATTCTCCAAATCTCTATCCATGCACGCGAGGCCGATATCAAACGCGCTTATCGCAGGCTGGCGCTGCTCTATCATCCCGACCGGAATTCTTCGATCGATGCGGCAGAGAAGTTTAGGGAAATCACTGAAGCGTATGAAGCGTTGAGCGACCCGGTTAAAAAATTCCTTTACGATCAGATGTTGGCCGGTGACTCAACGGAAATAGTTGTAGAACAGAATCCTACCACCACGCATCGCGATCCTCGCTATCGACCGAGGCCGAATGCAGAACCGCTGCACCACCGTCCATCTGCCAGACGCCAAATGCTGGATCTGATGGATCGTCATCTTTCAAAAGCCATTTTTATTTCCAAGGTGACTTTATTCTTTTGTAGTGTTCTCTTTCTGGACTTTGTACTGCCCGTTAGTAAGAACAGCGAGCGCGTGATGGGGATTTATACGATTGGAGGAAAGTATGGTAGTAGTTTTAAAATAGAAACATCCAAAGGCAAATCATACCGCATGAGTACGAACAGCCTTTCGTATTTTACCAATTTTGATGATGTGAAGATTTGTACGACCCCCATCTTGTTTGTACCCAAACGAATTGAAACAGGTAGCGGCTTCAAACATCGCCTCCCCATTTCGATTTACGGCAACTTCATTTTCTTTCCCATTATTTGGTTAATTACATCTCTGTTTGGCGTCTTTTACAAGGAAACCGTTGAGATGCGCTTTAATCTGGGCGTTGCGAACTTTCTTTTGATATTTTTTAACTTGATCATCTTCTACATCAGTAAATAATTATGGCAAAAAAGAATGAATGGAAAAATAGAGAAGGTGTTGTGTATTCCACCAGCAGCGATTTTCAATTTCAGATGTCATCGCAAGATGAGGCCCAAACGCTGCCACCCCAGCAGCAAAATCTGAAAGTGCTTTTGGATAAGAGCGGCAGAGCAGGAAAGCAAGTGACCTTGGTAACTGGATTTATAGGCACTACTGATGACTTGGAGCAACTAACCAAATTGTTGAAAACCAAATGTGGCGTTGGCGGCTCTTCAAAAGAAGGCGAAATACTCATTCAAGGTGATGTTCGCACCAAAGTAGCCGAGATCCTTACCAAAGAAGGGTATAAGGTTAAAAAAGTCGGTTGAGAAAATCAGTTTTTCTTCAAACCGTTCACCAGCATATCCGATAGCTGCTCACCCAAATCATTGGGAACTACATCACCCTCTGGGTCGTACCACATGGGCATCCAGTTCAATGAAGAGAACAAAGTCATTACCGCCAGTTTCTTATCGATGTTTGGCTTGAATTCCCCCATCCGAATGCCATCTTCAATCATTGATTTGAAGCGGTTGATGTAGTTGATGCGGAGTAACAGGAAATCGCGCAAATACGGTTGGCTTAAATGCCGATGCTCATTCATGAATACCGCAGAAGCGGTCAAATCTTTCGCCATTACCTGAATGTGGCCGATGATGCCTTTGCGCAGTTTTTCACTGGCAGGTAATTTTTGTTTCTCCACTTCTTCCAACGATTTTCTAAACTCATGCGCCATATCAAAGCAAAGGTTCTGTAGAATTTCTTCCTTCGATTTGATATGCGAGTACAAGCTGGCGGCTTCGATTCCCAGTTTCTGAGCTAAGTCGCGCATGGAAGAGGCAGCGTAGCCCTTCTCTCTGAACAACTGTGCTGCGCTTCGGATTACCTGTTCTTTTCTACTCAAATTTGCGACTGTCTCCATGGTGTGAATTAAGACTTTCGAAACAAAGATAATTTATAATTAGCTTTGAATGTATAAAGTTAACTAAAATGAATTTCAGCACACTGGGCGAATTCTTCTACAAGTTGTATAACAGGTGCCTTTTGGTAATGTTTATCCCCATTGGTGTATTTCTAGCCGTTTATTACTTTTTGTTGGTTGGTGATTTGACTGCTATCATTCAAGATGAAAAACTGATTCAAGTCATATTAATTGCTTTTCCTATCATCTCTGTTATAAACCTAACGATTGTTCACTTGGTGGCTGCTGCCCGTTTTAAGGCTTTGATTCCTGAGCCTAGCTTAGGCATTCGCCTTGAGAAATACTTATCAGCGGGATTCATCCGAATCAGTTCACTTGCATCCGGATCGGTGCTCATGGCTATTGGATTAGCATTGACAAGTCATGAGTATTTCACCATCTACTTTTCAATTTCCTTGTTGTGGTTATTTTTTATTTGGCCAACACCATCACGCGTCAGTAAAGATTTAAAACTGAAGGGCGATGAGAAAAAAATGGTTTTGACAAAGGGAGAAGCTTTCCGTTTCTGATCCTTTAAAAATAGTGACTGCCAAAATTCTGAGTTCAGTTGATCCGTAAAAATAAAAAAAGTGGATCCACAAAGGCATCCACTTTCGATTTATAAGTATTCCTTTTTTTACAGCGTAATTCCGAAACTGAAAGCATTCAACTGTGGACCTTTTCCTGCTACAAAAAGATCATTCATATCATAGTTGAAGAAAAAGTCCGTTCCTCTAAATCCGAACTGTGCGCGAATGCCGTATCGGATATTGTTTAGAAAGTATGGATCGTGGTGACGCTCAACTTTATCATCGCCATCTACATCATACACCTGCTTGGTATAGCTGTCGATGCGGTAGCCAACGTACGGCCCTGCACCCATCCGGAATCCGCGAGAATGATTACCGCTGAATAGACCGGGCTTGCGGTTGTTTCCGGCAAAATCAATCATGGGTACCGCAGATAAATTAACATACACTACGGTAAGTTTGCTCTTGTCGAATCTGTTGGTGCGCAGATCTTCACTAAAGGTCACACCATTGTCATCTTTCACGAGCAGTGTTTTGTCGTTTTGAAATTTGAAGTTGTACCAACTGACACCACCGGCCCATTCCAAGAAAAATTTATTTCCTAGCCTTGTGCGCTGTGTAGAGTTCAAAGCCACGTACCAACTTCCCCAAGGCCGTACGGTGTAAATTTTGTTCGCATCTGCAGGGAAGCTTCCATTCTCTAGATAATTGTTTGTTCCTATATCAATGTTAAATGAACTGTAGGTGCGTTTGCGGTAGCTTCTGCGAGAGCTGCGCGAAGAGTAGCTATCCGAGCGGTCGCTGTCATAATAGTTTTGACGGTTATCGTTTTCACGGTACCGAGCACGGTCAGCTTCTGTGGGCCATTCTTCAGTACTCGCAGTTGTCTGCGTAGTGTCTTTCAAATAATTCGATGCGGGTACTGCCAGTTGAGTGGAGTCGCGCTTATCCAATTTGGTGATCATATCGTCCATCAGCGACTGGAAGTTGTAGTGCTTGAGTGTTTCCAAATCTTTTTTGTCCTGGATAGCAAAAATGACTTTGCTGGCTTCGCCTACTTTAATTACTACGGTGTCAGCCTTTTTTTGCGCTTGCGCGAAAACGGTAGTGAAGAGGAGGATAATTATAATCAATCGGGTTGTCATACAAATTCGATTTATGTTTTTGAAGGTCTTTGTTATGAGACCTATGTTTCAGTTAAAGATAACAAGTTTTACTTTTTTGAAATTGCTTGGATGACTTACAGTAATAACTTGTTTTTAGTTGATGTTGTCTTTCGTTTGTTTTTGGTTGGAGGCAAATAGTTTGTTAGTTAGGTCAGAGAGATCCAATCCGCTCTCTCCGTTTTTTAAATCACGGGCTTTGGAGAAAAGCTTTTTTAAACCATTCGTTTTTTCTTCGGCCTGTGCTGTTACTTCCGTTGTCACGGGAGCCAATGTAAATTCAAGCACGATTGACTTCTCGATTTTAGTTACTTGAGCAACCTGCGCTACGTCCGCAGTTGCAGGCACTTCACTGGGTACAGTCACTTCTTGCATGGGTTTGGTAGATTCAAGCAATGAAGCTGCGATAGTTGCCTCTGTTTTTGAAACCGATGCTTTTTCTGTTCTAACCGAAAGAACCTCAGCATTCTTTGCAGAAACTCCTTTGGCCGAGGCTACGGCAGGCGCTGGCTTGCTAATTTCCATTGCGGCAGGCGGTGCTGTTTCAACGGGTTGTTGTGGCGTCTCTGTTTTTCGTTGCGATAGCTGCGTGTTTGTTTCCACGGCACTTCGCTGCGACCAGTACAATGCACTCATCAAACCGACACCAAGCAACACCCCGGCCGCTATTCGCCATACGGCTAAAGTATTATTTTTTTTTGCGAGACTTCCCTCGATCCGTTGCCAAGCATTGCCGGACGGAGGCGCGGCATGATGCTCCAGCTTGTTTTTGAAAAGTTCGTCTAATCGGTTTTCCATATCAGTTCATTTTTTGTGAAAGCACTAAGTCTGCTTCCATTAACTTCTTTTGTAGCAAGGCACGCGCGCGGCTCAACTGTGACTTTGACGTATTTTCGCTGATCCCCAATTGATCGGCAATCTCCTGGTGTGAAAATCCGTCTACCGCATACAGATTAAAAACAATCCGATAGCCGGTCGGCAGTGAGGCAATTAATTTCATCAAATCTTCCGCTTCCATTTGGCTTTCGATCCGATCGTAATCCGGCTCGCGGTCGGCAGCTTCAATGTCAGTTTCCAAATACATGTTTTTATTCTTGCGCAAGTAGCTCAGCGACTCGTTTACCATAATCCGTCTGATCCAACCTTCAAAGCTTCCCTCATTTTTGTACTGATCGATCCGTTCAAAAATTTTGGTGAAGGCCATCACCAGCACGTCTTCCGCTTCCATTTTATCTTTGATATAGCGGCAGCAGAGCGTGTACATTTTGCCGGAGAAAAACTCATAGAGAGCATGCTGCGCCTCCCGGTTTTGCCGTTTGCAGCCTTCAATCCAATCTTTTTCTTTAGCCCGGTAAATCTGTAAAGTCATTTAAGCAAATTCAATAACAAGATGCGTATACGCATTCAGGGGTTGCATGGGTTTAGAAACTTTCTGTTGAAGTACCCTGAAATTACTGATTTTGAGAGATTTGGGTTGCCGATATAATGATCTTTCCCTATGGATAGGTTCGTAGTAATAGTAAGAAGAAGATCAATAAGTCTTGTTGGTATTTCATTCTATCCAATAAATATGGAAACATGAACTTACGATCAAACCTTTACAAAAATCTTGTGCTTATACATTTGCCACAAGATCACTAGAAAGAAAAGAATGAAAGACATGGCAAATGCTAATGACGCATTCATCGGGCTCAACCAACTGGCGTATGCATTCTGATAAATGTACGACCACAATGAAATCGCTTGATCTCCATCTCCAATTTTCGTACGAATCAAAAACTTCGCCAATAATCCGGAGGCCACAAAAACAAAAATCGCATTGGTGCCATAATAAATAAATGGAGTAGACCACTTCTTAATTCCCTGCACATCGATCAACCAATAGCATCCAGCTAAAAACTGCATGGCGATGCCTCCGGCATACAACACATAGCTGCTCGTCCACAAGGCTTTGTTGATTGGAAACACCAATCCCCACGCAAGTCCACCAACAATCAACAATGCGCCAATAAAAAACAACCAGGTCACTTTTTCTGCCGGTTGTTCAATTTTCGAAAACAATTGTCCTGATAAAACACCTAACAATCCTGTGGCAATAGCGGGTACAGTGCTTAATATTCCTTCCGGATCCCACGTTTTACTTTGTGCCCACAGATGGCCGTTTAACAATAGTCGATCCATCCATGCCCCTAGATTTGTCTCCGGTTCAAGATTTGCCGCTCCCACACCCGGTACCGGAATCATCGTCATCAAAATAAAATACCCGACTAATAAAAGAATAGCCATTCGCAGTTGCACCAGCCAATTTGTTTTGAAATAAATCAATGAGCAAAACAAAAATACGATGCTGATGCGTTGCAGCACGCCCGGTATTCGCACCGTTTCAAAATTGAATTTGGGTATCAACGCCAGCATCATTCCCAGCAAAAAGATGATCACCGTTCTGCGGATGATTTTGATCAAATTATTTTTCGATAAACCTTCAGCCAACTTGGGTTGATAGGCAAAATGAATCGACACTCCAACAATGAAGAGAAAGAATGGAAATATCAAATCTGTTGGCGTACAACCATGCCATTTTGCATGCAAAAGAGGCGGATACACACTGTCCCAACTGCCGGGATTGTTTACCAGAATCATGGCAGCCACCGTGATACCTCTGAATACATCCAATGAATAGAGCCGTTGATTCATTCCGTGCTGATTTTAGATGCCATCGAATAAGTTGACTGTCTGAAGATATTCCGGCACAATTGTTTTCCATCCCATTTTTTCTTCAATCAGGTGCGACAGCGCGGAGGCGCTTTCCAGTTCACCGTGTGTGATGAAAGTAAGCTTCGGGGCTTTCTGAATGTGTCCCAACCATTGCATCAATTCGCTTTGATCTGCGTGAGCTGAAAGGCCGTGCACTTCGCGAACGTGACAATTGACTGGAATATCTTCTCCAAAAATGCGCACTGTTTTTTCTCCTTCCAGAATCTTTCGTCCGCGTGATCCTTCGGCCTGATATCCGGCAAACAAAATGGTATCGGTGGTACGGGGCAATCGGTGGGTGAGATGATGTAAAATTCGGCCTCCCGTGGCCATGCCGCTCGCAGAAATGATGATGATAGGCTTTTTGATTTCGTTTAATGCTTTAGATCCTTCGCGCGTATAGCAAAAATGAATTTGTGGTGAATCAAAAATGCTGATCAACTGCGAACCTTCTCGTGTTACTTTAATTTTATGAACTCCACCATGCCGTTCGTACAAGTCGGTTACATTAATGGCCATGGGGCTATCGATGTATATCGGCAACAAAGGAATCGCTTTGGCATCCATCAATTTTGTCAGGTAATAAATCAAGCTTTGTGTTCGGCCAAGAGCAAAAGCAGGAATCACCAAAGCACCATTATGGTCACACGCTTCGTTGACGATTTTCGTCAATTGCTCTTCTACATCTACTTGCGGATTGAGACGGTTGCCATAAGTAGATTCTACAATCAATACGTCCGGATCTGCAGGTGCATCGGGTGCGAACATCACCGGATCTTCATAGCGGCCCAAATCACCTGAGAAAAGAATTTTCTTTTCTTCGCGTGCTCCCTGCAAATGAAATTCCGCAAACGCTGAACCTAGAATATGACCTGAATTGTAAAACACAACCGATACATTATTGCTGAGGCTGATTTTTTTTTTGAGTGGATGACTTTCTGATAGGAGCAAAACCAGTTTGGCATCATCAGTCGTAAAGAGGGGTTGCGGTTTTTCATGTTTGGAATAGCCGCGTTTAAAAGCAAATAGCGCTTCTTCTTCTTGCAGTTTGGCCGCATCCATCAGCATAATCTTCAACAGATCTTCGGTGGCTTGGGTACAAATGATTTTTCCGGAAAAGCCATCTTTCACCAATCGTGGTAAATAACCAATGTGGTCGATGTGTGCATGCGTGAGCACGACCACGTCAATCGTTGCCGGGTCGATGGGCAGTGTATCCCAGTTGCGAAGACGTAACTCCTTTTGACCTTGAAACAATCCGCAATCGAGAAGAATTTTTTGAGAATCTACTTCCAGTAAATATTTTGAACCGGTTACACTGCGGGCAGCTCCCAGAAATTTGATTTTTACATCCATGCGTTTAGCCTTTGTTAAATGTAGATAATTTAAAGCGCCTTCTAAACGAAAATAGCGCCTAAATTAATCCTCGCCCAGTAACAAAAACTCCCCATCCGGTACTTCGGATGAGGAGTTTGCTTCCTAACTGATTGTCAATAATGTTAATCTCTTTTGATCACCTCGGGGTTGCCTTGGTACTTGACGGTGCTAACCACATCGGTATCAATTTCAAGTGAGTTGGTTGCATTGACACGGGCTCGCCCCATTTCTTTTGCCTCAATCACTGCGTTTTCAATTTCATATTGGTTGGCTTTGAGCTGTGCCATTTTTCGTATCTCGGCTTGTAAGAAGTTTCCACTGCCGTCTAATTCAAACGACATGGGGCCGGACATATCGATCATCAGGTTGCGCGATTGAATGTCGGCTTCGCCACTCATGGCACCTACAAGTGCAATGTCCATTTCTTCTTCGTCAAAACCCCGCAGGTTAAATTCACCTGCTCCTTTTATCTTTAGCTTACGCAAATGGGGCATTGAAATTTGAATTTTTACTTTGTCATCCAAATCAATGCTGTTTTCCCAAAAAGACTGATTGCGTGAGCGGTAGCGAATCTCTAATGTCTCGCCTGAAAGAGAGACTTCGTATTTGCGCTTCTCACTTTCAGGGCCATCCAGTTGCACGGAGAATTCCTCTGCCTGATAGATGGATAAATCGAAAATCCCCATCAATTCGACTTCATTAAAATCATTGTACCCATATTGATCTTTTAATTGAATGGACTTGCGTTCTGTAGGTTGTTTGCAATCCAGGCATTCAAATCCGGTTTCCGTCATCTTCCACGTTTTATTGAAATTCGAATCGTAATAGCCATCATAGTCTTTGTAATTGTTGTCGATGATTCGCCAAACATATTCATCAATTACAAAAATCTGACCGTACGGAATGTATAACTCCATATCTAATCGTTGAACGCGGAACTTCGCATCTTTTTTAAATGACAGGTTTGCATCAAATGTGAGTGAGCTATCTTGTTGTATTACTTGGTAATCGACCATTTGCGCATTTTCTGCTCCATTCTTTCGGTTAAAGCCTTGTGCGCGGAAACGCTGCACTAATTTGATCTCTTTGCCTTCATAACCTTTTAAGGTCAGATCCGGTGTGGTGTAATCTTCAAATCCCGCTTCATTCAATTTGAGGTGAAGTGTTTTACCCTGCGGTTGAAATACCAGCTCGCGCTTATACTCACCTTCTTCCTTGAATGAGTAAATCATCTTTGGAACCGTAAAGCTCAACACGAGTATCGACACAAAGAACAATCCCGATAAGGTCCAGCCTAATGCCGGTTTAAAGAAAGAACGTTTGGACATGATGGAACTTCCGGAGAGTAAGATTACCAATGCAGGAATAAAAGCTACAAAAAATGCAGCCACCATACTCCAAAGAGGGAAAGTATTCCTTATAGCTTCCATCGGTAAATGGAGCCCTTGAATTTCGCCACCCCAATATTCGGGTAGGATAGAGGTACCAAAGAATCCGAGGAATATTCCGAAAGTGATGATGATGGCAAATACCATGGTAAATCCGGTAAGGAAAATCGCCAACCCAATTGCCACACGAAGTATTTCAAAGAATAATTTAACGAGAGGCCCAATCACTTTAGCCAATGCGGTAATGATACTGGCCAAAAGACGGAAAGGGAAAAGCACGATCTTCGCCAACGTACTTTCTTCTTCTTCCTTTTCGTTCAAACTCTTTTTTACAGTTGATTCAATATTTGATAGCGTAACCGGCTCGCCTTGCATTTCCATTTTTTCAGTGATGGTGTTGGCCGCAGGTAAGGCAATCCACAGAATAACGTAAAGCACAAATCCTAAACCACCTACCACGGCTAGCACCACAAATAACAAGCGTATCACTGTAATGTCTGTTCCGAAGAATGCAGCAACACCACTCGCCACACCACCCAATACTTTCTTCTCGGGATCGCGATACATTTTTTTCACGGCTGGCTCATCTTGCAAATCGTGCGATACGGGAAGTACGATCCACATGATAATATAAACGAAGATCAAACCGCCATAACTTCCTAAAGCCAATAGTGCGAACAAAACCCGAGGCCATACGGGATCTATACTAAAGTAGTGGCCCAGTCCTGCACAGATTCCTCCTAAAATTTTTCTCCGCTCATCGCGAACCAGCTTTTTACTGGCAAAAGGTGGAGCGGAAGCTGAAGAATACGATTGTTGTTTTGATGAATCACTTTTGAACGATTCACCGGCCGCTTCCTGCTCTTCGGCTGCTTTGAAGTCGCTAACATTACCCATGGTAGCGATCAACCCCTTCACATCTTCTAAAGTAATAACCTGCTTACCCTCATTGAGTTTGGAAAGGAAAATTTCGGCAATGCGCCCTTCAATGTCAGCTAAAATTTCGCTGCTGTCTTCAAACGTACCGAAGTAGCTATTGATCGAATCGAGGTATTTACGCAGCGATTCGTAGCCGTCTTCTTCAATGTGAAAGATGATTCCGCTGATGTTGATACTGATGTTCTTTTTCATTTGGAATGAAATTTATAAAAATGAGGTGGTTATTAAATTTTTACCAGAGATTTGGTTCGAACAATTTCGGTGGAGTGAACCACATCGTCCCAAGTTTCGGTGAGTCCTTTTAAAAAGGATTGCCCCGTTTCTGTTAGCGTATAGTATTTGCGTGGAGGCCCCGACTTTGACTCGACCCACTTGTACTCTAACAGCCCTGCGTTTTTCAGACGCGTCAATAAGGGATAGAGTGTTCCCTCTACTACGATCATTTTAGCCTCGGTCAGTTCACTCAGCATGTCCGATGCATAAACTTCTCCGCGGGCGATGATATGGAGGATGCAAAACTCCAAAATCCCTTTTCTCATTTGCACTTGCGCATTTTCCAGATTCATACAGCACTTTTTTCCGCATGTCTTGCAACTATTGCGCCAAAGGTACTATGCATGGCATAGTACTGCCTTAATATTTTAAAATAGTTTTAAAAACCCCGTTTTCAGGGTATCTTGAAGGTTTCTAATAAATTATGATCTCAAAGAAATTAATGTTCGCCTTTCTGTTAATGTCCATTTTTGTACAATCTGTTGGACAGGACACACATTATTGGACATATCGGTACGGAACCCGAGCTGTACTTTTGGGTGGTCCGGCAGTTGGCGGATTGGAAGATAACAGCTCTGTAATTTACAATCCGGCTTTGCTTAGTCTGGTGAAAAGCACTTCTATTTCACTTAACTCAAACGTATACCAAGTGGTAAACATTACGGCTAAGAATGGTGCCGGCCCCGGACAAGATGTAACCAGCAATCAATTTTCGGCTGTACCCATTACAGTTTCAGGTTTATTGAGAAAGAAAAACGCAGACTCCCGTTGGACTTTTGGTTACGCAATAATCGTACCGACCGAATTTACATTTAAAGCAACTGCGCGTGAGGAGGGACTGAAATCAATTGTAGATGATGCTGAAAGCTTAGGATTAGAGGAGTATGTAGGTCAGTTTTCTATTAATACCCGACTTTCTGAAAATATGGGAGCTTTTGCGATAGCTTACCGCATAAGCGATCATTGGTCTGTAGGGTTGACAAATCAAATCACCTATCGTTCGCATACTTATACAAAAAATGAATTGAGCCGGATGATCTTAAATAATGTGGCCACCACCTTAGTGAGCACCAGTGAATCGCAAAGCATAGAGTACACGAATCTTCGTTATGCGCCCAAAATGGGATTTAGCTTTGCTTCAGGTCGTTGGTCAGCTGGGGTTGCCTTTGTATTTCCAAGTATTAATCTAGGTGGTAGCGGAACGTTGGCAAGAGATGTGAATGCAAGTAATCTTCTCACCAATGTGGAGGCTAATCCTAATTTACCACCTAATTTTAAACGCCTAAGCGTGGATGCGAATGACCGCAAAACGAAACTTTCAACGATCTATAAAAACCCAATTTCCATTTCTGCTGGTATAGCATACAAAGGTAATAAGACTTTGATCGCTGCATCCATCGAATGGTTTGATAAGGTTAATCTTTATAATATCATGTCACCGGAAGGCGATGTATTCAAGCGCCCCACCACTTTGAATATCGACAGTAAGAAATTTCTGGAGTTAAATGCTTCAAATAAATCCGTCACCAACTTTGCGATTGGTATCGAGCATGCTTTGAATGAAAAAGTAAGCATCAGTACCGGTTTTCGAACCAACAATTCGTTTTACGATAAAGTATTTGATGACCGAATTGCGGATCGCAATAAGCGTAACCTGAATAATAATGCCTTGAATCTGGATATCTCTTCCTGGAACATTTACCATGTGGTGATCGGTGGAACGTTCAAGCAAGAGCGCAGAGATTTAAGCATCGGTCTTAACTTTAGCTGGGCCGATGAAGGAGCCATTAAGCAATTCGCAAACTTTGATCAACCCACGGAATCCACTTTTTTGCTCGGGCAAAAACTGACGACAACGGCTGATTTCTTTTCGTATGGAATTCTACTCGGTTACACCTTCCGCATTCGATCTTCTGAACAATAAATCAATAACGCAAATGCTTCACGGTCATTCCTTTGTTGATCATCTGCTTTAGCGAATCAATGCCGATTTTTAAATGCAAATCAACATAGCTGGTAGTAACTACTTTATCACTCGCTTCGGTCTTTACTCCATCGGGTGTCATGGGCGAATCGGAAACCAACAATAAAGCACCGGCAGGAATTTCGTTATAAAATGCGGTGGAGAAAATTGTAGCGGTTTCCATGTCTATCGCAGCCGCACGAATTTTAATCAAATAGTTTTTGAAATCTTCATCCCATTCCCACACCCTGCGGTTGGTGGTATACACCGTTCCACTCCAATAGTCTTGGTTGTAATCGCGAATAGTAGTTGAAATGGCTTTTTGTAAAGCGAAGGCTGGTAAGGATGGCACTTCCGGTGGAAAGTAGTCATTCGAAGTACCCTCACCACGAATAGCAGCTATCGGTAGGATTAAATCGCCAATATCGTTTTTGGCTTTTAGGCCGCCACATTTGCCCAAGAACAACACTGCTTTGGGCATAATTGCAGTCAGGCAGTCCATTATGGTAGCCGCATTGGGGCTTCCCATTCCAAAGTTGATAATGGTGATACCCTCCGCTGTGGCGCTACGCATGGCCCTGTCTTCTCCGTGCACAGGAACTTTGTGCCATTCAGCAAATTTTTTAACGTAATTATCGAAGTTGGTTAATAATATATAGTGTCCAAAGTCTTCCAGCTTTATTCCGGTATAACGCGGAAGCCAGTTTTCCACAATGTCTTTTTTGTTTTTCATCTTGCTGATTATTTAATGTCCATTTTTTTTGCTGTACTTTTCCATTCGATGCAAAAGCTCAATCTCCCGGAAATCAACGCAACGCTTAAGAAAGAATATGGCAAAGTATGGATTTTTGATATGATTCGGAAAAAGTATATCGTGTTGACACCCGAAGAATGGGTGCGTCAGCATTTTATACATTACCTCATCCACGAACTTCACTACCCCCGCTCATTGTTTCGAATTGAAAGCAGCCTTACCTACAACAAACTTCAAAAGCGATCCGATATTTTAATTTTTGACCGAGCCGGCAAACCTTGGATGTTGATTGAATGCAAGTCGGCAGATATCCGACTTTCTCAAAAGGCTTTTAATCAAGTGGCAGTCTATAATATGACGGTGAATGCAAAATACATTGCTGTCACGAATGGGATGGTTCACTTTTGTTGCGAGGCTTCTGTAGATGGAAAAGACGCTTCATTCCTTGAATCTTTTCCTCCGTTTCAATAGGCCTTTTACCCATTCTCCACCTAAATCTACTTCTGGATGGTATTTTCTTATTGTGAATTGGTATTATTAAACTGCATTCTATTTGGAATAATTCTAAATAAGTAATTGTTTTGCTTATTAATAATTATTCTAAATAACATGAAATCAATTTTAACTATCTGTATATCAGTACTATTAACTACCTATTTTGCCCCGAACGCATTCGCGCAAGCGGGAAAAATAGAAGGCATCATCACCACAACAGATGGTCAACCACTTCCTTCTGTTAATGTATATATCAAAGAAATGGGTGTGGGTACGGTTACAGATAGTGAGGGAAAATTTACTTTACCATCGATTCAGCCAGGGGTTTACCTAATCGTAGCTTCTTCTGTAGGATTCACCGCCCTTCAAAGTCAAATCACCGTAAAGGAGAACGAATCCACAACGGTTCGCTGGCAGCTGACTGAAAGTACCCATGAGTTAGATGAGGTCACTATTTATAATTCACGAAGTCTCAACGAACAGACTTCAACTATTTCGAAATCCAATATTCGTGCCTTTGATTTACCACAAAGCGTAACGACCATTTCAAAGGAGATTTTAGTGCAACAGCAAACCCTGCGATTGTCAGATGCTTTGAGAAATGTAAACGGACTTTACGTGATGGGGACTACCGGTGGCACGCAAGAGGAATTGGCAGGACGTGGATTTGCATACAACTCAAATAACACATTTAAAAACGGAGCACGCTTTAATAATGGTCTTTTGCCGGAGATGAGTTCACTGGAGCGGGTAGAAGTTATGAAAGGCAGCAATGCTATTTTATTTGGAAACGTAGCAGCAGGAGGTGTCATTAACTTAGTAACCAAGAAACCGCTTTTTGAAAAAGGCGGAGAAGTTTCTCTTCGTGTAGGTAGCTTCGGATTTTATAAACCTAGTATCGATTTATATGGACCATTGGATAGCAATAACAAGTTTGCTTATCGGATCAACACAACGTATGAAAGTGCCAACAGCTTTCGCGATGAGGTGAAATCGAAACGCTTCTACATCAACCCTTCTTTTTTGTTGAAGTTGAGTGCTAAAACAGATGTGTTAGTAGAGGCAGATTATTTAGAGGACAACCGTACGCTCGACTATGGAACAGGTGCCATCAATTACACCATAACTAATATTCCGAGAAACCGATTTCTCGGAGCCAAGTGGTCGTATTTTTCGGCTACGCAAAAAAGTCTTACCGTTACAGTCAATCATCAACTTGCCGCAGATTGGAAATTGCGTGTGATGGTAGCCGGACAAGATTATGGCACTGACTTGTTTGGCACCACTCGCCCGAATGCCAACAATCAATTTATCAAGACAGACGGAAAATGGATTCGGGGTTTGCAGCGCAGTGAAGTGGCAGAAAACTATTTGGTAGCCCAAGCCGATTTGACGGGGCAGTTTAAAACCGGAAAAATTCAACACACCCTTCTAGTTGGTGTAGATGCGGATGGTTATAACACGCAAACTACTGCATACAACAATTTGGCAAAGTATGACTCAATCAACGTTTTTAATCTCGAAACCTTTAAACAACGCAATGATATCCCTGAGCTCACTAAACGCACATTAACGAAAAACCCAACACAACGAGTGGGCGTGTATGTTCAGGACTTGGTTGCCCTTACTACCCAACTTAAACTTTTGGTAGGCGCACGTTACAGTTACCTCGATCGTCAAAATGAAGTGTATACCTACCCTTCCGGATCGGCCGCAGCCAGCACAGTAAAAACGAATAATTATGATGGAGCTATTACGCCACGCTTCGGACTGGTGTATCAGCCAATCTCCACCACTTCGCTTTTTGCGAGTTATGCCAACTCATTTAATTTAAATTCCGGCATTGATATCAACAGCAATCCTTTGCCGCCTTCGTTTATCGATCAATATGAGATAGGAGCGAAGAATGAGTTGTTGAAAGGATTGCTTTCTGCGAATGTAACCGTCTACCAAATTGTAAACAGCAACTTTACGCAAGCTGTAATTATACCGACAGGGAATCCAAATAATATTCCTGCTAATTCACAAGAATTAGCGGGCGAAGTTACGAGCAAAGGAATTGAGATAGATGTTATGACGAAGGCATACCGAGGTTTTTCTGTGATTACCGGTTACAGTTACAATGAAACACGTTACACGCGTAGTAATATTTTTATTGAAGGATCTTTATTGCGTTACAATCCGCAGCACACGGCCAACATGAGCATTTACTATCAACTGCCTGCGCAGTCGCGGTGGAGGAATTTTAATGCAGGAATTACTTTCTTCTATACAGGCGATCGTGTAGCAGGTCGATCTACCCGACTCACCATTCCCAACGATGCTTTTAAATTAATGCCCATACCAAATTTCACCCAAGTAGATGCTACGTTGGGATATGTTCATCAAAAGGTATCGGTGCGCCTGCGGGTTTCAAATCTGTTTGATACGCTCAGTTACTACGTGCATGATGATAACAGCGTAAATCCCATAGCCCCTCGGATGGCTTCGATCAATTTTGGATTTAAACTGTAGAAAAGAAAGCCGCTAAGTGAATCAAATTAGATTTTACTTAGCGGCTTTAGTTATCTTAATGAGATACAATTATCCCAAAAACTCTTTCACATCCGTGTAAGAAAGATTGAAAGCATCGGATACTGCTTTATAAACAATTTTGCCATTAATCACATTCAAGCCCTTTTTCAAATCCTGATTTTCATTACATGCCTTCTTCCAACCTTGTGTAGCAAGCTTAATAGCATAAGGAAGTGTTGCGTTTGTCAACGCGAGAGTAGAAGTATATGGAACAGCACCCGGCATGTTCGCTACACAATAGTGAACCACATCGTCTATAATGTAAGTAGGATCTTCGTGAGTAGTGGGGCGGCAAGTTTCAATACAACCACCTTGATCTACGGCTACATCCACAAGCACCGTTCCTGGGCGCATCGTTTTCAGCATATCACGCGTGATCAACTTGGGAGCTTTTGCACCTGGAATCAACACACCACCAATAATTAAGTCGTGTGTTTTTACTAAGTCTCTCAACACATAATCATTCGACACCATGGTGTGCACATTCTTTGGCATCACATCATCCAAGTAGCGAAGGCGATTGATGTTTACATCAGTAATGATTACATCAGCACCCATTCCGGCAGCCATCTTTGCTGCGTTCGTTCCAACCACACCACCACCTAAAATCAAAACTTTCGCTGGCATTACCCCTGGTACACCACCCAGTAAAATTCCACGACCTTTTAATGGTTTCTCTAAATATTTGGCACCTTCTTGAATCGACATGCGTCCTGCAACTTCACTCATCGGAACGAGAAGCGGTAAGCTGCCATCCAATCTTTCCACAGTTTCATACGCTAAACAAATGGCACCTGTTTTTACCATGGCATGTACCAATGGTTCGTGCGAAGCAAAGTGAAAATAGGTAAATACCAATTGATCTTTTTTAATCAAACCATATTCTTGCTCAATGGGCTCTTTTACTTTGATAATCATTTCAGCAATAGCAAAGACTTCTTGAGCGGTTGCTAAAATCTGAGCACCAGCACCCTTATATTCTTCGTCACTAAATCCACTCCCTACTCCGGCAGATGATTGAACATATACGGTATTACCTCTACGAGTCAATTCTTGCGCACCGGCTGGGGTTAGCGCTACACGATTTTCGTTGTTTTTAATTTCTTTGGGAACTCCTATGATCATATAAGTGGTATTAAAATGTTCTTTTTTAGTTTTTTCAAACGAGTGCGCAAATATAAAGGTATTTGCTGAATAAGGAGATGAAACCATGATCCCATCAGAAAGTTGTTCGCTTTCCAGCGGATTTGTATCTTTTCGAATGCTGAATACAAATGTTTATGCGTTTTACGGTTCCCTCCGAAGAGGGCTAGCCAACTATGAAAAATTCAAACCGCATTTAAAATATCTTTATAGCGTATGGATCAAAGGGTTTCAATTGTATTCCCTGGGCGATTTTCCATTTGCATTTCGCACACACAATCCTTCTGATTTAATTTTAGTCGAAGTTTTTGAAGTAACTGATTCGAACGTAAAACAACAGATTGATGAACTGGAATTCAATTATGGTTACCATATTGAACAAGTTGTGATAGACGAACAGTCGGTAAATATTTATTTATTCAAAAACAGGGCAAATTATCCATTGGTAGTTGGAGGTGATTGGGTGAAATTCTTTCGTGGATAGAATCATTGCCGCTATTTTATTTGGAGTTTTTTTTCTTCTTTGAACACTGAAAGGTTTTTCTCTACTTTGAATTACTAACCGCACACGATTGAGCCAGACTAAAACAGACTTCCCGATGGTTTCAGCAAAGAAAGCCGCTGAGATTTTGGCCGATTACCGATTGGCTTGCGAAAGCCGCGAAGCCAGCTTGCTCGGCCGAAAAGAAGTATTCATGGGCAAAGCTAAGTTTGGCATCTTTGGAGATGGCAAAGAGCTGGCTCAAATTGCTATGGCAAAAGTTTTTCGTAAGGGCGATCATCGTGCCGGCTATTATCGCGATCAAACTTTCATGCTCGCCATTGGTGAAATGACACTTCACCACTATTTCGCACAATTGTACGCGCACACCGATGTAGAAGCCGATCCTGCTTCTGCCGGTCGTTTGATGAACGGCCACTTTGCAACACGCATGCTCGATGAGAAAGGCGGATTAAAAAATATAGCGGAATTAAAAAATAGCAGTGCCGATATTTCACCCACCGCAGCTCAGATGCCTCGGTTGGTAGGATTGGCTTACGCTTCTAAACTTTTTAGAAATAATCAAGGCCTTCACCCATATACGGATTTAAGCAATCAGGGAAACGAAATTGCTTTTGGAACGATTGGCAATGCTTCTACTTCAGAAGGAATGTTTTTTGAGGCAATCAACGCGGCCGGTGTTTTGCAAGTACCGATGTTGATTTCTGTTTGGGATGATGAATACGGTATTTCCGTTCCGAAAGAATACCAAACTACAAAAGGAAGTATATCCAAGATTCTGGCAGGTTTCCAACGAAACAAAGACGGGAAAGGCTACGAGATAATTACAGTCCGCGGCTGGAATTACGAGGAACTCTGCAGTGCGTATGAAAAGGCAGAAAAAATTTGTCGAGAGGAACATGTGCCGGTTTTAGTGCACGTGGTTGAAATGACACAACCGCAAGGTCACTCTACTTCCGGATCACACGAGCGCTACAAATCAAAAGAACGATTGGCGTGGGAAACCGAATTTGATTGCATTCGCAAAATGCGCGAGTGGATTATCAATCAAAATATTTCATCTGCCGATGAGTTAGATGATGTAGAAAAGGCGGCCAAAGCAACCGCTAAGAGAATTAAAGATCAATCCTGGAAGCGATTCAATGAAGGCATACAGCGTGATCAGCAAGAGTTGGTCATTCATTTAGAACAAGCTGTCGCACAATACAGCGAGTTGAAAAATATTCTCGATGTGTTGAATAAAACGATCAACCCTTTGCGCTACGATGCAATCAAAGCAGCTAAGGCAGCCTTACGTTTTTTAATTGGCAAAGAATGTAATGTGAAAGATCGGTTGATTGAATGGGTGAAAAGAACGGCCGTTGAAAACGAAGACCGGTATAGTTCTCATTTGCACAGCCAGTCAGAATGGTCAGCTCTTAACGTATCAGCAATTGCACCGATTTATTCTGATAATGCCATGTTGGTTGATGGTCGCGAAGTGTTGCGAGCTTGCTTTGCGGAAGCACTGCAGCGTGACCCGCGTGTATTGGCATTTGGTGAAGATGTTGGAAGAATCGGAGATGTGAATCAAGGCTTTGCCGGGCTGCAAGAGAAATTTGGAGAATTGCGTGTGACTGACACCGGAATACGCGAGTGTACCATTGTAGGGCAGGGGATAGGTTTGGCTTTGCGCGGACTTCGTCCGATTGCTGAAGTACAATATTTGGATTACCTGCTTTACGCGATACAGATTTTAAGTGACGATTTAGCCAACTTACAATACCGCACCAAAGGCGGACAAAAGGCTCCTTTGATTGTGCGTACGCGCGGCCATCGCTTGGAAGGTGTATGGCATGCCGGTTCGCCTATGGGCATGATTTTACATAGCCTGCGAGGCATGTTTGTTTTGGTGCCTCGTAACATGGTGCAAGCTGCAGGATTTTATAACACCCTTTTGAAATCAGATGACCCTGCGTTGATCATTGAGTGTTTAAATGGTTACCGCCTGAAAGAAAAATTACCGGATAACATTGGTGAGTTCACAGTTCCATTGGGTGTACCCGAAATATTGAAAGAAGGCAATGACGTGACCATTGTTACCTATGGCTCGATGTGCCGGGTGGTGATGGAAGGAGTCGCTGAATTGGAAGAGAAAGGAATTTCGTGCGAAGTGATTGATGTACAAACCTTATTGCCATTCGATCGCCACCATATCATTGTAGAATCTTTGAAGAAAACCAATCGAATTGTTTTTGCCGATGAAGATGTGCCCGGTGGTGCAACTGCATTTATGATGCAACAAGTATTGGAAGTGCAGAAAGGGTATCAATACTTGGATTCAAAACCGCTGACAATCACCGGTAAAGAGCATCGTCCTGCTTATGGATCAGATGGAGATTATTTTTCAAAACCGAATCCGGAAGAAATCTTCGATCAGATTTATGCATTAATGCGAGAAACAAGCCCAGAGCGTTTTCCGGAAGTTTATTAGCAAGAAATTTATCTCAAAATTGAGGCCAGCGTGAAATCCTTGGTCGTTACGACATTACTCTTTTGCAGTGCCCTGTCTTGTATGGAGATTTTGAGTTGCATGGTCTTGGTGCCAAACTGTAGATCGAATGCTGCACCTTTTAAGGAATAAGTTAATTTCCCATCTAATGGAGATTTTTTGCCTAGGTCTTTCGATAAAATAGGAAAACGACCATCATACCCAACGATGGAGCAATTCGGATATTTGAAAACAAGGGAAGGATCGAAAAGGGTATAAGTGCCGTCATTATTTTTGGTGTAGAAGTCAACAAAAATGTTGTAGTAGTTTGGATTAAAAATAACAAAGAGCGTATCGGTCACCACATTGTTAGAATTTCTGATCACTTCCCAATTGGTGCAATTATAGGGAGTCACAAAATCGTATGTGCTCAAAGGCAAGGGAGTGGTACCATCTTGTAAGTCAATTAGAAATGTAGGATTCTCGCGCTTAAATTTATAATTCACTACGTTATCTCCAACTCCGGTTCTGTATCTGTATTTGTAAGCGAACTTAAAAACATTGTTGTCTGCATCACTAAGGCCTAAGTCGCCATCTCCATCTTTAAATTTAAGTGCAACTACAATCGAATCCCCTGCATCGCCTCGCCCGTAATAGAGATCATCATTCAAAATTTCGATTTGCGGAACGATGGGGTAGGTAGGGGTTTCAAAACACGCATTCAATCCTACCATTAGTAATACCGCTCCAAGAATGTTTCTGATCAACTTCATTTTCTAACTTTGTGTAAACAAATTCCTTTGAACTTTACGCAACGCTTTCTATCTCAGCTCCCTCACGTTAACGAAGGCAACTTTGAAGATATTGCATTGTCTCTTTTTCACTACCAATCCATCCATAATACCATCTACCGAACTTTTATTGAGACTTTAGGTCTTCAGTCATCAAAGATAACATCAATTGATCAAATCCCTTTTTTGCCAATAGAGTTTTTTAAAAGTCAAACCATCGTTACGGATAACGAACCGGTGGAGGCGGTGTTTACAAGCAGCGGGACTACTGGAATGACTACCAGTCGACATCCCGTAAGGGACTTGGCATTCTATTTGAAAAACGCTCAAACCATCTTTGAAAGGTATTTTGGCAGCCTTGAAAACTACCATTTTTTTGCGCTGCTTCCTTCCTACCTGGAGCGTCAAGGTTCGTCTCTAATAGCGATGATGGACTATTTTATCCGCGAAAGCAAATCACCCTATTCCGGATTTTATCTTCATAATTATCAGGAGTTGGTGAGCCATATTCAGGTTGCTAAAGAATCAGGCCGGAAGGTTATTTTATGGGGTGTTTCTTTTGCTTTGATTGATTTAGCGGAAGGTTTTGAATTGGATTTGAAGGATGCCATTGTGATTGAAACCGGTGGTATGAAGGGAAGGCGGAAAGAGATGATACGCGAAGAATTGCACGAATTGCTATGCAGTCGATTTAAGGTGAGTCAGATTGGATCTGAATATGGAATGACAGAGCTCTTATCGCAGGCATATTCGATGGGAAATGGAATTTACCAATCCCCTCCCTGGATGAAAATTCTTATCCGGGACATTAATGACCCCTTTGAAATGCTGAAAAAAGGTAAAACAGGTGGAATTAATGTGATTGATTTGGCAAATGCCCACTCCTGCGCATTTATTGAAACCCAGGATTTAGGAAAGTGGGTACAAGAAGGTTACTTTGAGGTACTTGGAAGGATCGATAACAGCGATTTGAGGGGTTGCAACCTTCTTGTCGGTTGACCTTTTAAGTCGCCTAATGGCACTTTAAGGCAGTTTAAATTTGTTTCGTTCGAAAAGATTAATATTTTTGACAGTCCAAAGCCACTATTTTATGAAAAGAATTTTAGCATTTCTAGTACTTGTTTCTTTGTTGACTGCCTGCAGCCAATACACTTGTCCTACTTATAGCAAGAAGGATGTGAAGAAATCTGTACCTCAGAACAGAATCTAAAGGTACTTTTTTACATCAGTCTCCATAATCATGGCATCGCTCATGATTACGAGTCGCTCTACCACATTACGAAGCTCACGTATATTTCCGCTCCAATTATAGTCGGCCAGCGCTTTCAGTGCGGCTTCCTCAATTTCTTTCTTCTTACTGCCCGTTTCCAGAGCTATATCCTCTAGGAATTTATCCACTAACAATGGGATATCGGAAATACGTTCATTCAAGGATGGCACTTTGATGACGATGACCGAAAGGCGGTGATAAAGATCCTCTCTGAATTTGTTTTCGGCTATTTCTTTCCGCAAATCCTTATTTGTAGCCGCCAGCACACGCACGTTTACCGATACATCTTTTTCGGCTCCAACCCGCGTAATTTTGTTTTCTTGAAGCGCACGTAGCACTTTGGCTTGCGCAGAAAGTGTCATATCACCGATTTCATCCAAAAAAAGTGTGCCCCCTTCTGCCTGTTCAAATTTCCCGATTCGTTGTTTGATAGCGGATGTGAAGGCTCCCTTTTCATGACCGAACAACTCACTTTCGATGAGATCGGAAGGTATTGCTGCACAATTCACTTCCACAAAATCAAGTCTGGAGCGATTGCTTTTCTCGTGAATTTGACGCGCCACCAATTCTTTTCCCGACCCATTCGGTCCGGTGATGAGGACCCTGGCATCAGTGGGCGCTACCTTTTCAATCATCATTTTGATTTCCTCTAAGGCAGGCGACTCTCCAATCATTTCATAACGTGCAGAAACCTTCTTTTTAAGTTGTTTGGTTTCCTTGATCAGGTTCGTTTTATCGAGGGCGTTGCGAACGGTGATCAAAAGCCGATTTAAATCTGGTGGCTTTTGCAGAAAGTCGTATGCACCCATTTTGGTAGCATCTACAGCCAGTTCGGTAGTTCCGTGTGCGGAAATCATTACAAACGTAGTAGCGATTCCCTTTTCTTTGGCTTTTTGCAATACTTCCATGCCATCCATCTTGGGCATTTTAATATCGCAGAGGGCGAGGTCAAAATGCTCGCTTTCCAGTTTGGCTAATCCTTCAGCACCATCTTTGGCTTCTTCTACTTGAAGGCCTAATTCTTTTTGATCTTTCAGGATGTCTTTCAGCACCGCACGGATGCTGGCCTCATCTTCAATCACTAATACTTTGGGCATGTGTTTAGTTGAAAGGGTTAATAATTCTTCAATAAAAATGATGCAAGCCTGTAAGCCGGGTTTTGTCAGGTTATTTTCATAACCCATCTTATCATTTATCTGTTCTCGGTTTCGCAACCGGAATCCATCAGCCTACCCAATCATACCAGTTTGCACTATCAGCGAGCGACTGACCACTTGCGTGAGTATGACCTATTTGGCCTTTCAACCCGTAAGGTTTGCCTTGCACAACCTCATCACTGAGGTGCCGGTGGGCTCTTACCCCACCTTTTCACTATCACCGCCCGAAGCCGCAGCAGCGGGTGGCTACCTATTTTCTGTGGCACTTTCTGTTGCCACGCCTAGGCGAGGCACCTTCCCGTTAGGAAGTACGGCACTCTTCGTTGCCCGGACTTTCCTCCTCTGCACGAGGCAGAAGCGATAAGACGGCTTGCATCACTACAAAGGTAAGAGGGAATTTAGATTATTGCCCATTCAATTCGCGAAGAACCTTTTTGGAGAGTTTCGTTTTTACTAACTCATACGAATGAAGAATACGTGTATTCCATTCTTTTTTTCTGAAGAGGTCTATATCTTCAATTAAGATCCAATAATACCTTGCAGCGTAGGGAGCTGGGGTAATTCCATTTTGACTACACAATTCACTGAATTGCTCTTCTTCAACCTTTATCGAGATTTTAATTGGGTCTTTTAATACGATAACGCAAAACATTTTGCCACCGATCGAATAGCAAAGGTCATTTCCCCATTTGATGTCTTCCGTAACGGAAGGCAACTGAAGGCAGATTTCTCGGAAATCATCGATTGACATGCATATTAATGTACATCCGACCCAGTCAATTTCATTTCGTATTGATCGGCCAGGTTGGCTACTTCCTGCAGCATTTCTTTAATGGTACTCTCCGACAAATTATCGAGCGAGGCAACGGCTTCGACCTGCAAATAATTTTGGTTGATAACAAACCGGCAATAGTTGAAGAAGGCAGTCTGCTCGAGCAGCATCTTGTAATCGATGCTGTTATTAGGAGCACATACTTTTGAGTTAAGCGTCAGCAATTCTCTATTGTAGAGTTCATTTTTTTTTATAGTGCCCAATACAGTTTGAAATCGCCCTCCCGATACAGGTATGATGATGATAGATTGGCTTTGATCGTATTGGGTAAACTGACCACCGATTTGATCAGCATACGTTTTCATGATTCCGGATAAATCCATGGTGCAAGTAAATTATTTTCTAATATACCAATCCTTTGGCGAACAACAAATTAGTTCTTGTCTACTGGCTTTTCTTGGGAAGGATCTTTCGCTTTTTCCTTGTCTTTTTCTTCTTGCTCCTTTTCTGCTTGTTCCGCCAACTCTCTTCGTCTGCGTTCGCGGGCTGAGGTGAGCAATTCTCTCCAGCTATTGAAATTTTGAGTGTGCATTAAACTCAATCCCGCAGTAATGGTGGCCTGTGTACCGATGGAGTTTGTCAACTGGTTAATGTTGGTTCGATTGAACATTTTCACTTTAAACTTGCCATCTGCGGTAAGCAAATAATCCACGGTCCAATCGCCTAACATATTGGTCACATCGGCCCGGGCATATTGATTGTTCAAAGCCCCATCGCGGGTAACGCGAAGCCGACCACCTAAAAACGAATACGACAACCGCAATTGAAATGTATTAAATGCCTCTTGATCAAAGTTGCCCAAGTCAAAATCGATTTCAAGGTTTTGATCTACCTGTGTGAGCCAGTAGCTGAGTTGGTTTGAAAGCAGTTCACTGACACTGCTGGACAGCGCACCACCTGTTGAAAATGCATCGGGTGAAGAAAATCTCCGCAAGATGATAAGGCTGAACACCTGCTTTTGTAACTCTTGTTCATCCAGCTTGGCTTTAAATGCTTTGAAATCACTTAATAATTGAACAGATTTTCCGCCATCAACGGGCACCACGTTGGGCAAATCATTCGCAATAATATCAAAGTTAATTTGTGGCGAAAGCATAGCCCCATCCAGTTTCAGCAAAACCTCTACCGGATATTTTCTTCGCATTTGGGTGGTAGTTGCCAATGTTTGATCAGTGATGACTGGGGCAAACGAAGTGATTTGTTTGTAGCTGGCCACCAATGCTAATTGCCCTGTATAAGGATCACCATACCAACTGATGCGGCTGCCTTTATTAATACTAAATTCTTTGTTGATAACATCGTAAAGTGTAAAGTTGTAAAACCCACGCTCGAACTCGAAAGCACCAAACATGGTGAACTCGCCTTTGGTATCCAATTGCAAACGAATATCACCATTTCCATTTCCTCTGATAATGTCGCCTGATTTAATGTCGAATATGATTTCACAGTAGGCATCGGGTGTGATGTCCAGGTTTAAATCTAGTGTAATACCAGTGGGTTCGGCTTTTGGTTTAATCTTCGATGCAATTTTCTTGAGTTGAGCCGAATCGCTCAAGTTAACAAAGGAGATAAAATCTTTCTTCTCTACATTTTCAGTACCGCCCATGGGAATAAAAACGCGAGTGTTTTTTTCGGAGCGGGCAGTAGCAGAGATTTTCATGTTTTCGAATGGGCCAAACATATTAAGGATACCCGTACCGTATGCTTGGCCATAAAAGGAGGAGTTATCTTTGGCAGTGGTGTTAAGCAGCTGAAAGTTTTTAAAATCAGCATCGAGGTTGATACGGAATGCCGAATAGTTTTTGTGGGTAAGGTAACCGGAAAGCCTGCCTTTGTTATTGAAAACATCTGTAAGAGTAATGTCATCAAAAATTACTTTGTTGGATGTCATACCCAGCGTGCCGTTGAACTGATAGACCGTTTTTAAATAATCAACCATCATTTGCCCGTTTTCGATGATGCCGGTTCCGTTCACTAATGGTTTATTGAAACTTCCTGTGATTTTATATTTTCCGGATAGCGTGCCATCTATGTTAGAAAAGATGCCGCGCAAAACGGGTTCGATTGATTTAAGATTGGTTTTTTCTAACGTGGCATTTAGATACAATGGTTCAGGTAGGTTAGGATTGTAGACGCCATCGACCGACACCGTGCGGCTCCCTAATCGATCAATAGTAAAATCGATATCAAAGAGTTTGTTTTCTCGGTTCCAGATATTGGTTCCATTCAAGTCTCCGATCAGAAAATTATTAATGGTAAATGTGTTGACTGAAAAGTTATTCTGAAAATACGGACTATGATAGAGGTCACGCGCTATCACCTCGCCATTCATAATGCCTCCGATTTTTTCTGCACTGATGGTATTTAGAATATCGAGATTAAAGTTTTTGATTTGGAGTGTTAACGTAGGCTCAGTCTTTTGAGATACTTCTCCATTGATTGAAATAGATTCATTCGCATGAATTAACTCCAAATGATGAATTCTCCATTCCGATCCATTGTTGAGCAGGTAATTTTGAGGATTAATTCCCCATTCTTTATCCAAAGCGCGAAGTTTGCTAGGCAATATTTTTATTCTCGTGCTGTCACGAAGAAAGTCGATTTCGGATTGTAAACGCAAAATATTTGTCGTGCCAACCTGATCAGCGTCCAATGTGAAATTCGCATGTCCTTTGTTCCAGATTAATTCTGCAAATAAATCCTTCGATTGAAATGAAGACGTGAACCATTGCTTTTGCGAGTTGATGGTGAGCATGGTCAACACATTTACACTGTCTCTGATTTTAGATCCTGAAAGTTCGATGTCGTTGTTCACGAAATGTTTGCCGCTTACAGTTACCGAGTCAATGGTGGTGAACGCTTGCAGAATGGAAGTGACGCCATTGGTGAATTTGCCATTGATCTGAGTTCCTTTCGAAATCTGTACATCTAATTTGGCAAGATCAAATAGGGGATTAATGTTATTCAGCTTGATTTTAAAACTAGCATCATAAACTTGTACGCTGCGGTCTTTTTTGGCGTAGTAATTCTGAATGTCTGTTTTGTTGTTGCGCACATTCAGCATAAACTCTTTGAAGAGTTTGGAGAAATCGTTGAATAAGGACGAGTAGTAATAGCTTCCGTTCAGTTCTACATCGGCTAGCGAACTACGTACAAATAACTGTCGCGCGTTATTTCTATGTTGAGAATTGATGTGTAACGAATCGAGAAATAATTCTTGATCGCGATATTGTACTAGCGTTTCATGAAAAACCGCATCTCCAAATAAACTATCAATTTTCAATCCTTTTGTATCAATATTCAAATAAGTAGAGATAAACAAGTGATCTTTGATCAGCCCGAGCTGATGGAAATTGGCAGTATCCAGTTTCGCTTTTAGTTTTACCAGATCTACTCCTTTACGTAAATCAACAGATCCCACCACATTGAATTGTAAGTTGGGGTCGTCAATGTTCAATTCACCGTTGAACAATTGGCTGGCAAACCGAGCATTGGTTGAGATGTTGGTATAGTTGTATTTACGAATGCCGATGGATTGAATACTACCCCGTAGTAAAAAGTCAGCCGATTTTTCAGTGAGACCGGTGCCTTTGATTTGACCATTCAGCGTTACCTTTTGAAAATTAGTAGTGTCTTTAAAGTATTTTCCGAGATCAAAATTGGTCAGAGCAAGATTTCCACTGTAAGTTGATTTCTCGATTTCTTGCTGGTTGATTTTTAAGTTGATGTCGGATTGTATGCGGCCGAGACTTCCGGTGAAATCGCCATCAGCAACAAAGTCACTTACATATCCTGTAAAAGTACCGGTCAACCGAAATTGTCCGAGTGGTTTAAGTAAATTAAAATAATTGTCGGGTAAGAGAAAGGCTAAATCACGAATATCAACATTTCCCTTTTTGACAGCTAGTTCGATAAAGGTGTCTTTGATGGTAGGTAGCCCATCCATTTGCAATGAGCCTTCAATATTTGTTTTACCCAATTGTAAATTCATTTTTCGGTACATGAACTTGGACACCTTTCCGGTAAACTCACCGGAAATCATCAATGGCTCTGGTAATGGTGATCGTCCATTGTTAAACAAGGCCAAATCAAGCGGGTCTATGCGCGTTTCCTTAAACTTTGCTTTGATGTTAACCTTATTATTAAAATCACTTAAGTCTGCCTGACTTTTGTATCGAAGGATTACCGTATCGGTAACATGACTGTGGGCGGTAGTCAAATTCAAACCTAAAAATTCCATTGAAGTTTGTGAGATCAGGAAATAGGTTCGCAAGTCAACAATCTCTAATCCGCTCCGCTGGTCTTTGGCTTGTAATGAATTTAAGCGAAAGTCGATGGTATCGCCAATCACCCGAAATGCTTCGAGGTCGGCTTCTACATTCACTTTGAAGTGATGATAATCAAAACCGTTTTTGATGGAATCACTTTCGGTTTCGTTCAAGCTGAATTTTGAATTTTCCAGATCAATTTCACCGATATGAATTTTGGGTGGGTTGCCACCACCCGATGACTTACCACTGAGCCGATGAATGAAAACATCAATATTAAGATTTTTCAATGTGGGTGTTTCATCAATTGTTTTCAGATGAACTTGCGCTCCTTTCAGATCTACTCCATCAATGTTAATGTCGTTGTTTTCCAAAAGGCTGCGTAACCGAAAGTTGACGCTCATCTTTTGAATGGCAATCATAGTATCCATCTCGGGGTCAACGATTGAAAGTCCTTCCAACTCAAGCCGGTCATACCATCTTAGATAGAATTTGTCGAACCGTATCGTAAATCCGGAAACTTCAGAAAATTGCCGAGTATATCGCCCAATGAGCATTTTTTGTGTGGCGGGCAACTGTAAAAGAAAAAAGGAAACGACAAAAAAAGTCAAGGTGAGGTAGGCCCCATAAAGAACAAACTTCTTGAGCCATGCAAACACACGGATTTTAATAACTTGCAGGTTCATTCTCACTACATGTCGCCTATTTTACTTGCCATCGAGTCTTCTTGCGATGAAACATCCGCCTCCATCATACAACATGGCAAGGTACTTAATAATGTTATTGCCTCACAGAGTATCCATCAGAAATACGGTGGCGTGGTACCTGAATTAGCTTCACGCGCTCATCAGCAAAATATACTCATGGTAGTGAACGAATGTCTGACCACTTCGGGTATATTGAAAGAGGAATTAAACGCCATTGCATTTACCAGAGGCCCGGGCTTGATGGGCTCATTGCTGGTGGGTGTTTCGTTTGCCAAGGGTATGGCTTGGTCGCTGGGGTTGCCACTCATTGAGGTGAATCATATGGAAGCTCATGTGTTAGCACATTTTATTGATGATCCGAAACCTGTTTTTCCATTTTTATGTTTGACGGTAAGCGGAGGACATACCCAAATCGTTTTAGTGGAGGATTATTTGAGAATGAAGGTGATAGGTGAGACGCAAGACGATGCAGTAGGTGAGGCATTTGATAAAGCCGCGAAGATGATGGGAATTCCTTATCCCGGTGGACCATTGATAGACCAATATGCAAAGAAGGGCAATCCGAATGCGTATAAATTTTCAGAGACATCCATGCCGGGTCTGGATTTCTCGTTTAGTGGAATAAAGACATCGCTACTTTATTTTTTACGGGATCAGAAGAAATTGGACCCGATGTTTGTTGAAAAAAACAGAGATGATATTTGCGCCAGCTTGCAGCGAAGTTTGGTGGACATGCTTCTCCAAAAATTAAAAAAGGCAGCGAAAGAAACAGGCATCCGTCAAGTGGCGATAGCCGGAGGCGTATCGGCAAATAGTGGATTGCGTGCCGGTTTAAAAAAGATGGCCGATGAACTGGGATGGACGATTTTTATTCCGGAGTTTCAATATTGTACCGATAATGCCGCTATGATTGCAATGGCTGCGCACTATAAATATTTAAACAGTGAATTTTGTACATTAGATGTGGCTCCGATTGCGTATATGGCAATTGGAGATTAATCGCTAAACCTCCGAGGTTTATTAATCCGCGGATCAGAAGCCTCGGAGGTTTACCGATGGAGGTTTAGCTGAAAAAAGATTAAGTAAAAATGAAGTTGATATTTAAACCGAGTGATCAGAAAAAGTATACTAAAGTGGTGCAACCCAATGATGTTGCTGCGTTTCATGGCGAGGTATTGCACGCGGTGTATTCTACTTTTTCACTGGCGCGTGATTTTGAGTGGTCATCGCGGTTATTTTTTATTGAAATGAAAGAGGATGACGAAGAGGGAGTTGGTACCTTTCTCAGCATCGATCACAAAAGCCCTGCATTTGTAGGCGAGGAAGTGACAATCACAGCGACAGTAGTAAAATTAGAACGAAATGAACTTACTTGCGCTATTGACGCGAAAGTAGGTACGCGCACGATCGCTACCGGCACTACCGGACAAAAAATGTTGAAGAAAGAAAAATTGAATCAGTTGTTTACCCAACCGAAATGAAAGGACGATTTACGAACGATATTAATATCAAAAATAAACAAGCAACTTTTCAGTACGAGTTACTCGAAAAATTTGTGGCTGGCATAGCGCTGATGGGCACGGAGATCAAATCCATTCGCGAAGGCAAAGTGAATTTGCAAGACGGTTTTTGCTATTTTCATTCAGGACAAGTACTTGCGAAGGGAATCAACATAACACCTTATTCACAGGGCACGCATTATAACCATGAAGCGGCACGCGAACGAAAATTGTTATTGAAGAAATCGGAAATCACGCGACTGGAATCAAAGGTAGAGGAGAAGGGGTTGACGCTTATTCCTATCCGACTATTTATTAATGAACGCGGATTTGCTAAATTGGAAATTGCTTTGGCCCGTGGAAAGAAAATTCATGACAAGCGCAACAGCATTAAAGAGCGCGATGTGAAACGTGAATTGAGTAGAGTGAAAATTCGATAATATGGAAGGAACATTTGGCGTTTGCAGATTATCGGTTGTTAGTGTTCGGAAAGATCCGCAAGTTCTTTCTTTGCAGGTATCCCAATTGCTGTTTGGCGATCATTATGAAGTGATTGGCGTAAGTGCCGATAAAAATTGGGTTCACATCCGGATTTATTTTGATCAGGTAGAAGGGTGGATCCCTTTCCTACAACATCATCCCATTGCACCTGAATATTTTGATCAGATCAACTCGGCTGATTTTAAAATTACCATCGATGTATGTTCAACCATACTCTATAAAAAAACCCCGCTTTCTATTTTGATGGGAAGCATTGTGCCGATTTCACAATCGGAGTTGTTTAAAATGGAGGAGCAATTTGCTTTTAATGGAGAGTCGAAAAGCCTTGGACAAAAGCGCGAATTTGAGTTTTTGAAATTAATCGCCTTGAAGTATTTAAACGCTCCGGAAATGGAAGGGGGTAAAACACCATTTGGAATGGATGGGGTGGGGCTTGTTCAAATGGTGCATCGCATTTGTGGATATACGCTGGGTCATTCACTTGAAACCCTGCACCGACACGGAAGGAAGGTTGAAATGGAGTCTGCCAAGCCGGGCGATCTGATTTTTTTATCGGAACTTAATCAGGGAACCAAGTCAGTAGGCTTGTTGATGGAGGAAAATAAAATTTTGCATGTCGATGGGCGCGTGCGCTTGGATGCCTGTGTAAATGGAAACCTAGTTGATGCAGAAACGAAGCATGAATCCCACACGGTCGAGTCGTACAGACGCTATTTGAATGAGTAGAAATGCCCTTCTTCATTCGGATTAATATTTCTGTTAGAGTTTCCTCTTATTAAATACCTCTAATTGCAAAAAGCCTTTTGCATTAACCACTATTTGGTTTTATCTTTTACCCTTGATTGGAACAATTCGAAAGTCGATTAATCGATTTTAAAACAATTGAATCATGAATAGCCGGGTTCTTGTATTAAACCAAGACTATAGCCCGCTGATGGTTTGTTCAGTGGAAAGGGCTTTTATTCTGGTTTATTTAAACAAAAGTGAGATGGTACGGCCTGCCAATGGCTATCGCCTCAACACCATCACGCGAAGTTTCCCTATGCCTTCCGTCATCCGTTTGAATCGCTATGTGAATGCGCCTTATAAAGGAGTTAACCTGACGAGGCAAAATATCTTCAAACGCGACAATAATGAATGCCAGTATTGTGGCACTCGAAGAGATTTAACACTTGACCACGTGATTCCTAGTTCGAAGGGTGGACCTCATAGCTGGACGAATCTGGTAACAGCCTGTAAAAAGTGTAACGCAAAAAAAGGAGATAACACACCGGAAGAAGCCAACATGCCATTAAAGCGTAAGCCTTACAAGCCGAGCTATGCGCTATTCTTGCGCGATGTTACCGGTTTCAGTCACAATGAGTGGGACGAGTTTTTAGAAGCGAAAGCGTCTGCTTAAAATTTCAGAGTAAACACCGTCTTTACATCCAACTCAGAAACCACACTGAGGGAACCATTATGCATTTGCATAATTTGGCGCGACAATGCCAGTCCAATTCCTGATCCTGTCTTTTTTGTGGTAAAGAACGGAACGAATATCCGGTTGATTGCTTCGGGAATAATTCCGGGTCCATTGTCGGTTACTTCAATTGTAATGGATTGCCCGTTGTATTTTCCGATCAATTCGATTTTTGGATTTTCAGTTTGGTACAAAGCTTCCATCGCATTTTTAATCAGATTGATCAACACTTGCCCGATCATCTCTTCATCTACTTCGAGGGTGAGGTAGTCCGAGTCGCAGATTACTTTAAAGTCGATGGTTGTCTTTTTAATTTCGGTGCGCATCAGATTGGCCGCATGTTCAAGCAAATCTTTCAGCTTGACAGTTTTAAGCTTCGGCTGCGGCAGTGAAGTGTATTCGCGGTAAGCGTCAATAAACTGGATCAAACCTTTACTTCTGTTTTCAATCGTAGCTAAACCTTCGCGTAAGTCTTCGGCTCCTTCCGATTTCAGTTCATAATTAATTTCTTTCTTCACCATGTCCTGATCTAAGATTTCGCGAAGAGTAGAAGTAAGCGAAGAGATAGGTGTGATCGAGTTCATGATTTCGTGCCGCAGCACGCGTGTCAGGTTTTGCCACGCTTCCAATTCTTGTTTCTGCAATTCTGTTTGGATGTTTTGAAGCGTTACCACTTTCACTGTATTTCCACGAATACGTAACTCCGTTGCCTGTATGGTCAACAAAAACTCATTACCCACTTTATACAAAGCGCTTTTACCTGGTTCCGCTTGTTTAAGTGACTGATAAAGGTTTGGGTTTTGATCCGCGAGTTCGTTAATGTTTTTCAGATTGGTGCTGCCAAAATATTTTTTGGCGTTCGCATTCATCAATTGTACTTCGCCATCTCCATCAAATGAAATAATACCGGTTCGCACCTGTTGCACTATGGTGTTCAGGTATTGCCAGCTCTCTTCTTTTTCAGAACGTGCTTTACGAAAAGCTTCCATCACTTCATTGAAAGCAGTATTTAATTCGCGAAAGCTGGTGCCTAGTTTATTATCATTCGCAAAGCCGGAAATAAAGTCTGAGTATTTGACTGATTCGAGAAAGCGTGTGAGTTTGCGGTTGGTTTGTGAGGTGAAGCGATAGAGTTCGATTAACTGAAAGACAATGATCAATACTGTGAGGCCGGCAGCAAAAATCATATTCGGCCGCGAAAACATGTACATCACCAGCCCTACCGACAGTGCCAGCAACACCACCCGAAACGCTACCCGAAACCGAAAATCATTGAAGGCCATTAATTAATTTGTTAATTCGTTAATTCGATAATTTGTTAATTCGTTTGATTTGGTGAAGGTTCAAAACTGTATTAAGTTAGACTATTGAATTTAGGTGAGCTATTTTTACTAAAATTCTATTTAATCATCGAATTATCTCATTGCCGAATCATCGAATTAATTAAAGTCCATGCTTCTCCAACCTTCTATACAACGATGATCGTGTGAGGCCGAGTTCGGAGGCGGCTTGGGTAATATTGCCATTGTATTTTTTCAGCACCTTTCGGATCAATAATTTCTCCACTTCATCCAGATTGTATTGATCTAAGCTCACCGATTGATCCGTTTCTTTCGGAGTTGAGGTGGTAAAATTAAAATCTTCCGGTTGTAACACGGTGGAGTTGCTTAAGATGATGGCACGCTCTAAAGAGTGTTGTAATTCGCGAATGTTGCCTGGCCACGGATGTTTATTCATGCGGGTCATGGCTGCATCGCTGATCTTGTTCACATTCTTTCCGTATTTAGCAGAATAGTGCTTTAAAAAATGATTGGCCAGTAATGGAATATCTTCCAGCCGATCGCGCAATGACGGAATTTGAATTTCAATGGTATTGATGCGATACAACAAATCCTGACGGAAGCGATTTTCTTTCACCATATCATATAATGGCATGTTCGTGGCGCAGATCAAGCGGATGTCGATGTTCGTATCTTTGTTAGATCCCACACGACTCACTTTTCGGTTTTGAAGCACCGTCAGCAACTTTGCTTGCAATGGCATTGACAAGTTACCGATCTCATCCAGAAAGAGTGTTCCGTTGTTGGCTAATTCAAATCGACCGGCACGGTCTTCTTTGGCGTCTGTGAAGGATCCTTTTTTGTGCCCGAATAATTCACTTTCAAAAAGTGTTTCCGTGATGGAGCCCAAGTCTACGCTGGCAAATGTTTCTGCTTTTCTATTTGAATTGCGATGGATGGCACGCGCAATTAATTCTTTACCGGTTCCATTTTCACCTAAGATCAACACATTCGCATCTGTCAGCGCCACGCGCTCGATGGTTTGAAAAATGCGTTGCATACTTTGACTTTGGCCGATGATGTCGCTGAATTTTTCGTTGATCGCCTGATTGATCTCCTGATTCTTAATTTTTAATGTCTCGATCTGATCCCGCGATTCGCGCAAGCGCATCGATGAGTAAAGCGTTGCCAGTAATTTCTCGTTCTCCCAAGGCTTTAATACAAAATCGGTAGCCCCCGCTTTGATCGCGCGCACGGCCATTTGCACATCGCCATAAGCAGTTATTAACACGACCACAGCTGAAGGATCAATGCTTAGAATTTTTTCGAGCCAGTAGTATCCTTCGCTGCCGCTGCTCACATCTTTCGTGAAGTTCATGTCGAGCAAAATCACATCGTAGTCTTCCTGGTTCATTAAGCCGGGAATGGCTTCTGGATTTTTCTCAATATCTACTTGAGCAAAATGCCTTTTCAGATACATCTTGGCTGCTTTCAGCAGATCCTCATTATCATCCACAATTAAAATTTTTCCGTGCTTCGATTCTGACATACTATTAATTTGAAAATTCGATCGTTCGACTATTTGATGAATAAGTTGCTTATCCTTAAAAGGACATTGGCACTTAACTCATAATTTATTACTCATTCAAGCAACAATATTGATACCGAAAGGCGAATACCTCTTAAAAACCCTGATTTAGCAAATTACCCTGTTCAAAGGTATCAATAATCGTCCGCAATCGAACAATCAAGTTCAGATATGAACGGAAAAAATGCTCAAATAGCTTGAAATTGGGCACCTAACCCCATTACCAATCGTTGGCACGTTTGTTGGCAATGGGTAGCTGAACTTGAACAACCACCAATGGATAAACAGATTAAAAAGAAATTTTGGACATTGAAGCGAATAGCGACTTATGGCGGGGGTGCGGCTTTGGTTATTTTTATTGCCTACCAACTGATTTTTGCGGACAGACGATCTAAACTGGTCATCGAAAAAGAGAAGATCACTATTTCTGAAGTGAAACGTGGCGAGTTTAAAGAGTTCATACCACAAACTGGCACGGTGGAGCCGGCACGAACTGTTTTCTTGGATGCCATTGAAGGTGGAAACATTAAACGAATTGTACGCGAGAGCGGGGCGGTTTTGAAAAAGGGCGATGTGATTTTGGAACTTACCAATCTGAATCGTGAATTATCTGTATTGCAACAAGAAGCTTCTTTCAATGAAAGTATCAACCGTGCACGCGAAACCAAGTTGAATATCATGCGAAACGATTTGGAGCAGCGCCAAACGTTGGCTTTGATAGATAATCAATTGCAAATTTTAGAACCACAGTACCGCAGACAAAAGCAATTGTTTGAAAAGAAATTGATCTCGCGTCAGGATTTTGAAAAGACGGAAGCTGACTATAAATATAATGTGGAGCGCAAGCGCATTACTTATGAGGTGTATCGTAATGACTCAATCGACCGCATTCGACAATTGAAAGCGGTTTCTAAATCAGAACAGCAAATGACACTGAGCTTAGATGGCGTTAGTAAAATCTTGGATAACCTGTTGATTCGATCTCCGATCGATGGACAATTATCAACTCCGCACTGGGAAATTGGTCAGGCGGTAAGCACGGCCCAGCGTTTAGGTCAGGTTGACATCATTGGTAGTTTTAAAGTACGTGTTCCAATTGACGAATTGTACTTACCAAAAATTTCAGTAGGACTTCCGTCTACTACAGACTTTGCCGGAAAGACTTATCGATTGGTAATCACTTATATCTATCCAACGATTCAGAACGGTCGATTTGAAGTAGATATGAATTTTGACGGGGAAACTCCACAAGGTATTCGCAGAGGTCAATCATTGCGCATGCGTATTGAGTTGGGTCAGGCATCTGAAGAATTATTGTTGCCGGTGGGCGGTTTCTATAAAGACACAGGCGGTAACTGGGTGTTTGTACTGGATGGCGATGACAAAGCTGTGAAGCGCGATATCAAGCTGGGTAGAAAGAATTCTGAGAACTTTGAGGTGCTGGAAGGCCTGAAGCCTGGCGACCGTGTGATTACCTCTTCTTATGAGAATTTTGGGAACAATGAAGTCTTAATTTTGAAATAGTGCAACCTATTAATAAAATCTGCGTCTAACTTGCAACCAAACACAAAAATTGAAGTATTACTTACAACTAATTGATTAACCAAAACATCCAACCAATAAATCATTTACTCATGATCAAATTAAAGAACCTCGAAAAAGTTTACACGACAGAAGAAGTGGAAACTACTGCATTGAATAATATCAATATGGAAATTAAGGATGGCGAGTTCGTTGCCATCATGGGTCCATCCGGTTGCGGAAAATCAACTTTGCTGAACATTTTAGGATTGTTGGACAACCCATCGGGAGGTGAGTATTATTTTGGAGAGCATGAAGTTGCCAAATATTCAGAGCGTCAGCGCGCTCAATTACGCAAAGGCTCAATCGGCTTCGTATTCCAAAGCTTTAATTTGATTGACGAATTGACGGTGTTTGAAAATGTAGAGCTTCCCTTGCTTTACATGAAAGTGCCTTCAGACGAAAGAAAGAAGCGCGTAGAAGAAGTGCTGGAGCGCATGAATATCATGCACCGCAGAAATCACTTCCCACAACAACTTTCTGGTGGACAGCAACAACGTGTGGCGATTTCTCGTGCCATCGTAGCAAAACCAAAAGTAATCTTGGCCGATGAGCCTACCGGTAACTTGGATTCTGCAAATGGTGAAGAGGTAATGAAGTTACTTTCGCAATTGAATGAAGAAGGTACTACCATTTTGATGGTAACACACTCACCTTACGATGCAAACTATGCACATCGTATTATTAACTTGTTTGATGGAAAAGTGGTGACCGAGAATATCAAGGAGCAGTTCCATATATAATTCATAGGTTTAGGTTAAGTAACAAAACCCATCTCACCTGAGATGGGTTTTTGTTTTTTAGGCATAGGGGTATCGGTTAAGTTAGTTGTCCTATCTTACAGATGAACAGTATGCTGTTCATAATTGTACATTTAAATGAACATACAATTTAAATTCGAAGAAATAAGCGCGCAGACGCCTATTCTGCGGCCTAAATTTATTGGCATATTTCTTGGCTAGATGCAACCTGTATATAGATAAATCGGTCTTAGTAAAGTTAAACTCGCTCTCATGATAAAAAACTTTCTGTTAATCACCATTCGGAGTATGATGAAGAACAAGCTCTACCTCTTCATCAATATTTTTGGGATGGCGATTTCAATTGCTTGTTGCATCATCGGTTTTTTTAACTATGATCACAATGCGGGATTTGACCACATGCATAAAAATGAGGCTACCATTTATCGGGTTGGCTCTGTGCGTGAATTTCAAAATACATTAACTGAATTTGGGCATGCTCCGATTGCCTTGGGCTTGGCCATTAAACAAAACGTTCCTGATGTAGATGAGGTAGTTCGGTTTTCACCCAGTGGAGGAAATTTCAGAGTCAATACAGAGTTGTTCAACAGCAATTTAACATATGTCGATCCGGCATTTTTTAAGTTGTTTACATTCGAATTTGTAGAAGGAAACGGAGCACTCCAAAATCGAAATGAGATTTGTATCAGCGATGAGTTGGCTATTAAGTATTTTGGTAAAGAGCACGTGTTGGGCAAACCTTTAACACAGCTTTTGGATAGCGGAAAAACAAAGGAGTATATTATTGCTGGTGTATTTAAAAAGCAGCCTAGTAATTCAAGTTTCTCTGGACAAGCATATTCCCATTATGATAACGCTTTTGAGTTTGCAGAGAAGGATTTCACAGAGAATAGCTGGAAGTACCGCAACAATTTGTTTGTCCAGATCAAAGATGCCAACCGGGTGTCCTCGATACAGGAACAGCTAAAGAAATATGTGTCCAATAACAATACGATTCGGGAGGATTTTATCATTAAGTATTTTCTGGTAGAGCCATTTGTGGGAATGGCCGTACGCGACAGTTATTCAGATAAAAACGGAACGTGGACACGGGATGGATCTCCATTGGCAGCCGTGATTGGTATTGGCTTAATGGGCTTATTCGTTTTGTTGATAGCCATTTTTAATTTGACTAATACAGCCATCGCCATTTCATCGCGCAGGCTTAAAGAAATTGGGATACGCAAAGTGATGGGCAGCATGCGCAAAGATTTGATCGCGCAATTTATTGGCGAGACTACGGTCATTTGCTTTGTGGCATTGCTATTGGGAGTAGTCATTGCAGAAGCTTTTCTGCTGCCTGCATTCAATAAGCTATGGCCTGATTTTAACATGGTTACTGATTATTTCGGCCGTCCGAATTTTATGATATTCATGGTTCTTACCTTGATTTTAACGAGCTTGCTAGCTGGCAGTTACCCGGCATTTTATATCAGTAAGTTTGAGCCTGCCAGTATTCTGAAGGGAACACTCAAATTTGGCGGGACCAATTTATTCACACGCGTTTTACTCTGTCTCCAATTTGCTATATCCTTGGCGGGAATCGTGTGCAGTTTTGCATTTACCGACAATGCGACCTTTCAACGCAATTTCGATATGGGTTTTGATCGGAAGGGAGTAATCTTTACCAGTGTCAATGGGCGATCAGAATATGAAACCTATCGAAATGCTCTTGCAGAAAATCCGGATATTGTTTCTATCACTGGCACACAAACACATCTGTATGCATCGGGCTTCAATGACCCTATTAAACATGAAGACAAAGAAATTGAAGTAGATATATTAGATGTGAGCGCAGATTACCTTGATGTATTAGATATCGATGTAAAAGAAGGTCGAAACTTTCAGTCCGATTCTGAAACTGACCGAAAGGAGTCAGTAATCATAACAGAAGGTTTAGCAAGGCAATTGAATATGACCAAACCCATCGGTAAGGAAATAATTTGGCTGGATACAGTACGATATTATGTAATTGGAGTGGTGGAGGATATTTATAACAATGGCTTATGGGAGAAAATGGATCCGGTTATGTTTCGCTATGCAGACAAAAACAAGGTGAATCATATTTTGGTAAAGGCGGATGCTGCCAAGCTACTTGCCATCGATAAATTCATGGAGGAAAAGTGGAAAGCAATTTTTCCAGATAAATTGTATGATAGTGATTTAATGGATGATGAAATGATCGAGGCAGATACTGTCAACAGGAACCTTGTCAAGATGTTTACATTTTTAGGAATAGTTGCACTGTTACTTTCAATTACTGGGCTGTTTACGCTGGTATCATTAAACATAATTAAAAAAATGAAAGAAATTGGAATGCGCAAAGTGTTAGGAGCGTCCACCTGGAATATTACTGCCATCATTAATCGGGAATTTATAATTATCCTTTTTCTTTCGAGCATTTTAGGTGCATGGCTTGGTTGGTCGCTGTCATCTGTATTCATGGAAAGCATTTGGGATTATTATCAAAACGTCAGCATGACCTCCATAATCATTTCAGCAGCCATTTTATTCGTAGCATCAGTTCTTTCCATAGGCTATAAAATTTATAAAACTACTCGATTAAATCCATCGCATGTGTTGCGCGATGAATAGTATAGAACCCAACTAGAAAAGTAAATCGATATGATTAAGAATTACCTATTAATTACGTTTCGCAATTTGATGAAGAACAAACTCTTCATCTTAATTAATGTGTTTGGCATGGGGCTGGCCATTGCCTGTTGCATTACAGCTTATTTGAATTGGGAATATTCTGCCAATTGGGATAAACAACATGTAAATGCGGATAAAATTTATCGTGTTCAGTTTTGGAGAGACTTTCAGGGAAGGAAAGGACGATTTGGAATGGCGCCTATGCCACTCGCTAATTACATTAAACAAAACTTTAAAGAGGTCAATAAAACAGTCCGCTACATGTCTTCCTATTGTGACATGCGTATTGGTGAAGAAGTGTTTGGTGATCAGATGGCTTATGCTGATTCCGCTTTTTTTGATTTATTCTCATTTCAACTCAAGCAGGGCAATTTCAGTGCATTTCATGATAAAGGAAAAGTTTTTATCAGTGATAAGATTGCAAAGAAGTATTTTAATAGAGAAGATGTAGTCGGACAGCAACTGACACAAATCATTTTAGGAAAGGATGGTGTACGTAGACCTAAAGAGTTTGAAATCGGAGGTGTGTTTATCAAGCCTCCTCAAAATAATAGTTTTGGTTTCGATGTCATTACCTTATTTGATAATTTCTGGGATGTCAACCTCGATCCTGATTTATCAGAAACCAATTGGAAGCGTTGGGCTCATGTTCTCTTTCTACAAGTAGATAGTCCGGAGTACGTTGCTAGTATTAATAAGCAACTCCAACAATATATTGAACCTCAAAATAAGGCACGCGAAGATTTTAAGATCACGGAGTACTACTTGGAAAATTTTGATGGAATGATGCAACGCAATCGCGCTAACCCTCGATTAGATAATGATTATTTGGGGGGTGGAATCCCGGATGAAGCGGTAACAGTTCCTGCAATTATGGCTGTACTATTATTGCTGCTGGCATGTTTCAACTTTACGAATACGTCAATAGCCATTTCCAGCAAACGGTTAAAGGAAATTGGAATACGCAAAGTGATGGGTAGTATGCGTAAGCAGTTGATCATTCAATTTTTAGGCGAGAATTTGATTCTGTGTTTTTTTGGTTTATTGGCAGGTTTACTAATGGCGGAATGGTTAGTGCCGGCATATGACAATATGTGGACTTGGCTTGATTTAAAGTTGAGCTATACAGAGGACGCTGGTTTTATTTTGTTTTTGGCAATGCTCTTGGTGATTACTGCTTTGATCGCAGGTTCTTATCCGTCATTCTATATTACATCATTCGAGCCGGTGAGCATCTTGAAAGGAAAAGCTCGCTTCGGTGGTACCAATTGGTTTACCAGGGTTTTATTGTTTGGCCAGTTTGTAATTTCCTTACTAGCCATTATCATGGGTGTCGCATTTTATCAAAATGGTGAATATCAACGAAACTATGATTTAGGTTTTGCAACTCATGGTGTAATTTCCGCATGGGTAAATACAGAGAGTGGATACAATACTTATCGCGATGCTCTCGCATCGAATAAAGATATTCAACTCATTGCGGGCACCAGGCACCACGTGGCTAACGCGCGCTACAATGATCCAGTGAAGTACGAATCCATTGAAAGAGAAGTGGATATCATGGATGTAGGCGAAGATTACTTTGATGTGATGAGTATGACTTTGCTCAGTGGTCGAAAGTTTCAAAAAGATTCTGAGACGGATCGAAAGGAATCGGTTATCGTTACGGAAGAATTTGTGAAACAATTTGGATGGAAAGATAACCCCATCGGCAAACGTGTAGTATGGATGGATACTGTCCAATTGTATGTAGTGGGTGTTATGAAAAATGTCTATGCCCAGGCACTTTGGGGCCCTTTACAACCATTAATGTTTCGGTATGCCGCTAAGGATAAGTATCAGCAATTGCTGGTTAAGGTAGAGCCCATCAAAATGGCTGCGGTGAACGAATACATGGAAAAGAAATGGAAAGAAGTTTTTCCAAACACACTATATAATGGTCAGTGGATCGATCAAGAGTTGCAAGAAACCAATGAGATTAATGCTAATGTTTCGATCATGTTTGGCTTTTTAGGGTTCTTTGCTGCGTTGATGACAGGTATCGGATTGTATACATTGGTTTCTCTAAGTATTGAAAAGAAAATGAAGGAGATTGGTGTTCGCAAGGTGCTTGGTGCATCGGTAGCAAATATTTCCGGTGTCATCAATTTTGAGTTTATCATTAATCTTGGGATTGCCACGATCGTAGGAGGTGCGTTGGGTTATTTTGCTGCAGACATTCTAATGGATTCGATTTGGGAATATTATCTAAAGTTGAGTGTTATTACTTTACTTACTTCTGTTGCAGTATTGGTCTTGATTGCCATTTCAGCGGTAGGATATAAAACCATTGCAACCGCTTCAATGAATCCAACTAAAACACTTCGAGATGAATAATCAACTTAAAAGAAAAGTTACAAGGCTGCTGTAACTTTTCTTTTTGCAATAGCGTCTAACTGACAAAATAAGAAACACATGATCAAAAATTACTTGCTAGTTGCCTTACGCAACATCCGGAAGCACTCGTTTTACTCGTCTGTTAATATTTTCGGATTAGCAACGGGTATTGCTGCTGCATTATTCATTCTTATTTACATTGTGGATGAATTGAGTTACGACAAGTTCCATCAGAATGCTTCCAACATTTACCGGATAGGCTTACATGGGAAAATAAGCGGGCAAGAATTAGAAACAGCTAGTTCATGTCCACCTCTAGCTAATGCGTTGGTAACAGAAATTCCCGGAGTGGAGGCAGCCACACGTGTGAATCGCAGAAACAACATGGTGTTTAAGAATGGAGACTTGGCTTTTACCGAGGATAAAATTCTCTTTGCGGATTCTAACTTCTTTCAGTTTTTTGATTTTAAATTACTCGAAGGAGATCCAACCACAGCATTAAAAGAGCCCAACAGCATCATTTTGACTCCGGATTTAGCTTCCAAGTATTTTAAAGAATCGGCAATTGGAAAATTGCTTACCATCGGCAATCAAAATAAATCCTATAAAGTAACTGGTATAGTAGCTCCACCGCCACATAATTCACATTTTACATTTGCAGCACTAATCTCTACCAGCTCAGAAAAAGAGTACTACAATTCTCCCTATTGGTTGAATAATGGTTTGTACACCTACTTCAAAAAAAATGAGGCAACACGAATAGAAGATATCAATTCGAAGTTGAATGCGGTTACAGATAAACATGTGGCTCCCGAAGTAGAACAATTCTTAGGTACATCTATTGAAAAATTTAGACAGACCGGAAATGAGTATGGATATTATACAATGCCCTTACTAAATTCAAGATTATACTCTACCTGGAACGATGATATTGAAGCTCAGGGTAATATAACTTACGTTTATGTTTTTGGAGGAGTCGGAATTTTTATTCTGTTGATAGCAAGTATTAATTTCATGAATTTATCTACTGCTCGTTCTGCAGGACGCGCAAAAGAAGTCGGTCTGCGTAAAACACTTGGTTCAGTTCGCAACCAGATGATTGGGCAGTTCTTAGCAGAATCGGTAGTATATGCTTTGATTGCAACGCTTATTGCTTTTATACTCGTTATACTTTTGTTGCCACAATTCAATTTGTTGTCGGGCAAAGAACTTCCACTGTTATCCATCGCCAATCCGTTGGTTTTACTGAGTGCTGTTTTATTAACTTTTATTATTGGATTGTTGGCCGGAAGCTATCCTGCGTTTTATCTCACTAGCTTTAGTGCCGTAGAAGTATTGAAAGGAAAAGTAAGAGCAGGTTTAAAAAGCAAAGGAATTCGCAGTGGATTGGTTGTATTTCAATTTGCGCTTTCTATCATCTTAATTATTTGTACCACTACTGTGTATGAACAGATTAAGTATTTGCAAGCGCGCAATGCCGGAATGGATAAGCACAATGTATTGGTTATTAATAATGCAGGCCGTTTAGCCACTAACCAAACTGCATTTAAAAATGCGTTGGCAACTAAAACAGGAATTGAGAAAATCAGCTTTACCAATAATGTGTTTCCAGGTATCAATAATACAACGGCTTTTCGCAATGCCCTTACGCGCAAGGATCATATCATGGGTACATATTTTGCAGATTTTGATCATGCGGATGTATTGAAACTTGAGATCACAGAAGGTAGATACTTCTCACGCGATTTCCCTTCCGATTCCAACGCAGTAGTATTGAATGAAGCGGCCGTTCGTGAATTGGGTTGGGATAAACCATTACAGGAAAAATTAATCACATTTGGTGGTGATCAAAGCAAAGGCGCACCAACAGAGAAACCCATGAATGTGATCGGTGTTGTCAAAGACTTCAACTTTGAGTCGTATAAATTGAAAGTACGCCCCATGGTTATTCAATTGACGGATAAATCTAACAACTTGCTCGTCCGCTATTCTGGAACGGCTGAGAGTATCGTAAAAGAGGCTACCGCACTTTGGAAGGAATATGCTTCAGGTGACCCATTTGAATATGCTTTCTTGGATCAAAACTTCGATGAGCTTTTTCGTGAAGAACAGCGACTCGGCTCATTATTTACAGTATTCACCATCCTAGCCATTTTTATAGCAAGCCTTGGATTGTTTGCGTTAGCTGCCTTTACAGCCGAACAACGGACAAAGGAAATTGGAATTCGTAAAGCATTAGGAGCAACTGTAAGTGGAATTACGACACTATTGTCGAAAGAGTTTACGATACTGGTTATCATTTCGATAGTAATCGCAGTAGTTCCTGCCTATTTCTTGCTTGAATATTGGTTAGGTCAGTTTGCCTACCGTGTAGAAATTACATTTGCTATTTTTGCGATCAGTTCTTTAGGTGCATTATTTATTGCTTGGATTACGGTTGGTTTTCAGGCCTTCAAAGCTGCACTGACCAAACCTGTGGATTCACTACGTAGTGAATAAGCTGTAGAGAATTTTTAAAGATAAAAGGTCAATTGGTATAGCCGATTGACCTTTTTTATTCGACCACCTAAGTTGGTTACTGAATAGAATACAGTAAATTGACATTCTATTCGGGAAAATCAATGAACTCCCCTTATGTTTAAGTCGTGTGGTTGTGCTGGAAATGTAAACAGAACCAAGATAAAACTTAATCTTGTTTTGGTTGCATTTTTAATGGCTATCATCTCTTCAGTGCATCTGTCAGCGCAGTCCATCACTGGCCAAGTTCAGGATTCAAAAACGTCAGAAGCACTTCCATTTGCAAATGTCTTTATTAATAATTCAACGATTGGCACCGTTACAAATGCAAGGGGAGAATTTGAATTGACAATACATGAGCCGGGTGTTTACGAAATGGTTTTCTCCTTTGTAGGGTATGAATCTTTCAGACGAAAAGTGACTGTAAGTGATAGACCCTTAGCAATGGGTGTGATCAAGTTACTCCCCGATGAAGTACAATTAAATAGTGTGGAAGTAGTTAGTAAACGCGATAAAGAGTGGGAGCGAAACTTAAAGAAATTCAAAAAAGTTTTTTTTGGCGATGGAAAATAAGGTAATAGCTGCGTCATCTCTAACGCGTGGGTTTTGGAGTTTAATACCGGTAGAGCAGGTGAGTTTGTAGCGAAAGCGAGTGCCCCCATAGAGTTTACCAACGATGCACTTGGATACAAAGTGGTTTTTTACTTAAAGAATTTCTGGTCGACCAACGATTCGTATGTTATTGCTGGCGATACACGGTTTACGCCATTGACATCACAAAACCCCAAAGAAATCGCTAAGTGGGAGTTTAATCGCAGTAGCGCTTATTTACACTCAACCCATCATTTGTTTAAGGCAATTGTAAACCGTCAAATGAATGGCGAGGGATTTGCACTGTATTCGCAGATTATTGGCGCAGATAATCCCAATGTGCGCTCGTCTGTTTTTAATTCGGAAATAGGGAAGAAAGTAATTGTCTATGATACTATGGGAATTGTGCAACCCGATGCACAAAATGGATATTATCGAATTTCGTTGAAGGGGCATTTAGAAATACACTATTCTAAATTCCGATCAGACGTTCCATTTTATTCTGATTTCACGGGCCCAGTAAGCTGGTTGGATGTCCGCAATGGATTTGTGGTTTTTAGGATAGCCTTCTGAGTTAACAACCACAAATCCATTGCGGACAT
>DGYK01000006.1 GCA_002398365.1 Flammeovirgaceae bacterium UBA5008
AAGACGCCTTCCACGAAATATGTAATGCCATTGGCTTAACATATTTCGTGGAAGGCGTCTTCAACGCTTCGCGCACCCATTTGCCTCGTTCTTCGGCAATCCTCCGAACCTCCAATCGTTCTTTGTTGCAAGGGCCATCTCCGTTAATGACACGTTTAAATTCTTCCCAGTCAGGCTCGGTATAATCCCATCTACCGGTGCTTTCATTCTTTTTCAATTTTGGATCTGGAATGGTGAAGCCGAGTTCCCAAATCTTGGGAACATACATGTCCAAGAATTGATTTCGCATGTCATCATTGGTACCCATTTTTACTTTCCACTTCATCAGAATTTCAGTGTGTGTGGAAATTTTATCGGCAGGCCCGAAGAAATGCATCATGGGTGGCCACCAACGGTTCAATGCCTCTTGAAACATGCCTCGTTGTTTGGGAGTACCACTAGCTAAATAAATCACACAATGATGTCCGTACTTCAGGTGAAATGATTCTTCCGCACAAATGCGATCCAATGCGCGGCAATATGGTCCATAACTTCCTTTGGCATTAGCCAATTGGTTAACAATGGCACCAGCATCTACCAACCAAGAGATGAAGCAGCAATCGGCCCACGTGAAAGTAGGGTAATTGAAAATATTTGAATATTTGGACTTGCCAGAGATAAGGTCTTCGATCATTTGCTCACGCGATTTGCCGAGCGTTTCTGCCGCGCTGTAGAGCAATTGGGCGTGACCAACTTCATCTTGCACTTTGGCCATCAACGCCATTTTACGTTTGAAACCGGGTGCCCGTGTAATCCACGTACCTTCCGGTAAAGCACCGATGATTTCACTGTGCGCGTGCTGTTCGATCATACGAATCAACTGCTTGCGGTAGAGCTGCGGCATCCAATCGGTAGGTTCTATTTTCTCTCCCCGCTCAATGCGCGCTTCAAAAGCAGCCAGAAGAATGGGATCTTCCTGTGCTACGCTATCTGTTTTGATGCCCTCAAATGTGTTTCCGCCTCCGTACATACGTCAAAAAGGTTAAAGTGTAAGGATTGTCAGATGGTACCTAACAATCGTTTGCAATTTAACAAAGATGACGGTAAGATGTTATTCTTTTGCCAAGAACGTTTTCTTTGGAATGCTCAATTCTTAGCTCGTTTTTTCTAATACAAAGCGATAATAAGGGCGGGTGCCATTTTTAAGGGTTTCGTAGAAGCGCGAGCCAACCACTCCGGCAAATTCATTGAACAATTTTTGCCAGCGTGCCGGAATCAACTTCTGAATGCGTTCCTTTTTTGATGCGTCTTCGGCTTCTATGGACTGAACTACATTAGGTGTGATGTCTTCCTGCGAAAGTTGGTGCAACCCTGAATTTTTGATTTGCCCCTGAAAGATGGCCATGTTTTCCGGACTATTGCGGAAATCAACCATCAGCAACTTACCACCTGGTTTGAGTACGCGCTTCACTTCTTTCAAGAAGGTGTCTACACAGCCATAGCCATGGCATGATTCCACATTGAGAACTACATCGATACTATTGTCAGGCAGGGGAATTTTTTCGGCACTGCCTTCAATGAATTTTAATCCTTGTACCTGATGGATTTTATTCGCCAACTCCACTGCGCTGGCAGCAATATCCAATCCAATGTAGCTGGCCGGTTTAAAAAAAGAGGCCACATGACGTGCGCCACCACCTCGACCGCTGCCCACTTCCAACACATTTTTTCCTTGCAGGTCGGCCTTGGAAGCTAGATAATGATACATCTGGAGCGAATATTTTTGAACTTTTGGATCATCGGATATTTCAAGCACTGGCTCATTGCTGTTGGGGGTATAGCCATAATTCATGAAATGCCAGTCTTCAGCCGGAATGTGCTTTGCGAGCAATTCGTAGGTTACTTTGGCATTAAAGCGCTTGAACCAAGCAAATCGTTTGAAGATTTGAATGATGAATTTAATCATAAGATAGGTAGGTTTTGGTCTTTCAAGGTAGGATTAAAACCTGAAAAGACAATACGTCTAAAAACTGCTTTGCAGCCACCTGCCCATAAAATGAACATTAAACAAAACCCCTTCTACATGGAAGGGGTTTTGTTTAGGAAATCAATATTTAGGATTGTCTTTTCTTGCTTTCTTTTCAGCTCTTTTTTCGGCCGCTGTTTTCTTAGGCTCCTTTTTGGTTTCCTTTTTTTTGTCTTGACCTTTTGACATACAGATTGTGTTTTAGTTTGTCAAAGTAAGTATAATGCGAAGAAAAGATCAAGCATTGGTTTAGATTCTGAGTTCAATTCTTACTTTCGCTAATTATGGAATCGCTGCAGGTTTTTGAATTATCCAACCGAAAAGGAATGAAAATGACCGCCACCAATTTTGGAGGAAAAGTCATTTCGGTATGGGTTCCTGATCGCAAAGGAGTTTTCGCGGATGTAGTGCTTGGTTACGATCACGCAGCGCATTACCTGCAAGGCAATCCTTATTTTGGTGCACTCATCGGGCGCTTTGCCAACCGCATTGCTAAGGGTCGCTTTACGCTGAACGGCAGAGATTACACACTGAATGTCAATAATCGAGACAATGCGCTTCACGGTGGACCGAATGGATTTCATAATGTATTGTGGCGGGTAAAAGAAAATTCATCACGACACTTGAAGTTGAGCTATGTAAGTCAGGCTGGCGAAGAAGGTTATCCTGGTAACTTGCATGTGTGTGTGGAATATCTGCTAACGGATGATAATGAATTTGTGATTGATTACCAGGCTACGACAGACGAGCCAACACCTGTAAACCTTACTAGTCATTCATTTTTTAATTTGGCGGGCGAAGGTTACAGCACGATCCTCGATCACGAACTAATGATTCACGCTTCGCAATTTTGTCCGGTAGACGAGAATCTGATTCCAACTGGAAAGTTGCAAGATGTTAGTAATACTGTTTTTGATTTTAACACACCTATACAAATTGGTAGCCGAATCAATCAACAAGACAATCAACTTACTTTGGGTAATGGATATGATCACACATGGGTGCTCCATAAAACACATAACGAATTAAGTTTAGCTGCACGTGTAATGGAGCCAATATCAGGAAGAGTGATGGAAGTATATACAACCGAACCAGGTATACAATTTTACTCAGGAAACTTTCTCAATGGCGCTGATATCGGAAAGGGCGGTAAATCCTATGGCTTCCGATCTGCTTTATGTTTGGAAGCACAACATTTTCCGGACTCACCCAATCAAGCTTTGTTTCCTTCCACCATTCTTCACCCTAAGGAAACCTATAGACAAACGACCGTGCATCGTTTTTCGGTAGCTTAATTTTCCTTAATCGTTTTTCAAATTCTTGACCGGATTTTGTCTTGCCGCATGAAAAGTTTGGAACGAAACTATCACCCATGGGAATACAACACTGATCAATCCAGCAACAACAAAAATGAAAGGTGAAATTGAATCGTGGTAGGCGAAATCATGCAACCATCGATTCATATAGATGTACATTAAAGGAGCTGCAATGCCGAATCCAATCAATGCAATCAGAATATATTCGAGTGATAATAAGTTCATTAGTTGCGATACGGATGCTCCAATTACTTTGCGGATCGCCAATTCTTTGGAACGTTGCTCGCTCGAGAAAAGCACAATACCTACCAGTCCCATAGCTGATATAAAAAAAGCAAGAATGGAGAAGCTGGTAAATATTTTTTCGGTACGTGCTTCAGTAGCATAAAGTTTGTTCAGATCGTCTTCCAGAAACGTATAGTCAAAAGGTCGATCTTGTGCATATTTTTTATAGATCGTTTCGATCTTTTTTATTTGTTCAGGTGTGTTGCCGGGGGCAAGCTTTACCGAAACTAAAAAGAAAGCTGCAGGATTAATATACAATAGCATTGGTTCAATCTTATGATGCATCGATTTGAAATGAAAGTCCTTTGCTATACCAACAATATGAAATGGTTGGTCATCAATTTTTATAATCTGGTTAATCGGATCTTTGAACCCGATTTGTTTTAGAGCCTCTTCATTCAGAATCACTGCGGAAGAATCGGAAATATTATCCGATGAAAAACTTCTGCCTTGAGTGAGTTGAATTGAGTAGGTTTTGATAAAGTCAGGGTCCACCATCAATTGATAGAAAGGAATATCCAGATCTTTGTTTTTTCCATTCCAATCGATCGCGCTGTTCCAATTATCTGCAAATGAAATATTGGCACTATTGGCACTGACGGATTCTACTTCGGGCAATGCCAATAACTCTTTTTTCAAAGACGGAAACTCCGCTCGTATTTTACGAATGGCCGTAAACGAAATGACTCGATCTTTTTTATAACCTAAATCTTTGGTTTGAATATATTTTAAATGCTGTTGCACTATGAGTGTGCCCAACAATAAGGCGATACTCAATACAAATTGAATAACCAGTAATGTTCTTCGTAATAGAATGGTTTTCGAACTTACTTTGGCGAATCCTTTGAGCACGACAATCGGGTTTTGTGTGGATACAATCCATGCAGGAAACACACTGGATAAAAAGGTACTCGCGAGTATGGCCGATAACAAATATATCCACAATTGTGAATGTGTAAATGAAAAAGTAAGATTAGTTTCGGCCAATTTGTTGAAGTAAGGAAAGAGCAACCAGCTAAGAGCCAATGCCAGACCGAATGCACATACCACAAACAGAAAGGATTCTAAAAAGAAATAGCTTGCGAGTTGCCCACGTTGTGCACCTATTACTTTTCGAACCCCAATTTCTTTCGCGCGCTTGATGGATTTGGCCGTAGCCAAATTCGAATAATTGATGCACACTATAATGAGTATGAAAATTGAAATCCACGTAAACAACTTTACATACATGACATTGCCCTGACCTTTTAAGTTGCCATCAATGTTTTGAGAATACAAGTGCACATCTTCCAGCTTTTGAATGCTCAGTTTTGAATTAGCTTCGGGGTCATCTTTGTTGATGATGTCCTGAATTTTAGCTTCAATCTCTCCTGCATTTTTATTGGATTGAATATAGGTGTGATAGATATACGACTTCCATGAGTCTAAATCGGCAATGCCTGCTGCTTTCAAGAAAGTAGTTGGAATAACATAATCAAACTGCATGTGTGAATTCGTGGGCACATCTTTGATGACCGCAATCACTTCGATATCGCGGTAAGCAACTGTGAATATTTTTCCGATGGGGTCCAGATCTCCGAAAAATACCTTTGCCAAGCTCTCGGTGATGATTATTTTGTCGGTTTCCTTTTCAAACCCTTCGATCGAACCTTTTACAACCGGAAAATGAAACATCCGAAAAAATTCGGGAGAAGCAACAACTCCGAATTTGTAGAATCCGGTTTCTTCGTGCTTAATAAAAAACTCCGTTTGCCGCAGGTAGCATGAACGGTCGATTCCTTCTATTTGAGACTTGATTTTAGTTGCCAATGGTGCCGGTGTACGAGCAGAAATCTGTATTCCGCCATCCTCTTTCGGCATGTTATCCAGCACACGATATGTGGATTGGTAGCTGGGATGAAAATGGTCATAGCTAACTTCTTCATTCACCCACGAGAGGATGAGAACGAACACTGTAAATCCAATGACAAGGCCAATGAAGTTTAATTGTGAGTAAAAATTGCGAAACTGACGAAACGCAAAAAGCAGGTTGTTTTTAATCATATAGTCAAATGATAAGACAATTTAGAAAAAAAACAACCTCCAAAACTAATACGCATCGTTACTTCTTTAATCCGTACTGGACTAAGCATGTAAGGTATTAGTGAAAAGTGTATACAAATTAGCTCGTCAACGATAGACGGAGGCCTATTCGCTTCTTAAGCTGGTTACAGGATTGTTGTTGGCTGCCTTAAATGACTCAAAACTGACCGTAAACCAAGCAATAAATAGACTTATGGCCCCGGCAACGACAAATACAATCCAGTTGATTTCTGTGCGGTAGGCAAATGACTCCAGCCAGTCTGACATCATGTAATATCCAATTGGAATTCCCACAATAAAAGCCAATAAAACCAATAAAATGAACTCCTTCGATAGCATGGCGACTAGATGAGGAACGGAGGCACCCATTACCTTGCGAATCCCTATTTCTTTGGTGCGTTGTTCGGCCGTAAAAGCGGCCAATGCATACAGACCCAAACAGGCAACAAAGATTGCGAGGCCTGCAAACAATAAAACAGTTTGCGAAAGTGTTTGCTCCGAACGGTACAATGACGCCATGTGTTGATCCAAAAAGGTATATTCAAATGCTGTTGGGATCGTGCGCTGAAAAATCGCCTGCAATTGTTGAAGAGTGTTTTGCATATCCTGCGTGTTGATCTTTACAAGCAGGAAAGTGAGCCCCTCTGTTCTGGCATTATGAAAGCAGAATGCGCCAATTTTTTGATGAATAGTGGTGGTGTGAAAATCTTCTGTTACGCCTACGATTTCTGAGGGGTAATCAAATCCTTGGATATCTACTTTTTGACCGATTGCTTCTTGCGGACTAAGTTGCAAATAGTCGACAGCAGATTTATTGAGAACCACCTGAACGGTTGTGTCTTTTGGATCTTTGTTAGCAGGAAGCGTTGTTCCAGCCAGTAGTTTTATTCCAAGTACTTCCAGCGTTTCTGAAGTAGACCGCGTTGTCAGCAACGAGGTTCCATCTCCGCTTTCTCCTTTGCGAACGATGTTTCGCATGCTGGTTCCCATACCCGGATACGATTGACTTCGGCTGACAGCCACTACACTACTCAGGTTTTCATAAGCAGTCTTTACAGATGCAATTTGATCTCTGTCTTTTGCTCCGGATACCATGATAGCCACTACCTGTTCCGGTTGATAACCTAGTTTCTTAGTTTGGATAAAGTTCATTTGCCGGTAAAACACCAGCGAACAAATAATGAGAATAATGGATACAGAAAACTGGAAGACCACCAATGACTTTCGGATGATTACCTGCCCACCAGAGGCGGCTGTTTTTTGTAATGCCGACTTGGGCGAGAAAGAGGAGAGATACATAGCGGGATAGAATCCTGCTAAAAACGAGAGCACTATCCAAACCAAACCAAACCCAGCCCAAAAAATTCCTTCCATTAGAAATTGAAGAGTAATGTTTTTGCCTGTCAGCGAATTAAAGAGTGGTTGCAAAAATGTAAACAGCGCCAGACTTAACACCATTGAGAAGAGGACGAATAAAGAAGCTTCAAAATAGAATTTCCAATTCAACTGACCATAAGTGGCTCCGAGCGTCTTTGCAATACCGACTTCTTTGTTTCTGCGTTGTGACTGTGCCGTTGTTAGGTTCATATAATTAATAGCAGCAATCAACAATACTGCCAAAGCAAGGGCTCCGATTATTTTGACCTGATTGATATCACCATACGTTCTTCGATCGAATGTTGCATTCAGATCACCTGAGTATAGACGAATATCAAGAAGCGGTTGTAAACTGATTTCAAACCAGCGACTGTCTTTGGTTAGGTTTTTGTCCAGCATTGCCTTGATTTTCCCTTCTACTGCCAGTGGTTGTACGTTTGGATGTAATAAGAAATAAGTATCAAAGCTGGCGTTGCCCCAATTCTGATTTTGTTCCTGCCCGAACCAATTCGAGCTAAATGATGCAATCAACTGGCATTGCAAAAATGAGTTGGAAGGGAAATCGCTATAAATACCGGTAACTTCCAGTGGCAGCGAATTGTCTACGGTAAGAGTTTTTCCAATAGGGTCCGTATTTCCAAAATATTTTTGAGCTGCACTTTCGCTGATTACTACTGTGCCGGGACGTTGGAGAGCACTTGATTTATTGCCTTTTACTAAATCGACTGAAAAAATGTCGAAAAACTCGGGGTCAGCATAGAATAATTTTTTCTCTGAGAATTTTTCCGTTTCAGTAGAAATAAATCCCAACTCACCAAAATTATGATGAAAAACGCGCGTAGCTTTTTCTACTTCGGGAATTTCTTTCATAGAGGTGGTAGCCAGACGATTGGGAGCACCACCCCACTTGTTCGTTTGACCATCAAATTCAGCACTGATTACGGCCCGATAAATACGGTCTTTCTTTTCGTGAAAACGATCGTAGGTGAATTCATCCACCACATAAAGGCTAATCGCCAAAAAGGTGGTGAGCCCGATGGTGAGCCCGGCAATGTTGATCAAACTAAACGATTTGTGCCGTAGGATGGTACGAATGGCGATTTTAAAATAATTGGCAAGCATATGAGAATGTTTTAATTTATTATGAATGACTTATTTTTCGAAATGCAGTAATGAATTCTTCGGCAGATTTTCTTGATTGAAATGGCAATGCAAGCCACGCACGTCTGTATGTGGCATCCTTTATATTGCGGATGACGGTATTTTTTTGCAGGAAAAATTCGACTCGGTATTCGTTGTTTTCACTTTTTAGTTTGACAACTGAGTTTTTGGAACACGGAATCAGTAAACTGTCTATTTGCAAGATATCTTCATCATCGTTATAGCATACCATAGTCGAATGAAGCAATCCTTCTTTCGCGATTCGTTCAAGATGATCACCTTTTTGGGCATTGACTACAAAAGTCAATAAGAGGAGGGAAGCGATAAGAATGAATGGAAATAATCGTTTCATCGTATTGTTGAAAACATAATAAATCTTAGACTACAAGATTGAAACAAAGGTTGCATGTATGGTTACTCCGTTTAAAACAGGTTGACTCAATCAGATGTAGGTTCATATTCAAGCGGTAAAAACGTAGCCATTTTTTCATGCCATGAAAGGTAGCCCGTTAAAAAGATGGCACGAACGTCTTCATAATATCCGTTTCGGTATATCTTAAGATTAGGTTGCAAAAAAGTAATATGACTATTCTGCTTTTGCGTAGTCTTTCTTCCGGTTAAAGGGAGGTATTCAATTTCTTCTTGCTCGTTAAAGATAACTTCATATCTGCCATCAATCTTTTCAAAAAGGCCCGTCTGAGAATTCCAAAATTCCTGCCCGGTGTAAAGAGCCGGAGCAATACTGTCCATTTCTTCAGGTTGTTGACGCAATCGTAAATAATACGAAAGGCTGTCTGAAGGTGCTTCTGAAAAGCGAATGACCATATTTTTTTTGCCGCCATTTAATCGCTTCAAATGTTGATTAATGACTTCGGTAGGAGGGCGTTTTTTGTTTTTTACAACATACACCTTCCGCATTTGAAACCCGTTTTCTTTTAGTCTATTCTGTGCTAATGATCGCATAAAGTGTACCAACGAACCCTGATAAGCCTGTTTTCGTGCACGGTTTCTTTTCTTGATCAATCGTTCTTTATCAAGCTGGATTTCTTCGAAATGAGGTACACCATACACCATCAACCGACTTGTTCTTGCTTCAAATTCAAATTGATATAGGTAATAATTGATTTTGTATCCTAGTTCTTTTTGAATGATTACCAATGGTTGTTTGGCATGTGCTACCAATACATCATCTTTCGTATCATAATACAAATACAACACCTTCGGATTCATGATTTCACAACTCCTCGCCCATTTGGTTTGACCCAGGAACAATCTTTTAAAATCCTGATAGTTTCGGGCCCAGTTGGTCGTATCTGCCCGAACGGTAATCTCATTCAGTTCTTTTACTTCGGCTTCAAGTACAATGTTTACTTTTATTTCCTGCGTAAATCCATTCCCGGAATTAGAAAGATCCACCGACAGGAAATAAGGCTTGTATCCAATACTGCTGGCAATCAAATCATATTTGCCCTCCGGTATGTTTTGTAAGCGAAAAGATCCATCGGCACCGCTGCTTGTGCCGATCGAAGTGTTCGAAAGAAATACATTGACCGAGGCTAGAACTTCTCCGGTAGTGCTGTCGGTAACTTTTCCGGAAATACTTCTTTTTTCTTGTGCTACACCCACAATAATCGTGAGGAAGAAGATAACGGAAAGGATACCTGATTTTTTCATGTTTAAATGATCTTTCAGTTTAAGAAAGAAGACTCAAAATGCCAATATTTCCTAATGAAAAGGTGTTGTATGTCAATAGATTTGCCTGTTTGTTCAATGACTCTCTCATCCGTTGTTTCGTTCTTACTCACTTTTTAAACTTTCAGCCGGATTGGCAATTGCAGCTTTCACTGCCTGATAACTTACCGGAACCATTGCAATGACTAATGCCATACTGATGGCAATTCCAATGATCCACCAAGTGATTTCAATGTGATAAGCATAATTTTGCAGCCATTGATCCATTCCATACCAAGCGAATGGAATAGCGATCATCAGCGCTATCAATACCAGCTTTAAAAACTCTTTTGACAACAACATAATAATGCCATTTACTGATGCGCCAAGCACTTTGCGAATTCCAATCTCTTTGGTTCGTGCTTGGGTGGTATAGGTAACTAATCCAAATAACCCGAGGCATGAAATGAATATAGCGAGTCCGGAAAAGACTTTGAAAAGTGTAAACAATCTTTCCTCCGATTTGTAATACCCGTCAATTTGTTCATCTAAGAATTGATAAGAGAATACGCCCTCCGGATAGGCTACTTTCCATGCAGCAGCAATGGCAGCAATTGTTTCTGATAAGTTAGCTCCCGCCTCTATTTTAATTCCGGCTTGTTCACACTCTCGTATATCTGGTGTAATTAAAATAGAAGTGATCGCTTCACGCAACGGCCCTGAATCAAAATTAGCAATGACACCAACTATTTCAGCTTTTCCAGTATTGATGCCAACTTGTATGACTTGACCAATAGCCGCCTCGTTCGATTCAAACTCCAGTTCACGGATGAGCTCTTCGTTCACCAACGCTTTCATCATTCGTTTCTCTTCTGGTAAAGATTCGGAAATTGAAGTCGTATCAGAGGCTACTAATAATCTACCGGCAATAAGTTTTAAGTTATAGAGATTACAATATCTGTCATCGGTTAAAATAGTAGTTACCGATTTTCGATTCTTATCCTCAATTCCGGTACGGCTCATTAATGTACCCCAGTGTCCTTCACTACTCGGGGTAGAAGTTTCAAATGTGAAGTCTTTAACATTTTTAATTTCGCTTAATTCGTTTGCGAATAGTTTGGCTGATTTTTCCGAATTTTTAATGTCCACCACAACCACATTATCTTTATTGAAGCCTAGATTTTTGTTTCGTAGAAATGAAACTTGCTGAGCCATTAAAAGGACAACCATCAGTAGACATGCAGAAAGACTAAATTGTGTTACTACCAGACCTTTGCGTAACCAGAAAGATCCATTTTTACCGGTAGAAACCATTCCTGCCTTTAGTGTAAGGCTTGGATTAAACTTGGCTATTACCCAAGCTGGGTATATCCCCGAAAGTAATCCAACAATAACCAATCCAATGAATGTGCCAAGAACAAAAACCGGAGATTCGATTAAGTGAAGGTTTATGTCTTTGTTCAGCAATTGATTAAAAGAAGGAATGACTAACTGCGTGATTGATATCGCCAGAATGCCGGATATAAAAATCAAAACCCATGCTTCTAATAGGAACTGAAAAATAAGGCTCGACTTGGCAGCACCTATTGATTTGCGCACGCCAACTTCCTTCGCACGTGCGAATGCCTGTGCCGTTGAAAGATTGATGAAGTTAATACAAGCCAGTATTAATACAGCAATGCCGATTGATCCGAAAAACCAAAGCCAGCTTACCGAAATGGCTTGCACCCACCGGCCTCCGCCTCCATAAGATGCGTTGAAGTGAACGTCTTGTAATGGTTGTAACACAAAGTCAGAGCGCTCGCCCATTTTTGAAATCTTGGGATTGATATACTTATCGGCTATTGCTTTGAGTTGAGCCGATATGATTTCCGTATCCCCATCTTTTGGAAGTGTTACGAGTGTTTCCGTACCCGAGACATACGTCCAGCCATCTAAATTCGGCTGAAGGAATTTCTCTTGATAGGAATGTGACAATAAAATGGACGCAGGTAGATGTGTATTGGACGGAAAGTCTTTGATGACGCATGTTACAGTAAATTCAAAGTCTTCTCTTATTTTAAATTTGAACGTTTTGCCAATTGGATCTTCATTACCAAAGAATTTTTTGGCAGTGCTTTCAGTTAATGCTGCCTGATAAGGATTGCTTAATGTTTGATAGATGTTGCCTTTTAATACTTCTACTTGAAAGATATTGACAAAGTCAGGCTCTACCGCTAAGATATTCTTTTGCAAGAATCGCTTTTGTGGCGTTACCTCTACCGTTTGAACATAAGGAGGATGAGCAAAACTAACATGCTCAATACCGCTTACTTCATTACGAATGGTGTTGGCCAATGGAAACGGAGTGGAGAAATGATAATCAATTTCTTGGGTGGGTGATGTCCATTTAGAAACGATGCGATACGTGCGATCAGCCTTTTCATGATAGTTATCAAAACTCAGTTCGTATCGGATAAAGAGCGTGATAAGAATACAAACGGTGATCCCCAACGTCAACCCGATAATGTGAAGAGAAGTATTTAATCGCTGGCGAACCAGATGACGAAAGGTGATTTTAAGATGGTTAAATCGCATAAAGTATCTTTTATTGGTTCAGTTATTACTTATGATCTTTTATTTGATTACGCCCTCTCATCGATGATACGATGATAAGTTTGTGAATACTCGAAATGTCATTTTCCTTCGATAAGTTGTTTTCGCGATTACTCACTTCGTAAACTATTAGCCGGATTGCTGGTGGCAGCTTTCAATGCTTGGGTGCTTACAATAATTAAAGCAAATATCAGGGCAATTAACCCCGACACGGCTATTGCCCACCAGGGGAATTCGATGCGATACGGATATCGTTCCAAAAAGGAATTGAGAAACCACCAAGACACCGGTGCTGAAACTACAAAAGAGATCATCACCAGAAATGAAAAGTCTTTTGAGATGAGCGTTACCAATCCCGGTACAGAAGCCCCCATCACTTTTCGGATGCCTATTTCTTTCGTTCGCTGTTCAGCCGTAAAGGCAGCCAAACCAAACAACCCCATGCCAGTTATTAAGATCGCCAGTATAGCAAAGAGGTTCGCGAGTGTACTGATCAGATTGATGGTAGCATACTTTCGATTGAATTGCTCATCCACAAATTTGTATTCAAAAGGATAAGCTGGGTTGTATTTTTTAAACACTTCTTCAATCTTTTTGATGGCGCCAGTAATATCGGATGTTTCTTCTAAACGAAGAGTAACAGAATTTGCCCAGCCGGGTTGATAGGCTACGAACATAGGCGAAGGCTTACGGTAAGGTGAACCCATTAGCACATTATCAATTACACCTACAATCTTGCTTTTCCGATCACCCCAATACACTACTTCGGTGCCAAGTGTTTCTTTTAATCCCATAATGTCTGCAGCTGCTTTATTTACCAACACAGATGAAGAATCTCCGGCACCTATAAAGTCTCTGCCTTCCAATATTTTAATGCCCATGGTTTTGGTGTAATCCAATTCGGTAGTCACGGTGATGAACAATACTTTTTCTTCTTCGGGTTTGCCGGGCCAAGAAAGAAAATTGTTGGAGTAAATATCTGTAATCGGGCTGTTTGATTTGGTTACTGATTTTACAGCGCCAGTGGCCATCAACTCATTGCGAATGGAGCTAAAGCTCTTTCCAATTTCTTCCGTATGTGGAATCATGATCAGATTTTTCTGATCGTATCCTAAATCCCGTTTCTTCACATGTTGAATTTGTTCAGAAACTACAATCGTTCCAATGATCAGAAATGTAGCAAAGCAAAACTGAAGAACCACCAGCACTTTTCGCGGGGTTGCTCCGCCACGGCCAATTTGTACTTTTCCTTTCAACACTTTCACCGGACTGAAGGAAGAAAGATAAATGGACGGATAGCTTCCACTTACTACCCCCGTAATCATAATCACAGATAATGAGACCAACCAAAACAGAGGTGAAGCAAAATCCAGAGTCAGCTTCTTTTGGGTAAGATCATTATAAAATGGAAGCGCTAGTTCAACCACTACCAATGCCAGAAAGAATGAAATACTCGTAATCAGTAGTGACTCACCTAAAAATTGAATGATCAACTCTCGTCTGCGCGAGCCTACACTTTTGCGTACACCTACTTCACGGGCTCTTCGCTCGCTGCGTGCAGTAGCTAAATTCATAAAGTTGATGCAAGCAATTACCACTATAAATAGGGCGATAGCCGAAAACCCGATAACATAATCAATCATGCCACCGGCTTCCTTTCCATTTTCAAAGGTGGAGTGTAACCTCCATCGCTCCATTGGATGCAAAAAGAATTCGCGAGGTACATCTACTTCACCCTTCTTCACTAAAAGGCCTTTGATTTTTTCAGTTACTTCTTCATGCGTGGTGCCGGGCTGCAATTCTAGATATACTTGCCACGAATAGTCACCCCAGTTATTATTTTCCCGTACCCATTCACCCAATTGATACATCGGAATCAAACAGTCAAACTCAAATGAAGATTGACCGGGTAAATCTTCTAAAATACCACTCACAATAAGATCCATTGAGTTATCAACTTTCACCGACTTACCGATGACATCTTCTGTGCCAAACAATGCCAGTGCAGTGGATTGGGTTAACACAATACTATTCGGATCATCTAATACTTTATCTGCCTGACCGGCTCGTAACCCAAACTGAAACATTTCCAGAAACTCTTCACTTACATAGTAACTTTGCTTCTTAAAGCGGTTGTCGCCCACTGTCAATAAACTCTCTCCGCCCCAGTTGGTGATGACCGAGTTTTTGATACGACTATCTTCATTTCGAATTTCCTTATGTGCCGGAAAGGGCACCGATTGAAATGTATTTACTTTGCCATCATAGGTGGCGTTGATCCACAATTGCGAAAGTTGTTTGAGCTTCGGTTGAAACTGATCATACGACAGCTCGTCCAGTACCCACAGTGAAATGAGAATACTGCAGGCAAGCCCCACGGCTAATCCAACAACGTTGATAAATGAATAGACTGAATTCTTGGTAAGATTTCGAAGAGCTACTTTTAGGTAATTGCGGAACATGATCTCTTAGGTTAAAATATTAATTATTCATTTCTCAGGCTTGTTACCGGATTAGCGCTGGCTGCTTTCAGTGTTTGAATACTTACTACCAGTAGTGTGAAAGATAGAGCAGTGAATGTGGTGATGATGAATACCATCGGGCTCACTTCTTGCCGATAAGCAAATTCATGCAACCACTGCTGGCCAAAATAAAGAACCAATGGCACAGCAATCACATTAGCGATCATCACGAGTAATAGAAATTCTCTGGATAATAAAGAAGCTAAATTCCATGTGCTGGCGCCTAACACTTTACGCACACCAATTTCTTTGGTTTTAGCTGTTACCAGAAAGGATACTAATCCAAACAACCCGATGAGGGCAATAAGAATGGTCATGAAAGAAAACAAGCTAAACACATTAGCGAGCCGTTGTTCCTTAGCATATTGTTTTTCAAAGGTGTCGCTGAGGAAGAAATAATTAAATTCATTTTGCGGGAAATATTTCCCCCACATGCTGCCAATGGTTTCAATCAATTGTTTTGTGTTTTCAGATGAGAAACGAATCGCATAAAGAAATGCATATTGGCTGTTCAGATCGATAGCAATGGGAGCAATTTTATTCTGAAGACCTTGATCATGATAGTTTTTTACAACACCAATCACTATTCCGGCAGGGGCTTGCGATGGGCTTACAATTCGCTTACCGATGGCATTCTCCGGAGTTTCCCAGCCCATCTGTTGAACGGTTTCTTCATTGATGATTAATGCATCCTGATCGGCCTGGCGTGCCGGATCAAAATTGCGGCCTGCCAACAAGGTGAGACCTAGCGTTGGAATATATTTTTCATCGGCTACAACATATTGGGTTTCTACTAAATGATCACCATCTTCTTTTCCTTCCGGATAGGCCCATTGTCCACGCCATCCGGGAACGGCCGGTAGTGCATTGGTGAAAGTTACTTCCTTTACCACCGATTGTGATTTCAATTCATGTAAGAAAGATTCATAAGCCTGACCGTTTACCGGACTTGTCCGGGCAATGTTCACTACAAAAACTTCTTCCGTAGTAAACCCAAGCGGATGACTTTGCATAAATTTCAATTGATTGATTACAATGATGGTGCCCGCTACCAAACTAACGGAAACGACAAACTGGGCCACAACCAACACTCTGCGCAATTGAACTCCGCGTGTTCCGGACTGTAATTTTCCTTTTAATATTTCGGCCGGCTTAAAGGCCGACATCACCCACGCTGGATAATATCCTGCACAAAGCGTAATGAAACCTAGCAAAGCAACCATACCCAACATCAATACAGGGTTTGCCAGTATACTCATCGAATAATTTTTTGCTAGTAACTGATTGAATATGGGTAAGAACAAGCCTATCGAAGCCAATGCAATGCCAAACGAAATCAGAGTGATTATGAGCGACTCACTTAAAAACTGAGCTACTATTCTTGAACGGTTTGATCCAACTACTTTCTTGATGCCAACTTCTTTAGCTCTGTAAACCGAGCGGGCAGTTGCCAGATTGATAAAATTGATGCAGGCCAGTATAATAACAAACATACCTACACCACTTAGCAGATAAATAGTCGTAATGCTGCCCAAGGGGCCCATGCCATTGCCTGCATCTGAATGTAAATAGATTTTCGGAACAGGTTCAAAAGCTACCGAAGCCTTAATACCCCATTGTTTCATTAAATCGCCAGCGTGTTGATGGTAAATGTCTTTCGCTTTTTCAAAGAAAGCCGTTGCATTCGTAGCAGGTTTCAACAACACGTAGTTGCGCATGTTAAAGTTTCCCCATCCTTCACTGTATGCAAAATCAGGTGTTAACTTCTCCCATGATGAGAAGGAGGGAAGTAAGTCTGCCTGAATATGGGAGTTCGCAGGAATATCTTTCATTACTCCCGTAATGTGGAATTCGAGTGTATCGTTAAAGACTAATGTTTTCCCCAGTGCATTTTGTCCGGGAAAATATTTGGCTTCCATTTTTTCCGAGATCACCAATGAAAAGGGTTCGTTCAATGCCGTTTCCGCATTTCCCCGAATCAACGGAAAAGAGAAGAGCTGAAAAAACTCAGGACTTACAAAATGAGCGGCCTCTCGTACTTTCTTTCCTTCATAGGTGACCATTAAATTGCCGGCACTGCGGGTGTAGAGCACAGCTTCTGTTTCCGGAAAATTTCGTCTGATGATATCACCAACCGGCCAAGCATTTGTATGATTTCTACCTCCTTTACCTTGTTCACTATCAAAAACCGTAATGATGCGATACAGACGGCTTCCTTTTGTGTGGAATTGATCGAATGATGTTTCATCCAATACAAACACCATCACAAGTATTCCCACAGAAAGACCCAAAGCCAGACCAATGAGATTGATAGCCGAGTATCCTTTGTGTCGCAATAAACTGCGAAGCGCAATTCGGAGGTAATGCTTGAACATATTGATAGTTATTTAATTATTCACTGCGCAAACTTTTTGAAGGATTGGCCTTTGCTGCTTTTAATGCTTGTGTACTTACAATCACTAAAGCCAACAGCAACGCAAATCCTCCCACTCCGGCTAATACCCACCACGCAATTTCGATGCGGTAGCTATAGCGTTGTAGAAAACTATTCAAGAACCACCATGCCAAAGGTGATGCAATGGCAAAGGCAATGATCACCAGCTTCGAGAAATCTTTGGAGATCAACAAAACTAAATTACTCACCGTAGCGCCCATCACTTTGCGAATGCCTAATTCTTTCGTGCGTTGTTCTGCCGTAAATGCCGCTAAGCCAAATAATCCTAAGCTTGTAATCAAAATAGCCAAGCCTGCAAACACACCGGCCAATCGGCTGATCAGATTGATATCAGTAAACTTCTTTTGAAAATCGATATCTGTAAAGCGATATTGGAAAGGATAATTCGGATTCAATTTTTTAAACACGCTTTCCACTTTTGCTACTGCTGCAGGTAAGTCATTGGTTTTACTCAAACGAATCGTAACGGTGCTACTCCAACTCGGATCAAACAAAAGTGTCATCGGTTCTACCGGACTATAGGGTGAGTCCATCACAATATCAGGCACTACACCGATAATCGTAAACTGACGACCATTCATCTCCAGTTGTTTGCCAATGGGATTTTCCATCGACATCATTTTCACAGCGGCCTCGTTGATGATGACCGATAGTGTGTCATTAAACTCTCTTGAAAAGTCACGGCCTTCTATCATTTGAATGCCCATCGTTTTGGTGTAATCATATTCCGTTGCAATGGTGCTGAATGCTACGCGCTGATCAGTGGCCATGCCTTGCCACTTTACTTCATTGTTTGAAAAGATGGCTGTAACCGGGCTGTTGCTTTTGCAAGCCGCTTCCACCACTCCCGTGTTTACCAATTCCTGTCGGATGGTTGAGAAATTGTTTTGTAACTCTCCATTCATCCAAATCTGAATCAAGTTTTCACGGTCATACCCCATGTCGCGGTTTTTCACATGTTGTATTTGCTGGTAGATTATAATCGTGCCGGCCAATAGAAAAATCGAAAAGCCAAATTGCAGCACCACCAATACTTGGCGCGGAGTGCCCGCTCCTTTACCTACATTCACTTTTCCTTTCAGCACTTTCACCGGTTCGAAAGATGAAAGATAAAATGATGGATAACTTCCGGCTATTATTCCGATGATTAAAATCAAACCAATGGATACCAACCATACGATGGGATCAGAATAATTAATAGAAATAGTTTTCTTTACCAATGTATTGTATCCCGGCAAGACAAGTTCTACCAACACAATCGCTACAATAAAAGAGATCAGTGTAATGGAAATGGATTCTCCTAAAAATTGGAAGATCAAATCCTTCCTGCGCGAACCAATGCTTTTGCGAATACCTACTTCGCGTGCACGGCTTTCACTCCGTGCCGTAGCCAGGTTCATGAAGTTAATACAAGCAATAATCAATACAAATACCGCAATGGCAGTGAACAACCGCACATACACAATCTTACCTCCTGTATTTTTGCCCTCTTCAAAATTGGAGTGCAACCGCCACTTTTCCATCGGGTGCAAAAAGAGTCTAGCCGTTGGCGCTTTAGGATTGTATTCGGGAATTATCTTCGCGATAGAAGCGTCTACTTCTTCTTTAGTAGCCCCATCTTGCAAGAGCGCATACATTTGAAAACTATTATTATCCCAGCTGTCTTTCGCAAAGTTGGTAATCCATGGGTTGGTCTTTTCATAATAGCTGAAGGGCAATACATAATCAAACTCCAGAAACGATTGCTCAGGGGTATCTTTTACGATACCTGAAACTTTCAACTCATCATGATTATCAATTTTGATTGTTTGATTGAGTGCGTTGCCATCTTTGAAAAAAGCTTTCGCGGTTGATTCAGTGATAACAATTTTAGTCGGTTCATTTAAAGCGGTGGCCGGATCTCCGGCAATCATTTCATAACTGAACACGTTGAAGAAATCTTCGCTCGCGCTCAGCCCATACTTATTCAGTCGATTGTCGCCCACTTGCAGCAAGTTGCCTTCGCCCCAGTTGGTCATCACCACACTTTTGATTTTGCTGGATTTTTCCAACAGCACCTCTTTCAATTTATAAGGCATGCTATTGCCAGTGCCAATGTGGCCATTCCATTCCTGCGATTGATACAGCTTATAGATGTTTTTGTAGTTGGCATGAAATTGATCGTATGCATATTCATCCGCCACCCACAGCAAGATTAAAATGCTGCTGGCAATTCCTACAGCCAATCCGGCCACGTTAATAAAGGAATAAACAGAGTTTCTGGTTAGATTCCTCAGGGCAACTTTCAGGTAGTTTTTAAACATAGGGGTGCAATTATACTTACACCCTTTCCCAAATTAGTGCCAATGATTTTATGGGCTTAAAATCCCCTAAAAAGCGGTATTTCAAGAATTAAGAAGGTCAATTGCGAACGTAGGCGTCCGCAATCGGTCATTCAATGTGGCCGTGATAACGTAATTCTTTTTCACGTTCCAGCTCTTCTTTTTCGCGTTTGATCCGCACTTTAGCAGCCGGTCCCACCATAATAGGCACACGCTCTACTTCCACATTGGCCAGCTCCAAACCATACATTTCTTCGGTTGATAAGCTGTGCTTTTTAATAAAGCGATAGCCTTGAATAATTACGTTGTCGAATGATGAAATTTCACTGTCTACTGAAGCCAACGAGTGCAGCATGATGAATTTAAAGTCGGCAGGCATGCTGTGTTTTTGTAGAGAATGATAATGACTGATCAAATCAATTTCAGCCGACTCGGCCATGTCGTGCAGAATTTTGTTGAACAGCAAATTCACCCGGTGGTCGGCTTTGAAGCCTAATTTGATCCGCACAAAAAAGCATTTTTTCGGAATGATTGTATCCACGGAATACTTGCTGGTATAAGGACTATCTACCGTATCCACGTGAATAAACCAATAGACATCTGCTCGCTTCGGGCGCTTTTTGAAGATGGAATAGATAATATTCGAATCAATATAACGCTTGCTGTCGGCCACCGCCATATACACTAAATTGGTCGACTCCCGTGGTATGGTGTTATCCGCCTGCAAGTCCTGAATCATCGGAACATAATGTTTCAAATCCACAAACTCTGTATGGCGATCGCGCAATTCGCGGGCACGCATCAGAATAAACATCATCAGAAAGAACACCGAGGCAATGGCAAATGAAAACCATCCACCATGCGTAAACTTGCTCAAATTTGAAATGAGGAAAGCTCCTTCTACCGTGAAGAACACCAATGCCAGAATGGAAGAGCGTATGGTGGATTTCTTGGCAGTTGAGAAATAATAAACCAACAGCGAAGTAGTCATCAGCATATCAAAAGTGATAGCCAGACCATAGGCCGCCTGCATGTCGTCTGATTTTTCGAAATACAATACCACAATGATGCAACCAAACATTAAAATCCAGTTAATGGCCGGAATGTAAATCTGACCTTTCATCTGGCTTGGGTAGCGCACGCGGGTGGCAGGCCATAATTTCAATTTGATGGCTTCATTCACCAATGTAAATGTACCGCTGATCAAGGCCTGACTAGCAATGATAGTAGCCATGGTTGCAATAATCACCCCAAAAATCAATAAGCTTTGTGGAATGATGGCAAAGAATGGAATAGTTTCGCCCAGCAATTCACCATTGTGTTCATTTAACAACCACGCACCCTGACCGAAGTAGCTCAACAATAAACATACTTTCACGAAGCCCCAGCCGAGACGGATATTGGATTTACCGCAGTGCCCCAAATCAGAATACATGGCTTCTGCACCAGTCGTGCATAGAAAAATGGCTCCTAGTATCCAGAAGCCTCCCGGATATTTTATCAATAGATTCATGCCATACATCGGATTGATGGCTTCCAGAACACTCCAGTTAAATGATAAATGATAGGCACCAATCGCACCAATGAAAATAAACCAAACCAACATCACCGGGCCAAATGTTTTGCCCACCACACTGCTGCCGAATTGCTGGAAGATGAACAGTGCCACCAAAATAATAATGACGATGGTAATGATGGTATTTGTTGAGATGGAAGGAACCAGTGATTTCAAACCCTCCACGGCAGACGTCACGCTCATGGCAGGAGTAATAAATCCATCGGCAATCAATGTGCAGCAACCAATGATAGCGGGGAAGATAACCCAGCTGGCTTTGTAGCGTCTGACCAACGCATACAAGGCAAAAATTCCACCCTCGCCTTTGTTATCGGCACTTAATGCCAAATACACATATTTAATGGAAGTGATAATGGTTAAAGTCCAGAAGACGCATGAAAGACCTCCATATACCAATTCTTCTGACACCGGATTGTTGCCCACAATAAAGCGGAAGGTATAAATGGGAGAGGTACCAATATCTCCGTAAATAATTCCTAAAGAAACCAATACCCCCGCTACTGAAAGCGCGTGTTTGCGTGAATGTGATTCCATTTTTATGATCTCGCCATGGCGATTTAATTACAGATATGGAGCGTAGCGTATATAAATTGAATGCCTTTTGGATACACTTTTTCTAGTGCGAGTACCTCTTTGGAAGTGCTGTATCGATTGCCCACGGGTGCAATAAAAGCGCGTGCGGTACTGAAAAAGGGCATTTAGCGTGAAATCTTTGCCTAAAAACGGGCGCAATTTACAGGTTGTCGAATGATTTAGCCGAATTTTAAAAAATATTTTGTTCTTGCATGATAGAAGTGAAACAGGATGTAATTTTGAACCCTAATAACTAACAACTGTATGGTAAAGAAATTTTTGTTTGTTGCGTCCTTTGGCGCAATCATGATGAGTTGCGGTGGAAACTCCGAAAAACTGCAATCACAGGTGGACTCGTTAAAAAATGAGTTACAAACCAGTCAGCAATTTGCAACCACTCTTCAAGAGGTAGGTGTATTGATGGATTCCATCGATGCCAACCGCCAGCTTTTGCGTGTTAACATGGTAGAAGGTACTACCTATGACGACTACAAGAGCCGCATGAAAGACATCAATAATTATGTAAAAGACACACAAAACAAGATTTCGGATTTGGAGAAAACCTTGAAGAAATCCAAAAGCAACAACAATGCTTTGACTGGTACCATCAAAAAATTGAAAGCTGATTTGGAAGCACGCAATAAAGAAATTGCTGCTCTCAACGAACAGGTAGATCAATTAAAGAATGAAAACCAAAACCTGATCACAACCGTAGGTTTGCAAGAAGCTGAGCTGACCGACAAAGAAGCGCAGATCGCAGCAAAACAACAAGAATTGGCGTTGATCGAAGCACGCATTCAGGAAATGATGGTGCAAAGCAAGATGAGCGAAGCAGATTCATACTTCGCACGTGGACAAGCCGTAGAAGAAGCGGCTAACCGCACCAAGTTAGCCCCACGCAAAAAGAAAGACACCTATAAAGAAGCAATCGAGCTTTATAAGAAAGCACTTTCTTTAGGCAAAGAAGAAGCGCAAGCTAAAATCACCGCATTAGAAAAAAAGATCTAAGCAAAACACGAAACACCCTATCATAGAAAAAGGCTACCTGAATCAAGGTGGCCTTTTTTTATGCGTGTGGTGCGAATAAAAACCAATAAAATAATCAGGAAAAAGCGTTCTTTTATTTTGAATAGATAGGGGAACCATGTTCTCAGAATTGAAGCAAATTGCTTTGGAAGG
>DGYK01000011.1:0-2873 GCA_002398365.1 Flammeovirgaceae bacterium UBA5008
GAGCCGACCCCATTGCTGCCAACATTAGTATATGCGCAAGTTTTATTCAAAACTTGCGCATATTTCACATATATCTGAATAGAGTCAAACTCTACTTTCCAAACAGAAATATGCTCTTTCTAGCGTTGTTTTATTCAATTTTAGGCATTCATAGCTAAACATCCAAGCTATCTAACGGACTTTTGATCCCGCTTAGAGCTTTGCTGGTTACGTGGGTATAAACCTCTGTTGTTTTACTGCTGCTATGTCCCAGTAGATTTTGTATATAACGTAAGTCAGTGCCATTTTCTAATAAATGAGTGGCAAAACTGTGCCGCAACGTGTGTACGGTAGCATGTTTAGCAATTTTTGCCCGCTTCAAAGCATCTTGTACCAACGTCTGCATGCTTCGCTCACTATACATACCACCCTTTTCGCCCTCAAATAAATACGCTTTCGGATGGTACTGCTGATAATAATCCCGCAACAGCGGAAGAAGCTTTGCTGAAAGCAATGTGTAGCGGTCCTTTTTCCCCTTAGCACCCTTTATTTTAATCTGCATTCGATCACTATCGATGTCGCCCGACTTTAGATTGAGCAGCTCACTCAGCCGCAACCCGGCCGAGTAACAGAGCATAATCATGACTCGGTGTTTTAAATTTTGAGTGCTACTGATCAAGGCTTGCACTTCTTCTACCGAAAGCACGGTAGGTAGCTTCGTTTCTTTCAATGGGCGCTCCAATTGGTAGAACTTGCGCGCCCCACCTTTTACCTTTTCATAATAAAACTTTATAGCATTAACAGACTGATTTTGCGAACTGGCCGATACCCCACGCTCTTGCACTAGGTAACGCATGTACGCAATTATTTCAGGCTCAGTAATGTCATCTATTCTCTTCGTATTATAGTAATTAATAAACTCTTCAAAAGATTGTTTATACACCTCTATGGTATTAGCCGAGTAGCGCATCATCTGTAATTTTTCCAACATCACCTCTGGGCACTTTCGGTAGTTGGGTATCTCATACGCACGCGGTTTAGGCTTTAATCCTGTTTTTGTACGCTCGTCTACCCAAACTATTTCCAATCCTTCTGCTTGACAGAAAGTATCCAACACTTTCTTTTGCTTTTCTTCAATTGCGACACTCCACCACTTTTCACCCTTGTCATACTTCGCAAAAGGAAAATCTTTTAAGATAGAAACCAATCCAGCGTGGTAATGTGCAATCACTCTATACCTACCCGTTTTATAGTGTACTACTCTCACAATACGCCTTTGTATTTTTTCAGCCAATGCGCTAGCCTTCTCGAATGGATTAGCATCAGCACTTGGCTGCAGAGGTTGCAGTTCCGGAAAAACCTCTTTAATCTTAATAAAGACAGCATGCGAAGCTTCCACATGCCATGCCTTCTCCGTTTGGCTCCATTGACAAGATGTTATTTCCTTTAGCTTATCTGCAATAGACCGATCATACGGAAATTTGATAAACAACCGCTTCTCCCCACGGTGTATTTTGTCATAATAGTGCATCAGGTTGATAGTTAGTTGCGCCTTTACCTCAAAAAACGTGGAGTATGCGCAAGTTCTAAAATTCTTTTTTATTGGAATATTAGAACCGAAAAAATACCAGTTGCTTCTATTATTATTTTTTCTGAAAGGATTGCATTAGCCTACACCTTTTAGACAATCTTCCACTTGTCAATAGAAGTTTTGCGCTTTCGCGCGACACTTTTTCGTTAAATAAAACGAACGAATTGTTTATATATCGTTAGTTGAGAGTTCCGCAATTCATGCAAACGGGCAAATTTCTTTAAATAAGGCGTTTTTGAGTTTGGCACGAGTTATGCAAGCGTCTTTCGCATAACTAAAAACAATCAACGCTATGAAAAAGAACCCTGAAACTGGAAACGAAGTAAACATCTCTAACTTCGATGAACTGCACAAACGCTGTCAAGCCATCGGCATCACTTACAAACCCTCCAACGAGAGCATTACACTACCGGCCCTCGCCAAACTGCTTGCCGATGCCCAACAGGCACAAAATGCTGTCAACCTCGCCTTGTCCGATTTGCAGAAGAAAAGCAAAGCGCGCAGTGCCGCTTTGCGAAGCATCAAGCCTATGGCTACGCGCGTCATCAACGCACTCATTTGCTCCAATTGCTTGCCCGGTTTAGTAGATAATATGCGCAGCATCTTGCACAAAATTCGCGGCACCCGTGTCAATCCCATCATAAAACTCGATCCCGTTGTCGATGACCCCAATGGCAAACGGAAAAACCATTCTGTTTCGCAGCAAAGTTTTGTGATGATGATGAGCCACGTAGGTAAAATGATTTCGTTGTTGACGGTCATTGCGGAATACCATCCCAATGAGGAAGACCTGCAAATAAACGCACTCATGGCTTGGGCAGCAGATTTAGAAGCAAAGGATGATGCAGTTATTGGTTCTGACATCGGATTGGATAGTGCACGAACACTCCGCGATATCATCCTATACCATCCTAAAAATGGCTTGGTTAAGAGAGCAGCCATCGTAAAGGCATACGCCAAAACGATTGGTGAGATGGAATATCGAAGTGTGTCCTCGATCCCCTTTAGAAACAAAGACACGGACTAAAAGAACCAGGCTCGCCATAAGCTTATCTAATTCGATCGCTTCGCATTCGGAACAGAGATAAACCGGATCAAATCTTTTTCCTGCCTGACCCAAACAGGTAAGTATCAATCGCTGTGAGTTATCCAACACGCACAGCGATTTTTTTTTGCTTCTGTTTTCGGAAATCACCCGAATGAATTAGCATGTCGCCTTACGCCCTGCTTGTCAAGCCAGGGTCAGATCGTGCTACGCCAATCTAAACTCTTGAAAGGCCAATGTAAACTCTTGAAAGGGCAA
>DGYK01000011.1:3085-13737 GCA_002398365.1 Flammeovirgaceae bacterium UBA5008
AAACTCTTGAAAGGGCAATGTAACCTCCTGCAAGGGTAACGCAACCTTGCAAACAGGCTCCGTAGCAGCCGGTAGGGCCCCTGCGAACTAAATGGTGGGTTCTGTTCAACCAATGGTGTCAGTTGATTAAAATTGTGAGGGTCTGTTCAATAAAGGATGTCCCATGGTGGTTTTTTGCCACAGCAGGGTTTTGATGTGCTTCGGTTATAATGGTACCTTCGCATAGAGCGTAGTTCGCTGCTATGCCCCTCATCAGTCGTGGCGATCAGGCACCTTTACCAAATCTTAATCAGATGAAACAAATTCGGTCAAAATTCCTTGGATTCTTCCTCCTAACTACAGCAATCATGCTGATCCATACAGCAAATTCATCCGCGCAAAGCGAAACAACCTACATGCGCATGGCTAAAATCAAGGTCGATAGCACGAAATTAGATCAATACCTCGCTGCATTAAAACAGCAGATGCAATCGGCCTTAAAGCTGGAAAAGGGGGTTTTAGCATATACGGCTGTGCAGGAGAAGCAAAGCCCGTCTACCATTACGATTGTAGAAACTTATGCCAGTACCGAGGCATATCAGGCGCATATTCAAACAGCTCACTTTAAGAAATACAAAGCCGCTGTGGCGGGAATGGTTTTGAGCCTGGAATTAACCGATGTTATCCCAATTAATACCCCATCCTCCAAAAAGTAAACGGGAAAGTTAGAAAAGCAATTTCAAAAACTCTTCAATATTTTATTGCATTATAACGGGGGTTGATTACTTTTATCCATAAAAGTAGGGACCAACGAGAACTCACCAAATTTTGGCACCTGCTAAACCCCGTTAAAGTAACCCCAATCCCTATAGCATATGGATGAAATGGTAGAGGCAAGACGTGAATTAGAATATGTGGCTTTGCTTAGCTATAAAATAAATACAAGAAACGGAATAGCCTACATGTTCGTAGCAGTTGATGCATTTACATGCCGAACATTCTACCTGAATACCGAACGTGATGAAAGCCCCGAGAGTGTTTTAAAAAGTATCCACCTGCTAACGGAACGTGAAGAGTTTAAGAATTCTAGTTGGCGCGGATACACACTCGTCTTAAAAGATTATGAATCATTAGCTGATCAGATCAAAGCATTGATTCAAGCACAAGGTGGAAAACTAATTTATAACGAAGCAATTAACACCTTTATAGCCACCCCTTACTTGGAAGCGATGGCAAATTTCCGGGAGGATAATGAATGTACCAACGTATAGTGCAAACAGCCTAACGTTAATGTGCCTATCCCCCAAATAACTTTCCGAAAAAGCTTTTCTTTGATTTCTTTTCATGGATGGCATCCAGCGCAGTACGCAAGCGCACCAGCGAAGCCATGTCTTTATTGATAAATTCCACCGCGCCTTTTTTCAACGCTTCCGCCTTCACAGCCTCATCCACCAACGTAGTGTGGTAAATCACCGGAGTAGCAGGGCTTTTCTTTTTAATTATACTCAGATAATGCAAGCCTGTTTCTTTTCGATCGGCAAAAAAATGATCGAGCACCACCGCAAATGGTTTTTCATCCAGATGTGCCAGCAGGTCATCCGGATTGGTAAAGGTTTTTACTTCATACGAACCCAGCGATTCTTCAAAGTGATGTCGTAATAGTTTTTGTTGGGTAAGATCATCTTCAACAATAAAAACTAAATTTTTCATGGGGAGATGGAGTTAAAATCTTAGAGGTGAATTACTTCGGTGTAGCACTCAGGAGCAGTTTAAGCTTTGCAATTTCGGCTTCATTTTTTTCAGAATGAATCGTGCTTACAATGCCTTCCTTTTCACGAGTCGTCAATCGCCAGCTTAAAGAAGCACGCGCATTGTTTTGACGAATGCTGTCCATGCCTTGCAACAAATCAACATAACTTTCTGCTTGATATTGAATGTCTACTCGCTCTATCGGTGCCTTTAACCACGAGTGGGCCTGACCAATTAACAAGTCGCTGGTAATGTCTTGAAAATTCTCAAAGTTATTATACACCGAGCTGATCGGTTGCGTAATCGCGTCAATAATGGTTTGACCTTTGGCAGCTGAGATGGTGTGCAGCTTCGGTGAATCACGAATAGAAACAAACACCACTCCGTCTGTGTTTTCATCAATCCAATCTTTGAAAGCATAAACAAACCGAACCGCATCCGATAAACCGAAGTTGTCAGAAATACCGGCATCCATCATTTGGATAGGTGGATCGGTGGGCAACGTAGTATTGGGTGTGATGTACGGAAACGTGGCACTCATCCGCAAAGCAGATAAGAAGCGTAAATTGTTCGATCCCTGATCTTTGAAGAATCGCTGAAAGTCAACGCCACTTACTTTTTCAGCATGGTAATTTTTAAAATTTTCAAGCTCCGCATTCATGAATGAAATCGGGCGCGAGGCAATGTACATCTTGCGGCCATCATTGATCACCGTAGGTGTTAAAATCACCATCGGAATAATCCCTTTCGTTTCATATTCATTATACGAAGCGATCGGGCGATCCATCAACCCTTCCGTAATTTGATTGAGCTGATCTTCAAAAGTGTAAGCGCGGTCGCGTTGATACCACTGATCGGCATAATTAAATTTAGTGAAGCCCACAAACAAATCATTCGCCAGCAAACTAAAGATCAAAGGATTTAAATTATCAGTAGAGATTTTTTGGCGATGCGTGGCAGCGTATGGTTGGATGGGTTCGCCCAGCGCTTCACGCAACTTTAACTCTCTGAAATAACTCGCGCCAATCAATCCACCCGAGGCACCGGTAATGAGCACGCTGCTTTGTGTCAGTTTTCCGTGCGTGACACTGTCGGTATACTGCAACGCATTCAACGTCCACAAGGCTGCTCGCTTGCCACCGCCACTCACGCAGAGTAAAACCATTTTGGGTTTTTGATCAGCGGGAAACTTATTCCGCCAGTTTTGAAGTTGCGCGAGTGTAGCCTGCTTGTCTTCCGCAATGGCCGCACTGTCAATTTGTGCTTGAATCGATTCGGCATTATAAGGTGCTTCCAACACGCTGTAATCAAGGCCAAAAGCCTCATACTTTTTGGTGAAAAAATCTTCTCCCACCAAATAATTGATGGTTAAAAAAACGACTAACCCTACGGTTGCCGACCACCCGCCAAACCAATACGAGAAAGCTCCGAATAACATCACGAAGATGGTGAGGAAAATCATGAAGCTGGCAGCAGCGGGCAATTGAAAGGCAGGATAATCTTTGAAGAGTCCTAATAACACTACCATCAAAAAAATAAACAACTCGATAATCACCAAATTGAAATGGTTCTGATCAAATACCTGAAGGATGGTGCTGCGATCAAAGAAGTTCAAATCTTCTACGGGCTTCACCCGCAGGTTGCTACTGATGTACGTGTCTACACGCACTTGCTTCTTGCGTGCAATGTCCAGCTTCTTCATGGCACTGGCGCGGGTAACCGTTACTTTTTGTTTAATCTTTTCATCAATACGGCACACCATGTATTTAAAAATATCTTTGTTGGTGAACCGGAAATACAACGAGAAGAGTATGGTCATGAAAATGTATCCAACAAAAAAGCCGATCAAGCGCCAGATCAGTTCGTTGGTGGTGCAGTGTTCGTTATCAATTTGAAAGCGAATGGCCTGATAGAGATAAGTCACTAAAAACAAGATCGGGATAATACTATTGTTGATCACAAATTTGCGGAACGGTCGCGGAAGGGTACCCACAAATGAAAACCGATGTCCATCTGAAATGTAACAGGTAATATGAAAGGCCATGGCAAAGCCGGCCGATAAAAGGCCCATCCAGAAAAAGCTGGTGAAACTCACGCGGTTGAGGTACTCCGGATCGAGAAATAAGTAAGGGATACCCAGGTATTTGCCGAAGTTGCCTGTCATCATGGCAAACAGCAAAATCCAGCAAAGCATCAATACAATGTTTCTGCGGATGTTGTTGAACAACAACTGAAGCGGAAACGAATAATAGAACTTAGGCCAAAGCAGGTAGAGTTTGCGCATATACACTTTCTCGAATGTAACAAAATTATCAATGCAATAGTCAGCTTCAAAATATCTTTTCAGGTCAAAAGATACTCTTTGATACCCGCAGAATTCGTCCGGCAATTGACCAATCCCATCATCGCCATAGATTATGCCGCTTTAATTTATTGTGATCGAAAAAAATCGTAAATCGTACGCCTAATCGTTTTATTCTGTCAGCACCTTTCCACATTTATCGATCCTCGGCCGGTTCCGGAAAAACCCGCATACTGGCGCGTGAATACATTCGGCTTGCTTTGAAGCGACCGGAATATTTCCGCTTTATTTTAGCGATGACTTTCACCAACAAAAGCACGCAGGAAATGAAGGATCGCATCCTTCGTTACCTCAGCGACTTTGCCAAAGGTGAAAGCCCCGACCTGGCCGAAGAGATTATCCGCGAAGAATCCAAAGCGGGAGTGGTGTTAAAGCCCGCAGATTTGCGCAAAAGAAGCGAAGAGGTGCTCACCTTATTGCTTCACAGATATGCAGAGTTTTCTGTCAGCACCATTGATGCATTCTTCCAGCGCATCATTCGCTCCTTCACCCGCGAAACCGGTTTGCTGGGAAACTTCCGGCTCGAGGTAGACAATGCCTTTGTGATGGAAGAGGTGATCGATATACTCGTGAGCCAGTTATCAGCCAATGCTGACTTGCGTGGCTGGCTGTTGGAGTTTTCGATGGAGAAACTCACCGAAGGCAAAGATTGGGATGTGCGCAAAGCACTGCTGGAGTTTGCACAAAAAATTGAAAAGGAAGATTTTAAAGCCATTGAAGAAAGTGTATTGCGCGTAACCGAGGATAAAACATTTTTCAGATCCTTCCGCAAACGTCTCAGCGACCAGCGCATCGCCATAGAGAAAAAAGTTTTTGCGCAAGCGCAACAATGGATAAGCGAAATGGATGCGCTTCAATTAACATCCGATGATTTCAGTGGCAAGTCCACCGGCATCTATTCGTATATCAAAAAACTTTCGCGCGATGTCATACTTCCTTCCAACACAGTTTCAGAAATCATACAGCATGCCGAAAAGTGGCCGCACAAATCATCACCTCGTTTTCAGGTAGTACTGTCAAATGCGAAGAACAAATGGCAACCGCAGCTTGCGGAGTTGGTTGCTTTCATAGAGCAAAACGTAGAATTGTATCACTCCGTTTCTTCGGTCATCCGGAATTTGTATTCCTTCGGATTAATTTCAGATATCTTACGCACGCAGCGCAAATACCTGAGCGATGAAAACCTGATGTTGCTGTCCGATGCTTCGCAGTTCTTGAATAAACTCATGAACGAGCAAGATACTTCCTTTATCTACGAAAAGGTGGGTTCGTTTTATCGGCATTTTTTGTTGGACGAGTTTCAGGATACCTCGGGCTTGCAGTGGAAAAATTTGTTGCCGCTAATACAAAACGGTCTGGCACAAAATTATTCCAGTTTAATTGTGGGCGATGTCAAGCAATCCATCTACCGCTGGCGGGGTGGCGATCTCTCCATTTTGCAAAGCCAGTTACAACACGACATCCATCCTTCGCTGACTGCAACACACGAGTTGGACACCAATTACCGCAGTGATGGGGGAGTAGTGGGCTTTAACAATCATTTCTTTCAATCGGCTGCTGAGTTAATTGCTTCGCAATCCGAATCTGCATTTGCAAAAGAAGCGTATAGCGAGGCCGAGCAGAAAATAGCAGTAAATCCCGATCAGGGTTTTGTGCGCATTCAGTTTTTGGAAGAAGAAGACGATGATGATTCATTTTTGGATCGTTCACTAGCACGACTGCCCCGACTGATTGAAGAATTGCAAGAGAAGGGCGTGCCGCTGAAAGACATTGCTTTTCTGGTGCGCACCAATCGCGAGGGACAGCAGATTGCCAATCGTTTTATGGAATACCGTGCTTCCGCAGAGGTGATTGAAGGTTGCCGATATGATGTGGTGTCAAACGAATCGTTGATGGTCGATCGCGCCTCGTGTGTGCTGGTGTTGCTGAGTGCGCTGCGGTTATTGGAAGATGCAAACCATCAGATTGCACGGGCACATCTGGCGTATGAATACCAGAAGCTGTGGCCATCGCAGGCATTTATAGATTGGAATGAAATTTTCACCGATTCAAAAACTGCCGCATTTAATAAGTGGATGCCGCCCGCATTTATTCAACAGCGCGAACGGTTAGCAGCACTTCCGCTTTTTGAAATGGTAGAGAACCTTATTCAAATCTTTAATTTAGGAAGTGTAGGCGAAGAGGTAATTTATTTGCAATCTTTTCAGGATATCATTCAGGAGTTCTCGCAACGGGAGAAGAATGACCTCACTTCGTTTTTAGCCTGGTGGGAATTGAATCGGGAAAAGAAATCCATTCAGGTAGCCGGAGGAGTGGATGCAGCGCAGATCATTACGATTCATAAAGCCAAGGGACTTCAATTTAAATATGTCATCATTCCTTTTTTAGATTGGGAGTTGGGTGCCGGATTTAAAGAAGTGTTGTTGTGGTGTAAATCCGAACATCCGCTGTTGCAGGAAGCCGGATATATGCCAATTCGGTATGTGAGTAATTTAGTGAAAACTGTTTTTCAGGAAGACTATCACAAAGAAACACAACGATTAAATCTGGATAACCTCAACTTGTTGTATGTAGCGTTTACGCGGGCGGAAGCAGGGTTAATCGCTTTTGCACCGGACAAACGAAGTTCGAAAGAAGGAAAGTTCGCTACTGTTGGGCAACTGGCGTATGAAATTGTGGAGCATGATATTCGCTGGGCAACACATTGGGTGCCGCAGGAAAAGAAGTTAGAGATCGGAGCCATTCAACCGTTGAAAACGAAAACAGAAGATGCGCAGCAAGTGTTGTCGCTGAAAAATTATATAGTCACTCCTTGGCGGGATCGCTTGCAAGTGCGCACCAGTGGCATGGAGTTCTTTACACCGAATGAAAAGCGGGAGAAGATAAACTATGGTATCTTCTTACATGCCATCCTTTCGAAAGTCCGTACAAAAGAAGAGGTAACACCGGCTATGCAGCGCGCCATTCAACAAGGTGTGATCAATGAATCGGAGCGAAGTGAGTTGGAAGAATTAGTGCAGTGGGTGGTAAACCTTCCGGAATTGCAACCGTGTTTTGATCCTCAGGCACAATGTAAAATGGAAGCGACCTTATTAACTACCAACGGATTTGAAAAGCGGATTGACCGTGTCGCCCTGTTGGGAACGAATGCGTATGTCGTAGATTATAAAACCGGAGAGCGTACCGGCAAAGATGTGGCGCAGGTAAAAGAATACATGCAGCTTTTAAGCGGAATGGGTTGGAAGAGTGTGAAAGGATACCTCGTTTATGTGCAGGAAAAAAAATGTGTAGAAGTTACAGGGTAAGATGAAGAGTTTTTTACAAGAGTTAGCCGATCAGGTGAAAGTAGAATACCCGAACTGGGATCAGTTAACGGTGGTATTCCCCAATCGCAGAGCGGCATTGTATTTTAAACAAGAGCTGGCGAAAGATTTAACCACTCCGAGATGGGCACCTACCATTATTACCATCGAAGAATTGATTCAATCTTACTCTACAAGTCAGGAAGCCGATAAATTAGAATTGATCCTTCGGTTATATCAGTCCTTCAGACGCGTAACGGGCAGCATCGAAAAGATTGATCAGTTTTACTACTGGGGTGAAATGCTGCTCCGCGATTTTGATGAACTGGACAAATACATGGTAAATGCGGAGTGGCTCTTCCGCGACATCAGCAACCTGAAAGAAGTCGATCAGTATTTTGATTTTTTAACCGAAGAGCAAAAAGAATTTCTCAAAGAGTTTTGGCAAAGTGTTGAGTTCAGCACGGAAGAAACGCGCACCCGTTTTTTGTCGCTATGGCGAAATCTCTATCCCGTCTACGTAGATTTTCAAACTCATTTGAAAAAAGATGGCATTGCCTATGCGGGTATGATTCATCGCGATGTGGCTGAACAATTGCAGAAAGAGAGATCAACTACACAGCATCCCATCATCTTTGCAGGGTTTAATGCACTCACCACAGCCGAAGAAAAAATAATGAGTTGGTTTGTCGAGAACCAACAGGCGCGTATATTTTGGGATGAAGACGAATTTTATGTGAGTGCCGATCACCGCGAAGCAGGTTCATTCTTTCGCTTGTATCGTACGCATCCGGTGTTAGGAAAAACGTTTCAGCCCGAGCCGGTTTCTCATTTCAGCAAACCGAAACAACTGCATATTTATGGTGTTCCGCAAAAAGCAGGGCAACCAAAGCTGTTGGCACAGCAATTAGTAGATGAGAAATTGTTGGCAAATGGCGAGAGCCATGTCATTGTATTGCCGGATGAGAGTTTGCTGATGCCACTGTTGTATTCACTTCCTACCGGCATTCAATCCATCAACGTTACCATGGGCTATCCGCTCATGAGCACACCTTATTTTTCACTAGTTGATTTTTTATTTGATCTGCATCGCAACAAGCGAAAAGATGAATTTTATTACCGAAATATACTTCCGGTATTAAATCATCCTTATCTACATGCACTGGCTCCGGATGTAGTGGTGGAGCTAAAGGATTTCATTACGAAGAATAATCAGGTGTATTTGGATGAACATTTTTTTCAGTCGAAAGGAGAGATGATGGCATTTTTCTTTCGCAATGTGAAAGAAGAAGATTTTATCAGCTACTTGCTGGAAGTTGTAAATCGCGTAGCGACCTCCTCTTCACAGGGTTTAATGGACAAAGAGTTTGCTTTTTATTTTCACCGGATTATTACGCGCTTGCAAACGTTGCTCAACAATGAGTCGATGGAGTTGGTAATGCTGCAAAAGTTGTTTCGACAAATTGCGCGCGCAGAGAAAATTCCATTCAGTGGCGAGCCGTTGAAGGGTATTCAAGTAATGGGTGTTCTCGAAACGCGTAATCTGGATTTTGATCATGTACACGTGTTGTCGTTGAATGAAGGGTTGTGGCCTGCCTCTCCACGGCAAGGTTCATACTTACCACACTCGATTCGTAAGGCGTATGGATTGCCCACATATGTACATCAGGATGCGATGTATGCATATCTCTTTTACCGGTTGCTTCAAAGGAGCGAGCATGTCAATTTATATTATAATACTGAGCCGGATGTGTTGGGAACGGGAGAGATGAGCCGCTATCTCTACCAGATTATTTACGAGGCGCGCTGGCCATACACGAAGAAGATTTTATATAGTTCGGTTTCATTGCGACAAGCGAAACCGATTAGCATTCCAAAAGATGCGAAAGTGATGGAGCGACTCCGGCAGTACAATAAAAAGGAGTTAACACCCTCTACACTCAATACCTATCTCGAATGTCGTCTGAGGTTTTACTTTAAAAACCTGATCGGTTTGCGTGAAGCAGAAGAAGTAGAAGAAGCAGCCGATGCGCGCATTTTTGGAAACTTGTTCCACGATGTGATGCAATTCTTCTATGCCGATTTAAAACCAGCGAAGGGAAATTGGGAAATAAAGCAGGCGCATTTTGCGGAAGTGGAAAAGAAACTGGAGGTGTTGGTCGACCGCGCTTACCGCAAGCATTTTCGTTTACCGGATAGCAAGAAAGTAAATTACGATGGGCAGCAGTGGATTGTGAATGAGATGGTGAAGAAGATGGCTGATGAGGTATTGCAAAACGACCTGGCATACGTTCCTTTCTCCATCGACATGCTGGAAGAAGAAGGATTCAACACGATCTTCCCGTTGACGGCTCAGTTTTCAGTATTGCTCGGAGGTAAAATTGACCGGGTCGATCGAAAAGAAAATGTGGTGCGCATCATCGACTACAAGACGGGTAAAGATGAAAATAAGTTTTCGTCTATTGAGTCGTTGTTTAACAGAGAAGATAAGAAGCGCAACAAAGCTGCCTTTCAGGCTTTGTTTTATGCGTGGGTGTATGCGCGAAGAAAGAAGGAAGATGGGTTGCAATTACAGCCGGGACTTATTAATCGCAAAGAGATCTTTAAAGAAAAGTTTGAATACGGTTTAGTGATGGATAAACATCCGCTAAAAGATGTTACGCCCTTTCTCCCTGAATTTGAAAATCATCTGGTACAACTACTGACAGAATTTTTTGATCCCCGTCAGCCATTTGATCAAACTACCGATGAGAAAAAGTGCGGCTATTGCCCGTATAAAGAGATTTGTGGAAGGTAGTCTGGGTGTCAAAGACACTTTGTAAATACCAGACACCTTCCACCTAATTCTGACTCGCTACCTTCTCCACCCACTTCCTCGCATTTACAAACGCTTCAAACCAAGGCGATACTTCGTCTTTTTGTTTGCGATCCGTTGGATAGTAAGGCCAGTTCCATGCAAACAAACTACGTTCAATATGCGGCATGATAGCCAGATGTCTTCCATCGGTAGAATGTAATGCAGCCACGGCAAAATCACTGTCATTTGGATTGCCGGGATATTCCGGATAGGTAAACGTAGCTGCAATTTTATAATTGAGCGAAGTGTTTTTCAGTTTAAACATTCCTTCACCATGTGCCAGCCAAACACCAAGTTGTGCTCCGGCATACGAAGAAAGCATCACGGAATTATTTTTTGGTACGGAAATGCTTACAAACGTAGATTCAAATTTACCCGAACCATTGTGATGCATTTTCGGATT
>DGYK01000011.1:13921-127044 GCA_002398365.1 Flammeovirgaceae bacterium UBA5008
CATTGTGATGCATTTTCGGATGCTCACTCATAGCAATCTCCCGATACACCAAACCCAACTCCATCATTAACTGACAGCCATTGCATACACCTAAGCTCAATGTATCAGGTCGTGCGTAGAAATTATCTAAAGCAGCTTTTGCTTTTGGATTGTATAAGAAAGATCCTGCCCAACCTTTCGCAGAGCCTAATACATCGGAGTTAGAGAATCCACCCACAAACACAATTATATTTACACCACTCAAGTCCTCACGACCTGAAACTAAATCGGTCATATGAACATCCTTTACGTCAAATCCTGCAAGGTATAATGCATACGCCATTTCGCGATCTCCATTCACGCCTTTCTCGCGAATGATGGCTGCCTTGATGCCTGAGGCTGTTCTGCGCTTCGGGTTTACATCGTACGAATCAAACGTGCCGGTGAAGTGTGGTTGAAATTTATAGGTGAGTAGTTGCTTGGAATAATTTTCTTTCCGCTTTTCAGCATGACCTTTTGGTCGTTGAATTCTATCTAACAAATAAGAAGTGTGAAACCACTTTTCGCGTAGCGCATCAATGTCAAATGTTAAATTCGTTGCCTGACTTTCTAATTGAATCGTGCGCGTATTCGTTACCTGTCCGATCACTTGATACGATAGATTAGCTTCTTGCAATTGGTTGATCACTTTGTCCGTTTGCGAAACCTGAATGACAACACCCGGATTTTCACTGAATAACAAACGAATGATCTCTTCTTTTCTGTTCTTCAGATCAATTTGCAAACCAACAGTCGGTGTAGCAAAACACATCTCGAGTAAGGTAGTAATCAATCCTCCGGATGAGATATCGTGTCCGGCTAAAATTAAATTCTGATGAATCAGTCTTTGAATCGCGTTAAACGCACGACTGAAATAATCGGCATTTTCAACAGTAGGAGCGGTGTTTCCCAACTGATTCAATACTTGTGCTAAACTGCTTCCTCCTAATTGCAACGCTGCATTCGAAAAGTCAATATGGATTAACACAGATTGTGGAATGGGCTCCAGTGCAGGCGAAATCGTTTTACGAATATCATTCACTTCGGCAACTGCAGAAATGATCACCGTGCCGGGTGCGTACACTACTTCCCCTTTCGGATACTTCTGTGTCATGGACAAAGAATCTTTTCCGGTAGGGATATTAATGCCAAGCGCACAAGCAAAATCGCTTACTGCTTCTACAGCTTGATACAGACGTGCATTTTCGCCTTCATTCTTCGCTGGCCACATCCAGTTTGCACTGAGCGAAACACCTTTCAATCCATGTGTGAGAGGTGCCCATACTAAATTGGTGAGTGCTTCGGCTATCGCCAATTTGCTACCGTCAGCGGGATTGACTAATGCGGCAACCGGAGCATGACCAATTGAAGTGGCAATGCCTTTGTTACTTAAAAAATCAAGCGCCATGACAGAGACATTGTTCAACGGAAGTTGGAGTACACCACACGTTTGTTGTGTTGCTACCTTTCCGGAAACAGAGCGGTCCACCTTATTTGTCAACCAATCTTTGCAAGCAACCGCTTCCAGTTGTAAAACTTGCTCGAGGTAGTGGTGTACCTGCGATGGTTGATATTGAATTTCTGAAAAGGTTGATGCTTTCGATTGATCCGTGAGAATCGTTTTCGGAGATGAACCAAACAAATGATTCATTTTCAAATCCACCGGATGGATGGAATGATTCGCGCGTGTAAATTTTAATTGATGGTCACCGGTCGCTTCACCTACAACGTACATTGGTGCGCGCTCTCTTTCAGAAACACGTTTCAGTGCTTCCACATCTTTCTTCTGAATCGCCACACCCATGCGCTCCTGCGATTCGTTGCTGATAATTTCTTTCGATGAAAGCGTTGGATCACCAACAGGGATTTTATCAATCTCAATGGTGCCTCCGGTTGCTTCCAATAATTCAGAGAAACAATTCAAGTGTCCTCCTGCTCCATGATCGTGAATCGATACAATCGGATTTTGATCGGATTCTACCATCGCGCGAATGGCATTCATCACGCGCTTTTGCATTTCAGGATTCGAACGTTGGATGGCATTTAATTCTAATGCGTTTGCAAATTGCCCGGTGGTTACAGAAGATACAGCCGCACCACCCATGCCAATACGGTAGTTGTCTCCACCCATCATCACAATCTGATCACCCGCTTTCAGTTCTTCTTTTTTCGAATCTTTCTCTTTGCCAAAACCAATACCTCCGGCTTGCATGATTACTTTGTCGTAACCAAACTTCTTGGTGTTCTCAATATGTTCGAAGGTGAGCAAGCTTCCGCAGATGAGTGGTTGACCAAACTTATTCCCGAAGTCGCTGGCACCATCGGAAGCTTTGATTAAAATTTCCGCAGGCGTTTGATACAACCACTTGCGAGGTTCAATATTCTTTTCCCATTCACGATTGTTTTCCAAACGCGAGTAAGAGGTCATGTACACGGCTGTTCCCGCTAAGGGCAACGAACCTTTTCCACCGGCCAGACGATCACGAATTTCGCCACCTGATCCGGTCGCTGCTCCGTTGAAGGGTTCAACAGTGGTTGGGAAGTTATGCGTTTCTGCTTTCAGTGAAATCACCGAATCAAAATCAGTCACCGCAAAGAAATCGGGTACATCTTGACGTGCAGGCGCGAATTGTTCGATGCGCGGACCTTTGATAAATGCAACATTGTCTTTGTAAGCAGAAACAATGTAGTTGGGATTTTCTTTAGATGTCTTTTTAATCAACTGAAAGAGTGTTGATTTTTTCTCTTCGCCATCAATCACAAAAGTGCCGTTGAATATTTTATGGCGACAGTGTTCAGAGTTTACTTGCGAAAAGCCAAACAACTCGCTGTCGGTAAGTGCGCGTCCTAATTGTACACTTACATCTTTTAGGTACTCAATTTCTTCATCGCTTAAAGCAAGTCCTTCCTCTTCGCTGTATTTTTTAATGTCGGTAATTTCCAACACAGGAGCCGGTGTGTGGTGAATGGTGAATATGTCTTGATCGAGCACTTCATATAAGTGCTGCAACATGCGGTCGTAAGCGGGAGTTGTTTGTGTAGATTCAAAGAACTCTTCAATCCGCTCGATTCCTTCCAAACCCATCGTTTGGGTAATTTCCACGGCATTGGTACTCCAGGGTGTGATCATTTCCTTGCGGGGACCGATGAATTTTCCCGTTAAGGCTTTGTCCGAAAGTGGTTTAGCACCTCCAAAGAGCCAGATCAGTTTTTCGAAATCAGCAGTAGAAAAGGGGTTTTTGTGGCCTACGGCAAAGAGCACGTTGGCTTCGGAGCGAAAGAAAGCAATCATTTTATCTCACGTAAGCCCAAAATTAATAGGAATTATTAAAAGTGAGGCTATTATTTTGAATATTGCTCTTCCTATTTAGCATTTTTTAGTTTTTAGAATATCTTTTCACGTCTCATAGATAGATGCCTTATCTCTCTGTTTTTTTTAATTTTGAGGAATCAAAATAAACTGTCGTTGCGCACTCGAATTTCTTTTATTTCGGCTTTAGTTCTTTTAGTTGGCTTTAGTTGCTTTGCGCAACAGTCAAGTGTTTTTGAGCCTCTACAAACCTATTCTAAATCGGATCGGGAATTAATTCAAAGGCTGAAAGTACAGATTGAAGAAGAAATAGACCAGACTCATTCACCGAAGCGCTATCAGATTAACAATTTGTACCGCGCCTTTGGTAAGCACATGCGCACAATGGTTGAAAAAAATCAATTTATAAAGAACGATTCATTGCAATCCTACCTCGATCAAATTGTGAGTCGGCTGGCTCGCACGAATCATTTTTCGCATCCACCAAAATTGGTTCTGATTCAAAATAGTCCCGATGTGAATGCCTTTTCTGTGGCCGATGGTACCCTGATTGTTTACATCGGATTAATTGCACGCATGCGTAATGAAAGTCAACTAGCCTTTGTGATGGCACATGAAATGGCTCATTTTGAATTGCAGCATGTGCGCCAAAAAATCACCGAGTCCATTGAAGGTGAGTTTTTGAAGAAGGAGATGCAAAACTTGGCGGATTTGGCAGTAGGAGAAGCATCGGTCGATAACCTGTTAAATCTGAAAAAGCTTTGGTACTACCAAGGTTCTAATAGCCGCAGCAGAGAGCGTCAAGCCGATTCATTGGCATTTGAAATGATGGAAAGATCGGGTTATGCCAGCGAAGAAGCCGTTACGGCTCTGGCTTTGTTAGACCAATCCAAGCTGGCGAAATCAGACATGGAGTTTATGACACAGTTGGATTTGCCCGATTATCCATTGAAGGATGAATGGTTTAAAAAACGGCCTAGCATTTTTAGCAAACCACGTGAAGATTTGTTCTTTGATCGTGATTCTATGATTTCTCATCCGGACCTGGAACTTCGTATGAAAATATTGAGCAACCGCGTCATTTCAGCGGAGAGCACCGCAAACTTGCAAAGCGATGCTTTTGTAAAGAAGATGATTAAGTTGGCTACGTTTCAACGAATCGAGAGTGCGCACATTACCAATAGATTTGATCTTTGCCTCTACCTCAGTTTAAGGCTTAGATATCGACTGCCGCATGATGCGTATTTAACAGCTATGGTTTCGAAAGTGCTTTCCGGCTTGCGGGAACGAAGAGAATTTGATTACGATTATGCATTGTCGCTATCTGACTATACCATCGGATATAATGAAGAATTAAAAATGGTAAATGAGTTTTTACATAATATAAAAGCAGAAGAGATGGCTGAGTTGGCATATTATTTTCTGAACTCGCCTAAAAACTTTGACGTGGACAACCAGGAGCATTATTATATTTTATGGCGGATATGTAACATTACCAATCGAAAAGATGATAGGAAATCGATACGAGCCAAATACGTAGATCGCTTTCCTGATGGAGAGTACAAAAATGAAATGATCCTGTTTGACGGGTATAAAACTAAACTTCCAAAGAAGAATACGTTTGTGAGATAGGAAAAACGGACCGTACGTTAGCTATCTCGATAAATAGACTTTCGGATCTATTCGATTTATTAGTTCTTGATGCCCGCAATTGATCTCATCGGTTCGCACCAACTTAACTTTTTGTAAGAACGATGCCATGTTTTGCGTAGAGACAACTTTATCATATTTGCCGGTGATTAAACAAAAGTTGACCTTGTGCTGATTAACCAATGCAGCAATATGATTTTGATCAAAGGTGAAATGACGAAAATACACCCACGAGTAATATACCCTTCTTCTTTTTTCCTCGGTATTCATTTGTGATTCTGCAAAGCGCAATAGCCAGGTATCCACCATCCGAAGTTTGCGAAGGGCTTTTGTTAAGCGGTACAAACGATTTGGGTGGAGAATCATACTCTTGAACAACGCACGGATAGCAATGGGGTAAGTGGCGAGACTGTACCAGAAACTGGTTTTAATTCCGTCCGGTGCCAGAAGAATAAGGTCACTTATTTGATGATGAAATAGTTCAAAGGTGGCCAAGGCAAATTTGCCTCCCATACTAAAACCCACTATCGCAAACTGATTAATGCCTTCTTGTTGGAGAAATTGATGCATGATTTTTTGCCAATCTTGTTTTTCAACCGCATCCCTGCTGTGCCAGGTGCTGGAGCCATGAAAGTAAAGATCAAAGGCATAGCACGTATATTCTTCTTGTAATGCAACCACCCACTGATCAAATGCCCGATGGTCTTGCCCAAAGCCGTGAAAGAGAAGAAGCTTTCGTTCACCTTTTCCCGATCGATAGAAGGTTAAAGAAGAATTTGGTAGCGTGATGGCCCCGGCTTTCAAAGGAGAATTTGGTTTACAGATTAAAACGAGTAATAAAGGTACTCAAGTCGTCATAAGATTAGTATTCAATCTTTTCTTCACTTTTGTAAAATATTTTAGATAAGCCCACCGTCTATGATGAAAATTGAGCGTGGGCAATGGATTTGGCGATGCAACAAATTAAAGAAAACACATTTCTGAAGGAGAAAGACAAACTGCTTGGATTTATCCGTAGCAGAGTGTCATCGGTGGAGGAGGCGGAGGATATCCTTCAGGATGTGTTCTTTCAATTTGTTTCGGGCTTCGATACCATTGAGTCGCTGGATCGGGTCACTTCATGGCTGTATAGCGTAGCGCGCAACAAAATCATTGACCGCTATCGCAGAGATGCCGTGCGCCCGAAGCAAACCGATTTTGAATTGATTTCCGGCAAGGACGATGATGCACCACTAACGCTGCAAGACATTCTTCCTGATCTCGATAATACTCCGGAAGCGACATTACTCCGCGAAGCCATTTGGGATGAAATCACCGAAGCGCTGGCCGAATTGCCGGCAGACCAGCGTGAAATCTTTATTCAAAATGAAATTGAAGAAAAGGGTTTTCGGGAAATATCCGAGGCAACCGGAGTATCGATTAACACCTTGCTTTCGCGAAAGCGATATGCGATACTCGCTCTGCGCAAGCGATTGCAACGGTTTTATGACGACACGATCAATTGAAAGTAAGTAGAATAATCTGGGCAGACGCATCAGCGTGCTGACCGAGTAAAAAATTAAAAACATTGAATCATCAAATTATGAAAAAGGTATTGTGGATAGGAGCGATGGTGGGCATCGGGGTGTTGGCGGTAGCGGCCTTTACTTTTGTCACCATGTATTTGTGGAATTGGCTGGTGCCCGATTTATTTCATGGGCCGCAATTGGATTTTTGGCAAACATTAGGTCTTTTAATATTAAGTAAGATTTTCTTTTCCGGTTTTGGAAAAGGAGGCCACCGTCACAATAATAAATGGAGTGGCTACTGGAAGCAAAAATGGAACACCATGAGTCCTGAGGAGAAAGAGCGGTTCAAACAGAAAATGAAGGAAAAGTGGTGTTATAGAACTCCGGAGTCACAGGACCCTCATGCAAACGGTTGAGCCGTATTTTTGCAGGTTTTCAGAAAATAAATTTCTAAAAAGGGCCAACCTTAATCAAAAAGGGGCGTTTCAAGAAACCGTGGAAACTTTGGTAATATAAAAAGTTTCCATAGTTTCGCGCCCGATTATGGAAGACTACCAAGTAAAAGAGAAAATTTTGGCCGGTTCCGAGGCGCTATTCATGAAATACGGAATACGCAGTGTGTCAATGGATGATATTGCCCGACACCTTTCGGTTTCCAAAAAAACGCTGTATCAGCACTTTGCCGATAAAGATGAATTGGTGACCGTCATGTCGCAAGAGCACATGAAACGCGATGTGCTGGAATACGAGCAAATCTCGCGCGAATCAGAAAACTCAATTGATGAGTTAAACAAAATTTCAATTCGTTTGCGATGCGATATGGAGGAAATGAATCCCTCGTTGCTCTATGATTTGCAAAAGTTTCATCCTAAAGCCTGGGCTTTATGGCAGCAGCACAAAAATGGAAGTATCATGAGTTCCATTGTGCGCAACCTCAATCAGGGAATCAGTGAAGGGTATTACCGCAATGACATCCATACAGAGGTGATCGCGCTGAGTCGCTTGATTTTAATTGAGTCCGCATTTGATGAACGCATTTTTCCGAAAGACAAATACAATCTGGTAGAAGTTCAATCGCAATTCTTCGATCATTTTGTTTATGGCATTTGCACGGATAAAGGCAGACGTCTCTATCAGAAGTATAAAGAAAATTCAGATCAACCTAATAAACCATCCAATAAAACAACCAAGCATGAGTCCATTTTATAAACGAATCATTTTTTTAGCTGCCTTGCTGCTGGTGAGGGCAGGCTATGCACAGCAAGAACCAACATCAGCACCAACGCCTCAGGCGTTTACACTCGATCAGTGTATTGATTACGCGTTGAAGAATGCAATTAGCATGCAGAATGCTACTCTTGATCAACAGATAGCTGCTGCTAAAGTAAAGGAGACAGTCGGGTTAGGCCTACCTGACATTTCTGGAAATGTTCAATTAGTACATAATACGCAATTGCAACGTTTTTTTACAACGTATACCGGAGCAAGTGGATTTTTAGGAGACCTCAGCACCGTGCCGAATATCAAGGTGGGAGACGTAGTCGCAGCGCAAAACTTTTTTCAATTGAAAAATTCCGGAACTGCATCTGTGACTGTCAATCAATTGCTGTTTAGCGGATCTTATTTAGTTGGCTTACAGGCTTCACAAGCTTTCAAGGATTTGTCCTATAAGAACGCGAATCAGACGCGTGAACAACTCGTTCAATCTGTAAAAAAAGCCTATTACTCATTGTTGATCAGCAAAGAACGACTCTTGTTGTTTGAAGCGAATATGGCGCGTGTGGAGAATCTATTAAAGAATACGATTGAGCAAAACAAAAATGGTTTTGTGGAAAGTATTGATGTGGATCGCATACGGGTAAGCTATAATAATTTGAAAGTGGAACAGGCTAATTACTTAAACATTCACGAACTAAGTTCATGGCTTTTGAAGTTTCAAATGAATTATCCAATTGATCAACCGATCTCAATTTCAGGCAGTATGGAGGATGTAAATGCTGACTTAAAAGTTGATCCAATTGAGGAAGGATGGGATTATAAAACCAGATCAGACTATAAAATTCTAGAGGCAAATTACAAACTCCAAAAACTTACCATCAAGAATCAATATGCGGGGGCACTTCCTACGCTCTCAGCCTTTGGTACATTTGGATTCAACACGCAATCCAGTGATTTTGGGGGATTGTTCTCAACCAATAGTGCCATTGCTGATCAAGGCACGTTAGGCCCTGATAAGTGGTACAACTATTCGCTGTTAGGCGTTACAATGAACATCCCAATCTTTAGTGGATTTCAACGTCATCACAAAATTCAGCAAGAGAAATTAAACCTTGTAAAATTGGATAATGCTTTTAAAACATTAAAGCAGGGTGTAGACTTAGAAACACGTCAAACAACAATCAATTTTAAAAACGCATTGAATTCATTGGCGGCACAGAAAGAAAATATGGAATTAGCAACCAATGTAGCTCGAGTTACCAAAATAAAATATGAGCAAGGTGTTGGGTCTAACTTTGAAGTAGTAGAAGCTGAAAGTTCACTTCGCCAGGCTCAAACAAATTACTACTCCGCTTTGTATGATGCAATCACCTATAAGATTGATCTCGACAAAGCTTATGGCAGATTATTAACAATAACAACCAATCCTCAATCAAAATAGAAAACCCAATCTTATGAAAAGATATAATTACCTAACGTATTTCTTAATTGTAGTTGCTGCTGCCTTCTTAGCGGCTTGCAATCCCAGTAAAGAAGATCAACTCAAGAAATTAAAAGCTCAACAAGCCGAATTAGTAAAACAAATCGCCACCTTGGAAAAGGAGTTAGAGGGAGGCAAGAAAGAAACTGCCCGCATGAAAGAAGTGGTGACTACCGAACTCGCTCCCCGCAAGTTTGAAAAATACGTGCAAACCCAGGGCGCTGTTGAAGCCACAGACAATATCATGATCAGTGCCAAAACGGCTGGAGTGATCACCAATGTTTATGTTCGTGAAGGCGATATGGTGGTGAAAGGGCAAACACTTGCTTTGATTGATAATACACTAACCTTGCGTGGAATTGATGAAGTAAAGGCAGGGTTAGAACTCGCCAATACAATCTATGTTCGTCAGAAAAATTTATGGGAACAAAAAATTGGAACGGAAGTGCAGTACCTGCAAGCAAAAAACAGCAAAGAGAGCTTAGAGAAAAAATTGGCTACGCTGGAAGAGCAATTAGATATGTCTAAGATCAAATCTTTGATTACAGGTGTAGTAGATGAAGTTACTGCCAAAGTAGGACAGAATGCTGCCCCTGGTCAACCTGCATTTCGTGTTATCAATAATAATAACTTAAAGATTACCGCTAAAATCTCAGAAGCCTATTTGAATTCTGTAAAGAAAGGAAACAAGGCGGAGATCAGTTTCTCAGATTACGATAAAAAGTTAGAAGGCCCCGTAAACTTTGTCGGAAGAAATATTGATCCACTGAGCCGTTCATTTGCAGTAGAGATTAAAGTACCTTCCAATGCTGATTTACGTCCTAACATGACGGCTGTGGTAAAGGTTATTTTTAGCTCAGTGCCCGCTGCTCTTTGTGTTCCCATTAATGTAGTTCAAGATATCAATGGCGAAAAAATAGTGTATGTAGCTGAAAGCAACGGCACCCAATTGGTTGCCCGTAAAAAGGTAGTTAAGATTGATGGTGTGTATGACAACTACGCACAAATAACTTCCGGACTTACCAAAGGTGATAAAATCATCACCGTAGGCTACCAAGGTTTGAATGATGGCGAATTGATTAAAATATAGAATAATGAAAGATTCGAATAAAGAATTTGGGCCCACCAGTTGGGCCATCGATAATCGGGTGGCGATTTATGTAGCGGTTGTTTTTATCTGCTTGGCAGGTATGATTACCTATAACAAATTGCCAAAAGAAAATTTCCCTGAAGTTGTATTGCCGCAAATATTTGTGACATCCATTTTCCCTGGAGCTTCTCCCAAGGATGTAGAAAACCTGGTTTCCAAACAAATTGAAAAACAGGTAAAATCAATTGCCGGTGTGAAGAAAGTTACGAGCAATTCCGTGCAAAGTTTTTCTACTGTCATCATCGAATTTGAAACTGATGTGGAGGTAAAAGAAGCAAAACGCGAAGTGCAGGAAGCTGTAGATAAAGCAAAAGCAGATTTGCCTCCGGTGCCTTCCAGTTTACTGGATGACCCACAAGTAATTGACATAGACTTATCGGCACAACCTATCATGTTCATCAATTTGTCAGGTGATTATGACTTGCAAACACTAAAGAAATATGCGGAACAAATGCAGGATCGCATTGAAGCATTGAAAGAAATCAGACGTGTAGATATTGTCGGTGCATTGGATCGTGAAATTCAAATCAATGTTGATTTGTACAAAGCGGCATTGGCCGGAGTGAGCTTAGATGATATCAGTAACGCCATTAATTTCGAAAACCGAATCGTTTCTGGTGGTCAGCTTTCAGTAGGCGGAATGAAACGTTCATTAAGCGTGAACGGTGAATATGTCAACGCTGAAGAAATTGCCAATACCGTGGTTGGTTCGATTAAAGGTGGAAGTGTCTATTTGAAGGATGTTGCTGAAGTAATTGACTCGCACAAAGAACAAGAGAGTTTTGCTCGCTTAGATAAGAAAAATGTAATTACACTGAATGTGGTTAAACGCGGTGGTGAAAATCTGATCGCTGCTTCGGATCAAATCAATTTGATTATCGATGAATTTAAATCATCTATTTTACCCCCTGGGGCAAAGATTACCATTACCGGAGATCAATCTGATAATACGCGCACAACTCTTCATGATTTGATTAACACGATCATTATCGGTTTTATTTTAGTGACGATCATCTTGATGTTCTTCATGGGTGCCACCAACGCTATTTTCGTTGGTCTATCTGTACCACTTTCCAGCTTTATCGCATTCTTGTTCTTCCCCATGCTGGATTACACATTGAACCTGATGACGCTGTTCTCATTCCTGTTGGCGCTTGGTATTGTGGTGGATGATGCGATTGTGGTTATTGAAAATACACACCGAGTATTTGACAATGGTAAGGTACCTATTCGTAAAGCAGCTAAAATTGCTGCGGGCGAAGTGTTCATGCCGGTGTTTTCCGGTACAATGGTAGTATTGGCTCCATTCGTTCCGTTGGCATTCTGGCCTGGCACGATTGGTGAATTCATGGTGTACTTGCCGATCACATTGATAGTTGCTTTGTTAGCCTCTTTGTTAGTGGCCTACATTATTAATCCTGTGTTTGCTGCTGACTTCATGACAGTACACGATCATGATCATGACCGAAAGAAGTTTACCAGAGGATACAAGATTACCGCTGTGATCTTTGCCGCATTAGCAGCAGTCTGGTACTTGACAGGTTCATTTGGTCTCGGAAACTTTACCATTTTCATATTCGGAATTTATTCACTCTATCGTTTTGTATTGGAAGAGTTGATTTCCAAATTTCAGACGGATGGCTGGCCCAGAGTGCAGAATGGTTATAAGAATATGATTTCTTGGTGTTTAGAAGGAGCACGCCCGTGGTTAGTAATTGGTGGAGTGATCTTTTTATTTATCTTTTCACTTGTGTTCACCGGAATCCGGAAGCCTCCGGTGGTTTTCTTCCCACAAGGCGACCCGAACTTTGTTTATACCTATATCACATTGCCCATTGGAACCGATCAGCGAGTAACTGATTCGGTAACACAAATTGTAGAGCAAAAAGTAATCGATGTAGTAGGAGAGAAGAACCCGATCGTTGAATCCATTATTTCGAACGTAGCAATTGGAGCTGCCGAAGATCAAACATCTGGAAATAATGCACAGCCCCATTTAGGTAAAGTGACTGTGGCTTTTGTGAATTTCGCGAAACGTGATGGGCAATCCACCAAAGTGTACTTAACAAGGATTCGAGAAGCTATTAAAAATATTCCTGGTGCTACAATTTCGGTGAACCAGGAGCAAGGTGGCCCACCGACTGGTAAGCCTATTAATATTGAAATCGCAGCAGATGACTTCGATGTGTTGGTAGCAGCTGCAGACAAGACCAAGCGCTACTTGGATTCTCAGCAAATTCCGGGAGTGGAAGATTTAAAATCTGATTTTCAAAATGATAAACCGGAGATTACGATCAAGATCGATCGCGAGAAAGCAAATCGTGAAGGAATTGCCACTGGAACAATTGGTTTAGCACTTCGCAATGCTATTAATGGTGCTGAGATTTCCAAATTCCGCGATGATAATGATGACTATCCTATTCAAATGCGTATCCGAGAAGATCAACGTAATGATATCAATACCTTGATGAATATGCCGATCACTTTCCGTGATATGAGTATGGGGGGTGCCGTACGTCAAGTGCCCATGTCAGCTGTTGCATCGATTGAATACAGCAATAGCTATGCAGGTATCAAACGTATTGATCAGAAGCGCGTGATTACATTGTCATCCAACGTATTGGCAGACTTCAATCCAAATGAGGTTGTAGCGCAAATACAGGAGAGTTTGAAATCCTTCTCCAAACCCGATGGAGTTGAAATCAAAATGACGGGCGAGCAAGAGCAACAACAAGAGACCATTGATTTCTTAGGCGTAGCTGGAATGTCTGCTTTTGGATTGATATTGATGATATTGGTGATCCAATTCAATTCAACCAGCAAGCCGGTGATTATATTAATGGAGATTCTCTTCAGTATCATCGGTGTGTTAATTGGATTCTCTTTATTCAAACAAGAAATCTCAATCGTAATGTCAGGTATTGGTATTATGGCTTTAGCAGGTATTGTGGTGCGCAATGGAATTCTGCTCGTGGAATTCACCGACTTACTCTTGTCGCAAGGCGTGGAGTTGAAGGAAGCCATCATCGAAGCAGCTAAAACCCGTATGACTCCCGTGTTATTGACAGCGATGGCGGCTACCTTAGGTTTGGTTCCGTTAGCGATTGGTTTGAACATCGACTTTGTTACATTATTCACCGAATTCAATCCACACATTTTCTTTGGTGGTGATAACGTGGCATTCTGGGGACCTCTTTCATGGACAATGATTTACGGTTTGATCTTCGGAACGTTCCTCACTTTGTTCCTGGTACCAGTAATGTATTTGTTGGTAGCTCGTTTAAAAATGAAGTTATTGAAGAAGCCAATGGCGCATCTTCAAACGGATGTTCATTAAAGTGAAATGAAAGTAAACTAAAAGAAGTCATCTTACGACTATGGTGGTAAGATGACTTTTTCATTATGACTGCACGACTTATGACCATTTTTGTCTTCACGATTATCTTTCTGTTGATCGACTACTACTTTTTTCAAGGGGTATTGGTAGTCAGTAAAAATTGGTCACCGTTGTGGAAGAATATCTTTCGCTATGGATTTTGGATACCCACCATTCTTTGCATTGCCGCTTTATTTTGGTGGGCATTTGATGACCCTTATAAATACAGTGCCAATTTTCGCAACTGGATTATCACCGGAATTGTGGCCACCTACTTCTCAAAAATTGTTGGCATTCTTTTCTTGCTGATGGATGATATACAAAGAGGCGTTCGTTGGTTCATTTCCCTTTTCCAGAAAAGCACGCCAACATCCACCGCAGGCGAAGTATTATCACGTTCTGAATTTTTATCGCGCACGGCCATGATCGCAGCATCGGTTCCATTGGGTGCATTTGCCTATGGAATTATTTCAGGAGCACACGATTACCGTGTACGCAAAGTCGCCATCAAGCTTCCTAACTTACCCAAAGCCTTTGATGGAATGCGCATCGCGCAAATTTCTGATATTCATTCGGGTAGTTTTTGGAATAAGACAGCTGTGAAAGGCGGAGTTGAAATGATCTTAGCTGAAAAGCCGGATGTGATTTTCTTTACAGGAGATTTAGTCAACAATGAAACACCCGAGGTAAAACCCTACATGGAAGTGTTTGATAAGTTGAAAGCACCTCTGGGCGTATTTTCCATCACCGGTAATCATGACTATGGGGATTACAAATCTTGGACAACCAAAGAAATGAAGCAGCACAATTTTTCTGATTTAGTCGCAGCGCACAAAGAGCTTGGCTTTGATTTGCTCATGAACGAAAATAGATTTCTGAAACAAGGTGGAGAGAAGCTTGCTATCTTAGGCGTGGAAAATTGGGGTACGCGTTTTTCAAAACACGGAAAGCTGGATGAAGCTTATCGTGGAAGTGAAGAGGCCGCAGTGAAGTTGTTGCTGTCGCATGATCCTACGCATTGGGATGCGCAGATTCGTCCAACTTACAAAGACATTGATGTTACTTTCTCCGGCCATACACACGGAGCGCAATTTGGTGTCAACATTGGTGATTTCACATGGACACCAGTACAGCATGTTTACAAGCAATGGGGCGGATTATATCAGGAGGAAAATCAATATTTGTATGTAAACCGTGGCTTTGGCTATTTAGGTTATCCAGGTCGTGTGGGCATGCCACCGGAGATTACCGTGTTTGAATTAACGCGTGCGTAGGCGATTACTTCGTTTTCATCATCTTCAAAGTAAAGTAGCCTAGTACTGCTATTACAAGGACCATAATAACCCACAACCAAAGTTGATTTTCGATCAGAGCGGAAGATTTTATCGGTTCTTCTTGTAACTTTTCCTCAGCAGCCAAGTCCAAATTTTTCTTGGGTGATGGCACTTTGTCTTTAAACAACACTAAATCATATTGTGGTGCCGATAGGCGTTCGTTTCCATAGTAGAGATAAGAGACGCCTTCGTTTTTCATTCTCGCAGTCAACTTCACTTGTGGCGAACGTACCACTATGGATCGAACTTCAATCGGAAGATTATCACCATTATAAATGGTCAGTCGCAGTTTTTGAGCAGGTGTATATATAAAGTGGAATTCATTATTGGTAAACGAAGTAATGTATCCGCTCACCAGTTCGTCATAAAAATACTCCCAGCCCTTTTGGGTTTTGGTGCTATCGATTAATCGCTCCAGCCTGAATGGTCTGTAAAAATCGTTGGTTTCATTCATCACCACGCTCCAGTAATTGATCAATTGGTATTCCTTCAAATCGATTGATATTACTGTTTGCCCTTTTGATTTTAAATGAGTTGTATTCCACGTAAGTGTAGGCAAACCAAAAACGCCCGGCTCGATCAATTGATTTTTAAAAGAAGCCGATTGAAAGGTAAGGGGTCGGTCACAAGCCAACTCCAAGCGAATAAACCGATAGTGAATTTTTGAAAATGTAAGTCGGGCGGAAGTAAACTGCATGTTTTCGTTTTGAATGGAAAGGATGCGTTGCCGATCTACTTCAAACCATTCTTTTTGATGTTCACTTCCGGCAACCGTTACTATACCATCGTAATTTTCCTCCAGAAATGATAAATCAATTTCATTGACGAATTGATCCTTCTTCAATTCAAACGACAGATATTGCTTTCCGTCTTTCTTCGCCAGATTAAATACACTCAACTGCTCGGTTGTCTCAGTAAGAACAGGCACTTGCACGTTGAGCAAATACGGTGCTTCGGTCGTATCCGTTGCTGTAATTTGAAAAATGCGCAGATCAGCAAAATCAGTTCTGCAATTGCGAATCACACCATTTGGTAATGTAAGTCCGTACCATCCGGCACTGTCTACTACATTCAAAGGTCTTCGGTATTCAAAAGAAGATTTTTGCGCTTTCCCCGAATAGAACAAAAGAAAAAGTGACAGAGAAATGAGGATCCTTTTCATCTTATAGATTTTTGTCTTCAGTTGTTTCTATCTTAGGTTGTTCGTCTTCCACTTTCGCTTCCGCAGTTTTCTTCACTTTATTGTACAAGAAGGAAGAAATCAGCAACAATACACCCAATATGATCATCACAATGGTTTTGGCGATCGTGCTCATATCTGCCATATCATAGAAGAATAGCTTCAACAGTGTAATACCAAACAAGATAATTGCCAACGTGCGCATCGGCTTATCATTTTGTTTCAACCCAACAACAATCATGGCAAGTGCATAGATACCCCATAAGATGCTCAGCCAAAGTTTAAAGCTTTCATCGATGCCGGCTAATTCTAACCAATGAACTACTTCGCTGCTCAATAAAATCAATGTAAACAGATGAAATAGAACGAACTCAATTTGTTTGATTGCCGCAGGAAAAATTTCTTGACGGATACGCTGCCGATTTAAATACACCAGGGGAACGATCACTACGAGTGTGATATAGCGGATTGCAATGTGCCAGACGTCCCGGAAGAAATAAGCGGCATCGGTCTGTAAAATGTAACTGTTTCTTAAATCGGCAAGAGTTGGCAATCCATTGATGACAAATAAAAATAGTATAAATGCATTATAAGCTGTCAAGGAAAGGGTCAATGTCTGATTTCTTAGCCATTTTTTGTTGATCAGCGTCAATGCTATTCCAAAACAAGCTGAATAAATCAGAAGCCACAGCGTTTTAAACTCAAGTAGATCGGTATCTAAAACAGGATAAGCATTGTCTGCACCTTGTCGTAGCATTAAACTCGATTGATAATAACGCGATAGCCAATAGTTAGTCACTTCATGATAAAAACTTACATAGAGAAAACAAAGTAGAAGTGTACTCAATCCAATCGTGAAATAATGTTGTAGCAAACCTTTCGGCTCAGGATACTTTGTATTTCTGCTCAACTTCAGTATCAAACCAAAACTCGTGAGAACAAAAAGAGAAGTAAACAAGTAAATATTGAGAAAAGGAAAAATGTCTGAAGCACCATCTCCCGAGTAATAGCTATACGCCTTCCAATCTTCTGCTAAACTACCCGCAGTAATCAGTATAACTACATACGACAGCCATTCATAAATACGCAATTGTTTGGTGCGGCCAATCCAAAACAATAGAAATGCTTCTGCTGCCCAAGTCAGTGTCACCCGATTGCCATCCAGTTGAACGGGCACCGCAATGGTTAAAAACACCAGCACCATTCCGGCCACTAAATAGAATGTATCGCGCGTGGCATCTTGTTTTTTGTAAATTATGAAACATGCTACAAAGTGAAGAACTGCATTAAACACCGTAAAGATGCCAAGATAAAAATCTCCGGTTGGGTAATCGCTGATTGCAGAATATCCAAAAGTGTAAAACAAAAACGAGTTGAATACCAGCATGGCAATGTCATCCATCAGCAAGTTTTCCGCCTTCACCAGTTTGTAAGCCAAAAACGTGGTATAAAAAATGACAAAGTAGATCAACGCAAAAGTCAGACTCATCCACAAATGCTGATTCGCATCAAATTGATCGATAAACCAGGCCGCATAAATCAACCAAGTCAGTCCAAAAGCGATATAGTACAACAACTTCCAATCCTTCTTAAAACCCAACACCAGAATACCAATGTTTACAATCGTAACATACGAGAATAAAATAACCGCGCGCCCCGATCCATCACTTAATAAGAACGGCACTGCGTATGCGCCCACCAAGCCAATAATCGCAATCACTTTTTGATCATAATGCACAGATGCAAAAACTGTAAATCCGGTAAACATCACCATCAGCAAAAACGCCATCGTCTGTGGCATCAAAGCATAAAAGTCATAAGCGGCATAGGTAATAAAGTAGAAAGTAGCCATCGCACCACTTAGCAGCACGGCACTAAATGTTTTGTAATTGGTTTTTATGCGCAACGCAACAATAGCCAAGGCCAACCCGGCAACATATCCTAAGATCACACGCGTGATCGGTTTCATCAAATTGTGATCGATCGAATACTTCACACCATAGCTCACTCCGATGACTAAAATCACAATACCGATTTTATTCAACAGATTCGTGCCGATAAATTCTTCCCATTGTGTTTTTTCTTGACTTGGCTTAGGTCGCCATTGCGGCTTAAACTCTTTAATTTCAAATGGAGGTAATGGTGGAGCAGCGGGCGCAGCAACTTTTTCTTCCACCACAGAAGTTGCAGCGCTTTTGTTAACAGTCGGTTGCTCCGTTTTCTTAACAGGTCGCAATGCTTCAATTTCTCTCTTCAGAGATTGAATTTCAGATTTCAGCGACTCATGGTTATACAGCAGCTGGTCAATTTTTTTTCGAAACCCTTCTACCTTACCATCTTCCAATTCATCCATAGCATAAAATTTACCCTGCAAAATAGCCAAAACTTTTATCATCTTTTGGGGCATGTTGGGGGCATGGCCAAGCTGCGCAAGGCCACCGTGCTTTCCGCTACAAGTCCTCGTGGCGCGAGGCGCGCCACTGTGGGCTTTTCGCTACAATCACTTGCCCACGCCAGCACCACACTTATCAAGTAAGGTTTTAAATCATCGCACGCTCTTCAGGCTTTGCTCGTTCAAATAGGTAGAAGGCGATTTGCCCGTTACTCGCTTAAAGATTCGGTTGAAATTCGAAATATTCGTAAATCCCGATTGAAAGCATACAGCTTGAATTGACATGTCTTGGTTCATCAACAAACGACACGCATTACTAACCCGCACCTCATTCAAAAAAGTAGTATACGTTTTTTGTGTATGCATTTTAAAATAGCGACAAAATGCTTCGGTCGATAAATGTGCGATTTCTGCTACTTCTTCTAAATATACCTTGCGATGACTTTCTTTAAAGGTAAATTGAATTACATCATTCATGCGTTTGCCTTCAATCGGTTGATGGACGCCATATGGTGCGGTTACACTCAACGATTTTAAATGTCGCGAACTGGTCAGCACTTGAAAAATCTCAACAAAAACCGATAGTCGATCCAATCCGGTTTTATTTTTTGTACTTAGAATAACAGAAATTAGTTTTTCTTTCGTTGGCCCCGTCACCCGATAACCACGAAGAGATGTTTTGAAGAAATCCCGGATGGCTTTCATCTCCGTCAAATTCCAGAACCACTCGCCCACAAATTGCTGATGAAAGTACAGCGAGATGGCATGTACTTTTTTCTTCGACTTAGATTTCGTTTTCCGATAATACACTTCATCGTTTCGAAATACGTGTGGTTGTTCACTACCGATGATAAATAAATCATCCGCCTCGAAGCGTCCCAGATAATCTCCTGCCACCAGTGTACCTTCTCCTTTCAATATCAGCATGATCTGAAGTTCCGGATGTTGATGAAGCTGATCATAAAAATGTTCTCGGTTATCTTCTTGATAGCGGAAGGCTTCGGGAGCTGTTTTAGGAACATTAAATGGAACTACTTTCATCTTTTTTCTAAATCTGATTATATATTGATTGAATATAATGCAATAAAGCTACAAAATATGTCAAAATAGTATAGATACTAACTATGATTTACAACAACCTGCTTCAACCCTCACACTATATTTGTACAATAAATTTAACCACACTTGTATGACAATTCAATGGCAAGGCGTTTTTCCGGCACTCACTACGAAGTTTACATCCGATGATCGATTAGACTTAACTTTGTTCGATAAGAATTTACAGGCACAATTAAAGGCCGGTGTTGATGGTGTAATCTTAGGCGGCACATTAGGGGAAGCCAGCGTATTATCCAATGATGAAAAATTTGAATTGGTGCGCTTTACGGTAGAAAAGGTAAACGACAAAGTACCGGTAGTAATGAATATAGCCGAAGGCAGCACACGTGATGCAGTGAAACTGGCGCACGAGGCTGAGCGATGTGGCGCAAAGGGCTTAATGATGTTGCCTCCGATGCGCTACAAATCTGATCATCGCGAAACGGTGGCCTACTACAAAGCGGTTGCCGATTCAACCAGCCTGCCCATTATGGTTTACAATAATCCGGTAGACTATAAAATTGAAGTAACACTGGATATGTTTGGTGAGTTAGCAGCTTGCAAAAACATTCAGGCTGTGAAGGAGTCAACACGCGATGTGTCGAATGTTACACGCATGATCAATCGCTTTGGCGATCGTTTCAAAATTTTATGTGGAGTGGATACGCTGGCGATGGAAGAATTAGTACTTGGTGCTCACGGCTGGGTAGCCGGTTTAGTTTGTGCTTTTCCCGCTGAAACCGTAGCAGTGTATCGCTTAACGAAAGCAAATCGAATCGAGGAAGCATTGAAAATCTACCGCTGGTTTTTGCCTCTATTGGAATTAGACATTCATCCAAAATTGGTGCAATACATTAAGTTAGCCGAACAAGAAGTTGGACTTGGTTCTGAAAATGTGCGCGCCCCACGATTGACGCTCATAGGCGATGAACGCGAACGTGTATTGGCGATTATCCGTGATGGAATTAAGAACAGGCCCAGCTTATAAATTAGGTTTGTTTAGATAAGGAAAGATATGGAATACGAAGACAGTACTTTACAAGAGATCGATTCGGCTTTGCAAAAAGCACAGGCAGCGTTTATGCTGTACAAAAAGACAGAGCCCAAAAAGAAGGCGGCATTTCTTCGTGCGATTGCAGATGAGATCGAAGCATTAGGCACCGAACTGGTAAGTACTGCCATGCGTGAAACACATTTGCCGGAAGCAAGAATCGTAGGCGAGCGTGGAAGAACCACCGGGCACTGTCGCATGTTTGCCGATTTGATAGAAGAGGGTTCATGGGTAGAAGCACGCATCGATACCGCTCTTCCTGATCGCACTCCTGCACCCAAGCCTGATATTCGAAAGATGTTGGTGCCGGTCGGGCCGATTGTTGTTTTTGGAGCAGCAAACTTTCCATTGGCCTATTCAACAGCCGGTGGCGATACGATTTCAGCATTGGCTGCCGGTTGCACGGTAATTGTAAAAGCGCATCCCGCACACGCAGCTACTTCTACGTTGGTGGCTCAGGCTATTGATCGAGCCGCAAAAAAGGTGGGAATAGAGGAATCTGTTTTTCAACACGTGTATGGAAAGAGTTTCGAAGTTGGTAAGGCATTGGTAGAACATCCATTGGCCAAAGGAGTTGGATTTACTGGATCGCTGGCGGGTGGTAAAGCATTGTTTGATTTAGCGCAACGCAGACCCGAACCGATTCCGGTGTTTGCCGAGATGAGTAGTATTAATCCGGTGATTCTCTTACCAGATTCACTTTCACAGCAAGCGGAAAAAACGGCTGATATGCTTGCTTCGTCCATCACATTAGGAGTTGGTCAGTTTTGCACCAATCCGGGTTTGATTTTAGTAATCGATAATCCAGCTCTTGAAAAATTTGTAGGTGTTTTAGCAACTCGAATTGAAGCAAGTACTGTCGGCACTATGTTGCACGAAGGTATTGCTGCTAATTACGTAACGAAATTAAAACAGTCATTGGCACAGAAAGGTGTGAAGCTGGTCGGAAAATCTTCTGCTGCTTCTGAAAACGTAGCCGGAATGCCCGCAGTTGCTTCTGTATCTGCCACTGACTTCCTTGCCAACGAACTGCTAACAGAGGAGGTCTTTGGTCCTTATTCGCTGATCGTAAGGTGTAAAGACCGTCACGAACTACTTCTTGTAATCCATCATTTAAAAGGACAATTAACGTCAAGCGTTATTGGATTGGAAAGTGAACTTACCCAAAACGCTGATCTGATTCAATTACTTCAAGAAAAAGCTGGTCGATTAATTATGAATGGCGTGCCTACCGGTGTGGAAGTTTGCCCATCAATGCAGCATGGAGGTCCTTATCCATCTACAACCGATTCACGATTTACATCTGTAGGAATAGATGCGATCAAACGATTTGTTCGTCCGGTATCGTTTCAAAATTTCCCGCAATCACTTTTGCCGATGGAATTGAAAGATGAAAATTCGATGAGCATCTGGAGATTGTACAATAATGAATGGAGAAAGTAGTCTTAAGCAACGATTAAGGAACTGTTAGTTTAAAAGACTTTGAGTCACAATCATGTAAGCAGTTATGAATGTATTTAAATGTATCGATGCACATACGTGTGGTAATCCGGTTCGGGTAGTGGCAGAAGGAGGCCCTGTTTTGCATGGAAAAAATATGAGTGAGAAGCGCCAGCATTTTTTGCGTGAGTACGATTGGATTCGCAAAGGGCTGATGTTTGAGCCGCGCGGACATGACATGATGAGTGGAAGTATTTTGTATCCGCCTTCTGACCCGAAAAATGACGTAGGTGTTTTGTTCATCGAAACAAGCGGTTGTTTACCCATGTGTGGTCATGGTACCATTGGCACGGTAACGATTGCCATCGAGGAAGGATTAGTCATCCCAAAAACGCCTGGTGTTTTAAATTTAGAAGTTCCTGCCGGCTTAGTGCGAATTGAATATAAGCAGGAGGGGAGAAAGGTAAAGTCGGTGAAGATTCGAAATGTGAAAGCTTATCTGGCAGCCGAAAATATTCAAGCTACTTGTCCTGATTTAGGTGAGTTGAGTTTAGATGTAGCTTATGGAGGAAATTTTTATGCGATCGTAGATGTACAAAAAAACTTCAAGGGTATTGAAAACTATACAGCCGATCAGTTGGTAAGTTGGAGCAGAGAACTCCGCAAAGACATTAACAAAAAGCACACCTTTATTCATCCGGATGATCCGACCATTAACGGATGCAGTCACATCTTATGGACGGGCAAAGTGATTGATCCGGCATCCACTGCACGCAATGCCGTTTTCTATGGCGACAAAGCCATTGACCGTTCACCTTGCGGAACGGGTACTTCTGCACGTTTAGCGCAATGGTACACGAAAGGAAAACTAAAACGTGGAGATGAATTTATTCATGAAAGCATTATCGGTTCGAAGTTTATCGGCCGTATTGAAGAGGAAACCGATTTGCATGGCAAGCCCGCCATTATTCCTAGCGTAGAAGGGTGGGCTAAAATTTACGGACATAATACGATCACGATTGATCCCGATGATGATCCATACGCGTATGGATTTCAGGTAATCTAACTTATATATGAAAAAGAAAGAATGTCCTTCCTGCGCCATGAATGTAGACGAGTCTAGCAAAGAATGTCCCATTTGTGGCTACGGATTTGTAGAGGCAACGCCATGGATAAAATACATGGCGATTTTTCTCATCATCCTTTTCTTGTTGACCTATTTTGTTTTGTAAAAACACATTAAAATAAAATTCAAAAAATGCGAGTTGGCATCGTAGGCGGAGGAATCATCGGGTTAAGTTCAGCATACTACTTACAGAAAGCTGGACATCAAGTTACGATTATCGATCAGGATGATTTGCAAATTGGTTGTTCTACAGGCAATGCCGGCATGATTGTCCCAAGCCATTTAATTCCCTTAGCATCACCCGGCATGATATCCAAAGGAATCCGGTGGATGTTCAATTCCACAAGTCCTTTCTATGTGAAGCCACGTTGGAGTGGTGATCTCGTAAAGTGGGGTTATCATTTTTACCGTCACTCGAATAAGGATCATGTGGCTCGTGCCGCGATTGCATTGAAAGACATTAGTTTATTCAGTAAGGCCATGTATCAGCAATGGTCAAAAGAGTTGCCATTTGATTTTGAATATAAGGAGCGTGGCTTGCTCATGTTGTATCAAACCAAAGAGACCGAGCATGAGGAAAGTGAAACAGCTCATTTTGCAAACAAGCACGGAATTGAAGCGCACATATTATCTCCAACTGAGGTTCAGCAATTAGAACCTCATGTAAAAGTAAGCGCTCGTGGCGGTGTGTATTTCCCGGGCGATGCACACCTTACTCCGCAATTACTGATCAGTCAAATGATTTTATTCTTGAAAAAACAAGGCGTTCAATTTATCACAAACACAACGCTGACTGATTTTGTAGTAGATAATAATCAGATTCGCGAACTAGTGGCCTCTTCCAATCATTTTTCATTTGACGAAGTTATTTTGGCTACAGGCTCTTGGTCGGGAAACATAGGTAAAAAACTTCACGTGAATTTACCCATGCAGGCGGGCAAAGGGTATAGCTTTCTTACGCCTATTCAGAAAAATATTCAGGTACCATCTATTTTTTTAGAAGCACGTGTAGCGGTTACTCCCATGGGGGATAATATTCGATTTGGTGGCACGATGGAAATTGCAGGAGTGAATCATACAATCAATATGAATCGGGTAAAAGGTATTGTCGATTCCATTCCGAGATATTATCCGGAGATGAATATTGCCATGCCCCCTCAAAGCAATGTATGGCATGGGCTACGTCCTTGTTCGCCTGATGGACTTCCTTACATCGGGAAAAGTAAGACGATTAAAAATTTAACAATTGCCACAGGGCATGCTATGATGGGATTAAGTTTAGGGCCAGGCACCGGCAAACTTGTACAGCAGATAATCGATCAGGATCAAACGTCCATTTCCATGGAAGCGTTTAATCCTGAGCGGTATCAATAACTATCTCTTGACTACAAGCTTTAATGCTCTATTGCCGTGGCTCGTCTTTAACTGAACGAGATAAATTCCGTTTTCTTGACCAGTCACGTCCACTTCATAATCGTGTTCTCCTTTTTCGAATTCACGAGAGCCAGTTGTGTGAATGACTTTGCCGGTCGCATCCGTGATGGCAAAAGCCACGCTTGATTTTTCCTGAAGTGTATAGCGGATCACTGCTTTTCCATCGCTCGGGTTAGGGAAGACGGATGCTTCGCTAATCACACCGGTTTCTTCCACACCAGTGGGAGCTTGCTGAATAAAAATATTATCAACAGACCAACCCCATCCGTTTGTATTGTCTGCGTTTGATTTCAAGCGGAAGCGGAATAACAACGTATCCGTTGCTGCAAATGTGTTGCGGATGTTAATCTCCTGATTAATCTCCAGGGCGCTGGTTCCGCTTTGGTTGCCATTATAAGCAGTTAACCAGTTTGAGTTAAGCGAGGAACTATAACCATCCTTTAACGGAATCCAAGTGAGTCCATCCTTCGTAGCTTCTACCACCACATAATCTTTAAACTCAGGCTGGCCAAACTTTACACCATCTGCAGAGGGCTGCACCATGGCTACATCTCTAAAATAGAAATTAGAATTAGAGTTGCTTACAATCATCGGCACGAGCAAAGTGGCGCTCAGCTCTGAGTTGCTTGTGTACGGGTGACTGGTTTGCAAACTCATATTGGCATCGCCAAAATCAAGCACAAAAAATTTATTGAGAAAAAAGTCGTTGCCGTCCGCCAGAATATTATAGTATTCGCGCGCATATGGTTTGATAGATAGATTTTGAGCCGTAAATGAAGCGCTATGGTAAGGAGCTGAATTCTTATAGCCTATCAATTTTACTCCGACACTGCCCACTGGGACATTGGTCACTTTCAAAATATATTCCCCTGCTGCCAGATTTTTGAGCGATCCAATCCGCGCGGAGTTCAAAAGCACCTGAATGGAGTCCATCGTTTCGGTTTGAAACTTGAAAAGGAATTTTGATTGCGGGCTGGTGCCTGCTGCGAGGATAACTGGTTTGCTGACAGCGCTTGTTTGTGAGGCACTCACTTTTGCAGTGAAAATACCACGGCCGTGGGTGGCAATAACAATCTGATCATCTTGCCCTTTCATATCCCATACAGATACATTTGGAAAATCTTCTAGCAATGCCCAGGTAGCACCGTTATCCAGTGACTCTACAATTCCAATTTCTGTACCGACCCAAATGATGTTGGGATCATCCGGACGCACATACAAACAGTATACTGCAACATCTGGAAACCCACTGCTGCTGGTATTTGATGTATTAAAACCTGAAATGTCTGTCCAATTCTGACCAAGATCAGTTGTTCGCAATATTTTTGGTTTACCGGCAAATGAGAAAAGTGCATATGCGGTGTTTGGCTCTGTTGGATGTGTTGCCAACTTGGTAATGCCTCCAAGTGTTACACTTGTATAATTGCTAGTTGGCGTAAATGACGCACCCGCATTAGTAGATACATGTAAACTCCGCAACGTGCCGGAGTTGGTCATTCCGCTACCTGCCCATACAATATTAGCGTTGGCACGTGATACATCAATATCCATAAATGAACTCACTCCTCCCCATTTGGTAGTGATCGGTGTGAGAGTCCACGCGCCACCAAAGTTGGTAGACTTGAAAACACCAGCAGACGAAAGTGTATAAATTACTTCCGGGTTATCTTTTGAGTTGGCCAGTTTTGAAATGAATGGATACGTACCGGATAAACCGCTCGTAGCTGAACTCCATGTATTTCCACCGTCAAGAGATCGTGCAAAATTATTATTCTGAGAACCCCCGATTAACTTTTTATCATCAGTACTGTGCCACAATACTTCAAAGCCATCACCCCCAATTTTAAATAAATAATTAGTTGATTTTGTTGCGGCTACATTGGCAGGCGATTTCCAAGTACCATTGTCTTGAGCACCTCCCAAATACTCATCATAGCCGGGCCGTTTATCTGCCCCATAAAATTGGGTGGTATTATATGTGTTACCTGCAAATGTCCAATCACCATCATTAATCCCCGGAGTGGCTGATGTATTAGAAACAAACACGCCTCCATCATTCGCATTCAAAATTTTATAAGTAGATGTGGACATTGGCACCATTAAGATGTTGTGATGATCCACATGCACTATGCTGTTTTTATTTGGATTTCCATACTGACCTCTGCCATCTGTAATGAAAATAGTAGTGCTATTGAAATTTTGTTGTTGGCCGAGGTAATTAAACCGAAGGGTACTGTTGGCGGTAGGTGGCCAAACTCCATTTTCAGCCAATACAGGCCAACAGAAATACATTTGGCTAAACTGATGACCTCCGTTTTTGGCAATGTCTCCATTTGGTCCAGCTCCATCATAGGCTACATTATTGATATAAATGTATTCTCTAGATTGTTGTGTAGCTTCTGTTGCAGTTGTATTTGATGGAATCAAATCAAACGTACCGTTTCTTCCCTGATCACGAAAAGAAACCATTAACTGTTTGTTGTTAGTGACATCCCACACTTCGAATGGAACGGTTACATAATCGGTATATGAATAATTGGCGGCAGCAACACCGGATGTAGCTCCTTCCGGAACTAAAAACCGATGAGCTTTTTGTGATTTACCGGGCCCAAAGCGAACTTCAACAGATGATTTATTAGCGGATGACCCGACATCGAAATTACCGTTGGTGCCGTTGAAATTAATCAGTGTCAATAAGCTAGAAGCGCCTTCTGTATCTACTCCATAGATATCAGAAGTAGTTGACGTGGTCTCTAGCTTAAATCGGAATAAGTTAATACCCCCCACATAAACCACGCTTGCATCAAATGGATCACATGCAATCGTGTTGTCATACCAGCCCTGTCCATCGTTAGCCTGCGTTCCACCAAGGAAGTCCAAAGCGGCTCCGTTCAACAGTGTTTTCACAATCGACCAACTCGCTCCGGCATCATCACTGACAAGTAATTTCGGTGTATCTCCATTTTCACAAGAAGCGAAAATGCGGTTAGGCTTAGACGGTGCCACTGCAATTTCCACACGATCGAGGGAGCCCATTCCTACATTTGATAAACTCCAGGAATCACCACTATCTATTGATTTAAGAACGCCCACACCATTTTGTGCTGCATATTGAATCGCAAAATTTCCAGGAGTAGCTTTCAGGTCCTGAATGAAGGTTAATGAAGAAACTTTTGTCCAGTTGGTACCGCCATTAATCGTTTTGAAAATTCCGCTATTGGAAGCAACCACCACCATATTTTCATCAGCCGGATTGATGATCATTCGATTGATATCTCCAAAAGCAACGGTGCTGCTAAGGTATGACCATGTGACTCCTCGGTCAATGGTTTTAAACATGCCGCTTCCACTTACGCCATCCAGATTTCCAAATCCTTCTCCGGTACCGATATACATCACATCATGATTGGAAGGCGCCATTTCTAAAACGGTAGTTGCCAAGTTGGAAAGATCAGGCGTAATCAATGTCCAGGTACTTCCTGCGTTGGTGGTTTTCCAAATGCCACCGGCAACCGATGCGGCATACCAGGTGTTTTTATTCGGATCATCCGGATCTACCACCAACCCGCGCGTTCTTCCCGGAACGTTGGAAGGACCACGTTCTTTCCATTCTAAAACTCCATTCGATTGCGTTCTGGCTTGTGTGCTTTTTAAACGGGCAGCAGAAGCTTGCGCTATTTTTAATTCGCGCAATTTATAACCGAATTGATAACCAGGTTTTTCCGCATCAGCCGGGGTGCGAATGTCATGATGGAATTTGAAAAATTCATCAGGGCCATCAAAATACTCGTCTTGCGAAATATGCTCAGCGTTTTCGGAAACGGGTCGCGAAAACCAAAGAATCACCGAGCAATAGACAATTGTGATTAGAATAATTTTTGATGACTTCATGGGGTAGCTTTATTTGATTTTACTTTGATTATGGTAATGTGTTTTGAAATGTCTTCGTCTTTTTGGATGGTGCCAGGTGCATTAAATACCACTATCTCTGTTTCAGATTTCCATTTGCAATAGCCAGGTGTATAACTAAACTCTTCTACGATCTTTTGAGAGGATACATCAATCACTATTGCTTTCACCAGCGGATAGCGAGCTGTTAGATTGACTTTTTGCACATAAAGCATCAACTGCCCAGAAGAGTTTGGTAAAGAATCAATCTCAGCCCCTAAGTGTTGGTAAGGGTTCGCTTTATCAGAATGTGCCACTTTTTTTGACTGCCCCGTAGCACATCCAATGAAAACAAACACAATTGCTGAAAAAATGAATGAGCGCACCATGTCTACGTTTTCTGTTTTTTCTTTTTCGCGGCTGGGAACAAAATGTTGTTTAAGATCAATCGGTAGCCGGGAGAATTAGGATGTAAGTTTAAATCGGTAGGTTCTTCGCCCACGGTGTGCTGATAATCTTCTGGATCATGACCTCCATAGAAAGTCCAGAATCCTTTACCGATCACACCATGCAAGTATTTCGCTTCTTTGATCTCCCGATTTTCTCCCATGATTGTGACATCGGGCTTGACGAGTTGTTTTTTGAATCCGGTGGTCTGGCCATAAAAACCTTTGATCACACGGGTATGATTTTGCGTCAGCATGCTGGGGATGGGATCCCATTTGGCGGAGAATTGAAACAGATTGAAATAATCGTTGTCTTGTCGTAAACCTCTTTCAGGCGCATTGTTATCAATGTCCGAAAACTCATATTGATAAGGGTCACGTGAAATATGAAAATCAGTAAAGGCAAAGGTGTTGTTGAAGTTTAGTTTTTCTTGGGCGTTTGGATCGGCTGCATCGCCATCATACATCCGTTCGCAAATATCAATTCCCTCAGCTGCCAGAGCAATATCATACGAATCAGTAGCCGAGCACATCGCAAAGAGAAAACCTCCACCCACTACAAACTCTTTGATCTTCTTGCTCACGGCAAGTTTGAGTTGTGACACTTTATGAAATCCGAATTTGCGCGCTGTCGTTTCGGCTTCACGCACCTGATCCAAATACCAGGGCATGTTGGCATAATTGCTATAAAATTTTCCGTATTGCCCGGTGAAATCTTCATGATGTAAGTGAAGCCAATCGTACTTGGTTAGTTCGCCATCTAAAACTTCATCATCAAAAATAACCGTGTACGGAATTTCAGCATACGTCAGCACTAAAGTCACGGCATCGTCCCATGGCTGTTTGGATTTAGGAGAATAAACAGCAATGCGAGGGTATTTCTCCAACTTCATGATGTCATAATTGGCAGCAGGACTCGCAATCTCTGAAATGATGCTATTCGCCTGTGCATCGGAGATGATTTCATAGCTCACCCCGCGCACCACCAGTTCATTTTGAATTTTAGGATGGTATTTGATCATAAAACTTCCACCCCGGTAGTTCAACAGCCAATCTACCTCCATATCCATTTTCAGCACCCAATAAGCGATTCCGTACGCTTTCAGGTGATTGGTTTGCCTCTCATCCATGGAAATGAAGAGATAATTGGCAAAAACGCTTTGGCTAACCAGCACAAACAAGAACAAAATCCGACCCCGCATCGTTAAATCACTCTATTTTGGTGTAACAAATGATCCAGTAAGCAGTCTACTGCCTACAACTCTTAAAGATATAAATTTGGCTTAGTTTCTAAATATTAAATTGCGATTTAGATTGTCTCTATGAATTTAACTGAAAATGTAAAAGAAGGTCTGCGCTCTGTTAAGGCAAACATGTTGCGCTCGGTTTTAACCGCCTTAATCGTGGCCATCGGCATCACCTCCCTAGTTGGCATTCTTACCGCAATTGATGGCATTGAATATTCAGTGACCGAAAGCTTGTCCTCATTAGGAGCCAATACATTTGACATCAGTTCTAAATTCAATCGTGGAACAGCACAGGAAGGCGTGAAGGAAAAGGTTTATGGTCCGCTCATGCTCACTGAAGCTCAAACATTTATCGAGCAGTATGATTATCCGGCCAGCATCAGTCTGTCGGCCCGCCTCACCATCTTAGCTGAAATAAAGCACGCATCTGAAAAGACCAACCCCAATGTAAACGTAACTGGTGTAAATGAAGATTACATGGCGATTAAAGGCTTGAATATTGCCGAAGGCCGTAATTTCTCCCGCTTCGAAATTCAATACGGATCAAAAGTAGCCGTGATCGGCCATAAATTAGCGCAAACACTTTATGGTGATAAGAAAAGTCCCATCAACACTGAAATTTCATTTAAGGGCACGCAGTTCAAAGTAATTGGATTGATGAAAGAGAAGGGCGAACTCTCTGAAAACAACTTTGATAACATGGTTTTGATTCCCATTATCGTGGCGAACCAGATGGCTTCCGGCCAAGGTTTGAACTACCGTTTGACGGTGGGTATCAACAATGCCGAGCAAATGGATTATGCCATGGGTGAAGCAACCAGCCTGATGCGCAAAATCAGACGTGACGAGGTAGGCAAAGAAAATTCATTTGACTTAGAAAAAAGTGAATCGCTGGCGCAGGAATTAGAATCCATTACATCAGGCTTGCGTGTAGGTGGATTTGGAGTAGGATTTATTACGCTCTTAGGTGCATCGATCGCCTTGATGAATATCATGCTGGTTTCAGTTACGGAACGCACGCGCGAGGTAGGTGTGCGGAAAGCATTAGGAGCGACTCCGCTACGCATTCGCCAGCAGTTTGTAATTGAAGCGATTGTGGTGTGTGTTTTAGGTGGTCTTGCCGGAGTAGTACTTGGGATCAGTCTGGGTAACTTTCTCTCGATAGTCGTCTTTAAGGTCGAGGCATTTGTCATGCCTTGGTTCTGGACCTTCATCGGATTCTTAATTTGTATTTTCGTTGGGTTACTATCCGGTTGGTATCCGGCCAGCAAAGCCTCCCGATTGGATCCCATTGAATCACTCCGATTCGAATAAGTCTATTTATTCATCAGGTACTTCTTGGGTGTAATGCCAAACTTCTTTTTGAAGGCGGCTATATAATGGCTGGGATTCGTGTATCCCATTTGGTAGGCCACTTCATTCACCTGTAGCTTTCCTGAATCTAGTAAGATTCTCGAATGATCCAATTTATGGTCGAGTAAAAAGCCATATACGGTGTTGCCATAGATTTCTTTAAAGCCCATTTTCAATTGGTATTCATTCAACGCAGCTGCCTTCGCCAATTCTCTTAAAGAAGGCGGTGTATCCATGTGTTTCAAAAGGTATTCTTTCGCGTGTTTTATTTTCCGAACGGTTTCTTCATCATTTAGAAATGGACACGTTTCTGTATCGGGCAACCGGTTAGAGAAATAAAGGCTGAGCAGTTCGTAAAACTTGCCCTGGTAAAAGAGTTTTTGGGCACTTTCGCTGAGTTGTGTGGTTAATAATTGGGTGAGCACCAATTGCAACATCGGTGGTATTTCGCGCTCATCATAAAACTTGCGATTGCTGTTTTCCGGATTGAGCAGTGGTAATGCATCATGCACAAAAAGCTTATGCAAACTCTCCAGCGATATGGTCATAAACACCATTTTAGTTTGTGGAGCCAGTTGCAGGCGGAAAGGAAGGTCCTTATCGGGATTATAGAAAAAGTAATTTTTACCTTTTACGATCTCCCGGCTGTAGTGCGGGCCGAAAAAGAACGTGGCCGATCCTTCCAGACAAAAATAAAAGTGAATGATACGCACCTGAATCATGCTGTCTATGACAGACGGTTCGTTACCGGTGTTTTCAGAATAAAGCAGCGACTGATCTTCTTTTTCAAATAAGGATGAGATACTTCCTTTAAGGGTATTTTCGGTTGGGAAGGCAGGTGTATTTGGATTCATCATAGCATTAAATGACGAAAGTCATCTTTTAAATTGACTCAAAATGGCTGAATTGCCGTAAAAATACCAATTTTCGATAGAAGTTGATCGGTTGTTATTATTTATACTTTTCGGGGTATTTATTCGTAGGTGATAGCCACATATTTGCACCCGTTAATGAGAAACAGGGTAGCTATCATATTGTTTTTGATCCTCCCGAAATGGGCGGCAGCTCAATCTTCGGAGCAGGCAGATACACTCAAGACGCAAGAATTGGAGGAAGTTATTGTTACCGCTACGCGCAATGAGCGCACCGTAGGCGCTTTGCCAATGCCGGTGACGTTAGTAAAGAAAGAGCTGATTAAGTCGATGGGCTCGGTGCGCTTAAATGACGTGTTGACAGAGCAGACTGGTTTGGTGATGGTTCCTCAAGTAAATGGCCAAGGCAACGGAGTGCAACTGCAAGGATTTAATCCTGACTACACATTGATTTTGATTGATGGCGAACCAATCATCGGAAGATATACTGGATCACTTGAGTTGAGCCGATTGGCCGTAGGGAATATCAAGCAGGTTGAAATTGTGAAAGGCCCATCTTCCAGTTTATATGGATCAGAAGCGTTGGCCGGAGTCATCAATATCATTACCGAGCGCCCCACAACTAATCAGGGCAATGCTTCGCTACGCTATGGCACGAATAACTCATTAGATCTCAACGCCAATGGTTCTTTCATTTTTAAAAGATTAGGCATTTACGCATTTGCCAACCGCTACAGCACCGATGGCTACGACCTATCGCCACAGAATTTTGGTAAAACGGTTTCGCCTTTTTACAACTACACTTTCAATACAAAAGTGACCTACCAGTTGTCGGATAAAACGGATATCACGCTTTCAGGTAGGTATTTTACCGAAGAACAGGATTTTAATTTTGACGTATTGAACGCAAATAAAGTCTCTTTCCGTTCCTACGGTAAAGGCAATGTGCGCGATTGGAATATCAATCCCGTCATTACGCATCGGTTTAATTCTCGATTGAAAGCCATTGGCCGGTTTTACACAACTGATTACAAGACCAGCACCGACTTGAGAAGGCTTTCTGATGATAGTTTAACTTATCATGACGATTTTCATCAAACATTTACCCGTGGTGAGTTGAATGGGGAATATTATTTTAATGATCAATACATCACCACCATCGGAGTAGGTCAGATTCAGGAAGGTGTGCAGACTTCGCGTTACCGCGATGAATCTACCCGCAATCAGCAGACCCGATATGCTTTTCTTCAGCAGGAAATCAATCCATATCCAGCCCTGAATATCGTAGCTGGTATTCGATATGATTACAATTCGATTTATGGAGATCAGTTGAGTCCGAAGTTCTCGGCACGCTATGAATTTTCGAAACGCTTTGTGTTAAAAGGCTCGCTGGGAATTGGTTTCAAAGCGCCTGATTTCCGTCAATTGTATTTCAACTTTACGAACTCAGCAGCCGGTGGCTATAGCGTGTTGGGTACGGAGATTGTGAAAGAGCGACTTAGCCAATTGCAGGCTTTGGGGCAAATTCAATCATACGTATACGACCCGGCAAAAATCGGAAAGCTGGAAGCGGAGCGTTCGTTTTCTATTAATCTGGGCGCACGCATCGAGCCACTCGCAAAATTGGTGGTGGATATCAACCTCTTCCGAAACAAGGTCGATAATTTGATTGAAGACCAGATTGTAGCAACCACCACCAGCAATCAAAGTATTTATAGCTATCGTAACATTCGCAAAGCGGTGATGCAGGGAGTGGAGACAACCCTTTCTTATCCGTTGAATAAAGAAGTTTCTTTCTCATTGGGATACCAATTGCTCTATGCGAAAGATACCGATGTGGAAGATGCGGTTGATCGTGGTGAAGTGTTTTGGCGCAATCCGGAAACTTTGGAGACTAGGCGATTGAAATCAAACGAATATTTTGGTTTATACAATCGTTCACGTCACACGGGCAACTTCAAGATTTTTTATCATAACATCGAGAAAGGAGTGGAGGCCACGTTTCGCGTGATTTACCGCGGACCGTTTGGCATTGGAGATATTCGCGGAAACATTCAGGGCGAAGAAATTCCGCAAGCGGACAAAAACAACAACTCGATTTTGGATGTGTATGATGATTTTGTGAAGGGTTATTTCTTAACCAACATTTCCATGGCCTATCATTTCAATAAGAAATGCAGAATGCAGATAGGCATCGACAATCTTTTCAATTACACCGATCCGGTTTACATACCGAATCTGCCCGGCCAACTGTCTTATATCAACCTTAACTATAAATTATAATTTAACTGAAAAACTAATACGTTCTATGAAAACAACTTCGTATGTATTTGCCCTCGCAGCGTTTGCTTCTGTTCTTTTTTTGAGTTCTTGTTCCAACAATGATCCGGCACCGGTTACACTCACTTCAGTTACATTTAAAAATCTGGCAGCCGATCCTCCATCTGGTGGATATAACCCTACCAATGGTCAGCCTATTGGAGTAACTAAAAAATATACTTTCTTTAGCTTCAAAACTGGTGCAATTGTAGCGAATACTGACAGCGCCACCAATAAGTGGGATGTAGGATTTAACGGTACTACTATTATTGTAAATGGTGGGCAGCAACGCGTGGGTAAAGGTGGTGCGATTGTATCTACCGGAATCTTTGATAATTTAACAGTTGCTCCTTCCGATGGTTATGACATGGATTCTGTAATCAATGCCAAACCAGTGTATGCGATTCCTACCGGTTCAGGAAAAGGTTGGTACAACTACAATGCTGCAAACAATACGATTACACCTATCGCAGGTAAATTTTTGATCATCCGCACAGGCGATGAGCGCTATGCGAAAATGGAGATCATCAGCTACTACAAAGATGCTCCTGAAACCGTTTCATCGGCTATTGCTGATCGCTATTATACCTTCCGCTATGTCTATCAGGGCGATGGAACTAAGAATTTTAAATAAGTAACTAAAACGTCAACGTATTCGAAGCACCTATCTCCATGAAAATGCGATGGGTGCTTTTTTTACAACCAGTTGAATATAAACAGCCACGCAGCGGCTAATAGTAAATTTAAGATCATTGATTTTGGTGATTTAAAGGACAAACTGTAACATTGCAGTCCTTTTGCAGCTATAATGCAAGGGCCCATAGCTCAGCTGGTTAGAGCACCTGACTCATAATCAGGGGGTCGCTGGATCGTGCCCAGCTGGGCCCACCTCCTTAGATTTTATACAAAAAGCTCAGATCAGATGTAAAGCCAAGCCTGATCTCCATATACTTGGGTGACTTGACCAGATTCTAAATTGATAATGAAGCTTTTTTATTCTGTAAGTTCTGCCTAAATCGGGCACAAAGTATTTCCTGTGAGCGAGCGCGTTAAAACCAAACTGATTCATTTAGCATTATTTATTGTCACCTTCATTACTACCACGCTGGCAGGGGCGGAATGGACACATGGTAAATCGATACTGGCATTAACTGATGAGCATTTCTTTAATCAGGATTATACGCTAGCCGATTTATGGAGCGGCCTTCCGTATTCGATTTGCTTCCTGCTCATTCTAACTGCCCACGAATTCGGGCATTATTTTGTGGCGCGTTATTATAAGGTTCAGGTTACGCTTCCTTATTTTATACCATTGCCTCCCATCCCGTTGATGTTTGGAACGATGGGCGCCCTGATTCGCCTTAAAAGCCCTGTGCGCACCATGCAACAAAACTTTGATATCGGCATTGCCGGTCCGCTGGCAGGGTTTGTCGTAGCTATTGGTTTTTTGTGGTATGGATTTTCGCACCTGCCACCTCCCGAGTATGTTTTTCAATTTCATCCCGGCTATGAAAAATTTGGTTTGGATTATGCCAACCTCGTCTATCGCCCGGAGAATATGCCCGATGGAACCGTGGATGTGCTGATTGGAAAGAACCTGCTCTTTGTCTTTTTTGATCAATTCGTGGCCGACCCTGCCCGCATGCCCAACGTACACGAGATTATGCATTATCCGTTTTTATTTGCCGGATTCCTCTCGCTCGTTTTTACAAGCATGAACTTGCTGCCTGTGGGGCAACTGGATGGCGGGCATGTGCTTTACGGACTGATTGGCTTTAAACGACACCGAATTGTGGCAACCGTCATTTTTATCTGCTTTCTGTTTTATGCGGGTATTGGTTTTATATCGCCTTATCAACCGTGGAGCGAACTCTCTTATCAGATTCCGCTTTATGTAGGGTTCTTGTTCCTGGCATTAAAGGGTTTACGTCAATCTACCCAGACCACACTTCTGCTCGCGCTGAGTGTATTTATGGCTCAATATGTATTGGCTATTTTATTTCCACATTTTCAAGGCTATGCCGGGTGGCTTTTGTTCATGTTTATTGTGGGACGATTTGTAGGTATACCGCACCCACCGTGCGAGGTGGAGGAGCCGCTTACCACCGGAAGAAAACTTTTGGGGTGGTTTGCCTTGCTGATTTTTATTCTCTGCTTTACACCGGCCCCTATTTCTTTGATTCAGTATCTCAAGCAAAGCTAAGCGGCATCAATCCGTATAGTTTTGGATTTTGTAGGAAGCCACTAAGCTTCAACTTTTGAGCATCTCGAAATAATTCGTGCCCAGTGCGAAGTAGTCCATGTACACTGCAAAGTGGTTCGTGAACAGTGCGTTATGGTCCGTGCACAGTACAAAGTGGTTCGTGCGCAGTACAAAATGGTTCGTGCCTGGTGCGAAGTGGTTCGTGCACAGAACAAAGTGGTTCGTGCACAGTGCAAAATGGTTCGTGCACAGTGCAAAATGGTTCGTGAACAGTGCGTTGTGGTCCGTGCACAGTACAAAGTGGTTCGTGCGCAGTACAAAATGGTTCGTGCTTGGTGCGAAGTGGTTCGTGATCAGTGCAAAGTGGGTCTGTTCAAAGAACTGTGTCAGTTGATTAAATGGTAGTATGAACCTGATTGTGTAAACAGGTCTAGAGTTACTGGGTAGTATAAACCAATAAGGATCAGATGAAGGCCGCCCTGTCAATTTACATGGTCAATTTCAGACGGAAACGAAACTTACGGCTTCACTACAATCTTTCCCGTCACCCAATGCTGATTGAAATAGCGAACAAAGTATAGTCCGGTAGCGGGTGCAAGAATGGCGATTTGTTTTTTGTCGGCTAGCTGGGTTTCAGTGAAGTCGATGGATTGGCCGGAGAGATTAAACAACTGAATACGATCGGCTTCGGTAGGTAGATAGAAGATGCCCGCTGTGGGATTGGGATATGGTTTGCCTGCAGCGGATCGCTCTACATCTAAAATAACGTCAGGAGCCGTGCCCAAAACCGGGCGTATCATGATGCTGCCATAGACTGTTGTATTTTGTTCCCAGTTGGCTGCGCCTAATACCTTTGTGTAGATTTTACTTCCGGAGTCGGTATTGCGATCCAGACCAACGGGTATCACTGCTTCGGAGTTCAATTGCCAGCCTATGTAGAATTTATCTTTTACGGTTACCTTATCCGGAATTTTAAGTCGCACAAATTGATTGCGGGTGGTGCGCTGCACAGCATACGATTGTTTGAAGCTGTATTCATTGTCGGCTGACGGCAACGAATTGGCGATAAAAACCTGAATGAACTGATTGGTATCATCACCGTATTTCGGAAAGTAGATATCAATGGCGATGACGTCATCACTCTCGGTGGTTTTCATGTTAAACTCATACGCCAGTTGGGTGCCTTTGCCGTTGAGCTTAATACCAAAATCGGCTTTGCCATCATCGTAAGCGTAGTAATCCGAAAGAATATTAGTTGCACTAATTGTGTCGTTTGATTTGAAGTTGATGGGTTTGTATACTCCCTCGTCCCAATCGCCTACATCATCAGAAATCTTCTTAATGTTATCTTTTGAATTCAGACTAAAAAGTACTTTAAGACTCAATGAATCATAAGAATTCCACGCTGATAAATCGGGTATTGCGCCAATGTTTATACTTACATTTTTGGGTTCTTGATAATTTAAATTCCCAGGATTGGTAGCTGTCTCAAGCAGCTGAGTTGTTACAGTGTTTTTTGTTTCAACCGTAATTTCGCTGCTATAATTCACGGTCTCACCAAATGGAGCAATTTGATCTTTTCTATTTGATGCAATGGTAACCTTAGGCGTCTTGATGTTGTTAATAATATTCGAAAAGAAATGCTTTGCCGGCATAGACCAATAATCTGACAACAGAGAAGTCATTGCAGTAACTACAGACCGATCAGGAAAATCTAGATAAGGTGTATCATTTCCTGGTGGAAAAATTTCTTTTGCCTTCCCATTACTTACATACACATAATCCACATTCCATACATCATACGGGCCGGAAAGTCGCCCAAAGCTTCTGAACTGAAACTGAAAACCGTTGTGAAAAAAATCATCGGGGGCACTTCCCTTACTTCGAACATTAATATTCACTTCTGTAAACTCATCTAAAGCTAACGTGCCATCATTGGTCTTACTCCACACTTCAATCCATTGCCCGGCAGCATTCTTAAAGAGCAGTGATAAGATGTCGCCCGGCTCGGGACTATCGCCATTGCCGGCAAACTGATAAAAGAAAGTCATGAAAACGGCATCGCGGTTGGCCGGGGCCACATCGCCTAGTTTCAGCGGGCGCGAGGTCATCGCATCGGCAAAACCTTTGGCAAGAATGTCGTTGGCGCTATAGGGGTTGCCGGTAGCATTATACCCATCAAAAGTGGCTACATAAATGCTGGGCGGATTAATGCCACTGCCGTTGTTTACCCACACCGACTTGCTGTCGATCTCCCACAAAGTATCATTGGGTGTTTCATCTTTAATGTTGAAAGAGAAGTCATCCCAGAAGGGCAGGGACATAGCTGTCAGTTCGGCTGTGCGAGCAGATTTTGAGGTAGATGTGGTGGTCTCCGCATTCCGTGGGATGGACACAACTTCTACTTGCGAAAAGCAAAAGGAAGCACTACAGAAAAAAAGCAGGATAAATTTCGTCTTCAACATTTCTTGTTTTCGCCAACGTACCTACTCGTACGGTTATCAATCAATGGGTTGATCCTTGGGTTCGGGTTCCTTGTAACCTTTCGGTGCGATCCATAAGTCAACCGGACTGCCAATTCGCACGGAATCTCCCTTATTGGGGAATTGTTTGTAAACGAATGCTTCCACCCCGGTAGTATCTTGTCCTTCCGCTATTTGCACTTCACCCAAATGAAGATTCCAATTCGACAATTTCAAGAGTGCTGTTTCGTAGGCATCGCCCACCAAACTACCCACTACAAAATCGGCCGGGCCGTTGCCATCGCCTACCACAATGTCAATGGTAGCGCCTTTCGGAATGCGTGTGCCGGCTGTAATGGGTCTTCCGTTGAAATACATGTCCTTCACAAAGTTTTGAAAAGGGCTGGGCTCGTAAATGATGCGCCCTCTGCGCAGTTCGTTGCTCTTTAAAACAGCTTCTGCATTGATGAGCGAACCGTCAATCAAATTGGGCATGGGCAACGTAGGTGGCGAAGTGCGGTTGATAGAAACATATATCGTGCGACCGGCTTTTACCTGCTCACCTGCTTTTGGAAATTGTTTTAAGATACTCAAGGCTGGCTCATTCTCCGAGTAGGAAGAATCATTGATAGCAATACTGAGACTTTTCTCAGCGAGTTTTTTTTCTGCTTCCACCATGGTGAGCCCCATCAGTTCGGGTACTTCAACTGATTTACCGTGGTTGGTTACGTTGGGCAGGTAGATATAAAAGTAAACCACCGCTATCAACAGGATGATGCCCATGGTAACACCCATGTTTTTGAGTAGGCCACCTACAGTATTGTTTTTAAAATAGCGATCCAGGCTCATAGTGTGTTTTAAAATTTCAAGGATGATTCAAATCCACGTTCGGCACGCTTTGATTTTTGATGGCGATCGAATGCCAGTTGAATTAACTGGGTGATCAAATCTGAAAAAGAGATGCCGCGCTCTTTCCACATCACCGGAAACATGCTGGAATTGGTGAAGCCCGGAATGGTATTGATTTCGTTCACATACACATCTCCATTTTCGGTCAGGAATAAATCTACTCGCGCAAAATCCTCGCACGCCAGTGATTGGTATGCTTTCAGCGAAAGCTCTCTGATTTTTTCCTGACTGACCGCATCTAATTGGGCGGGCACTTCAATAGTCACGGCATCGCCATCCACATACTTCGCATCAAACGTATAGAATTCGTATTTTTTGCTGATGATAATTTCTCCGGGCAGGGAAGCTTTGGCAGGTGCATTTCCTAAAATAGCACACTCCACTTCTCGCCCTTGAATGTATTTCTCCATCAACACGCAGTCATCGTAGCGGAAGCCTTCTTCAATCGCTTGCGCGAAATCTGCTTTTGAATTTACTTTCGAAACGCCCACGGAAGATCCGAGGCTGGCGGATTTAACCATGAATGGCAATCCTAACTTTTGCTGGGTGGATTCAAATTGCAGGCTGTCTTTTTCCGTGTAGTACGCATACAAAAAGTCGGCAACCGGCAGGCCGGCTTCTTTCAGCAAACGCTTCGTCACCAATTTGCTCATGGACATCGCAGAGCCAAGCACTCCGGTGCCCACCATCGGCACATCCATTGCTTTAATCAAACCTTGGATACTGCCGTCTTCCCCGTCTGTTCCATGCAGAACCGGAAAATAGATATCTGCCAAAACAGATTTACCGCTGGCGGTCATCAATTTGGGCTCGTGCGGATTGAGTTGCAAAGACAACGCTTCTCCCTTTTCCATTTCTTTGGTCACCGTGGTTGTGTGATACCACACTCCGGCCGGAGAAATACCGATTAAAAAGGGTTCAAATATGTCTTTATTGATGAATTCAAAAATATTGCGGGCTGAGTTGATGGATACACCGTGTTCTACCGATCGGCCCCCATACAAAATTGCCACTTTACGTTTCGCCATAATGTCAAAAATAACTCAAAGATGTTGAGTATTTGCGGTATTTCAAGCAGGTGTCGGTGGTTTTCGTTTAGTTGTTCCAATACACTTTTTTCGCACTCACCTGCGTGTCGGTTTGCACCCGAACGATATACATGCCGGTGCTTTGGTTAGGCATTTCGATGGGGAAAGTTTGATTGAGTACATCCGTTAAGTTCGCTTCTGAAACAAGTTGGCCCATCACATTAAATACTTGCACAAAGGCCGACTGACGCGTATCGAGGTTAAACGTTATCTTCAAGGGCGATACCTGGCCACCGTAGATCGAGTAGGCCGCATCTACATCAATGGGAGCAGCATCTTCGCTGAGAAAGAACTCGATGTTATCCAGATAGAGATTATTGCCATTCGCATTCGTAGCTACGAAGGCCAGTCGTACATCCGATTCGCCCACCAGACTGGTTAAGATTACCTGCTTTCGAGTCCAATCAGAAGATACGGAGGGCAGCCAACTCGTTTCCTGGCTGCGATTACTTAAGGCTAAGCCGCTTTCAAAAAATAGTTCACTGGTAAAGGTGGCCCCGCAATCTATTGAAGCCAGTACCCGCAACGTCTCATTGCCGGTGCTTCGCTTTGCATAACTCACTTCAAAAAATACACTTGCTGCGCTGGCATTTGTCAAATCGAGTATCGGGCTGATTGCCCAGCCTTCTTCGCCCACCTTTACATTCGTAAACGAGTTATACAAAAGTGAATTAGAAAAGTTAGTGGTTGCTGTTGTCCAGCTGGTTTGTTGTGCCGGACTGATTAGCGTCCATTTGTCTTTGGAAGAAGTTTCAAACTTTTCGCGGAAGGGAATCACATCGCTGTCAATAGCATAAGCAACTTGAAACAAGCCGCTGTCATTCGATGTATTGCTATCATTGGTGCCATTTGGGTTAATCGCAGTGATGGTCAATTGATTGATGCCTTTATTAAGGGAAAGTGCAGAGAGACTAATTACTAATTCTTCATTTGGGTTGATTAGATTAGTGAAAGGGGTAGTGGTCGCACCTGCACCATTGAGCGAAACGGAAACTGAAAATGAGGTAATCGGAATGTTTCCATTGTTGCGCAGGCGCAAACTGGGTGTAGGGTTTTGAATGCAACTGATGAGCGAGGGTGTTTCCAATCCAACAACGGCCAAATCTAAAATGGAGGTAGTGAGTATACGCACATTCTTGATATACAAATTGTTTCCGTTTTGATTCGTGCTTTCAAAAGCCAACTGTATTTGTTTACCGGCATATTGACTGAGTGAAATTACTTCGGTTTTCCATTCGCTGGTCGTAGGAATGAAGCGACTGGAACGCGCGGTTGTGGTGGCCAACGAGGCATCACTTTTTGAGAAGATGATATCCGGAGAATCATCAAATCGGCAGTTAGAAGAAGCCATTACTTTTAGTGCTTCCCCGGTGGTGCTTGGGTATTGCGCATACGCCCGATCAAACAGAATGGCTGCCGTTGATGAGCTACTAAAGTCCAATTGAGGTATAATGATTTTATCGACCGCACCGATCTCAGTGTAGTCATATAAATTCATGTATGCGGTTGTGGTGCCATTTGCTGTGATGGTTTGCCACGTGGTTAACCCATCCGGATTATCCTTGCTCCAGGAGGAGGGGAAAGTGGCAAAGTTTTCAGTGAGTGGCAGCGAAGCTATGGATGCCGTAGTCGTTGAAATTGTCTTGGTATTGTTGGCTGCGTTGTTATCCGCATGGCTATTGGTGAAGGTAATGGTGAAGTCAAAAGTAGTAGTGCTGGAGGTGGCGAGCGTTACTGCATTGAAATCGATTTGTTGTTCGGCTTCCGGAGCAAGTGCTAAAACAATATTTTTTGTTTCGATGACGGTGTTGTTTCGCTTCAACTGGAGTTGTGCATTGGTGATGGTGTTATTTCCATAGTTGCGTACTAAAACAGATGGCGTCAACGAACCGCTGCAAGCAGTGGTGCCGGGAGAAACTATTTTCTTGATTCCCAAGTCATCCGCTATGGACACCGGTGTTTGTAAGCCGGGCGAGTTGGGAAGCTCTTTTCTACGAGGACTGTTTTGAATGATGGTAAGCATTCGGTTTACTTGTCCTTGGGTAAAGAGGTTCATGCATGCATCGTCTGTATAGTCGAGGTAGTTTTGAAACATTTTGGTAGTGCTGCAACTCGTTTGCGGATGGGATGGGCAGCCCCCGGTGGATCCACTTTGAGTAGGTGTATCAGCCACATAATCATTGCCGGTGCAGCCGCTCACATCGCCCCAGATGTGCCGCAAGCCAAAGAAGTGTCCCATCTCATGGGTGAGGGTTCGCCCTTTGTTGTATTGAGCATGCAAATTGAAATTGCCATCATCAATCGAACCAAATTCACGGTAGTTGATCACAATTCCATCAGTGAGCCGATCGTTCGATGCATCTTCTAATCCCGCCAAGGGTGAAACCGGAAACTGTGCGAAGCCCAGATAATCAGTCAAAAAGGTTACCCAAATGTTGAGGTACTGCTCAGCGGGCCAATAGCTTTGTGATTTCAATAAATAGTTATCGTTCGCACTCCAGGAAGATTTTGATCCTTTTACACGCACAATGCCATTGGTAGGTAATCCGTCAGGATCTTGTTTTGCTAATACAAACTCCACGTCAAATGCACCTGCCACCCCTTGAAAAATAGCGGGTGTATTCACTTGATCAGTATTTGTACGGCTGAAGTCTTTGTTTAGAACATTGATTTGAGAAAGTACCTGCGCGTCCGATATGTTTAGGCCGGTGCCAATGCTTTCGCCATTATGGATAATGTGAACCACCACCGGAATGGTGTAGGTGGATTGCGTGCGTTGGGCGCTCTGCCCCTTAGCAATTTGATTGATTTGTGTAGACATCCACTTTTCAAATTGCTCGGAGCTTTCTTTAGTTGGATGATTTTGATGAAGTTGCTTTTCGTACACTACAGTGCCGCAACGTTCTTGCGCAAAGGATGCGGTTCCAAGAGACCAAAGGATGAGAAAACTAAATAAACCAATGCGCATGCCTGCCAAATTAATACTAAAACGACTCTTAAACCATTAGAGTATGGCTACTCTTTAAAGTTTAACTGCTCTTACCGGATGCGTATACAATTCGACCAAAAGAATATACTCTCTTACGCAAGGGGAGTCGCATTCACGACTTCAATCGACTTGATTTCAGGAACAGCTCTTTTAATCGCATCTTCTACACCCGCTTTAAAAGTCATGGCCGACATGGGGCAGCTGCTGCAGTTGCCGACAAACTCTAATGTGAGCACATGCTCATCTGTCAGCGACACAATTTTAATGTCGCCACCATCCGTATGTAAATAAGGTCGAATGGAGTTGAGCGATTCTTCAACGCGAGTTTGTAAGCCTTCTATGGAGTGGATGGTTTCGGTCATACGGTCATTTCTACACGTTTTGTGGTGCCAAAGGTAGCATTTCTTATGGCAATTTGGCGCGCCAGGCTTTCGGCTAAATCAGTAAATGCTTGTGCTGTAACTCCCCCTTTCATAACAGCCGGCAAGCCACTGTCTCCACTTTCGCGGATAGATTGCACCAAGGGAATCTGACCTAAGAAAGGCACTTCGAATTTTTCTGCTAAGGAACGACCACCATCTTTTCCAAAGATATAGTACTTGTTATCAGGTAGCTCCTCCGGTGTGAAGTAGGCCATGTTTTCAATGACACCTAATACCGGCACATTAATGGATGGCTGTTTGAACATGGCCAGTCCTTTCATTGCATCGGCCAGTGCTACCTTTTGCGGTGTGGTGACGATAATCGCTCCGGTAACAGGTACAGTTTGAACTAAAGTAAGATGGATGTCACTGGTTCCGGGAGGAAGATCAATTAACAAGTAATCTAAGTCGCCCCAGATGGTATCGCTGATGAATTGTTTCAATGCCGAGCTGGCCATAGGACCGCGCCAAACTACGGCACTCTCGGGTGGTGCCAGAAAGCCAATAGAAATAAGTTTTACTCCGTATTGCTCCAGTGGTAAGATAAGGTTTTTGCCATTCACCACTTTTACTTCTGGTTGCTCACGCTCACAGTTGAACATCACCGGAATAGAAGGGCCAAAAATATCGGCATCGATTAAACCAACTTTGGCCCCTGCCTGCGCCAATGCCACGGCTAAGTTGGTGGTAACAGTAGATTTGCCGACTCCCCCTTTACCGGAGGCGATGGCAATGATGTTTTTTACTCCCGGAAGGAGTGGAGCATTATCGCGCAGCGAGGTAACGGACGAGGTCATGAAGATGTCAATCAATACCTCTTTGCCTACCACTTTTTCAACCGCCTCGATGCAGTCGTTTTTTATTTTTTCTTTTAGCGGACAGGCAGGCGTGGTGAGCACTACCGAAAAGCTGACTTTCTTTTCGGATAAGACGATATCTTTAATCATTCCCAACGTCACTAGGTCTTTTTTTAAGTCGGGGTCATTGACGGTAGACAGTGCGCGGGTAATGTCTTCTTGGGTAAATTTCATCATATCTTAATTAAAACCAGAATCGGCAAAAATGGTTCGCAAGTTAGGAAGAAACTGGTTTTCAGGTTTATCTAAATTAAATTTAACCGAAGAGATTTACTTCAACTGATTCCTGCCAAAAACCTATCTTTGCCGTCTATTTTCCTCCGATTTTGATCAGCCGCGAAACCATAGAAGAAGTCAAAAACAGGGTCGACATCATTGATGTGATCAGCGACTTTGTGACGCTCAAAAAATCGGGGCAGAACTACAAGGCACTCAGCCCTTTCGCCAACGAAAAAACGCCTTCGTTCTTTGTCGTTCCCGCCAAGGGCATTTTTAAAGACTTCAGTAGCGGCAAGGGTGGCGATGCCTTTACGTTTGTGATGGAGCACGAAAAGCTCAGCTATGCCGAAGCCATTCGCTACCTCGCCAAAAAATACGGTATTGAAATCAAAGAAGATCGCCTGACGGACGAAGGCGCAGCCGAGCAATCGGAGCGCGAGGGGCTTTACATTCTGATGAATTTCGCCAAAGAGTATTACAAAAATATTCTTACCACCCACGAAGACGGCCGGAGCATTGGATTGAGTTATTTCCGCGAACGTGGCTTCAATGATCGAACCATCGAAAAATTTGAGTTGGGCTTTGCATTGGAAGGCTGGGAAAACTTTAGTCGCGAGGCCATCGCCAAAGGCTATAACAAAGATTTGTTAGAAAAGACCGGTCTGGTTGTAAAAAAAGAAGACGGCAGTTCGTACGATCGCTTTCGCGGAAGGGTGATTTTCCCGGTTCATAATATTTCCGGTAAGGTGATTGCCTTTGGAGCCCGCATGTTGGGCAAAGACAAAAATCAGCCCAAGTACATCAACTCACCGGAAACGGATATCTACCACAAGAGTGATGTGCTCTACGGTTTGTATCAGGCAAAAAACGCCATCCGTCAACACGATGTTTGTTATCTGGTGGAAGGATACACAGATGTTATTTCAATGCATCAGGCCGATGTGGAAAATGTCGTGGCATCTTCCGGCACCGCCCTGACCGAAAATCAAATCAAACTCATTCATCGCTTTACGGAAAACGTCACTGTTTTATTTGACGGAGACTCAGCCGGTATCAAAGCAGCCCTGCGCGGCATTGACATGATTTTGAAAGGCGGGCTCAACGTGCGCGTGGTGTTGTTTCCTGATGGTGAAGACCCGGACAGCTATTCGCGTAAAGTAGGAACTACGGCTTTTCATCAGTTTTTGAAGGAGCACACACAAGATTTTGTGTCGTTCAAAACAAGCTTGTTTGCCAAAGAGGCGGCTGGTGATCCGATCCTAAAAGCTGAATCGATCAAAGAAGTAGTTACCAGTATTGCCCTCATTCCCGATCCGATCAAGCGATCAGTTTATATTCAAGAGACCAGTCACCTGCTCAACATCACTGAATCTGTTTTGTTGGCAGAGCTGAACAAAGTACTGATTGGTGAGAGGCGCAAGAATGAGAAAGAAGCCATTCGCGAACAGCAGGAAGCACCACCAACGGTTGATGAAATTGAATCCGCACCAGCGAAAGTCGATGCGCAGGGAATGGTATTCTTTCAGGAGCGCGAAACCATTCGCTTGTTATTGAATTATGCCGATCAAAAATTAGAAGAACAAAACCTATCTGATTTTTTATTGCATGAATTGGAAGATGTGGAATTTACGCATCCGGTTTTTAAGGAAATATATGAGGCATTTAAAAATGGATTGGCTAAAGGCCAAACCATCGACAATCAATACTTTTTGAGGAATGGCAGTGAGGAGGTAAAACGGATGGTGACCGAGTTGATTACACCACGTTATGCTACGAGTCAGCACTGGAGTGAGAAGTTTCATATTTATTTCCCGAAGGAGAATGACGTGCTGAATGAGTTAGCCTTGAACAATGTGTTGCGGCTAAAATTTAGGGTGGTGCAAAAAATGATGGAAGAAAATTTGATGACAGTGAAGCAAGCGGAGATCGGAGGCAATTGGGATGAATTAGATAAAGCGCTGGAAATGCAAACCGGCTTGAAAAAAGCGGAATCAGAGTTGGCTGGTTTGCTGGGTATTGTGATAGCGAAGTGACGGAGATGTAAAATTCTCTATTCTGGACAAATCTGAACCAGTCAGTATGTATAATTGTTAATTAGAAGATTAAATCATAAGAGGTTAAAATGGACAAACTAAAAATAGATACAATCGAGGAGGCCATCGAAGAGATCAAAAATGGCAAGGTAATTATTGTGGTAGATGACGAAGATCGTGAGAACGAAGGTGATTTCATCTGTGCCGCTGAAACCATTACCCCGGAGATTGTCAACTTTATGGCCACGCATGGCCGTGGATTGATTTGCGCTCCCATCATTGAAGATCGCTGCGAAGAGTTGGGTCTCGAATTAATGGTGGGAAAAAATACGGCCGCCTTCGAAACTCCGTTTACAGTTTCGGTGGATTTAATTGGTCACGGCTGCACAACCGGTATTTCAGCCCACGATCGGTTTAAGACCATCAAAGCATTGGTCGATCCAGAAACTAAACCAGAGGAGTTGGGTAAACCCGGACATATATTTCCACTCAAAGCAAAACGCGAGGGCGTACTTAGGAGATCAGGCCATACAGAGGCTGCTATTGACTTTGCACGATTGGCCGGATTCCGGCCTGCCGGAGTGCTGGTGGAAATTTGTAATGAAGACGGTAGCATGGCACGACTGCCTGATTTGGTGAAGGTAGCTGAGCGCTTTCAGTTGAAGTTGGTAACTATTAAAGATCTGATTGCGTATCGGATGAACAAAGAGAAGCAAGTGGTGCGCCAGATCGATGTTCAATTACCAACCTCACAGGGTGATTTTCAATTGGTCGCTTACGAGCAGCTCAACACCAAAGAGGTACACATGGCGTTAGTAAAAGGAACGTGGGAAAAAGATGAACCGGTGATGGTGCGAGTACACTCTTCTTGTGTTACCGGTGATATTTTTGGTTCATGCCGTTGCGATTGTGGTCCGCAATTGCATAGTGCGATGAAGATGGTAGAGCAAGAAGGCAAAGGCGTTGTTCTATATATGAAGCAAGAGGGCAGGGGCATTGGGTTACTCAACAAGCTAAAAGCCTATAAACTTCAGGAGCAAGGTTTGGATACTGTTGAAGCTAATCTGCAATTAGGTTTTGATATGGATAATCGGGATTATGGAATTGGTGCGCAGATTTTACATGATCTGGGCATTTCTAAAATCCGATTGATTACTAACAATCCTAAAAAGAGAGTAGGTTTGATGGGCTACGGATTGGAAATCGTAGAGAACATTCCTATTGAGATTACACCGAATCAACACAACGAAAAATATTTGCTAACAAAGCGAGATAAACTCGGACACATGATTTTAAAGAAGTGATGCGGAAGTTTTTTCTATTGAGTGTATTTATTGTTTCATCGCAGGTTTTGCTTGCGCAGCAGTTTGCCTTTGAGTTGTGGCACGAGGGTAAATTGGTTTTGGAAACAACGGACACGCTTCGCGGATTGGTGAAGTATGACCAGCAGAGCGATATCATTCAAATTAAGATCAAAGGGCAATTGCAAAGTTACACTGCGCGCAAAGTATTGTTTGTTGAAATTTTCGATGCAGGTGCCAAGCGCTATCGACAGTTTTATTCGCTGCCCTACTCTGCCAATAATACCTACAAAACACCCATCTTTTTTGAGTTGATTTGCGAAGGAAAGATTACGGTTCTTTGTCGTGAGAAGTTAGAATACCGTACTGTCAGTTCGCCCTATTACTACTATGGAACAACGACTCGCCTTGTCTTGGTAAATACTTATTTTTTATTGAAGCCCGATGGTACAATTGCAGAGTTTGAGGGCCGCAAGGCCGACTGGCTGCGTTTGATGGAAGATCGTGAAAAGGAAGTAAAGGGTTTTGTGAAGGACAATAAATTAGATTTTGATTACAAATACGAATTAGCCCGGATCATTGAATATTATAACACCCTCGTAAAATAAATAATACATGGCAAGACCACTGATCTTAGTTTCGAATGACGATGGCATCACCTCACGCGGAATTTTCAATTTAGTTTCTGTGATGAAAGAATTGGGTGATGTGTTGGTGGTTGCACCGGATGGGCCGCAATCAGGAATGGGTCACGCCATTACTGTGGGAGATACGCTTCGATTAAACGAGTCATTTATTTTTGAAGGCGTACGTGCGTATGAGTGCAGTGGTACGCCTGCCGACTGCATTAAAATGGCGCGGCATTTTGTTCTGAAGAATGACCGTCAGCCCGATGTAGTGGTGAGCGGAATCAATCACGGAAGCAATACATCGATCAGCGTACTTTATTCCGGAACGATGTCTGCTGCCATTGAAGGTGCCATCGAAGGAGTACCTGCGATTGGTTTTTCACTTTGCGACTACAGCCATAAAGCAGATTTCTCGCACACGGGCGAAGTTGTGAAGAAAATTGTGCAACAGGTTTTAGAGAAAGGCTTGCCCAAGGGGGTTGCTTTGAATGTAAATATTCCCGCTAAACGCAACGAGCCATTAAAAGGCATTCGTGTTTGCCGTCAGGCCAATGCGAAATGGGTGGAAGAATTTGATCAGCGATTTGACCCTTATGGGAGAAGTTATTTCTGGATGACCGGAAACTTTGTTAATTTTGATAAGGCAGAAGATAATGATGAGTGGGCCATCGCTAACAATTATGTTTCGGTTGTTCCTTGTCAATTTGATTTAACGGCTCATCAAGCGATTGCTGTGCTCAATGAAGAGTGGAGCATTCTAGGTAAATAATAGGCCGGTTCTCAAATCTTTTTTTGCCAGACGTTTCCCCATCGCTTCTTTGCGGAAGCTTTAACGTCTTTTTAGTCTCCCCATTATTTAGTGTCACAACTTAATTGGTTGCCAATGGCAACGGAATTATTTCCATGTATAGACCTAAAGTCTACGATGAGGAGGCCATTATTCGCAAAATAAAGGAGGGAGATGAGGCTTCTTTCAGATGTTTGTTCGATCGCTATCGCAATGAATTATTTACGTATTGCCTACACATTACTAAAGAACGATCAATAGCCGAAGAAATCGTGCAAGATGTGTTTATGATTATTTGGCAAAACAGAGAAGGTTTGCAACCGCAGATAAAACCTTATCTATATACCATAACACAAAACCTCTCCTTCAATTTTTTAAAGAAAGCAACAAGAGATGTTAAGATGAAGAAACAGGTTTTCTATGAAAGCCAGAAAGAATTTCGGCAGGAGTGGTTGATTGATTTTAAAGATACGAAAGAGCTTATCACGCAAGCAATTACGCAAATGCCAACTCGGCAACAAGAGATATTTTCTTTATCACGATGGGAAAACAAAAGCCATGATGAAATAGCTCGCCAATTAAGGATATCTAAAAATACAGTTAAAGATCAAATGTATAAGGCGCTTAAGGCGATCAAGCATTATTTACAAACGCACCAATTGTTACTTGTATTTTTAGTTCAGGTTTTTAATTCTATTCGCTAATTTTTTTCAGCTATCCATTAGCTAACAAAAGATTAGGGTTCAAAAAAATTGGATTACACGCTTTTTTGAGCCGTTAGAAAATATTTTTGCGCGACACATCGTACTTCCTCCATTTTCAATTGTAGTAGGGTGTAAAGGTTCCGCGATCGGTCTGTCGATACAGAACCAATCAAACCTTACTATTGATTTAAACTTTAATTGGCATCATCTTGAAGGAGATTGTTCAAAAATTTATAAACAATGAGTGTTCAAAACACGAAATAGAATTATTAATCGAATACATTCAATCGCATGGCACATCTGCTGACCTGCCTGCTGTTGAAGAAGTGTTGTCGAAATTAGAATCCTACCAAGTTATTTCTCAAACTGAATCCAATCGAATAGTATATGCTATTTTCGAGACTGCTAAAAATCAGCGGAAGCAACTTGGACAAAAATATTTCTGGCGAGTAGCAGCATCTGTCGCTTTCCTGATTTTCTCAATGATATGGATTTATTATTCCTTTCAAAAGCAGCCCATTGAGTATCGAACAATTTTCGGTGAAGTAAAGACAATCACATTGCCGGATGGCTCTTCGGTAGTTCTGAATGGAAATTCAAGGTTATCCTATTCCTCAACTTTAGTTGGAGATTCGATTCGTACCGTTTCGGTAGAAGGAGAAGCTTTTTTTGATGTCGTGCATACCAAAAATAATAGTCCATTTATTGTAATAGTCAATGATGAATTTAAAGTGGAGGTGTTGGGTACAAAATTTAACATACAGCACCGCAGAGGGCGATCGAATGTGGTATTAAATGAAGGCAGCGTAAAGGTGACTATCCGCAAGGAAAAGCAGGTGCAACAAATTACGATAAAACCAGGTGAAGCGATTACTTTTTTGGAAAGTAATAAAGTGATTGAAAAGAACCAAGTGCAGCCGGAGAAAAGTTCTTCGTGGAAAAACGCCAAACTGGTTTTGGATAATATGCTGATGAAAGAAGTAATTCAACGAATGGAAGATACTTATGGTGTGCATGTTCAGATCAGCGACCCTTCTATACTTTCATTGAAATTATGGGGCACAGTTCCATGCAATAGCTTGGATAATTTAATAAAAGGTATTGAAGCCTCTTTCAATCTTCAGATTGTGAAGGAAGGTGATACAATCTCCATTTCCAAATCAGTAGAAAACCTAAACCCAGTAAACAATTAAACCCAATTTATCTATGAAAATATTACTACAAGTTGCACTCTTATCGAGCCTCACCATGGTTTCGTTTGGGCAAAAAGCTTTGCCTGTAAATGAATCGGCTGGTCAAACGCAGGAAACTCACCAATCACTTAAGCAAGTACTGAAGGATTTGGAAAAGCATTATCATGTATCCATCCTCACAGATCAACGTCTTATTGAGAATCAAATGGCGGAGCCACTAACCCGGTATCAATCAATTACACGCGATCTTGATTTTGCCTTACGAAATACGGGTTTGGAATACAAATTGGTAGCTGATAATTTTTATGTTATCATTTTGAAACGACAAGATGTTGTTTATGCCAGTTCGCTCACCGCTTCTGTTTCGAGTAATCAGATTTTAACTGAATTGATTCCATACCAACAAGCTGACTCTAAAATATTGGGAAAAGTAACTTCTCAAACTGGAGAAATACTAGCAGGGGTTACCATTGCGGTAGCTGGCACTACACAAGGTACCGTGACGGATGCAGATGGACATTATGAATTGGCTTTAGCTCCGGGAAACTATACGCTTAACATTAGTTTTATTGGCTATGAATCGCTTGCCCAACCGATTACCATTGGCAATGAAAACGTAAATCTTGACTTTGTATTAAAGGAGTCCATTGAATCATTGGGTGAAGTAGTGGTATTAGGTTCACGAGGCGTAGCGCAGCGCACATCCACTTCCTCGCCTGTTCCTATTGATGCTATTACAACCAAAGAGCTTAAGAGTTTCTCGCAAGTTAATATTGGTGATATTTTAAATTATGTAGCCCCTTCTTTTAATTCCAACAAACAAACCGTAACAGATGGTACCGACCACTTAGATCCTGCCTCTCTGCGCGGCTTAGGCCCTGATCAGGTTTTAGTTTTGGTAAATGGAAAGAGAAGACACACTTCTGCATTAGTGAATATTAATGGATCAGTTGGGCGAGGATCGGTAGGTACTGATATGAACGTAATTCCGGTTGCGGCAGTAGAACGTGTGGAGGTACTTCGTGACGGAGCGGCTGCGCAATATGGGTCTGATGCAATTGCAGGGGTCATAAATGTGGTACTCAAAAAGGATTACGAAGGATTCACCGCTTCGCTTACAACTGGAACCAACCTTACTAATTTGCAATACAAGGTCCCTACCATAAATGGAGGCTTTGATATAAAGAGTCAGAACATTACTGATGGCCAAGTGGTGCAGCTCGATTTGAGCAAAGGATTTCGTTTGGGTAAAAATGGAAGCCTCACTGTTACAGCTCAATACAACGAGCGCGGAAATTCAAATCGCAGTGGTTTGGATAATGCTCCAACTATTTACCTTGGATCCAGCGGATCATTCCCTGGCACTCCGGCTAATCAGGTGCAAAACGATTTTCGCACTCAGCTAATTAAAGATGATGCCACACTGGCAGCGCAGACCAAATATGATCGCCATAACATGGTGTTTGGAAATTCATCATCCAGAAATTTGGGAGTATTTGTAAATGGTTCGCTCCCGGTAAATGATAATTCTGAGTTTTACTTTGCCGGAGGTTATACCTATCGCACGGGCAAGGCTTTCGGAAATGTACGCCTTCCGGTTTCTCGCTCACAGCAACCGTTAAATTCAGATGGATCATTGTACTATCCCAATGGATTTCTGCCTGCCATTTCACCAACCATTCAAGATCCTTCGCTGATTGTAGGATTTAAAACAAAAATCAATGATTGGCGGATAGACTTCAGTAATACTTTGGGCAGTAACTCGTTTGCGTTTCGTGTGGAAGAATCGGGCAATGCTTCACTTCCGAATGGAAACGTGCAAACAAGTTTTGATGCAGGTAAATTACGATTCACGCAGAATACTTTCAACGTAGACGCAGCACGGACATATTCCAGTTTAGGTGCAGCCATCACAAATTTTAATGTGGCATTTGGTGGAGAGTTTCGGTATGAAAATTATGTAATTACCGCTGGCGAATTAAACTCTTATAGCGGTAGCACTACCCCGAAGACAGTGGCGACAGCTCCACTAACCATCAATGGTCCTGCGGCAGGAACTACGCTCGCTTTGCCGGGTGCACAGGTGTTTCCTGGTTTTCAACCCGATTATGCCATTGATAAATCGCGAACGAGTTTAGGATTGTACGCTGACCTTGAAGGAGAACTTCATAATAAATTGCTAATTGGTGTTGCTGGTCGTTTTGAGAATTTCTCTGATTTCGGATCGAATGTGAGTGGAAAGATTGCAGCTCGCTATAAAGTATCTGAGATATTTTCGTTGCGCGGGTCAATTAGTACCGGCTTCAGAGCGCCTTCCTTACATCAGCGATATTTTCAAAACATCAGCACTCAGTTTGTTAGTGGAAATCCATCCAATACGCTTACGGTAAATAATGATAGCGAAATAGCGCGTACAAAAATTGGTGTGGCTGCGCTCCGTCCCGAAACTTCCATTGGCGGCACATTTGGAATTACAGCTTCTTTTGGCAAAACCGCTGTTACTATTGACGCCTATCAAATTAATATTACTGACCGCATAGTTTATTCTGGAGCATTCTCCAGAAGCTTGCTCGGCTTTGCAGCCAATGAGTTTATCGGAGTGAATAATGTTAATTTTTTTGCTAATGCCGCAAATACAACAACTAAAGGTTTAGATATTGTTGCATCGCATAAAATGGATTTGGGCAAGGGCTCATTAACAGCAACACTTGGACTGAATTTAAACGAAAACAAAGTGACCGCTATTAACAGCACTGATCTCATCAACTCACCCGCCAAAAACGATCCCACTACCAACCCAAACACGTGGTTTAAGAATTTGTTATTCGATCGGCAACAACAATCGCGTATCGAAGTACTTCAACCGCGCAACAAAGTAAACCTGAGCCTTACCTACGCACTCAACAAGCTAAACGTAATAGCACGTATAGTTCGCTTTGGTGAAATATCTTATGTGCATAATATTGATCCTAATTCAAAAAAGGCTGATGGCACGTATTGGAACCCCGATTTCGCGCGGACGGCAGATGGAAGTGCGTTCATCGATCAGACATTTTCTGCAATATTTGTTACAGACTTGACGTTTGGATATAGGTTGAGTAAGCACTTGAATCTTTCTGTAGGCGCAAATAATTTGTTTGACGTTTATCCTGATCAAATATTTATTGATCCAAGAAACTCTATCGGGTCTATTGATTATTCAAGTGGACGCGATGCTTCCAACCGTGGCCGGTTGCTTTTTTTAGCAAACCAAGGTGGTTTTAATGGTAGATTTGTTTTTGCACGATTAACTGCTACTTTTTAAAAGCTTTGAAAGGGATTTCGTTTTTATCCACTGTATTTTAAATCTACAATGATTCAGGCCGCTTACGAGCGGCCTGAATATTTAATTGACAGGGCGTTAATTTGTGATTCTGAAAGGAATACAATTAAGTTACGCAGGATCGACATCAAAGACCATCTTCACATTTCGGTATTCTTTTTCTGTTGTGAGTTGTTGTGCCAGTTTTGATAGTAATGCTTTAATTTCAGCCAGCTTACCCTGATCTCGGCCAATCTTGAGTAACATGGTCATGAGAAATTCATTACGAATTTTTCCAATCATCGGTTCACCGGGTCCCACGAGACGTACCATCGGAATGGATTTTTTAATTTGTTCTGATAAGATGGCAGCAGCCTGATTAACAATTTTCTTATCGATATGCTTCAGATAAACTTCAATCAGTCGTGTGAAGGGAGGATATCCGTGTTCTTGTCGGTCTTTCAATTGATCATTAATAAATCCATTCACGTCATGTTGCCGTACAAAAGAGAACAGTCGATGCGCAGGACTGGAAGTCTGGATGACGACTTTACCTTTTTTTGCTCTTCGCCCTGAGCGGCCACTCACCTGCATGATCAATTGAAAGGCACGCTCATACGATCGAAAATCGGGGAAGTGCATCATTCGGTCTGCATCGAATACACCCACCAAATTAACTTTATCAAAATCCAAACCTTTTGTTACCATCTGTGTGCCGACAAGAATGTCAGTATTTCCACTTTCGAAACCTTGAATGATGTTCTCGTATCCTGATTTTGTGCGCGTGGTGTCCAGATCCATGCGCTGTGTCTGAGCTTCCGCAAAATGGAGTTTTAATTCTTCTTCCAGTTTTTCGGTGCCATAGCCAAGCGTTTGTATCCGCGGAGATGAACATGACGGACACTTGGCGGGCATATCTTCTTTGTAGCCGCAATAGTGACAAATCATCGCGTGACGATATTGATGATAGGTAAGACTCACCGCGCAGTTAATACATTTGGGCACCCAGCCACAGTCCTGGCACTCAATCATAGGGGAGTAGCCTCTTCGGTTTTGAAAGAGAATAACTTGTTCTTTACTATCAAGCGACTGCTGAATTTCTTTGAGCAAGAGCGAGGAAAATTCACCTTTCATTGTTTTGCGCTTTTTCTCTTGGCTAAGATCTGCAAAAACAATATCCGGTAGTTGTGCATCTCCAAATCGTTCTTTCAATTCTATATATCCATAGCGATTGGTTTGAGCGTGATAATATGATTCTAAAGACGGAGTGGCGCTACCAAGTATGACTTTAGCGCCATGAATGTGCCCCATCATCAACGCTGTATCGCGTGCATGATATCGAGGGGCTGGCTCGTGTTGCTTGTAGGATGGGTCATGTTCTTCATCCACAATGATCAACCCTAAATTATCAAAAGGCAGAAACACCGAAGAGCGAACGCCTACAATGAATCGCAGTTTGCCGGTGAGTACACCATTCCAAACTTCCACGCGCTCGTTGTCCGAAAACTTCGAGTGATAAATACCCATTTCGCTGCCAAATAATTTCTTCAGGCGAAAAACGATTTGCGTGGTGAGTGCAATTTCCGGAAGCAGATATAATACTTGGTTGCCACCATCCAGAGCGCGTTTAATCAGATCGATGTAGATTTCAGTTTTGCCACTACCCGTAACTCCGTGCAGCAACGCGGCACTTTTCGTTTCTAGTTCGGATAAGATCAGGTTACGTGCCTGCTCTTGCTGTTCGCTTAGGAGTATCGAATGTATGGTGGTGGGTTCATCAAAGCCAAAGCGAGGAACAACAATATCATACTCTTCCAGTATTTTATTTTTGATGAGTGTGTTTAACGAGGAGGCAGATAGCTCATCGCCCAGTAATTTGTTTTTCGGAAATCCGGATGCATTTAACTCCGGATGTGAGAAGACCGGCACTTCTTGTAAATACTTAAGTACAATGGATTCTTGTTTTGGATTTTGTGATAGCTTTTCGAATAGTGCTTCCAGATTTTTTTTGGAAACGAAGTTTTCGTTAAGCCGGATTCTCTTTTCGGTTTTGGGTTTATATTTTTCTTTAACTTGTTCGAATAGAATAACCGCGGACTTGCTTTGTAACGAGCGTAGAATCGAATAAATATTTTTGGCATTCAATAAGGTTGCCACTTCGGTGTAGGTGAGTGTATCCGTTTTTAACCGATCTAAAAGTATTTTTTCTTTTTCAGAGAAATCGAAGGTGGTGTTTTCAAAATCAAATCGGGGGTCAATTTGCACCATCGATTCACTTGAAAGTTTTAGTCCGGCTGGAAGTGCCGCAATCATTACTTCGCCTAAAGTGCACATGTAATAATCGGCCATCCATTCATACAACTTGAATTGCGCGCCATAGATCACTTCCATCTCATCGATCAACTCTAAAATCATTTTCGCCTCGTATTCCTTGGGCGGCTGCTGATGGAGGCTGTGCACAATTCCGGTTACTATTTTTTTCTTTCCGAAAGGAACAATCACGCGCTGTCCTGCACGAATGTTATTTGTCAATGACTGTGGCACGCGGTACGTAAATAACTGAGGAATGGGCACCGGAATGATCAACTCGGCAAAGAGTGTAGATGAATCAAAATCTAATTCCGGATGCATGGCCAAATTGAGATAGTTACAAAGTTAGGATTTATCTATCAAGAAATGGTTTACTTTTTCGAACCAGTCCTGGCAGTTAGTAAGTTTGAAAATATTTTCCCAAGTGACTGGGGAATTACAAAGAATGGAAAACGAATCAGGGAGTCCTGTTAGTAAATCGAGATGGTGCTCACCCGATGGATTGGCGGCAGTAGGATAGGTGGCAGGTTGTAATTGTTGCGGATAGTTGATGGCCAGATAATGTATGATCCAGCAAGCCAATGCAACCGGGCGAAACAAAGCGGCATCGGTTACAGTAAAATACAACCCGTGACAAAATACGTTTTCATACCGACTCCACATCGGCTGGAAGAAATGTGGCACAGCCTTTATTCCGGCAAATTTTTTGCGATTGAATTCTTCGTGAAAAGCAATTGCATCAATCCACGGAGCGCCAACCACACGAAACGGATAGGAGGTTCCTCTGCCATGACTTACGTTAATACCTTCCAATAGGCCACTAAATGGATAGAGTAGAATTGTTTGAAAATCGCTCATAGCCGGAGAAGGCGGCACAAAATTATTTACCGCATTGGGCTGATGTGAAATCACATCGAGTTCCACATCGATGTTGCGTTCGTGGATAAACCAGCGCATCATCTCACCGGAAGAAAATGGAAACGTGATGGGCATGCTCCAGCGCCCAATAAATGATGCGCAGCTGTTCTCATTCAGCAATGGACCTTCGCATTGTGAGGCTAATCGTTGAGCGAGATTGGGACGGTCAAGTAGAATCACTTTCTTATTAGCACGTCCCGCTGCTTCGATCATGTGGGTAATGGACCACAAATAGGTATAAAACCGACATCCGATGGAAGGCAGATCAATCAATACGTAGTCAATGTCTGCTAAATCGTTTTCATGTGGCGCCATCTTAGCACCATACAAACTGATTACCGGCAAACCTGTGATGGGATCGATTTGATTGGTTTGTGCTTTTCCGTCTTCATCCTGCGAATGAATTCCATGTTCGGGCGAAAATAATTTGATCAGGTTTACACCGCTTCTTTTCAATTCGAGCGCAACCGGTAAACCAGAACTTGCCAATGTTGCGTGGTTGGTGAGCAAGGCAGCCCGCGATTTTTTGATTATATCGGATGACTGAATGAACCGGTCAACACCCAGCATATCTTCTATTTTTGTGGTGGCACAATTTGTTTGATTGCATCTTGCACGCGCGATACCGGCAATTGACAGTTTTTTTTGAAGCAAACATAAATGGCTTCTCGTTGCTCTGCTAATTTGTCGGTTACTAAAGGCAACTTACTGGTGCCATTGGCACTCAAGAATAATGCAAACGGCAGATACGATTGATCAAATTCTTTTTGCCAACTTAAATTCTTGGATCCGGTGATCACTACCTCTGCCATACCTTGTGTCATTTCAGCGGCCAGCAATGCCCAATGACACATGTAAATGGGTTCCGATTGTGTTAAGGCGATCAGTCGTTGCATCATTTCACTTGCCATCGTTTTCCAACTTTCCTTATCCCAAAAAATGCCAAGGTGAAATAAGTTGCGAGCCATCACCGAATTGGAAGATGGGATCACATTATCAAAGACTTCTTTCTTTCGTGCTATCAGCGATTCTGCCTCATGGCTATTGAAGTAAAAGAAACCTTCAGACGGATCGTAAAACAAGCGAATGGTTTCCTCGCACCACTTCTTGGCCGCAATCAAGTAGTATTCTTTTTGGGTGGCTTGATACAAAGATATGTAAGCTTGAATCAGAAAGGCGTGATCATCGATAAATGCGGTTGTCACCGAATGTGTTCCTTTGAATGAGCGATGCAACTTGCCATCAACAATCAGATGTTGTTCAATAAATTGAATAGCACGCTCTGCTAATGCTAAATAGTGATCTTCACCCAAACTACGATACGCATCTACAAGTCCTTGAATCGTAATGGCGTTCCATCCCGTAAGGATTTTATCATCCAGTCCTGGCTTTATTTTTTTATTCCGAATGGCTAGTAGTTTTTGGTTGAGTTGCAGCAGAGCAGGTGTTGGTTCTGTATCGCTTTCGCGGAAGACAATGTTTTTACCGTGCTCCCAGTTGCCTGCGGTCGTTACATGATAAAAATCTGTGAGGAGTTGAATTTCTTCTGTGGTCAGTTCTTTTAATTCATCGAATTGCCAAGTGTAAAATTTTCCTTCTTCACCTTCACTGTCCGCATCCAATGCAGAATAGAAGCCTCCTTCAGGCGAAGTCATTTCTCGCTCAAGCCAGGCAACCGTTTCCCGAACAATGCGTGCGTAAACTGATTCTTTCGTAAGCCGATACGCTTCGGCATAAAGACTAAGCAACTGGCCATTGTCATACAACATTTTTTCAAAGTGCGGAGCGAACCATTGGCCATCCACCGAGTAGCGCGCAAAGCCGCCACCAATTTGATCGTAGATTCCTCCGGCTGCAATCTTCTTTAGGGTGAGGTGCAGCATCTCCAATGTTTTTGAATTCTTACTTATTTGATAGTAGCGAAGCAAAAACAGCCAGATAGATGGCATGATAAATTTAGGCGCTTTGTCCAGTCCGCCTTCATGAAAATCAAATCGCGATTCGATCACCTGATGCATGGCATCGAGCGCACTTAGGTTTAACCCATTGGCGGGCGGCACATTTTTGAAACGTTGCAAATCAGAAATCGCCAGATGCTTACCGAGGTCGTTGGCCGATTCGTTAATTTCATTTCGCTTTTCGCGAAAAGCTTTATTGATCTGAACGAGTAGTTGTGCCCAGTTTTTGGGTGGAAAGTAAGTGCCGCCAAAAAATGGTTTTTGATCGGGTGTTAGAAATACATTCAATGGCCATCCACCATTTTGTCCCATCGTTTGCACAGCTTCCATGTAAATCTGATCGATGTCCGGGCGCTCTTCGCGATCGAGTTTGACGCACACAAAAAATTCGTTCATCAATTGCGCGATGTCTTTGTTTTCAAAACTCTCGTGCGCCATCACGTGGCACCAATGACACGAGGAATAGCCAATACTTAATAAGATGGGTTTATCTTCTTGCCTGGCTTTGGTCAATGCTTCTTGGCCCCACTCAAACCAATCTACCGGATTGTGTGCGTGTTGTAATAAATAGGGAGAAGTGGCGCGTGCGAGCCGATTAGCAGTATGCGAAGGAGTCATGCAGTAAAAATAAAAATCAGGAGTTGATCAGAAAAAGATAAGGTCAAACTATCGAAGCGATTTGCAGCGAAGTCTATAAATAAAAAATGCCACGCTTTTGGCGTGGCATATAAAGTCTCTATTTCAAACCGATTAATAATCTCTGTTGAAATCGCCTCTGCGGAAGCCACCGCCTCCACCACCGCGGTTGCCGCGACCACCACCGCTACCTTCTTCGCGTGGGCGAGCCTCGTTTACAACCAGGTTCTTTCCTAGGAAGTCAGCACCGTTCAATTGATCGATAGCACTCTTACCGGCTGCATCATCAGCCATTTCTACAAAACCAAAGCCACGGCTGCGCTGCGTTACTTTGTCCATGATGATCTTCGCAGAGCTTACTTCACCGTACTCGGAGAATAACTGCTTCAATTGTTCCTCGGTTGCTTTCCAGGGAATGTTGGCTACATAAATGTTCATTTGTGTTTTAAAAATTAAGTGATAAAATGTTCTTGTTAACTCATTAAAACCTTACCGACAATAAACTCACGAGGTGGGGATACTTTCAGATGGGATTTACTTTCATTAACTCTCAAATATAGTTATTAATTCTCTGTAAATGCAAATCGCTGAATTTGAGGGTCTTTAGGCTATTTTTGGCGCTTTTTTGACCTTTTCTAGGCATAAAGAGGGTTGTCTTTCATGAACTTCTTTAAGCCGCCCATCGCAGTGGCGCGTACCTTATTTTGCAAGAAAGAGCTCCATCCCAAAAGTAACCCGGATGTGCCCAAAGCCATCTGCGTCCACTTCCAAAAATCAAAACGATCGGTGTGCCGATAGATCAAACCATCTTTAAATTCAAACGATGCATCGATTTTGTTTAACACGCGCTTGCCGGTTCGTGAAAAAGTGTAAGTAGCTTCCCAATGGCAACTTCCCTTGTTGCCATCGGCTTGCACTTGATTAAAGGTAAGTGAAAAATCTCGTGCATTGGTGGCCAGCATGTGCCACATGGCTTTCGCTTCTTTACCTTTCAAATGGGTGAATGCAGGATCACTGAACTCAACGTCATCGTGGTAACACGACTGCATGGTTTTCCAATCTTTTTGCTGAAAAGCTGAGTAGAATTTTTCAATCAGTTGTTGATGTGTATTCATAAATTTTCCTTTGATGGAGATGATTGCCCGCTGACAAATTTGATGTGCGAAACCTTTATTATTTGATTACCTTAGAAATTGGATTAACAGTAAAACTGATTTAAAGATAATCAATCTATATGAAGCTAAGCCATCTTTTCTTTGCAGTCGTGTGCTGCTTACAAGCCACCGCCCAATCATTCAACAACCTTCCAGTCAACACCCAAAAACCACCACTGCATGGCAGGCATTGGATGGCCATCACAGGTAAGCCTTTGGCTGCTACAGCTGGAGCCATGATTTTTAATAAGGGTGGAAATGCAGTTGATGCTTCGTGCGCGATGCTGGCAGCTACCTGCACCATGTGGGATGTGCTGAGTTGGGGCGGAGAAACGCAAGCACTTATTTACAATCCCAAAACAAAAAAAGTAATTGCCATCAACGCGTTGGGTGTAGCGCCTACCGGTGCAACAGCCGACTTCTTTAAAAACAAAGGCATGAAGTATCCGCCTGAGTTTGGTCCACTGGCAGCCGTTACTCCCGGCACTGCAGGAGGGTTGATGACCATGCTAGCCGAATACGGTACGATGAGTTTGAAAGAAGTGCTCGCGCCTGCCATGCAATTGGCCGAAGGTTATCCCATCGAAGCGCAAACTGCTTTTTCCATTGAGCGTGGCAAAGAAGAAATTAAAAAGTGGCCTTATTCTAAGAAAGTATTCTTAACACACTTGGAGGAGAAGCGCGAAGCACCCGATGCAGGAGAAATTTTTGTGCAGAAAGATTTGCTCGCCACATTACAGAAGTTAGTAGATGCCGAGCAACAAGCATTAAAGAAAGGAAAAGACCGCAAGGCCGCTATCTATGCAGCGTATGATCGCTTTTACAAAGGCGATATCGCGAAAGAGATTGTGCGTGGCAGTCAGGAGCAAGGCGGTTTGTTTACTGAAGCTGACCTCGCTAATTGGAAAGTGAAAATTGAAGAGCCTACGATGACAACCTATCGTGGGATTGATGTGTACAAGTTGCAACCCTGGACGCAAGGTCCAGCAATGTTGCAAACACTCAACATTCTCGAAAATTTTGATTTAAAGAGCATGGGCTACAACTCTACCAAATACATTCACACCGTCTATCAGGCAATGAATCTCGCTTTCGCGGATCGCGATTTCTATTATGGCGATCCGGCTTTTGCACCCGAAGAGCCAATCAAAGGATTGCTCTCGAAAGAATATGCACGTGAGCGATTCAAGTTGATTAATCCGGAGATGAATGATCCGAAAATTGCTCCGGGCGATCCGTATCCATTTGAAGGAAAACAAAATCCATACCTCGATATTTTACAAAAATGGGGAACGAGTCGTGCAGATAATTTTAAACCGGTTAATCCATTGGATGAAAAATATTTGGAATCATTTACGGCAGGCACTACTTCCGTAGAAGCAGCCGACAAAGAAGGTTGGGTGGTTTCCATTACGCCTAGTGGTGGTTGGGTGCCTGCGTGCATTGCGGGCAACACAGGCATTGGTATGAGTCAGCGCATGCAATCTTTTGTGTTAGATCCGAAAGAGAATCCCTTCAATGTAGTGGAGCCGGGCAAGCGCCCACGGGTAACGCTTACACCCACCTTAGCATTGAAAGACGGTAAACCATTTTTGTCGTTTGCCAAGCAAGCGGGTGATGAACAAGATCAGTTGTTGATTCAATTCTTTTTGAATGTGGTGGAGTTTGGGATGACGGTGCAAGAGGCGTGTGAAGCTCCGAGCTTTAAAACATTGCAGATGTATTCCAGCTTTGGCGATCATGAAAAAGTGCCGGGTGGATTGACACTCAACAGTGCCATGCCTGCTTGGGTGCGAAAAGATTTATCGCGTATGGGATATAAGATAACATATCAGGATCGAACCAGCGGCCCGATTAACGCGATCTATTTTGATTGGCATCACGGCACCTTCTGGGGTGGCAGCAGCAATCATGGAGAGGATTATGGAATTGGGTGGTAGAACTTAGTGTTGAAATTGAGAATGGCAGTAAACCGAACCGGATTATATCCAACCTAGTTCCTTCACGGTCATTTCACTTTCAACAGTTCCGGTGTGCAGCGTTCCTTTGGGTTCAAACAAAAGATTGAATACAATTTCTCCATTGGTATGCGGGCGATGTTCTACGCCTTTAGGTACAATCAGTATTTCGCCTTCTTTTACTTCTACGGTTCGGCCATCGCGGAAATCCATTAGCAAAGTGCCTTTAAACACCATAAACAACTCGTCTTCGTTTTCGTGGCTGTGCCATACAAAGTCGTCTTTTAGTTTACACAACTTTACGTATTGTCCGTTCAGTTCTCCAATGATATGTGGTGTCCACTGTTTCTCAAACAGCGAAAACTTTTGCATAATATTGATGGAGTTGATTTCTGGCATGGTGAGAGAAGTTTGTTTTGAATATAAAGATAATTGATTGCGCGAGATGATAATTACTTCTGTAAGTGATTGAGTTCTTTTGTCAGCCTGCCACACCCTCTCGTAAAGACGTGGCAAGCCTGCACACGCGTGTCAAAGCTGCGGCTTGAATTTGCTCAGTGGATAAGCTTTAGATGATATAAATGAATATAAATGCCCAAGCGAGATGGTTTGACATCGGGTAGTAAAGATTATGAAGATATCATCATTAATACGCCCGATCGACCACGCCTGAACCGTAGATTTTTTTAGAAACCTCTTTGGTGTTGCCTTTATGTTTTAGTGTTCCACTACCTACTACAAGTGCTTCCAGGTTTCCGGTTACATTCAATTCACATGCACCCGATCCGCTCATCTTTACTTTTGCTTTCTCAATTTCGCACAAAAAGGCATTTACATTTCCACTGCCGCTCATCACAACATCATTCATCGAAGCATAGCCTTTGAGTGCGATGGATCCAGAGCCGCTCACTTCTGTCTTTAAATAATTTCCTTTAATATCTAGATCAATTGAACCATTGCCGGCCACACTAAGCGCGAGGTTATCTGAGGCAATTGAATTTTCAGAAATGATTTTACCATTGCCATTTACTTGTAATTCGGAGATGTTTTTCATGCTCACCATCAATTTCATATTTGGCTTAAGCTTAATGTCGTCAATTTTTGCCCAGATACTTTTGTTCGGATTGTCGGGCTTGCGCTCCACATTAATCATTAACACACCGTTTTCTACTTTGAAAGTAGAAAGCTCGAAAATTTCGGTGAGTGCCTCTACTGTTACCTCTTGCTTGTTGGTTTGCTTGAGATAAACAGTGTAGTTGGAGTTAACATAAATGCTTTTAAATTCGGGAAGTTCGAGCGTTTTCTTGGTGGTTTGAGCTGTAGACGATATGGAGCACAATACAATAAGGGCTGTTGTAAACAGGGCCGAAATGCGTAAACGATTCATAGTGGTTGTGGATTTGTTATAAGGTAAAATCGAAAACAAAATCAGCCTGACCATATCTATTTCGGTAAAGGTGCAAATTCTCCGATAAAGGGGTTTTGGAGTAGCTAGTCAGTCAATGCTTTATTGCGCCTTTACTTCTTAATTGTAAACCAAATTCAAATAATAAAACACCATCACCAACAAACCTTGTAAAAGCATGGTTCCATCTAAGTATCCATAATGATAGAATGGCTGCGCTCGCATTCGAGAGGATTGAAGCAAGAAAAAAGTAATCAGGGCATTCATGAGCAGTGGTAATATGATCGACCAATCTTTTTGCCATGAATAATGAAGGAGCACCAATGCTATAAATCCTAACAGCGCAGTATATGACACCCACAGCGATCGATCTTTGTCCAATAGAATCGGTATCGTTTTTAGATTTGATATACGGTCGGCTTCTATGTCACGAATGTCAAAGGGAACTGTAATGGCGAGAATAAACAAAAATCGCTCTGCAAATAACAATAGTAGATGCGTTAGGTCGAAGGTTACTTCAGCATGCACCACTGGCAACAAGATAGTAACAGCGGTCCAGACAAAAGCAATCAAAAATAATTTCAGGTACGGCACTTCGCGCAAGCGGAATAGGTAACTTTTGGATCGAGCAATAGGAATTGAGTAAAACAAGGTCAGCAAGGCAATCGGGGCGAGTGTGAGCAATACTTTGGTTTTGGCGATCCAAAGCACGAAAAAAAAGACAATAGTGGAGGTAGCTACCAAAGTGTAAAACGCTTTTTTATTTTCGCGCACCCAAGCGTGCTTTTCAGAGTTGATGGCATCTTTCACTATGAGCAATGTCACTAATCGATGAAGATTGTATTCAAACAGTGTAGCGAAAAATATGATGAATAAATAAGGTCTCCATTGTGGCACTAATCCCAATTGAATTTGTGTTTCAACTGTCAGAAAGACTGCCGCTAATGAAATGTAAACGTTTGAATGAATGAGTCCTTTGAAAAACTTCAAGGGAATAATAAGTTAATATGAGGTCTAGTTATTTTATGGCAATAGACATATTTTCCATTTAGAAAGACATTTGTGTTAGAAAAAATTATAGTATTTCTAAGATGACTTATCTCAGCAATTGATGGAGTAAATAGCATAAATGGCAATTCTATTTCTTTTTTGTGAAGACGGTTCTGAAAATGATAATAAAGACCAGAAGACCGAAGGCCATCGTAAACAAAATTCCAGGGGTAATTAATTTAACAGCATGCATGTGAGGGATGGTTAGAATTGAATTCTGACCTGAAATCTAACATCATTTTGGCTATTTCCCATGATTGTTTCTCCGCCACTGCCAATTTCATCTTTTGAGAGGTAGCGCGTTTGTGACCAACGTATCCAACAATTCATTTTTTTAGTGATGCGATACCTCAACATCAGCAAATTGCGAACACCTTGTCCGTTATAAGCCGGAAATGAAAAAGCGAGCCATGTATCCGGTTCATAGATATAAATCCGGTTGTCGAAGTCATCGTTATCAAACAAAGCATAGCGTGCGGTGATTGAGAAGCGAGAAGCATCGAAAGAGGCATCTTGCATCAGCACCATCCCATACGAAGTATTTCCATTGAATTGAAATGATGAAAGTTGCGCCCGGCTTTTCAAATGCAATTGCCGGGTAGCTACAAAGTCGATTTGACTCGTGAGGCCTCTTCGGGTTCCGGTGGCAATTTGGTGGAGATTGGTTTCGGTATTTGTGTTTCGCGATTTAGTTTCTTCTTTTAGTTGCGCAAAGAATGTTACTTTACGCGAAGCCTTATATTGGTAACGCAACAACCACTCACTTCCTTGGGAAGGGCGATAGCTACGGTATTTTAGCCATGGAAATTCAAAGAAGTCCATATACCCTGCCAGGCTACTTCGCTTTGAAAAGCGATATTGCCAACCCCAGTAGATTCCACTTTCATTTTGTGGCACTGAGTTTTCGGCTAATGCATTCGTGTAAAAACTGTAAAAGTCGCGTGTATAATGACGGACTAATATAGAAATATCCAATGCCGGGCTTACGTTGGTAATAACCCCGGCTACACCTCCCCATCCGTTACCGATTGTATGTGCCACTTCACTAAAGAATGTGGCGTTGCCAAAAGTAGCATTGAAATAAGCACCAACATTACTATTCGTGTTTCCTTCAAAGGCAAACGTGTTGTAAAGAGTTGGATTTCGCTTTAAGGATTTATCAAATTGAGTATGATGCGCCATGATGCCTGCATCGATAAATCTGTTTTTGAAATTGATCACCATGGCGGCATTTTTTTCTTGTAACGTATTTCGGTTGTTTAAGTCATTGAGTGTTCGATGCAATCCGCTGTAATTAAAAGAAGAAACGGTAGTTAGAGATGAGTCTTGAGAAAGAGCACCATCACGAGCGCGCGAAGAAACGAACGTATGAAACAAAATATTTTTGTGAGCCTGATAAGAGATGGCAGCTCCGCGCATATAACCGCCTTCGTATTGCGAAGTATAGGGAAGAAAGCCCACATTGCTCCTTCGGATGCTAGAAATGGTTTCTCCATTTTTACCAATTCCAAAAACGGAACCGAGCATCAACCCTTGTCCAAACTGACATTGATAATCTCCGATAATAAGATTTTTAATGGCTCCTTTATTCTGCATCTGGGCATGCCATGAAATGTAATCGAAACCATAGTATTGATCAGATGGATTCCATGTGATTTTTTCTCCAGCATCTTTTTTTGCTGTAAAGCCTAAGCTAAAATCACTCGGACGGCTTACGCGAAAGCGAACCAACAAGTCTTCTGGAGTGCCTTGATAGCGGCTATTTTCGGAGCTAACGTTGGTATACCCTCTTTGCTGTTCGAGCGTTTGCGAATAGCGCATCACCAAGTAATTGTTTTCTTCTGATAAGACACGCTTCCACCAAGAGCGATAGCCCCCACGAGTTTGTTCATCGAATACACGGACCAAAGGCACTAGTTTTAAAAAATCTTCTTTGCGGATGGCTTCGATGGTTTGTAATTCATACACAGAGTAAAATAGGCCTGTCTTTTCACGATGCGCCAGCAGCGCATTTACTTGTTCAGGCGTTAGCACATACAGCGATTGAAGTTGTTCAGCTGAAGCTGTGTTTAAATCGAGTGGGTGGGCGAGAAGTTGCAAATAGTTTTCATACAGATCAGCATAGTTGAGATTGTCGGATTGAGATGCAAAGAGTTCATCGGCCCATTGAGCAGGATCGATCGCTTGCTGCGGATAATCTTGGGCTACGGCAAACGTGCACAACACCATAAACCATATCAGTAGAATCAATTGCTTCATGGGGTGGCGGAGCGTATAAGCTGAAAAGTAGCTGATGCCTGATGCGATATGCCCAGAAGAAAATGATGGCGAAGTGCGTAGTCAATGCTAAGCCGTTTGCGTTTACCGCCAAGACCAAAATAGAGTGAGTTCGGGTGCAATTGATATCCCGTGCGAAAGAATAGTTTTTTATAAACGTCATATTCAAACCCCGTACGCCACGTGAGAGGATAGTCAAGATCTTTTTCTACCTCGGTAGTTGCGGTAATTTTCTTCGTGAACTGAAATCCAACCCCCAACACCATTCGTGTTGGTATTCTTTCTCCGCTGCCATTGCTGAGCGATGATTGTGTTATATTGGTGATGTGAGCAGCCACCCGAAGCTCGGGCGTAAATTGAGTGATTCCACCGATGTCTATACTAACGGCTGAAAGTACACCAAAGCCATCCGCCCGATATTGATTGAAGTTTACTTTGGCACCCAGAGATGTAATACCAATACGATTAGCAATTCCAACTGATATGAACTGTTCGTTATAGATTGCATCGCCAAAGCGAAAGAAACCAATTCCTGTAGTGAAGGAACGAAATGGCAATTGAAGGTGAGCTGCCATTCGATTGGCACCCTTTACCAGCGGACTAGCTTCATAGGCAAAACCACATGATTGCTTTTGCTGAGTGAGTCCGGCAACATTGTTAAACAACGCCCACTCATCACTTAGAGTGGCAGATGCTCCCGCCATAGCCATCTGTCGAGCGCCCATTTGTGTGTTTACACTTTGCCCACAGGCCATTGCTACAATAGCCATAAGTGGAATGGTTACCAGTAGTTTTTTCACGTAGTGAAAATCGATTTTACTTTAACCGATCAGGTGGAGAGGCAATGATCAGGACACGGCCGGGGAAGCCGTTGTTCGAATATAACAGAAAGTTTAAAATTCCTTTTTGATGTTAAAGAAAAAACCGTTGGCGCCTTCTTTGGTGAAAGCATATTCAAAGCGAAACACTACATCGTATGGGGCTACAACATCGAGGCCACCGCCATAGCCAGCCAATAATGTGTTGCTTAATCGATTGTTTAAAAAGGCTGGGCGTTCCTGATAATAGGTATAGTTTTCTGTGTAGCCGACATCAACAAATCCTTTGATGTAAATAGAAAGAGGAATATGCCGAAACTGCTCCAAAGGCATGTTTTCATAGCGCCATACCCGCGAAAAAATCTTTTTCTTTAGTGTGGTTTTGTTGACGAAAAATTTGGGTCCTTCAATCACATAGACATCATGTCCTCGCAAAATCTGACGCTGATACCCCATCGCACCGTATAAATTGTAGGGTTGATCAACGGGGTCGCTGATGTAAGCAGATGTGAAATTGGAAAAGAAGTAGTCTTTTGGAAGAGGAAGGTGATACGCATAGGTAAGGTTAATAATCCATTGACTGACATTGCCTTCAAAGCCAAATCCATTGCGTTGCACAGTGGCGGAAAATTGGTATCCTTTCAACGGATACATCACTACATCTCGATGTTCGGAGCGAAAGGAGTACGAAAGAATGCCATAGCTTTGTGAGAGTGAATTTCCGCTTAGGTAATTTGGATTCTTTCGTAGAACAGTATCTTCCACCTCTGTGTTTTTAAATCCAAGCGTGAGCACGTGCGTTTCGAAAAACGATTTACGATAGGTATAGCTAACCTGTGCGCCAAGGGTGACACGTAGAGGTTGGCTTCCCCGAATAAAAACGAGCTTATGATCTTCCGTAAGTGCAGCAATGTTTTTAGGATTGCTGTAATCAAGATTTAAAATTAAGCCTTGCTTTTGTTTTTTATCCAGATAGGGAATGGTATAGCTTAATTCAAAACGTTGACTGAATCCAAATTGAGCAATTAATCGGAGTGTTTCATTTCGGCCTCGTACATTAAATTGGTCGAGGCGCAATCCATAATTCACCCTCCCAAAATCATGATTGTAGTTTTGCCACCATTCCGTAAAGTTGCGATCAGATAATTCAAAAATTGGAGCTGGCCACGTATACCATCGCTCTTGTACATCTACCAACAAGTCGATGGTAGTCGGTGAGATTTGCAGGCTACGAATGGTGACCACATTAAACAAGCGCAGATTATAAATTTTGCGTTGATCCCAAAGGATGGTTTCTGCCAACTTAGAAGCACGAATAGTATCCCCCGGCTTGAGTGTGAGTTCGCGTGAAATGATCGGATCTCGTGTACGCTTATTTCCGATAATTAGTACACGATTGACAGTGAGCAAAGTAGTATCAGCTGCCGGAGCAACAGATATATAACTAGTACGTGCAACGGTATCTGCTGAAGGTGTTACTTCTTGAAATCCAAGAAAAAATCCAAAGATCAAAAGTATCATCGCAGCTAATTACCTAACCAGAAGAGACTCAAACTTGTGGCGTAGTGGTTTGTTTTTTAAATGAACGAATCAATACCCAAATGCCCACCACTATCAGCGGTATGCTGAGTGTTTGCCCCATATTCAGTTTAAGACTTTCTTCAAATGGAACCTGATTTTCTTTTAGAAACTCATACGCAAAGCGCAATGTCCACAAGGCAATTAGAAACACCCCGAAGATGCGACCTTCTGGTAAGTTCAGTTTATGTTTGCTCCAGTACCAAAGTAATAACGCAAACAACAGGAAGCATGAAATGGATTCATACAATTGGGCCGGATGGCGCGAAATGCCCACGAAAGAAATCTTTGCTGCATAATTACCATTGCTTTCGGCTCCCACTTTGGCGTCAAAACTTCCGTTTACAAAATCGACAAACTCGCTTTTAGTAGCAATTGACCCGTACACCCGTGATTGCACAAAATTGTTGGCATCGCTTTCGGAGGTTCCTTTTTTGAAGAACAAAAACAGTGACAAGGGAACACGTCCATTTTGATTCACAACGCTGGTGCTGTCTTTCACCAACTCATACGACTCCACCGGATTGGTTTTGTCGTCATCTGCCATGATCCGATCAATCATTGGATTGACAAAAACAACGCCTATCGGGCTATTCGTAGGTTTACCAATGATTTCTGAATTAAAGAAATTGCCCAACCGGATCAGGCAGCCGGTTAAACAAACCAAAATAACGATGCGATCCAGTATTTGCAGATAATTCTGATTTACATGCTTTTTGCGGCTATACAACCAAAGGCCAAACAAGATACCGATGGCTGCTCCATGACTCGCCAACCCTTGTAATCCGGTGAAGCGAAAGGGAGATAATTCAAACGGCAGAAATACGGATAGTGGTTTTTCCCACAGCATGGCAGGTTCGTAAAAGATGACATGGCCTAATCGCGCTCCTACAATAGTTGCCACAATCATGTATACAGTAAGTGTATCTACATCTTTCTCGGGTTTGCCTTCTTGTTTGTGAATATAGTAGAGTATTTGCTGGCTAATTAAAAATCCGAGCGCAAACAAAAGCCCGTAATATCGAAGCGAAAAGAATCCAATTGATAAAATCTCGGGACTACCATTCCAAATGATGAAGCTAAGCATAAGTTAAATTGATCGTTGTGAGAAAAATTAATCGCTAATTTATTAGGGGTAAAGATACACGATTACCTCCATACCTGTTACTCCTAGTACTCTAAGAAACCTGCACTTTTCAACGCTAAAATAGTGCTTAACGTATGTTATCCAGTTCTGCCAATTCTTCGGCAAAACTGCCGGAAAGGATGGGGAACCGGCACCAGCTCCGCGGATCGACATTTAGGTCATCCAAATGAAAAGAGGGAGCCAGCCGCTCGCGTTTCCATTGATTAGCAGACCACAGACGATAGAATTTCTTTACATATTCTTTTAACGATGGATCGACTTTGCCTTTTGATAAAATGGTATACACTTCAGCTGGTGGCCGCCTTTCATAAATAGCCAATCGTTCGATCTCCACCAATAAAGTATAAGGCATCAAATCTTTTTCGTCTGTCTGGGCGCGTTCTTGCGGGCGCAACTCAGCTGTAGGTTGCAGGTTGTTTACATAACTCAGCCCACTGTATCCCAATTCTTTTTCAGCCCACTTCAGCCATTGAATGATAAATGGTTTATCCAGTCCGGCAATAGGAGCGAGGCTGCCGCTTGTGTCGCCATCCATGGTGGCATAGCCCACATCACCTTCACTTCGGTTGGATGTGGTGAGCAATACGGCTCGTTTTACGTTGGCTAACATCCAAATAATGGGAGATCGCGTGCGTGCTTGAATATTTTGGCGTGCTATATCATCTTGTTCCCACGTCAATGGCCGACCAATGACAGACTCAATGGATCGCTCATAGTGATTGACCTGATCGTCAATTAACCAGTGATGAAATTCAGCTCCGAGCGAGAGCGCCAGTTCTTTAGCAGCCTGTAGTGTTTTGTCGGATGAGTTGATAGTTCCTTGATAGGCGCAAGTGAGTAGTTTACCCACGATTTCTTTTGCATCGGTTGAAGGCGCAATGCCTACCATTTCACAGAATTTTTGATAACCTAATTCACGAACGCCTCGATGAACCATTTCGGCTACCAATACAGCACATAACGAAGAGTCTGCACCGCCACTCAAACTCAATACAAATCCTTTTGCTTTACTCTTGCGCACATAGTCGAACAGCGCCAAAGAAGCGGCATCGGCCATTTCGCGGTTGCGTTCTTTGTTATCTGTGAGCGGATGCGCTTGGGTCAGTTCCGACTGATCGAAATTGATTTCGCGAACCTGCAGATTGACCGATTGAAAGGATAGCCGATTGTTGAGTTTTAGTAATCGGCCGTTCTGTGCAAAGATAATGTCGCCATCGTAAATCATGCGGCCCGCTTCGTTGCCGAGCAGGTTCGTGAATACATAGGCGCATTTAAATTTTTCAGAGCCGCCAATGACTACTTCGCTTTCGCGGAGAGTGCTTTTGCCCATCGCAAAATGGCTGGCACTCGGGTTCATAATCAAATCGACACCGCGTGCAAAGAGTTGATAACCGGGGCGTTTTTCTTTGCGCCACGCATCTTCGCATATTTCAAAACCAAAACGAATGCCCTGCACTTCATACATCAAATCGCCTACCCAAACAGTTTGTCCTTCGATATCAATTTGCATAGTAGTTCCGCTTGGCCAGGCTTCAAACCAACGTGGCTCGTAGTGAACCCCATCTTTCGCCAAGTTTTGCTTCAGAGTAATTCCCAGTATTTTTTGGTTGGAGATCACACACGCTCCGTTGTAAGTGATTCCTTTTAAGCGGATAGGAAGGCCCACACTCACGGTGATGTTTTCGCAAAGTGGAATAATTTCTTGTAAATGTTTCCAGGCCTTGGCAGCCAGCCAATCGCTTAAAAAAAGATCTTCACAACCGTAGCCAGTCAGGCAAAGTTCGGGTAAGCAAAGAATGACCACGCCTTGCTGCTGTGCTTGTCGAATTGCTTCGCTGATATTTTTGACATTGTTGTTCCAGTCAAACGGAGTTTGATTTACAGTAGCCCCTCCAATCTTTACAATCCCCTTCATTCGAGTGTTTTACTTATATCTCCAATGCGACACATGTTTTTTCGGCAGCACTTTGTTCTGCTTTTTTCTTGTTGAAACCGTGCCCCAATCCATACGGCTCGTCATTCACAAAAACCTGAATGGCAAATTCTTTGCTGTTGCTGCCGGCAGGTTTGGCCATCACCAATTCAAAGCGCACGTCTTTGCCCTCACGTTGCGCCCACTCAATCAATTTGCTTTTGTGGTTGGTGTTTGAACTTACCACTACTTCTAAATCGAAATAGGGTTGAATAAGTTTATCGATCACAAACTTTTTGGTGCGCAAGTATCCTTTATCCAGGTAAATGGCGCCAATCAATGCTTCGAGGGTGTTTCCTAAGATTACATGCTTGAGCTGGGTGTTTTTCTGATCGAAGCGAACAATCGAACCAATACCCACTTTGCGTGCCAGGTTATTCAACGACTCGCGGTTCACAATCCGCGACCGTATCTCCGTAAGGAAACCCTCGTCTTTGAATGGATATTTTTTAAAAAGATAATCAGCAACGGCTGCCCCCAGAATGGCATCACCCAAATACTCCAGTCGTTCATTGGATTCGCGATAGCCATCCATCTCTTTCGATTTGGAGCTATGCAAAGTAGCCAGTTTGTATAGAGCTAAATTAGATGGGGCAAATCCGGCTATTGTTTTGATAGCCGTAATCAGCTTTTTATCTTCTTGAGAGTTTCGTTTGGGTAAAGTAAGTAAGTTCCACACAAAAGAGTGCTTACTCAAACCTTTTCAAGATCACGGAGAAATTGTGACCTCCAAACCCGAAGGTGTTGCTGAGTGCCACTTTCACTTCTCTTTTCTGTGCCTTGTTGAAAGTTAAATTCAAACGAGGATCGAGCTCATCATCATCCGTAAAGTGGTTGATAGTAGGAGGAACAATACCTTCGTTGATGGCCAACAAACAAGCGATTGTTTCAATAGCTCCGGCAGCGCCTAATAAGTGGCCGGTCATTGATTTGGTGGAGCTGATATTCAGCTTGTAGGCGTGTTCGCCAAATACTTTTTGAATGGCTTTGATTTCGCCAATATCACCCAGCGGAGTGGAAGTTCCGTGTGTGTTGATGTAATCTACGTCTTCAGGCTTAATTCCGGCTTCTTCCAACGCATATTCCATCACTTTAATAATACCAGCACCTTCCGGGTGTGGCGCAGTGATATGGTATGCATCGGCAGACATGCCTCCGCCTATAATTTCAGCGTAAATTTTAGCACCGCGTCTTTTTGCGTGTTCGTATTCTTCCAGAATCAATGCACCGGCACCTTCGCCTAATACAAAACCATCGCGGTCTTTGTCATAAGGACGTGAAGCCGTTTCCGGAGAATCATTTCTTTCTGATAAGGCCTTCAACGCGTTGAAACCAGCAACTCCGGCAATGCAAACAGCTGCTTCCGATCCACCTGATACCATGACGTCTGCCTTTCCTAGCTTTAAATAGGTGTAAGCATCGTAAATGGCATTGGTTGATGATGCGCAGGCTGATACAGTTACGAAATTGGGACCTCGGAAACCATATTTTATGGAAATATGGCCTGCACTGAGGTCAGGAATCATTTTTGGAATAAAGAAAGGGTTGAAACGCGGGGTTCCATCACCTTTTGAGAATGCCAACACCTCTTCTTGGAAAGTGTAAAGGCCACCAATTCCCGAACCCCAAATAACACCTACGCGGTCGTTATTGAGTTCGGCCAATGGAAGGTTTGAGTCTTTGATAGCTTCATCTGCCGCTACCATTGCGTACTGAGAAAACGGATCAAGTTTGCGAGCTTCTTTACGGTCCATGAAGTTAGCGGCATCAAAGCCCTTTACCTCACAGGCAAACTTGGTTTTGAAAAGAGTGGTATCAAATTTAGTAATAGGGGCGGCTCCGCTTTTTCCCTGAGATAAACCATCCCAAAATTCGCGAAGGGTATTCCCAATGGGAGTAAGTGCACCCGCCCCCGTAATAACAACTCTTTTAAAAGTCATAGTTTATAATAACCGTAAAACAGCGAAAACTTATTTTTTAGCGTTTTCTTCCAAGTAGCTGATCGCCTGACCAACGGTAGCGATGTTTTCTGCTTGGTCATCTGGGATGGAAATGTTGAATTCTTTCTCGAATTCCATGATTAATTCAACGGTATCCAACGAATCAGCTCCCAAGTCATTGGTAAAGCTTGCCTCCGGTGTTACTTCAGATTCTTCAACACCCAACTTGTCGATGATGATTTGTTTTACTTTTTGTGCGATTTCAGACATGATAATAAGGTTTAATGATTCAAAAATCAGGTGCAAATAAAGAGATTTAGCGCAATATTGACAAACTTTTAAAAGCGATCGTCAGCTTCCGTACTTTTGGCAATCCTTTCAAAATGAAGAAAAAGCGGCTTGATATTGAATATTCGTATGATTTTGACCTTATCGGGATTATATCCCCTTTGAAGGGCTATAAACTGGCCTGGGAGATCAATAACTCGCTGGAAGTGAAACTAGTGAAGGAGAAAGACTTATCTATTACATTCAAAAACGGACAAGAGGCTAATTTCTCTTATTTCAGCTTTCACAACGAAGTAAGTGTATTGAAACTTTTTAAAAATAAACCGGTGGAAACGGAGCAATTAAAAAGCGTTTTAATACCCGAATTTCCGCATTATGATTTCATTTTGCTTTCACAAAGTGATGATCCGGGCAAAAGCAATCGTTTGCAAGAAGTCTTACGTCATATCCCTTCCGTTGAATTGGTAGCTTTTATACCTTTGGGCGCTTTAAAATCGAAGGATTACTTTATTTTTTAATCGGATCAGTTAATCTAATGCTTGTTCTTTACGCATAATTCTAAAATCTTTAATCTAAAATCTTAAATTCTCGAATGGAACGTATCTCGTACAACAAAACCAAAATTGTAGCCACGGTAGGCCCCGCTTCCAACAACAAAGAAATGCTGCACGCATTGATTAAAGAGGGAGTAGATGTATTCAGATTAAATTTTTCGCACGGCAAACATGAAGATCACCTCAAAGTGATCAATTATGTGCGCGAGCTCAACAAAGAGATGGGCACTAATGTGGCGCTATTGCAAGATTTGCAAGGCCCTAAAATCCGTGTCAACGAAATGCAACCGGGTATTGAGATTTTGGCCGGACAAGAATTAGTTATTACCACCCGCGAAGTGCTGGGTAATAATGAATTGGTAAGTACTTCTTACGAAGGACTGCCCCGCGATGTAAAACGGGGTGACATGATTTTGATTGATGATGGTAAAATCGAATTGAAAGTTGTTGAGGTACGTGATATTGATGTAGTGTGCAAGGTGATTTATGGTGGACCACTAAAGCCACGCAAAGGAATTAACCTTCCTTTCTCCAAAGTATCGGCACCTTCATTGACTGAAAAAGATTTGGCGGACTTGGAATTTGGATTGAAGAACCAAGTAGATTGGGTGGCACTTTCGTTCGTGCGCAAAGCGTCTGACATCGAAATATTAAGAGATATCATTAACAGAAATAAGTCAAACACACGCATAGTAGCTAAAATTGAAAAGCCTGAAGCGCTTGAAAATATCGATGCAATTATTGCGGCTACTGATGCCGTGATGGTGGCTCGAGGAGACCTCGGAGTAGAAATCTGGATGGAAGAAGTGCCGATGGTGCAGAAGATGTTGGTTGAAAAATGTAATCGCGCTTCGAAGCCAGTGATCGTTGCGACTCAAATGATGGAGAGCATGATCGAAAACCCACGCCCGACACGCGCGGAGACAAACGATGTCGCGAATGCGGTAATTGACGGTGCCGATGCATTGATGCTTTCTGCGGAAACGGCTGCTGGTAAATATCCGATCGAAGTAATCCGAAGCATGGTGCGTACTATTGGATCGGTCGAAAAACAAGGACGAATTTTTTATAAGTTTCAGGATGTTGATCCAAAATCGCCCAACTATTTTACGGACAGCTTGATTTTGACCGCTTGTAAGTTGGCGAAAGATGTGAATGCGAAAGCGATTGTGGGGATGACGCAAATGGGCTACAGCGCTTACAAAGCTTCATCTCATCGCCCCAATGCAAATATTTTTGCGTTCACCAGCAATGGAGCAATTATTAACACAATGAATTTAGTGTGGGCAACACGCGCCTATCATTACGATAAAGCTTCATCGACCGATGAAACAATTGCTGATGTAGAAGCAATTTTGAAACGCGATGGTCATGTGAAAAAAGGTGATGTATTTATCATTCTGGCCAGCATGCCAATCCAAGAGCGCGGTCGCTCGAACATGATTAAAGTACACGAAGTACAATAATAATTGAAAGTGAAAGGGGCATCAAAAGGTGCCCCTTTGTTTAGGACTATAGTTTGGGCTGAACGAGAATGACTGTTTCTTTTTCAACCACCACGGCCCCGGAAGGATCTCCTTTTCGTTTGCGAACAAATTTCTTGGGCGTATACGCCACAGGGCAAAGACTTTCGGTTTTTCGCTTAGAGTTGTAAGCGGCTAGTTCGGCAGCTCGTTCGATTACATCTTTTGGAAATGGTTTCCCTGACTGATGTTTAATTAACACGTGCGAACCCGCCACATCTTTGGCGTGCAGCCACAAATCTTCCTTGAATGCAAATTTGAGAGTCAACTCGTCATTTGCTTCTGCATTTTTCCCAACCCAAATCCGAAAACCTTTGAAGGTAAATTCATGATAGGGGAGGGAAACGGATTCTTGTTGGGCTTTGGCGACAGGTTTTGTTTTGATGAACAGGCGCAATGATTTTAAATCCGGTGCTTCCGTGATCTGATCAATCAAAGCTTTTGTTTTCTCAATTTCTTTTTTCTTCGTTTCGATTGATTGTGAAAGTTGATTGATTTCGATTTGTTGATTTTTTGCCTTTCGGTAAAATACTTCTGCGTTTTGCTGAGGATTCAGTTCCTTCTTCAGCTTGATTTCTTCTGGCTGGCCAGTGTAAAAGTTCTCAAGCGTGATTTTTTCAGTCCCGATTTTTATTTCGTGCATGTGCGCCATGACCAAATCGGCCCACACTTGATAATGTTTGTCGTTTATAATTTCATTTAGCTTGATTTGGTTCTTGGTGATGTAGCTTTCCATCCGCTTCAGCGAATCGTTGTATGATTTGAGCAGTTGATGCTTTTCGTGTTGAAATGAGTCAGTAGAGGTATGGAGGTGATAAAATTCATTGAGCGCCTCAATTGGGGTGTTGTGTGTTGAGATTACCTTTTCGGAAGGTAGAAGAGTAAGTTGAATTTTACCTTGAGATTCGATAATCCTAAAAACAGGATTTTCTAATTCAGCAATAGTCTTTTGAAAGAATAACCACTTTTCATAAGTGTCGAAAAGTTTATTGAAATGTTTGTTTAAATGCAAAATCACCTCTTTGCCTAGTGTGATATAGTGCTTACTTAAATCACTCAGATTCGCTTCAAAAATTTCTTTATTATTGACGATCGTACGATGAAGTTGTTCCGGCTGAATAGTCAAGTCATCGCTAAATTGATTTTTAAAAATTTTTACTGCTTTGTTTTGATGAAGTAAGATGACATTGGCTTGGTAACCATGCATTTTGAAAAGCAGACTCCAGTCATCTTCTAGTTGAATGACAAAGCTCCGTTCATTTGAAAAGAAATTTATGCTTATTACCTTTTTGAGAATGATCTCGTCAAACAAGTCAATGCTATTCTTTTTGGCCCGGTGAAAGGTGGACGGAAACGACAAGCAACATAATGATGGTTGTAAGCTTGCTTTAATGAAAAAAGAAGATTTTGAATTATTAAATTCTAATACCAGTTCGTCTTTATTCTGGCTAAAGCACGATACGATACTAAAACCCTCCAGTAGCGAATGTAACTGTTCGCTCAGGGGCTTGATCAGATAGTAGTTGTTATGCAAAACTTAAAGTTCGAAGCTTAAACCATCGAATCCCAAAGCTATGGAATTGGGCAATTCTTTTTCGATTACTTTGTGTAAACCTAGCTTATGGCTGATGTGTGTAAAGTACGTTTGGCGTGCGCCCACTTTTTTGGCAACTTCAACCGCCTCTTGCAAAGTGAAGTGAGAAATGTGCGGCTCCTTTTGCAATGCGTTTAACACCAGCACTTCGGTGCCCTCTAGGCGATTCATGGTTTCAGGGCTGATATAGTTGGCATCTGTAATGTAGCTGAATCCACCTATCCGAAATCCCAACACGGGCATTCGCAAATGCATAACGGGTAAAGGAATGATGGGAATCTCGTGAGCATAAAAAGATTGTTCATCGATCGTCATCAATTGTATTTGAGGTGTACCGGGATACCGTGTTTCCTCAAAAGCATAATAAAACTCAGTCCTCAGTTGCTGTAGAGTAGCATTTGTTCCGTACACCGGCATGTCGCGTTGCTGCAGAAAGTTGAACGCACGAATGTCATCTAAACCCGCGATGTGATCTTTATGGCTGTGCGTGAGCAGCACTGCATCAAGTTGGGAAATGTTTTCGCGTAGCATTTGCTGGCGGAAATCCGGGCCGGTATCAATCACAAAACTCTTTCCATCCAATTCGATATGAACCGAAACACGCAAGCGCTTGTCACGGTAATCCATCGACCGACACACTTCGCACGAGCATCCGATGACCGGAACTCCTTGCGATGTGCCTGTGCCGAGCAGCGTTACTTTCAAAATGAATTAAAATTTGAAGGTGTGGCGAAGGAGTAAAGACACGATTTTGTTTTTGTCTTTTTTGAACTCTTGAAACTTCTTCTCAACTAATTGGAAACCAATAGAAACTTTGGTTTGCGGGTCGATTACCCAATATTCTTTAACACCCGTTTTCTCGTAGATCTTTTTCTTCTTTGTTAAATCAAAATTCTTAGTTCCTGGCGATAGGATTTCGATGATGAGATCAGGTGTTCCGTAGATTCCGTCTTCGCGAATGATGGCAACGTTTTCAGCTAAAACAAAAGCCAAGTCAGGTTGAAAAGCATTTTTATGATCCTCCAAATAAACATCAATTGGAGAAGGAATTAATTCACCAATCGAAGTTTCTTCTATCAGATTATAAAATTGCCCAATCAATCTGAAGGCAATTTTTTGGTGAGCGGAATTAGGTGCAGGTGACATATAGATCGTTCCATTAATCAATTCACAACGAGTACCTTCCGGAAGCATCTTAAATACTTCCATTGTGGTCTTCGGGGGTCTATTGTCAATTGCTTTTAACATGTTTACAATTTTACTTCTGCTTGAGTGAGCTCCTCATACAGTTTTAAATTCTTTTCACTGAATTTCGAAGTATCGAGTTCAACGTTTTTCAGGATGTCCAAGAGCGCGTTAATTTTGCCTTCCGTAGCAAAAAATTTGTTCAGAATCATGATCTTCTGCTCTTTCAACAGGCAGTAACCCGATTTGAAGTTTCCTTTTTCGTAGCGCAAGATGTAATCCGATTCTGAAACCAAGTCTTCCAACTTGGTCAGAAATTGAGTTGTGTATTTAATCATTCGTAGTGGCGAATTTTACCTGCAAGATAGGCAGTAATTTGAAAATTCGGTAATTTGAAAGCCGCTTGATGGTACGTGAAAATAAGCTCATAGTGATTGTAGGTCCCACAGCGGTGGGCAAAACGGCTGCCGCCATCCTTTTGGCCAGCCGATTGAGTACAGAAATCATTTCAGCCGATTCACGCCAGTTGTTCAAAGAGTTGACGATTGGCACTGCCAAGCCTACTTTAGAGGAATTGGCTGCCGTACCCCATCACTTCATCAATTACAAGTCCATTGAAGAAGATTACGATGCCGCTACGTATGGTGAAGAGGCTTATCAACTGATTGTTCGCCTATTTGAGCAACACGAAACACTCGTATTGTGCGGAGGCTCCGGCCTGTATGTGAAGGCACTGCTGGAAGGTTTTGATGAAATGCCGGATATTCCCGAAGGGCTTCGAGAAGAAATTACGCACGATTTCCATGAAAAGGGCTTGGTTTGGTTGCAAGAAGAAATGCGAAATGCCGATCCTGAATATTTTGCGCAAGTAGATACCCAAAATCCTCAACGACTGATGCGAGGGTTGGAGATTGTGCGGGCATCGGGTAGGTCGGTGATGGACTTTCGGAAGAAAAACAAAAAGGACTTGCCGTTTCAGGTGGTGAAATATGCATTGGAATTGCCTCGTGAAGTACTCTATGCCCGAATTGATGCCCGGGTAGATGAAATGATCCGCTCCGGACTCGTGGAGGAGGCCGAAAAGTTTTATGCGCGCAAAAAGTTGAATGCGTTGCAAACGGTGGGCTATCAGGAGCTATTTGGATGGATGGATGGCAATTACGATCGTGACGAAGCTATTCGGTTACTCAAACGCAACACCCGTCATTATGCCAAGCGCCAGTTGACGTGGTTTAAACGAGACGAGGAAATTAGTTGGATGAGCCCAGAGCAGCTTCTTAATATTGAGAAACTTTAGATTCAAATTGATAAGTTTGCATGCTTGAATTGCCAAAGACTTGAATAAAGTACTCATCATCACTTATTATTGGCCACCCAGTGGCGGCAGCGGGGTGCAACGTTGGCTCAAGTTTGTAAAGTATCTGACCAAGATGGGATGGGAGCCGTATGTGTACACACCCGAAAATCCATCGTTTGCGATTCAAGATCCATCCTTACTAAAAGATGTGCCTGATTCTGTTGAAGTGATCAAGATTCCCATTTGGGAACCGTACGATTTATTTTTTAAAGTGGCTCGTTTTTTTGGTGGTCATAGTGGTAAACCAACCGACATGGTTTCGACTAGTAAGAAAAGTTTCTTTCAAAAACTGAGCTCGTTCATTCGTGGGAATTTTTTTATACCCGATGCACGCGTGTTTTGGGTGCGACCATCCGTTGCTTTTCTGCATGATTTTTTGAAAGCCAACGAAATAAAAAAGATAATCACCACCGGACCGCCCCACAGCATGCATCTGATTGGTTTAGAGCTGAAAAAGAAAGACCCATCATTGCGTTGGATTGCCGATTTCAGAGATCCCTGGAGTGAATGGGATTTGTTAGATACACTTTCGTTAACCCACTGGGGAAGAAAGAGACATCAAGCATTGGAGAAGAAAGTTCTTACGATGGCAGACGAGGTAATCACGATTGCCCCATTTCACGTTACCCGATTGGAAGCATTGAGCAATCGAAAAGTGCAGTTGATTACGAATGGATTTGATGAAGACGACTTTGCAGGTATTGTTCATAAGAAAACTTCGCGATTCACCATTCGGCATGTAGGTGTTGTAGACGAGCTTCGCGACCCACGTCCGGTGATGGAAGCGGTAAAGGCGTTGTGTTTAGAAAATCAAGAGTTTGCGAGCAACGTGCTGATTGAATTTGTCGGTAACGTCAACTCGGCTTTTAAAAATTATGTGGCCGGAGATGAGCAACTTCATAAAGTAACCCGCTTTGTAGATCAGATGCCGCATAGTGAATTACTAAAACTTTATGGCGAAACTGATCTGCAATTGTTGGTGTTAGCACATACAGCCATTGCACCTGGTAATTTGCCGGGTAAGTTTTTCGAGTACTTGGCTTCTGGCAATCCGATTCTGGCGATTGGACCAACGGATGGAGATGCTGCTCAGGTACTGAAGGAAACAGATGCAGGTAAGATATTCGAAAGAGAATCGATTGAGGAAATAAAGATTAGTATTGGCGTTAGTTTTTCAAAGTGGCCCGATAAAAATAGGTCAAGTCGAAGCGCAATTTATTCGCGGAGTAGTTTAGCACAACAGCTAATAGAACTTTTAAACGATTAGTGAAATTGATCAGTAAAAACTTTATTAAGAGTTCTGCTATTTATACCATCGCTGGGGCATTGCCTATGGCCAGCGCAATTATTTTACTGCCTTTTTATAGTAAGCTTCCAGTGGCTGTATTTGGAGCTCTTTCCATTTATTTCAGTCTCTCGTTGCTGGTGCAAATTTTTGTGGCCTACAGTTTTGATAGCTCGATATATATCTATTACCATGAATATAAACACGAACCTAAAAAGCTTTCTTCTTTCATTAGTTCTGCATTTATTTTTATCCTGATATTGAGTATTGCTTCTGGGTTATTACTTGCGCTTGTAGGTAATTGGGTCTTTAGTTCGTTATTCAAGGAAGAGCAAATTGTTTTTTATCCGTTTGGATTGCTCTCGGTGGCTACGGGCATCTTTCAAGCTCTTTTAAAGGTAAATAACAGTCTATTACAAACGCAGCAGAAACCAGTTTTATTCCTGTGGTCAAATGTAATTTCATTCTCTTCCATAGCCGGACTGACGATAGTCGGTATCCTTATTTTTCCTGATAGTCTTTGGGGCCCCATCGGAGGGAAACTTATCGCAGCTCTGTTATCAGCAGCTTGGGTACTTAGTTTTATTTTCAGACAGTTTGGCTTTCACTTTGATTGGGATTTGCTTAAACCCACTTTTTCATTTAACAACACTTCAGTTATTTATCAAATACAACAATGGTTCATTAATTATTATGATCGTTTTTTTCTTTTGCTATTTATTTCCATAAGCTCTTTGGGAGTTTATGATTTAGCCCTCAAATGTATGCTTGCCATTGAGTTTGTGTTAACTGGATTGAATTCTTCCTTTTACCCTAAAGTGATGGGGCTAGTAGCTTTGCAGAAGGATAAGCAAGCTACAGTTGAAATAAATAGGTATTACCATGGTTTGACGGCAGTAGCGATGTTGCTGGTAAGTGTTAGCATTTTGGTTTTTCCCGTTATCATCGAATTGATCTTTACTAAATCGGGATACCAACAAGCAATCCCCATATTACCTTTTGCGGCAGTAATTTATCTTTTCAGATCGATGCGATTATTCGTAGCCTTTCCTTACGCTGCGTTGAAATATTCTCGACCACTTCCTTTTTTTTACTTAGTTATATTGCTGATTAAGTTAGGTGCCATGCTTATCCTGATCAAACAGTTTGGTGTATATGGAGCAATTGCCTCAACTTGGCTTAGCTATATAGCCGAAATTGTAATATTATATTGGGGAATAAAAGATAAATTCGTTTTCAAAATAAATAGCCTGAAGATGATTGTTGCTCCACTTTCACTGGCTATTCTCATTATGGTTTTAGAGCCTTTGCTTGGAATAGAATATTCTTATTGGGTACACAGTCTTTATGTAATGGTTGCTCTGGCAATGTTAGGTTGGGTGTATCGGATGGAAATTAAAAAGTTAATTTATTCATGAATTGGATTGCGCGGTTTTTCCGATTTTCAAATGCAAGGTTGATAACTGTCCGCGCATCTATTCCGCACAAGCTGCAGAAAATAATATTTGCTTTTTCAAAGTGGATAGTGAGATCGGTTGTACTCAAAAAAACGGCTCACACCTCACCAAACTTTGTCACTATTCGGAATTTCGATTCGAACTTAGTTCTTCGGGTTGATCGATCAAAGGTTATGGGAGCATCTATCTACTGGACCGGTTTTCATGAATATCGCGAACTCCTTTTTTTGCATGACTTTCTTAGGAAAGAGATGGTTCTGCTAGACGTAGGTGCCAACATTGGTGAGTATTCTGTGTTTGCCGCAAAGCGGTTGACGAAAGGAAAAGTGGTGGCATTTGAGCCGGTCCCAGTGCTACGTGAAATACTCGATGAAAATATTGAGTTCAATCAATTTTCAAATGTAATTGTAAAGCCTTTTGGACTTTCGGATGCCGCAGGTTCATTTCCAATTTATTTTGTTGGCGAAAACGAAAATGAAGGTCAGGCTACTTTCTTTCCGGGCGAAATTCAAAATCAGCGTTCGGTGAATGCGGAGCTAAAAAAATTGGATGATGAATGGGTTCAACTCTCTTTAAATAGACTTGACTTCATAAAGATGGATATTGAAGGAAGTGAGCTGAGGGCATTGTTAGGCGCACGAAATGTAATCACACGTTTTCGGCCTTTTATAATGTTGGAGATTAGTGAGGTTACCTATCGTTCTGCTGGATATTCTCTGAAGGACGTTTCTGATTATTTCAAAGGTATCAATTATCGCCCTTTTGCTATCGATAAAATGGGTAAACTCGTTTCAAGTTCTGAGTTGCCGTCTTTTGGTAACGTTGTTTTTGTTCCGCAATAGATTTCGCCATGAGAATACTTGTAGTGACGCCTTGGTATCCGAATGAAAGAAATCCCGGTGCGGGAGTGTTTATTAAAAGTCAGGTTAAGGCATTAGAAATCAATCACACTCTTTCTGTAATTTCAGCAGAAGTTGATTATTCGAAATTCGCATTCTCATCCTACTCGATTGAAAAAAAATTAAACCAAAAGACGAGTGAGTATAGGATTGTCGTGAAAAGATCCTTCCCGATTTTTAATCAACTTAATTATCTGTTTTTAATTATTCGCACTAGTTTGCAGATAGCGAGGGAATTTAAGCCGGAAATCATTCATGCGCATGTCGGATACCCGTCAGCATTTTGGGCATGGTGTTTGTCTGTTTTTCTTAAAGTTCCGTTTGTTGTTACAGAGCATACAAGGCCTATTAATAATTTCAGAAGTTATATTCACAAGTGGCTAACTATTTTTGGATTAGGGCGTGCGTCTGTTGTTATGGCAGTTAGCAATATGTTAGCCAATGAGTTGAAGCAATTTATAAAACGAGATATAAAAGTAATACCTAACATTGTCGAAACTGAACGATTCAACGGATTACCTTATCCTGATTCAAAAGTTATTCAGATTGGTTTTTTAGGTACACTCAATCAGCCGGTGAAAGGGCTGGATATTCTTTTAAAGGCAATAGCCGAACTACGGAATGATTTCGTCTTACACGTGGGCGGAGATGGCAAGTTGCTTCCATCTTATAAAGCACTTTCAAAAGAACTGAGCATTGAGGATAAGTGTAAATTTTACGGATTCGTTTTGCCAAGTGAAGTACCGGAATTTATGTCACGTCTTCATTTTTTTGTGTGCTCTAGCCGATCCGAAACATTCTGTGTTGCATTAGCTGAAGCGCTGGCAGCGGGCAGACCGGTTGTTTCCACACGCTGCGGTGGCCCTGAAGATTTTGTAAACGATAGCAATGGGATTTTGGTAGATGTGGAGGATTGTAAATCCCTTCAGCAGGGGCTCGAGCAGATGATGCTCAATTTCAATGGATACGATTCAGCTCTTATAAGCAGGGATGTGACCGACAGGTATGGCCAAGCAATAATCTTAAGGAGAATAATCGAAACCTATAATGAAGCTTTAAGTCTAACTCACGAGTGTAATAATTCCTGAAATATTTTTTTATTTCTTTCAGCCGTCAATTCTTTAGCGGCCTTTGCTGAATTCAATTTTAGTTCGAAGACGTTTTCACGCGTCAGTTTAATCAGATGATCTGCTAATGACTTTGCTGTAAAGTCGCCTGCAACCACGCCATTCTTGTAGTTTTCAACTATCTCTTTCATTTCAGGTGTTGGACCTATTGCTATTGCTAAACGTGCTTGTATAAAATCGAATAACTTATTAGGTAATGTATTCGCATAATTAAAATTAATGGGGGGGAGAAGGAATACACCTACATCGTACTGATTGAGAAACGGAATCAGTTCGTCACTTTTCAGAGCTGGCCGAAAGGTTATTCTTTTGTCATTACCGGCAAGATTTTTTAAGTAATCAATATATCCCGAAGTTTTGCTCGATGCTAGTTGCGGAACGATTAGCATTAAATCCAATGTAAACCGATCATCCAGATATTGCATCATCTCAATCATCAATTCAAGTTTGCGGGAAGGTGTTGATCCGCCATGATGAATAAGTCGAATCTTGTCACTAGTTTGTGATGGTTGAATATTGCAATACCAAGTAGCGTTGGTAATAATAGTGGGAGTAACACCGAAGTGGGTACGATACTCATTAGCAAGACCTTTGCCCACAGTTAACATTTTGTCTACCAGAGGAATGTATTTTTTGCAGAGATAAACATTGAACGGCTGAAAGAATATTCTCCAGATCAATTTGTCTTCAAAATGGCGAGGTGCATATTCATGCGCATCAAATATGATTTTAGCATTCCCTTTCAAGGCAAAGGCTAATGGTAGACTTTCTACATCATTGGCGATAATTACATCAAAGGATTTTTTTGATAATTCTTGGATTACTTCCTTAGCCCGATACATCACATGCCATGCGAGCAGGTGTAGTCGAAGGAGGAGGTAGAAGGAGGAAATAATTTTAACTAGAGGGGTGAATTTCGTTTTGTGGATTTTGTGTAATACATATCCATTATTTTCTTTTCCATTATAACAGATGGCAGTCACCTCATTTTGATCTTTAATAAAATCAATTTGTCTCGATACACGCGCATCGTGACTCAAGTCGCTAAAGCTGATAACTAAAATTTTACTCATTTACTTTGACTGACTTTAGCCTCTTCGGATTCTCATTCAAAAATACCACCCACGATTTCGATTTGCTCTTCGTGGCTCCGTTTTGATAGTGATGACAAACGGCTACGGCCAATGCATCAGTAGCATCTAATAGCTTCGGTAATTCTTTGAGGGAGAAAATTTGCATCAACATGCGCGCTACCTGCTCTTTGCTGGCATTTCCATTTCCTGTTACCGATTGCTTGACCTTTTTCGGAGCGTATTCGGTAATGGGTACTTCGCGGTATAAAGCGGCCGCCATCGCTACACCTTGTGCTCGCCCTAGTTTCAACATGGATTGAATATTCTTGCCAAAGAAAGGTGCCTCCAAGGCTACTTCATCGGGATGGTATTCATCCACAATCGCCAGCACGCGCTCAAATATCTTTTTCAATTTCAATTCGTGCGCTCCATATTTCCCCATGTTGATGACGCCAAACTGCAAAAGCGTCAACTTGCTACCCTTTGTCTGAAGCAAACCATACCCCATGATGTTCGTACCAGGGTCGAGACCTAGAATTATCTTTTCTTTGACTGCTTTTTTCTCCATTTTGCCTCGCAAGTTAACGTACATTGCGCGAATGACCATCTACTTTTTTGTCGTCTTTGGTGTTTATTTTTCCTTCCTCATTGCACTGTGGGTGGGCTGGCAGTTAACGTTTGAAAAGGTCGATTCAAAGAAATCGACTACAACACCCGGAGTTTCGGTAGTGATTCCCTTTCGCAATGAACGATCTAATTTAAAGCCCTTATTAGAATCTTTGTTAGCGCAGAATTATCCGAAAGACAGCCTTGAAGTTATTTTGGTCGACGATCACTCCACCGATTCTTCCGCTTCCATTGTGGAAGAATTTGTCCCTCGGTTTCAAAACATGAAAATCCTGCAACTCGACAAAGATTCCACCGGAAAAAAGAAAGCATTGGCATTAGGAATTCAAACCTCTTCTCATGATCTAATTGTAACTACGGATGCGGATTGTATCCATCAACCGGGCTGGATATCTTCGATCAGCTCTTGTTTCGATAAGAAAGATGTGGTCATGGCGGTAGGTGGAGTTCGGATCGAATCGAGTTCCGGCTGGTTTGCAAAAATACAGGCGCTTGAATTTACCAGCCTGATAGCCACCACTGCCTCTACCTTGTTTTATCAGCAGCCAACGATGTGTAACGGAGCCAACCTCGCTTTTCGTAAGAATGCTTTTTTGGAAGTAGGCGGCTATGATGGCAATTATGAAATCGCCTCAGGTGATGATGAGTTTCTGATGCGCAAGATGCACGCTCGCTTTCAAGGGGGAATTGTTTTCATGTCAGACCAAACATCCGTAATAACAACGCAACCAAGTGCAACTTTAAAGTCATTTATCCAACAGCGCATTCGATGGGCCGGAAAGTGGAAGCACAACTCATCGTTTGGCACGAAACTGCTGGCGGCTTTTGTTTTTGTGTTCCAACTCAGTTTTGTACTCCTTCCCGTTGCCGGTTGGTTTCATTGGATTTTGCCCGAACGGGTCTATTTTCTGATCGTAGTCAAATTCGCACTCGAATTCATGCTCATATACCCGGTTACTTTCTTTTTGCAAATTCGCTGGCGGTGGATTCCCTTTCTGATTCTTCAGGTAATTTATCCGTTTTATGTGGTAGGCGTTGCTTTACTCGCTCAAATTCAGTCGGTTAGGTGGAAGGAACGAGCGATTTGATACTTCCATTATAAGGTATGATCAGATTTGTTATTTTTACACTTTAGCATGTATGTCTGAGCAAGCCTTACGGAAATTAATAGAGAAGAAAGAACTGGAGCTCAATGCTTTGTTGGAGATTACGCAGTCTATCAACAGTAATGTGCCGGAGGAGTCGCTCTACAAGATTTTTAATTTCACCCTCCGCTCCAACCTCGACATCAAAAAATTGGCACTGTTTGTTTACGATGAAATCTGGAATTGCAAAGTAAACTTCGGCACGGTCAAAAACTTCATGAAGTGCAAACTGGACGATCGGTTCAAGCTTATCAAGCGCATCCATCAATTGTCTGAGTTTGAAGAATGCGATTTCCACGAATTTGATTTGGTTATCCCTGTTTCGCACAAAGGCGATACGCTCGCGTTGGTTTTTGTAGGCGGGTTGAGCAACGACCATTTGAATCATGAGCACGATGAAGGCCTCAAATTTATTCAGGCTCTCAGTAACATTATTACCGTTGCGATCGAAAACAAAAAATTAGCTCGCAAGCAACTGCAGCAAGAAGCTTTTCGCAAGGAATTGGAAATTGCCAGCGATGTGCAGCAGTTTTTGTTCCCCAAAAAATTGCCCAACTCCGAACACCTCAAAATTGAAGCGAGTTATTTACCGCACGATATTATTGGTGGCGATTATTACGATTACATTCCTATCAATAAAAATCAGTTTTTGATTTGCGTAGCCGATGTGAGCGGCAAAGGTATTCCAGCGGCATTGATGATGTCGAACTTTCAGGCTTCTTTGCATACGCTGCTTCGGCAAACGCCCAACCTCACGGAGATAGTGGAGGCACTTAACTTTCAAGTGCTCGATAATACCAAAGGAGAGAAGTTCATTACTTTCTTTGGGGCGATTTATGATATCAACCTCCGCACGATGGTGTACGTCAATGCGGGTCATAATCCTCCTTTGCTTTACGATCGTAAGCATGGATTGCGCATGCTTGAAGAGGGTTCTACCGTTTTGGGTGCCATGCATCCGCTGCCTTTTATTAATGAAGGGTTCATTACAGATTTGGAAGAGTTTACGCTTTTAGCTTATACCGATGGTCTTACCGAAACAGCTAACGAGCAAGAAGAAGAGTTTGGTCCACAGGCACTGGCGGAATATTTTGAACAGAATCACGCCAAAGATTTGAGCACCATCCATCAGGATATCATTGTGCGACTCGATGGATTCAAAGGAAGGAATGGCTACCGCGATGATATTACCTTGTTAACCTGTCGCGTAGAGTAACTAAATCATATATTCAAATTTGAATTTGTTCCGCACTCCATTTCTACTGCCGTGGTTGTTTCCAAATCTAACGTGGCGGATTGCCACAGAGCAGAAGGAGTTATACCTAACATTTGATGATGGCCCGATACCCGGTCCAACGGAATTTGTTATAAACACATTAGCTCAATATCAAGCGAAAGCCACTTTTTTTTGCATTGGCGATAACATCCGCAAACATCCCGATGTGTTTCAAAAAGTTTTAGAAGCGGGTCACAGTGTAGGTAATCATACTTTTCATCACTTACGTGGATGGGGTACATCTACCGAAAAATATGTGGATAATGTAAAGCAGTGTGCTGCTGAAATGAACAAGTATTTGCCGACTCATCAGTCGCTCTTTCGACCTCCTTATGGCCGAATTCGCGGCAAGCAAATCCAGCATTTGAAAAACGACTACCAAATCATCATGTGGGATGTTTTGACTTCCGATTATTCACCATCACTTTCATCGCAAGATTGTCTGAGAGGTTCTATTCGTGCGAGCCGGCCGGGTTCGATTGTAGTATTTCACGATAGCCTGAAAGCGGAACGAAACATGACATTCACTCTCCCTCGTTACCTGGATCATTTTTCCAAACTTGGATACCAGTTTAAAGCACTTCCGGTCAGTTTGAACTCACGAGAAAAATTTTGAGTAGCGATAGTCCGTAATTACTTCCGATCTTTGTCCGTGTGGAACAAAAGCAAATTCATGTATTGGTAACACCGTTGGATTGGGGCTTAGGCCACGCCACGCGCTGTATTCCAATTATTCGGGAATTGCTCGCTCGAAATTGCAGGGTTTCCATAGCAACGTGTGGTTATCCGCTTCAGTTGCTCAGAGAAGAATTCCCGCAACTTACTTTTTTTGAGCTGGCTTCGTACTGGCCAAAGTATGTGGAGTCAGGTTCGCTCATTCAAAGTTTGCTTACGCAGATTCCTAAATTTTATAAGGCAATTCGAAATGAAAAGCGACAAGTAAAAAAAATCATCCGCGAGCATCGAATGGATGCGATCATTTCGGACAATCGATATGGCTGCTACAACCGATCCGTCAAAAGCATTTTTATGACGCATCAGTTATCGATATTATTGACCTCCCGGTTTGGATGGTTGGCCGGAGTTGCCAATCAATTGAACCGGTTTATGATCAACCGGTTTGATCAATGTTGGATACCTGATTTACCCGGACATATTCTTTCAGGCGATTTGAGTAAACCGCCCCATGAAAAATGCCGAATGGTGGGAGTTTTATCTCGCTTCGTAAAAAATGAAGCCCTACAGCATGTTCAAAAAAAGTGGAAAGTGCTGGCCGTTGTTTCCGGCCCGGAACCTCAACGAAGTTTGTTTGAAACTATTTTGCGAGATCAGTTGATGGAAATCCATGAATCAACGCTGTTGGTGAAAGGTTTACCGGGCGATTCATTGATCACGAAAACAAATGAATACTTACACGAAGTGAATCATTTAAATGCCGAACAATTACAAGCCGCGTTGCAAGCAGCAGAGTTTGTCGTTTGTCGCTCGGGTTATAGTTCGGTGATGGATTTGGCTATCTTAGGTCAACAAAATTGTATGATGGTGCCAACTCCCGGACAACCGGAACAGGAATACTTGGCTGAAAAACTTCAAGCAGAAGGCATCGTTTATTCAGCAACGCAAAATGAATTCAATTTGAACCAAGCGATGCACGAGGTGATTTCCCGTACGGGCTTCGTTTTGCCTGCGCATCAGCCGCTTCTTCAAGTTGCGATAGATGATTTAATAAACGCGATTCATCATGGGTAAATTTTTAAAAAGCCTTCGAGTAGCGTTGAATGGAATTAAGTACGCCATTCGCTCTCAACGCAACATCCGCATTCAACTCTTTGTTGGTGCAATGGTGATTATTACAGCATCCATCTTCCGCGTAAGCGTGATAGAATGGTGCCTACTTTTGTTTTGTATCGCCTTGGTGATGGGGTTGGAGTTGATCAACACCGCCATTGAAGAGTTAGTGAATCTGGTTCACCCGGAGTGGAGCGAAAAGGCCGGTCGTATCAAAGATATTGCAGCCGGTGCTGTCACTCTCGCTTCGGTCTTTTCTATCGTAATCGGTCTGCTTATTTTCGCACATTATTTATTTCCTTAAGATGAATCATTGGATCGACACACACGCACATATTTATAATGAGGAATTCAAGGCAGACCGCGAAGATACCATCGTGCGTGCGAAGGTGGCTGGCCTTTCGGCTATCTACATGCCCAATGTCGATCACGCTTCGATTGATGGCATGCTGGAGATGGAAGCCAAACATCCGGATTTTTGTATTCCGATGATGGGCTTACATCCATGTTCGGTGAAAAAAGATTTTGAAAAGGAATTGTATCAGGTGGAAGCATGGCTATCCAAAAGAAAATTTGCTGCCGTTGGCGAAATGGGAACGGATTTGTATTGGGATAAAACTTTTTGGGAACAACAGAAAGAAGCTTTTCACATTCAAGTGCGATGGGCCATTCATTACGATTTACCAATTGTATTACACAGTCGCGAATCAATTGATCAAACCATTCAGTTGCTGGAGATGCACACGAGCAACAAACTAAGAGGTGTCTTTCACTGCTTTTCCGGCACGGCCGAGCAAGCTAAGAAAATTACCGCTATGGGATTTTATCTCGGTTTGGGTGGTGTATCGACTTTTAAGAAAAGCGGTATGGATGAAGTGATCCCCACGATTGAGTTGGAGAATATTGTATTGGAAACCGATTGCCCGTACCTAGCACCGGTGCCACATCGCGGTAAGCGAAATGAGCCGGCCTATATTCCGTTAATCGCACAGAAGATTGTTGAGTTAAAAAAAATAACTTTACCGGAACTAGCTCACATCACTACTGCCAACACCAACCGATTGTTTAGCAAACTCAGCGCATGAACTACAGGAAGATTAATATTAATACCGCTTCACCCGATCAGGCAAAATCAAGGGTGATGATCATCTATACCGGAGGTACATTTGGTATGGCCTACGATGGGCAAGGTGTTTTGATTCCATTCGATTTCTCGCTGATCTTACATCATTTGCCAACCTTGCGCAGTTTATTGTTGGATTTAACCGTGGTTTCTTTCGAGCAGCCCATCGACTCATCCAATATGGGGCCTGAACATTGGAAAACCATCGGGCAAATCATTTTCGATCATTATCAGCAGCAAGATGGTTTTGTGGTGTTGCACGGTACGGACACCATGTCGTTCACTGCATCGGCACTTAGTTTTATGTTGCAAGGTTTAGCAAAGCCTGTGGTACTTACGGGGGCGCAATTACCCATCAGCGAGCCACGATCGGATGCGCGCGAAAATCTGATCACTTCCTTAGAAATAGCTTCGGCTAAAAAAGAGGGAAAGGCAATAGTGCCGGAAGTTTGTCTTTATTTTGATGATGCCTTGTTGCGTGGCAACCGATCTAAAAAAGTGGAAAGCATGCACTTTGATGCATTTGAATCAGGCAATTACCCACCATTGGCCAAAGCAGGCGTGGCTATAGACTATAATTATGCAGTTATACACAAAGTCAATCCCGCAAAGGAATTTAAACTGAGGAATCGTTTTGATACACATATTTCTATTCTCAAGTTATTTCCCGGTATTTCCGAAGCCACGGTACAATCCATATTGCAAACCCCCGGACTAAAAGCATTAATCATTGAAACTTACGGTGCGGGCAATGCGCCATCCACCGAATGGTTGATTCGAATTTTAAAAGAAGCCATCCGGAAGGGCATTATTATCTTAAATGTCTCACAATGCCCCGGAGGCATGGTCGACCAGGGCAGGTATGAAACCAGCCATCACCTGAAGGAAATTGGCGTGTTGAGCGGTAAAGACATGACTACCGAGGCTGCAGTGGCGAAGCTGATGATCTTATTGGGTGAGCACGGCATGGAAAAGACCAAAGAGTTGCTATCCATTCCGTTGGCCGGAGAAATAACGGTATAGATTTCATTTAATTAGCCAGGGCATTTGCATTCAGCACGATTAATGCATTTCTTTGAGGCCCTTTTTGGAGAGGTGTCCGAGTGGTTGAAGGAGCACGCCTGGAAAGTGTGTATACTCGAAAGGGTATCGCGGGTTCGAATCCCGCCCTCTCCGCATTTATCCTCCGTAGCTTTAGCGAAGGAGGATTCCAGACTAAAGTGGTTTTTAACGAAGAAAGTATTATCTCTGTAGCTTCAGCGAAGGAGGATTTCCGAGTAGCTTTATCGAAGGAGGATTCCCTATTGTATTGAAGAAGAGCCCAGCACTTCGTTCTCTCCAATTGAAAGAATTTATCATCAATTGAGAGTAATGCAAATAGTTTGCATTTTTAGTCTTGTATTTTATACACGAACTTTATCTTATTACCCCTAATCACCGTTCGCTTCGCCCAAATAATTTATGGCATTTCAGGTGACTTCCATGGCTTGTTGGTATTCTAAACCCAAAAGCAGAATAAAATTTCACAGAAATGCAGTTTTTTTTCAAAAATCTTGTTGAGAAATCGGCAAAACCTTTAATTTTGGCCACTTCAAGTTTTATCATAAACCTTAAACCATGAAAAAATTAGTAACTATTCTTGCTTTCATCGGAGTGCTTGCTTTTGGCGCCTCCAAAACAATGGCTCAAGAGGCCACTTCAACGGACACAGCCGCTGCTCAAGCTGCTCCTGCTGAATCTTCAGTAACCGAAGCCGCTGCGGATGCAGGTGCTCCGGCAGAAGAGACTTCATTCCATCAAGCTTTAAAAGAGCAATTCATTGCCGGTGGTGCTGAATTCATGTGGCCTATTTTGATCGTATTTATCCTTGGTTTGGCAATTGCTATCGAGCGTATCATTACGCTTAACTTGGCTACTACGAACACCAAAAAGTTATTGTCTCAAATTGAAGATGCACTAGCCAAAGGTGGTGTAGAAGCAGCTAAAGATGTTACTAAAAACACCAGAGGTCCTGTGGCTTCAATCTTTACCCAAGGCTTGATGCGTTCAGGTGAGGGAATTGACATGGTAGAAAAGTCTATCGTTTCTTACGGTGGCGTTGAAATGGGTAGATTAGAATCTGGATTGATCTGGATTTCATTGTGTATTTCTCTTGGACCTATGTTAGGTTTCTTCGGAACAGTTGTGGGTATGGTGCAGGCATTCGATGCGATCGAAGCAGCCGGTGATATTTCTCCTTCCGTTGTTGCGGGTGGTATGAAAGTGGCCTTGATCACAACCGTAGGTGGTTTGATCGTGGGTATGGTGCTTCAAGTTTTGTATAACTACTGCGTATCTAAAATCGATAGCTTGGTAAACAAAATGGAAGATGCTTCTATCTCATTGATTGATATTTTGGTTAAGCACAAAAAATAATTTGTATGGAAGAAAATTCAGGATTATTAATTTCTCTCATATCTCCTGGTTTGATCATCTGCTATATCTGTATGGGTTTAGCATTGGTTGCCAGTGTAGGTATGCCGCTGATCCACGCGATCAGCAACCCGAAGGAACTGATTAAGTCCCTTATAGGTGTAGTTGGCCTGGTTGTTCTTTTTGGAATTTCCTATACACTATCTGGCTCAGAAGTTACTGTAAAAGCAGCGGCCCTTGGTCATACTGCAGCCAGTTCAAAGTTGATCGGAGCAGGTTTAATTCTATTCTATATTGTTCTTATTACTTCCGCGGTGTTAGCCATCTACTCATTGATTAAGGACATTATTACAGGTTAAACTTTTTAAAAAATGGCAAGATCGACACCAGAGATTCCGAATGCTTCCATGGCCGATATTGCATTCTTGTTGTTAACCTTCTTCTTGGTGACGACAACGATCAATAACGACAAGGGATTGAGCATCGGTTTACCTCCGCCACCGGACCCCAATAAAAATGAGGAGGTGAAAATGCAGGAGAAGAACATCTTCAAAATTCAGGTTAACTCCTCCGATGCATTATTGGTGGAAGGTGAGCCGATGGAAGATGTGAGCGGCCTAAAAGAGATGATCATCAAGTTCGTAAAGAACAAAGGTGTTGATCCGGCTAGCTCAGAAAGTCCTGAGAAGGCAATCGTTTCGTTCAAAACAGATAGAGGTACGAGCCATAAACGATTTGTAGAAATATTGGACATCATTCAGGGAGCTTATTATGATATCTATGCCGAACAGGCAGGGGTAACGAACAAGGAGTTCCGCGAGGCAGCCTCACAATTGGCTGATCCTGAAAAGAAGGCCATCTACGAACGCGGCAAAAAGGATTACCCAATGAATATCTCTATTGCTGAACCAACTAAGGTAGGTAACTAAACATTTCGGACTATGTCAAAATTTAAGAAGAAAGCAGAGGTTAAGCAGGAGATTCCAACTTCCTCTATGCCCGATGTGGTTTTCATGTTGTTGTTCTTTTTCATGGTGACAACAGAAATGCGCAAATCATCCATCGAGGTAAAGCAACAAATTCCGAAAGCGGCTCAGCTTCGTAAGCTGGAACGCAAAACGTTGGTGGCCAATCTCTATATTGGTCAACCTACTGAAGCCAAGTTTGGTACAGAAGAGAAAATTCAAGCCAATGATGCATTCATCAGCACAGAAGATATCATTCGCTGGGTAAACGAAGAAAAGTCGAAGCTGGCAGAAGCTGAGCGTGAGCAACTTACCATCGCTATCAAAGGCGACAAGGATGCTAAGCGAGGCATTATTGCCGATGTTGAAACCGAACTTCGGAAAGGTAACGCTAGAAAGGTTCTCTACACAGCTGCAGACAATGCAGGTGCAAAAAAGAACTGATTCGTACTAATGATTATCAAAAGCCTTCCACTAACATTGGAAGGCTTTTTCTTTTATGACAAATCAGACCCTCGCACTCAATAATCCCAAAACTGAAAATGCCTGGTGCATGTACGACTGGGCCAACTCGGTTTATTCACTAGTAATCACCAGCGCCCTTTTCCCGGTTTATTATCAGGCGGTCACAACTTCCGAATCGGGAAGTGATCAGGTGCAATTTCTGGGGTTCACGATCACCAACTCAGTTTTGTATTCCTATGCTCTTTCTTTTTCATTTCTGATTATCACGCCTCTGTTACCCTTGTTGTCAGGGGTTGCCGATTATGTTGGGAATAAGAAGGCTTTCATGCGATTCTTCTGTTATCTGGGTGGATTGGCTTGTATGGGAATGTATTTCTTTCAAGCCAACACATTAGAGTGGGGTATCCTCTGCGTCATCTTAGCTAGCATCGGCTATTCGGGGAGTTTAGTCTTTTACGATGCGTTCCTTCCGGAAATCGTTAGCCAGGACCAATTCAATCGCGTAAGCGCGAAAGGATATTCGTGGGGGTATTATGGTGGAGTTGTTTTGTTAATTGTGAATCTGGTGATGATCATGAATCACAAGCTGTTTCTTTTCGATTCCGAAGGAGCAGCTACCCGATTTTCATTTTTAATGGTAGGAATTTGGTGGATCGGGTTTGCACAAATACCTCTTGTGAAATTGCCGAACATTCGCAAGAATGAAGGCAGCGGAAAACTCCTTCGAGGCTATGAAGAGTTGGCCAAAGTGTGGAAGGCATTACAATCCAATCCGGATTTGAAGAAATATATTGTAGCCTATTTTTTCTTTAACATGGGTGTGCAAACAGTGATGTATATGGCTGCTACTTTTGGATCAAAAGAACTGGCGCTGGAAGACTCAAAATTAATAGCCACTGTTTTAATCATTCAATTAGTAGCAGCGATCGGAGCGCAAGTCTTCGCGCGTGTTTCCGTGCGTATAGGCGACCGCACTACTTTACTGGGAATGATTTGCTTTTGGGTTCTGGTATGCTTTGCGGCTTACCTGACTACCACCGAATTGCAATTTTATTTTTTGGCCACTGCCGTGGGATTGGTGATGGGAGGTATTCAATCGTTGTCAAGGGCTACCTATTCGAAGCTCATCCCGCGAGACTCTATTGACTACGCCTCGTACTTCAGTTTCTTCGATTGTACGTTCAATTTATCCATTGTAGCCGGCACATTTAGTTATGGATTGGCAGAGCACCTCACCGGCAGTATGCGAAACGGTGCCTTGTCCATTGCTTCGTTTTTTGTAATTGGTTTTATCCTACTGTGGCAGGTAAAATCCACACTCATTCAGAAGGTAAATCATGGTTAGCGTAAAAGATCTTCAGTATACTTATTCGAAGGCAATTACAACCATGCGCTTTCCTGATTTTGATATTCAGGCAGGCGAGCATAGTTTGCTGCTGGGTGAATCCGGTGGAGGAAAGACAACTCTATTGCATTTAATAGGCGGATTGCTGCAGTCACAAAAAGGGAAGATAGAACTGGATGGAGTAAATATCGCAGCATTATCAGCTGTGCAACTGGATCAGTTTCGGGGCAAAAAGATGGGTTTTATTTTTCAGAAGAATCACCTCATCAATACACTTACGGTCAAGCAAAACTTGTTGGCAGCTTCTTTTTTTGCCGGCAATCCGGCTGACCCGCAACGAGCGGTTGAAATTTTAGAAGAGTTAGGATTGGCAGATAAGTTGAATTCAAAAGTGACCGAACTAAGTGTGGGACAAGCGCAACGCGTTGCCATCGCCCGAGCAGTGATGAACAAACCTGCGCTCATCTTAGCCGATGAGCCTACATCCGCATTGGATGATAAAAATTGTGAGAAGGTCATTTCGCTTTTGTTAAAGCTCGCCAACCATAGTTGGGCTACTTTGCTGGTGGCCACGCATGATCAGCGACTCAAAGAGCGACTGAACCGTCAGATTGAGTTAAAATCCACTGAAATTAATCGCGCATAAAGATGTCCATCTTTTCTTTGGTGTGGAGTTATTTGAAGGCAAAGCCGCTGAACACGGCACTCAATATATTTTTATTGTCATTGGGCGTTTCGGTAATCACCTTATTATTGGTGGTAAGCCGCCAATTAGAAGAACGTGTAGCCAACAATACCAAAGGGATTGACCTAGTGGTAGGAGCAAAGGGAAGCCCGCTTCAATTAATTCTGTGTAATATTTTTCACATCGATTTTCCTACCGGAAACATCAACTTACGAGAAGCGGAAAAGTTGGCTAATCATCGCTTGGTAAAAAATGCCATTCCCTTAGCATTAGGTGATAGTTACATGAATTTTCGAATCATCGGCACTTCGCAGGCGTATGCGGAATTGTACCAGGCAGAATTGCAAACAGGAGATTGGTGGAAAGAAGAACTGGAAGTAACACTTGGCGCAAATGTAGCGGCACTTTCCAAACTTCAAATGGGCAGTACTTTTGAAAGTGCACATGGGCTCACGAAGGAGGGACACGCCCATGAAGAAAGCAAGTACAAAGTAGTGGGCATATTAAAACCTACCGGAAGTGTAATCGACAATCTGATTTTAACCCAAATTACGAGCGTTTGGCATGTGCATGAAGAAGGAGAAGAAAAGTCGAATATGAATCAACCCCTGAGTTTGAAACTAATTCCCGGTTATCAGTTAAAAGATTCGACCAAAGAAATTACCGCACTGTTGATCAAATACAAAAATCCGATTGCTGCGATTCAGTTGCCACGGCTGATCAATACTCAGACAAATATGCAAGCAGCCTCTCCCGCGTTTGAATCGGCAAGGTTATTTACCATTTTAGGGTCTGCCAAGACGGTGTTAATGGGTTTGGCCTATTTGCTCGTTTTTATTTCGGCACTCAGTATTTTCATAGCGCTTTACAATTCGTTAAAAGAAAGAAAGTATGATCTCGCCATTATGCGCAGCATGGGTGCCTCACGGTTTAAGTTGTGGAGTAGTATGGTGCTGGAAGGAATTAGTCTAACGTTTTTAGGAACCATCGGTGGATTATTGCTTGCGCATCTCATGCTGTTTGTCTTTATTCAAACTATCGGAGATAAAACCGGACTGGCTCCTTTTCAATTGTATATAGAAGAAGCCTTTTTATTAGTAGGTGGTGTGCTTTTAGGATTGCTTTGCTCATTATTGCCAGCTTGGCAAGCCTATCGCACAGACATTCATAAAGTATTGGCAGGTAATTAATAGATAAAAGCGCAGCGCTATGAAAAAGAATTTAGGGAAGGGTATCACAACGGGAATCTTGCTTCTGATTTCAACCATGGCTTGGGCACAACCTGAGGGATGGGCCATTTTTGCGAAGACAAAATTCGAAACAAAGTATAACGAGAAAGCAGCCGAGTATTTCTTAGTGCCTGTTTTTACAGATGAGCTCAAAGGACTGGTGGGAAAAGAGATTATGTTAGAAGGTTACTACATGCCAATAGATGTGGAAGGAAATGCCTACATCATCTTATCTAAGTATCCGTACAGTCAGTGTTTCTTTTGTGGGGCGGCTGGGCCCGAATCAATTGCGGAGATAACATTTAAGGTAAAACCCACAGCAAAGTTTGAAGCCGATCAATTCATCCGCATCAAAGGAAAGGTAAAATTGAATGAATCGGATTTAGAGCATGGTAATTTTCTCGTTACCGATGCCGTGTTGATTTCAAAGTAGAAATTCCCGATTTAATGTAACCCATCAGCTCAGTAGGAGAGACTTGCTTATATAAAAGCAACTGAATTTGCTCCATAGGAGCATCCTGTTTATAGAAAAACAATTCGGTTAAAAATTGGCTCCGTAGGAGCCACCTATATAATGCATCTTTTCAGGAGACTCCTCTGGAGTCCTACACGTATCCATAAACATATACTATAGGCAGGCTGCCCCGCTGGGGCTAAGGCGTTCAATACTAAGTTTAGTTGAAGTTCATGTCACTTGGTAATAGCTCCATAGGAGCATCCTGTTTATAGAAAAACAATCCGGTTAAAATTGGCTCCGTAGGAGCCACCTGAAAATCGATTTTCAGGTGGAACCAATCACCATTTATTTGTTCGTATTCAACTTGGCTTTGCTGAATAACATGTAGTTCTGCTTTTTCGTGCTCCAATGGTAGCCCAGCGAAAAAGGCAAGTCTTTTTTGCCACCCGCTTTATAGGCTGAATCCAAATCTGCCTGATACAACTCTGAACTGAAATCTTTGACAGGCTTAATGTATTCTCCATAAAACGTACCCGACCATTCGAGCTTGTTTTTAAAATTCTTGTACGGGATGCCCGTATCATCCTGAAATACATGATTACTGTTTGCGATAATTAACTTTTTGATTTCAGTAAACACGTCTTTGTGCATCAGGTACGAGGCAGACTTCACAAACGTATTGAAAGGCGCACGATTTTTTACAAACGCAATGAAGTTAGGTCGTTCTTTCAACCCTCCATTGGAAATGCTCACCGAGAAATAATACAACGTCTTTACTTCCTGCGTGGTCCGGTCTCTGAAAACCAACTTGACAGCAGGTGTCTTCTTCCAATGAATCTGACTTCCTTTAATTTCTACTTCGTTACCGGCATCGTCCAACGTGATGAATTTCTGACTTAGCAATTCATGGCCAGATCGCTCAATGAAGAAATAGAGCGGAGGCAACACGCCCTTCACTTGCTTCAGGTCTTTCTCCATGTGCGTGGTGATGAAATAGCTTTTATTAAAAATATCGCGTAGCGATACACCCAAACTATCTAAAAAAGCATCGCGGTTCTTTTCGGAGATAGTATCCAATGGCACCACTTCACGAATCGGTTCAAGTGCAGCCAACACATAGGTTTTAGCTCTTGGAAATAAAAAGAACGCATGCAAAAAATCCGGTCCTGAAAACGGATAAAATAACGTTAGTGAATCATGAATCGATTTTGAGAAGGTGTTTTCCTCCCACGCCTTCATTTTACTCAGGCGCGTATCATACATTTTTTTCCAGTTGCCATCCATCGATGCCTGATACTCCTTCCAATATTTATCTTCCTCCAGTTTTTTGAAAGAGCTTTCCGATAGTTGGGGTAAACCAGCAATAAAGCGAGCCGCATTATCCAGCACCGTGTCTTTTTCAATAGCAGCAACAGGCGCAGCAACACTGTCTTTCACGACAGGAACTTCCGCTAGCGTATCGACTTTTTCAACGACAGAATCTTTTCCCGATTCTTCTGTGTTCTCTTTTGGACTACCACACGACCAGATGAAACTTACACCAACGACAATGACAAAAAGGATTTTTTTCACAATAATTACTTTTTAGAAACCACAAAATAAATGATTATTCCCGGAACCACCGTGCCGAGCGAATACAGAATGATTTTCGGATCATTCACCGTTACATAGTAAATCATCCAGCAGGTACACACGGTGAACAGAATAGGAGGCAACGGGTAAAACGGTATTTGAAAAGGTCTTTTCTCTTTTGGGTATTTTCTGCGCAAAACAAAAATACCCAACACCGTGGCCATCGAAAAAATCGACAAGCTGATAGAGATATATTGAATGATCTCCTTAAAGGAACTCACCAGCACTAAAAAGATCGACCATCCTGCCTGCACCAATATCGCCAGGTAAGGCATATCAAACTTATTCTTCGTAGCCATTACTTTCAGGCGTGGGTAGTCATCGCCCATGGCTTCCAGCACCCGTGGTCCGGCAATCGTCATGGCACTCAGCGTAGATAGTAATGCCACGCTAAACAAAGAAGAAAACACGAGTCCCACCTTGTCGCCAAACAGTTTAAAGGCCACCACATTTCCAATGTCATTTTTCCCGTTCAGCTCTTCCATAGGGGCCGAATACAAAAACATGGCGTTCAGCGAGAGATAAACAATCGTTACAGTCAGCGTACCGATAATTAGCGAGCGAGGTAAATTTTTAGTAGGGTTTTCCAGATTGCCCGCAATGTAAGCCACTGCATTCCAGCCGGTGTACGCATACACCACATAGACCAGCGACACGGCAAAACTGGCACTCAAAATCAAATCAAAATCTCCCGCCTTCGGCATAAAGCTAATTCCGGAGGTGTTGCTTTCCGCCACAAAAAACGGAGCAATGCAGAAGAACAAAATCAATAAAAGCTTGAGCGAGGTTAGCAGGTTTTGCACACGCCCTCCCGTTTTTACTCCAAACCAATGCACAGCCGACACCAGCACGATCGCAGCAATGGCCACCACCTTATTCGAGATGCCCAAAAAAGTAGAAGAGTACTCGCCAATCGCGAGCGCCACCGCAGAAATGGCCCCGGCAAATCCCACCAGCAAACTCATCCAGCCACCGGCAAAGCCAAAAGCGGGATGAAAAATCTTACCTAAATAATTGTATTCGCCACCCGACTTCTGCAACGTAGTCGAAATTTCCGCATAGGTAAATGCGCCCGACAGCGCCACTACACCGCCTACGGCCCACAGCACCAAAATGGCAAAGCCCGAAGGAATCGGCTCCACTTGATACCCGAGCGAAGTAAAAACACCGGTACCAATCATATTGGCAATCACCAGCGTGATGCCTACTGTGAGCGTATATTTCTTTTGATCGGTCATGCGCAATGAATCAACCCGAAAGATGAACATATTTTATTGTTTCGCCAACGAGTAATCAACAGGATGAATTTCCTTTTGGGGGCCTGCCCTTGCTGGCGCGCCACGCAAGGGCACCAGGCTTTTCGTTACAAGCGCACGCGTGCCAGCGGCCTATTCTTCACACGCGTTTGCTTTCCACTTCAATCCTTGGCCCGCGCCAGCACCAAGCTTACCAAGCATTCAAAGTTCAGCTCAATGCCAGAAATCAGTGCGGCTCCTTTTTATGAATACAAAACCTTATCGGTACAAATCAAAATCCAATACATATTCCGCATATGGCGATTTCGCCAAACCGCGCACCTGCATGGTTACTTTAGGCGCTTTACCCGACCAGTTGATTTTAAGAACACCAAACGTTTTCTGGATCACTAAATCACCAACACGATACTTGTTCATTTCCTCCCACGATTCCGACCAGGTATGCGTAATCCCACTCGAGGTAAAATCAATCAACGGGTATTTCATGCCGGGTAATTCAATTTTCGAAAACTCGGCTATGTGGCGGTCGCCACTGACAATGATCACGCGCTTGTTGGATGCAGCAATCACCTCCAGCAATCTTTTTCGGGCAGCCGGAAAGTTGGCCCATTTTTCAAAACGATGCTCCGCAGAAATTACCTGAATGCTCGAGTTGATGATGAATAATTCAGTGCTGCTATCACTTAATTCATCCGTCAGCCATTGCCATTGCGCCTCGCCCAATACATCACCTTTCAGGTTCTTTTCGTAATGCGTCATTTTCTTATTTGTAAGCGAATCAATAAACGATACTTTTATAACCGTATCGCGAAATGAACGCGTATCCAGATTGATGATCTTTACTTTTTGTTTTCCCTTGCCAATGGTGAGCGAATGGTACACGCCTTCATGTTCATATACCGGGCTCGGTTCGGCAATTCCCAAAAAGTCCAGCAGGTATTTTTTGCTGTCATTTTTTTTGCTGTACAGTTTGCCGCCATCATTCACACCATAGTCATGGTCGTCCCACGTACCCGTGATGGTACTCATGCGCATCAGCTTTTGATAATCCGGATTTGATTTTTGCTTATCGTATTTGGCTTTCAATAAAATCATATCATGCGTATCGGCATAGACATTGTCTCCGCCCCAAATCCACACGCTAGGCTTTTGGGCAATCACTTCTTTCCACATCTCCTGCGGTTCGTCTTCATCATCGCATGAGCCAAATGCAATAGTGGTTTCCTTGGATTGTGCCCACAATCCCGAGGTGCATAAAAAAAGCGCGAGGGTGATCCAAATTGATTTCATAGCAGGTAGGAATAGGTGGCGCAAGTATAATACGATTCCATCAGCTATCCATTACCACCGGATTAAATTTTGAAAGCCAACCGCTGAAATACACCTTTTGCCATTGCTCTACAAAGCGCAGGGCTTGTCAATACCATTCGTTATTCTTACTTTTCTAATCATTCCACTTAATCACCAACAATTATGAAGTACTTTGTTTGCCTATGGATGCTATGCAGTTTTGGGTTGGCTTCGGCACAACTGACCGACTCAGCGTATGTACGTCAATATTACGATAAAACGGAAGTGCAAATACCAATGCGCGATGGCATCAAATTGTTTACAACCATCTACACACCCAAAGACAAAACCAAAGTGTATCCCATTCTCATGCAGCGCACCTGCTACAGTGTGGAGCCTTATGGAAAAGATAAATTTGAAAGGACACTTGGCCCTTCCAAATACCTGATGCGCGATGGATACATTTTTGTATATCAGGATGTACGTGGCCGCTGGATGAGCGAAGGTGTATTCAACAACATGACTCCCAATATTCCCGGCAACGACCGCAAAAACAAAACGGCCATTGATGAAGCTTCCGATACCTGGGATACCATTGATTGGCTGATCAAAAATGTGAAAGGCAACAACGGTCGGGTAGGGCAGTGGGGAATTTCATATCCCGGCTTTTATACCGCAGCCGCCATTCCCGATGCACATCCGGCTCTCAAAGCATCTTCACCACAAGCACCCATCTCTGATTTTTTCTTTGACGACTTCCATCACCAAGGTGCCTTTTTGCAAAGTTACCTGGCTGCGTTTGCGGTGTTTGGTTATCAGCACGATGGCCCTACCGACAAGAGCTGGTACGATGATAAAATTCAGCGCTTCTATGCACAGCAACCAAAAGACGGATACGATTTTAACTTGCGCATCGGCTCATTAAAAAATGCAACAGAGAAATACCACAAAGACAATTTCTTCTGGCAGGAAATCATTGATCATCCAAACTATGATGAGTTCTGGCAAAAACGAAATTTGTTGCCACATCTTACCAATGTGAAGCACGCCATCATGACCGTGGGCGGTTGGTATGATGCCGAAGATTTGTATGGACCCTTAAATATTTACAAGAAAATAGAAAGCAGCAGTCCTTCTACGTACAGTACGATTGTGATGGGTCCGTGGAGTCATGGAGATTGGGCGCGTGAGCGTGGGTATCAACAAGTCAACCACATTTATTTTGGCGACAGCATCTCTACATTCTATCAGCGTGAGATTGAACGCAAATTTTTTACAGCCACTCTAAAAGACGGAGCGCAACCCAAGTTGCCCGAAGCTTACATGTATGACTGCGGTTTGAAGACATGGAAGCAGTTTAGCGAATGGCCCCCTCGCGAAATTCAGCCTTTCAAATTATACTTTGGTGAGAATGGTAAACTCTCCGTCAACCAGCAAACGAAGGCGGAAGCTGTGTTTGAATATATCAGCGACCCTGCGAAACCGGTTCCCTATACTTCACAAACAGAAGGCCTAGTTTTTACACCCCGCAGATTTATGACAGACGATCAACGTCACGCGGCTCATCGCCCGGATGTGATTACATTTGAAAGTGATGTACTGACAGAAGATGTGACATTGGCCGGTGAGATCATGGCAAAATTAAAAGTGAGTATGACCGGCACCGATGCAGATTTTATTGTGAAGTTGATTGATGTTTATCCCGATAACGAACCCAATGACACCAAACATAATCCCGCGAATATCATCATGGGCGGCTACCAACAGTTGGTGCGACATGAAACATTCCGCGGCCGCTTCCGCAACAGTTATGAAAAACCGGAAGCCTTTAAGCCCAATGAGGTGACCGATGTAAATGTACAGTTGCAGGATATTTTACATACGTTCAAGAAAGGACATCGCGTGATGGTGCAAATACACAGCACCTGGTTTCCGTACATCGATCGCAATCCACAGAAGTATGTCGATAATATTTACAAAGCCAACGATGAGGATTTTATCAAGTCCACCATTCGGGTGTATGGTTCTTCGGTGATTGAAATTGGCGGAGGCCCGAAGGCAAAAGTGGAGTTGAAGAAGTAAGAGTTAACAACGAAGGCACCCAAACACTGAGTTACGTGAAGGTTTTCTTTGTGATCTTATGTGAAACTTTGCGGATGCTGAATTCACTTCGTGCCTTTGTGTCTTAGTGGTAATACAATTCTATTAGAAAAATTCCTACCTTGTTACATAGATTTAGCCCAAGTTTTATGTTTCTGCGCTTTTTGGTTGTCTTGCTTTTCATGATCAATTTGAACCCTCATCTTTCAGCTCAGACAAGAACCTACGACACCCTTCCCAACGTGCCCGATCATTACGTAAAACGCTTTGTGCTATTTAAAGCGGAACCGGTGAAAACCGGAGCCATTGTCATGCTCGGCAACAGTATTACCGAAGGAGGAAACTGGAAAAAATTATTAGGTGATAGCGCGGTGCTGAATCGCGGTATTTCTGGAGACGTCACCTTTGGTGTGCTCAATCGCTTGGAAGAAGTATTGCGCCATAAACCTTCCAAGATTTTTTTATTGATCGGTATCAACGACCTCTCACGTAACACACCCGATGAAGTGATCATTGAAAATTTGTTTACGATCGCCAAGCGTATTAAAGCAGCTTCACCGAAAACGGAGTTGTTCATTCAAAGCATCTTGCCCACCAATGAATCGTTCAAGAATTTCCCGAACGCATTTCGCGGAAAAGGACCACACATTACCACCATCAATACCCAGCTCGCCCGCTATGCCGAGAAGATGAACTATCACTTCATCGATTTGTATACCCAATTTCTGGGGACGGATGGATTGATGGATGCGAAATATGCCACCGATGGTTTGCACCTGACAGCTTTGGGTTATCAGCATTGGGTGCGTATTTTGCGATCAGATCCTAAAGTAAAATTAAAATGATCAACGTTACACTGGCAGCGGCCACACCGAAAGACGAAGTGATGAAGTCGGTGCAGCATTACCTCACCGAAGTTAATTTGACGGTGGCGTCCCACGACTTTTCACGCCCTTGGGGTGGATTTTTTGTTATTGATGAAAATCAAGCCGATCGGTTTATTCAACTCTATTTTTCACACCTGAAAAAAGAAGACCTGACTATTTCCGGAAAACTGAGCCCGAAGATATTGATCGTTGCACCCGGTCAGCGTTTGTCATGGCAATATCACCACAGACGCGCGGAGATATGGAAACACATTGCCGGTGTTGCCGGAGTGATTACGAGCGACACCGATAGTGAAGGGCCACTGCACACCTTCACAATTGGCGAGATCATTCAATTAAAACAAGGTCAACGCCATCGGTTGGTGGGTTTACCAGGCGGTTGGGGGATGATCGCAGAGATCTGGTGCCATACAGATTTACAACATCCTTCCGATGAAAACGACATCGTGCGTGTGCAGGATGATTTTGGAAGAAGTTCATAACCTCCAAATTAACAGTGACGTTCAGATCTTGGCTTGCCTCATGTAAAGCCGATGAAAAATATTCTTTTTAAAAAAAGCTGGTTACCCAAAATATGGTGCTGTAGTAGCTATGGGCTAATTACGAAGCTTAGCTACTTTCCTTTCACTTATCGATCGTTTTACCCACTTGGCGATTTCGAACCAAACCACTGTAATAAAACCGGTGGTAATGCATAGCATCAACGCATTGATAGTTAAATGCTCAAATTCAAAAAAAGCAGTTATCGGATCAATCGAGAGAATCAATACCAGAAGCATGACAGTAATTCCAATAATCATAAAGACCAAATTGTTCTTGTAACGTAGGGTGGTCAAGACTGAATAATAAAACGAACGATTGATTAATGTCAGGAAAATGTTAGCTGTAATTAAAACGGTGAAGGTCATGGTCCGCGTGTAGGATTCATTGAAACCGTTGCTGACTGAATACTGATAGATGAATAAGGTTCCCACTGTGATGACTAAGCCCTGCAGAATACTAAGAGATAACTCTTTCCAATTAAAAAAAGTAGTAGTTAAGGGCTTTGGCTTTTGCTGCATAGTATTCTTTTCCATCGGTTCATTTTCATAAATGATTGAACAAGTGGGTCCCATGATGATCTCTAAAAAGATGATGTGCACGGGTGAGAAGATCGTAGGATAGATCCACCCGAGAGCCAATGGAATAAATACGGTTAGTAAGATGGGAATATGGATGCTGATAATATATTGAATCGCTTTTTTCAGATTCGCATAAATCTTCCGACCCATGGCAATGGCATCAACCATTTTTGATAAATCATCTTCCAGCAAAATCAGAGATGCAGCCTGCTTTGCTATTTCAGTTCCTTTCTTTCCCATCGCAATACCAATATGCGCAGCTTTTAATGCAGGCCCGTCATTTACGCCATCGCCCGTCATGGCTACGATTTGCTGATTGGATTTTAATGCGTTAATAATTTTAAGTTTAGCTTCCGGAAACATGCGCGTAAACAATGTGGTGTTCATCACCCGATCATTTACTTCTTCTTCGGGCAGTTGCATGAATTCATCGCCCGTCATGGTTTTCCCATAGCCCCGCATTCCAATTTGTTTCGCGATTGCCATGGTGGTGGCGGTATTATCACCGGTGATGATTTTTACCGCTATTCCGGCCGCATAAAAATCATGGAGCACTTTTTGAATATTCTTTTTAGGTGGATCGTAAAAGGCAACAATTCCTTTTAGCTGAAAAGGCAAATCTTGCTGGTTAATCGGATACTCGGTGCCTTTAAAATCAGACACACCTACCGCTAATACGCGAAGACCATCTGCTGTAAGCAAACGAATGGCTTCATTCATCTGTTTTTTTTCTGTTTCAGAAAGAGACGAAACATGCATGAGCGCTTCCGGTGCTCCTTTGGCTGCAATGATGGCATCACCTTTCGCATTTTTAAATACATGCGTCATCATAGGCGGTTTACCACTCAACGGATACTCGTGGGTGAGTTTATATTGGGGGCGTTGATCCTGTTTTGTGATCGCTTGGTATGCTTGATGCAATGCCATTTCCATCGGATCAAATGGAATAGGTTCACTCGCCAACATGGCGTAAGTAATTAACTCTCGTTCTTCATCGGAAAGTTCACCTTCGGGTTGAATTATTTTATTCGTAGTGAGAACAAATAATTTAGCTAAGCTCATTTTATTCTCGGTGATCGTTCCTGTTTTGTCGGTGCAGATGACAGTCGCACTTCCCAACGTTTCCACTGTCTTCATTTGTTTGACTACAATACCCATTTTCATCAATCGCCAGGCGCCCAGTGCCATGAAGGTGGTGAAGGCTACCGGTATTTCTTCTGGTAGAATACTCATCGCTAGGGTGAGTGATTGCAATAAGCTTTGTAGGATATTCTTGGTGTGCCAATAATTTAGTGCCCATACAATAGCGAAGACTACTGCACCTGCAATCGCCATCTTCTTGACAAAATTGGCGATTTGTGTTTCCAGTGGAGTCTTTTCTTCAGCGATACCTTCCAAACTGGTTCCGATTTTTCCCAGCTTGGTACTGTTGCCAACGGCAGTGATCATTGCGATAGCCAAACCACTCGCTACGGTGGTTCCGCTAAATATCGATTTATCTTCCGTGTCAAGATCTTTGAAAACAGGAAGAGATTCGCCTGTAAGAATAGATTCATTAACCGAAAAGTCATTGGAATAAACAATGAGTCCATCTGCAGTAATGGAAGTGCCCTCTTCAACCATCATACTGTCGCCCACCACTAAATCCTCGCTTTTGATTTCTGTGATCACACTCTCGCGGATGACTTTGCATTTCGGCTGTGCAAAATCCTTCAGCTTTTCCAAGGCGTTTTTACTTCGTGAATATTGATATAATGAAATCGATGTTTGAAAAACGATTGCGGCCAGCAAAAAAATGGCATCTCCTGTTTTACCACTGACAAAGTAGATGGACGCGGCTACCAGTAAAAGAATCATCATGGGCTCAGTC
>DGYK01000011.1:127174-130471 GCA_002398365.1 Flammeovirgaceae bacterium UBA5008
TGGCGGGCTCAGTCGCCACACGTTTAATCGTATCGATAAGTGTATTCTCTTTTTTATAATTTAGTTGATTGACGCCGAACTTTTTACGAGAGGCAATGACTTGCTCGTTGGTAAGACCTGTTACGTTGAAGTCATTGACAATCATGGGTATGGTACTTTAATTGAGATACGGAATAATTACTGATTGATGACCGGATGGAAGATAGTCAATTTCGGTGTTAAAAAAGTGAATATTCAATGCAAATAAGTCAATTCAAGGCTATGTGTAAAATGGCATAGTTCAATGGATGAGCCTATTCTGGTCAACCTCTCTATTTAAAGTGACTTATTTTCTGGATCAACGATGGTAATCCAATTTCTAAGAAGAATACCTCACGGTGAAAAATCTAATCTGTATGTCAACAAAAAGATTGTACTCTAATTGCGCTGAACCTATAAACTTATTATCTTTTAGTTCTGTTTATGGATATTGGCGTACCAACAGGCTTACAAGTTGCAGAGAAACTGCCTATGCTGGCGGTTGATTACATCTACTTGACACTTCAGTCTCTACCAGTTCAGGACGCAGCTTCGGATTTGGAATCGTTGCTCAATCGCGAAGAGGATCAGATTCAACGTACACTGCTTTTTGCCCTCATACCAGTAGTAGTCGCTTTCTCTTTTATTGTATTTATATTTTATCGCGCTAAGCGAGAATCAATCTTTAAACAAAAGGAAGCAGAATTCAACTTCAATAAGTCAGAGTTAGAGTTAAAGGCACTGCGGGCACAGATCAATCCTCATTTTATATTTAATTGTCTCAACTCCATTCACCATTACATGCATGGCAATGATGTGCCCAAGGCGGGAGAGTATCTGGTGAAATTTTCGCAATTGATTCGACATGTCTTGGAGACGTCATCATACCGAATGATTCCTTTAGAAGATGATTTGGAGGCACTTAAATTGTATATGCAACTGGAGCAATTACGAATGGAACATGCTTTTCAATTTGAAATTACAACGGAATTAGGTTTAGATACGCAAGCTGTGCAGGTGCCTCCCTTACTGATTCAGCCTTTTGTAGAGAATTCGATCTGGCATGGGTTAAACAATCGTGGTAAAAATGGAAGAATAAACATCGTCATAAAGCGCAGTGAAAATATGCTCACCTGTATCATTGAAGACAATGGGAGAGAAGGTGGATTGAAAGAAAGTTATGATCTTTCCAATACGGTAAAAAAGACATCAATGGGTATGGCACTCATCCACGAACGATTGCAAGTAGTTAATCAACTGTACCAGGTGAGGGCGCAATATAAACTCGATGAAATTGTGAATGATCAACACGAAAAGGAAGGAAAACGCGTCACTCTTTTATTACCCTTTGAAGACTAAAGCATGATCAAGTACCTAACGCTGATTATTGAAGATGAGTTACACCAGCAACAGCGACTGGTTAGCTTATTGAATTCATTTCCAGAGTTTCAAATAGAAGGAGTTGCTTCCAGTGTGGGCGAAGCCAAAATGATGCTTGATAAGCATGCACCCGATCTGGTGTTTTTGGATGTCATGTTACCACCCTATACGTCATTTGATTTACTGAGTTCTCTCTCCTCCATTCCATTCGAAATTATTTTTACAACCTCATTTGAAGAGTATGCCGTGCGCGCTTTTCGCCTGTCAGCCATTGATTATTTATTGAAACCACTGGTTGAAGAACAGCTGACCGAAGCGCTGAATAAATTCAAACAAAAGCGTTCTACGCAGGACAGTGGTATGCATATTCGAAACCTGCTGGCTAATTTGCAGGCGCCACAAGCCAACCAGTCCAAGGTAGCATTACCCACACTTACCGGTTTTATTTTTGTGGCCATCAAAGATATTGTTCGCTGCGAATCAGATAATACCTATACTACTTTTTTCACATTGGATAAACGGAAAGTGGTAGTGTCTAAAACACTGAAGGAATGTGAACAAATGCTGTTGGATTATCATTTTTTCCGGGTGCATAATTCACATTTAATCAATATGGACTATGTAACAGAATATGTGAAGGGCGAAGGCGGCATGGTGAAGATGAAAGATGGTTCACAGATTGATGTTTCTCGAAGAAGAAAGGATGAATTTCTGAGGCAGTTGAAAAAGGTGTAGGCCATATTCTTTTCCATCTGCACCGCTCTCTGTTTCAAAGTAGCCATTGGCAGGTTGGTAGTTTTTACTAAAGGGTTGTGCATCTATTTTAGATGTGAAATTGAAATGAGAAGCATGGCCAAATTGATAGCATCAACCTTTATAGCCAGTGGCGAGTTGTGGCTGTATTTGGATAACAAACTGATTATGCAAAACAGTGACTCGGTAACAATGGAGCTGGAGGAAGGACAAGAATACATTGTTCATTGGTTTGTGCAAGGCACACCCGGAAGTTCGTATTCGATTACAATTTCTTCACCGAAGGAAGCGCAGTATCAGTTGACGAGGGTGGTAGGATTAAGTCGGAAAAGCAAGGGAGATTTTCAGTTTGTTATATAATGTTTACAAAACAAAACCAGAATAATATGAAGAATGACGAAAAACAGAATTTCCAAGCATCTGCTACTATTGAGAATTATAGAATAGATTTTGAAAAGGCCGTTAAATTGATTTTAGGATTCTTAACACAAAAGGAGTTATTTAAAATTGCCACACAAGAAGCTATAGGTGGCACAATAGAACCAGATACCATTAGACCTCCTAGGATTTCCCCTATTCAAGGCAGTATGTCATGGTTATGTAGGACTTCAACGGATTTTTATCTCGCATTTGAGGATGGTGAATTTGATTTCGGTAACGTACCTCTTGAGCCTAAGCAAGAGGTCTTAAAAAGATCATCACAAACATTTAAATATCCTTATGCCCAGCCATCCGAAGATGACGTTATTAAGATGTTAACGGTTGATCCATTTCCAATTGGCGCTGATGTGGAGATTAAAAAGTCGTTGGTTTTACAGCAAATTAACAAGGTGCCAAGTGACTACTTCAAATTTCCCTATAATAACTATCCATGTAGTTTCTTTGAGAATCGAGTGAATAATGAAATTGTAGATTTTATAGATAATAACCCTGGGTTAGTTGCTGTTCGCTATTTTTTTGGGTATGATAACTCTGACAAAAAATATTTTGATTCAAATCGAATCAGAGTTGTATTATTTGGGGTTGACCGGGTTGGAAGAAATATAGTGCCATCTATAAGCTTGCCAAGCGAAAAAGTATGGATTCTTGAGCAATCATGGCCACCACCACCTCCAATTAATTTTTAACATGATTGATAAACAATAG
>DGYK01000011.1:130654-131201 GCA_002398365.1 Flammeovirgaceae bacterium UBA5008
CTGATAAACAATAGATAGCTCCTATTATTTTAATTAAGTTAGTATCTTTATATGAGATGAATATCAATGAATTTTATCTCTTACAAGTTGCCTCGACTTTATCGGTTTTATTCCCGCTTATTCTTGGGCTAGTAAGATTTAATGATCATAGTTCTCCCATAAAATTCTTTATCATTTTCTTGGGAATTGGTCTTGTAACCGACCTGTCAGGTTGGTATTTGTATTTACAAAAAGACGCCTCAACTAATGTCTTATTGCGATATATCTACGACCTAATTGAGTCTTGTTTTCTAATTGGGTTTACGATCAATTTCGTATCGTTAAATATCTTGCGAGATAAATCTTTGAAAGTATGGATTCTGATAGTTCCTTTATGGATAATTAGCCTCCAATTTCCTAAGGGCATCACTATTTTTGAAACTACTAGTCAAATGCTTGTTTCGTTTATTTCTAGTTTCGGAATTCTCCAGATTATAGAAAGGCAAGCGCCATCTAGGCAATCATCATCATTAGTTATATTAATCGGTATTTTTTTTTATTGCTTTTG
>DGYK01000011.1:131430-131762 GCA_002398365.1 Flammeovirgaceae bacterium UBA5008
ACCTTTTTTTTTCAGAGCTTACTATTCAGTCAAATTGGACTTAAGATTTGGTTTCTCCATAATGTAATCAATATACTAACCAATATAATTTACTTTTGGGGTTTTTGGAAAGTCATTAAACATCCACTACATCCTTAAAAGGTGTTTAATATTAGCCAATTTTCATTCATATCCCACCAATCTCAATTTTATTCCCGTCATCTACTAATTCTTGGTAGCCGCCACTTATTATTTAGCTTAGGTTCGAAGTGTTATTCAAATGGATTTGAATCTTAAAGGTGATCATAAATTCATTTCGCATTAATACGGAGAAGCCGAAAATCCGAAGAAGA